>CAVFKA010000024.1:0-3113 GCA_963623195.1 bacterium | reverse complement strand
CCGCCTAGGACTATGCCTATAAGTGAGTGCCAATATTATAAGGGATTGCTGGTATCGAACACAATGAGTCTTGATGAATTTCTCAGCGATCCTCATATATAGACCTCACGAAAACGACAAAACTTGATAAAAATTTTTAAAGTTTGTGCAGCGGGCACAATTATTGATTACATTTTTAATGTTTTGTTATGGTAATCAAATAATTTATTAAAGTGCTCTCTTTGTGACTGCCAGTGCAATATCATCGAAACAATCAAATATGGATTGCTATAAAAGTGTTATAATTGATAAAGAATTAACGGAGTTTGAAAAATTATGATTCTTTATTGCGACACTGTGAGAAACTTCATCGATAGCTGCCAAGGACTTAATCCTGTTATTGGGCAGATGCTTTTGGATAAGTTCAAATCAAACAATTTAGGCGGTGGAGGAAGTAGTGAATACAATTCCTGGATTCATTCTCTTCCTAGGGTCGCAGAAGCTCTTAAAGATGAGTCCATACCCAAAGATGCCAATGTAGGTGTCGAATACAAGCTCATAGATACAAGACAAAGAGTAGACTTTCTGATTTACGGAAAGGACGAGAACGACAACGAAAATGTAGTTCTCGTCGAACTGAAACAATGGAGTTCCGTCAAAAGATCAAATCTTAAGGATTATGTTAACACCGATGGCGGGCATGGCCCTGATGATTACTGGCACCCATCTTATCAAGCCTATAACTACGCCAACATCATGAAGGCATTCAACGAGTATATCTACACCAACAACGTTGAAGTCAACGCCTGCTCATACCTTCACAATATGCCAGAAGGATACGAAACAGTCCTGAATGACGATAAATCTTATCCTTTGGTTCACATTGCCCCATCATTTTTGGAAGATGACCAAAAGAAGTTAAGCGAGTTCATTGCAAAATACATAAAGAAACCGTACAAGCAAACCCTCTATGAGATCGATGGCTCTAAAATCAGGCCTAGCGAAGGATTCTCAAAGATGGTCGCTGATTCTATCAAAGGCAAGCCTTTCTTCTCATATGATGCCGAGCAATCGTATTCCGTCTCCAAAATCGTTGATGAGGTTCAGGAAGCCTTGGAGAAAGGCGAAAGAAGAACCATCATCATCAAAGGTGGTCCGGGCTCTGGAAAATCAATTGTCGCAATCAATGCCTTAGGACAGCTTTTGAATCCACAAAATGCAAAAGAAAGACGAAACGCCTGCTATGTTACCGCAAATTTCACGCCTAGAACCTATTTTGGTGATGTCTTGGCCGATGACTTTACCAAGAAAGCTATTAAAGAACTATTTAAGACTCCTGCAGCCTTTGCTAAATCATCGGCATATGACTTTGATTGCATAATCGTAGATGAAGCCCATAGAATGCTCAAATGGAAGTTTGGATGGGGAATCAGTAACGACGTTGATGTCATAGATAAGCTGTTCAACGCATCAAGAGTCAACGTTTTCATGATTGACGAAGACCAGGTTGTTACGACATCCGATGACCTATCAATAAAGCAAATAAAAGAATACGCGAATAAATATGGTTCAAAAATCATCGAAGATAACAGAATGATCCTGTCGTCTCAATTCAGGTGCGTCGGCGGTGAAAGATATATAGATTTCGTCAACAAAATACTTGGATACACAAACGAGTTTGTTTCCCTCAAAGGAACCCATTACGACGTGAGAATCATGGATTCTATGACCGATATGATGAAGGAATGGGAAAAGAAGAACAAAGCCGGACATCAACTAAGACTTATCGCCGGCTATACCCATGAATGGGTTAGTCAAAACGATGAGGACAAATATGACTTTAGTTATGATAACGGCAACGTTCTCCTCAAATGGAACGTCAAGAAAGCCGATAGAGCCGCCGTTTTGGATGACAAGCAGATAAAGAACGTTTTCTGTATTCATACCATTCAAGGTCTGGAGGTTGAATATGCTGGTGTAATCATCGGAAAAGATTTAATCTACAACAAGAATACAGGCAATATCGAATTTCACCCTGAAATGAACGCAAGAACCGATAAAGCTAGTGGTATAAGAAACGCAGAACCTGATTTAGCCGAAAGACTGATTAGAAACACATATAAAGTCTTGCTTACCAGGGGCGTTAAAGGAACATATATTTACGCCGAAGACGAATCTTTGAACGAATACTTGAAAGAAGTTATCAAGTATTGATGCTATTCTAGATATATTTGAGAAAAAAGTGGTATAATTTTGACCATAGGGAGTGAGAAAGATGAACTACGCGGAAGCAACTAAGAAACTTAGGAAAACTCTTATTTTGTCTCAGACTGAATTCGCTGAGCAATTAGGCGTCTCTTTTCAGACCGTGAATAGATGGGAAAGAGGAACTCATGAGCCGACGATCAAGGCTAAAAGAAAACTCGCACCATATTTCAAGAAATACAAGATAGAGGTGGACGAGTAATGCCAGAAAAGAAACAGATAAAATCCAGAAAGAGAGTTGTCGACCATGGCGAAGTCTTCACCAATGAGCGTGAAGTAAAGGCCATGTGCGACCTCGTAAACAATGAGACTGAAAGAATCGACTCAAGGTTTTTAGAACCAGCATGTGGTGACGGCAACTTTTTGGCTGAGATACTCGAAAGAAAACTTAATATCGTCAAGAAAAGATACAGAAGAAGTCCGATGGATTATGAGAAGAACTCCTTATTGGCTGTCTCTAGTCTTTATGGTGTCGATATCCTTAATGACAATGTAATGGCTTGTAGAGACCGTCTCTTCAAGATTTGGGATAAACAATACAAAACTGTTTGCAAGAACGAATGTAGCGATGATATGAGGGGTTCCATCAGGTTCATCCTTGAGAAGAACATCCTTTGCGGAAACGCATTGACTCTTTGCTTGGTGGATGAAGAAGGAAAGGATACCAAAGACCCAATCGTATTCAGCGAATGGGCTTTTGTTACAGGTCCTCAATTAGCAAGAAGCGAATACACATTTGCAGATCTTCTCAAAGAAAATGAAGAAGAAAGCAACAAAAAGAAAGACAAACAAGAAAAGCTGTTCGACGATAGTAACGGCGAAGGCAAATTCATAATGAGAACTGTCATGAACTATAGGAGGCTTAAGGA
>CAVFKA010000023.1:0-4394 GCA_963623195.1 bacterium | reverse complement strand
AAATCACGATTTATCGAGATGTTTGGAAATCCAATTGATAACCCCTATAAATTTGATTTGGATTATTTATCCAATCTTGGATATCTTTCTAGAGGAAAGTCAAAACACAGGCCAAGAAATGACCCTAAATTATTAGGAGGGCCATATCCACTAATTCAAACTGGCGATGTAAAACAAGCTGATCTGTATATACTTCATTATGAGAACACTTATTCAGAATTTGGGTTGAGGCAAAGTAAATTATGGCCAAAGGGAACGCTATGCATAACCATTGCGGCCAATATAGCTGAAACGGCAATTTTAGGTTTTGATGGCTGTTTCCCTGATAGCGTTGTCGGCTTTCTTCCTAATACAAAAGCGAATACAGTTTTCATTCGTTTTCAAATAGAAGCGTTAAAGGATTATTTAAATTCAAAAGCGACTGAAGTTGCACAAAAAAATTTAAATCTAGAAAAATTGGAAAGTGTTCAATTTATGGTGCCTGGAATAGAGCTTCAAAACGAGTTTGCTTTGTTCGTTGAGGAGGTCGATAAATTGAAATTTAACGCGCAAAAAAGAATGGAAAAATATAAGGAATTGCTCAACAAAAAGATGGATGAGTATTTCAATTAGGAGGTCGCCATGTCAAAAAGTGAAAAAGAAACAAGATTAGAGTTAATAGATCCCGCTTTGAGACGAGCCGGCTGGAAAATACTCAACGAAAAACATATTATCGAGAAGAATAAGGCTTGTATTGAGACGCCTGTAAGCGGAATGCCAAAAATCGGAGAGAATCCATCAGGGAATGGTTTTGCTGATTATGTACTTTTCGGCGATGATGGAAAAGCTCTGGCAGTGATCGAGGCGAAGAAGTCTGTTATCAACGAAGAACAAGGCAGAGTGCAAGCCTGCTTATATGCTGATGCATTAGAGAAGAAATATGGATTAAGGCCTGTCGTTTACTACACAAACGGTTACAACATAAAAATTATCGACGGGCTTTTTCCTGCAAGAACCGTTTTCGGTTTCCATAAGAAAGATGAGCTCGAATATCTGATTCAAAGACGAGCATTGAAGCTTGAGGATAAATCCGTCAATGCTGAAATCTGTGGGAGATATTATCAGAAAGACGCAATTGAGGAGGTTTTGAAGCATTTTGAAAATAAGCATTCGAGATCGCTCATTGTGTTGGCTACAGGAACCGGGAAGACTCGTGTATCATGCGGGATATCGGATATCTTTCTCAGAAACAATTATGTTAAAAGGATTCTTTTCCTGGCGGACAGAAAAAATCTCGTAAGGCAGGCAAAAGAGGAAACGTTCGAAAAATTTCTTCCTACCGTTCCTATGGCCACCATCATGGAGGGGAAAAGGGAAGGCGACGACAACAAGGCGAGAATTGTTTTTTCAACCTACAATTCAATGTTGTCTATCATACAAGATACGAAAACCTGCCCTTATGGCATAGGGCATTTCGATCTCATAATCGTAGATGAGGCGCATAGAAGCCTTTTCAACAAATACGCCGAGATATTCGATTACTTCGATGCATGGATGCTCGGCTTAACCGCAACGCCTAGAAACGAGATCAATAAATCGACATATAAAGTTTTCAATTTAGATGACGAGATGCCCAACTACGAGTACGACGTTGTCAAAGGCGTGAAGGATGGGTATCTCACTTATTACAGAGCTCTCGACAGAACGCCCAAGGTCTTAAAAGACGGTGTTGAATACGATTCCTTGAGCGAGGACGAACAGGAGCAGTACGAAGAGCTTTTCACGGAAGATGACGGAACTTTGCCAGAGAAGGTGGAAGGCGAAAAATTTTTATCCGTCATTTATAACCGTGACACAATCAGGGAAGTTTTAAAGGACCTCATGAACGAGGGACTCAAGGTTAACAACGGCGACATTCTTGGCAAAACGATAATATTCGCCAGAGACCATAACCATGCCGTTTTGATACAGGAAGAGTTCAGAAACCTCTATCCTGAGCTTTGCTTGCCGAAGAATCCAAATGGTGTGGATTACTGCGTGATCATCGATAACAAGATAAAATACAACGAGGTTCTCCAAAGGGAATTCAAGAACAAGCAGGATATAAGGATCGTTGTTTCCGTCGATATGATGGATACCGGCGTTGACATTCCCGAAGTTGTGAATCTTGTGTTTTTCAAAAGAGTTTTATCAAAAATCAAGTTCTGGCAGATGATCGGAAGAGGAACGAGACTGTGCCCGAAGGTCGATCCGATTTCGCCCTCCAAAGCTTACTTTGAAAGAATGACAAATGATTCGTCAAGGCAGCTTTACGAAGCAAAACAGGGATTCTTGATTTTCGATATATGTAACGTCTTCCCGTTCTTCAAGATGAACCCAGATGGAAAACAGGACTCATCGGATTCTGCATTATCTCTTTATCAGAAAATTTTTATGCAAAAAGTTTCGCTTCTTAAGGCGATGCAAACAAATTACGCTTCATTGACAATCGAAGATAAAAGGTTTTACGAATCGCTTAGGCGCGAATTGGTGGGCGAGGTCAAAAAGCTGAATCGAAATTACATAGGAGTCATAAAGAATCTTGAAACAATCGATAGATTTTCGAACGAGGACTCATGGTCAAATCTTTCGCAGCATGACTTCGTCAACATCAAGAAAAAGGTTGCGCCTAATGTAGTTGGCGAAATCGACCTTGAGGAATCTAGGGCATTCGATTACCTTTGCTTCAAGTTCGCCGCAACAAGATTTTATCCAAATGCAGAGTTCAAGAAGACCGCTAAGGCAATTTACCTTCTTTCAAAATATTTGATTGAGAGAAAAGGGCACATCACCGACGTTGCTGCTCACAAAGACACTCTTGAATATGTTGCATCGGATGAATTCATCAAGGAATCAACGGTCACAAAAATAGATGAATGTAGACAAGAGCTTCGTGAGCTGATGAAGTATATCGACAAAAGAGACTTCAAGCCGATAATATCCGATTTCAATGATGAAATATCGACCTTCACCGACGCTGTGGAGGAACCGGTCGATTTCACCGTTACGATAGACGATTTCAAAACGCTTGACGAAAAAGTCAGGTTCTTCATCCATTCTGACGTGGACATAGAATTGGTGAAAAATGTGCAAAGCCTCATCAAACCTTCACCTAAGGCCGTTACCGATTTTAAGGCTGAAGTCATAAAAATAGCGAAGACGGCGGAAGAATACAACGAGCTTTTCAAAGAAGATGAGGATCTTGTGACATTCGTCAGAAAGAATGTTGAGTTGCTGCCATCGGCCGTGGAGTCTTTCTTGGATAAAGAAAAAGAGAATGGATTCAACGATAATCAACTGAAATACATTAAAGAACTATTATTGTTCGTTTCGCAGAACGGCGATTTTAACAAGCAATACCTTTTGAGGCCGGAACTGTTCTTTGGAAATCTATTCAATAGCAGCGAAATCAACAACTTGATTTCCGATATCGAAAAAATTATCTGACACATTTGAAAATATCAAACGGAAGGAGGCTAAGTCAAATGGACCATAAAGGCGTAATATACATATTAACAAATCCGTCTTTTCCTCAATTTGTCAAGATTGGTTATGCAAATGACGTTGAAAGCAGAGTTGCGAATTTGAATAATAATCCTGGACTGCCATATTCTTTTAGGATTTATGCGACATATGAAGTTAATGAACGATTGGAAGACATGAAACTTCACAAAATCATCGATGCTTTAAATCCAACCTTAAGATGTCAGGAAGAAATCAATGGTAAAACTCGCACACGAGAGTTTTTTGCAATGTCAAAAGAGACCGCTTTTAACATATTTGAGGCAATCGCCGAGATAAGTGGGACAAAAAACAGACTACATCTTTGGTCTGCTTCCGATAAGCAAATAGCTGAAGAGGAAAATGCTGAAGAAGTAAGAGAATTAAGCCTGAACAGGCATCATTTTAAATCTGTTACTTTTACCTCAAGTCTGACTGGTAAAGCTTACGATTCTAAAACGAATCCGGATGGATCTTTAGGAATTTTCGAACACGACACAAAGAAAGAGGTTGTTAGTTTTTCTAAGCCATCAAAAAAACAGATTGTGAGAACAGCACTTTCCGATTTAGGAGAAGAGGCGGATAACTCCAAAACTCTATATCAGTTAATGCATATGTTAGAAAAAGCTATACTTAAAAAAGAACAATAAAGATAAAGGACATTTACTCGTTTTTATATAATTTTGGTACTAAAAAAGAAGGAGTCATTATCCCATTGGTGAGGGGTAGTGGCTCCTTTTTTGCGTTATTCGGAAATGTATTCCATTATATCTTTGAAGTCGCAGTCCAACGCTTCGCAGATCTTGCAAAGCATATCTGTTGTGACATTCTCGCCTTTGGTCAGTTTGGCCATTGACGAAGAGCTTATGCCCGTA
>CAVFKA010000022.1:0-5928 GCA_963623195.1 bacterium | reverse complement strand
TGTAGCACCTGCAACAACGGCCGTGCATCCTAAGATGCTAAGCAAAGCTGGGACGATTATTCTCGTCTTCTTTGAGTTTTTAATTGTTTTCATTTAACAATTGCCTTTCTTTTTGATTGATTTCAATCTTTAAGCAAATAACCAAGATTAATTCTTACGATTCATGGCTTTTTTGCTCTTGTTGAAGATAATTATAGCTATATATATATATATATATATTTCAAGTGTTTTTGATATTTCCCCTAAAAAATCAAGTTGTTTGGTTGACTGTCAAAAGAAGATAAAGATATATCTATATGTTATTAATAGGAATATACATGTAAGAGCATTTTCTTCGAGGTTTGTATTTGAGCATATCATGATCATCGCTAATTTATGTTTATTGGCTCTAAAAAGTGCAAAGCAATGAATATTTTTAACGTTATTTCGCTTGGATTTTTGAAAATCGTTTTGTTATAATCTTCCCATCAATGTGCAGCTTTATGTGTAAGTCCAATTGAATTATCGGACTTACGTTTTCTTTATTTTCTGTCCGATAAAAGGAGAGAAACATGGAAGAAACAAAGCAAAACAAAATGGCTGTTGAGCCATTAAAGAAACTATTCTGGAAGATGGGCTTACCAATGATCATTTCAATGGTTTTGCAAGCCCTATATAACGTAGTTGATAGCATTTTCGTGGCCAATATGGAGGGGAATGGCGCCTTGGCAAATGAAGCATTGACCTACGCTTTCCCAATTCAAATCCTTATCATTGCCATAGGAGTTGGAACGGGTGTCGGTTTGAATGCCCTTTTATCAAAAAGTCTCGGCGAAAGAGATAACGAAAGAGTGAATAGAATCGCTGGAAATGGCATATTCCTTTCCTTAGTCATTTATCTAGTTTTCTTGCTTTTTGGCTTATTTGGCTCAAAATGGTTCATCTCTTTATTCACTAAGGATGAGGAAGTCATCGAGATGGGTGGAAGCTACCTTATGATTTGCTCTTCTTTATCTCTTGGATCAATTGGTTACACCGTATATGAAAGATTCCTCCAAGCAACAGGAAAGACGATGTATTCGACCATCGCTCAGGTTTCAGGGGCTTTGGTTAATATCCTTTTCGACTATATCTTCATCTTCCCGCTTAATATGGGAGTTAGAGGTGCCGCTTGGGCGACGATTCTAGGCCAATTCGTCTCCTTATTCATCGCGATGTTTTTGCATTATTTCAAAAACAAGGAAATCAATGGCAACCCAAAATTCATCAAGCCTAGTTTTTCTATCATCAAAGGGATATATCAAATTGGCATATCCGCGGCAATCATGCAAGGCTTGCTTTCTTTGATGATGGCCGGAATGAATATCATACTTGGTTCGGCAAACGCCAATCCAACAATCTTAGTTGGATCTTTTGGCATCTATTACAAGATTCAGCAAATCGCCCTCTTCTCTTGCTTTGGCCTTTCTAATACGATCATCACCATCCTGTCTTTCAACTATGGAATGAAAAACAAAGAGCGTTCCATTGATTGCATCAAATACGGCATTATCGATACCCTTATCGTAAGTGCTCTTATCACCATTCTTTTTGAAATCATCGCCAATCCTCTCTCAAAACTATTCGCTTTATCAGGAGGCTCATCTAGTGAGTTGATTTCAGTTTGCGAAAAAGCGACTAGAATTGCTTCAATTGGCTATATTTTCATGGGATTTAGCATTGCCGTGCAAGGAATTTTGCAGGCATTGAGATATGCCTTTAGACCATTCCTTACGGCCTTGCTTAGACTTGTCGTATTCGTTTTCCCTATCGCTTATTTGTTCACTCTCTCACCAAATGTTACCGATATCGTCTGGTGGAGCTTCCCTATCGCGGAATTCCTCACGGCCATCATTTCTTTCTTCATTCTTAGGGATGTCATCAAGAAAAAGATAAATCCTCTTGGAGAAAAAGAGATAGGTGGAGATAACTTGATTATCACAATCTCTAGAGAACATGGAACAAGAGGCAAAAAGATCGGAAAGGCTTTAGGAGAAAGACTTCATATCTCCTTCTACGACAAGGAATTAACGATGCTTGAGGCTAAAAAGAGGGGATTAGACAAGAAATATCTCAAAGAAGAGAATAGCGATGAGGATGGTTACACGACATATCTATCTTTAGATGCCAACAAGGATTCGATCATCGCTCAAAAAGAAATCATCGAGGAACTTGCAAGCAAAGAGTCTTTCGTCATCGTCGGTAGATGTGCGGACTACATATTAAGAAATCATTCAAATCTAGTTAGAGTATTCCTCTACGCGGATGAAGAATTCAAGATCAAGAACGTAATGGAAATGTATTCTGATACGAGAGAAAATGCCATTATCAACATCAAAAAATCAGATAATGCCCGTAGCACCTACTACTCCCTTATAGCGAATAAGGTTTGGGGAGATAAAAACAACTACGATCTCTATATCAATGCAAACTCTCTAGAGGAAGACATCATCAAAGAAATCATTTCTTTCATCAATGAAAAGAATGCTCGCCCATAATGGGCGACTTTTTTCTACTTCTATACAGAAAAACATAGAATATATCGTTCTTTCTTCTAGAATGATGGTAACTACATACATGACCAGTTAAATAATTTTTATGTATTTTTTCCAGTTGAACTGGAATTTTGTATATAATATTAACGAGGAAAATAGAAAATGATTGCTAGAACCATCAAAGAAGAAATCATCAAAAGCATCAAAAATAGCCCCGTTACCCTTGTGACTGGTGCTAGACAAGTTGGCAAATCAACCATTTGTTATGAAATAAAGAAAGAATTCAACTATAACTATGTGACCTTGGATGACCCAAGAGAAAGAAAACAAGCCATAGAAGATCCTGAGATGTTTTTGCAAACGCATAAACCTCCTTTGATCATCGATGAGGTTCAATATGCGCCAAAGCTTTTCGAGGTTATTGAATCGCTTGTCAACAAAGAGAAATTAGAAAAAGGTAATAATGAAGGAATGTTCATAATAACTGGTTCTGAGGCATACGAATCAATGAAAGGCGTGACAGAATCAATGGCCGGAAGGGTGTCAATCATCAGAATGTCTCCTCTTAGCACCAGGGAAATTTTAGGCTTCAAAGAAGAACCTTTCTCATTCGATCCAATTCTTCTAAATGAAAGAAGCAACGATTTCAAACTTGAGGCAAATGATCTTTTCGAGTTGATTGTCAAAGGAAGCTATCCTGAAATTCATTCAAAGGAAGGAATCGATTCAGACACTTATTATTCGAATTACGTATCAACATATCTCGAAAGAGATGTTTCGAACATCATCAATTTGAAAGATAGGCTGAAATTTCAAAATTTCATGGAAATACTCTCTTCTTTGACTGGCGAAGAGTTAGTATATGACACCATTGCAAAAGCCATTGGAGTCAAACTCGATACAATCAAATCATGGATTAGCGTCTTATTGGCTGGCGATATCATTTATCTCTTGCAGCCATATAACGAACTATCAATACTCAAAAGAGTAGTCAAAAGGCCTAAAATCTATTTCACTGATACGGGACTCGCCTGTTATCTTTCAAGCCTTAATAACGCTTCAATTCTTAAAAATTCCATTTTCAAGGGAAGATTCGTTGAAACATATATCGTTAACGAGATAAGGAAGTCTTTTTTCAATAATGGGAAAAAGCCAAACTTCTTCTATTACAGAGACTCAATGCAAAATGAGATTGATTTAGTCATTCTCGACAAAGGAGAAATCCACTTAATCGAATGCAAATCAGGTGTTGAATTCGTAAAAAAAGACATCAAAGCGTTCAATTGCTTAGCAAATACAAACTATAAGATGGGGACTTCTTTTGTGATTTGTAACACCCAGGTGACATATAAGATCGACGATGGAGTTTATGCCATGCCAATATCTTCCATTTAGGTTGAATTGTCAATTAAACCATTAAATTTTTAGGTTGTTTTAGAAATTATGTATTTTTTCCAGTTGAACTGGAATTTTGTATAAAAGTACATTTCATCGGATTTTTTAAGTTTGACTCAGCTAATTTCAAGGGAGTTTTTGGAAAAGTCAGCCACAAAAAGAGACAAAAGAAACCAATATTACCTATTTGAGGAACGTTCGATATCAATGCTAGTCTTGAGTCTTCTTATAAGAGAATACTCATCTGCTCTCATGCTTAGATAATTCTTATATGAAAGAAGAGACTCATGTGTATGCTCATACTTAGAGAGATATGCGATGAGCCTCTTTCTTTTATTCTTCGCCATTTTTACGATGGTCTTATCATTCTTTCCTATCCTATAGGTGAATCCTAGATATGTAACTCCTTCTTTTAGAGGATATATAGACGTTTTCTTAGGATTGAAAGAAAGCTTGATATCCTCAAGTTCTTTCCTGAGCGATTCTAGAAGACTCTTTAGTTTTTCTTTATCCTTAGATATGATGACTCCATCATCCATATATCTAGAGTATGAATGAATCGAATATCGTTCTTTGATGATCCTATCGAAAGAGTCAAGATAATACAAAGCGAAACATTGGCTTGTTTGATTTCCTAAAGGAAGGCCTTTTCCCTCATCACTCTTGAATGAGGAGACAATCATTTCAACGAAGGAATATATTTCATCATCTTTGATGAGTTTCTTCATCTTCTTTAAGAGAATCGCATGATCGATTGACTCAAAATAATGATGGATATCATAGGTGAGAACGTATGTTTCTTTCCTTTTCTTATGTTCTTCTAGCATGAATTTCTTCAGTCTTTTTCTAGCAAAATCCGTCCCTTTTTCTTTCCTACATGCGGCATTGTCATATATAAGATGATTCTCTAAGAGAGGAAAGAGATAGTTGTCCACAAAACAGTTTTGAACGATTCTATCTCTATAGGAGGTCGCGTCTACTCTCCTTTTCTTTGGCTCATATATGGTGAAGGTTCGGTATGGGGATATTTTGTATGTCTTCTTTCGTAATTCCTCATAAAGCTTTCTTAATTCATGCGCCTTATTGAGTTCAAACTCCATTACCTCCTTCTTCCACATCTTGCCCTTCCTAGTTTTTAGGTGAGCTTTATAGAGATTGTGGAAAGTGAATATATCTTCGTATTTCATATATTTCTCCAAAAGAAAAAGCCATGGGGATCATAGAGAAGAAATCTCATATACGGGAGTCCTTCTCACCCATGGCCAGTTTGTCATACGTTTTCACGTATAACTAGGGGATTCCTTCCCTTCAACCCTTGCTGATCAACCTCTTGGAATGATCAACGCTTAACAAAGATGGTGGGCATCTTATCTAGGGTGAAGTCTGGGGCGAACACAGTTGTTGTCGTTGTTGACGTTGTTGTTGTTGAGGTTGCCGTCGTTGTTCACGTTCCAAGCGTTGTTGGAGTTGTTCGAATTAGGGGAACGGGACCACAAACACACTAAGCTAGCACACCTTGCAAGGAAACCCTATATCGCCAAAGCCTTTTTGCTGAGAGAATAATACCCTAGCAAGTACTTAGAGCAATCACCTGAATATCTCGTTATCACCTCTCCTTGATGAGATGTGAAACATTCTGAATCGGAAGCGATTGTTGAAAGATAATCGATTCCCTTAAGCCTTGCGATTGCCTTTCTTATGAGTCTTGCTCTTTCTTGAGAGGTCACATCAAGTTCATTTGCCTCATAGAGGAGATGAATCATATCAAGGCATTCATTGATCAAAGGATTCAGAAGAGCATATCTAAATTTGACCGGCGCCTTAGAACAGGCGTCTAGGATGTATTTTGTGAGTGTCTTTGCCTTCACAAAAACAAGCAATTCAGTTTCTTTTCTTTCTTCTTTTACCTTTAACAATCTTTGTTCCATATCAGTTATTAGCCATGTTTTTATGTTTCTGTTACTTAGCCATCCCCACGACTTTGATAGGGGATGGCTTGGATGCGGATGGATTTCTCCTG
>CAVFKA010000021.1:0-7107 GCA_963623195.1 bacterium | reverse complement strand
CAGACCTTACCATCTGTATTTGTCTTGTCGATAAAAAGAACGGAGACATTGGTTCCTGTGTTGGCAAAGATATTCGAAGGCATGGAAATAACGCCTTTGAGCCAATGAGATTCGACAAGCTTTTCTCTGATGGCATATTCAATGCCCGCTTGAGCTGTGATAAATCCAGTAGGAACAACAACAGCTGCCTTTCCGTTAGGTTTCAAAGAGAAAAGGATATGTTGCAAAAACAGCAAATAAATTGCCATGGATTCCTTCTTGGAATTTGGAATCTTTGGGACGCCTGCGAAGAATCTCTTCAATCCTTCCTTGTTCTGAACTTCAGCCCACTTATTCTCTATTGAATCTCTGGTTGAGGAGAAATCAAGCTTGAAAGGCGGATTGGCTACGATGTAATCGAATGTCTTCAAACCTGATTGAGGATCGTTCTCTTTCTCAAAATGGGAGGGATTGAGCATCGTGTCGCCTTGAATGGCGTTAGGAAGAGAATCCGTTAAGCCATTCAAAAGAAGGTTGATTCTAAGGAATCTAGATGACTTCTGGGAGATATCCTGAGTATAGACGATAACCCTGGAGATGCCATCGGTTCTATCTTTGTTCAACTCGTTTGCCAAATGCAAAACCAATGAGCCAGACCCTGCGGATGGGTCATAGATTTCAGATGCGTTCTTATGGTCGGACATCTGAACCAAAATCTTTGCAATGATCTCAGAAACAGCCTGAGGGGTGAAATACTCGGCGTATTTACCACTGGCGACGTTGTAGTCCTTGATGAGGTATTCAAATATCCTTGAATAGAAATCAAAGCCCTTGTCGCCATTGAAAGCCTCTCCGAAATCGAATCTCTCAAGCGAGATTGTCGAGAAGATGGCTTTGGCGAAGTTGTCTCTTCCTGTTTCCTCGACCTCTTTTGAGATGCCCTCGAACAACGGCTTTCTTGTTCCATCGGCTGTCTCGATGTTGAATGCGTTGTTTCTTTCGTTGCTGCTGATGCTTTCCAAAGCGGCATCGAATCTCTTGTAGAAATTCTGTTGGGAGACAAACTGCATGAGGTATTCGATGGTGTCTTCTTTGTTGAATGCTACGTTTCCGGAGTAGGAATCGTAGAAGGCATCCAACTCATCGTTCTCATTCTTGAAAATGCGGTCGATATCCTCATCGGTAGTCTCTTCCTTGCCATAGGTGTTCTTTGCGAACTCCTTGAGGCAATGCATGAATTTGTCGTTGAGGAACTTGTAAAGGAAGACGGTCGTGATGACCCTTTCCTCGCCACCGGCGTTTCCTAAGCCTTGTTGGGAGCAGATTCCCTTAAGTTCGTCGATGATCTGTTCGATGTTGTGTTCTAATTTTGCGTAATCAGCCATTGTGTGTAGCCTCCTAGATTAATATAACTGCAAGTTCACGAAGAGCTTGGAGAGGATGGAATTGAAGTTGGTCTTCAAATTGAGTTTCTTGTATAAGCCTTGGGCAAGTAAGGCGCTAGACGTCTTCTTCTTGACGTTGTCTATGAAGTTGTCCCTTCCTGCCAAGACGAGGTTGTTGACCGCGTTGATCTCTATGATGGCGCCCTCCAACACCTTGAAGAATGAAATGATGTCGTCTTTGTTGAAGTCAGGATATGCAAGGCAAGCGTCCTGATATGATTTGACATAAGCGAAGTTGCCATGGAATTCAGAGGATAGACGCTCATTCTCATCATTGATGGCCTTTGCTTTGGCGATGGCTTCCTGGACCTCTTTGTCCAATTCGCTGAAATCGGTGATTGTGTTGAACTGGAGCTTCTCAAAGGTCTTCTTGAGGAAATCCTCAAGCTTTATGACCTCTTCGTCATCGTGGTTCTTCAAATGCTTTATTTCATGCGTTAAGCGCTCAATCGATGTCTTGAATGCATCTGGGGCGTTTGCGTTGCTAACCTTCATGTCAAGAATCGTGGTTCTTACCTTCACGAATTGGAAGAGGAGCTCGACGACTTCCGATTGGGAAAGGAATTCCATCGATTGGATCGGGTTCGCGCAAAGGTTGAGAAGGTCGATTCTATGCTGGACGAGCTTTGCCAATTCCTTGTAATGCGGCCTGTCGATTTTCTTGGCCTCGTCATCGGCATGGGAGAGCAAGAACTCGGTCCTGCAATCCAATACGGTCTGGATGAGTCGCTTTAGCTGATAAAGAGGGTCTTTCTCGCTTATTCTGCTAAGGAAGTTGTTGTATTCCTCAAGGTTGTCGGTCTCGAAGATATCCTCTAATTTATCGACAGCTTTGGCGTATTTGTCCTTGATGGATTTCACGTCGAATACGAGCTTGGATGAGTCTGAACCGTTTGGATCATCAGGATCGACCAATTCCTCGTTCAATTCCTTGAGGTATGCCGAGACCGTTCTATCGTATTCCTCGGTGATATCGACGAAATCGGAGATATAGCCATACTGATATGTCTTTATCTCACCAGTGACAGGATTGACCGAACGATATGGCCTGTTGACTCTTGAGATGGTTTGGAGCAAGGAGTGCTCTTTAGGCGCCCTCAAAAGATACATCTTCTTAAGGCGCGGGACGTCATATCCGGTGGTGAGCATGAGGTTGACGATGAGCAAATCGATTCCGTTTTTGACATCCTTGAAATCGGTTTGGGACTCCTTGTTCACCGCGGACGGTATCTCATCGATGACAAGGCGAGCGTTTAGCTTGCCCTTCATGTTGTTCTCGAACCATTTCTGCATCTTCTTCGCCTGTGGGTTGGAGTTGCAGACAATCATTCCACCTATTGTTTTGTCATCGTTCACGTAACGGAAATTCTGGAAATCTTCCGCTATATATTTTGCAAGCTCGGAGACATATTCGTCAGTCTCCAAAACAGCTTTGTCCCCTTTGACTTTCTTCCCCTTCAATTCAAGCTCCAGGTTATGGATGACATCGGCTTTGGCGATGGTCTCCATCTCCTCTTTCTTGATTTTTAGGGTGTAGCCATCAAGGATTGATCTATCGTAGAAATATTTGTGGATGTAGTCACCGAATCTAAGGTTGGAGCGCTCCTTTTTTGATAAGAGAGGAGTGCCTGTCATAGCCAAGAGGACGGCATCCCTATCGACAAGCATGAGGTTCTTGTAGAATTCGCCCGTTCCCTTTGCGTAGGATCTATGGGCTTCGTCGATGAAGAATATTCTTTGTATTTTAGCGTTGTAGTCGTTCTTGATTTCAGGAAGCTCCTCCGAGAATTTCTGGATGTTGACGACGCAGCAGGAACCGAAAGCGTTTTGGTCTTTCTTCTTGTCCAAGGCCCTGTTAAGCTCGGTCATGAAATCCGCCTTGGAATCAACCCCAACGGCTTCATATCCACGCTTTGTGAACTCTTCCTTGGTTTGGTTGAGGAGTTCGAGCCTGTCAACGACGTAGAAGAATCTTGTGTTGATCCCCTGCTTTGCGTAGTAATCCCTGAGGATCCTATTCATGTAGATGGATAATTCAGTTTTACCTGAACCCTGGGTATGCCAGATGATGCCAGATTTCTTGCCTTTGTTCAGTGAGTTTTGAATTGCCAACGACGCGAAGAACTGAGGGTAACGCATGATGTGCTTCTTCTTTTGGCTCTCATCAAGGAAGAGGATTCCATAATGGAGCAAATACATGATTCTTTGCTTCTGGAACAAAGAGGTCACGAAAGAATTGCACGGCGTGTTGTATGCGATGTTAGTTGAGTATTCAGGCGTCTCCATGACGCTTGGAGAATATCCGTTGTCCAATAACAGGTTTTTGATGACTTCATTGTCATCCTCGGCCATTGGGACATCGTCCTGCTTCTTTTCCTCGCGGAAGAAATTGAAGGTCGTCTGCGAGCCGTTTGGGGTCGAGTAGAAAGACCCTTGCTTTGGCTCAGCGTCTCTATCGTCTTCGTTCTCATAAGGCATGTTATTCGAGAAACAGGTGATTTGGATGAGATTGAAATACTTCTTCCATTCAGGGTTCTTGTATCTCTCGTTAACCATGCGGTTGAATTCTTTTTGGATTCCGCCCTCGTTGTTTGGCTTTTTGACCTCTAAGAAAGCAAGTGGGATACCGTTTATCAAGAAATTGATGTCAGGCCTGAAATGGTCTTCTCTTTGCAAGGCTTTCTCATCGGTTTCTTTCTCTCCGAATCTGAGCTCATTGACCACTTCGAAAATATTATTGTCGATGTTATCGAAGTTGATTAGTTTTGGCTTGTCTTTCGGATCGATTAGCCATGTGTAGAACTCTTTTCCGAGGTCATTGTTTTGGATGACTTGGTTGATTTGGTCGATGATTCCTTGGATTTCGGAATCATCAAAAGAACGTGCATTGATTTTCTCCAATGCAGTCTTGAAAGAGTCTTTGAATATCTTTGTGTGGAAATCGATATTTCCAGAAGAAAGGGAATTGTTGAAAGACTTGTATTTCCATCCGAGTCTCAAAGCATGGATTGTCGCAGGGAACTTAACCCTTGTGTCTTCGTTAAACTTGTCCAATAACGGCATAACTATTCCTCCGGCTTCATGAAGAGCTCGACCCCATTCACTTTACAAAGTTCTAATATCTTTCTCTTGGCTTTAATTGTTGGTTCATGCCTTCCTCTTTCCCATCTGTTGATGGAAGCAAAAGAAACACCAAGCGTTTTCGCCATGTCTTCTTGGGATAAAACCAATTTGTCTCTTAATGAGATGACCATTTTTCTATAATCGTATTTCATTGCTTTAACTCCAATTAAGCTACATTCTTCTTAAGAACTTCAAAGGCGGCTTTTATTTTATCGGCCATCAATTTACGCCTCTTTTCTAAGAAATCTTCGTATTGCATATTCTCCCAGCCATGAGGTAGAGCATTTTCGTCTTCCATTTTAGCAATTTCTTCATTGCTCATTCCCTTACAAACAATCGGATAATAAGATGAAGGCGCTTCATCTAAAATCTCCATGTTGTCTTTCCAATCAATAAAAGCGTAATTAGCCATCTGATTTATTTTTCTATCGCTGTAATCTAAAGACTTCAAATAGGCCTTTGGGAATAAATGGTGTTTTTCAAGCGATTTTCTATTGCCATCAGTTCCAGGCTCAAAGAGCTTAGAAAGTTTTATGCTTGTTTTTGAGAAGAGAACATTCGAATCTAAAACAATCAAAGAAGCAACATAAGCATTCCATGCGTTATTTCCCTTACCAGATACATTTAAACCGTCGTAACCAGTTAAAGTTATTTCAAAGTAATCTTTGGTGAGTTGTTCGGAAATTCTGGTAAGAATGAAATTTTTATATTCTTCAATGCTGTTCAAATCCTTTATCGCGTTTAGATGCTCTTCCATAGTAGATTCGAATGACCCAGTATAAAGAGATGTCAAAGAGGCATAGAAAAACCATAGTGACGTAAGATGCAGGTTCTCGTTATCGGATGCCTTGAATTTGTATTTTGCAATCAAATAGAGAGCATATGAGTAGAAGATTGTATTGGTTGAAGAAATCAATTCCGAACCCATATATCCAGCGTTAATCAAGCATTTTAGGAATTCGTGCCAGGAGTTAACATCAATAACTTCCAAAAGCTTTTCTTTGAGGATGTCAAATCTTTCATTTCTTAGATTCTCATCTATAGCGCCTTTCTTATCGAAATCAGCTCCCCTCAACAACTTATATCCGTATTTCAATCTAGCTCTATTAAAGCCATAAGCCATAACAACTCTAATGATGTCCTGAGCGCTGACTGGGGTTATGTAGTTAAAGCTTGTGACTTTGTCCTTATTAAACGTGGTTGAGTCGATACAGAAATTCTCAATGAGTTTTCTACCTTCTTGCCAATATAAGGAAATCAAAGTCAATATGAAATCGTTTTGTTTTAAAGTCACTCCTCCAGAGTTTACACGGACAAATATTTCGGATACGTCTTCTTCATCTGCATTTGCTTTAATGTCAAAAATAGAAAGATGATGGTCTTTCAAATTACATACAGCGTTTATATTCTTTGGAATTAGCGTTCTTTCTTCAGGAGTTAAAGAACTACCTTTAGACTTTCTTGATTCTTCAAGCTCATTTAAATAGTTTGTGATGAAAGAATAAGCATCGCTTTTATATAGTTCGCTTACATCATAAATCCATTCTTTATCCCTTTTTGTGGCTTGATAGCCGACTTCAAATTTATTTTTGATTGGGTTATAAGAAATTATGATGTTTCTTTCTTTGAAATTATCATCTAAGACTTTCTTCCCCTTCATGACTGAATAAAGAGATGTAAGTCTTTGCTGTCCGTCGATGATCACTTGCTTTGGAGTTTTATATGCATGAGATTCGGTTCCAATCAATTTGCTTTTTTCAAGAGTTGGGCATTCCCATAGCATTAAAAAGCCGATTGGATATCCCCTCATCATGGAATCGAATAAATCTCTAACTTTAGCATCCCTCCAAACAAAAGGCCTTTGAAGTTCAGGCAAGCCAAGCTCACCGCTATCAACCTTTTCAACAAGCTGGTTAACGGTAAGATTTGTTATTGTGAATATTTCTTCCATGTTGTTTAGCCTCCATTAATTTCTTTTTCAAAATTATAACACTTTTTGGTCAAAATTGCCATCTTAAGTCTAAAGGCATTTTTGATGACGTTTCAGCTTCATTGTAATCAAAAATTGTGCCCACTGCACAAACCTTTAAAATTTTTCTCAAGTTTTGTCGTTTTCGTGAGGTATTAAGTGAGGGACATTTAAAAACACAATCAACAATCACAGTGTCTGATAGTGACCGAGTTAAGAGAAACTATATCTGGAATATACAAGTAATATAGGGAAGAACCACCGCTTCCAATCATTATAATTCAACGTGTATACAATCCTTCCTTTGTGCATTCAAAACAAACTTTAAGAGAAAAGGTTAACTTTTGCAGTTTCCGTGAGGTCTATATATGAGGGGTGTTGAAAACATAGTGATCGAACAATGACAACCTGTGTCAGAATCAGTTCTCATGACCGGCTTCTCTTAAACAGTAAAAGAAAATTTCTCAAGTTTCTCAATTCAAAGAAGGTCTATATATGGGGACCGCTGAGAAATTCATCTGGATTTATTGTGTTTAATACCAGCAATCCCTTATAATATTGGCACTCACTTATAGGCATAGTCCTAGGCGG
>CAVFKA010000020.1:0-14209 GCA_963623195.1 bacterium | reverse complement strand
ACACTATACTTTCATCAGCATGGGTTCGTTGCTATAGGCTATCTACCTAAGAGAAGTAAGAATAGCCAAAAATAAGCCACCGCAGGGTGGCTTTTTCATTTACTTGAGATTGAAAAATTTTAGTGTATATTTTTTTCATTTTTAGAAGAGAAGCGTATAAGAATTGGAATTCCTAGTCGAAGATTTTTGAAGCCTTACATTGGTAACTTTTCGGCAAATATCATTTTCATCGTTAGATATAAGAATGAATTTTCTATTGCCATCATCTTCTTTATTGAGTTCAAAACAAGCATCACCAACGGTCCCACTTCCGGCAAAATAATCCAATACTATTGAATCTTTATTTGTAGTTGCTCTAATCAGTTCCTTCATCAGTTTTACTGGTTTTGGAGTGGAAAAGAATGCTCTATCTCCAAAGATAGTTGCTATCTCATCTTTTGCTGAGGACGTTGTACCGAAGAAGTCGAATATTTTTGGCAACTTTCTTGGCTTTTCTGATAGCTTGCCACGTTTGAAATATGGTTGCATGACCATATTGAATTTAGAATCTTTGCTTTTTCTACAAAAGATTATGTATTCATATTTTGTTTGCTTCTTGTTAGGATTCAAAATAATTCTATTCTGATCAAAGTGCTTATTTATTTTTTTCCATTTTGAATAAGAAACCAATGAGGGACTAAATATTTTCTTACAGAGATTCAATAGATTCTTAAACTCACCCTTGTCTATGTTGATAACCAGAAAACCTTTGGAAGATAAGAGCTCTTTTGATATGGAAATTCTCTTTTCCATATAGTTAAGGTAGTCGCCATTGAAAGAATCCTTATATCCGATGTAATCGATATGTGAGTTATAGGGAGGATCTATTAAAATTGAATCGATTTTCCCTTTATAATTTTCTTTTAATGCTTGCAATGTATATAGGTTTTCGCTTTCGATTAGATAGTTTTCTCTTTCTTGTCTTATCTCTATTTTGACAGTTGTATTTTCAAAAGCCTTTTTATCGATATAACAATTTTTATAGTAAGAAACTTTCTTCAAGGAAGTACAATGTGCAAATGCCCATTCACCTATATAATTAATCAAATCCGGAATATAGGCCTCTTCAAGAGATTCGCAATTTGTAAAACAGTTTTTCCCGATTGAAAATACATTTTT
Organism: bacterium; assembly: GCA_963623195.1. Classification (GTDB taxonomy): domain Bacteria; phylum Bacillota_I; class Bacilli_A; order RFN20; family CAG-826; genus UBA4951. Next base: position 13,051 of record CAVFKA010000020.1, on the reverse strand, counting down.
AAAATGAATGCTTTTTAGTTCTTTGCATCCAGAAAATGCGCCACGTTCCAACTGACCAACACCGTCGTTTATGTGATATTCACCTTTAGCAATGTAAGATGGGCAACAAATTAATTTGGAAAAGTCTTTGTTATAAAGAACACCGTCTTTAACTTTGTACGAATCACTATTAGATGCAAACTCAATGTTTGAACATCCTACAAAAGGGTTGTATCCGATTTGCTTTAGTGTTTTAGGTAAGATGATTTTTTTGATTTCGTCATGTCCCCAAAATGAATTTCTGGATATCGTTTCGACTTCTTTTAAGATTAAAGGATTGGCCATGATTCTTCCTACAGTTCCGACTAGAGTTCTCGAGTCACCTGAATAAATGATGTTGTTCTCAACAATATAATTCTTTGATTTTGACTCAAGATTTAGATTTCTACATCCGGAAAACGGGTTGTTTTCGATCCTTTTGAGAGATTGTGGTAAGATTGCTTTTGTTAAATTTGTTGCAAGATAGAAAGCGTGTTTACCTATCATTTCTATTGTATTTGGAATTTCAATTGTTTCGTTTGGAAGAGAAATTTGATAATAGATAATTCTTTTTTTCTTTTCATCCATCAGCAAACCATTTTCGAAAATGAAATGTTTTGATTCGTTTTGAAGAACTAAATCTGGACATCCTGCAAATGGATTGTTACCCATGATTTCGATATTTTCGGTGATTGTGATTTTCTTAAGATTAGAGCAATTATAGAAGGTATCTCCGCCAATGTTTCTCATGGATTTTGGAAACACCACTTCTTCAAGGCTTTGATTATCCCAAAAGCATCCGGATTGTATTTCCTCTATACCTTTTGGAATAACTAGGGTGGTTTGGCTTCCATTGTATGAAACGAGTTTTTTACCAATGATTTTCAGATTTGTATTGCTCATTGACACGTCTTTTTCAATCGCTAAATCAACATTTTTACTTTCGAATAATCCGTGATTGAAGATATTATTTCCATCAGATACTGAATATCTTCTTTCGATCAATCCACTATAGGTTCTTGATTCGTAAATAACCGACAGATATTTAGAATGATTGCCATTGATAAAATTATGATCAAATTCTCTAGGTTTCATCCAATCCCAAGCAAAGCATTTGATGTAAATGTTTTTAACATAAATATCGAATTCGTTATCGATGTCGATAACAATCTCTAACGGTGAGTAGCCGATAGAAAGCAAACGGTCAATGCACTCTAAGATTACGAAAGATTTATCGTTTCCAAGAACAAAGTCACCATTTACAACGCTTAGAGAATTTCCAAAATTTACTCTTTGTTTGTTTGTATCTACAGTGATTGTGTTGGATGTGTATTTTTTTTGAAAAATACCATCTTTTATTTCGTCAAAGCCAAGAATGATATATAAAGCTTCGTATTTGAGAGTTTTTGTTATTTGAAGTTCAGTTTTCTTTTCCATCTAATTTGATTTCCTTGTATTTCTTGATTATTTCATTTGCCGTTTCTTCTAAAGTAAGATTGGAAGAATCTACTATTACAAAAGGTAATTTTCTTTTTTGGCAGAAATCTATCATTCTTTCGTAGATTCTTTCTGATTCAACCGTTCTTTCAATATCCTTGTCATTAAGGTCTCTTTGCTTAAGTCTTTTAATGATCGAATCTTTGTCAGAATATAGGATTACAGTCAATGTCGGCGCTCCTATTTTCTTTAGAATCAAGTCGTAGATGTCACCATTATAATCAGTTCCGCTCCAGGCGTAATTTGAAACGATATGCCTATCTGTAACTATGTTTTGATTTTTGAATCTGTCATAGACATAGATGTTATTCAAACCATAATACCAAGCGGTGAAGTTCCTATCTTGATCCGAGTTAACTGCTTTTGCTATCTTTCTATAGTTAGTAGTATCATCACCTTCATCAACGATGTAATGGAGAGGTTTCTCAACAAAAGTGAAACCTAGTTTTTCAGCGACTAATTTACTGGTTGATGTCTTTCCGACGCCATCCATTCCCTCAATGGATATATGGATCATTTACGCTATCCTCCTTGCTCTTTATCATTTCTTTTAGTGTAACTGGGGAGAAATTGTTAACGTCAACTCCACAGTTAAATGCTGGTTTATTAGAGTAATATTCTTTTATTTGCTTATACGCATAACCATTTTTCGCGGTTTTATTGTGCACATGACCATAGACTAGATATCCGTCTCTATTGAATTCCATCCAGTCCATGATTGGGTAATGGCATATGCAAATCTTATGTCCAGAATCATTGATTACATCTATGAATTCGATGTCTTCAAAAATCTTTGATTCTTTAATCTCATTTAGAATTATATGGTCATGATTACCTACAATTAGATGCTTTTTTCCATTCAATCGTCGGTATACTTCAATTGAAGAAGGATTGTCATTAGCTATATCTCCAAGGACATAGACAGTGTCTTCTTCTTTGACTTTTGAATTCCAATTTCTGATTATTGCTCTCTCCATTTCTTCTAAATTTTTGAATGGTCTTTTGCATTTATCAAAGATAGCTTGATCTCTTAAATGCAAATCTGAAATGTAGTAAATCAATTTAGTTTCCCTCCCTATTTTTGACTTCGTTCTTCTTTCCGTTTGTAAATCCATCAAGAATTTCCAAATAACCTGAGACTCTTCTAATTCTAGTGATTTTTTTGCTATGACAATGTGGACATTCATCGAACACGCCTGATGTATGGCATTCATTGCAGATATCTTTTGGGAAATTGAAGCCAAGATAATGAACGCCCGCTTTTATTCCTACTTCAACTAATTCATCAAGACCTTCGAAATTACTCAAAGGTGCTTCATTTAGTTCTACATAGGATATCGATCCACCATTGCATAATGTATGGAACATGCCCTCGATTTGAAGTTTCTTATAAGCTGGCAGTTTTGAATTGACTTCAACATGGAATGAGTTTGTATAGAATCCCTTTGAGAATATATCAACTTTAGGTTTGAATTCTCTGCTGTCTAAACCAGTAAAGCGTCCACTGATAAGCTCACCACTTGTTGCTAGTAAGCTGAAATTGAGTTTGTATTCTCTTCTAAGAAAATCGCAATAATCGCGCATATGTTTGACAATCCCGTAAGCTAAGAGATAATTTTCAGGATTAGCATAATACTTTCCACCAGTAAGAACTTCCATTGCTTCAGATAAGCCGATGAAACCGATTGATAAAGTTCCGTGCTTGAAGATTTCTTCTAAGTTATTTGACTTAGAAAAATCAACACACCACATATTCCTTTGGTTGTTAACAGGGAAGCTGGCTTTGTCCTGCTTAATTAGCTTTTTATAACGGTCAATTAGAATATCCTTAACTTTCTCGGCCACGTCAGTCCATCTCTTTTTGAATGTTGAGACCTTCTCATCGATTGTTGAATCCCTATATTCTTTATCAATTTGTAAAGCGATTCTAGGAAGATTGATTGAGATGTTATCGATATTTCCTCTGCCAATCGCACCTTTTGAACCATAGATATCATCAACGACTCTAGTTCTGCAGCCCATAATTGATAATCTATATGGATCAGCAATGACATCCTCTTCGCAATCACAAAGGAGATATGTTGGAATCATTTTCTTTGCTGTCAAAAGGAGAGACTTTTTGAGTAAATCATAGTTTTTATCATCGGGGAATCTGCTTATTCCTTCTTTTACTTTGAATACAATGTTTGGCTTATAGACCATATCGCCAAGTGATTCGAAGTTATCTAAAAGCATTTCATCTATTCTTCTTGCTAATTCATTGTTAGCAAGTCCAATGTTTAAGGTAACATAATAGCTTGTCATACCCATTCTAGTGTGATTGTCGTTGCACCAAATAATGAATTCTCGAAGTGTTGCATCAAGTACGGACATATCGATTTCAGTAAGATTAGTTGTTGTTTTGGATAGAATCTCTTCTACATCATTATCGAAATTAGCAAATGCCATACCACCCGATTGCTCGTTTCCAAGTTCTTCGATTAAAATTTCAAAGTATTGAAAAAGATGAATTATTGCTTGAGTGTTCGATAGCCCTTTGAATTCTTCATATGGAAATTTTCTTAAATCGAATGTAAGGCAGTTATACGTTTGACCATAAGCATCCAAATCATGGATATGAATCATTCCTTCTTGATGGAGATCTCTCCATTCCTTTGGAAGACTATTTAACGTTTCTTTTTTAATTTCTTTTTCTCCAATGGAATAATTATTTCCGACATAAGAGATTCTATTTGCTGCATTTTCGTTATTTGTTTGTTTCATTTTTTTACCTCAATTTTTCAAATACTTGGTTATTCGATCCTACATATGGCTTTATTGATGTTTTCTCTTCATTTATGAATGGACCATATTTCAGATATGTAAGATGTTTAAGCATCTCGCTTGGAACTTCTTCTTTTTGATGACCGGTGTATAAAGCTACATCAAACCCATTTTCATCGAGAATCTCAATCAATTTGAGCAATCTTTCTTTTTGAAGAAGAGGCTCCCCACCAGTGATTGTTACTTTTTTGTTGAATGATTTATCAACAATTAAGCTATATAAATCATCGATTGAAATTTCTTTTCCACTTTTGATATCCCATGTCGATTTGTTTTGGCAAAATGGGCAATGAATATCACAACCTTGGAAGAAAATTAACGTTCTTACTCCCGGACCATCGACAAGACTTTTGTTAAATACGATTGTATTGATATATAACATTTCCATTAGAGAACCTCCACAAGAATGAGTTCGTCTTCCATTTCAGAATAGAATTCGTTTTCTTCTTCCCTAACATCGATAATGTTGTATCTTCCGATTCTTTTCCAATTGCTGTATTTCTTTGAATATCCTTCTTTATGGTTGTGCATTCTTTTGTGCGTTCCTTCCATCCTTATAGCTCTTTGAATTATTTCAGGATGTTCTCTTTGCTCTTGGATGTTCTTGCAAGATAGATATGGATCAGAATCGTTGATTCTTCTCAATTCTTCATATTGTTCTTCGTTGATTTCATCGCAAGAAAGCACTGCGTATTTCTTATGGTGTTTAACTCTTGGAAGATCCCTAGCAATTTTGGCTGCTTCCTTTCCATCGGTTGCTTTGACAGCGAATGCGATTGGGATGTAGTTGTTTCTTCCGACGTGTCCACACATACAGACGGCTTTGTAGAATTTTGTTTTTTCGTTCATATTGAGCACCTCCTTGATGCACCAATATTTTCTAAAAAACATCACCTTAAAATTAGGTCCACATCGTTCCTAAAATGAGCAAAATAAAAAACGACCTCCTCCTATTGAAGGAAGAGATCGCGAACATCAATCTCAAAGATATTGGCAATTTGCACAAGCACTCTGTAATCGAAGACGCCTTTCTGAATCCATTTCCTTACGGTTCTTTCTTCATATCCGACTTCTTCTGCGAACTTAGCTTGGGTAAGACCTTTCTCCTTGATATGACGTTTAATCAAGTCGCCGTTGTTGGCGATGCAAGATTGTGCCATGAGCAAGTTCCTCCTTTGCTAAGCTTTCGCAAGGCTCCGAAGGTACTCTTAAGCACAATAAAATTATATCAAAAAACAGGCTTCCATTAAATGAAGGCCTGCAAGATGTCTACTTATTTTGAATTAAATTAGAGTTTTACCGTATTTTTTATCAAAATCATCATATGTCATCAGTTTTCTTCCCGTTACATCAAAAACAAGAATCGTTATTTGATTCATATTGTTTTTATTTGTGTAAAAAATGAAGTTACCGTACATACAAGTTAAATTCGAATAAGAAAGGAGAGAAAGAATCGTCAACCCGAACATAAGAACCTCAAAAATGGTTGCAACTATTGACATGCTTCCCTGATTAAGGCACCACATCATTATGATGTTAGCAACACATGAAATATTTGAGAATCTTCTAAACCATATAAAAGATTTCTTATGCGAAGCGATTCTCCAAGTTCCATCTCTATCTTGAATGTAATTTTCTATAGAATGTTTTTTTAGGTCAACATCACTCATCTTTTTCTTGAAATTGAAGGCACATGTAGTAGTTATGAGAGAGAAAATCAGCCAAATGTTTTCTAACAATGAAAAGGGGGAATAAAAACCTAATGCAATTGATGTAATAATTGTAGATAGAATGGCAACCAATATTAATCCAAGCATATTAAGGCAAAGAAGATTTTTGGCTTTTAAAAATTCATGGTCAGGTCCAAACCAAAGGTATTCTTTTTTTGAAGTTCTCATGAATTCATTCAAAGCATTTTTGCTATCATGTTGTTTTTGGACTTCACTTTTGACTTTATTAGCAACATTCTTTTTGTTTTGACTATTGAATTCATTAAATGCCTTTATCAAGTCATCGAGTTTTTGAGCTTGTAAATCATTTTGAGATTCTATGGAATTAAGCCTGTCAAATACTGATTTTTCATTATTCTCCATGCTTAGAGGCCTCCATCTTTAATCTTTCAGATTTTAATTCTTCATCAGTCGGAGCCGATCCACAAATCATCCTTGAAATCTTTGAGGTTGCAATGCGACTTTCCGCTAAATAATCTTGGAGATTGGCAAGCATATCCAACGATTTATCTAATTTTGTCTCCAAAGAATTTAACTTGATGTCTTTCAATTTGCTGATTTCTTTTGTTAGATTGAGATTTTGTTCTTCTAAATCGCAATTGTCTTTGGATTTTTCATCAATTATTTTTCTTAATTTTTCGCTATTAATATCAGATAATTGCTTGTCTTTTGCGGCCGATAAAAGTTCTTCTCTTAAGAGATTTGCTTCTTCTTTTAATTCTTTGTTTTCTTTTTCTGCCTTGCCAAACTGCTCAATAAGATAATCTGTATTTAAAGGCTCTAGGTCATTTAAATTTAGGCATGATGCATACTTTGAAATGAGGACATCAAATATCTTCATGTAATTCAAAACAGCATCAATACTGACGTTCTTCTCCAAATGATGTTTATGCTTGTTTATCTTTTGAGAATAATCCGAAAATTTACCATAGGTATATTCATCAATGCCGACTTTATTAAGCAGGATTTCTTTCATCTCAGGTTTTTTTACTAGATGCCCACAGGTAATATTGTCTTCATATGTATATTCAAAATGGTCGGCAATAGTTTTGATCGTCTCTTCTAACAAATCTAAATAAGAGTCATAAAAAGAGTTTGATGCAGAACGAATATTTCTCATCAAGGTCAAATATCTAGAATTAATACCCGAATCTAATTCTTTTAAATACTCGTACATATTCATTTTCTCCTTCCTATATTCAAAGCTATGTCCATATATTTTCTTACCCTATAGGCTTCATTTACTGGATTTTCGGAAAATCCATAAGCCAAATCTTTATATCTTTGAGAACAAGGAATGCAGTATCCAAGATTTTCCAATTGAGATTTCAACTTTGTGTAGTTTTTTAAGGGTTTTCTTAGTTGTAGATAACAAGCTAAACTTCTAATTATTTTTTGAGATTCGCCAAATCCAACTATTTCGTTCACTCTATCCAGCATTAAACAATTGTAATAAAGAACATCTTCTAGTTTCATTTCATGGATTTTGTAGATGTATTTATCATTTTCGCTGAATATATGCATATTGGCCTTTTCAACATCTTCATAAATGCATTTATTTTTATTCACTAAACTTCTATCCACGAAACCTGATGGCCAAAAATCAGGTATAGGCAATTTATAGAAGGTTGACCAAGGGTCACTTTGATCGTAGATTCTAAAAAACGGATCGATCAATACGATGGTTCTTGTGGAGGTTAAAGAGAAAAAGTAAAAATTTGCTCTGACTTCAGAACCATTCATCATGGCTTGGAATACTATTGTTTTTTGCTCATCGGACAAATTAGAATCGTTAAGCAAAGAAAACATAAATCCCGGTTTCAAAAGTTCCATTTGAGTCGGATTCAAGAATTTAGATGGATCGTGTTCACAAGACATTCCTTCGTCAGTGATTATGAAATCCTCATCAGATTTCTTAGAATCCCAAAATGAAATGTAACAAGCGTTGTAAAGTTTCATCCATTTTTGAGCGGTTAGGGTAGTTGTTGGGTTTCTTAGCCATTTATCAAAATCTTCTTCAGAAAATCCGTCATACTCAAGAATATTTTTTAATGTTAAAGATAGATATTCGTCATCTGAAAGTTGGCTTGTTGAATTGTCGTGATAACCAATCGTTTTCAAATAATCTTTGGCTAAACTTTCGAAATGTTTTCTTTCATGTTTGATATAAGAAAGGGTGTCTGGAACCCTTAATTGTTCGATAGCCAGGAACTTTTTCAAAAGTAATATATCTCGTCTAGATAATATTATTTCATCAGTTTCATCTAATATTTTATCGAATAAAAGATCTCTAACTTTTCTTTCGGCATTTTTGTTAAAGAGTGATTCTAACGCCTCTTCATAAAGCCCTTTAACGTAAAAGACCTTATCTGGCCTTTTTCGCATAGTTAAAACAGCAGATTTTAAATCGTAAGTGTTGATTTTCTCACCGAATCTCTTTAAAAGAAACTGAGGCACATAATGATTTTTCTGCTGTTCCATAATTACCTTTACTTTAAGCTCAAATATCCTTTTGTAAATCCATCAGGGAATACGAATTTCTTTTCACCTTCTGCAAATTTAACAGTTAGGTATTTGCTGTTCTTATCAAGTTTGATGATTTCTCCATCACCAAATTTCTTATGTGAAACTTTAGCACCGACTACAATCTTGGATTCATCGATTTTAAGAGATTCGGCGTAATCGTTGATTGTTTTAACCAAAGGCTTAGTTGTAAGAACGGTCTTGACGTCGTTTGTGGGCTTAATCTTAACGATTAAAGGCTCCTCAGGTACGTCGTAGTCGTCAGAAGATCCACTCATTGAAGATTGTTGATTGAAGAATAACTTCTCGTATTCTTCTCTACGGATAACAGTATCCCAACCACCGACTTCAGTAGAGACCTGCTTTTCGATGCCTGTGTAAGACAAAGAAGAATCCTCATAACGTTTGAATTTAAAGATAGCATCGTTCATTAAAGAAGCATTAAAAACGCCTAAGGAGCAAAGAAGCTCAAAATCTTTAACGTCCAAACCAGTGACTTTCTTGAATAAGCCCGGTTCTAATTGAGTAATGACGTCCTTAAGGGATTTCTCTCTATAATCTGTTAAATACATGAAAACTGGAATACGGGTGGAGAACTTGATAAGTTTCTCTTGGATTTCCTTACGCTTGGATTTGTATTCCTTCTCTTCATCGGTAAGTTCTTTCTTTTCTTTCTTTGTGAGTTTATCGTCACCGTCTTTTTTGGCTTTCTTGACGTGCTCAGACTTGTTGATGATGGTTTCAATATCGGAATTCAAAGAACGGAAGCCTTCAATGTTCATTAGGGCATCAAGTGCTTCTTTGTTATTCAAAAGTTTAGAAAGAGTGTCGTTATCAACATTGACAAGCAATGCAGATTCCCATCTTCTAGCAAGCAATGTAGCGGAGGTTCCTGCCATTGTAATGTCAAGAATATCCTGAGCATCAATGGCCTTCATAGTTGAACCATCATAAGCCAAAACAGGCAAGAAGCTGATGAATTCAGCGACTTTCTTTTCCGGATCACTTTCATCGATATTTAATCTGCAAGAATAGTCTGAGATTTGTCTTAAGGCTCTATCTAAAGCAAAATCAAAGACATAGCATTCCTCTTTGAGAATTGTTTCGGTTCCGTCAGGATTCTTGATAGTCCAGGGGGACTGGACTCTAAAAGCAGCCTGAAAGTATGTTTCAGGGGATTTGAGGTTTCTAAGCATGAAAATGCCAGTCCATGGCCTAACAGTGACACCTGTTGTTAATTTACCACACGACAAAGTGATGGTCTTGTTTTCCAAAGGCCCTTTGTTATTCTTATCCATTGAATTGATAACAGGAGCCAAGGCATCAAGGCCAATGCCTGCTTTAGTTCCAGCGCAAAGGTTTATTGCGTAGTCGTGATAAAAAACATTCTGTCTTTCTTGCAAAAGATTGTACATAGCTTCACAAGAAGCGATATTAGGCAATAACCACAAAGTATGAGAAAGTACATTCAATAAACGCGTATCGGAGAATGGCATTGGTGGCCTCTTGTCTTGACCGAGTTTTAAGTCATCAACACTGGCGGACATGTATTGGCCTCTGATGAGATCAAGCCATTTCTGCACTTCATTCTTGTATTTGAATTTGGCACTAGCGCCTTTTCCTTCGGCAGAGAAGAATACGTTCAAATCAAATTCGTTGAATTCACCATCCATTGCGACCTGTTTGATGCTTTCAGGAATCTGATAGGTCATCATTACCATTCTTGGCAATGAGAGGTATGGGTTATTTGAACCTTTCCAAGTTTCCTTGGCTCTTTGCTCATCGGAATATGTCCAGTTGAAGATTTGATCTTCGATGAATTCGCCACTATTGATGGCTCTGAATGGAGTTCCGGATAAGAATAGGTAATAGCTTGTTGTAATAGGAAGGAAGGTTTCATTATAGGCGTTACCAGCTTCGTCTTTCTGATATTTTTCAATATCGAAATCAACATCGCTTTCTTCATCCGGGTTATCGAAGAGTTTCTTTGCATTTTCTCTCCAAGCACCAAAATGATATTCGTCAAATATGACCAAATCCCAGTTTTCAGCGTGAATAAATTCGTTCTTTGCCTTGATACCACCGGCTTCATTGGTTCCTAAAAGGTTTTGAAAGGAGCCGAAAACTACAATAGGCTTAGACTTATCGCACGCTTCGAATTCTTTATCCAAAGATATATTTCCTTCTTTGGCATCGTTATCGGAAACGAATTGCCATCCTTCAAAATCTACATGTGTTAGAAGGTCTTCTTTCCATGCCGATTCAACTGCAGGCTTAAAAGTAAGAATGAGGATTCTCTTCAATCCCATCTTCTTAGCAAGTTCGTATGAAGCAAAAGTCTTACCGAAACGCATCTTGCAGTTCCATAAGAACTTAGGCGCTTTATTTGGTTCCTCTTCTTTTGCCTTCTTGAAATATTCTTGTGTATTTTCTACGGCTTTATATTGTTCCGGTCTCATCTTGAAGGTGGCGGTTCTATGTTCCTTAGAGATCTTTCCGTCTCTAACTTCAAGAATGGCTTCGATAACATCATTTACGGAGCACTTGAACCATTCATTCTTATCTTCGCCTTCATTTAGCTGCTTGAAACCTTTTCTCTTCAATACAGCATGAATGTCATGGTCCATAAAACATGAACCATCCGCTCTCATAGCGGAATCAACTAAAAGAATATTTGGTGTTAAACCAGCAGTATGTAGTTGTTCCCTGATTCTTTCTTCCCAATTTGGACGATCGGTAAAGCCAACTTTTACATATCCTTTGTGGGATATGACATCAGGAAGTTCATAGACATATATTGTAGGCTTAACTTCAGGCCTTTGTTTAAAGAATTCTGTCGCCATAGGTTAGTCCTCCATCGCTTCAACGTTATTTTCAATGAAGTCTATTTCCTTTTGATCTAAACCATATTTTTCATATAGTTCTTTATCGGTCCATGGTTTAGAGAAATCTTGCATTGGGACGTATTGATAAACGCCGGAAGCGGCGCCTTGGTCGTTCTTTTTGACGCCAACCAAAGCCCTAAAGAATTTAGTCTTCACATAAGACCAACAATTCATCATTTTTTCTTCAGAATCAAATCCGCCAATTACGATATAGGTTTCGGTACAAAGCTCGCCTGGCTTTGCAAAAATAGGCGTAGAGAATTTTTCTCCAAAGAACCCAGCACCTTGGTTTCTTGCCATAAACATTTTGTAGTCATTTATGTAATCCCTCTTTGGAACAGGGTAATTCTCAGGAATATACCTAACTACTCTTTTTAGGCTTGAATCTAAACCATAAATTGAGTAACCGCCCGCCACTGGCTTTTCACTTACACTTGGAAGACCATATTTTCTGGTATCCTTGAAGAAGTCGCCGCGAAAACCAAATGGTTTTTGCGGAGACACGCTCAACGCAAACGATTTTTCGCCTAATTTACTTACTTTTCTATAAATTGAAACCAATTCATTGTTTCTAATAAAAACATCACATTTATCTTCCAACATTGGTCTGTCAGATTTAAGAACGCCTTCTTTCCCATTATCGTTGATGATATGAACTTCAGGTGTTGTTTTTTCTCTATCCCAAAGGAAATAGTTGACACCGCCTTTGATTTCAACGCCACTAAAGCATAGGGAAGCATCCTTGAAATCATGAATAATAGCCATTCTGTTGTCATGCAACATTTGGTCTCTGAAATCATCAAGGCCCTTGCCACCTGTCATCCATCTAGAAGGTACAATCATTGCGATGTACTTAGGTTTAAGCTTAATGGCTTCTTGGATGAATTTATGATAAATCGGGCTAGCGCTAGCTTGTGCGCCACCATCACTTAATTGATAAGGTGGGTTGCTTATAATGACATCGAATTTCATTTTGAATACCTCCTCTACTTTCATGTTATGGATGAACTCATATGCGTGGGTTTCCATGTTTTCTCTTTTGGAACCGCCAAGTTCTTGTTCGCTGGCATTGCAATAGATGCATCTGCCGTTTCGGAATGTATGTTTGACTATCTTGAATCTTATGTTCCCATCAGCATTGCGGAAACGGCTCACGGAGAACTCACTATTTGCATATTTAGAACAATATACGCTTCTTCTTGAAAGAAGGCTAGTTAGTTCAGTTATCGCGATTCCATATAGTTGTTTTTGGAAGATATGATTGACTCTTTCCTGAAGATCCGGAATTTGATTCTCTAAACCTTTTATGAGCCTTTTTGCGATTTCTCTAAGAAATACGCCGGTTTTACAGGCTGGATCCAAGAATGTCGTATCAGGATTCTCGAACAATTCCTGTGGCAACATATCAAGCATCTGATTAACTACATCTGGAGAGGTGAAAACCTCATCGTTTGATAAGTTAGCCAAACAACTTAGTACGTCAGGGTTATATACCTTGCCAAATAAATCATCACTCATAATCCTTAAGCCTCCTATAGTTCATGACAGTTCTCATTATGAATTTGCCTTCGCCGT
>CAVFKA010000019.1:0-66600 GCA_963623195.1 bacterium | reverse complement strand
TTTTCAATAAGTTATCAAAAAAAGAGATCAATATCTAAAAATTCTAAAAAATACATTGGATAACCACTACACGTACTCCTTATGTTTATTATTTATAATAAGTTTAGTTGTAATATTTCCACAAATAGAACATTTAATTAAATATAGTAACAATCGTACTATACTTATTTACCGAGATATTTGGTTGACTTAAATTTATCTTAAAAATATTTGTTATGGCTAACTTTTCTGCCTAATTGGCGAATGTCTACTTTTTTTCATGCAATTTATGCCGTAAAACGCACATTTTTTTAAAGTTTCGCCTACGTACGCGTGAAATTGCTTGCAACCATTCTCTTATGAGAATAAACTTATTGAGCATGTTTGTAGAAGGAGGACGAGTCCACACTTATGAAAAATAGAAAATGTGCCCTCGGTTTTGTAGCCGCTCTCGCTGCCATAACGGGATTATCAAGCTGCGACCAAGCAACAGAAAGAACAGATGGAACAATATTCACTTACACTGATGCTAATGGTTACCGCACAAGCTACACAGCTGAAGACTTATTAAGCAATTACCGTCAAAACAGTTCTTCATTAAGCACTGAATTTGACAAAATCTACGAAGCCTTAATTCGTCATTATTACGCAACAACGGGAAGCGACAGGCTTGCCACTCTTGAATCTGAAGCGACTCAAGAGCTCTTAAATGACAAATTAACAGCTCAAACAAATGCCGATAACAACGGCACGACATACGAACAAGAATTTGAAACGATCCTTGATTCCAACAATGTCGATAACGCCACAGAACTCTGGCAAAAACATCTTTACGAAAAAGAAAAAGATCTCTTTGAAACAGATATCTATGAAAACTACAACCTTGGCTCAGGTGCTGGTGTCAATGGTTATGAAGTTCTCCGTGATGGTTATTACACATTAAACGGAGAAAAACATAATATGTTCGAGTTCAAATCTGATGATTATGGCGACGTTCAAGACAACTGGTTATTAGACCAAATGCCATATGAAATCCGTCACATCTTGGTTAAATTAAACTCTGGTACAAATAAGAGCTACACCCAAGACAAGATTACCGAACCAACAGCCACTGGCGAAGGCGGAGAAGTCACAAAACTCACCACAGTCTTAAAAGGCTTAGCTGGTGCCACCACTTCTTCAGGAACCCTTTCCGGACTTGAAGAGGAAGATAGAAACTCCTTTGATTCCTTAGCTAGCAGCTATTCCGATGATGATGGCTCAAAAGCAGCATTCGGTGAATATTCCAAATCCGGTGAAGGTCCAATGACCAAATCCCAAAACTCCGAATTAGTTCACGAATTCATCTATGGCGTTTATGCTTTCGATTCTCTCTATAATGAAAGAAATAACGATGAAAACGCAAACGCATACGGTTCTAAAAACTCCTACCGTATCGCTCCTGGTTTAAAACAAGACGCAAAAACTAAGGCTGATGTTGACGATAACTTAACCGTTCTTGATGAAAACGGCAAAGAAACAACAGTCTATGACTACTTCAACGATTCCGGTATCGGTTCAATCCCATTCGGCGCAGTTATGGCACTCGCTGATGCAGGTAAAATCGAAACAGACGATTCCGATGCTAAGGGTAAAGTCAATGAAGGAAACGAATCTTTCTATCCACGTAACGTTATCTACAATAAGTATTTCAATAAGCACAACGTTTGCGTCATCACTCCAAACGCTATCGCTTATAATGCTACAAAGATTTATAACAACGATGGTACAGAATCTGACACATACCGTGCTTCATGGGCAAATAACGAGACAATCTCCGCTGCCACAAGCGCAATGGGCCAATTCTATAACTCATCAACCCACACATTAACTGCTGCTGAAAATACAGATGGTGTCTATACCTCCCAATTCGGTGACCTCCCAGGTTTCCAAGTTGATACAACCGACATCCTCCCACAATTCACCAACAATGTCTTAACCGATTCCGCTGGTGAAATCATTCTCGCAGTTCGCGCGGGCGCTTCCTCTTATCAAGGTATCCACTTAATTACTATCAAACGTTCCGCCTTATCCGAATATGGCGTTAGCTATGATAGCAATACTCATACCACAAAAGAGAACACCGAAGCTGATGTTAAAGAAAATGGCGAGTACATCACCAATTCCCCATCTTTATCTGATTACTACACCATCTACACACCAGATAGCAACAACTATCCGACCTACAAAGGAACAGATGGCAAAGATGCGATAATGCCAACATATGTCAATTACAACGTTCACGAAGTTTCTGACTATGCCACACGTGCAGGATGGATCACTTCCGCTATCAAATCAGCATTCTCTGATAATATTTCCTCTTATTTATTCCAATATTTAATTGAAAATAATCAAATCGAATTCTCTGATGAGTCAATCGGAACTTCCATCAAGAACTACATCAAAGTCAAACGTCAAGCCACAGCTGATTCAGACCACAAGACATGGGCTGACAACTGGAAAGAATACGCCGAACAACTCGTTGCTCAAAACGAAGAAAGAAGCGTTGGCTACACCTCAAGCGGTGCAAATGGCAATTCCAAACTCTTAACCGAGGCTGCCGCAATCGAATACGGTAACCCAAGAAAGAAAGACGGAAATCACCCACTTTGGGAAAAAGGAGGAGCGTGCTACTACGCTACAACAACAAATGACTAAGAAACATTTATTAGCATTAGGAGCCGCAGTTTGCTCCATCTTCTCACTTGCTTCTTGCGACAATGTTGAAGCAAGCTTACCAGCCGATGTTGCCAATAGCCAAATCCTCAACGTCGATCAAAATAACGCCAACACGCTTAAAGATATCTACGATGCATTGATTACCTCCGGAAATACAAACTCCGAAAAGATCCTTGATAACATCTTATATATCTATGCAGAATCCATGTTTGGTAACTTCATCACACATGAGACAAAAACAGGCGTTAAAGATATCGTTAGCGAATATTTGCTCGATAAGACAAACACGACTAAGATTGATGAATTCATCAATAATCATGTCTCTTATCAAATTAAGAAAGCTGATGGTACAACAGACTACGATTCTTCTAGAGTCCGTCTTGTCAACTTCTATAACGACATCCTCTATCGTGTCTATACAACCTTCCTTGGTTACGTTACAAACACAACTTACCAAGAAAGAAACAAATTCAACGAAGATAAATTCTACGATGCTCAAGTTAAAGCCTATTACAATTTAGGCGATGATCATAAAGATGAATACATCCAAGTTGAAGGCGATATGAGCATTGACGAAGATAATCCTGGTGACGATGCCGATTGCCTTAATAACACATACATCAACACTTACTTTGAAGATGTATGGGGAACATATTCCGAGTACATTGAGTTAAATATCCTTCCAGATATCTATCGCAATCACCTCACAACTGAATACATGTTCACTCAAAACGACGCTCAAATCAATTTGACCGCTGCAAGAAACGTTGAATATATTCAACTCTCTAGTAACGCTCAATATACCGATGCCGTTTTAGCCCTTATGCGTCAATATTGCGCAAAGGTCATTGAAGCCAACAAGATGAACGACTACGGTTTCGAGTTCTTATCATCCTTATATAAAGGAACAGAACAAGAATACACCACAGACGCTCCAACAACCCCAGCAGGACAATTAGCAAAAGAAATCTACACAGCCGCCCATTGGACACATGCCACTATCACAGTTGGCAAAAACGAGGATGGCTCCGATAGAGTTCTTCACTACTACAAAGAATCCTCCTTCGGCACAATCTGTGCTAAATATCAAACCATCCTTGATCAAACATCCCGTGATGATTCTGATGCCAACTCTGTCTATTCCGATTTCACCAATTCTGGATCTTATAGCAAAGAAACTGGTTTCAACATCAAGATGCAATCCTTGATCTCTGAAGGTCATATCACAAAAGGTTGGTACACTTCTGGCGGACTTTCTGCCCTCCCATCTTCCTTAAGCACACGTATCTTCAAAACTGCAGTTGCTAACGAAGTTGACAATGAAGACGATCCTACTAGCTACGGCCGTTATATCGACCACAAGTACTTCTTAACCCCATCAGCATATTCCGAAGACAACAGATATCCATATCTTGTCGAAGATGGCTCTAATTACTACATCGTTTGGGTTAAAGAAGCAACAAAAGCAGCTAAATTCATTGCCGATGGTGTTTATGACAAACGTGGCACATTAGAAGGCGAAAGAATCTCCCGTAAGGTTGCATATTCCCTTTCTAGCATCGATACATGGAAAACTGATGCCAAGACATATTATGTCCAACAAATGGCTCTCTTATACCATGATGACTACGTCTATCAATATTTCAAGTCTCAATTCCCAGATCTCTTTGATTAATTGAAAATAGTCATATAATATAGGGGCAGGTTAATCCTGTCCCTTTTTCAATAGAAAGAAGAAAAATATGAACGATGTATTTTGCAGAATTATCGCTGGAGAGATTCCCTCTAGCAAAGTCTATGAAGACGATGATGTTTTAGCTATTCTTGATGTTTCGCAAGTTAGCAGAGGCCATACCTTAGTAATGCCAAAGAAACATTATAAGAGCATCTTAGATTGCCCAGCTCCTCTTCTTCATAAAGTTATGGATGTTGCGCAAAGAATTGGCCAAGCGGAGACATTAGTCTTTGGTGCTTCAGGAATAAACATCCTAACAAACGCCGGCGAAGCGGCTGGACAAAGCGTGCCTCATTTCCATGTCCATGTCATTCCTAGATATGCAGGCGAAAATGACGGTTTCCTCCTTGAGATGAAAGAAAACGACACTTCCTCGATGAATCTTCCAGCCCTTGCAGAAGAAATTGCTAGCAAGCTTAAATAATCAAGATTGAAAAAAGACCTAAGTTTAATCCCTTAGGCCTTTTCTTTATCTTCAAACTTATTTATTGATATTGAATGTTATTCCACCAAGAAGAATATCATCTTTGTTTAAAGGTGCTTCAACGCTTAAGTGGTATTCGCTTCCATCGCGCTTGTCATAGACAAGATATCCGGTGAAATCTGCACCATATTGTTTTGAAGCGGCATCTAAAGTGAATTTAAAGACGCCAGTTGATTGAATCTTATATGTGCCTGTTAATGTGGCAGACGTAACTTCTTTTGGATCGCCAGTGAGTGGAATATAGTTTCCTGCTGTTCTTTCCATTTTGAAAGTTCCATCATCTTTTGTATCTAAAACCCAGTTAGCAGTTCCTTCGTTTGCAGATCTAAAGGAGCCAACCATGTCTTTCTCTTTGATAACATTAACGGTGATTGTTTTATATAAGGCATCATAGAAAAGGATTCCGCTGTCAGGATTCTCTTCAGTGAGAATTGTCGCAGAGCCATAGCCAATAGAGGTGACTGTATGCCCATTTAAGTTAACGATTTCGCTTCCTTTGCTATCCATATCAAAGAAATCAAACTTCAAGGCGTTGATTGTTGCCTTTCCTTTGAACTCAAAACAATCAGCTAAATCAAAAGTCTTGTTAAAACCTTCAAGATATACGGCATCTGTCTTATAAGAGAATTCGTTTTTTTCGTATGTTGATGAACTTTCTTCCGTTTTAGAAGATTCTTGCTCAGTTGTATCAGCTGGTGTTGAAGACTCGACTTTATTTCCTCCACATGATGTCATAGAGATGACGCCAAGTGTTCCTAATAATAACGTTTTAAATATATTTTTCATGATAATTACCTCCTTACAAGTAACTTATGGCAATAGTATAAAACTTATTTCATAAAGATACAATACCTTTTGTTTTGTTTCTTTAATATTTTATTTTTGATACGTTTATATGTTATTTGTTATTTTCATATTTAGGAACATAGAAGGCACGATTATCCATTGCGAAAACGCGTTCAGTCCACTCTCCTGGGGCGGTTACTTCCTCTGCTTTAAGGATAACGTTCATTTTTGCATCAAAATCATCAATGGAGGCAAGAACAAATGCTTCCCTTGTCAAAGGAGGAACAGGTGAGCCAAATTCAGGTTTGCTATGATGGGAGAGGATCATATGTTCCAATAACAATGGAGTTTCCCCATTTATATGCAATTTGTCAGCTGCCATTCTAATCTCAGAGGCCATAATTGAAATATGTCCAAGGAGTTTTCCTTCATCGGTATATTTTGTTGCAACAGGACCGGATAATTCCAAAGTTTTCCCTAAATCATGGATTAGAGCGCCAGCAATAACGAAGTCACGATTGATTTCAGGATAAAGTTTGCAAACCTCTTCGGCCATATTTGCCATGCAAATAGAGTGATACAAAAGTCCTGATGCAAAGGCGTGATGATTTCTTACTGCAGCTGGATAAATGACGTATGCATCATGGAATTTATCAATGAGGTATGTCGTGATTGTCTTCAAATCGCCTTCTTTAAGAGAATCAAGATAGGCGTGCAGTTTCTTTTCTAATTCTTCTTGAGGAACTGGTGAAGGATGGACGAATAAGGTAATGTCGATGCTATTTTGATCAAGGATCTTGCCTCCGAGAACCTTCATTTGAAGATGTTCTCTGTAATTAAGAACCTCTCCTTCGATTTCAATGATGTTTCCGGCGACAAAGACATTTAAATCGTCATCTAAAACATCCCATTTCTTGCCATCGATATTTCCTGAGCAATCTTGTAAGGTCATATTAAGGTAGCTCTTGCCAGCTGTCGTTACACATTTGGCGACATTTACTACCAAATATTGAGATTTGATATGCATTCCATCTTGTAAATCTTTAATCAACATATATTTCATCCTCCATGATTTCGTTTATGTTCTTGCTTGAATATCCTCTTCTTAAGAGGGTTTGGAACAAGTGATTTTTGTATTCATATCCTGAATATTTGCTTTTGTATCTTCTAGAGAGGTTTTCATAGTCCCTCAGAAGTTTTTCTTTGCTCTTCTTTTCATTCTCTTTATAAGAGGAGATTGCAATTGAGGCAACCTCTTTTGAGAACCCTCTCCTAAGCAAAGACTGCATTGCTTTGTTTCTCTTTTCTTTCAATGGAAGAGAATCATATTTTTTTTCATTCATTTCCGCCCATTTTCTTGCACGTTCTTCTTCAGAAAGGAAAGAAAGAGAATTAACGATGTTTTCATCTATCATCTTCTTATGCAAAAGGTCGTCTTTTATCTTGCCCTTACCATATAGCTGCGCTTCTTTTTCTTCTTTATAAAGCCTTGCTAACTCCATATCATCCAAAAGATTGTTCTTCTTCAAACGATTAATAATCGAAGAAGGACTTTCTCCTTCAGGTAACTTCTTTTTGATTTTCTCTTTGATTTCAAAACTGCTATAGCATCCTTTTAAGGATAAAGATAAAGCGTATTCGTATACTTTTTCGGTTTCTGATGAACGTTGCAATTCATAAAACTCTTTGAGAGGGATGTCTTTTCCGACGTATAAGAAATGATCCGTATAGGTATCTTCTGACAAAGTTAATGTTTCAAGTCCAAAAGAAACCATGTATGCGTTCTTTTTCTTGATGTTTTTGATTGATGTGATCGTTTTCCCCATATTCTCACCAATCTTTCTTTATGGCTCTTTCGTAAACGTTTCTAACGCGCTCATAAAATTTGTCGATCGAATATTCACTAAGGCCATCTATTGCAGCCTTGCGGATGATTTCTTTATCTTTCTCTGGCATTGAGATAACCATGTTTAGTTTTTTGGCCATATCGTCTTCATCTAAGAAGAAAAATCCATTTTTGCCATCATTAATTGTCGAAAGCAATGTATCGTCGTATCTGGCCATCAAAAGAAGGCTAGACGCCATTGCTTCCATAAAGGTAAGTCCTTGAGTCTCGGTTATCGAAGCGGACACGAAAAGATCCCCGACCTGATAATACAAAGGAGTCTCAGTTGGTTTGACTGGTCCGAAGAATTTAACGTTATTTTCAATTCCTAGTTCTTTGACTAATTTTTTTAGCTCATCTAGGGCTGGTCCTCCTCCAACAACAACGAATACTGTCTTTCTTTTAGGGGAGTTATGTAGATACTTCGCGTATCCTTTTAGACAAATGTCTATGCTCTTTTCTTTAGCGACACGGCCAAGCGAAAGAATTACGAAGGTATCATCGCTTATCCCATGCGCCTTCTTTATCTCTTTGACCTTTTCTTGATCAATCTTCTCTTTGGCGAATTTTGAAAAGTCAACACCAGTAGGAATAACATTGATATATGCGTCAACACCAATAGAACGCATATACTCCTTAGTTTTCACCGATGGTGTAATGAATTCAGTGGCAATGCTTGATTTATAGCGAACATATGTCCTAACTATTCCTTTAGCGATACGGTCCAAATATCCTCTAGTAGCGTAGTATGTGTAATCTTCCAAGGCGGTATGAAAAGTATAGACGACAGGAATCTTGAATTCTTTTGCTAGCAAAAAGCCGAATTGGCCAACACCTGCATCAGTTTGAATATGAACGACATCAGGTTTGAAATCCTTGATGATTCTTTTTGCCTTAGGAGAATAAAGACCAGCTATACGGTAATCGTATATTTTCATCTTGATGCCAGGCAATCTTAAAATGTCGCCATCAAGGCTCATCTCATTGGCATAAGGATTAGTCGTGCATACCATTATCTCCTCGCCATTCTTTTTGAAAGCCTCGTATAAAGTTCCGCTCGATGTTGCCACGCCATTGATATCTGGTGGAAAGGTGTCGCTAAAAATAATAGGTCTCATCTTTAGTCTTTGCCTTTCTTGCTAGGAAGATCGGTAACAATGTAATCATCACCTGTTTCTTGGCCATATTCTTTTGCCGTGAAAGAACTCATTATCTTCTTTCTTACGGCCGCTCTAGATAACTGTTTCGTCTCATAAAGGGTATCAGCCGTATGCTTTCTTTCGGCATATGTATCGAGTTGGACATTAACAAACGTTTGTCTATTCGCATAAGAATAGCTCTCTTTTGGTCTTGAATGATATAAAGCTGCGACGATGCCTGAAACGATAACAACTAAGTGATAAGTTGCAACACGCCAGATAATCTGGGCAGCAACGATATTCGATGATGCGGTTCTTGTGATAACTAAAGATCCATTCACGACAGATTGAGTATCAACATAGAATCCAGAGAACATGAAATTGAAGAAAAGTTCAGAAACGCCAGCCGAACCAGGAAGAGGCATCAAGCCCGTGACCATTTGGTGAAAAGCGCTTCTGCATGCGCAATCAAAAAACATCCTGATATCAAATCCTGAAGATGGACCAAAAGCCCCTAAAGCCAGACCGGCAAAATAAGGTATGGAGAATCTTAGAAGCATGACAAATAGCAACAATAAATAAATCAGAATGGTAACAGGGACATTTGACTGAAGACGCTTAAGCTCTATTTTAAAGTTCTCAACCTGCACACGAAGGTTTTCCCTTGTCTTATCTGGATTTTTCAAGATCTTGATTTTTCCTAAGAAACCAACAATATAATGCATGATGAAATTGTGGAAATGATGGGAATAGCTCATTAAGAAAAGACCCAAAATTACTGCTAAATTTAAAGCGAAGCCAATAATAATTAGTGGCAACATCGTAATTGTTCCATCCCAGCCAAATAGATTCACGTTAGGAATCTTAAAGGAGCCAATGGAGGAAATTGCGTTCCATTCAAAAATAATGGCGATAATATCAAAAGAAATCAAAGCCGATTGATAAATGATGAACCACATGACCATGATCGATGCGGCATTAGAAACTTCGATGCCTTGTTTCTTTAAGGTGTAAACCTGCATGACTTGCCCACCTGAAGCGCCAGGGGTGACGTTATTATAGAAAGCACCAATCATCGTGTTAGCTAAGCCTTGGTGGAAATAATAATGTCTTGTGTAGAGCCTACAAAAGACAACCATGACAAGGGATTCTAAGCAGAACGCAACAAAAACTACTGCAACAATGATTAGCAAATAGATTGGGGAGCATGTCGTTAAAGCATCCCAAATTTGTCTAACGCCAAGAAGGAAATCGCCTTCACCTGCGGAATAGAAAGAGATGAACAAAGTAACGATGGTTAAAACAAAAACCAAGCCAAACGATATAAGGTATGACTTCTTTTTTGATTTTTCTTTCTTTTTCCCTTTGTTAACTTTTTCGGCCATATAAATAATAGTTTCTAAGAAACTATCTTATTTTAGCATTTACTTATCTGTATTGGTAGAAATTAAGAAAGAAGGAAAGCGATATCTTCTTCGCTAAGAGAAGAAATGACGTTATCTCCCGACTTAATGATGTCCTCGTATAGGGTCTTTTTGTAATTTTGTAGAAGCAAGACCTTCTCCTCAATAGAGTTATGGCAAATAAGTTTAAGCACGCTGACAGGGCGTTTTTGACCAATGCGGTGCGCACGGTCCGTTGCTTGCTCTTCTGAGGCAATATTCCACCATGGATCCATATGAATTACGATATCGGCACCGGCTAAATTAAGACCCGTCCCCCCTGCTTTTAAGGAAACGAGCATAACCGATACGTCGTTCTCTTTGTTGAATTTGTTAGCTAAATCAAGACGTTCTTTAGCATCAAGCTTGCCATTTATGTAATATGATGGCATTCCATTTTCTTTCAAAGACGCACTTACGTTATCTAAAACCTTAGTGAATGAGGAGAAAATCAACACCTTGTGTCCGTTAGAAATGCTTTGTTTTGCATAATCGATGACAAAAGACATCTTGCAAGAGAGGGTCTTAACTCCATCAAAGAATGACGCAGGGTCGACGCATATTTCTCTAAGTGAGGTCAAAACAGGTAAGAAATTGAAAGCGGAGAAACGATCATGATTTGGATTTGTCTTGTCTTTTGCATCTTTCAAATCTTTCTTTGCTTTCTCAAGAACGGAATCGTATAACATCTTCGATTCTTCATCCATCGTTAAGGTGACCACTTTCGTTTCTTTCTTAGGAAGTTCTTTGAGGACTTCTTTCTTTGTCCTTCTAAGCAAGAATGGCGAGACGCGTTTCCTTAAGGATGAACGAGCTTCTTGCTGATTTCCAGCCAAAACATACTTAATCTTGAAAACGCCATATGAATTGAGGTAATTTGGCATCAAGAAATCGAAAATCGACCATAAATCAGTCATGGAATTCTCTATAGGAGTACCAGTTAAGGCAAATCTAGAAACAGAATGGATGTTCCTGACCGCCTTTGATTTAAGAGTTTTGTAGTTCTTGATCAATTGGGCTTCATCGGTTATTAAGACGCCAAAATTATGTTTTGAGTAATATGAAAGATCATTTCTTAATGAATCGTATGAGGTGATATAGGCAACTTCTTCATCATCTTTGATTGATGAGATAAGTTCCAATCTTCTTTCCTTGCTTCCATCGATGACTTTTACTTTTGCGTCTTTATTCCATTTGAGGAATTCCTTTTCCCAGTTATAGATAACGCTCTTAGGCGCAACGATTAAGAAAGGCTTATTCTCTTTTAATGAGTATAAGAAAGCAATTGTCTCTAGTGTTTTTCCTAAACCCATATCATCGGCAAGAATTCCACCTAGGTGATTTTTATAAAGGGTGTATAGCCACAAAACGGCGTTCTTTTGATACGGTCTTAGCTCTTTTTCGAAATAGGAAGGTATCTCAAGTTTCGTTTCTTTGAAGTTTTTGATTTCCACGAAAGCATCTTTCAAGGATGAGTCTTCATCAAGCTTTATTTGGCCCTCGCCATATTCGTCATTGATACGGAACGCTTCAGAAAAAGTAAGATGCTCACTAGAGAAATTCTCATCGAGTTTTTCTTTTTTCTTTAACTCGTTAAGTTCAGCAATTTTTGGATCATCTAACAAAATGATATCCTCGCCTAAAAGAACATATGTTTGTTTTTTGCGGTAGGCGTTAAGAATGATGGTTAGTTGCTCAGAGCTGAATTGTTTTGATTTTGCTTTCAAAGATAACCAATCTTCATGTCGTTCAATATGCAAAGTTAGGCTACCCATGTGGGTGATTTTGCTAGAAGAGAGCTTCTTTGAGAGGTAGACTTTTGCTCTTTGCTTGAGCAAGCTTAAATCACTCTTGAGGAACTTAAGGGATTCTCTTTGGTTCTCTTGTATCCCTTCTTCAATTCCCCCAACAGAGGTCAAAGCCGCAAGATAAAGATTGATTTCCGAGGCGAAGGTAGCATTTAGCATTGCTTCTTTCTTCCCTATTTTTCTTCCGGAGAAAGAGTATTCAGTCTTGAATGATAAGGCTCCCTTATCAGAAATATCGACATATAAGGCGATGCCAAATCTAGCATTTTCCTCTTCGCTTTTTAATGAGGAAGACAAAACGACGTTTTTCTTGAATATGTCCTCGACAAATGAATAATCGCTCAAATGATGTTTAATGAAGAAAGCAAATATCTTTCTCGAAGTTTGATTTACAAAACGATACAAAGTGATGACAGAAGAGAACTCATCAAAATATAAAAGGCCTCCTTTTAACAAAAGGCTTTGGCAATGAATGTTGTCTTTAATTTGAGGGATAAGTTCGATATCGCCGTTGTTTTTGTATTTGAAACCGGCTTTGGCAACATCTTTCATGATGTAATAAGGCGAACCATTCCAATAGATGTTCTCCCCAAGCATTATTTCAATCACGTCGCCAAATTGATTTTCATTCAATAGCATTTCATTTGAAAGATAATCGTTTGATTCTCTAGAGACCGTTTCAAGGTATTTAAGAATTCTTCTTCCCTTTTCAAGAAACAAAGAATGTTCCAATGAATATGAATTCAGGCGGTACGTGTATCCTTTTTCCTCTGAAAAAGAGTTCAAGAAAGAAACAATTTGATACACGGGTATCTTCTTTTCGTTTCCATCCCATAATTCCAGGGAAACATAGAAATTCTTATTCTCATTTCTAAGACGAACCAATACCTCATAGCTTCCTGAAGATGGTTTGAGAGGTTCGATGGAAGTTTGGGAGGTCTTCTCATCAAAAATTGAAAGGAACTCTTCCCTTAATCTTCTTCTGTTGTCGATATCTTCATCTTCTAATGAAGGAATTTGGTTCAAAAGAGGGGAAATGCTCAAATAGATGTTGTTCAATTCTTCTTTGCTTAAAGAATTTTCCGTTTGATACAAATAGACATATAAGGCCATTTCCTCTATCGAAGGTTTGTTAAGAGGATCTTCATCAAGCAAACCGTTGGATGAAATTGATATGTTGACATATGAAATCTTTGGCAAAGACGAAAAATCCGATGGAAATGCTTCATATATCAATCTTTCCTTTATTTCATCATAATGGAAAACGATTTTGTATTTCCCGTCTTTGATTTCATCTAAAAAAGAAGAAACCCCATCAATTGAGAGATAGTAATTAACTATTTCCTCTCCCCTTAATCCAGCGCGACTTATAAACATGCTTTCTCCTTTCCGTAAGAAAGTATGTTTGCTCTCTTCAAACAATCGTTACGTTCAAGAAGATAAAGCCACATCCCTTTATAGTCCTTGCTTTCCTTATCGATAAGAATCTCTTTAGTGAAAAGATAATAGGAAAGAGAATCATCCTTGAGATAATCTAGATACATCAAATAATAGAAATAATCTTTGTTACGGTTTCTCTTCCCTAATTCATTTTTGATGCATTTATGTGCAATCTCCACAAGTATATGGATGTCTTTCTTTTCTTTGATGAAGTCTTTTGCTTGGTAGACTTCTTTAGGATCAAGGTTTTTATAGGTGAAGGAAGTATATAGCTCAGGGAAAAAATCTCTTCCATCAATTAACAAAACGGAATTCAAATAGGTTTTGTAAGATATTGATCTCGATACTTGAGACCTCACGCCATAGAATTCTTTATCGCTAAATAGTCTTCTATATCTAAGGTAATCGGCAAAATCATCCGATCCTTTCAAAATAGAGAAAGCAAGATTCCTAGCATCGCTATTTAATCCATTGTCGGCTAGATATTTAAAGTCATCATCGCTAAATAATGATGGATCGCCCTTACTTAAAAGAAGATGCAAGAGAGATAAAACGTCATCCGTGTTCCCTTTATTTTTTAGCTCGTTTTTTGCATTAATGATATTTTCTACGCTAAGCAATCTTGGCGAAACGTCTTTTAAGAGCAACGTAAAAGGTGAAGAAATATATTTAGGCAAAGCCTTTCCACTTAAACAAGTAAGACAATATTTAATTGATGGATTGCCTGCCTTATATTCATCAACGATAAATTCTTGAGTGTCTTTGCTCGTTAACTGATCCTTGAGGAAAGAAGAAATGAAATTATAGGTGCCATCAAGAGAATCTTTTAAGGCTAATACGCAGCGAGAAATGATTTCTTTGATGCCTAAAGAATCTAACTTAGCCTTCTCATTGAAAATCTTAAAACGTTCAACAAGATTTCCATCATAGAAAAGAGTTTCGCTCTTTGCCATATTGCTTAAATACAAAACCATGAGGGACGTGTATTGGTTTTTCTCTAAAAAAGTTATGGATCCGTTTATTTTATGAGGCAATCCTTTAAATTCTTCAAGGCTCTCAGAGAAAGTAACCGAATTGATTTTTCTCTTTAAAATCACATACCTGTCCTCTTCTTTTTCTTCAGCGTCGATTTTCGCTAAAAGAGCAACGACATGCTTACAAAGATGAGGATATGGGCAATCGCACCTAAACGAGGAAAGTTCCTTGTTTTTGATACTTAGCGAAACGTTATATTTTGCATTTCCTTGAATGGTTGCAAAATATTGTTCGTTTTCTTTATGAAAATCGCTAATTCTCCCCTCTTGGTAGTAAGCAATGCCACTCTTGATGATTTGAGCAGGCACGTTATGTAATTTCTCAATATAATTTGCCACGTGAATATGATAGCAAAAACTAAATTTAAAGAGTAAAGAAAGTTAATGGAATCTACTAATCTAGGGCATTAAAACAGCCAAGTAAGAAAAATCCGCCAGGCAATAACTCAATTCTGCCGTCTTTCACTGAAATGCATTCTAAGTTTCCTAACGATTGAAGAATGTCTTTTCTTTCTTTAATGTTCAAATCTCTTAGTTCCTTATATTTGTTGCCTAAACCGTTAAATGAAAGATATTGGTCTTCTTTCAAGTAGAGGCTCCTAGATAACAAATCAAGCGTCTCTCTTTGATGTAAATTTATAAAAGAGGGCACCCCTTTGTCGTTTTTCTTGATGTCATTGACGTATTTTCTAATATCTTTGATTAAGAAGACTTTTCTATACAAGCAATAAATATAAAATGCTTCGCCATATTTCCCTTCTGGATGGCCATATGCTAAATCTATCGTTTCAATTTCAGGGAAATAATATAAAAGAAGATATAAATAGAAATTCTTGGAAATGACTTCTTCTCTCGTTGGCTCTTTTAGATAAAACTTCAAATAATCGATACATGTATTAATTAAAGGATCATCGATGTTGCATTTGACGATTTCATTTACGTCTTCATGCCCAAGACTTCTAAAGAAAATATATTGATCTGTTAGCTTAGGATTCTTTTCTCTTAATTTCCTTAAGGAATGGATGCTTCGAGAATATTTTTCTTGCTTATAAGCCACTTCAGCATCTAAAAGAAAAGAATCGTTCCTTTTCTGTAGTTCACGTAATTCTTTGTATGTTAAAAAAGAAAAAGAACTTGTCTCCATTAGTTTGATTCCTCGGAAACAAATTCATTTATTCTTGTCACTTTCGAAAACGTTTCAACCATATCTATTTTAAGAATGAGGCGCATTCCCCACTCCAATGCGCCTTATTTCTTCTAAATCTTGTCATCTACTAGTATTTTAGTAAATGAGTAAAATCTAATAGAAAATTAGTTGTTATCGTATGTTTTCAATACTTTGTAAAGATGTTATTAACTAATTTAAAATCAGTTTTCTTTTGTTTTTGTCCTTTTTGGTTTTTCACTTCCTTTTTCTCTTCGTTATTTTTTTCTTTCTTATTATTTGTTGGTCAAAAACTGCCCTTTTGTTAATTGACTAAAAGAAGATTCTTTCAAAGTAATTTTTCTCTCTTTTATACATTGTCAAAAGAAAAGATGCCTATTTCTAGGCATCTTAAGTTAATTTGTTATTTTTATTCGATCGCGATTACGAAGTGATAGACTGGTTGTCCTCCATCAATTTCGTAAATATCCATCATTGGATAAGATTTTTCAAGTAACGTCTTTAAGTCAACCTTCATCTTCTCTGTGGCATCTTTGCCATAGAAGATGGTGATGATTGCCTTATCTTCCATATCAGGAACTTGCTTAATGAGTTTCTTTGTGGCGTTCATAATCATGCGATCATGAGAAACGATCTTGCCACCTTGGATACCGATATAATCTTTTTCCTTGATGGTAATGCCGTTATTCTTCGTATCGCGAATTGCTCTAGAGACTTCAAGAGCAACTACTGATGCCATTTGTTCTTCCATGACGGCGATATTGTTCTCGATTGATTCAGAGAAATCAGCCATCTTTAAAGCGCTATAGGCTTGAACGACGGATTTAGAACGAAGAACGTGAACTTTTGATTTTGTATAAAGTTTTGCGGCTTGTTCTGCTGTCATGATGACATTTCCGTTATTTGGGAAGACAAGAATCTCGTCAGCATTGAGGTAATCAAACATCTCAAGGAAATCATTTGCGGATGGATTCATTGTCTGTCCGCCTGTGATAATTCCTTTGACGCCTAATTCTTCGAATAGTTTGCCTATTTCTTTTGAAGGGGCAACGGAGATTATTTGAACTTTCGAATGTTTGAGAGGCTCACGTTTGATGTCGTTTGATGTAACGACGTCTTTTCCGGAAATTGGCATTTCTTTTAAGAGCTTCTCGTTATGTTGAATGGTCATGTTCTCCATCTTGAAGGTGATGAATTCGCCATATTGTTGGGCAAATTGAATGACCTTCCATGGTTCTTTTGTATGAACGTGAATCTTGATTATCGTATTTTGCTTGATTGCAACGATTGAATCGCCAATTGTTGAGAAGAAATCAATGAAGGATTGAAGTTCAACCTTTTCTGGCTCACATTTGGATTTGAGTAATTGAAGAATGAATTCTGTGCAATAACCATAATCCAATTTGGAGTTTTCATTGAATGCTTCACCATCGGCAATATCAACATTTGTTGTTGGGCCATTGAAGATTGTGTCTTCGAATTCTTCGCCCATGATTTCAGCGCCCATGCCTTCAACGGTATAAAGAAGACCAGCGCCACCAGAGTCAACAACGCCCGCTTCTTTAAGAACAGGTAATAGATCTGGTGTTTGTTGTAAGGCTTCTTTCATCTTCTCTAAGAGAAGTTTGAAAAGAGTTTCAAAATCTTTGATCTCACCAATGTGATCATTGATGTAATCGGTGCCAACTCTAGCAACTGTGAGGATTGTGCCCTCAACTGGGTTAGGGACAGCTTTATAGGCAACTCTTGTGCCGTTTTTCAAAGCGGAAGCAAATTGCTTAACTGTCGCATTTTTAAGTCCGGCTAAAGAATCAGCGATACCAGCAAAGAATTGAGAGGTGATAACGCCAGAGTTTCCTCTTGCGCCAAGTAACATGCCTTCGGAGCATTTTGTGACAACATCACCTAAAATAGCTTTGTTGGCTTTTTTCATGGCCTTTACCCCGCCATCGAGGGTAGCACAAATGTTTGTTCCCGTATCGCCATCAGGTACAGGGAAAACATTGAGCTCGTTTACAGACTCATAATGACTCTTAAGGTCTTTAAAACCATTAGTCACCATGGCCTCATATGTTTTACCATCTAAAATTTTCATGTTAAAAGATCAATTATATAAATTAGAAGATAAGATATTATTCACCGATTACGGTGACTTCTTTACCAAAGTTATAGATAGCGATTGTTGCAGGTCCGACAGATCCGCCAATGATTGGTCCAAGGATACCGATGTGGATTGCTTTTGGTTTGACTCTCTTTAAGAGTTCTTCCTTGCAGAATTTTGCTCCTTCGAGATCATCAGAGTGAGCAATGTAGATTGTTTGGTTTTCAATATCTTCAGAGGAAGCGATAACATCTTCAACGATAGCGATGAGAGATTGTTTTCTTCCTTTGACTTTCTTAATGGCGAAGTTGTTGCCTTTTGCATCGGAAATGATGATTGGTTTGACACCAAAGAGGTTTCCGAAGAATGCAGCACCTGCTTTAACACGGCCGGCTCTCTTTAAATAAGTGAGGGTTTCTGTGGCTGCCCATTGGTTGAATCTAAGTTTGTTTGCTTCTAACCAAGCGACGATTTCTTCTAAAGATTTGCCTTCATCGGACATGATACGTGCACGGATGGCCATATCGCCTTGAGCATAGCCGGTGATCAAAGAGTCGATGACTGCAATTGTTCTTTCTGGATATTTTGCCTTGAGGGATTCAGCAACAGTTCTAGCCATATCGACAGACTTAGAAAGAGCTGAGGAGCAAGCAATATAAAGAACGTCGTTGCCTTTTTCAAGTTCAGCGCCAAATTTTGTTTCAAACTCTTGGCGTGTGACTTGGGAGGTGAAGATCTTTTCGCCTTCACGCATGATATCATATAAGGCATGTGGGTCATAGCCTTGGTCCCAGTCGAGGGAGGCGTTGATTTCCTTGCCCTTGAAAGAGATTCCCATGACACAATAGCCGATGGAATACTTCTTACGTAATTCGGTGTCTAAATCACCGGTTGAATCGATTAAGATTGCTAAATTTTTCATAATTTAAGTTCTCTCCTTTTTCAAAGAACCTTAATATTTTCTCACAAAATAGGCTCAATAACAAATTTTCATATCTTCTAATATGGAATATAAGGAAAAGATGGCTTTTTATCGCCATCTATTTTTTACTTCTTGATTAGTGGAACGCCTATTTTCCAAGCTCCACCGACTTTTTCTCCTACTTCGTAATATGAAGAATCAATTTGAGAGAAGAGCAATGGATTGAATTTAGAAAGATCGACATTTCCTTTCTCATTTAATATCGTTTCATCTGCAAGAACATTAACGATTTCTCCATAAGCAAAGAAGTTATCGTCTTCATCACGTCTTAAGGCGTGAAGTTTGCATTCTAAGGTTAGAGGATATTCATCAAGAACAGGTGCATTGACATGTTCGGATTTGCTCGCATGCAATCCTGAGTGAAGGAACTTCTCCGGATCCTTGTTTCCAGAAACGATTCCGACGAAATCTGCTTCTTTAGCATGTTCTTTTGTCGCAATGGCAATCGTGAAATCTCTTCCTTCCTTTAAATTCTTAACGGTGAGGTGAGATTCATCAAGGCAACATAAGACCATATTGTGGTCGACTAATGTTCCCCATGCCATATTCATGACATCAACCTTTCCATCTTCATTGTAGGTTGAAATCAACGCCACAGGCATTGGGAAGAGGAATGATTTAACTCCTAAATCTTTTTTCATAATTGTTTTTCTCCTTTTTATTTGTTTGCTTCAATAAGAATATTTTCAAGGCTCCTATTATCTTTATCTAGATATAGCACGCCATGAATGCCAAGCGAATTTGCAACATCAACATTATTTTGATTGTCATCGATGAAGATGGAATCTTCCGCCTTAAAAGAGGTTTTCTCTAAAACATACTCGAATGCATCCTTATTTGGCTTATAATGACCTATCTCACAAGAGATATAGGATTCGTCAAAAAGATCTTCTATTCCATATCTTCTAACAAGGTAAGGAACCAAGAAATCGCAGGCATTAGATAGCAAAACGACCTTATGCCCTTCTTCTTTTAGCTTTCTTAGAAGAGCAATGTACTCTTTATGTGGCTGAGGCACCTCTAAAAAATTATATAAAGCGAAGTCTCTTTCGAAATGGAAATCTTCGCAAACGGCATCGACAATTTCGTTAAATGTCACTTCGCCTCTATCACCAGGGTGGAAATATTTTACGGTTAGGTCTTGGGCGTTGTATCCCTTGCAATATTTTCCAAAGAAAACTGAAGAGTCTTCATCGCCAATGACGCCAAAGAAATCAGAGATAATTAGTTTTTTCATACCCTATTATTTTACGATATTGGTGAAAGTTAGAAACATATTTCTTTTATTTTCATTTGGAAATGATATATTTATCAATGGCTATTAGCCATTACTAACCATGAATAAGATATCCGAAAAGAAATTCAAATCAGAATCAGATACGGTCAATCTCATGATTGCTCTGTATTGTCACAAGAAACATAAAACCAAGAAAAATGAGTTATGCCCTGAATGCCAAGAACTCAAGGAATATTGCGCATATCGTCTATCTTTATGCGTTTGGGGAGACAAGAAACCATTCTGCTCCAACTGCAGAATTCATTGTTACAACAAGGAACATCGCGAAAAAATCAGGGAAGTTATGCGTTTCTCTGGGCCAAGAATGTTATTCCACCACCCAGTTTTAGCCATCAAACACGTAACTCAAACAATGAAAGAGAAGAAAAGGATAAAGAAACAAGAAGATGCAAAACGAAGAAAACAAGAACAACTCGAAGCTGAAAAAAAGCAAGATAATTAGAATCATCTACCTCATTGTAGGATTCATATCTTTTGGCTTAGGAACTGTAGGCATAATTCTTCCAGTTTTGCCAACCACTCCTTTTTATTTGCTAGCGGCCTTTTGCTTTGTCAGAGGTTCCGAAAGATTTGCGAATTGGTTCCTTAACTCCAAATTATACAAGAACCATGTAGGCAATTTTGCTAAACACCATGTCATGACGATATATGGCGAATTGATTCTTTTAAGCTGTGTCAGCGCCTTCTTATTGACCACGTTATGGTTTATGAACAAGTTAGCAATCACGATAGTGTTCTGCGTTCTTATAGCGTGTAAGTATGGCTACTTCGTTTTCCGCGTGACCCCTGTAGGGAAAAAGGAATATAACGAGATCAAGGAAGCTGACGCATTAGAGGAACAAAGAAAGCAGAATGAGGAGACAAAACAATGATAGATAAAGACCTTCTTAATTATATTAAGGGCAAAAGATATTACCTTATTCTAATAACCGTTTTTTCATTTTTGGGACTTGTGTGCTCGGTCTCAAGTACCTTCTTACTAACAAAAAGCGTTGAGGCGTATATCAATACTGACTGGCAATGGGGTTCAATATACCTCGGAATTTGCATCGGTTTGATACTCTTTTTCATCCTCTTTTTCATCCTTAAGGGCAAACTTTCAGACAAGTTGTCTCAATACGTCGCCCTAAAAATCCGTGGGGACATATATGATAAATATGTCAGGCTGAACGGAACCTCATCTTTGAAAGTTCAAGAAATTGCCCAACTTTCTAGTGAAGGAATCGAGCAATTAAAACTATATTATTCGTCATATTTGCCATCTTTCTTTTATTCGATGAGTGCGCCTATCGCCTTATTCGTTCTTTTCTGCTTCTTCTCTTGGAAGGTCGCCATTTTATATCTAGCATGTGTTCCTTTGATACCTGTCTCCATTATTTTGGTTTCCAAGTGGGCAAAAAAGATCTTTGCCACCTACTGGAATAGATATCTCTCCCTTGGCGGAGCCTATCTTGATTCCGTCAAAGGCATGAAGGAACTTCTTATTTTCCATTATGACAAGAAAATGGAAGATGAGATGAAAGTCAATTCCGAAGAATTCAGAAGAATCACGATGAAGGTTTTAGTCATGCAACTATGCTCGACCACCATCATGGACTTTGTCGCCTATGGCGGGGCAGCAGTTGGCATCGTTCTCTCCCTTCTTTCTTTAAATAATGCTGAAATCACATATCAAGTCTGCATGTTCTTGATCCTTGTTGGTGCGGAGTTCTTCCTTCCTTTACGTGCCCTAGGTTCCGCTTTCCATATCGCAATGAATGGCGCTACCGCTGGTAAAAAGGTCATCTCCCTTCTTAAAGAGGAAGAAAAAGAAGACGGAAAAGAAGATATTTCCTCTATCTCTTCCCTTATCTTAAATGATGTTTCCTTCAAATATGAAGACGCTGATTCTTACGTATTCAAAGGAATAAATATGAATATCTCTAAAGGATTCACCTCCCTTATTGGAGATTCTGGCTCAGGAAAATCAACTCTTTCAAGAATCCTTAGCAAGCAAATACTAAATTATGAAGGTTCAATTCAAATTGACGGGAAAGAACTCTCATCAATCAAAATATATGACTACCGTAAGCTTGTTTGTTATCTTTCAATTGATACATATCTCCTCCATCTTTCAATCAAGGACGCCTTTAGATTCTATAATCCTGAAATTAGTGAGGATGAGATGGTTTCCTTGCTTGAGAAAGTCTCATTGAAAGAGAGGATTCTCGATGAACATGATTTGAATTTCATCCCAAAAGAGGACGCTCTTGATTTATCAGGCGGAGAGAAACAACGTCTTATTCTTGCTTACTACCTCTCTTGCAAAAAAGATTTCTACATCTTTGATGAAACAACAAGCAACATCGATAAGGATTCTGAAGAAATCATCCTCTCTGCAATTTCCTCTTTAGCAAAAGATCACGTCGTCTTATTCATCTCACACAGAGTTAAAAATGCCTTAAATGCTGACAAAGTCTATCTTCTTAAAGATAATGGAATATTTGAAGAAGGTTCCCCAAAAGAACTTCTCTCTAAAGACTCTTCCTTCAAATCATTGATCGAAAACGAAAATAAATGGGAGGCAATATTATGAAAAAGAAATCATTCTTCTCTCTCCTTAAGGGAATGCTCTCCCTAGTTAAAGGGAAACGTTATCTCATCGTTTTAGCGGTTATCGTTGGTACGCTAGGTTTCCTTTCCGCTATGGGAATCACCTTCTTTGGTGGTTTGGCAATACTTAAACTAGTTGGAGCTGAGGTCTCTTTATCTTTTGGTTGGCTCATCGCACTAATTATCATATGCGGCTTTGCTAGAGGCTTCCTTCGCTATGCTGAGCAATATCTAAATCACTACATGGCCTTTACCTTGCTAGCGTTAGTTAGAAACAACGTCTTCTCTTCCTTAAGGAAACAAGGCAACAAAGTATTAGATGATAGAAATAAAGGAGAGCTTCTCTCTATCCTTCAATCCGATACAGAGTCCCTCGAAGTCTTCTACGCTCATACGATAACACCATTCTTCATTGCAATCTTCACTGAAACAATCGTCCTCATTCTTCTTGGGGTCCTCATCCATTTCTCTTTCTCTTTACTCGCTTTAGGGATGTATCTCCTTATTGGCGTATTAACTCCTATCATCTTCTATCTTTCAAATAGAAAACTTGGCATGGAATATAGAAAGAAACTTGCCGAAAACGAAAACATCTATCTAAACGCATGCTATGGGATCAAAGAAATGCTTTTCTTCCAAAAAGAAAACGAACAGGCGAAAATCTTGAATGATTCCACTAAGGACATCAATACGATAAGCAAAAAATTAAACAACAAGGCATTAACCTCCCAAAGTGTCGTTAATTTCCTCATTCTTCTTGGAGATCTATTAATCATCCTTTTAGGCGCATATCTATATAAGAATGGAATAATTGATAACTACTACATCATTCTTGGCTATATGACTTTAGCCACCTCCTTTGGACCAGTGGTCGCTTTAGCAAACCTTCCAGCCAACCTAACGATGTCTTTTGCCTCTGCAAAAAGAATTCTCCCAATCATCGATGAAGAGCCAAAAATCAAAGAAGGCAATGAAGATTTCTCTTTCGCCTCTTTAGATGTCAAAGATATCTCTTTCTCGTATGATGATAGCAAGGAAGTCCTTAAAGATGTCTCTTTCTCCCTCAAAAAAGGCGAAATCATCGGAATAGAAGGCAAATCCGGTTGCGGTAAATCAACCCTTTTCAAACTCCTTCTTCATTTTGAAGAGACAAGCAAAGGAGAGATTCTATATAACAACAAAGACATTTCTTC
The DNA here is from genome assembly GCA_963623195.1 of bacterium. Lineage (GTDB taxonomy): Bacteria > Bacillota_I > Bacilli_A > RFN20 > CAG-826 > UBA4951. The sequence continues at coordinate 42,820 of CAVFKA010000019.1, read as the reverse complement.
CTACTCTCGTGAAGCTCTTTCTAAAAACATCACTCTTTTCTCCCAATCGACATATCTATTCAAAAATACAATCAGATACAATCTTTGCATCGCAAAAGAGAATGCAAGCGATGAGGAATTATATTCCGCTCTCTCTAAGGCGGGACTTTCTGAAAAGATCAAATCCCTGAAAGATGGCCTTGATACTCAAATCAATGATTTGGGCGACAACCTATCGAGTGGAGAGAAACAACGTCTTGGATTAGCAAGAGTCTTCTTAGCTAATACACCCGTCATTCTCCTTGATGAGGCAACAAGCAATGTTGATGCCTACAATGAGGCGTATATCCTCTCCCAACTCAAAAAAGAAAAAGAGAATAAGGCAATTCTCCTTATCTCCCATAGATCTTCTTCTTTATCGATTTGCGATAAAGTCTATCACTTAAAGGATGGTGAATTATGTTAGATTTCTCCGATCATCGTGTTATAGGAATAATCGTTGGCGTCTCTATCGCCTTGCTATCTTTAATAACGATATTCATCAAATATCTTGTCCATAGACACAAGAAAAAGAAAGAACAAGAATAGTCAGGTCGTTACCTGACTTTTTTTGAACTCGCTTAATAACCGGCTTGAGGTTTCTATTGCAAAGATGTTTTTTCCGTAAAGAAAAACCTCCGCTAAGTGAGAGAATACTTAACGGAGGCGAGGACAAGCCTTTTAGAGGATTCTATTCTTCGCTAGGAGTCTTGCAAACGAAGTTATTAACAACAGCAAGGATACCTGAGGCAAACATGAATCCTGTTGCAACCATGGCTTGAATGCAGCCAGATTTAGCAACTGGGTTGCCACTTTCAAGATCGGAGAAGAGAGCGATACCATAATAGTAGACTCTATCATACATGAAGTAGATACCTGCACCGACAAGGAAGAAAGCGGATGCGATGAGTAAGATGTCAGCGCAAATAGTTGCAATCTTGTTGCCCTTAAGTGGAGTGAAGCCAATAGCGATATTAGCAAGGACACAAACTAAGGCAAGGATGAGGAAGAGCATAATTTGCCAAGAAACATTTGCTTCAGTGAAGTAAGGAAGTCCTTTGTTCACTGCATAAATGATCATGGAAACAATTGTGAGAATGGCTAAGACGGCATTAAGGATAAAGCCGACGCCTTGTTTTTTGATGAAGTTCATATTATTTTCCCTCCTCTGTTGCTGGATCAGCCTTTTTGCCTGGCTTGAGGCTGACATAGACTAATGCACCAAGTGTAACAGCCATGATAACGCTGAATGAAATTGTCATGACATTGAACATAATTTGCCATGATGGTGTGACAGGGACAACTTTTGTTGTGGAGTCCATACCATTAAGGATGTTAGATTGAGCATATGAATACCATTGATATTTCATATTCTCATGGAGACGTGTATTCAAGAGAGTATCATTCTTGATGTTTTCGGCTTCATAGTCGACCCATTCGGTCTTCAAATCGGCTTTTGCGCCAGAACCGTTAGCCATCATGGTGATACCGCCAAGGATGCATTCACCTGGTAAGAAATAGTTTTGACCATTGACCATATCGGTTGAGATCAAGCCTTTGTATCCCCATTCTTTACGGAGGATGTTTTGCATCAATCCTTCATGGGCATTCAAATTAGAGCAGCCAATTCTGTTAAATGCAGTCATTGTGGCTAAGCATTCGCCAGATTCATATGCTTTTTGGAATGATCTAAGTTCCGTTTCACGAGCAGTTTGCTCTGTCATGTATTCAGAAAGACCATATCTGTTATATTCGATTGCGTTGAAGGCAAAGTGTTTAGGACCAATCAAGAGACCATATTCTCTACCACCGGAGACCATTTCCTTAAGTGAATATGCTGAGAGGATTGGATCTTCTGTGAAGTATTCATGAGTACGTCCTTCATATGGCGCACGGTGGAGGTTAGCGCCACCAGCCCAGATTGTAGAACCGCCGTTCCAAACAGAATGGTTACCCATGAGTTTGCCAGATTCTCTTTGAATATCTTTAGAGAATGTTGCGGCGATAAGTGGAGCGTTAGGTTCACTTGCCATGTAGTTGCCCCATGTTGCCGCATCTGTTTCAGAGAGCTTATATGGGGAGTCATCCAAGATAGCATAGCCGGAGTTGACGCCGAATGAGTTAAATCCGTTAGGACCATCGGCTTGTCTATTTCTTGGGTTTGCGATTGCTTCGATCGTCCAAGTTGTATTTCCACCGACAGCAATGATTTTCACTGCATCGTCAAGTGGGATTTGGCTGACGAAGTCATCCCATCTTTGGTCATCCCAAGATGCGCCCTTCATATCAGCTAAGGTATATGTGGTTTTTGTTGAACCCCATTCAACTGTAACTTTTCCATCTTTTTCGATTGTATGGAGTTTGTTGCGAAGTTGTGCAATCATCGCTTCGTTTGGAGTGACGACTTGTCTTGTTGGGAAGGTTCCAGCCCAGTCATTTCTAGAAAGATATTTAACTGCGCCTGGTTGATAGTAGTTAAGATCGGCATTCTCAAGTTGGTTTTCAATTAAGACTTTGCCGCCTTTTGATCTACCAAATAAGGAAGCATTCTCGCTTGAAACGGTATGTTTGATTGCCTTAGCACCATTTCCATTGACATCCATACCATCGGATGTGCCTTTGCCCATCTTAGCAAGAACGTTGTTAACTGCCTCATGAGCACCATTGCCGATTGCGAAGTAGTAATCGCCTTTTGCTAAGATATAGCCACCAGTGACACCATCATGTTGGAGAGTTGAGTCATAGGAGGTGCAATCAGACATATCAGCAGTGATTGTGTATTCTTTAGTATCGCCTGCATCAATGATGTCGGTCTTGCCATAATCTAAGAGTTGAATAGCGGCCTTTTCAACTGTGTCGCCATTTTCTCTTGGCAAGGAGACATAAAGTTCGATTGCGTCTTTACCTGCGACAGTGCCGGTATTCTTGACCTTTACCTTGGCTGTGACCGTCTTATCGGATGTATTGAAATCGACGCTGACCAATTCTTGTTCAAATGTTGTATAAGATTGACCATAACCGAATGTATAGGTAACTTCATCTTGATATTTCCAAGATGTTGCTCCTTCTTTTGCGCCTTTTTGATTAGAAGCATTGCTAGAAGGATTGACAACTGTGTCAAAATATCTTGTTTCATAATATTTATAACCAGTGTAGATACCTTCTTGATAGACGGTATATGCCGAAGCTCTAAGGTTATCGGCGCTAACGGCTGTCCAACCATCTTTGTTGTTGGTGATTTGATCAGCTTCGGTTGTTGCGATTGCATCTAAGTTAGCATATGAGAAGATGCCCCAGTTTTGAGCTGCTGGCGATACGGAATTGTCAGCGGCATATGTGTCTGGTAATTTTCCTGATGGATTGATTTTGCCATCTAAGATCTTTGGAACGGCGGTCATGCCATATGTGCCAGTCGTACCAATCCAAAGAATAGCATCAATTCCTTCATCTTTTGCAACTTCATCAATTTCCATTGGTGAGTTGGAATTGATAAGAACGATGACTTTGTCGGATTTCTCTTTGGCCATCTTGATCATTTCGCGTTCTCTATTTGAGAGACCTAATGGATCTTTTGCACCTTCATTGACTTCGCCTGCGCCAATGTTTTTGACGCCGTCTTCACCTGGAAGATAGTCACGTCCTTCGGAGTTGACTCTGCCAAGAACGACGATGGAAGTCTTATAGTCGCCAAAGTTATTTGTGACGCCGGCCTTTTGTCCTTCTAATTCGGATAAGCCGACTTCATTGATGTCAAATTTGTAATCGCCGACCTTGCTTTCGTTAATCATGCCAAAGCCGCCGGAGATCTTAGAAACGGCACGATAGCATGGGTTGCCTGATTTATCTGTATCAACTTTGTATGCATCAGACATATCGCCATTGATTTCGTAGCCATCTGCAGTTAATGCGCCCATTAAATCAACTGAGCCATATCCTTCAACACTTGGATTTTTTGCTGAAGATCCCATTTGTCCGCCAAGGATGCTGGAGTAGGCAGCCTTGCCAACGAGGGTAACTTTCTTTTCTGTAGATTTAAGTGGTAAAGCGCTATTGGTGTTCTTTAAGAGAACCGCACCTTCACTTACGACTTTTTCGCCATATGCTTTGTCGGCATCGGCAAGTTCTTTGGCTGTTTTGTAGTCAGATTTGAAATTGTATCTCTCCTCTGCTGTGCTAGTTTTGCCTGTTTCAACGATTTTTGTGGATGACGTGTTGAAGAATTCGTCCATGTATGCCGTATATTCGTGTGCAATTAGCTGTGTAATTGTTGAGGCAGCTAATAAAACACCGGCTACGGCAGTGACACCACGCAATAAGTTTTTCTTATTTTTCATGTTTCTCCTCCATAGAGATTTGGGCAACACCTCCTAGTACCTAATTTGCCCAGCTTAAGTACCGAGATTGCCGATTAAACCGTCCTCCGAAGTTTAATCGGTAATTTTTAAGCGATATTATTCTTATTGATTAACTAATTAAGAATTTTAATTGTGATCTCGCTTTTATTTGGAAGTGAACCTATATTAGCACTTAATAATTCTTTTGAGCGATTTTTGCACATTATTGATTGAAAAGTCGAAAAACAAACACTGAAAGCACTTACAATCTTTCAAAACAACCAAAAAACGAGCAAATAATGCAATCTAAACCCTGAATATCACTGACATCAGGTTTCAAACAACTTTCATAAATGTAAGATTATTTATTGTGACAATAAGTCACTTAATGTATAATGACAATATGTCGATTTAATTATCGACAGCCGGTGACTCTAACCCCTTAAGGACCTAACGTTCTTAAGGAGGTTATGAAATATGCTCAAAAAGTGTATTAAAAAAGCCGTGATAATTACAGTTATCGCGGCTTTAGTCCTTGCATTGGTCGGATAGTCCTTTGCATTAGGGCCGGAGTTACCGGTCACTATCCGAATTATAAACGAACATCTATTCTTGTTCAAGTCTAAGAAGGTCTTAAACGGATTTAATAAATTCTTTTATCTCCTGATAGGCTTGCTTGGATTCTCGAATGTTTGGGGAGACAAGATAGAAAGTATGGTACATCCCCGGGTAAGTAATGTATTTGATGTTCACCTTAGCTAAGGAGGCTTTCTCGTAGACGATATCTGAATCAGAAAGGAGAATTTCATTTTCACCAGTTTGAATGATCATTGGTGGCATGCCTTCATAATCGCCAAAGGCAGGCGAAACATAGGGGTTTTCAAGCTCGTCATCTTTTGCATAGGGTAATTTGAGAGGGTTTTTAAGGCCTTCTTCAATACTAGGAGCGCCAAAAAGAGGATCAACTAGGATTTTCTCTTTGCGTGATTTTCCAGATTCCGTCAAATCCGTCGCAGGAGAGGAAAGAGCCAAACATTTTGGCAAATCAATTTTGTTATCTCTTAAATATAAGGATAAAGAAAGAGACAGTCCTCCTCCAGCCGAATCACCAACAATGACAATGTCTTTTCCTTTATATCCTGAGGAAAGGAGATATTGATAACCCTCAATGGCGTCATTTAAGGCACAAGGATACATATATTTTGGTGCAGTGCGATAATCAATGGAAAAAACGGGGGCATCGTCATATAAAGATGAATATCTAAGAGCCATTTCGTTGTAATTATCACTGAAAGTGGACACATATCCCCCACCATGAAGTTGATAAATCACCTTGGAAGTTCCTTCGTTATCTTCTTTTTCCAAAAAATAAGCATTGCAATAGCTTAAAGAAATCTTTGTATTCTTGTATCCGGTAGGAACCTTCCATGACCCCTCTTTATATGGTTCGTGCTGATAAGTCAAAGATTCTCCGAACATGGAATGTCCCTTAATCATATAGCAAAGGTTGTTATACAACTTCATTCCGTTATTAATAGAGTTCCCAGCTAAAGATACTCTTAAATCTGGACGAGTATAGATGATATTGACGGAGGAAAGCAAAAAAGCAAGAAAGGTAAACGGAATTCTAAACCTCCTCTTTTTGAAGAAGAAAGTCAAAACGTAGTAACAAATAAATATCAAAGTGATAATCAAATACGAATACCATCTCACCTCATAGAATATCCCGATAACAATACATAGAAGGAATATCAGAAATGATGGCACACGTTTGATGACATTTTTGATGACATTCATACTAATAATGTTATCGTAAACGGAATTATTTGACCACAAAACGCATTAATCTAGATAAAGCGAGGGTAATGTATTAAAATCAAGGACGGAAAAACATTCTTTTAAAGATTTATGGAACAATTCATTGAAATAATTAAAGCAATCGTCTTCGGAATCGTCGAAGGCATCACGGAATGGTTGCCAGTCTCTTCAACTGGTCACATGATCGTTCTTGGACAATTCTTTGGCTTTGAAACGACTCAAGGAAAAGAATTCTACGATTTCTTCTTAGTCATCATCCAACTCGGTGCCATCTTGGCCGTCATCATCTCCTTCTTCAAAGAGCTTTGGCCATTTGGCAAAAAGAAATCAAGAGAAGAAAAAAGACAAATATGGTACACCTGGGCAAAGATTCTCATCGCGTCAATCCCTGCTGGCATCATCGGTCTTATCTTCGATGACTTGCTAGATACATATCTATATAACTATGTCACCGTATCAGTAACCCTTATCGTATATGGCGTTGCCTTCATCCTCATTGAATGTTTCCTTAGGCTCAAATCTAAAAAGATCAAGGAACGTTTCAATCTTAATCGCGCTTCAGAAACCCACCACGAAGACGATGAAGATGACGACAGGAAATACCCTCTTTTCAGAATCAAAAGCGTTAAGCAAATCTCCATTCAATACGCCTTCATAATCGGTTTGGCTCAATGTTTGGCCTTAATTCCTGGAACTTCTCGTTCAGGAGTCACGATCTGCGCAGCACTCCTACTTTCCATAGATAGATCGACCGCTTCTAAGTTCTCTTTCTATCTCTCTATCCCTGCCATGTTAGGTGGTTCCTTAATCAAAGGAGTCATGTATGGCGTTAAAGTATATAAAGGAGACGCACCTTCAATAACTCTTTTCCAAATCCTCATCATCGTTATTGCAATGGCTGTCGCCTTCGTTATCTCCTTCCTCACCATCAAGTTCTTCATGAAACTTATCCGCACAAAGACCTTCATGGGTTTTGGCATCTACCGTATAGCATTAGGCATCATCTTATTAATCGTCTTCTTCACGGTTAACAAAGGTCAATTAAGCATCGTGGCAATGGAACCACTTCTCTCAAACACATTCAATAACGCATATATCCCCTTCTCTAGTAAACTAGCATTATTGAAATAGGAACATAATGATATATAATTATCGATACGGAGTATAAAAATGGAAAAAAAGAATCTCAAAGAAGAGGAATTTGAAATTCCTTCAAGATCTCAACCTCAAGAGGTCGTATACCAAGAAGAACAAGAAAAATCAATTACTCTAGGACAAATCTGGCACATGCTCAAGAAACATTGGGTTGCCATTGGTATTTGCGGCTTAGTTGGTTTTGCTGGCGCTTTCGCATATGGAAAATTCATCAAGTCACCATCATATCAGGCATCAGTCCAAATGATGGTTATTTCCGATGATTCATCCTCAACAACGCAAAACATCACCGATTCAAGAACTAAAGCAGGCATCGCCGAGGGATATTTAACCTCCACTGACGTCTTAACGGAAACAGCTAAGAAATTAGATGAGGCGAAATACACTGTTGGTCCAAAAGACTCAGATGGAAACACGACGAAATATAACACTCTCTTAGTTAAGAGTTACTACGACGTTTCCCTTGCAGTCATTGGTTCAAACACTTCTGCAACATCAATCTATTTGACGATTACTGCGACATGCAACGAAGCTCAAATGGCAATTGACGTCGCTAATTCCGTTGCCGATTCCGCCATTGAACTTGTTAATAACAAAGAAAACAAAATCAATAGCTTATTAGGCGATTCCCTTTTCGTTACCCAAAAAGCTCAACAAGCAAAAAACACTTCGACATCAATCGTTCTCATTTCTGCTATTGGTATCTTAGCAGGCCTCGTAGTTGGTGCAGCCTATGCCATCATCCGCGAACTTGCTGACACACGTGTCACTTCCAAATCAGAACTTGAAACATTATCAGGCTATAAGGTCATCGGTATGATTCCAAAGTATGAAATGAATAACGAATCCGAAAAAGGAGAAAAAGACAATGGCACAAAATAAGAACAACCAACAATACCGTTTGCATAGAGGCGGTCTTATCTCCGATTTCAATTCCGTTGAGGCTGACGCAATCATCCGTCTTCAAACAAATATCGAATTCGCTTCATTAGATAAGAAAATCAGTTGCTTTGCCGTCACTTCCGCTCAAGAGGCAGAAGGTAAGACGACAACATGCTGCAATCTTTCTCTCGTCTATGCCGAAAAAGGCTTAAAAGTCTGTCTCCTTGACTTCGACTTAAGGCAACCAGCCGTACATAAAGTATTCGATCTTAAAAACGATCTTGGCTTAGTTGATTTCGTCAAAGGAGATTGCGAACTCGCCGATATCATCAAGCACGCAGGAAAAATCGATATCATCACCCCTGGTTCTCATACTCCATTCCCAACAAAGATCCTTCAATCGCCAAAAACAGCTGAGTTAATCGAAGAACTTAAGAAACAATATGACTATGTCATCATTGATACCCCACCAGTTCTTGTTCTCTCTGACGCCTATCTCATTGGTCAACAAGTTGATGGATATCTCCTTGTTTGCTCTCAACACGTCTCCAAAAAGAAAGATGTCGTTGCAGCATGTCGTTCCTTAGAAGAAAAGAGAATGAACATCATTGGCATTACCATGGTTATGGTCACCTCCGATGAAGATCAAGGCAAGGGTGGATATGGATATCAAGCCAAATATGGCTACGGCTATGGTTATGGCTATGGATATCACCACAAAGAAGAAAACAAAGAAGACAAATCTCCAAAAGAGGAGAAATAACAACCTTATGAAAACAAGCCGTTCCGATATGGAAACGGCTTTTTCAATTACTTATTATTGAGGATTTCTTTTTGGATGAATCCTTCAATTCCCTTAGAGACATCCTCATATGCTTTAGCAAAATCTCTCGTATAGAATGGATCATCGATGTCCCTAGGATCTGAAGTATATTCAAGTAACGCATGCACTTTTTCAATATGTGCCGAAGACATCTTGCGTTTGATATCTATCTTTTGATATTTCTCCATGACTAGGATGTAGTCTGCCAAAAGATACTCAGACAAGGTTAGCTTATGCGCCGAATGAATAGAGTAAGGAATATGATGCTCATCAAGCTGCTTTTTGCTTTCAGGATACATATCCTCTCCTGCGGTTGAAGATTCAAGTGCGGCAGATTTCACCTCATATTCATTCTCTAAATGAAGTTCCTTAAGACGGTTTCTAAGAATGAACATGCCCATAGGGGAACGGCAGATATTTCCTTGGCAAATAATATATATAGTTTTCATATGCAAAAATTATAGAAGATAAATCAAGATAGTTCACAATAATTTTGAATACTTTTTCTTCATCCAATCTAGATATTCTCCAGACTCCACGTGTTGAACCCATTCTTGGTTATCTAGATACCATTTGATCGTTTCTTTGATTCCTGTATCGAAATCATGTTCAGGTTTCCAACCTAATTCAGTTTCAATCTTGCTAGGATCCATCGCGTATCTTAAGTCATGGCCGGGTCTATCTTTGACGTATGTTATCAAAGATTCAGGCTTGCCAAGCTCTTTTAGGATTGTCTTTACGACCTGGAGATTGTTTCTTTCGTTATGGCTGCCGATGTTGTAGATTTCGCCATCTTTTCCACACCTCACGATTAAATCGATGGCATTGCAATGGTCCCCGACATATAGCCAATCCCTGACGTTTTCACCATTCCCATATACCGGAAGAGGCTCATCTCTCAATGCTTTTTGTATCATTAACGGAATGAGTTTCTCAGGGAAATGGTATGGGCCGTAGTTATTTGAGCATCTTGAAATAGTCACGGGGAGGCCGAAGGTCCTGTGATATGCCAAAACAAGCAAATCCGCGCTAGCTTTTGATGCTGAATATGGAGAAGATGTATGAATAGGTGTTTCTTCAGTAAAGAATAAATCTGGTCTATCTAAAGGTAAATCACCATATACTTCATCTGTAGATACTTGATGGTATCTCTTAATACCATATTGTCTACAAGCATCCATTAATACTTGTGTACCTAGGATATTTGTTTTTAAGAAGATTTCAGGATTTTCAATGGATCTATCAACATGGGACTCGGCCGCGAAGTTGATGACATAGTCGAAATGCTCTTCCTCGAATAATTTGAAGACTGCTTCTCTGTTGCAGATGTTCTCGTGGATGAATCTGAAGTTCGGCTTGCCCATGATCGGCTCTAGGGTCTCCATGTTCCCGGCATATGTGAGGGCATCGATGCAGACATACTCATCATTTGGATATTTATTTACCATTATATGTAGGAAGTTCCCTCCGATGAAACCCGCTCCGCCAGTCACTAAGAATTTCGCCATAATATATGTTTTCTCTTACCTGAAATAGTATATACAAAAATATTCGTATAAGTTAGATTTTTCCGATAAAAAGTCACATTTGAATGTAACACAAAAACAAGAAATAAAATTCATTAAAAATAATGTTGTTTTTTTCACATCTATATCTATAATTTACCACGTTTAAAATATAGGGCCTCAATCCTAGGAGGGTTAGTAATGGCACGTAAAATTCTTGAACTTAAAGGTATCAGGAAATCCTATGGGGATAATGTAATCCTCGACAATCTTAATCTCTCAATCAATGAAAACGAATTCGTTACATTCCTTGGTCCTTCAGGATGTGGAAAAACAACCACATTAAGAATCATCGCAGGATTTGAGAACATGGAAGAAGGTCAGCTCCTTCTTGATGATATCGATATCGCCTCCCTCCCATCGCATAAAAGACCAATCAATACAGTATTCCAGAAATACGCTCTTTTCCCTCATCTAAATATCTACGATAACATCGCCTTTGGCTTAAGAAACAACATCTATTCCAATGTTTACGATATTGGCACGATGAATATGATGGAGAAATATGGCTTCTCCGAGGAAGAGATAAACTCCCTCGTTCATAAACTAACCTTCATTGAAAAGCCAAAAGACGTCAAGAAATACGTCATCGATCTTTTTAGCAAGCAATCGCTAACTAAGCAAATTCAAGATGACCTTTCTTCTTTAGAAAAGAGAAAGCACCCACATAGATATATCGATATTGAAAATGACGTCGAAGATATTCTCAAAGAAAGAAAGGTAAATCTCTCTCTTCCTTTTGATGAAAAAACAAAATACAAAGAATTCAAGAAAATATTCCTCAAATCCCTCTCTGAAAATGATGTCTATTTCAAGATGGTCGAGCAAATAAAAAACAGGAAATTCAAGGAAGATGTCATTCATGAAGAAGTCATCAAAGCCTTGAAGCTCGTTAATCTTGAAGGATATGAAAAAAGATCAGTGTCTTCTCTTTCAGGCGGCCAGATGCAACGTATCGCCATTGCTCGCGCAATCGTTAACAAACCTAGAATCCTTCTTCTTGATGAACCTCTTTCCGCTCTCGATCTCAAATTAAGAAAAAGCATGAGGCTTGAGCTTAGAGAACTTCAACGAAAGCTAGGCATCACCTTTATTTTCGTCACCCACGACCAAGAAGAGGCCATGGTCATGTCCGATACGGTCGTTGTCATGAATAATGGAAAAATAGAGCAACTTGGAAGACCTGAAGACATCTATAACACCCCGATAAACAAGTTTGTCGCGACCTTCATTGGCGAGGCAAATATCTTTAGGGGAACCTATTCAGCCATCAATCGTCTAAATATCCTCAACAAAACCTTCAAGGTATCTTCCTTAGATATCCGTCCAGGAGACAAGGTATACGTCATAGTTGAAAGACCTGATTTTGATATATGCTCGATGGATATTGCCAAACTCAAAGGTGAGGTAATTTCCTCAACATATGAAGAAAATAAATACCTGCTTGATGTCAAAATCGAAGATAAGGTAATCAAAATCGAATCAGAAGATAAAGAAAATGTCGGAGATATCATCGGTCTTAGCGTTGCTCCAGGAAACATCTATCTTGAATCAATCAAAGAGAGCAAGGCAAAGCTTCTTGCAAACTACGAAAATCCAAACGTCCTCGAAGGAACCTACCTTGGTAACCAAAAGGTCTCTTTCCTTGAACAATCATTTAGAACTTACGTTACGACATTCGTTCCTGGAGAAATCGTTGACGCGGTCATCCGTCCAGAAGATTTCGATATCGTCTTAGAAGATATTGATAAGGCAATCCTTCAAGGAAGAGTTCTTAAGAGTGCTTTCACGGGCGTGACTTTCGATCTTTGGGTCGAAGTTAATGGCCAAACAATCATGGTCCAAGATTATCAAAACGTCGAAGTTGGCGATATGATTGGCCTTAAAGTTGACTCATATGAAATCCACATGATGAAAGTTGAAGACGCCCTCCAACCAAAATTCATCCAAGATTTGAGGCTTGAAGCAAAACTTAAAGCGCAGGAGATGGAAGAAAATGAAAAGATTTAAGGCTTTGGCAATCCCTTATTTCGTTTGGCTTGTCTTTTTAGTCGTCTTGCCACTCATCTTGATGTTAGTTTTGACCTTCATGTCATCTAATGGGGTTGATTTTTCGGGCGCTAGCGCATCGCTAGACGCATATGCAAGACTCAATGACGTCTCCATCCTTAAGGCAATAGGCAATTCTTTGATTGTCGCCTCGATAACGGTCATCATATGTATCCTTTTAGGATATCCTGTCGCTTATTTCCTTTCTTTTTCGAAAATCAAGAACAAGATGCTCTTCCTACTTCTTTTGATTTTGCCTATGTGGTCAAACTCCATGCTAAGAATCGTTTCTTGGCTTAGGCTATTCTCAACCGACGCTTTCAAAGCTCTTGATTTAGTCGGTTCCTATCCAGCCGTTATTTTAGTAACCGTCACCACCTATCTTCCATTTATGATTTTCCCGATATACACGGTTTTAGAAAAGATGGATAGATCGGTAATCGAGGCATCAAAAGATCTTGGTGTCACCTCAGTAAAGACCTTCTTCAAAGTCACTCTCCCATTATCTTTAGGCGGAGTTGGCTCAGGTATCATCATGGTTTTTCTTCCAGCCGCGACAGGTTTTGCGATATCTCAAACGATTGGACAAGGAAAAATCAGGCTTATTGGCAACCTCATCCAATCGGTATTTGAAAAGAATAACTACAACTTCGGCTCCCTTCTTTCGATATTGCTCTCGCTAATAATCATCGCCATCGTCATCGTTTTTGGCATGTCGAAGAAAAAGAAAAAGGAGGAAAGATAATATGTTAGAGAAACATCCTTGGAAACATACTCTCTTTAGCATTTTCAAGATTATCTTCGTTCTTTTCGTTTTCTCTTTGATGTATGTTCCGCTTATCGTCATCGTCTATCAGTCTTTTAACCTGACGGCAAATTCCATCACCCCTCTTTCTTGGGGAGGATTCACCCTTGATAATTACAAGGAGATATTCACCAATAGGCAATTAGCCACTTCGATTGTTGATTCCCTCCTTGTTTCTTTCTGGGCGACATTTATTGCAACAATCACAGGACTATTTGCATCAATTGGCATCAACGCTTTAGGAAGAAAGGCAAGAAAGGCGATGGATCTTCTTAATGAGATGCCTATGCTAAATTCCGAGATTGTCACAGGCATTTCTATCATGATCATCTTCTCCTTACTCAAGCCACTTATCCCAAATATCTTTGGTTTTACGACAATGCTTGTGGCCCATGTCTTCTTCACCATCCCTTATGTCATCATGATGATTCTCCCAAAATTAGAACAAACCGATAATTCCCTATATGAGGCAGCAAGAGACCTTGGATGTGGACCTCTCAAAGCTCTTTTCAAAGCAGTAATTCCATCATTATCCACCGCCATACTTGCCGGTGCGCTTATCGCCTTCACCTTATCAATCGATGATTTCGTCATTTCTTTCTACACCCAAGGAAATGGCTTCTCTAATTTCTCTAACTACGTCTATTCTTCCTATACGAAGAAGAATTTCTCTGCTGGAAGCTATGCTTTCAACGCTCTTTTGACCTTTGTAACATTGCTTATTGTCTTCTTATATTCCTTATATACATCCAAAAAGAAGAAAGGAGCTAAGGCAAAATGAAAAAAGTTTTGATTTTCTCTTTGGTTTTCCTTCTATCTTTCACCACTTTTGGCATCATCTTTTTAGCAACCCCATCAACCGTTCTATATCTTCTTAACTGGGGTGAATATATCGATAAGGACTTGGTTTCTCTTTTTGAGAAAGAGTATAAATGTCAAGTCATCGAGGAAGACGTTACCTCAAGTGAGGCGATGTATCAAAAAATCTCTAGCAAGACCACCTCATATGATGTTGCTATACCTGGGGATTACACCACTCATCAACTATATGAGGAAGGATATCTCCTCGAACTAGATGTCAATAACGTCAACTACCCAAATCTTTCAAATTACCAAAATATCTTTTCAGATGGGCTTTCTTCCATGATGAAAAAATACATGGTCGATGAAGATGGAAAAGAATTCAACTCCTATTTCATGCCATATTTCTGGGGTTCTTATTCCCTTATCTATTCAAAGAAGAATCCAGATGTCGAGAATACCCTCAAAGAAAAAGGCTTTGAAGCGTTATGGAATAGAGACGTTTTCTTATCAAAGGTCAGCATTGGAATGTACGATACAGCTAGATGGATCCTCTCTTCTTATCTTATGGGAGAAGGATATGATCCAAATATCACCTCATATGATGGAAAGAAAGAAAACGATCTCTCTAGTGAGATAAAAAACGACTGCATTTCCGCTTTAAAGAAGAATAAATTCGATGAGTTTGGTAATGATTCGTTAAAGAGAAATGTTGCCAATGGCACGCTTGATTTCTGTTACACCCAATCTGGTGATTTCTTTGACGCGCTATATCTAAGTTTGTCTGAATCAAGCATAAATAACGTCGATTTCGATATCTATGTCCCTGAAACCACTTCAGCATTCTTTGATTCGATGGTCATTCCTTCCACGACTCAAAACTATGATTTGGCCAATAAATTCATCGATTTCATGCTAAGAAAAGATATTGCCTATCAAAACGCTAGATCGATTGGATATTCTCCAACATTAAAAGATGTTGTTTCAACCTTCGAAGAAAACGCTAAGAAGGGTGAATATTATTACGAAGATGAGGAAAATACCCTTCTTCTATCAGATTTCTTAGAGAAATACCCCTATTATCTAAACCCACTATACGGAAGCAAGACCGTATACATGTTAGAGCCTAAATCTAGAGAATACCTTACAACTTGTGAAACGATTCTAAACAGTTTGGCTTAAAATGTTTTAAACGGTATCCCGAACGTCTTTATCAATTAGCCTTTTTCTATGCGGATTGAAATGATTATTATCAAGCCTGCAACTAGACAATATATCAGCCACTTTATCCGTTTTTCGAATTTACTATCTTTTACTATTCTTTACTATTTAGCCGTTATCTTAAAATAAATATTTTGAATAGAAGAATACTATAAAAAGTCAAAAAAGCCACATCGAATTGCTTTAATTTTGTTTAACGGTTTTTTATAACGTCTATTGCCTTTCAATAACAACCTTTTTTCATTAATGGAACGATATAAGAAAATTTAAATTTTTGTGCAGATAAATGTCCAGATAAAAAATTGATTTTAGTTAAGAAAACGCGTTTTCTCCCTTCATGATTTGTCAGTTCAAATTTAGCCTTTTTATATTTTGTTCATTATTATCTTGGCAGCGCCTCGCGCTATGCGTTTTTCCTTACATCCAAAAAAGTTGAGAAAAAAAATGAATTCTTGTATTATTAACTACGTTAAAGGCAAACTTGGAGAAATCTAAGGACGCAAAGCTAGAGGGTCCCTCTCATGGATAGCCAGCTATCAACAAGGGGAATAGCAAAAAAAGAATGAGAAGGAAAGGATTTAGCTTGTATAAAAGATTGGCAGTTGGCACGATGTGTCTAACCTGCATTGCCGCTGGTATAGCAACCGCGTCTTTTTCCTTTTCTTGGTTTTCAAACACGAATAATGTCACTAGACAAATAGAGGGCAGAACAGCAGGCGCATATTTTGCTGGCGGTTCTGGAGAAAAGGATGATCCATATATCATCAATAGTCAAATCCATCTCTATAACCTTGCCTGGCTTTACTATATTGGTTATTTCAAGGACAAGGAGCCATATTTCGTCATAGAAAAAAACATAGATATGTCCGGATGGACTCTCCCACCAATAGGTACTTCAACAAATCCATTCAATGGTCATATTGATGGAAACGGCTATTCGATAAAAGGCTTAACCGTTAGTAACGATTTCACCCAGTTAAAGAATAGAAAGCCAAGCAATATCTCTGAAGATGACTGGAATGGCACCTCGACAAATAAAGACAAATACGGCCCAACCCCAAATATCATGGGTCTTTTTGGCTATGTAGGCAAAGAATCAAGCGATAAAGCTCCATCAATCGAAAATATTCATATCAACAATGAGACAGTCAAATCAACGACTTCTAGCGTTTTAACTGGCATTGTCGCAGGATATGTCGATGGAAGTCTTGATTCCATACTCATTGATAATTCTGCGGTTGATGTTAAAGACGGATCATTGCCTATCGGTACCCTAAATAGTGAGACAATCTCCAATATTTCCGCATATACGTCTGTTGGCTATTGCACAGAGAAGTATCGCACAAAATACAACAGATATGAGACAACCTTATATGAACCAACATATGTTGCATCAACATCACAAGATACGTATACGCCTGGTGGATCGGGAGGCGGGCACGAGAATGATTGGGGCGGTACCATTGACTTTTATGATATCCATAAAAGGTTGACTTTCATGGTCAATTCAAAGCTTGCCACTACATCAAGCGGTATCACTAAGTATGGCGATGAATTGCAAACACAAAGAGGAGCCGGGAAAACGGATTACACAACCAACTCCTCTTCATTTGGCACCTTTGAATATACGACTTTGATACCTATCAACATCACGAATGAGATTACTCAAGACTATTACGATTCCAATGCATCCGAATCCATCAACGCCACAACTAATAACGGTTATATTGCCGGTACTAATAGTAAAAGTACAAACTTCACAGTTCAGGCAAGAAAAATTAATGAAGATAGCTACAATGTTAGCAAATCTTTTAATGATAAAACTACATACACAAAATACACCACGGATAATGGTGAAAGTAATTTAAGTTTGATGACCATATTGCCAACTACCGACAATTCCTCACCAATTTATCAAATCAATGACGAACACAATACTAACACTAATCTTATAGATAGTTCTTTATCCAGAAATACCTATCAAAACCTAGGTTTGAACAAGTATAAATCCGTTCGTGAAAATCTTAATAATATTTATGGTGAATCCCCTGTAAACAATGGGACAATGATTAATCACTACCTGAGATGGGGTTCAAACTTTAACATCAATTCCGAAAGTGCGATTAGCTCTTGGCCGACGTTTACAGGAAAAGCTCAAATTGAAGGGAAATCATACGACTCTTATGAATTTTTAAGGGCGGCTATAAATTTTACGGCCAAGGAAACCGGTATTTTTGTTGCAATTTTCACCCCATGGGGAACGGATAACAGGAATTTTACAATGAATGGCCTTGTAGACGTTACCAGGGATTCGAATGGGAAAGCAACTTCGAAAAAACGCATAGACAAGGTTTACAAAGATTCAAACGGAAAAATCAAATATTCATATTCTGATAGCACTACTAAGAGCGAAGATGGCTACAACTCTTCAAGCGAAACATTAGCTTATAGTTTTAGTAATTGGAATGTTACGACGACGAACGTCATTTACGGAATGTATTACTGCGAGATTCCTGTAATGACCGGGGATTATGTTTTTGCAAGATGCGATATATCATCTGGCTATGCCGGATGCACTTACAATTATATCGATATCGGAGCTAACGCCGGGGATGAAGGCTCCTCCGGTAACTTAGTCACCCGTACGAAAGTCTTTGAACTCCTTGAACAAATAACTCAAGCGTTCACTTATCCAACAGGCGTATATGTCGCTGACTTTGATAATGCCGTACTTGACACAAAAACATTATGCATCACTCTAGGTTCAACATATTCTGGCTCAGCTAAGATCGAAAGAACGAATAATGATGTTGATGTTACAGTCACTACAGACACCTCAAATAATACAGGTCTCGCCTATTTTGATTCAAAATTCGAAACTGTTAGCAAAAATAATGTTGAAACCACTTTATCTGATGTCAATGAAGGAGAAACCAACATCAAGACAAAACGCATGACATATTACGATTGCTCCTCTACTTCATTAACGATGTTTAGATTCTCTCAAACTAGCACCGATGGAGGAGAATATTCCTCAATAAGTGCTGAAACTCAATATCAAGCAAGTGTCACAAGCGATGATGATGGAAATATAACTCTAGGAACATTCGAAGAAACATCAGATCAAACCGTCTATAACGATGACGGAACAAAGGCTGATGAAACTAATAATATTCCATCAGATATTGTTACAGGTATCACTCAGCCTACTGATTTCTCCACTTCAAGCAATGCCTATAATCTCAAACTCCTAGTTAACAAAGAAGGCACACTCACAAATGAATATCTCCCATCAATTAACGTTGATGCAGATAAAAAGGCAAAAGTCGCTGGATATGCTCTAACGATAAAGAATAACGGAACGGATGTAGCAAAAGATAATTACTCCGTTACTAAGAACGATAACTATTCGTTAACAGTCAATAACGAAACAATCTAAAACAAGGATCGACCAATCCTTGTTTTTTCTTCTATTTCCTAAACTCCAAAAAATACTAAATTTAGTAAAATCCGGAATTCATTTTTAAGAAATGTCGTTTTTATCGAAGTTTTCATAAATTTAAAATAACATATTTTCAGGTATTTCAGTCTAAATGACTAAAACGTTCTCTTCAAATATGTCATCTTTATTTAAATAAAGATAAGTATTAAAATGTTGCCATGGAACATTTCAAGTTATCACTCGCAAATAAGGTGTTGGATATAACCTGTTTTGATCCATTCACGAAAGAATATTGCAAAGATTTCATCGTTGATGACTCTCTTAAAGAAGACTACACCTTCCTTATGACTAGAGAAGACATCCTTCAAGAGAAGGAGCTTGAATGCAACCAAGGCTCATATGGGTCCATTGAATTATCAGCTCTTTATCGAAAGATTGTCACGACTCTAACAAAAGATAACATTCTTCTATTCCATTGCTCCGCCATAGAGATTGATGGAAACGCCTATTGCATCGCAGCTCATTCTGGCGTTGGTAAATCAACCCACGTAAGATTGCTAAGAGAAACATATGGCAAAGATAAAGTCCGTTATATCAATGATGACAAGCCTCTTCTTCTTTTCAAGAAAGATTCCATTGAGGTGTTTGGCACCCCATGGAATGGAAAAGAAAGAAATTCAAGGAACGTCTCCTATCCTCTTAAAGGAATCTCCTTCCTCTCTAGAAACAAAGATAACTCCATCTCTTTGATGGATAAGAAAGACGCATATCGAAGAATCCTTGAGCAAATATATCTTCCAAAAGACAAATTTGAACTACTAACTGCTCTCTCCCTCATAGATAGGCTAATAAAAGAGACGCCTACATATGATTTGAGAGTGAATATGGAAAAGGAGGCGGCACTTACCTCCTATAAAGGAATGGTTGAAAGGAAAAGCATATGAAACTAAAAGAAGACTTCATCACCCATAATGGGGTTGATGGAACAGTATTACTTGCAACAGGAAATGAAGCAAAGAATTTCCATGGCATCGTTAAATTAAATGAGACAGCCGCTAAAATAGTCGAACTCCTAAAAAAGGAAACAAGCAAAGAGGAAATCCTCTCTAGCTTTGTTAAGGACTACCCTAATGTTGATCCATCAACCCTCTCTAAGGATATCGATGCAATCATCTCCCAATTGGAAAGTATTCATGCCATCGAATAAAAAAACATACGAAGAAATACTTAAGGAAGATGGATCTCTTACCTACATCTCCTATGGATATTCGATGTACCCTCTAATCAAAGAGAAAGAAGACATCCTCCATATCGTCTCCATAAAGGAAGATCCTAAAAAAGGAGATATCGTCCTCTATAAAGACAAAGAACATCATTATGTCCTCCATCGAATCCTCAAAATCAAGAAAGACGGAAACTATCTTCTTGCTGGAGACCATAATTATTGGAAAGACCCTCTAATAAGAAAAGAGAACATCATCGGTCTTCTAACTGACATCACCAAAAAAGACGGAAAGAAGATAATTTTAGGGAAAGATAAGAAATTCCATGCTTGGGTTTGTCTTCATCTCTTCCACGTAAAATCCCTATATTTGATGTTCCTAAGACTCCTTCACAAGATATTTAGAAAATGAAAAACAAAGAGATACTCGCTTACATATCTTCCTCAATCAAAGGAAAGAAACATTACCTAGTCATTCTCACCCTCATCCAGGTGTTTCTAGGTCTTTTAAGCGTATCTTTTGCCTTTCTTCTTAAATTCGTGACATCTGGCATTGAAAATAAAGACAAGACATATTTCCTTAATTCGGTATACATCTTACTAGCCGTTGTCGCCTTGATTCTAATTCTTACATGTATCTATCGTTTCTATTACGAATATGCTTGTTCAGACATTGATAACTCCTTCAAGAAGAGACTATTCAAAGATCTTCTTCTAACTGATTACAAAACAGTTAAGGATGAGCATAAAGAAGACTGGATACATCGTCTAACGGAAGATACGAAGATTGTCTCAAGCAATATTCTCTCTATCATTCCTGCCATTGGGAGGATGAGCGTCCAGCTTATATCCGCTTTCGCGTTAATCATCTATATTTCCCCAAGCTTCGGGCTCATTCTTTTGCCTATTGCAGCCGTTCTTCTTCTACTTACCTACATCCTTAGAAAAAGACTCAAGAAATACCACAATGAAGTACTTTCTGAAGAAGGCAAATACAAAATATTCCTCTCCGAATCCCTTGAAGGCCTTTCAATCATCCATTCCTTCGTTAAGGAAGACGTGATTGAAAATATCGGAAATGAAAGACTTCAAACATATAAGAGGGCAAGGGTGAGACGTAACAACTTCTCCGTCATTTGTTCCCTTGGCTTCCTTCTTCTATATTACGGTTCATATCTTTTTGGCATCATCTATTGCGGTTTTCGTATCATCTCAGGCGAACTTGATATTGCCTCTTTGACCTCTATCATTGCTCTTCTAACCGAGATTCAATCTCCTATTACCTATCTAACTAGCATCTTGCCTCATTTCTATTCGATGCTTGCTTCCGCTGAACGTCTTATGCTAAATGCCTCAAAAGAGAAAGTACAAGAATATTCCCTAACTGAAACTAAGGATAAATACGACTCATTCAAAGGAATCTTTATCAAGAATATCTCTTTCTCATATGATGATGAAAAAGAGATTCTCTCCTCCTTCTCGTTAGATATCTCTAAAGGAGATCATATCGCCATAGTTGGCCATTCAGGCATAGGCAAATCCACCTTATTCAAGCTTCTTTTGTCTCTATATGAGCCTAAAGATGGAGATATCGAAATCCTCTTCGATGAAGAAAGAAGAAAACTTTCCAAAGAAGATAGGAACCTACTAGGCTATGTCCCTCAAGATAACCTCATCCTCAAAGGATCAATCAAGGAAAACGTCACCTTCTTCTCTAAAGAGGTCGATGAAGAAAAGCTAATTGAGGCGTATAAAGACTCTTGCTCATATGAGTTCATCTCTTCCTTAGAAAAGAAAGACATGTTCACCCTTAATGAGAGAGGAGCAGGCTTATCCTTAGGCCAAATCCAACGCCTTTCCCTTGCTAGGGCATATTATTCCTCAAAACCGATTCTCTTGCTTGATGAGGTGACCTCTTCATTAGATAGAGAAACCTCAAAAGAGGTCATCAAGAATCTTTTCTCTAAGAAAGATAAGACCATCATTCTTATCACCCACCATGAAGAAGATTTGCCAGAAGACGTTAAAAAGATAAGACTTGGAGACTAATAAATGGAAAAAGAAGAGACAATACGTTATGGGAAGCTCATATTCTCCATCCTTAATGACTATCTAAATGGAAAGAAAGTAGATAGAGACATCAAAAATGAGGACTTACCTGTCATTATTAATATTGCAAAAGATAACTCCATCCTTTTAGTCACATATCTAGCCCTTAAGAATGAGGGAATCTCTCTTCCAAAGAAGGTTGAAGACAAACTATCTCAGCTCTTATCGATGAATCTAAGGAAAACCATTCTTTTTGAAGAAGAAAGAAAATCCTTATACGCCTATATGGATGAAAAGAAGATAGCGTATCTCCCTCTAAAAGGAATCATCATCAATGAGCTATATAAAGAGTATGGCTCAAGGGAATTTGCCGATAATGACATTCTTTTTGACTTGAAATACAAGAAAGACATCAAGGAATATTTCCTCTCTAAGGGATATGAGATAGAGCAATATAACGAATGGATCCATGACGTATACCAAAAGAAGCCTTTCTTCAACTTTGAGATGCATAAATATCTCTTTGCTGATTCAAGGCGCGATGAGACGATCAAAAAATTCGAGAAATATTTTGAAAACTACCTCTCTAAGGGAAAGAAAAAAGATGACTCATACGAAAGAATCGTCTCCAAAGAGGACTTCTTCATCTATTTCATGGCTCATTTCTATAAGCATTATGCCCACGATGGATGCGGTATCCGTTCCCTCTTAGACATCAAAATCTATCTCGATAAGAATCCAGATATCTCTTGGGAATATCTAAATGAGGAATTCAAGAAGATAGGTATTAATAGTTTCGTTAATGAGATAGTCTCTACGACAAATCATCTATTCTCATCTGAAGAATTAAATGAAAAAGAAAATGGCATCTTGCTATATATGATTAGCAACGGAACATATGGAACCCTTGAAGCGGGAGTCTCTAATTCCTTAAAGGAAGAAGGCAAGATGAAATATATCTTTAGAAGACTCTTCCCTCCAATGACCTTCTATAAGGTTAACTATCCAAAGATATACAAGACAAAGGTTCTTATTCCTATAATCTGGTTCAAACGTCTTTTTAAAGCGTTGACTAAATCTAGAAAGAAAATAAAGAAAGAACTTCAGCTTGTAAAAGAGAGCGATACATCAAATAACAAAAAAGACTGATAAATTCAGTCTTTTTTCTTTAAAAGGAATAAAATCGGAACATCCAAAACGTGAAAAAGGAATAAAATCGGAACATTATTTTTTCACAATATTTTTATGGTTGACTATTTTTCAACAATATAAAATTTAATTTTTCAAGCAACCAAGAGGAATAACGAATACCCCATCATCACGTCTATAACCATATTCAGTTCCAGTAATGACAAGTTTCAAATCTGGCTTCCTTAATGGGCATTGTTTTTCTTTTTTGTTATGTTCTTCAACAAGGCGTTCTATTTCGCAAAGATGTTTTGCACCTTTATCAACCTCATATTCACCAAGTTTGAATTCAATGAGGGCGTATCTTCCGTCTTCTAGATGCAACACCGCATCAGCTTCTAAGCCGTATCTATCGCGATAATATGAGACGATTCCGCCTCTTTCTTGAGAATATACCTTTAAATCCCTGATGCATAAAGATTCAAACATGAATCCTAACGTCTTGAAATCTTTGTAGAAATATTCCGGCGATAAGCCAAGTACTGCAACAGCAAGCGAAGGATCGACAAAGTTTCTCTTCCTACTGCTTCTGATGTTAGATTTGCTTCTAATTGCCGGACACCACGCATCAACATCCTCGATGATATAGAGTTGTTCAAGGGCATTTAGGTATGCATAGAAAGTCGGTTCAGAGATTTCAAAATTATTTTTCACATCATCATAAATTATTTTCATTCCTCCAATCGTGCAAATATTTCTAGCATACGATTGAAGAATAGCCCTAGCTAAGGAAGGATTCTTTCTTTTGTGATCGATTTTAGATATATCTTGGGTGTATATTTGGGTAAATAGGTCTTTTGCGATAATTTGTTGCAGTTCTACATCATCAAAAAGAGTGCATCTAGGCCATCCGCCAACGCAAATGGCATTGATAATATCATCAATGCTCATGTTAGATTTGCATCCATTAAACGAATCAGGATTGTCAAATAACTCTTTTAAACTAACTTCGCCATTTGATTTTCCCATTTCATATAAACTCATCGGATTCATCCTAACTGTCGTTATTCTTAATGTTCCAGTATGTGGAGTCTCAATCGATGAAGATATTGATCCAGTAAGATAAAAAGAGCCAAAATCGCTTGGGTTATCATCACAATTCTTACGAATCGTCCCCCAAATCTTAGGAGCATCCTGCCATTCATCGAATAAAATTGGTTTAGGGTTTTTTAGGAATTGGATTGGCGAGGTTGATGCGATCATTAAAAGGTTTTCCCTTTGTTCTTCGTCTTGAAACTCTATCACAGTTTTAACCCTTTGTTTTGCTGTGGTGGTTTTTCCACATCCTTTAGGACCGACTATGTTAACCGCGTTGTAGACTTGAGTTATTTTATCTAACACAGAATCTATTGTTCTTTTTTTATAAATATTCGCCATGACATTTCCTCTACGTAAATTATTAGGTTTTATCGAAAGAAAGTCAACATAATTTAAGTATTTCGTGGTATTTCATTTAAGTGTTTCGTGGTATTTCATTTAAGTGTTTCGTGGTATTTCATTTAAGTGTTTCGTGCTAAAAAGAAAAGATGCCCATATAGAGCATCTTAATTTTGGGTTGTTTTCAATCCTCTTTCTTTGCTTTCCTGATGTTTTTGATAACCTTGATAGTTAGCAAGCTCACAGAAATAAGCGCGATTGCATCGAATCCAATGAGGATGAATTTGTAATATGCAAAGCCATTGACGAATCTGCAACCATGCACATACCCATTCATGCCAGCTGAGTTGACAACCGTATAAAGGATATGGTGGGCAGCATTCCTAGCATAAGTTTGATACGCTTTGTTGTTCTTAAGTGAATATGAGTCATTGAAGAGATTCACCATATCAACAGTTTTAAGTTTAGCGTCTCCTCCAGCAGCCAAGGCTTGGTTGGTAACCATATAGGAAGGAACTTCGTAATCCGTAAGAACGAAGCCGTTATATCCCCATTCATTACGTAACACGCCAGTGATGAGATTGTAATTCCCGCCAGCCCAAGTCGTTCCAATACGATTGAAGGAAGTCATCAAGCCGAATGTTGCAGGAAGCTCCGCCTCTTTTTTCGTGTATCCGGTAATATTGCCATTAGCATCTTTGATTGGATCGTTGTAACTCACTTTGATGAAATTATCTTTGATACACATCTCAAAAGGCTTGAGATACGTCTCCCTGATAGTTTGTTCGCTAGCCCAAGTGATAAGGCCTAGGTGATCACGATGGGTTTCTTGATCATTAAGAGCGAAATGTTTGATAAAACCATACATTCCTTTAGATGAAGCGCCATTGACTGCTTCTCTGCCGAAGATGCCGCTTAGATATGGGTCTTCGCTATAATATTCGAAATTACGTCCAGCAAATGGAGTTCTATGAATATTCATGGCTGGGCCATACCACCCACAAACATTGCCATAAAGACCATCTTCACCAACGTATTTTCCCATTTCGTAGGCCAAGGAAGGATTCCATGTCGATGCGAGTAAATAATTGCTAGCCCAAGTCATGGCCAAATATCCATCGCCAATGCTTAAGGAGCCATGGCCAACGACCTTATTCAATCCAGCTGGACCGTCTAAGTCATTGACTTTTGGCTTATTTATCGAGGACATTGCTGGAGAGCAATAACCGCATTCTTCAATCAATTTGTTGAGTTCTGACAAAGATATTTCATCAAGAAGCGCCTCCCACATCTGATCAGAATATGGTTTTCCTCTAAGATCAATCAAGTCGATGCCGTTCTTCTTATCGAAGGTAACATCATTACTCTCTTTTCCTTCATTTGGATTTAAGGAATCCCTTGAATCAAGTTTCTTCCTTAAGGCGTCATCTAAGACATGTTCCCATTGTTTGCCATTGATTTCCGCTCCACTATTGTTAGAAGATGCTTCACCATATCTTAGACCATCATTGTCCATTTCATCCCACTTATTGCGAGATAAATATTTAGCATCAGACAAGGTGCAGTCATCAAATAAGTTAGTGATTTTGCCATCACCGTTCTCATTTGAATATGTCGTAAATGAAGAAGAGTCGAGTTCAGATTGATGATATTTGGCGGCAAATGCTTCATTGCCTTCACCACTCATCCTTGTTTCATCAACGTTAACGCCATTGCCTTTCTTTTTTAGCAAAATGTTAT
Organism: bacterium; assembly: GCA_963623195.1. Taxonomy (GTDB): domain Bacteria; phylum Bacillota_I; class Bacilli_A; order RFN20; family CAG-826; genus UBA4951. Next base: position 16,331 of record CAVFKA010000019.1, on the reverse strand, counting down.
TTATGGCAGAATGGGCATTATCAGCAACGCTAAAGTAATAATCGCCATCCTCAAGGAAATATGACTTAAGGTTCTTTGAATCATAGGAGATCAAATCTTTCTTAGTGAAAGTAAGAGTTACGGTTTCCTCTTCGTTTGGCTCTAAAAGAGAAGTCTTTGCAAAGCCAAGCAGATCAACTGATGATTTTTCAATGCCATTTTCGATGTCATATGTCGTATATGGGGAGGATTTATAAAGCTGAACAACGTCTTTGCCCGCTCTATCTCCACTATTTTTAACCGTGACTTGAACTTTGAAGTTTCCTTCATCCTCCTCAACGAATTTAAAATCGCTCCAGGAGAACTTGCTGTAGGATAAGCCATATCCGAATGGATAATTAACGACATCCTCATATTTGAATGAGCCTACATTCTTTTTATTGAGGACGTAATCTTCATATCTTGTTTCGTAATATTTGTATCCAACATAGATTCCTTCAGAATAGTTAACGTAGTAATAGTTAGAATCCTTGTAATGATAATCACCCATGTTTTGCATCGCTGGGGAGGAGAAATTGTCATAGACAAACGTATCGGTTAGGTGTCCTGATGGAGATATTTTGTTTCCATTTTCATCTTCACCGACAAGGATTCTTCCTAATCCATATGTTCCTCTTCTTCCAGCTCCAGGGAAATTGATTATTGCATCGATATGTTCATATTTCTTGCTCCAACCAAGTTCCATCGCGTTATTGCAATTGACAAGGATTATAACGTGTTCGAATGTTTTGTTGAGATAATCGATTATTTCAAGCTCAGTATCGTCTGGTTCTAAGTAATGGGTGCCTCTTTTCCCGCCATATGCTTCCATATCACGAGCTTCATCGCCACCTTCGCCTCCTGTTCTAGAAAGAACGAACATAGCAACAGAGTCACCATATGAATTTGCCAATCCTTCTTCAGAGGTGATGACATTAAGAGGGCATTCGTTAATTTTCCAATCTAACGCTTGCCCATAGTTGATGACGCCAACGCCTCTTTTGTATGATGAGCCATTCCCACTCTCATAGAAATTCCAAAGCTTTTCATTCACTTTTAGCGAAGACGCTTCTAAACCTTCTTTAAGAGTTGAGGTGAGTTCAAAACTCCCTGAGCCCGATCCCGACCCACCGGAGACTAAGTCAACCGATGAATGGGAGAAAAGGCTTAATGTCGTGTTCTTCTTTAAAGGTAGCAAGCCATCATTTTCCAATAAGGTTATGCCTTCTTCAGAGATTTTTGCACAAAGCTCTTCTTCTTTTTCATATAGTTCTTTCGGACTAGAGAAATCGCTTTTGACATATTGGGCATCCGCACCCTTGAGGTCACCTTGGATGGAATCGTCCATCTTTCCAAGATATTGCTCAAGGATGTTGTCATATTTGCCAAAGGCTAAAGAGTTTAGCAAAACGGTCACTCCAGTAACTAAGAGAGCTCCGCCGATACATAAAGCGCTAGAAATCTTGCCTTTCTTTTTCATATAATTCACTCCTTTAAGCAGCGAAGCAGAAATCCTTCAAAACAATTTTGTTTGCATGGGAATCGTTATTTGATGTGGATGAATCAAGGTAAATCAAGAGATTCTTTACCGCGCCTTGCTCTAACTTATCGCTATAGGTGATAATCAATGTTGCTTCCTCACCTTTATCGACACTGATGAAAGATCCGCCCCATTCTGTATCGGTTCTCGCGTTCTTTCCGCCGATATTCATTGAGGATTGGTTACAGGCATCGGTACTTGAATACTCGCCAGTTTTAACGCTATTGCTTCCTTGAATGTCAATTCTAATATCAGCCGTGGCTTCACCTTTATTTTGAATGGTAATGGAGAATTTTGTTTTGTCCTTAGCCATAGTTGAAATGTCGCTTGTAATATTCTTATAAGATTGTCCTTTGACATCATCATAAGAGACTTCGACTTCTTTAGCGGAGCTTCCACTTGGCGTAACCGTGTATGCTTCAGTTGATTCAAAGCAAAGAGCCTCTTCCTCTCCAAAGCCGTCTGTAGGCAAGTTTCCTTTTGGCGTAGCTGAAGTCTTTACCTCTTGATAAATGGTTCCACCTTCATTGCTTCCATCATATTTGCCCATCCAGTTTTCGGCTTTCTTATTTCCGCACCAGTAGTTCATCAAGATTCTTCCAGGTGTGCTAGGAAGAGGATTGCTTCCACTTTTGCTAACTTTGTGTACGGCTTCTCCATCAACAAACCAAGTTATGGAATCTTCCGACCATCTAAAACCGTACTCATGAACTTCTTCTGAGGCGTCAAAGCCTAAATCATACATATATTCATTGCCGCCTTCTCCATTCACGAAATAATTGAATTGAACCTTTGTCGTATCTTTTCCTAAGAATTCGATGTCAATTTCATCGTGTGGATTTGGATTTCCGTTTTCATCTAAGTCATAAGAGCCAGTGCAGGTGAAGAATGAGCTAGTCGTGCCAGCTTTTTTGTTTGGCTTCATTTTGACTTGATAGTCTCCATAGCCAAAATATTGGTAACTTCTTAATTCTCCGCTGTTGTATTGGTCGTTTGTGGCTTCAGACCCTCCATCACGATCGCTGATGCTTAATAAAGCGCCATTATCTTGATATTTAACGTTATCGGCATTCCACCATACATTGAAAACATCACCATTTGTCCAGCCATCAGATTCAAAGAATGTCTTGGCTCTCTTGTTGCTGAAATCAGCAAGAAGTGAAGCAACCAAAGGCTCTTCAGAAAGTTTTTCTTGCTCCTTTTGGCATCCGCAAGTTAGTGAAAGCAATAAACAAGAAGGTATGATTAAAAATGAGCGTTTAGTCTTCATAGTCGTCTCCAGTCGTATTTAGTTTTAATTTGAGTAGCCGAAAGCAAAGATTGATCCAGTGCCGTTATCGCTTGATGTCATGGTAATGGAAACACGATAGTTTCCGCATGTTTCGAAATCATAAAGGTCGATAGCAACAGGATTGTGCCAGCCAGTTGAGGTTCCATCACGATATGAGATCGTTAAATCTTGGTTGATGTTATTAACGACTTCATTCGTGTCGATGTTAGTAACAACAATATTGATTGTGCCATAGTTTCCAGAAATCTCTGGATTTTCATTCTTGTAAATCAAGATGGCATTTTTGGAATATGTCTCAAAAACCAAAGCGTTATTTTCATCGGTTTTAGATTTGCTCCAGCCATGATCGAAAGCTGTCGTATGGCTTTCCCTCAAACATTGAGTTTCAGTATCGCTAGCATCCCAAGAACCAGTTTGTTTAACGACGCTTGAGGTGCTTTCGCCATTGACCATTTGCATGTTTTCATACTTATCACCATTGGTTAAATATGTGGTTGTTGGAAGAGTGTATTCAGCATCGGCTTCATCATTTGCAAGGCTCTTAAGCATGCTTGCGACCATCTTTCCATAGAGTTGGTGGCCTTGATCATTTGGATGGGTTCCATCTTTGATGAAGGCCTTGAAGATTGGATCGGATGTCGTTAATTGGCCGTTGCCATCTTTGGTGCAAACCGCTTTTAAGGCCTTATCCATCGAAACCATCGGAAGAGAATAATGATTACCGATTTCAGTCATGTATTCTTCTACTTTTCCACCAGAATATGTCGTGGCAGAGAATAGGAGAATTACTGCTGGATGATTAGGTGCGTTCAAGCATTTTCTAACCATGCTCTCAAATGTTTCTTTGTATAAATCAGTATTTGAGTTGTTGCAGGCATATTCGATAAAGATGACATCAGGTGATTTAGAGAGGATGTCTTCATCGACTCTAGTTATGCCGATTTCCGTGCCCGTTCCGGAGATGCCAGCATTGAGATATTTGACGTTATTTCCTGTACCAAAGGTATCTTTGATATAGTCATAGGTATATGAAGCATATCCTTTTTGGAAGCCTTCATCGGTTTTCTTCTCACAGATTTCGCCAACGGTGATTGAACCACCAATGAATCCGATTGTAGTATCAGCTCCACTTCTCATCTTACTGACGGCATTTTTGAAGCGATAATTATTTCCTTTTGAGACAGCAGAAGCCTTTCTCATGGCCAAAATATCGCTCTTTCCAATCATCTTCTCTAGATCAGTATTCAAGCCATCAAGAGTCAAATCATACTCAATTGACGCAGATGGGGTTGCCTTAACTACACTTGTAAGTTCAGAAGAGCCAACGGAATTGATGGATTTAACTTGGAAGGAATATTCTGTTTCATTTGTTAAATTATCAACATAGTAATATGGATTGCTCACTGTAGCTTTTTCTTCTCCATTGACATATACGCCATATTGAGTTGCGCCATCAACGCTTCCCCATTCAAGGGCGACGCCGCCATTGCTAGCATGAGCGACTAAATCAGTTGGAACGCTTGGTACGGTAACCATTTCCGTTGTAACAGTAACGGAATTGACCTTAACCGAGCTAGCGGCAGACCACCATGAGGTGAAGGTGAATTGTTTTTCGTCATCTGAAAGGTTGAAATCAGCTGTTGGGTAAAGAGTGACATTTCCACTAGTGGTATTGCCAGATTTTTGGATAAAGCCGATATTAGCGAGATTGCCATCCATGAAATCTCCACATCCTGTGCAATACATCGTGCCGCCTGTATAGGTTTTGTCGTTAGCGATGGTCAAATTCAAAGTGATCTTTTCAACTCTGCCTTTGTTCTTGAATGCGCTATATGGAACGACGAGTTCATGATACGTGGTATCGTAAATTGTTGAATTTGCATATTCTGATGTATCGACTGTTTCATCAACAAATTCTTTGCCGGTGTTATAGTACATAAGCAAATCTTGGATGACGACACCAGTTACGGATTTACCAGCATAAGAGAAATTGATGGAGATTGAAGAATCCGCATTCAAATCCTTTGTTTCAAGGACAAATGTTTGGATGTAGTAATCATCGTTGTTGTCTTTATCGGTATCAACCTTGCGGATATAGCCATTGCCAGAAATGGAAAGTTTCGTGTTTCCTGCTTCTATGCTTCCACCATAATAGGTGCTGCTAGAATTTTCACTTAAATCAATACGGCAGGTGACTCTAACCTTGTTAATTTGTGCGACGTCTTTGATCTTACGTAAAGAGTAAACGTATTTTTCTCCGATTGCGACTGATTTATCAGGTGTGACCTCAACTTTGCCTTTGCTATAGACTGGAGCGTCTTGCTCAACATAATCAAAGCCGTAGCTTTGGATTCTTAATTCGCCAGCCCCTTCAATCACCGGATAATATTTATCAACATAGCAACTATTAACGAATAAATAGAGATATGTGACTTTTTGGGCAAGAGGTAAGGTGAGTTCCGCCTCTTCGCCGCTTTCTAATATCGTGATTTCAGTGCTATTCTTATATGATTCATCCTCATTTGCCATTGCAAGTTGGACATACATCTTGTTTTTGCCACTGTTTTTGACCTTCATCTTATAGACGTTTTGCGTTTCGATATCGTGTTTAAGATCAAAGTTGTCTTCATGCTTGTAGTCGGTGTTGCCAACATATGTCCAATTGCCTGGCCATTCGTCATATCCGACGACCACTTCATTAGTATCGATATCGTAATCGACATCGTAGCTTCCTGATGCGACTTGGAACGGGGTTGTTGAGAGCAATTCTCTTCTTGTTTTCACCCCTCTGATCAAAGTTATGCAATCGTTTGTGATCTTCTCAACGCTTTCTTTTGTCTTAGCGTTATTGATATCGTTTTTAGCCTTAGTGAAAGCCTCGACGATCTTCTCCCATGATTTTGTTGGATATTCTTCAACATCCAATTCATTGAAAAGATAGTCTAATTCACTATAGCAGGCGTCTTTATACTCTTGGAGGGTGTCATCAATGACATCCGAAGAGGATAAGGAAGATTCTTGAGAGGATGATTCTTCTTTAGAAGATGATGGGGTTTCACTTGAAGAAGAGCTTGAAGGAGTCACATTGACACTTGAGGATTCTTCTTTTGTGCTTGATTGATTGTTGTCCTGATTGTTACATCCGATTAAAGCGAATGTGCTTGCTAACAATAATGCAGAAATGACTGATGCTTTCTTTTTCATGATTATTTCTCCAATAAATTCGTTTTGATTTGTTCGACTTCAGTATCGCTAAAGCCAAGAACATCAATAAGATAGCTCTTGATGCCCTCTGAGATTGTTTTGTTGCCATTATCGCAATATTTAGAGTTCAAAGCGGTGATGAAATCTGCGAAATAAGCAATTTTGTTATCCATGTTTTCGCGAGTTCTAAGATTTTTTGAGAATGAGGTTAACTCATAATCGATAATCAAATCGGTGTAGGATACGCCTAAGAGTCCATTGATTAAGAAACCAACTGTTCCTGTGCGGTCTGCCCCGCCCCAGCAATGGAAATAGACATGTTTCTCGTTTGCGTTTGAGAACTTCGTGAATATATCTTTATACATTGAGATGTATGCGCTATGGTCGAAAGAGGCATATGCACCGATTGATTGACGGTCATATTCGACATTTTCCCCTATTGCGCTACTTGTCGCATAATTAGATTCGGATTCGCCACGAAAATCAACTTCAACTCCGATTTTCATTTCTTCGTTGAATACCTTCAAACCCTCTTCAGAGGTGGTTTTGGTGTGTTCCGATCCATTATCCTTATATGTTTCGGCAACAACTTCCGCTCCTCTAAAGATAACGCCTTGTTTGACGCGTTTGCCAGAGGAGGTCATATGTCCGCCAATGTCACGAACATTGAGGATGTTGCCAGTACTAAGCATTCTTGTGTAATCTTCAGTCACGAATGAGGCAATATTCGATTCATATGTGCCATCTAATGATGTAACCTTCCAATAATATGTCGTTGCGGCATAAAGGTTGTTGATAGTTAATGAGGTAGAGCCTTTGACTTCATAGACTTTTGCGTCTTTCAAGGTTGAATCTTTCGAGAAATAAACCTTGTAGTCATCAATTGTGGACGCAGAGTTGTTTTTCCAAATAAGGGTGATGTCTTTTGATTTTTGGAAACGCTCTTTTGAGGAATAGTAGTCTTTTATTGACACTCCAACGCCTGCTTTGTCATTGATTTTGTAATCATCAACGCCACTTAGATCAACTGCTTTCATGGCTTTGATGTAATCATGAACAACTCCCTTGAGAATTGATACGGTTTGTCCATTTCCTGGATACATAGGGACAATTTCTTTCTCAAACATGACTTGATCGTTAGTTTGAGTGTAGGTGATTGCCTCCTCGTTTTTTGCTTGTGGTGCATTTGTGGCCGCACCCAAACACATCAAGGCGCTCATTGCGCCAACTAAGAATTTATTCATTATATTAACTCCTTCTATTTTGAAACGAATTGCATGGAATCCATGTATAGGGAATAGGTATCAACAGCAGAATCAGAAATTCCGAATCTGATATACTTTATTTTTGTCGTATCGGCGGTTTCGGTTACCGTTTTGGCGATAAAGTCAGGCATTGACGCCTCGCACTTATACCATCCATTTTCCAAACTTGTACAAGTCCAATTGGTGATTGACTGGTTGTGAGACTTAGATACTGGTATGTAGAATGTGGCGTCGCTTCCGACTTTACTTGAAGAGGTTTCGCAAAGAACCATCACCAATCTTATATATCCATCGGCAACTGCACCTGTTGGTTTAGCGTAAAATACAAGGTTCTTATCAGTGATTTCGCTATATGTTATAGGTAATAACGCTCTTGTTGCTGAGCTGCTTGATGTGTTTCTATTAAGCAAAACAGAATAGTTGCTGCCATCATATTTTTCCGCTGCAGTTTTTGTTATCTCGGTACCGCCGGCGCTAACAAGAGTATTGCTTAAATCAAAGAGTTCTGGATCGGCCTTCATATCATTGATGGTGGTCTTAGATACTTCGAAGGAGGAAATAATCACTTTAGCCGCTGTGGTAATGGTTTTATTGGAAAATTGAATTCTTAGATAGTCAAGGTTCAATGTGCCATCAGCTAGTAAATCATAGAAAAGATTGGCGAAATTTAACGTTATGGTGTAGCTTTCATCTTCATTCTTGCTAAGATTAATTCCTGGGTCTTGAATTTCATCAGTTAAACAAATGTTTTTTGTTACTAAGGTTTCGTTATTCAATCTTGGCATCAATTGGATGAAATCATAATTGAGGTTTTCAAACTTAGCGGTGAATTTCAAAGTAAGCTTGGAATAATCTTCATAAAATTCATTAGGGGTGAATTTGATAGCGCTGTATGTTGCTTTAGTCGAAGTGTCACTAACGCCATTAGATTCCAAAGTAACGTTTCCGTCCGCCTTTGTAATGTTCACGTTATAGTCTTTTGCTATATATGAGGTAGCATCGAAGGAGGAAGAAATCTCATATTCGTTTTTAATGCCGTTAAGCTCTTCAATTTGAGATGATGACAAGCCATATTGTTTTGCGTTTGTTAAATATTCTTCAATCGCATAGGAATATGATGCAAAGCATTCTTTTGTGTATACGGTGGTTTCTCCATCGCTCACATATCCAAGTGAAGAATAATATGTGTCGTATGTCTCTTTTGATTCAAAACCAGTAAGAACACCAGCAAATGTCACTTGATTTTGATCGAAGAGGCCATTCTTTGTGACACAATTGTAGACAGTCTTGCCCTCGATCGTATTTTCTCCTTCTTCTAGAGTTTGATCTTTCAGTAAGTCTTCAATGCTAGAAGTTCCTTTTGTCTTAGTTACCAAAACGCCATATGTCAACGTTGATAAGTCTTCAACTTCCTTAAAAGATGATGAGATACAGGAATCGCTTAAGACACATTTGAATCTCATTCCTGGATTATCTCCGGTTTTGATGCTCAAAAGCGGTTTTGCTTCGGAAACTGTCGTTACTGACGCTTTCGCAAGCGACCCTCTTAAGGCTTTAGTGGAGGTTTCTTCAACCAAAGCAAGTTCATCTTCTGGTTCAGTGATTGTTTCCTCTGTTTTTTCTTCTTCTAATGTCGAAGCAACGCTTCCACATGATGCTAAAGCGCCAGCTAGGGCAAGTAGACCAACACTAATTTTGAAATTCTTTTTCATAGTTTTCCTCTTTTCTAAATATATTTCAAATTATTTGTATCAATTTGGATGATTCTTCCTGGAGATTTTTCTAGGAAACTACTATCATTCGAGTTAGTTTTTTGAAAATCTTTTTTTGGAATGAACCTTTACATTCAAGTCAAAGCCAAGCGAATGGTTGAAGACTTCGATAAATGTAAACTTCTCTTTTCTATAATTGTAGTCCGTTTCATATTTTTGTCAAACTTCTAGCAGAGTACCCAAACCACTCATATTGAGCAGTTAATGACAACATCCCGTCATCTTCAAATAGGCCACACCATTCGATGAAATCTTCTCCTTTCCCATTCCAGAGATTGGCATAAATTTTCATGGATGCTTGAGGAATCTCAGCTTGTGTGTAATGGACTGGGGTTCCATCAACGAACCAGACTATTTCTTTTTCATCCCAATAAAAGGCGTATTCGTGGAAATCAAGCGACCAATCAAATCCGAGTTCATATAAGAATTCATGTTTCCCTACTCCGTTATGGTAATAATTGAATTGGACGACGTTTTCTTTATCGCCTAAAAACTCGATATCGATCTCATCCCATGGCTGGCCAATATAAGCGAAAAAAGATGAAATCACCCCATTATGTTTAACACCTTTCATCGAAACGGAGAAATATCCATGCGAATAAGTGTTTCTCGATCTAATCTCGCCTGAGTAATATTTGTCTCCTTCTTTTGATAGAACCAAAGAGAGATTTCCATTCTCTATCAAAGAAGATTCTTTTTTCCAATAACAATCGAATGGATCTCCGTTTTTGTAGCCATTCGATAGATGGAAACCATCAATGTTATCGTTATCGAAGGTGAGAATCTTGTCTTCTTCTTTTGTTAGATAGGAAGATATGCTTGCTAAGTATGTGTCTAAGCTATCTTCTGTAGACAAACTAGCACTTACAATTTCTTCTATAGATGACACATCTGTTTTTTCTTCTTTAGAAGACATTACATTCCTAAAGGAACATGAGGACAAACAAAAAACCATCGTCGAAGAAACGACAAATAATATATTCGTTCTTTTAGATGATGAAAGGGCTTTCATGCCTAAAATTTATTATAAAAAATAAATTACGCATAGCCACTTTCCTAAAATGCTTATTTTTTACTTATTTGGCAATATTTTCACTCTCTTCAAGAGGGAACATTATGCTCAAATGAAAGATGTTATCTTTAGTGGAGGTAGTTAAAAAACCATTATATTTTTTAGCGATCAAGGAAACGCTTCTTAAGCCAAAGCCATGGTAATCCTTGTTGTCTTTCTTAGTTAGAGGGAATCCGTCTTTGAATTCTATCTCCCCATCGAAATAATTGTCTTCTTCGATGATTACGAAATTATTCTTTGTCTTAACGACTAGATTGATGACTCTTTTGTTTTCTTCTTTGATTTCTCTTGCCGCTTCTAAGGCGTTATCGATGATATTCCCAAATAGGCAATAGAGGTCTCCTCCATCGATGAAAGAGAGGGATTTTCCATCAGCCATGCAAGAGAACTTGATGTTGTTTTGCTCGCAAAAAAGGCTCTTTTCCGTAAGCAATACATTCAATAGGTCATTATGCGTCTCAATCCTAGAGTCATAGATTGCAATGTCTTTGTTCAAATCCTCAAGGGCATCGTTATTCATCTGTCCATCTTTAGAAAGAGCCGATTGAATCTTGTATTTAATATCGTGACATTTGATATTGACCCTATCGATCGTGTCTTTGGATATTTGATATTGAAGTTCGCTTTGTTTGATGGCGTGTTCAAGATATTCGACTTCTTTTTGTAGCTTCTTCTCCTCTAAGGTCTTATCAAGCAAGATCAATATCGTGATACAACAGGCGATAGAGAAAATATTGCTTGTTTGCCTTAAGACGTAGATTGAGTTGTCGGAGAATTGATTCTCTCTTACCCCATCGCTAAGCGAGGCAAAATGAATATCATCTAGCGAACATAGAATAATCGTGACGCCTAAAATGATTAACGATCCAAGCAATATCTTCTTGTTAATCTCTTGATACGATAGTTTATTACATGTCTTCTTGATGTAAAACTTGTAGATGATAAAAACTGATAAGGCAAAGAAGGCATAATAAATCAGGTGATATATCAAATTGAAATAAATAGACCATCCATCAAGTAAATGATATTTTTCTCCCACGCAAATAAGAGTGAGGAAAGCCTTATATGTCAAATTCTGAACGGCATAAGTTAAGCTTAAGCAAAATAAGATGGTCAGGAAAGATTCTTTGTGACATATATATGTTTGCAAAGAAACTAGGGCAAATAGGGCAAAATAAGTCAGAATTCTTCCATATCCTTTGTCTCCGAAAGAGCTATAGAAAAAACTTAATCCGAAAGCTAGGCCAAATACGATGAGAATGCCTAAGATAAGTTTCGCCCAGTAATGGGACGTTTTCTTTAGATTTTTTCCAGTAAGGAAAAGGAAAACATAGAATTCCAATAAGAATTCGAAAATAATGTTCACATAGTTTTGAAAGACAGTTTCAATCATCATTTTGCACCATTGGAGAACCAATTAGTCAGCTCTTCCATGAATTGAGCTTTCTTTGAACGAGATATTTGCAGAACATTCGCCCCAATATAGAGGGAATTCCCTTGAACTTTGCTAATGAATTTAGGATTCACCAAATAACAGTTGTTGCATCTAAGGAAACCATATTTGGATAACTCCTTCTCCGCTTGAGAAAGAACCCCAGTAACACGAATGACATCATCAACAAGATGATAATGGAGGCAATGGTTGAGGATTTCAACATAGATTAGTTTATCAGTGGAGATGTAACATACCCCACCTGCAACATTTAAGGCGAAGGTTTTCTCCTCGTTTGCTAAGGAAATATCGAGTGCTTTTTGAAATTTGAGGGTGAAATCGTAATATTCCATTGGCTTAACGATGAAACTAATCGCATCGACTTCGTACCCATCTTGAGCATATTGAATTAAGTTGGTGACGAAAATAAGCGAGACCGCTTTATCTATCTTACGTAACTCTATCGCGGTATCCATGCCGTTTTTCTTTGGCATTTGAATATCCATGAAGACAACAGAATATATCGATTGGTATTCTTTTATGAAATCTTCGCCATTAGAAAAACGAACAACGTTAAACTCTTGGTTTGTCTCTTTTCCGTATCTTTCTATAAAGCTTAGCAAAGAAAGGTAGTCTTTCTCTTCATCTTCAACTATCGCGACATTCTTCATGGCGAGAAAATATTATCAACATTGCCCTATTTTTTCAATCTTGAAACATCACATAGAAAAAGCGCCATCATTTTTACATTTCATTTAAGTGTTTCGTGGTAAAAAGAAAAAGATGCCCATATAGAGCATCTTCCATTTCCTAGTTATTCTTAGTTTCCCCAGAATGTTGTATCAGGCTTAACATCCCAATAATCATTTCCGTTATTGTTATTGACTGAACCACTGCTGCAGATGATATCTTCGTTTTCAAGATTGATGATAGTTAAGATAGGTTTGATATATTTTTCGTTATTCATTGTTGTTTCTCCTTACTCATGAGATTGAGACATGATGATGTCGTTAAGGGTGTAATAAAGATCTTCGTTTGTAGTCACATCTACATTCTTTGAGTATTCATCCGCTAAAGATACGGCAGACGCACTATTTTCTTTTAAATACACCTTTTTGTCACCAATCTTAACATATGCAGCACCATAGATTGTCGTATTGTAATGATCCGTGCTATCGATATGAACATATGCATTGAAAAGATAGTAATCATTATCTTGCATATCGGATGTTAATTGATCCTTTGGGCATAATGCTGGATGATCTTTTTCGGACACTAAGTTGTAGTTATCGCTCAAGGAGGAGAATGTGGCGCCCGCTTCAAGAGCACTAACAAACGATGTATATCCTTCAGGAAGCTTGGCAGTTAGGACAACTCCATATGCCGTAATTTGATCTTTGTATGCATCGTAAACGTCTTTCTTGATAAGTCCGCCAAACCTGATGCCTAAATTAGTGATCGTGTAGATTTTCTTTCCTGCAGAATCAGGTTCGGTGCCTGTGTAGTTATATGAAAGTTGTCTTCTTGTTTCAGAGTTCTTGATGTCTTCGTATTCATCGTTTTCGCTTACTTGGCTAACATCCCCATCCATATATTTGACTTGATTTCTAGATATATCGGAAATGGTGGAATTAGAGAAGGAAGGTGAAGCAAGTAAGGTCATAGAAGCCAATATTATTAATTTCTTCATTATATTATTCCCTTATTCTTTCTTCGATTATTGACTACGTATCAAAATAATCGCGAGGAAAATTTTAGTATTGTTCTTTTTGGAATTTAACAACATTATTGGCTCTTCATTATTGTTAATGTCAAATGTGGCTTGTATTTGTTGCTATTATCGTTGTTTCTTCTTTTATTGCTGTTACGAAAAAGCACCCTCATTTGAGGATGCTAATCAATCAAATCCAAGGGAGTTCTACTGTTCCTTGAGTAGCTGATGTCGAACTCTTTTCTTCTATGGATGAAGACGATGAAGATTGAGAATTCGAAGAAGTATTAGACGAGGATGAGTTGTTTGATGAATAAACGGTGTCATCCCCACATCCAGCAAGGAAGAGCGAGAACAAGATGGTAGCAAGCACTAATCTTGATTTCTTCATTGTTTAATTAGATGTTATCTGTCCAGAAATCGCCGTTATTTGCGTCATAGGCATTTCCGAAAGAGTTGCTTGCGCAGATGATGTCTTCATTCTCTAAAGAGATGATTGTCAATTCAGGTGTGATGTATTTGTTTTCCATTGTTGTTTCTCCTTATTAAGCTTCAATATCTGGATAATAGGTTGTCATTTTGCCTTCAGAAAGTAATTTCAAGGTTTCTTGAATGTCGGTATTGTAGGTTGCAAATGTCGCCTCGTCATCTATATATTTTTGAGCAATGCTCTTGACAGAGTAATGGCTTTCAGCGAAATAGAACATATCCTCATTTTCCAGTATCATAAACGCTCTAGCATAGACCGTCGTGTCTATTTTTGCTGCCGGGATGTCTTGAATGACTAAGTTAAACAAATAATAGTCATCGTCGCCGTTTTCGATGAATTTAGGATTCTTCTCGTCGGTTCCATCGCAAGTCATTTGTTTTTGACGAAGACCGCTTATACTAACCTTTGCATTCATAGCATCCGTTAATGTATCATAGCCAGAAGGTAACTCGGTTGTATATGCCATGCCATAAGACTTGACATGATCATCCAACAAGAAACCAGTAAAGTAATCATTCGTATCTTTAACCATTCCACCAAATCTCAGTGAAACGTTGCTGATACTATAATTGTCACCGTCCTCAACTGAATATTCGTAATAGAGAGAGGCTTTCGTTTCCGATCCCTTGAGTTCCGCAACTTCGGTTGAATCTGACGTTTTTTCCCATTTTGCATACAAAATCCAATCTTGCGTTATTGCTCCGTAGAAATTAAACTCCGAACCGGTACCGCCTTCACCTGTATACCAACCAAGAAATTTATAGTTTGCATTCCATCTAGAAGCTTCCTTGCCAACTTGAATCCAAAGATAAGCGCATTCATCTGTATCGATCGTTTTTCCATCTTCGATAGTTTCCGTCTTATACTCTTCTTCAAGTTTATCAAATTCAATGCCATCATATGACAAACCAGGCAAAACATAGTCATAGTTAATCGTATGTGTCGTAGATGTTGTCGCAGCATTTGCATCCATATATGCCAAATTACCCCTAGCAATCTCCATAATGGAAGATCCACTAGAAACAGATGGTGATACAAGTAATGCTAAGGCACTTAATATAATAAGTTTCTTCATTATGTTCTTTTCCTCTCTCTTTTAATAATTATTTACGTTTGGAATTTTCGATATGAATAATTTCAATACGCGGCTTATTTTATTATTAGATTCTTCTATTTTCAATAGTGTCAATTCCTTGAGCATATCAACAATATTTAATTTCGTTAGATATGTAATAGTATTAACAACTTCTTCTAATTAACAACGTTAAGAATGACGTTCAATTATTGTCAATTTCCCACGGATAATATTATTTTTAATATTTTCTGTGGCAAATTAACATTTTTAACTGATTTCTTGAGATTGTTCATGTATTTCAAGTTCTTCCATAGAAGAAACCCCTCTGTAGAATTCAATTCTCCTAATTGATAGAGGCTTAATAGAGTCCCTTCTTCTTGCAAAAAATCCCGAAATCGCTAGAATATTCACTCGTATGTTTGAAAGGAGTTTCCTATGAAATTAAGAAACAATCTAATCGCTCAACTGATATTCCGTTCTCTACTATTAGTTGTCGCAGGTATTTCCCTTGTGACTTCCTTCACAATTAGAAATATGGCCTCTGATGGAGGGGCAATATCTCCATTCCTCTACTACACCCATTGGTCCTGCTTCTTAGCTGAGCTCACAATCGGTGCAAGCTTCCTCTCTACCCTTATTCAAGTCATCAAAGGCAAAAGAGAAGGAAACAATACCTATCTTCCTCTTTTGAAGTTCTGCTCCAACATCATGATCATTGCGACCTTCGTTGTTGCAGCCTTCGTCTTACCAGATAAGATCTGGACAGCAGGTTATTGGAATTTCTCCTCGATCTTCCATCATTTCCTCTTACCAATCTTGGTTGTCCTTGATTCCGCCTTGTTTGATAGAAAGAGAACATATCGTGTCTCCTATCCATTCCTTGGCGTCGTTCTTCCTCTTATCTATTGGATCGTTGTCATCACACGTTTCACCATCAAGAGAAATGGTGGGAAAATCGCTGAAAACTTATGGGACTACTACTACCCATATGGATTCACAAACGTTGATAACACCTCTTCATATGGCTTCCTTATTGGCTTGCTTGCTGGAATCTTAGTCGCTCTTATCGCTATCGGATTCCTCTATTACGCAATCGATAAGCTTGAAAAAGGCGAAGATGGCAAAATCCATTTCAACAAAGGTATCGATCAAGAGAACATGCATGATATCTTTGCTCTTGTTAAGCGTAAATAAGTAGATGAGTCAAAGGCCGTTCCGTATGGAATGGTCTTTTTCTTTATCTTTAGATTTGTTTTATCATCTATTGGGTATGACCGAGTTTTTTAAAGTAGACTTTATTTTTATCGGTTTCAACTTATCTTGATTTTGAAGAAATGGTCACTTTGTTAGAAGGAAAGGAATCCGTCCTTGGTCACGCCTAGGGCGACCTCGATGCATCCCTCCGACACCGACGAGCTTTCCCCGTACCTCCTCCGCAGGGGGACGTAGGTTCCGTCGAGG
>CAVFKA010000018.1:0-21629 GCA_963623195.1 bacterium | reverse complement strand
AGTAGCAGCTTGATTATCGTTAATTCGATAACTAGACGCTCTAGAATTTTCTTTTTCGGCACTTTCATGCTGAACCTTTCCGCCGAAAGACTCAGTAGCAAGAGACGGGCAGAGCCATAAGACTCCATAGGATACCCTCCGACAACTGATATTATATTACATATTGTCAGTTATACAACAATAAAAGGGAAGAATTTTGTTTCTTCCCTTTTTTATTATTTCAAATCCCTTACTACTCTTCTAAGAAAGTGACGTCCCCATAAACGTAATCAATGAAATTAGTTCCATCATCAAACGTATCAGAAGCATATTCTTCCGTGAATTGGCAGGCAATGGTTTGAATATATGCGTCCTCAAATGCCGCTTCGGCGATATTTGTGACGCTAGCTGGAATGATTAACGTTTCCAGTCCATCACCGTCGTTAACATTCTCGAACGAATTGGAGAATACGTCTTCGCCAATTTCAGTGATTTTTGATCCCATATCAAAGGATTCACAATTAGAGAGATCACTAAATGCACCATTTTCAAGTCTAATAGCGGCTTCAATTGTAACCGATTCTAAATCACTACAACCAGAGAACGAATCCTCGCCAATCTCTTCGATGGTTTCAGGAATAGTCAAAGTCGTTAACGAAGAATTTTCAAAGGCTGAATTGCCGATGCTTGTCACTTGGTTGAAATCGATGGTTTTAATTGTTGAATTATAGCCAAAGCAAGATAATCCAATCTTTTCGATTCCATCAGCAATCTTAACGTCTTCTTCCGTTCCATAATAACGAATGAGAGTCTTTTCGTCTGCACTTCTAACGTCATTTTCGCTAACCTTAATAGTCTCTGAAGCAAAAATCTTGTTTGACATATACCCAGTTGAAAGTTTTGTATCTAACTTCGCCTTGGCTTCTGCGTTCTTGACGATGATAATCGAAGTGTTTGTATATAACCCACCGAAACCGCGATTTAATGGTCTTTCTTCGCCATCTGGTTTATCAAGGCCAACATAAACGAACTTCAAAGTAGATGGATCATCATTTTGAAGAGTTACATCTTTTAAGGAGGTACATCCAGCACAAATATTTTGCCCAAATATTTCTAAAGTCGAAGGAAGGGTCAAATGTTCGATATATGGTTTGCCTTTGAAACAGTTCGCAGCAATTCTTGTTACGCCTTCAGGCACAACGACATCCGTATCTTCTTCGCCACCATTAAAGGAGACCAATACATTATCTTCGATTACGAACGGAGAGGTTTTTTCCAATCCGATGCTGGAGGAATAATCACTCCATTTTTCTTTAAGAGCATCGACAATTTCTTGCGTATCGCAAACGATCGATGGGCAATTCGAACCAAATCCTCCTTCGTAAGTTAAGGTTGGATAGTTAGTTACGCCGTCGACGAAATGGACTTTCCACGTTGTTAGATAAGAACAATTGGCAAAAATTCTTTCGCCAATGGTCGCACCATCTTCAAATGTTGTTTCCAATTCTTTGATTCCAGAAGAGGCAAAAGCCAACCCGCCAATCGATTTAATCGAACCCAAGAATGTAATTTTCTTAAACGCTTCATTAGTGACAAAATAACCAGGAATGTCTTTGACGTACGCAGGGATGGTAAGTTCGCTTAATTTTGTACAAGATGAGAACATGAAATCTTCTAACGTCAAGGTTTCTGCACCAACGATAGAATCCGCAAAGTGAACTGTGCTCACTTGCGAAGCTGAGAATGATGTTTGCCCAATATATGTCAAAGTTTCAGGAAAGGTAACTTCATTCAAAGAACTATAGCGGAAAGATTCGCTGCCTAGTTTTGTTACTTTATTCAAATCAATCGATTTAAGCTTTGAATTTTTAAAAGCACATTTTCCAACTTCTGTAACAGAATCAGGAAGCTTGTAAGTATCGCCAATTTTTGCACATGGATAAGTTAAAAGAGTAGTTTTATTTTTATTGAATAAAATACCATCTTCACTTGTAAAATTAGGATTATCGGCGTTGATTGTGATTTCTTGAAGCTTTGTATTTGTGTTAGTGCAAACATATTCTTTCAAAGACTTTCCAAAATGCATGGATGTGACACCAGTATTTTCAAAGCCATTGTTATATGTTTCTAAAGAATCTGGGAATGTAACGTCTGTTAAATTAGGAATGTTCACAAAAGAATCGGACTCAACGGTTTTCAACCCTTCACCCATAATGATATTTTTAAGGGCTTTAGCATCATTGAACGATCCGGTTTCAATTGTCTCGCATCCTTGAAGAGCAACTTCTTCAATCCATTCAGTGTTCGCAAACGCATGTTCCGAAATTGTTTTCTGGTTGGTTAAGGTGACTTTCTTGAATGTCTCAGGCATTGAGTAACCTTGATGGATATAATCAAGGCCGAATAAACGGCCAATTATTGCATCAGTATCAGAAACAGTTTCGCCCAAAAACGGAAGGGTAATTTCTTCAACTGATAATCCATTTAATATTCCGCCACCTATGATTTCCACGGTATTAGGAATGACGAGCGTTTTCAAAGCGGTGGCTTTTGCGAAAGCCGATTTTGTTACTTCTTTGATTGGAAGGCCATGATATGATGCTGGAACTTCATATGTTGTAACTGTTTTATCGCTTAAGCCATTAAGTCGATAAAAAGTGCCATCGGAAGATTTATAGAAGGCCCCATTATAAGTAACAAACGTTCCCTTGAGTATCATTCCATCTTTTGCTGCAACCTTATCAGTTGGACCATATGTCTTACTTCCATCGCTCCAAGATGTAGCGTCGGCATTCGAAACTTTATAAGAAAATTCGCTAAGATCGATGATATCCCCTTCTTTAAGAGTGAGAGTTTCATCTGCCGTATCTTCTGTAAACTTAATCGTTACCTTTGCTTCTTTGACAACTTCAGAAGATTCGGCTGAAGATATAGCCTCGGATGATTTGTCGCCTTCATTGGTGCAAGAGTTTACAGCAAGAGGCATCATTGCAAGTAAACTTAGGATAAGAAGTTTTTTATGTTTCATAATTTTTCCTCGAATATATCTAAATTATTCGCTAAATGTAAAATTTCAATATTTTTTTCTTGAAATCACTTATTTTTTTAAGTTTGTCGGAAGATGCCCGCCCCTTGACATCTAACCCTGTTTAGGCTAAATTAATAGTGCTTTAAGAATTTCTAGAAACGTTAGGATTATTCTAAGAACAATCAAAACGGCTTCTAGATTTTTTCTTTTCGGCACTTTCATGCTGAACCTTTCTGCCGAAAGACTCAGTAGCAAGAGACGGACAGAGCCATAAGACTCCATAGGATGCCCTCCGACAGTTGATATTATATAACACATTGTCATTGTCTTACAATATGTTATTTTTATTTTGGTAATGTATCCGTTCCTACTTAAATCTAATAAATGGACCCTTGTGTATAAGAAAGAAAAAAGCCATTCCGAAGAATGGCTAGAAATCTTAACTAAATTATAATTAGTTGATTTTTTCTTTGAGTGTTTTGGAGACTTTGAAGCCAACAGAGTTGCTTGCTGGGATTGTGATCTTAGCACCTGTGGATGGGTTTGTTCCTTCACGGGCAGCTCTTTCTTTTTTCTCGAAGATACCGAAACCGGAGATCTTGACTGTTTCGCCTTTTGCAAGGGCATCAGAGATTGCTTCGAAGACTGCTTCGACGACTGCGTCTGCGTCTCTCTTGGCGACTTGGCTCTTTGTAGCGACTAATTCGATTAATTCAGCTTTATTCATGGTAATTATCCTCCTTTGCTAAATGTCTAAATTAAAGTTATCACTATGGAAAAATTTTTACAAGCAAAAAATTCACATAGCATCGAAACTTTTTACTAGAAACGCCTACAAAAATTGGTATTTTTTGAAAGCGCTTTCTATTCAATAATTTCAAAAAAGTCAGGTTTTATCGGCACTTTTTGAAAGTTAACAATAAAAAATATCGATAAAATCTAGATTTATTAAAAGTTTGAAAAAAGAAGAAATTATTTTAAAAAAAGCAATGTTTTTTCCATTGCTTTTTTCTTTTATTTCCTTGTTCTATAGATGATTTTGATTGGCGTTCCCTCAAAATCGAATGATTCTCTTATCCTATTCTCTAAATAACGCGTATATGAGAAATGAGCCGTTTTAGGGTTGTTGCAGAACATGACAAACGTTGGTGGGCAAACTGTAACTTCTTCTGAGAAGACAATTTTGAGACGGCCATGATTGAATTCAGGAGTTGGATTCATGTCTTGCGCATCACGAATGATGTCATTCAAAACAGGTGTAGGTATTCTTCTATGGAATGCCTCGTAACAAGAATTTATCAAAGGGAACAAATCATTAACGCCCGAACCGGTTAAGGCTGAGGTATATACAATTGGAGCGTATGCAAGGAAAGGGAGTTGATCTCGAAGTTTTTTAGAAAACTCCTGTTTGTTAGGATTCTTTGCCTCATCCCATTTGTTAACGACAACGATTATTGCCTTATTGGCATCCATCGCATAACCAAGGACGTGTTTGTCTTGTTCTAAAAGAGGCCCAGATCCATCAATAACCAAAAGGGCAATCTCAGAACGATCAATTGAAGAAAGAGCTCTTAGGGCCGCATATTTGTCGATGGCTTCATATATCTTGCCTTTTTTGACAAGACCAGCAGTATCGATAACGACATACGATTTATCTTGATAAGTGAATGGAGTATCGATTGAATCCCTAGTTGTTCCGGCGATATTGGAAACCAAAACGCGGTCAGAATGTAACAATCTATTTGTCAAAGATGATTTTCCGACATTTGGGCGGCCAATTATTGAGAAAGTAATCGCGCCTTCGTATTTCTTTTCATCTTTCTCTGGCAAAATTTTCACGACTTTGTCCAAGAAATCGCCAATGCCGATGCCATGTGCACCAGAGCAAATGATAGGTTCACCAAGTCCTAAACGATAAAATTCGGCCATATTGCCTACTTCTTGAATGTTATCGATTTTGTTGACCAATAAGATTTTTGGCTTATTAGTCTTATAAAGCATTTTGGCGATAAAACGGTCATCACCAGATAATCCTTTCTTTCCATCGACTACGAAAGTAATCACGTCCGCTTCTTCTAAAGCGATTTCGCATTGGGCACGAATGGATTTTTGAAATGGGGCGTTTGCAACTTCAATTCCACCAGTGTCAATGATGGTGAATTCTTTTGTTAACCATGTTGCTTTGCCGTATATTCTATCTCTTGTTACGCCAGGGGTTGGCTCAACAATGGATTTTCTTTCACCCAATATACGATTGAAAATGGTTGATTTTCCAGAAGATGGAGAACCAACTAACGCTAAAGTACCTAATGCCATTATTTTGCCTCCAATCCGGTTTTTTCTTTTACAATTTCTAAAATCTTAGCGACAACTTCATCAATGTTCATGTTTGATGTGTCCAAATTGATTGAATCTGGAGCTGCGACAAGTGGATCAAAATCACGGTGTGAATCAATATAATCGCGTTTCTTGACTTCAGCTAGGACATCATCATAAGAAACTTCGATGCCTTTTTCTTTATTTTCTTCAAATCTCCTTTGAGCTCTTATTTCAGGAGAGGCGATTTGAAAAATCTTTACCTTTGCATCAGGGAGAACATAGGAGCCGATGTCTCTTCCATCCATGACGACGGATGCTTTCTTGGCTAATTTGCGTTGCATCTCAATCATCGCTAAACGAATAGGCTTCATCGCGGCAATATAGCTAACATTCCCTGATACGTTTGGCTCTCTTATGGCACGAGTCACGTCTTCATTATTGCAAAGTACGCGGCCATCTTCCTTAAGCTCGATATCGATATCTTTTAAAACTTCCACCGATTCTTTTTCGTTCTCAGGATTCTTTCCTGCTTTGATAACGGCATAGGTAACGGCTCTATACATGGCGCCCGTGTCGATGTATGTGAAATTTAGAGCTTTTGCGACTCTTTTTGCGACGGTTGATTTACCTGCTGCCGCAGGGCCATCGATGGCTATTGAAATGAATTTTTCCATGTTAATTCCTCACCCAAACTAAAAATAAGATGACAAACAAGATGAGGGCAATGAAAGTAATGATCCCTTTAAGGGCATATCCTCTTAGCTCTTTTTGATGATAGACGGTATAAGGAGTTTCAAGGGCCGCTTCTTCTTTAGAAACCTTCACCAAACGTGTTTGTTTGTTTTCAAATTTCGTATCAGGCGTCCTTAAGATCTTCTCTCGATACCTTTTATATTTCTCCATCCTTGTTTTCATACTTTAATATTCTATAAAAAACTGCCTCTCTTTTCATTATGAAAAAGAGAAAAAGAATTTAAATGAAAAATTAAACAGGACAAACCGTTAATTTTCAAAAATGTAAAACTTTAGTTTTGCTCGAATTTCTAAAAGTTATAAAAAACTAACATAATTTTTTGACCTTTTTTGCCTATTCAAAAGGCGATTTTTATGGAATACAATAACCTTGCTCTAATTTATTAGAGGAGGAAAAAATCATGGTTACAATTACAGTTGATGCCGATGCATGCATCGGATGTGGTCTTTGCATCTCTAGCATGCCAGACGTCTTCGCATTCAATGATGATGGAAAATCAGTCGTCATTGCCGATGCCGAAGAAGGCGCAGCAGATGATATCATCGCTTCTTGCCCAGTCGGTGCAATCTCCCGCTAATTTCTAGCAAGTCTAAGGCCTCAAATGAGGTCTTTTTCTTTTGCCTTATTGAAAATAAGATTAGGAAGACTACAATATTCATCGTTCATTTTTAGGACTTATTTTTATGGAACGGAAATCAATATTCAAGGAAATGGATCTGACGAATGGCAAACTCTTCTGGAAGTTGCCACTCTTCTCTCTCCCAATGGCTTTGACCACGGTATTGCAATTACTATACACAACCATCGATTTATATACCGTAGCTGAATATGGAGGTGGAAATAATTCCATGTCCGCCGTTGGCTCAAACTCTGCTCTCATCAATTTGATCGTCGCTTTCTTCGTCTCAATCGCCGTTGGCGCTAACGTCGCTTTAGGAAACGCTAAAGGCGCAAATAGACAAGACACCGCTCAAAAAGTATTGAATACCGCGCTTATTTTCTCTTTGTTTATTGGTCTTTTCGTTGGAGTGCTTGGCTTTTTCTTGGCTCCATATCTTCTAAGATTGATGGGCACGCCTGATTCAATATTAGAAAACGCGACCCTCTATCTCAAAATATATTTCATTGGTGCACCATTCTTGCTTGTGTATAACTTTGGTTCTCAATGTCTTAGGGCCATAGGAGATTCTCAAAGACCTCTATATATCCTATTTATATCAGGGGCAGTAAATATTGCCTTCGACCTAATATTCGTCATTTGTTTCCATATGGATGTCATGGGGGTTGCTATCGCGACAATCATGTCTGAAGCCGTATCCGCAATCCTTACTATCTTGTGGCTTTGGTTCAACAAGAAGGGATACGTGTATATAAAATGGAAAGAAATGAGGATTGATGGCGGATGTCTTTCTAATATCATTCGCATTGGTTTGCCAGCCGGAGTTCAAGCTTTAGGTTTCAACATTCCAAATGTTTTGATTCAATCTTCTTTATATACGATAAGCAATTATTCAATCAACGGGGTGGCTATTTCTCAAGATGAAATCGTTGCAGGAAGCTCCGCCTCAAGTCAAATTGAGGGGTACGTGTATGCGTTTATCGACGCAGTTGCTATGGCTTGCATCTCTTTTGTTGGGCAAAACTACGGAGCAAGAAAGAAAGACAACATACGCAAGGTCTTTTGGTTCTCAATGTTCTGGATGCTCGTTTTCTGGGGAGTGTGCGCTTTGATAGTATTACTGCTTCCATACCAAATATTAGGAGTTTTCATCACTGAAAGCGAAACCGTCAAGGAAGCAAATGCCCTGGCGGCTGGAAAAGAGAGAATGTTCTTGATGATCTTCACCTATTTCCTTGATGGAATAATGGACGTGGCTGGGCAATATCTAAGAGGTATGAAAAAGAGCACGGCCCCTGCGCTAATCACCCTTATTGGTGTCACAGGTTCAAGAATCATCTTCTTATATACCCTTTTCCAACTTGATTATTTCCATACGATATTCTGGCTCTATTTCACTTACCCTCTAAGCTGGATTATCGTGGATATCATCTACATCCCAGTCATCATCATCCTCGAAAGAAAAGTCTTCAAATCTTTTGAAACAAAGAAAGAAGACTTAGTGGTTAATCAAATTCAATAATAATTATTTTTGCTTTGTAGATGGCTTTTCCCAATGCAAAGCTTTTCTTATGGTTCTATAGACTAAGAATGTAACAATGAAGACACATACATCTTTGATAACATTTAGCGGCATGACCCCGAAGAATGCATAGGACCACTCAAGGTTAGTGATTGCTGGCACCGCTTTCTGACACATCTGGAGTAATTGCTCT
This sequence comes from bacterium, assembly GCA_963623195.1. GTDB lineage: Bacteria > Bacillota_I > Bacilli_A > RFN20 > CAG-826 > UBA4951. Next base: position 13,215 of record CAVFKA010000018.1, on the reverse strand, counting down.
GCTGGATATCCCATAACATTCATATAGAATGGTAAGATCCAATAGACGTTGAGCGTCATTGCAACTAATATTTGAAGAATGGTGGATATCCCAAATCCAATAAAGACGCCCTTCATATTGCGAATCTTTTTATAGACTAAGGTGGCAGGCAAGATATAAGCGGTAGAGAAAATGAAATCGGCTAATTCGCCAACGCACATGGTATGAGTCATTGGCAATTTAATGATGGTTTTAACAAGAATTACCGCTTCTCCAACGATTGGCCCATAAGCGTAACCGGCAATCATCGCTGGAACTTCATCAAAATGAAGAGACATGAAAGAAGGAACGAAAGGCAAACTTATTTGAAATATCGGAACGATATATAGAATTGTTGAGATTGCTGAAAATATGCCGACACGGGCGACAAATTTGATCCAATTGAATTCCTTATTAGGTTGAAAATGAGAATAAACTTTAACAAGAGCAACGCAGAATATGATAAGTCCTGCAATCGATAGATATGTCCATACCTGATCCATAAAATAAAAATCCTCCATTTACTTCGGGGAGGAAATTAGAAAACTATCTGGTCTTCTTTCAATCCGGACTATACCGTTGGCACTGGAATTTCACCAGTTCATGCATACTGCTCGTGGGCTTTACCACCAATCGACGAATCTCACGTCACCCTGAAGTACTTCTATAGTCTAGGATTCAAATAAGCGCATGTCAAATATTATGAGAGGAATTTATTCTTCTCTTCTTCGTTAGAGAAATATAGCGTAACCGAATTCTTTTTGATGAGAATCTTCTTCGCACCCGTTTTCTTTTTTATTTCATCGATACACGGGGTGCCTATTTCTTTGTTTTGAATTTGCTTTGCTAGGTATTCCGTTTCTCTAACTGATAGATGCTCCTCATGGATTTTCTTAACGATATCAACAATCTTATCATCGGATAAGGAAGCAATTGCTTTGGCGTGCCCATAGGAAAGAGAACCATTCATAATTTCTTTTAACACATCATCCGGAAGATGCAAAAGTCTTAGGATATTCGTAACTTGGCTACGCGAAAGATGGGCAACCTCCCCTAATGTGTTTTGGGAATATGAAAACTTTTCTTGTAATTGGGCAAATATCAAAGCCATCTCTACGACATTCCCGTCCCTTTGGTCACGAGTATCAGCAAGGATGGTCAATAACATTTCTTCATCCGATATATCTTTAACTATGGCTGGGACGTATGTTAATTTAGCCTCTTTCGCCCCCATGAAACGTTTTCTTCCAAGTATGAGTTCATAATGTGTTCCGGATGGTCTAACAACAAGTGGGGAAAAGAAACCTTTCTCCTTGATTGATTCACCTAAGCTTTTAACCATTTCCTTAGGAAACGAGACCTTTTTTACTACATGGTTGTCGTCTATTGATGATAAAAGAATATTTTTTGATGATATCGAAGCATATTCTCTTTCCATCTCCGCGATGACATCATTTTGAGAATAACGGTTTAAAAGAACCTCAAGGGTTGGATTAGTTTTCTTTTTTGCCATATTCAAGAATCTCTCTGGCTAGGGCGAAATATGCAAGTGAGCCTTTCGCGGATGGACGGTAGGTGGTAACCGCTTCGCCATGGGCACTTGCTTCAGGAATTGAAATATTTCTAGGAATGGTCGTTAAGAAGGTGTTCTCTTTGAAAAGGCCTCTTACTTGCTGAGCGACTTCAGTGCATAAGGATGTATTTGATTCATACATGGTTAGAAGGAATCCTTCGATTTTTAAGCGAGGGTTGTAATCTTTTTGAATCTTAGTGATAGATGAAAGGATCGAGGCAACTGCTTCCATTGCAAAATATTCGCATTGAACAGGTATTAAAACGGAAGTCGATGCAACTAAGGCATTCAAACACAATAGCCCTAACGATGGAGGACAATCGATGATTATAAAATCATATGTCTCCTTTATTTTCCCTAAAGTATCCTTCAATAAATAGAAAGGTTTTGAAACGTCATGTGAGGAGATGAAAGTATCAAGCGAAGCCAATCTTAGGTTTGCTGGAACTATATCAAGATTTTGAACTGCCGTTGATTTGATCACTAGATTGATATCCGCATTCCCAGTAATTGCATCATATATCGTTAAAGGGAGTTGGGTGACTTGAAAGCCTAAGCCTCTTGAAGCGTTGCCTTGCGAATCGAAATCGATAAGCAAAACTTTCTTTCCCGCTTTAGCTAAAGCGCTGGAGAGATTGATGGCGGTAGTCGTTTTGCCAACTCCTCCTTTTTGATTTGCAATCGAAATGATACGTAAACTCATATATAAAGATTTTATTACTTAAGCGCGTTTATAAAAAGACTTGAAGATTTATTTATTTTCAGCATTGATTGATAATCAAGCAATTTATAACGTTTGCATTGTATAATAATCGCATGATTAATTTTGCTACACCGAAAGAAAATAAGCCAAAATTAAACGCATTTATGAAGATATTAGGGAAATATCTCCCATATCTCATCATACTGATTGCCTCCTTTTTGCCTTTTATCTGTTTCTTCCAAATAGGAGATTATCTAACAAACGGATCTGACGTTCATTGGCACCGCATATGGGCATATGATTTGGCAGAAGGTTGGAAAAATGGTTTCTTTGGAATCAGTCCGTCACACACTTTGATGGGGAATTTAGGGGTTGGAACATATTTGATGTACGCTCCATTAAGTCACTCAATTGTTGCTTTGATGAATGTTATTTTCCCTTTCATCTCTATAAATACAGCCTGGAAGATTTTAATTATCGGAACGACATTCTTGATGGGCTCTTGGATGTATATGTTTGGAAAAAGACTATGCAAAAATGACATATGTGGCCTTATGCTTGCCCTTATTCTTGTCTTTGCCCCATATAGAATTAATTGCATTCTCTATAGAGGGGCATATCCTGAATCCATCGCGCTTTCTTTTTATCCGTTACTTTTCTTAGGCGTCTATGAATTAGGACATGGAGATTATAGGCCTCAAGCATTCTTATGCTGCATATTTGGCGTATCTTGTCTAATTTTATCTCACCCATATACAGCAATAATCGGAATCATTGCGGCGTTAGTATACTTATTCTGCCAATATAAAGGGTTCTTAGGATTGTTCACGAATAAACGTGCTTTGATATACACTTTCTCAACCATCGTTCTTATTTTCTGCCTTATTTCTTTCTATGTTTTCCCGATGCTACATTATTCAAATTCTGGTCTCTATGGCATTAGCGACTCTCAACTAATGTGGACAAACGTCGAGCATATCATTGATTCAATGAAAGAAAGCAGCTTGTTTAGTGGTTTCCTTCGCCCTGCTTGGATCGATGATATTGCGATAAATCAATATCATTTCACCAACACATTCAACGAATCTTCCCTTTCATGGGGCTTAGATTATCTCTATTTCGGATTATTTGGTGCAATAGGCGTATTCTTCCTAACTTTCTTCTCAAAGAAAAAGAGAAGCTGGATTGGAACAATCCTTGCTGTAATTTCATCTTTTTGCCCACTTATATTCACCAGAAGGCCGGAAATGTTGGTGGTAACTCCTTTGTTTGCTTTCGCCCTTATGGTCATTGGTTTTTCAATCAAAGAAGATTTCGAATGGTCTTTAGCAAAAAGAGACATACTTGACGAAATTAAATCTCCTGAAATTTATTGGGCCGTTTTCTTCCTTATATTCGGTTTCCTCATCTTATATTGCGGATTCATTTGGAAAATAATGCCTGAATGGATGTTAAAAGCTCAATTTGCTTGGAGGGTTTGGGGACTTGTTCTCCTTATCATCCTTATTTTACTTGGGTATCTCGTTAGGCCATACCGTCATAAAATCTATGTTCAAGGGAGTCTTGCGATTATCTTTGGCCTCTCCTTCCTTTCTTGCATGGGAATCATCGACAAACGTTTCTGCATTCAAAGCAATTCTCAATGGGGTGTGTCTGAGCCAACTTCTCAAATGATTGAGCAAACACGTAACCAAGGTTTCCAAAATGAATACACGCCCCTGCTATTTCGTGATTCAAGCTATGTAAGCAAGTACTCTAATTCCTTATATAATGAGATAAGAAAAGAAATATACACAGGTAAGGGAATATCTTACCAATGGGGGATGGAAGATTATCTAGATCCTGCTTTCTTAGAAGGCGAGGGAAAGATGGAAATAACGTCCCTAAATTCCCCTAATGCAACTTTTGATGTTACTATCACCTCCGATACGGCGCTAGTTCAACTCCCTCAATTCTTCTACGATGGATATGAGATGAGCCTTATTGGAGAAGAAAGCTACACAGTTAAAGGAGAAAATGTTGATGGACTTGTTTCTTTCAGTTTGAAAAAAGGAACATATAAGGCAACTCTAAAATGGGTCGGATTAACTTCATATCAAGTAGGTATGCCTCTATTCTTTGTCGGTTTAGCTGGGTCCGCGCTTCTATTCGCCATTCCAACTAGCATTGGCTTTTATAAAAGAAAGAGAGATATGAAGATTTTAGAGAGCGACTAAATCTTCAACACATGCTTAATATTTTCAACGATTTCTTTGCATTTCTCGCTTGATAATTTGAATTTTGCTGCAACCTTGAATAAATCCTCTTCTGTTGGATTTCTATTACCATTAACAGTCATTTCGTGCTCTGCCTTATTTGGCGTCGCTGTTAAATCATATACTGGAGACAACTTGTATGAATGCGCCTCTTCCTCGTATAGAAACGAGAAATTCTTGCCATGATCGTCCTTATTTCCATAAAAAAACGTTAAAACACATTCTTTTGAAGACTTCGTATAATGAATTTTGGTCTTTACAGATAAGATTGGTAATTTGAAAAAGATGACAATAATCAAGATTAGGAAAGCAGCCAAAGACACCATATGTACCTTTCCTTCTTCTTTCCGGTCGAATCTCTTCACGCCAAAATACCCAGAGCAAATCTTAGAATCGAATAATCTAAATTCGTTAACGTCTATTCCACATGCTTTAGCTAGAGCATTTGCCTCGAATTCTTTTCTTCCGATGTTTTTAGGGTCCATCTTGCCCGGAAATTTCACTATCCAGTCTTCATTCTCAATCTTGATATGAGCCTTTGGTCTTGCTCCGCCGCTTGAACCGCCAAATTGATAGACTCGGTCTAGATTCGAACCATCATCTTCATTTTCTAATATCTTCTCTGCCTCTAAAGATAGGTCATCCAAAGTGTAGTCAAAATCCATCGTCTCCAATGGCGAAGAAGGTTCATATTCCAATCCACCAAGACCATTTTTGGAAATCAAAGTAAGTTTTGTGAGAGGGCTAAGCTTATCTGGATCGATCCCCTTTTTGTATAGCATTCGCCTAAGCAACAATTCTCCCCACCATCCGGCAAACTATCAGCAAAGACACCATATAGCCCGTCGAATGTCTTTTTCCTTGAAACAAATACATCATTTCTTAAAGGTAAAGACAGAGAAGAAATTGAAAAACCGCTCTTGATCCAATCCTCATCATATTGAAAAGCAATCATTCCCTCCTCAAGTTGAAGAAGATAACCGACAGTTCTGCCATTGTATTTCACATTTAATTTAACGTTTTTGCCGTTAATACTTTGTAATCCTTTAAATTCAGAATCTGCCTATGTTTAAAAGTTCATCAAAATCATCAAGAGAATTTAATATCCTTGCTATTTTGAATAAAGAGGAAAGAGATATGTCTCCAGTTTGTTCAAATCTTTTGATCGATCCATAAGAAACGCCTTATTTATAAGCCAACTCTTTTTGCGAAAGTTTTAATTCTTTTCTTCTTGCTTTAACTCTATCAACCAAATCCTTAAGAATTGCTTGCTCAGTTCTTACATCAACGAATGTGCTTATATCGAATTCATTTTTCATGTTATATATTCTCACTGCCAATATTTTAGTATTTTTTAAAATCTTTCAACTTTTTTGCTAATATTTGAGCAATTATTAAGTAAAAAAGAAAACTGCCTATTAAGGCAGCAATCTTTATAATGGTTTTTTGAGAATGTCACTATATTTACGTGGATAACGTTTCTCTGTCTTTTTGCCTTTTGTGAGACTTATTATCGTTCTTTCACCATCGGAATTAGGCAAAGAGGCGACCCGTGTATCAATATTCGTTATTCCTAACGCTTTAATAGCGTGTTTAGCTCCCTTAAGTTCATCATTTCCATGAGAGCCTTTCATCGCAAGAAAGGTTCCACCAACCTTTAAGAAAGGAACGCCAAGTTCAAGAAGAATCCTAAGCTCTGCGACTGCTCGTGCGGTTACAATATCAAATTCTTCTCTCCATGTCGTAGGAAGTTCTTCAACTCTAGCATTGACCACTTTAACATTCTTCAAAGAGAGAGCCTTAACCACTTCTTCTAAGAATGTGCATTTTTTCTTAGTCGCGTCAATAAGAGTAAAAGATAGCTCAGGGTAACATATTGCCCAAACCAATCCAGGGAAACCAGCTCCCGATCCTAAATCGGCAACCTTCTTTCCTTTTATTAATAAGGATGGAGATGAGGCAAGCAAACAATCATAGAAATGTTTCTCGATGACGTCTTCTTTATTTGTGATTGCGGTGAGGTTAATTTTTTCATTCCATTCAACTAAAAGATGGAAATATTCATCTAATTGTTGAATTTCCTTCTCGCCAATTTCAATTCCTTGTTCCTTCAGAGAGGATATCATTTCTTCGTAGTTCATAAGATGCCTCTTTTCTTTAATGTAATAATAAGGATAGATATGTCAGCAGGATTGACTCCAGATATTCTTGAGGCCTGTCCTAAGGTGATAGGCGCGACTTTCGTGAGTTTTTCTCTTGCTTCCATGGCCAACTCATCTATATGCATGTAGTCTAAATCTTTAGGGAGGTGGATATTTTCCATCTTCATGGCCTTTTCCGCATCCTTGATTTCTTGCTGGATGTACCCTTCGTATTTGACTTTTGTTTCTAAAGAGAGGATAGAGGCTTCATCAAAGTGATAAGAAGATAGCTCAGGCATGCATTCGGCAATCTTCTCATAATGAAGGTTAGGACGTTTCAAAAGTTCTAAGCCCTTATGACCAACGCCTGTATCCGTATAGCCATTCTCTAATAAATAAGGATTTATTTTTTCTTTGTCTGAGACATTTGTTTTTGAAAGAATATCGATAACTTCATCGATTCTTTGATATTTTTTATTGAATTCATCAAATCTTTCATCGCTAATAAGGCCAACATCATGACCATGTTTGCTTAAGCGAAGATCGGCATTGTCATGTCTAAGCAACAAACGATATTCGGCTCTTGATGACAATAAACGATACGGCTCTTCCGTTCCTTTTGTGACCAAATCATCAATCATGACGCCAATATATGCTTCATCACGACGTAAAATGAGTGGTTCTTTGCCTAAGATTTTAAGTGAAGCGTTTATGCCAGCCATTAAGCCAAGGGCGGCCGCTTCTTCATAACCTGATGTTCCACATATTTGTCCTGCACCATATAAGCCTTCATATTTTTTGATTTCAAGAGTGTAGTCAAATTGGAGAGGGCGGATTGCCTCATATTCAATTTCATAGGAATATTTAAGAATTTTCGCATTCTCAAGTCCTGGCAAAGAATGAACCATCTTTTCTTGGAATTCATGAGGGAAACCGGTGGAGAATCCTTGTAAGTAAATCGAATTTCCATCACGATACTCAGGCTCTAAGAATAATTGGTGACGTTCTTTGTCTTTGAAACGAACCATCTTTGATTCGATGGCAGGGCAATAACGAGGTCCTGCTGCGACGATTGTTCCGTTGAAAAGAGCCGATTCTTCAAGATTATCTAAAACCAATTGTTTCGTTTCTTTTGAAGTGTATATCAACCAACAAGGAAGTTGTTCCTCCAGTGGTGTGAACTCTTTAGTCTCATATGAGAAAGCAAGCTCTCCAGTCATTCCAGGTTGAATAAGGGCATTAGAAAAATCGATGCTCTCTTTGGCAATTCTTGGCGGGGTTCCTGTCTTAAGTCTAAATAAATCTAAACCCATTCCTTTCAAGAAAGGAGCCAACCCGTGTGATGCTTTTTCACCATCCGGTCCGCCAGGAACGACATTCTTTCCTGAGATGAGAGTCGATTCCATATATGTGCCAGTCGTAATGATGACCGCTTTAGAGTATATTTCTTCGCCAGAAGATAACTTAACGCCAAAAACCTTCTTTTCATCGTGAAGAAGGCCGATGACCTCGCATTCTTTTATCGTGAGGTTTTTCGTTTTTTCTAAAACAGATTGAACATAGGCTGGGTAACCTTTTTTGTCAACTTGCGCACGAAGGCATTGGACGCCTGGTCCTTTGCCAGTGTTTAGCATCTTGATTTGAAGAGGCTTATGATCGGCAAATTTAGCCATCATTCCGCCTAAAGAGTCGATTTCTCTAACGACGATTCCTTTAGCCGATCCACCAATATGAGGATTGCATGGGGTATTCGCGATCATTTTCTTATTGAGGGTGCACAAAAGAGTCCTTAAGCCCATATGAGCTGAGGCGCATGATGCTTCAACACCTGCATGTCCCCCTCCGATTACAATAACATCAAAATCGTAGTTCATATATCTAACCTATTGAATCGGACATATCTAAGGCAATCAAACGGTTAAGTTCAATCGCATATTCCATTGGAAGTTCTTTTGCGAATGGTTCAATGAAACCCATTATGATCATCTGTGTAGCGTCTTCTTTTGAAATCCCTCTAGATTGAAGATAGAAAAGCTCATCCTCAGAAATCTTTGATACGGTTGCCTCATGCTCAATAAAGCTTGAGGAATTACGAATCTCATTCTTTGGGAAAGTGTCTGAAGAAGATTTGTTATCAATGATGAGGGTATCGCATTCAACGTGGGCATGTGAGTTTTCAGCGCTTGGCATGATTCTTACGGTGCCTCTAAAGTTAGCGACCCCGCCATTTTTGCAAATGGATTTGGAAATAACCGTGGAAGACGTATTTTTTCCAATATGAATCATTCTTGATCCATTATCTTGGAATTGTCCCTTTCCACCCACGGCAATCGATATGGCATTACCTTTTGCCCCATCTCCTTGAAGAATGCAAGCAGGATATTTCATATTTCTCATCGATCCGATGTTTCCATCAACCCATTCCATAAGACCATTTTCCATAACGAGGGCTCTTTGAGTGACCATGTTAACTATGTTATTTGACCAGTTTTGAACGGTCGTGTATCTGCATCTAGCATCCTTAAGAACGATGATTTCAACAACCGCGGCATGCAAAGACTCCTTTGAATAGACAGGAGCCGTGCATCCTTCGACATAGTTGATGGAAGATCCTTCGTCACAAATAATCAAAGACCTTTCAAATTGGCCTGATTTTTCGTTATTGATACGGAAATAAGATTGAAGAGGCTTATCCAAATGAACGCCTTTTGGAACGTAAATAAAGGAACCGCCAGACCATACGGCCGCATTAAGGGCAGCAAATTTGTTGTCTCCAATCGGAACAACGGTGCCAAAATATTTCTTGAACAAATCAGGGAATAATTGGAGACCCATATCAGTCGAAAGGAAAATGACGCCTTTCTTTTGAACTTCATCAAGCATGTTATGATAAACGACTTCGGACTCATATTGAGTCGTGACGCCTGAGAGGAACTTTTGTTCTGCTTCAGGAATGCCTAATTTGTCAAAAGTGTTCTTGATTGCTTCAGGAACTTCATTCCAGCTTTGCTTATCCGTTGGAGTGTATCTTGTGTAATACGTATATGAATCAAAATCCAAAAAAGAAAGATCTGGGCCATAAGAAGGCATTGGATAATTTTGAAAAGCCTTAAGTGCCTTTAGACGATACTCCAGCATCCATTCAGGCTCATTCTTTATGCGTGAAATTTCTCTTACGACTTCTTCATTTAAGCCTTTTCCGGTTGAGAAAATGGAATCCGCTTCAGTTTTGAAATCGTACTTGTATTCATCCTCTAAAAAGGAGGTATCTTTCTTATCTGCCATATTACTTGCCCTCCTTTTCTTCTTTTTCGAGCATTTCCCTCATGGTTGTCCAACCCATTGTCGCACAATGGATACGAGCAGCTTGTTTGCCAGTATTCATAAAAACGAGGGCTTCGTCTAAAACCGAATCGTCATATTCTTTCTCTTCGATCATGTTTAGATATTGCGTGATTGTATAAACGGCACTCTTGAAATCGTTTCCGATAACTCTATCGCACATGATATCGGTTGAGGCAGAGGAAATCGTGCAGGCGACCCCTTCCCACTTTGCATCAGTTATCTTTCCGTCTTTCGCTAATAGGAAAAGATCGAAATCATCGATGCAGTTTGTGCTTGAAGCGTGTAACTTCATATATTCAGATTCGTTAGTTGGCACTCCCTTATGTCTTGGGGAGGAATAATGATCCATGATGATTTCTCTCATCATCATTGGGGTTAATTCAAAAGTAGGCATCTAAGAAATCCTTTCCGTGCTTGATAGCGTCAGCTAAAGCATCAATATCTTCTTTGGTCGTGTAAATATAGAAACTTGCCCTTACGGTTGCTGGAGTTCCTAAAAATTCATTAAGGGCTTTGGCACAATGTTGGCCACTTCTGCATGCAATTCCTTTGCTATTTAAGAAGGTGGCGGCATCTTGGGCAAATACGTCTTTGATGTTAAATGTAACAATGCCAGATTCGCTATTTTCATTGTAAATGATGGCGTTATTTGTTTCCTTTATCTTCTCGATGGCGTATTTCTTAAGTTCTTTTTCGTGCTTATTTATTTCATCCATGCCAATATCATTCAAATATTTGATGGCAGCGCCTAGGCCATAAATGCCCTCAATATTTATTGTTCCTGCTTCAAATCTAGTAGGTGGAGGCAAAAGAGTGAATAGCCCGCAAGCGTTGAATTTATCGTTCATTCCTCCTCCGACGAGGTATGGATTCATATCTTCAAGCAGTTCATATTTGCCATATAGAACGCCAATGCCTGTAGGGCCACACATCTTATGTCCTGAGAAAGAGAGGAAATCACAATCTAAATCTTGAACGTCTATTTTCATATGCGGAACTGATTGAGCTCCATCAAGGGAGAAAATAGCGCCAACTTCGTGAATTGCTTTAGCGACTTCTTTAACTGGAAGAACGTGTCCTAAGACATTCGTTACATGGGCTAAAGAAACGATTTTAGTATGATGGGTCAGCTCTTTTTTGAGATTCTCAAGAGTTACCTTGCCTTCTTTATCTAATGGAATGAATTTAACTATGGCACCAGTTTGCTTAGCAACCACGTACCAAGGCAAAATATTTGAAGCGTGTTCTCCTTCATCAATGAGAATTTCATCTCCTTCATGAAGATGCTTGGCCGCATAGCCATATGCGACAAGGTTCAAAGATGATGTCGTTCCATTCGTGAAAACAATTTCATTGGAACTCTTAGCGTTAATAAATGATGCTACTTCTTCCCTAACGTGAAGGATTCTTTGATCAGCGTTATAGCAAAGATCATAGTCACCACGATGAGAATTTGAAGTCTCATATTCATAATATTGCTTTATTGCATCAAGAACGCAAGTTGGCTTGAATGTTGTTGAGGAATTGTCCAAAAACACCAATGGTTGCCCTTGCATCTTGATATCGTTTACGTACATGGGAAAATCTTTTCTGATTTCTTTTGGATCAAACATATTAGATGCCTCCTTCGATGATGGAGTCGATATGTTTGATGACTTCTTCGTCAATGTAGTAGTTCTCAACTGGCTTAAGATATCCTAAGGCAATCAAACGTTTTGCCTCTTCTTCGGATAAGCCACGTGATTCAAGGTAGAAAAGATGCTCTTCATTGAGTTTTCCAACAATGGCTGCATGGCTTGCCATGACGTCATTATCGGAAATCTTTAAGAATGGAGATGCTAAGCCATCGGCCTCAGGATCGAAAACGATGATTTTTGCTTCTTGGCGGGTTTTGGATTTTTCAGCTCCATTAAGAATCGATGAAGTTCCAGTGAAAGTGATTTTGGAAGACTCTCTAGAAATTCCGTAATTGCTCATAAGGGCCTCGGTATGCGAAGCAATATGGTTAACGGAAGTTTCATAGACTTTCTTAGAATTCTTGAAAGAAAGGCTTGCAAGGTGCCATTCAGCAACGCTGCCTTCGCCTAAAAGATTGATAACGAGGTTGAATAGGCATGATTCACCTGTGAAATCAGCCATTGCACCAATAAAGGAGGCGTTTTCATGTACATTTATTGTGATATTGCTCTTTTGGGGAATCTTATCAAAACAGGCGATATTCAATCTATAAGAAGAATCGGCTGGAACCTCGATTGTTAATTCTTCAGGATAAGAGTCGGCATATAGAGCGTAATTCTTTGAATTATTTTCCATCTTTGCTTGTCCCAACTCTTGTAGCACATGCGCCAATAGAGACTTCGCTCATTGGGGCGCCAACTTCTTTTTCGATGTTGATATTCAACTCATGTTTGAGCCATTCATAACCTTGAGTATCAACTTTTTCATATAATTCAGGGCCACCTTCTAAGACGACACGTCCATTGATGAGAATGGCTGTTCTAGTAGGCTTTACCATATCTAGAAGTCTTGCGTAGTGAGAAATCATAAGGAAGGAGGTGCCTTTAGCTTGTTGTTTCTTGATTGTTTCAGCAACAATATTCATTGCGTCAACGTCCAAACCAGAATCGATTTCATCAAGCATGGCGATCTTTGGTTCAAGAAGTTCCATTTGAAGGATTTCGTTACGTTTCTTCTCGCCACCAGAGAATCCTTCGTTGAGATTTCGTTTGCTCATTTCAAATGGGATACCCATATCCTTATAAGCAGTTTCAAGAGATCTATAGAATTGGAAAAGAGACATAGGTTTTTCTCTATGGGCGTTCATCGCGGCTTTATAGAAATCCGCACTATTCAAGCCAGGAATCTCAGCTGGATATTGCATGCCCAAAAAGATGCCAAGTTTGCTTCTTTGATCTGGGCTCATCGCCAAGACATCCTTTCCCTCATAACTAATTTCCCCTTCTGTGACCGTATAACGTGGATTGCCCATGATAACGGCTAAAAGAGTAGATTTACCATGACCATTTGGGCCAAGCAAAGCAAGAGTTTCGCCATCCTTTAATTCAAGGTTAACTCCTTTAAGAATTTCAACATCTTTGACTGATGCGTGTAAGTTTTTTATCACTAATGAAGACATAATTTTCCTCCGAAATGCAATGTATTTTAGTTCTCGTGTATGCG
>CAVFKA010000017.1:0-42947 GCA_963623195.1 bacterium | reverse complement strand
ACAAGCATTACTTCATTTTTATATGGCAAGAAATCTTCTTTGCTTATCGTGCACATATGATTTCTAAGATCGCCAAGCAAGGTATCCATCAAAACGAAATATTCATTAGTCATAGAACCTCTACAGATATCGATGATGTCTTTGAAATCCTTTCTCATCTTTTTGTCTTTGATGAGTTTAACTGTCATTAATTTAAAAAGAGGAACTAATAAGCGCATAGGCAACCTCTTATCGGTCTTGATATTCTTTTCTATCTTCTTTGGATCAAACATCTTTTTAGCATGTTCAACGCCTTCAATGGGCATATCTTTACCCATTCCAGATGTTCCTGAAAGAATTAAGCCTTTGATGCATTCAGGGTGTTTTTTAGCGATTATCTGAGCAAGCAATCCTCCATATGATTGTCCTAAAAGATAAACATTTGTGGCGCCTATTTTCTTTATCAATTCCGCTATAACGTCACTCAATGAATCGTTATCTCTAAAATCCATCGGGTAGTTAAAGGAAATGATTGAATACTTATCCATCAAATCATCGAATAGATAGAAGAAGCCATCCCCTAGGCCAGAACCTCCAGCAAGAGTAAGAATGGTTACTTTTTTATTTTCATTAGGATTCTTGTAATAACGATACTTAAATGGATGACCCATTATAGTTTCTTCCTCGATTGGTGCAACCTTTTCAAATTCTCTAAATTTCTCTTTTAATGTCATACGCATCCCTTTAAATTATTAGTTAGATATAACTAATTTTATGATATAATACGTTGCATTCAATTTAATTATGCTTTGGACGATTATATTATCTCTAACAATGATGGCTGGCTTATTCCTGATGTTATATGCAGGAGTTGCTCTAATTCAAGATAAAAGGCTATTTACGTCTGCGCCAAAAGACGTCTGGGAGGCAATAAAGCCTCATAAGGAACGTTTTAGAGGAGCTCACATACTTGGATGGATTCTTGCCATTCTCGCTTTGTTAATAATGATTGGCTCAGTTATTTTTGGCGCATATGACGGAATCAAAAACGCATACACGTATCCCCTCTTTTTGCTTAGATTCTCAATTATGTTTGTTTCATTAGAGATCTTTGATATCCTCTTTTTTGATTTGTTCTTATTATGTAATTCGCATTTCTATCAGCATTTCTATCCAGAGACAGAAGGCTGTGAAGGATTCCATAAATTTGGCTATAACTGGAAATCTCATCTAGTAACATTCATTTTGGTTATTATTGCTGCAGCTGGAATATCTGGTTTGTGTTTATTGTTCAATTAAAAGTCATTTCGTTAATGACAATAATGAATTGAAAAATCAAAGTCTTTTAATGTTTAAGAAACTTTCGATGCTTTCTTTGTTTTTCTTCTATTAATGAACTTTTTCAAGGGAGTTTTTATAGCAAGACGAGACTTTTTAAAGCGACTTTTAAATCATAACAAAAGAAAAACCGGCAAATTAATGCCGGCTAGGAGAGTCAATATATCTCTTATTTCTTAACACTGAGATAATCCCAGTTAACTGAATCTTCAAGTTTGAAGATATGAACTAATTCAACCATATTTTCATCAGAGATGTTGTTAAGGATTGGTCTGTCTCCAATGATGTTATATATTGTTGAAGCCTTTTCGACTGTTTCAATCAAGCCAAATGTTTCATCAAGTGTTTTGCCTGCGCCATAGATGCCATGGTTTGTCCATAAGACAATACGTGCTTTCTTCATCTTTTCAGCTGTTGCAACACCAATTTCATCTGTTCCGCATAACATCCATGGAAGAACTGCAACGCCTTCAGGGAAGACGACAATGCATTCAGTAGACATCGTCCATAATGTATGAGAGAAAGATTTCTCGTCTAATGGGTGGACATATGTCATTGCTAGGATGTTTGTTGGATGGCAATGCATGATAACTCTATTTTCAGGATCGATGGCTAATCTTGCCATATGGGACATAAGGTGGGCTGGAAGTTCACTTGTAAATCTTCCACCATCTTTATAACCCCAAAGAAGCTCAACACAAGAACCATCGGAAGAAATGCGGAAAATACCAAGGTTGGTTTCAGGATCATCTTCAACGTTCTTGAAATATTTTCCAGTACCTGTAACTAAGAAATATTTACCAGCTAAAGGTCTTGCGTCTAATGATGATTTATGAACGCCTGCAAATGGAATTGTTCTAATTACCTTACTTGTATCAAGGTAATCTTTAATTTCTTCTTCTTTGAGAAGATAGGAGATGTTTCCACCATTTCTTTCATCCCAGCCTAAACGATACATGTTTGAGGCGGTTTTGCAGAATTCTCTTAAAAATGGCGCTGTTAAAATGTCTTTCATATTTATTTCCTCTTTGAAGTTATTTCAGCTTCATATTTCATGACTTCATCGTAATAGTTATCATCTAAACCTTGACGAGAGAGATATTCATTCCAAATATCACCAAATGGCAACATCTTGACTTTCTCTTGCATATACATGAGCTTGGTGAAATTGCCTCCTTTTTCTAAGGTAGCCATTTCTTCATTTGGAAGAAGAGCTGCATAGAGCAATGCTTTTTGCATGCTTCTTTCACCTGTTACCCAAGCACAGATTCTATTGATTGATGCATCAAAGTAATCTAAACCAATCATAACTTTATCTTCGGCGTTGTTACGGATGATTTCCTTTGCAACTTCCTTCAATTCATCATCAAAGATGACAACGTGGTCAGAATCCCATCTAACTGGACGAGAGACGTGCAAGGCAATCTTATCATAGAAGCAAAGCATTGCAGGAATCTTATCAGAAACGGTTTCTGTTGGATGGTAGTGACCCATATCCATCAAACATGTAATTCCTCTTGTTGCAGCATAGTTTTGGTAGAATTCGCTTGAACCAACAGTATATGATTCCATGCCGATGCCAAATACCTTCGATTCAACGGTTGGAACAACATTCTTTTTGTCCCATCCTTTAGAAGAAAGGATTTCATCAAGAGCTTCTTGCAAACGTTTACGTGGAGAATATCTATCAGCTGGGACGTCTTTATATCCATCAGGAATCCAAATATTCATCATACATGGTGAGTTAAAAGCTTTACCAAATTCATTGGAGATCTCTAAGCATCTCTTGCCATGCTCAATCCAGAATTTTCTTGTTTCATCATCTGGTGAAGAAAGAGTTAAATTGTCTTTGACTCTTGGAGAAGAGAAATAAGTAGGATTGAAATCGATGCCAGCAAGGCCGATTTCCTTACCGAACTTAGTCCATTCTTCAAAATGTTTGTAGGTGTATTGATCTCTATCAATTTTTCCTGCATCATCACCTAAAATAGCGTAACTGGCATGTAAGTTGAGTCTTTTCTTACCTGGCATTAAAGAGAATGCTTTTTTGATATCAGCCATCAACTCTTCTTTGTTACGGGCTTTGCCTGGATAGTTTCCAGTCGTTTGGATGCCGCCTTCAAGGGTTGTGCAACCTTCTAAGCCTAAGACATCATCGCCTTGCCAGCAATGAACAGAAAGAGGGATATTTTTGACTCTTTCCATTGCCTTTTCGACATCGACACCAAGTTCTTCATATTCTTTCTTGGCTTTTAAGAAATTTTCTTTTACGGACATTTTTTTCCTCCTAAATTTCTATGAATTAATTCTTAAACTGTTGGATGATATGTTTTAGAAGAAATAGAGGCACCTATGTCTTTTCTTCCTTCCTCAACATTTTTAATTTCTCCTAGAGCGATGAATTGGCAAAGAGCGTTGCCAAGTATCGTTGCTTCAGAAGCGCCTGTAATTACATCAATATGGCATTCGTTTGCTAGATATTGATTTAATATTTCAGCTTGATTTCCTCCACCTACGATGAGAATGGAGTTTATCTTTCTAGAAGTGAGCTCTTCTAAATGAGAAATTATGTCTTTATATGAAACCGCCATCGATTTATAGATGAGTTTCATTGTTTCACCTGGGGTGGTTGGTTTTTCTTGATTGGTGTTTGTTAGGTATGTATCAAGCTTGTTTAACATATCTCCAGGCTTTTCGAATATTGGATCGTTAACATCAATGATAGAGTTGATATCTTTTGCACCATTTACGAGATGAACAATGTCTTTGACAGAAATCTTATTTCCTTTTGCCTCATAGTCGTTTCTTATTTCGTTGATTATGAACATACCCATGGTGTTCTTCAAGAAACGAATCGTGTTGTTGTATCCAATTTCATTTGTGAAGTTATATGCAAGGGTCTTTTCATTCATTAAAGGCTCTTTGAGTTCTGTTCCAATTAAAGACCAAGTGCCAGAAGAGATATATGCAAAATCTCCTTCACCATTTGCACCTAATACAGCAGAAGCAGTATCGTGCGTTGGAGAAGCAATTACTTTGATATCTTTAGATGTTCCTTCAGGAAGGTATTCTTTCTTTAAATGGCCATACGTATCCCCTGGTTTTATTAATTTAGGGAAAATTCTTTCAGGAACATTGATAGCGTTAAGAAGTTCTTTAGACATCATTCCGTCTTTTCTAGAATACAAAGATGTTGTTGAAGCGTTTGTTTCTTCTAAGCGTTTTTCGCCAGTCAAGAAATATGCGATCAAATCAGGAATCATCAAGAACGTTTCAACTTTTTCATATCCAGTTGGATCACCGGCAAGTTGATAAATTGTATTGAAATGAACATTTTGGATTCCTGTTATTGAATAGACTTTCTCAAAAGGAATCTTCTTAAGAACTTTTTCTTGAGTATCGAAAGAATGATCATCTCTATAGCAATATGGGTCATGTATCAATTTGCCATTCTTGTCTAAGAAGCCATAATCGACGCCCCATGTATCAATCCCGATAGCTTCTGCATCTGGGTTTTCTTTTAATGCTGCTTTAATTCCGTTGATGACGTTAGTGAGTAAATAAGAAAAATCCCAACAAAGATATCCGTCTTTATCGGTATAAGTCTTATTCAAAAATCTAGCGTTCTCTTCTAAAGAGAAACATCCGTCTTTATGCGTGATAGTCATCACGCGCCCACTTGTAGCGCCTAAATCAACTGCAATCGTTTTCATAAGATATGACTAGTTTAACACAAGTGAGTAAATTGTTATCGATTTGCACATTTTGTTGATAAATGATATTTATTTTTGCTCTATTCATTCAAAATGAGCAATATTTGATTATTTCCATTCAAAAGAAGAAGAAAATAGAATATGGATCATGAGTATCTATACTTGTTATTTTGACTATTTTGCGATTGCTCAATCTTCAATTAAAAATGTGCTTGTTTTCTTTTTAACGAATGACTTCGCAAATACGAATTAAATATCCTGATTTCTCTAATTGGTGGTAGGCCATTTTTGCTTTTTTGTGATCTTTTGTTAAGGCAAAGCAACACGATCCTGAGCCAGACATACCAGATAAATTGAATCCTAACGATTTCAATTTTTCGATAACCGTATTGATTTCAGGAAGAAGAGAGGAAGAAGGAGCAGTTAAATCATTGCCAAAGTTTTCTTCAATCAACGTTTCGTTTCCTGTAGCTAAACCTTCGATGACTTTGTCTGTATTGATGTCTCCTTTAGGGAAAGAATCACAAACTTTATATGATGCGGCTGTTGAAATGCCTTTCTTTGGTTTAACTAAGAGACAGTAATATTTATCTTTGACGGAAATCTCTTCCATCCTTTCTCCAATGCCAGTTAATTTAGCTGGCTTATTAAGGAAGAAGAAGGGTACGTCTGCACCTATTTTGACTCCAATTTCCGCTAATTGTTCCTTGCTGGCATGTAAATTTAAAAGTTCATTAACTGCTTCGATGACAACTGCAGCATTAGATGATCCTCCACCTAAGCCCGCAGCAAAAGGAATCTCCTTATGAATCTGAATCAAAAAATTCTCTTTGAAATGAAAAACCTTTCTCATTTCTTCAACGGCTTGATGACAAAGATTGCTCTTCATTCCGTTTAACGCTGGGTCATCAGCAGTTATATATGTATCGTTCGCATCATCGAGCATCCTTATCTCGATAACGTCGTGTAAGCTTAATGGCAGGTTGACCATTTCCAAAAGATGATATCCATCTTCTCTATTTCCTACCAACTTCAATGAGAGATTTATTTTAGCGTAGGATTTTTTTGCGATTGAGTGTCTTCTAAATAACATAATTAGTGTAAGTATGATTGTATCATTAAGATTTTCTAAAACAATGCGAAAATATCTAAATATTATCTAAAAGTGTTAAATAATTATCTAAAGATAGTTCTTCAGGTCTCTTTGTTGGAAGAATGTTCGATTTGCTTAAGATTTCTTTTGCTTTAGTTGAATCTCCAACGAAACCACTTAGATTGTTAAGAATGGTTTTTCTTCTATGAAGGAAAAGAGCATTCATCATCGTATAGAGTTTCTTTGTTTTTTCTAGATCGTTCTTATCCTCAAAGAAATCTAATGAGAATACTAACGAATCAATATGAGGGGCAGGGGAGAAAGATGTTCTTGGAACTGAGTAAAGTTTGCTCATCTTCGCACGGTACTTAATTAGTAACGGAAGAGGCCCATAATCTTTGTTCCCAATAGATGAATTTAAACGCACGTATGCCTCCTTTTGGACCATGAAGACCGCTTTAGAGACATCTTTTGCGCCAAGTAAAACTCTTTCTAAAATCCCTGAAGTAATGTAATAAGGGAGATTTCCAATTATTTTTGTATACCCATTCATGTCGTAACGCATCGCGTTTCCAATTTGGGGATGAATATTCTCAATATCTTTGAAATCATTTTGAAGTTTGGTAACTAATCCTTCATCGATATCAATCAAATCTATGTCTTCTTTATGTTGAGCAAGGAAATATGAAAGAGAGCCTGCTCCAGAACCGATTTCTAATACACGGTCCCCTTCTTTTATGTCTAAAGAGGAGACAATGTTCTTACAAACATTACGATCAATAAGGAAATTCTGACCAACTTCATGTTTGGCTAATAACTTATATGAGGCCACATTTTCAAAATATTCTTTTTCATCAATCATATGTCTAGCTCCTTTAATTCTTCTTTGTTTATACCTAACGCTTTTAATCTAACTAACAATGTTTTTCCGTTTGTATGCCCTAAATGAAGCTTATCTTCTAATTTCTTTCTTTTTTCTGTTGAATCTTTTTGACCGATAAGCCCCAAATCATATAAATCAGTCATCTCTAAATTGCTTGATGGAGAAGGAGTTGAAGGTATTAAATGAGCCAACGCTTCAAGGATGACTTCCCTTGAAGATTCAGCCACGCCTACCTTATGTCCTTTAATGCATTTGCTTTTAGGAACGAATGCATTCATTAATCCAGGTATCTCATTATTGATGATATCTCTAATTCTTTTACCAGGAGTATCTGGATCAGTAAGAATGATCACGTCTCTTTTCTTGGATATTTCTCTAATGTATTCTATAGTTTCACGTGAAACTTCAGAACCGTTTGTTGTAATTATATCGACATCCATAAAAGACTCGATTAAATCTTTATCCATCTTGCCTTCAACAACAAGAACTGCGTCGTATTTTATCTTATTCATGTTCCACGTGAAACAGAGAGTTGAAATTATCTTCTATCTGTTTTTCCAACCTTTCTTTTTCAATGTTTTTAAGAGTTGCCATTTGTTCAAAAATCTCTTTTATATGGGCTGGTTCATTACTTTTCCCTCTATATGGTACAGGTGAGAGATAAGGGGAATCAGTTTCTGTCAAAATTCTATCTAATGGACAATGGATGACACATTCTTTTGGTGTCTGAGCATTCTTATATGTGATCGGCCCATCAAATCCAAAATAAAGGCCAAGTTCAATGAAACGATCCATCATTTCTTTCGATCCGGAATAGCAATGAAGAACGGCGCCATATAATGGTCTATGTTCTTTTAATATGGTATACGTATCTTCTGAAGCGTCTCTTGCATGTATCGAAAGAGGTAGATGAAGTTTGTTTGCAAGCTCGATTTGTTTTATGAACCAAACCTTTTGGTTATCATGTTCCTTTTTTTCTTTGTACCAGTGATAATCCAAGCCGATTTCGCCTATGGCAATTACTTTTTCATCTTTTGAAAGTTCCTCAATTTGTTTTAGAACATCATCAGATATACTTTCAAGATTCTCTGGATGAATTCCAATTGCGGCATACACATTATCGAATTCATGGGCTATATCAACGGCTAATTTTGATGATTGAAGATCCCATCCAACCACCAAAAGAGTTTTCACCCCATTAGATAAAGCGCGTTCTATTATCTCTTTCCTGTCTGGATAGATATGTTCATCATTTAAATGACAATGGGAATCTAGCATATTTATTTACCTACGCAAAAACGTGAAAATATTTCATCGGTTAAGTCTGTTGTGACATTTTCACCAAGTAATTCTCTAGCAAGGTTGTAAGCACCTTGTAACGAGACAGACACAAAATCGATTGGAGCATCGTTCAATGAATCTTTCTTAGCTAATGCTAAAAGTTCATCGATACGTTTTAGAAGTCCAAGTTGCCTTGCACTATTAAGGGATGGTTTTTTAAAGGACTCTTCTCCGCTAATTCCAAGCGATTCGTACATCTTGTCTAAGAGAGGTTGAATTTGCTTGTTTTGAGCTGAAATATATATCACGTCCCCCTCCTTTTTGGAAATGAGGTCCATTTTGTTATAAGCGGTGATGAATATTTGATTGGTCACGTATGATGATATTTTCTTATCGTTTTCTGAAAAACCTTTTTGGGCATCAACAAGAAGAATAACCATATCAGCCTTAGATATTGTTTTCTCTGATTTGATAATGCCTTGAGATTCAATCAAATCATCAGATTCTCTAATGCCTGCTGTATCTAGTAGATGGAAAGTAACTCCTTTAAGATTGATTTCTCCCTCAACGACATCCCTAGTCGTTCCTGGAATTGGTGAAACGATCGCCTTATCTTCATCAAGCAAAGCGTTAAGTAAAGAAGATTTCCCAACATTAGGCTCACCAACTATTGCAACATTGACGCCATCCTTGATTATTTTGCCATCCTCACCAGACTTAATTAGGTCTTTTAAGAATACACGTATCCCGTCAATTGAGTTTGAGATGGTTTCTTTATTGGCTTCCTCGATGTCTGTATATTCAGGATAATCGATATTAACTTCTATCAATGCAAGAAGATCTGCTATCTTCTTTTTTAGAGGTTCAACAAGCTTGGATGTTTTGCCTTCTAAGGACATCAAAGAAACGTTCTTGGCTTCTTTGGAACGAGCATTGATCATATCATTGACAGATTCGGCCTCTATAAGGTCCATTTTGCCATTAAAGAATGCTCTAGAAGTAAATTCACCTCTTTCCGCATAACGTGCCCCACGTTTGAGATACGCCTCGATTATTTGATTTACGATGACCATTGAGCCGTGACATGTGATTTCTATAACATCTTCCCCAGTCATGGTATGAGGTCCTTTATAAGCGTAAACACAAACTTGGTCTATATCTTCGCCATCATCTTTTACCTCACCAAAATAGATATCTCTTTTTGTTGTATTAGACACCTTCTTAGAAAATATTTGATCAGTTAACTCAAAAACACCATCGCCAGACAATCTTATGATAGCGAGGGCTGATTTTAGTGGAGGGGTTGCTAAAGCAATAATTACATTATTATTCATCGTTAAGATTATACCTTAAGTAGAAAGAAAAACACCTAACGTATTAGGTGAATTTGTTATTTTCTCAAAAGTTTTTCTTTTCTTTCTTGATATTCGTCATCTCTGATGATTCCCCTAAGTTTCATTTCATCGAGATCATCCATCTCCTGATTGATTTCTTCTTCTGTAAGTTGAATTGGATTTTGTTTGAGATAAAACGAACCGTCATTTTTATGATTATCATGCGGTTTCCAAATCAAATAAAGGATGCCTGGAATGATTCCGGAGAAGAAAATAGCTAAGACACCTATTGAAATATATTTATTATCACGGACTGTGGTAATGATAAGAGCAATACTAACGATCGATAAAATAATGACATATGCACCGATAAGAACTTCAAGTGTTACAAGATATTCAGGATCGCAATATCCAGGAAGTTGAATCATTCCGCCAACAAGAGAGCCTAAGCCGAAAAACAAAGCGATGCCAGTTAATATAACAATTGCATTTTTCATGATAAGACCTCCGTGTAACGAATTATACTATAAAGAAAATAAAAAGTGGGCCTTAACCCACTTAATATCATCTAAGAAATTAATCAACGTATTTGATGACGACTGCTCTATCTTTGCCTTCGCCAGTTGATTCGGTTTTGATGTGATCCCAGTTATTCAAAGTGTTGTGAACGACTCTTCTCTCATCTGGAGTCATTGGAGAGAGTTGAACATCAATCTTTGATTTGAGGACTTCCTTAGCATTCTTTTTGGCAATGTAAGCGATATGAGAATACTTATCTTCTTTGTATCCGCCAACATCAAGGAGAATTCTGTATCTTCTTCTGAATTTGTTGGAAACAGCAAGACGATCAAGTTCATTTAAAGCTTGAAGAGTTCTACCACCTTTACCAATCAAGACTGGATTTCTTTCAGAATTGAGAGTGATATGGATGATATCATCTTGAACTTTAGCGGTGGTTGTAACTTCAATGCCCATTCCGCCAATGGCGTTCTTGAGATATTCTTGAGCAAATTCAGCTGCATCTTCGATAGTAGGAACTTCGATTGTTGCAGACTTATGGAATAAGCCTTTCTTTTCTTCAGTAACCGTGTAAGCGATCTTATCTGCCTCAATTCCTAAGTCAGCGGCAGCGGCAGAGAGTGCTTCTTCAACGGTTTTAGCTGTGTATTGTTTCATATTTATTACCTCTTATTAACTTTATTAATCAAATGTTTCTTAACGATAAGTTGAGTGATTAAGGTTTGAACCATGCTCATAAGAGCACCGATTGCCCAATAAACACCCATAGCAGCAGGAAGAGCAAAACCCATGACGATGGTGATGGCAAGCATTACGTATGTCATCATTTTCATTCTGCGGTTATTGTCATCTTGTGCTGGATTAGCGGTAAGTTTTTGTTGATTCTTGAGTTGAGATTTTGTGATCCATTGAGGAAGTTTGACTGAGACAAATTGCAAACCAGACATAAGGAGGAACAAGATAAGAGCTGTCCACCATCCTGTCGTATTTGCATACCAGGTTCCTGAGAAATTCATCAAAACAGATGAAATGGTATCAGATAGACGTAAATTCAAGATTTGACCGGTTGAAAGAACGGCGTTTCCTTGTAAGGCACCCCAGACACAAATGAAGACAGGGAATTGAACAATAAGGACAATGAATGTTGAGAACATCGAGACTTTATTACGTTTATATAAAGCCATTT
Source organism: bacterium (assembly GCA_963623195.1). Lineage (GTDB taxonomy): Bacteria > Bacillota_I > Bacilli_A > RFN20 > CAG-826 > UBA4951. The sequence goes on along the minus strand of CAVFKA010000017.1, from coordinate 31,621 downwards.
GTTCTTGTTGAAGTCTTTGTTTTTGTGTTTGATTTGTTTGTGAATTTGGATACTTAGCTTGGATTTTGGCCAATTGAGGTTGCAACGCTTGCATCTTTTGTTGGTCAAGAGTTCCTTTGAAGGTCAATGCCATAACAACTAATCTAACAACGACAGTTGTAATGATAAGGGCTAAGATTTGACCCATACCAGATAAAGCTGGATCCATTGCAAAGGAGAGGGTATCAACCAATGCGGATACAGGGTAAACAATCAACCCTTCGAATAAACCCTTTCCCCAAGCTGCGCCCCAGTCAGTCGTGTGAATATTGACAGACCAGTTGCTTGATGGACCATATGATCCATATCCTTCGGTACGGCTACGCGTGGCAAGACATGTACGGATAGAAGCATATTTAGAGGTGATTGCATTCTTATATAAGGTAATGAAATCGGAATTTGGGACTAATGCCGAACCATCATATCCTTCAGTGTCGAAGTCTTTTTTGATGGATTCGTTCATTTCGGTCCAGTTCTTATAAAGTTCGTGACCGCCATCATCTTTTATGCCATCAAATTTCCAATAACCATAATTTCTTAAGATTGATTCGGAATTTGATGTAACTCCACTTTCGTTACCAACACAATCAGGTTCACTGAACGGATTGATTTCAGTAGATGTAACGGTTTTCTTGATTTCACTTGCTTTATTTTCGATATCTGAAGCGGAAGGTAATTGATCAGGATTGGCCTTTTTCAAAGTATCTTCAGCATAAAGCTTGATCGAATTGTCCAATACATATTGGTCAGCTTTTTTCCAATATGCATATGTTGGTGTTTTGATTAGGTTGCTTGTGGCAGATGAAAGGATTGTGTTTGTGAGATAATCCGCTTTTTTGGCTGTAAACAAACCTTCAGTATTTGTAGGAATGTATGCCCAAAGAGCGTCGTTACCTTCATAAACCTGCCAACTTAATGGGTAGGCGTCGCTAGAAGTGTCTTCGACGCGATATTCTTCAGGGATTTCATCCTTCGTACAATAAACCGTAACGCCTTGTTCGTATGTGTAAGCAATATGTGCTTGATCTACTTCAGAACAGAAATTAGCGGTGCAACCAGAAAGAAGGGCGACACCAAAAACGGCAACGATACCCCCAAAGATTTTTGCTTTTGTAGATTTTTTCAAGGTTGTTCTCCAATTTTCGCTAAGCTTTCGAGCAGCTCAGATTTTTCTAGAAAGAATTCTTCAGGCTTGTAATTAACGCGGACAATGATTATTAGATCCAATGACTTGCTTAAATCGAAATCAGACGCAATCATCGCTCTAATTTGACGACGAATCTTATTTCTAACGACAGCGTGGCCATTCTTTTTCGAGACGCTAATTCCAATTCTGGAATAAGAATATTCATTCTCTCTAAAATGGATGACGTAGTGTTTTGATTTTACGACTGGTGTGTTTGTTATAATCTCGGAAAATTCCGAACGTTTTAATACACGATTAATTCTTTTCATCACTCGTTATAAAACACAAAAAATCCCATATTTCAGGGATTAGTCAGCAATTTTAGCTCTGCCTTTTGCTCTGCGACGGGCAAGGACATTACGTCCGCCATGAGTTTTCATTCTAGCGCGGAAACCGGCTTTGTGAGCATGCTTGATTTTAGATGGTTGATATGTTTTTACTTCCATGTTTATTTCCTCCGAGGTTCACTTGCGTGCTATGTGATTATAATTATTTATGGTCTTTGAGACAACAAAAAGTAAAACTTTTAAAGAGAAAATCACCTAATTTTGACTAAAAAGAGGAAGTCAATGGAGAATTTTTAACTTTGACAATAAGTATTGGGGTTTTCCACCGAAGATTCCTAGATGTTCTAAATTAATGCAAATTTAAATGTTTTCAACAATCCAAAAACCATGAAAATATTTTCTACACATAGGTGTTAATTCTCTATTGTGGAAATTGTAGAAAACTTACAAAAGATGTCAAATCATCGTATTTTCTAAAGATTTTTGACATGTTGATTAAAAAGATTTTTGATTAGTTTTCCACAAAGATAGAATCGAAAGAAAGTTTTCCACAATTTGTCCACATTTTGCAATTGTGGAAAAGTGGTAGAAAATTAGTCAAAATCACCTTTTTAGAGATATTGAATTGTGGAAAAAATAATTTTAGATTCAAAAACATAGTTTTTTATTCACAAAAAGACTAGAATATCCCTCGGTAAAACTTATGAATAACAGCATATCCGAAATAACACAACTATGGGACAGAATCCTCCCAAGAATAAAAGAAGAGTTGAATAACAATATGGTTTTCGACGCTTTTTTCAACAATTCTTACATCGATTCAATTCAAGGAAACGAAATTATCGTCGTTGTTAACTCTCTTACGGCCGCTAACGTTTTAAGCGACACATATAGGGATTTGGTGAATAAGGTCATCTCTGATGCGACTGAATCTAATTTTACGGCAAGATTCATAACGGCCGATCAAGCGAAAGAGAAAAACGCCGTTGTCGAGCCTGAAACTCCCGCCTATTTCGCGGATTCCGTTTTGAATCCTAATTACACTTTCAAGAATTTCATCGTTGGAAATTCCAACCGCGAGGCATATCAAGCTGCCCTTCTTGCTTCTCAAGATCCTGGCAGACTTTATAATCCTATTCTTATATATGGTGATTCTGGATTAGGAAAAACTCACTTATTGCACGCCATCGGAAATGCCGCAAAAGAAAAATTTCCTAAGTTAAGAGTCCTTTACGTTCATGCTCAAGAATTCCTTGATGAATATATTAAATATATAAAAGGAGATAGAGAAGGCGTCTCCATCGTCGATTGGTTCAAATCATCCGTTGATATGTTGTTGGTCGATGATGTCCAATTCTTATCAAATAAGAAGAGCACTGAAGAAACTTTCTTTAGCATCTACAACAATTTATATTCATCGCATAAGCAAATCGTCTTAACATCAGATCAACATCCTTCGAAATTGAATGGTTTGGACGCTAGACTTCAAACTCGTTTCACACAGGGGTTGCCTCTTTCTATCAATCAACCTGAGTTAGAGACATGCGAAAACATCCTTAAAATGAGGATAATCGCCAATAACCTCAATCCGAACGATTTTGATCCAGACGCGATTTCCTTCTTAGCTTCAAAATTTGGTAAAAACGTTCGTGAATTAGAGGGGGCGTTTGATCGTTTGCTCTTCTACACGATCAATATTCAGCCAACTAAGCACATTGATATCAAAACAGTCATGAATTCAGTTTCAGGGCTAATCAACGTGAAAGATGCAGAAGAAAAGCTTTCTGAGCAGAAAATCATCGATACAGTCGCTGATTATTACAATTTAGCCCCATATCAATTAACCGGAAACATCCGCACAAGTCAAATCGCTATGGCAAGACATATCTCAATGTATCTCATTAGGGTTTTACTTGACACTCCATTCATAAAAATAGGCAAAGCATTCGGTGGAAAAGACCATGCGACCGTAATGAATGGTGTGAACAAAGTGGAAAAACAGTTGAAAACTGATGAGACTCTAAAAACAGTCATTAATGAATTAAAAGAAAGACTAAATAGTTAATTCTCATCGAATAATTGAGTGATAACAATTTCATTCAATGCTAAAATGTTTGAGTAGAGTTATCCACAATTTCCACAGAACATATATTATTAATATAAAATTAAAACTAAAGGAGTAATGCATATGCGTTTAACGATAAACAAGAAAGAATTCCTTAAAGGATTGTTGATTGCTTCAAGAGCAATTGCTTCCAAAAGCACCTTACCTACATTATTAAACTTCAAATTGGAGATGGGTGATCGTGGTTTAGAAATAACCGCAAGCAATGAAGATATTGCGATTTGGACATTAGTTCCAACCATTATTGATGATAAAGAAATCGTCCGTAATTTCTCTTATGGAACAACCTTGATCAACGCTCACTCTTTAACTGAAATCGTTAAAAAGATGCAAGGTGAAGAAATCTCGATTGAAATCATCGATGATAGAACCGCTAATATCGATGACGGAAATACTAAGTATCATTTAAATTGCTTACTTGCTGATGAATATCCAGATATTGATTTAGAGCAGACGGAAGATACATTCGAGATTTCTTGTAGAGATTTAACAAAACTTGTTGATTCAACCGCCTTTGCTGCTTCCGATCAAAATAATAGACCAATCCTTACGGTTATTAACCTTTGCGGAAAAAACGGCAAATTAACCGCTACGGCAACAGACTCAGCCAGATTATCTAGAAACTCCGTGGAAATCAGCGAAGATATCAATTTCTCCGCTAACATTTCCGCTAAAACCTTAATTGAGGTTACCCGTTTGTTCGAGAATTCAGTCAATGTCGGCATCTGCGTTAATGCTTCAAGAGTTGTCTTCAGCTTTGGAAACACGATCGTTAAGAGCCGTTTGATTCCTGGAGACTATCCTGTATCTAACGGAGTCTTCCCGACAAGCTTCAATTATTATTTGAACATTTCCGCTAGTGATTTACTTAATGCGATCGACCGCGTTTCCGTCTTAGCAACCGATCGTGCCGCTATCGTAAAACTTTCAATGTCTCAAAATGGAATTGAGGTATCTTCTTCCAGTGAACAAGTTGGTTCGGGAGCCGAAAGCATTCCGAATTATCAATATCATGGAGAAAGATTGGAAATCTCTTTCAATGCCCTCTTTGTCACACAAGCCGTCAAAGCCCTTTGCTCAGATGACGTACAATTCAAATTCGTTGGCGAAATGAGACCATTCATAGTTATCAATCCAAACGATGAACAAATGATCGAACTCATTACCCCAATGAGAACTAGATAAACAAAATAACCTAAAATGTGGTTCCATGACTGGTTCCACATTTTTCTTTTGCCTTCTAAACGCTTTAAAAGGGCGTTTAAACGAAAATCAAGACTGGGATGGCTTAAATTACCGACAAATTGCTCACGTTAAAATTTGGTGCGTTTTTCGTTTGATTTCTCTTTATTTTTATTACTACTATGTAGTAAACTATTATCAGGGTAAAAAGTATGACGAAAGAAATCAAAACAATCTCCATTTACACGGAATACATCACTCTTGGCCAAATTCTAAAACTTGCTGACGTGATTTTTGAAGGAGGAGAAGCGAAAGCTTATCTTGCCTCTAACAAGGTTTATGTCAACGGTGAAGAAGATGAACGCAGGGGCAGAAAACTCCGTCCAGGGGATAAAGTTGAACTTCCTTCTATGATTATCAACGTTACAAAGCAATGATAGTCACCCGTTTAGAGCTGATAAATTTCCGCTCCTATCCTTCCCTCTCACTTGAATTCTCACCTAAAAATAACGTTATTGATGGTGCTAACGGAAGTGGGAAAACGAATATCGCAGAAGCTATCTACCTTTTGTCTTTGTGCAAAAGTTGGAGAAATAATGATGTGAGAACATTGATTCGTTATGGGGAGGAATCCGCCTTTATACGCGCATACGTACAGGAAGGCGAATTGCGTAGGAAGATCGAAATTCTTATCACCCAGAAAGACAAGAAAATCACTATTAACGATAAGCCAATCAAAAGATTGAGCGAACTCTCGAAGATGGTGAATGTAATTGTCTTCTCACCTGAAGATGTGAATATCTTCAAGGATTCCCCATCCGCAAGGCGACGATTCCTTGATGTCTCACTCTCAAAAGAATCCGTTGAATATTTGTCATTAATCGGTGAATATTCAAAAATTCTTCAAGAAAGAAATGCAATTCTTAAGGGAAGTGACATCAATCGAACCTACTTAGAAGTCGTTACCAATCGTCTGATAACCGTTTCTGAGCCAATAACGAGGTTTAGAAAGAGATATTTAGACAGGTTGAATGGAATTCTAAGCGATGTCGCTAACGCCCTGTATGAGAGCAAAAGAGAACTTCGAATTCTCTATCATCCATTCTTGGGAGAAGAAAACTTCATCGAAAACGCCAAAAAACGTTACGAAAGAAATCTCGAAAATGACTTATTCCACAAAACTACCTCAAGTGGGATACATCGAGAAGACTTCTCGTTGCTCTTGGATGGAAAGGATATCTCCTTATACGGTTCCCAAGGAGAAAACAGGCTAGCTGCCATTGCCTTAAAAATAGCGCCGTTCTTCTTAATCGACGATATGAATAAGAAACCAATCACCATTCTTGATGATGTTTATAGTGAACTAGACGAAACAAGATCAAGAAAACTAAATAGTTTATTAAACAAGCTAGGCCAAGTATTCGTTACAACGGCCGAAAGTTCAATAGAGGGGGATGCCTTAATAGATGTCTCCAACAATATTGCCACAAGGAGGAAATGAAATGGCAGAAGAAAAAAAGACAGAAGAGGAAATCAAAGCTGCCGCCGAACAAAGCGGCGCTAGTGCTGAATCCTTGCAAGAAGAGGACAAATTCCAATACAAGATGGAAGAAGTCACTGATGAAAAGAAGATCGAAAAAGCTGACGCAAAATACACAGCCGAAAACATCCAAGTTCTCGAAGGCTTAGAAGCTGTTAGAAAACGTCCTGGTATGTATATCGCTACAACCGCTAGCGCAGGTCTTCATCACCTTGTTTGGGAAATCGTTGATAACTCAATCGATGAAGCTTTAGCTGGTTATTGCGATCATATCGAAGTCACGATTGAAAAAGACAATTCCATTACGGTTGCCGATAACGGTCGTGGTATCCCTGTAGACATCGTTTCTAAATCCGGTTTATCTGGTGTTGAAACTGCTTATACAATTCTTCACGCTGGTGGTAAATTCGGTGAAGGCGGCGGATATAAAGTTTCAGGCGGTCTTCATGGTGTTGGCGCTTCAGTTGTTAACGCTCTTTCCACATTATGCGAAGTCACAGTTCATAAAGATGGCGGTGTTTTCTATGTTAAATTCGAAAACGGCGGCCATATTGTCGAACACTTAAAGAAGGTTGGCACATGCTCTAGTGAAGAACATGGTACACAAGTCCACTTCTTACCTGATCCAGATATCTTCACAGAAACAACGGTTTATAACTATGAGACCATCAAGAACCATTTACGTCAAATGGCTTTCTTAAATGGTGGAGTCAAGATTACCTTAACGGATTTACGTGGCGATACACCAGTAAGCGAAGTTTTCCTTTATAACGGTGGTATTCGTGAATACGTTTCCTTTATTAATGCCGGCAAAACCTCAATCAATGAAGAGGTCTTGTATGCACAAGGCGCTGAAGAAGTCACCTTATTAGATGGCACAAAAGAAAGAATCTATGCTGAAGTGGCTTTCCAATGGACGGACTACTACAACAATGATGGCGTCTATTCTTTCTGTAACAACATTTCCACAAAAGAAGGCGGAACCCATGTCGAAGGTTTCAACCTCGCTTTAAATAGAATCATCAACGACTATGCTCGTAAGAATAAATTGCTTGATGAAAAATCATCCAATTTCACAACAGATGACTGCCGCGAAGGCTTAACATGCGTTATTTCCGTCAAACATCCTAACCCACAATACGAAGGACAGACAAAAACAAAACTCGGTAACTCCGAAGTTAGAAAGATTGTCTCAACTGTTGTTGGCAACTACTTATCCGAATATTTACTTGAACATCCAGCTCAAGGTAAGGTCATCGTTGAGAAAGTCAAATTGGCTGCTTCAGGACGTATGGCTGCTCAAAAAGCCCGTGAATCCACACGTAAGAGTGCTTTAGGCATCACAACTTTGCCTGGCAAATTAGCTGATTGCTCATCAAAAGACCCACAAGAATGCGAACTTTATATCGTTGAGGGTAACTCAGCCGGAGGTTCAGCAAAAACCGGACGCGATAGACGTACTCAAGCCATTCTTCCTTTAAGAGGTAAGATTCTTAATGTTGAAAAAGCTAACGAAGAACGTATCTTCCGCAACGCTGAAATTGGCAACATGATCACTGCTATCGGCGCTGGTATCCGTGAAAACTTCGATGTTAGCAAAATCAGATATCACAAAATTGTTATCATGACCGATGCTGATGTCGACGGTGATCACATCCGTATCCTCTTACTCACGTTCTTCTATCGTTTTATGAAACCTCTTATCGATGGTGGATTCGTTTATATCGCTCAACCACCTCTCTATAAGATCGATTATAAGGGCCAAGCTTATTACGCCTATAACGATGATCAACTTGAAGATCTCAAGAAAGCGTTGCAATTAAAACAAGGTTACCCATTCCAACGTTATAAAGGACTTGGTGAAATGGATGCCCAACAACTTTGGGAAACAACCATGGATCCAGCAGCAAGAAAGATGATCCGTATCACAATCGATGATGCAACTCTTGCTGATAAAGCCTTCACCGACTTAATGGGTGATGAAGTCTTACCACGTAAGGAATTCATCTCTAAGAACGCTAAGTTCGTTAAGAATCTCGATATTTAATGAAAGGAGACATATATGGCAGAAGAAATTAAAAATGATGAAGTCGTTAATGAAGAAAACAACGAAACTTCAAACGACGAAGGGGCAATGGCTGGCATAGTTCCTGGATTAATTGATAGAGAAATTACAGAAGAAGTTCAAACAGCATTCCTTAACTACTCCATGTCAGTTATCGAAAGCCGTGCTATTCCAGATGTCCGTGATGGTTTAAAACCAGTTCAAAGACGTATTATCTTCGGTATGAACGAATCTGGTATGCAACCAGGAAAACCATATAAGAAATCAGCTCGTATCGTTGGTGACGTCATGGGTAAATATCACCCTCATGGTGACTCCGCACTTTATGGAACATTAGTTCGTTTAGCTCAACCATTCGCAATGAGATATTGCTTGGTTGATGGACACGGTAACTTCGGTGACGTTGATGGCGACGAAGCAGCTGCTATGCGTTATACGGAAGCCCGTATGACCAAACTTGCAGTTGAAATGGTCCGTGATTTAGATAAGAACGTCGTTGATTTCGTTGATAACTACGATGGTACAGAAAGAGAACCTTCCGTTTTACCATCCCGTTTCCCTAACTTACTCGTTAACGGATCTGAAGGTATTGCTGTCGGTATGGCAACAAATATGCCAACCCACAACCTTACAGAGGCAATCAATGCCACTATCGCTGTAGCAAAGAATCCAGAGATCACTCCATTAGAATTAATGCAAAATTATATCTATGGTCCTGATTTCCCTACAGGCGGTGTCATTTTAGGAAGACAAGGCATTCTTGATTATTTCACAAACGGTACTGGTTCAATCTACATCCGTTCAAAATATCACATCGAAGAAGCGTCTAATGGCAAATCCTCAATCATCGTTACAGAAATTCCTTATCAAGTTAATAAGGCCGCAATGATTGAGAATATGGCTGGACTTGTCCGTGATAAGGTAATCGATGGCATCACCGACATTCGTGATGAATCTTCAAAAGAGGGCATACGTGTAGTCATTGAAGTCCGTCGTGACACAATTCCAGAAGTCATTGCCAACAATCTTTTAAAACATACTCAATTACAAATCTCCTATGGTGTTATCAACCTTTGCTTAGTCAATGGCGAGCCTAAAGTCTTAGGTATCGTTCCAATGATTCAATCTTACATTGATCACCAAATGGATGTCTTAACACGTCGTACAAAATTCCTTTTAAAGAGGGATACAGATCGTGACCACATCGTCGTTGGCTTAATTCTTGCTCATGATAATATTGATGAAGTCATTCACATTATCCGTGGTTCAAAAACAGATGATGAATCAGCAGCAAAATTAAATGAGGCATTCGGTTTATCAAAACCTCAAACTGATGCTATTTTAGCCATGACGTTACGTCGTTTAGAAGGTTTGGAACAAGAAAAACTTCAAAACGAACATACTGAATTAACAAAGAATATTGAACATTATAATTGGTTGTTATCCGATACAAAGAACATCCTCGATATGATGATTTCCGAATTAGAAGAAATCAGAAATAGATTTGGCGATGATCGTATCACTGAAATCTCTAACGCAGCCGCCGATATTGATAACGAAGACCTCTTACCACAAGAGAACATCCTCGTTGTCTTAACAAAGAAAGGCTATGTCAAGAGAATGTCCGATGACACATTCCGCACACAAAATAGAGGCGGTAGAGGCGTTAAAGGCATCACGACAACAGCTGGCGATCTTGTCCAATTGATGTTACACACAAAAACACATACCGACATTATGTTCTTCTCTAGCTTAGGGTTCGTTTACCGTTTACGTGGCTATATGATTCCTGACGGAGAAAGAAATTCCAAAGGTATACCAGCAGTTAACCTTCTTAACCTTGAACAAGACGAAAAGATCGTTGCTATCGTTCCATGTGATGAATATGGCGAAAACGACTACTTATTCTTCGCAACCGTTAACGGTGTCGTTAAGAGAACCCCACTTAAAGAATTTGCCTCAATCCATTCAAATGGTAAGAGATCAATTACCTTAAAAGAGGGAGATGAGTTACTTAACGTTAAGAAGACCCATGGACATGATTTGATCTCTCTTGCTTCAAGCAATGGAAAGGTCTGTTCATTCTATGAAGATGAAGTACGTGCAATGGGTAGAACCGCAGCTGGTGTCACTGGTATGAACTTAAAAGATGGCTCACACCTCGTTGATATCACTGGTTCAATGGATGGCAGCATCGCTCTTGCGTTAACATCTAATGGTTTCGGCAAATTATCTTACTTTGCAGATACCGATATTCAAAATGAAGACGGAAGCACAACACATTACGATGGCTATCGTTTGACTTCTAGAGGTGCAAAAGGTGTCTTCTCCATTAAAGACAATGGAAAGAATGGCTCCTTAACTGCATTACGTGCCGTTAATGGTGATGAAGACTTAATCGTCATCACAAACAAAGGCATCGTTATCCGTACGCCTCTCTCACAAGTTCACATCGCTGGTAGAAATACCGTTGGCGTTAAAGTTATCGCTCTTGATGCAGGCAATAAGGTCGCATCTTTGACAATCGTTCCTCATGAGGAAGAAACTGAAGAAGAACAAACATACGTTGAAGACGAAATTAACCCAGCGTTAGTTGCTGAAGCACCAGAAGAAGGCAATCCAACACCTAACGATGTTGCTGAAGGAGACAACGCCAACAATCCAACCCCAAACGACGTTGAATAATAAATGAGGATACTTATCCATTTTAATCCAGGAAGGAAAAAAGATATCTTTGCTGGAACGCGTCTTAGGAAAAATCTCAAAGGAGCGTTAGAGCTTAATAACACTCAATGGGTAGACTCAATTTACGCATTTCCCGATATCGCTCATCTTCTTTCACCAATAGATGAGGATATCGGCAAATATGCGCGAAATGAGGGGATACCTGTAGTTGTTTCAGCTCTTTATGCGGAAGAAGACCCTGCTGCAAGTTTCCTTACTTTAGATCTTAGACAGAATCAAATTCTAACGCCTAAAGCAAAGAGAACTCTTGAATTCGCTGATTTGATTCTTGTACCAAACACAAAGGCTAAAGAATTAATTCAAACAGAGTTTCCTTCCAAACATATAGAAATTGTCACACCTGGTGTCAATCCATTCAGGTTTGAATTCGCTGAAACATCCTCTGAATTATCTTTCTGCCGTTACGAACGTTTTGATAAAAATGAGAAATATTATCTAACCATAGGTAATTATGCAGATTCAGAGACGATTAAAATTCTCACAACAATCGCAAAGAGTGTTCCTTCTTGCCGTTTCTTCTTCTTAGGTGGTGGAGTTGGTTCTAAAGCATCTCCATTAAAAAGACTTAATAAGAAGTCTCCAACAAACTTGAAATTCTTACCAATCATTGATGAGGATTTGTATGTCTCGGCGATGAAAAACGCTACAGGTCTCCTCTTATTTGATTCTATTACGGAAAATTCTATGGTTGCACTTGAGGCCTTAGCTTCAAAAACGCCAGTCTTCCATGTAGGTAATCAAAAAGATTCTGATGCGGTGCAAGATTACCCTGACATCATCAAAAACTTTAATTCAGCTGAAGAAACCATTAATTTCATTACTTCATTTGATAAATCTTCCTATGAAGAGATTATAATGAAAGGGTATCAAGTTGCTGAAAGTAACAATTTATCAAAACTTGGTAAAAAACTAATTGAATTATACAAATCACTAATCATTAAGGAGGATTAGGAAATGATTGATCCAAAACTAATTGAAGCAAAGCCTGAATATGTTAAAGCGGCTTTAGCTAAAAAGCTCTGGGATTTCGATCCAGAACCATTACTTGCTCTTTTTCAAAAAAGAAGAGAATTGACAAAGACAGTTGAAGAAAACAAAGCTCAACAAAATCGTCTTTCTAAATCCGTTCCACAAGTTAAGAAAGATGGCGGAGATGTCCAAGCTATCTTCAAAGAGGTCAAGGAACTTGCTGCAAGAAATAAAGATGCAGAAGAAGAATTGAAAAACGTTGAAGCGGAAATTAAGTCTCAAATTGAAGTTCTTCCAAACTTACCAGATGATGATTTGCTTGCCGGTGGGAAAGAAAATAACACCCCCGTGTATTCATTTGGCAAGAAACCAACCTTTGATGGATTCACTCCAAAAGACCATGTTGAATTAGCTGAGTCCCTTGGTTTGATCGATTATAAGAGAGCCGCAAAAATCTCTGGAACTGGCACATGGTGCTATACTGGACTTGGTGCTCAATTAGAATGGGCATTGCTCAATTATTTCATCACAACACATATTGCTGATGGATATACAATGATTCTTCCTCCACATTTACTTAATGAACAATCTGGTTATACCGCCGGACAATTCCCTAAGTTCAAAAACGAAGTATTCTGGTTAGATGGCGCTGAACCAGCTAAATTTATCCTTCCTACAGCTGAAACAGCCTTAGTTAACCTTCATAGAGACGAAGTTCTTTCCGAAGAAGACCTCCCAAAGAAATATTTCGCTTATACTCCATGCTATCGTAGAGAAGCTGGTTCATATAGAACTGAAGAAAGAGGTATGATCCGTGGCTATCAATTCGATAAAGTCGAAATGGTTCAATATACAACAGATGATGGCTCTGATGCTGCGTTCGATGAATTAGTAAAGAAAGCACAACACCTCTTAGAAGGTTTAGGCCTTTGCTACCAATTAGACAAACTTGCTGCAGGTGATTGCTCTCACTCTATGGCAAGAACATATGATATTGAAGTTTGGATTCCTTCAATGGGCATCTTTAAAGAAGTATCCTCTGTTTCTAATGCTAGAGATTATCAAGCACGCCGTGGCATGATCCGTTATAAGGATAAAGATGGCAAGATGCATTTCTGCCACACATTAAATGGTTCTGGTCTTGCAACATCTCGTGTCTATCCAGCCTTACTTGAACAAAATCAACAAGCAGATGGATCCGTCATTATCCCTGAGGTTTTACGTCCATTCATTGGTGGTATCTCAGTCTTGAAACCAGTTAACAAGAAATAATTTCTCAAAAGAAAAATAAAACTCCTGAATTGAATTTCAGGAGTTTTTTAATACACGCATGCCCTCTTTTTATTGTTTGAGGTTATCGAATGTGTTTGTATTGTTACTCGTGGATGGCTTTTCTTCGAATCTTACCTCTTGGACTTGAGACGTATCTTTGCTTATGAAATGTTCTTGTCTAGCACCATAAATAATCGCCAAGATGGCTGGAATGATTGATGAGACAAATATTCCAATAATACCAAGAGCGATCCATACATATTTGCTAGCCTCTTTTGTTTTGGAAGCAAGAACAACATATGTGATATCAAATGCGATAGAAACTAATCTTACTAATCCAAGCGTGATAAGGAAGGTTTTGTATAGTTCTAATGCCTTAACGACTTGTTCTGCTGTGTAGCCATATCCTTCAGGCGCGCCTTCATTCATTGATTGAACGAGTTGATTAATAAAATCTTTATCTGATGCTAACATGCCAACAATTGAACCAAGGCCTATGAAGGTAAGCATCGTAAGACCGGCGATTATCGCAAATATGATTGCAGTTATTTTAATAGCTTTTTTCATTCTGTATTTCTCCTTTGTCGCGTAAGTTTATCACTCTTTATATGAGAAATGTATATTATTGTTATCGTATGAAACTTTTGCTAAAGCGCCATTCTTGATTGGTAATGATGGCGAATAATGGCCTAAATCTACATCAAAGAGAATAGGAACGTTTAAATCTCCAAGAACGCCTTTAACCGCATCAAAACGGTTCATACCAAAAGATTCGTTATCCCAACATAAAGGACGCCCAATAAGGAATGCTTTAGCGGTTTTAAACCATCCCGCTTCTTTTAATTGGAAAAGTGCTCTTCTTATACCAAGTGGCGATAAATCACACGCTTCAAGATACCATATGATGCCTTCATTATGCCTATCAAGGAATTCCTTTGTTTTATCAAAAGAAGTGCCGCATATCATAATTAAACAGTCTAAGCAGCCGCCTAGAAGTCTTCCTTCAACATCGCCATTCCAATTATATGGAGTGATTATCTTCTTACTCATATATCTGAACTTGCGTAGAGGTGGTATCTCTTTCTTTTTACTTGGATCGTATTTCTTTTTGAAATTAGGCTTATTCCATTTTTCATAACCTGAAAATTCTTTTCCGCCTGACAGCATTCTTAATGCGTCTAACTGATTCAGTCTTATTGGCTTCTCAAAATATGTCGGTGCATTAGGACCATAGATGGTGATTACATCGGCGATGGTGGTTAAGGTATAAGTCAAATGGGTGTTATCTGAAAAACCCATGAACCATTTAGGAGGAAGTTTTTTAATTAATTCGAAATCGACATATGGCAACATCTCATTCATTAATTCCCCTCCACCAACGGAAAGTATTAAATCCGTGTCAGACGTGTATGCGTTTAGGAATTCTTTCGCTCTTTCTAAAGGTGATGCAGAAGCGATAACTCCTTCGGCTAAATGGACATTTCTACCTTCATTAATTTGGTAGCCTTTCTTCTTAAGATTTTTAACCGAAGCCTCATATCTAGTTTGATATGGTTCGGTCGTTACCCCAAAAGATGGAGCGACCATGGTTATCTTAGAACCTTCTTTTAAAAAATCAGCTTGTTTCATAAGATTATTTTAAATGAAATAATTATGTTTTTAAAATTAATGAAAATTATTTTTATATTGTTATAATTATTGAGCCATCGTGAGGAAGCCTCTATGAACCTGGTCAGGATCGGAAGATAGCAGCCATAAGTAGAGATTCCTGTGCGGTGGTTTTTTCTTTTATAATGTTTACGTATGAATGACGAAGAATATATGTATCAAGCATATTTAGAGGCCTTAAAAGCTTCAAACGATGATGAGGTACCAGTTGGTGCCATTATCGTAAAAGATGGAAAGATAATCGGAAAAGGCTACAACCATAGGGAAAGTAACCACGATATTTCTTCACATGCAGAAATTGAAGCCATTAAAGAAGCGGAAAAGACATTAAACAATTGGCGTTTAGACGGAGCAACTTTATATGTTACGTTAGAGCCGTGTTTGATGTGTGCTGGTGCAATTCTCCAATCAAGAATTTCAAAAGTCATATTTGCCTCAAGCGATAAAAAAGATGGAGCCATTATTTCTAATTATTTCGTCTATGACCAGCCCTCAATTCATGAAAGGCCATTGGTTTACCATGGCGTTCTTTCAAATGAATGCGATTCTCTAATAAGAGAATTCTTTAAAAATAAAAGAAAATAATAGCAATCATCGACCTTTTTAGACCGTGTATAAAAAATTTCATATTTGTTCGAATAAATCTTAATTTTTATGATAAAATTAAATGGATTTGGAAGAGGTATGATTGATTTAGTTCACATCAAAAAAGATTACTACATTGATAAGAAGCCGTTTTCAGCTTTGAAAGATATTAATCTATCTTTTGCTGATACTGGTTTTGTTTCCATCCTCGGTCCAAGTGGATGTGGAAAAACAACAACATTAAATATCATTGGCGGACTTGATCATTATACAGACGGGGAACTATTAGTTAATGGTAAATCCACGAAAGATTTCAAAGATAAAGATTGGGACGCTTATCGCAATGAGCAGGTTGGTTTTGTTTTCCAAAACTATAACCTCATTTCCCATCAGAATGTTTTATCTAATGTTGAAACTGCTTTGTTATTAAATGGCGTTTCGCCAAAAGAGAGAAAAGAAAGAGCGCTCAAGGCTTTAGAAGTGGTCGGCCTTGCTGATTCAGGAAAGAAAAAGCCTAGCCAATTATCCGGTGGTCAGATGCAAAGAGTTGCTATCGCTAGAGCAATTGTTAATAATCCAAAAATTATTTTAGCTGATGAGCCAACTGGCGCCCTTGATTCAAATACATCAATTCAAATCTTAGATATTCTCAAGAAAATGAGTGAGACATGCTTAGTTATTGTTGTTACACATAATTCTGAGTTGGCCGCTAAGTATTCGGATAGAATCATCGAAATGAAAGATGGGGAAATCATCAAAGATTCCTCTCCATTGCCAGTTAATGAAATCAAAAACGCACCTTCTTTAGAAAAAAAGAAGACTTCAATGAGCTTATTAACGACACTCAAGAGTTCATTTAAAAATATTTGCACAAAGAAAACTAGAACCATCCTAACATCTGTTGCCTCATCAATTGGTATCATTGGCGTCGCTTTGGTTTTATCTATCACGAACGGTTTCAGCGAATACGTTTCTAATCTTGAAACATCTGTAGCGTCAAGTATTCCAATTACGATAAGCAAGGTTTCATATTCATATTCTTCAAACGATTTAAATGATGGCTATACTCAATATCCAAGTGAAGATAAGGTATACGTATACGACACTTCATCAACTAAGAGCATTTCTCATACAAATAATTTTTCAAACGAATATATTCAAAAAGTACTTAATCCAATGGTTAAAGATGGCTTAGCCCAATCGGTAATACTTAATCGTGAGGGCTTAAGTTTTAATCTTTTAAAGGAAGTCAAAGATCCTGATGGGAATGTGACATATGTACAGGTTGATCAAAGCAAAAGTGCATCAGCTTCCGGCTCAATTTTAGATACAGTCATCTCGGTTCCTACAACAATCTTCCATGAACTATATGGAGAGGAAAAAGATTTAGATACAACATATGACACCATCTGCGGTCGTTTCCCTAAAGAAAGCGATGAGATTGTTTTAATCACGGATAGATACAACAGGGTTAAGAAGACTACTTTGGTTAATCTTGGTCTTTTATCCTCGAAAGACAAAACTACATCAAGCATATCCTTTGACGATCTACTCGGCTCTACATATAAAGCATATAAGCCATCTACGTATTTTGAGGCTACGGATAAAGATGATTACAAACTTACGTTACCCGTGTATGAAAATATCAAACCAACATATGATATATCTACTGGAAAAATAACCTATACCGGTAGCAAAACAACAAGAACAACCCAACGTTACATCGAAACCGATACAACACAAGAAGGTTTAGCCGCCTTATATAACAATGATGCAAAATACCAGCCAAAGACCTTAAAGATTGTCGGAGTTTTGCGACCAGCCGAAACTTCATATATGAACCTCATGCCAGCTTCAATTGGATACGTTTCCTCTTTGAAAGATGAGTTCATAGAAGACACAGAGAAGAATTGCAAAGGCATGCAAGAGGTTTGCAGCAATTCTTGGTATTTCACCACGAAAGAAGACAGCGACGGAAAAACAGGATTAGATAGGCTATCAAGTGCAATGACGGATTTATTGGAATCTCTTAATTCCGAATCTGATACGGTTAGCAACTCTGTTGCGTCTAGTGTAGCTTCTTCAATAAATTACGAATATTTCTCCACGAAACAACAATATATCGATAATGGCACTAGAATGGCCCCTTATTATTCTGGATATTTCAAATCAGCAAGACTTATCGGGCAAGATTTTAGAGAAGACCTTGTTGGTAAATTTGTTGATACCCTATATTCAACTTCAGGAGATGAAAGAACTCAATTGATAAAAAAGTTGATAACTAGATTAACCGAGCCTTCCTTCTATTCGCTTGATTACAAGAATTCAACATACGATGTCAGTTCTTCTGATACCAATCTTGATTTTAATATTTTAGATTTCGTAGCTTATTTCCAATCGTATTCTTTGATTTCCTCTGTAATGATTTTCCCATCATCGATTTCCAGCAAAGACACCATTAAAGCAAGGATGGATCAATGGAATTCCGAGACATCATCTGATCAAAACGTTTACTATACGGATATCATGTCTTCTTATACGTCTACATTAGGGACATTCATTTCTTTGATTTCCCTTGTTTTCATTATTTTCGCGTCGATATCTTTGATTGTATCTTCAATAATGACTGCAATTATCACTTATGTATCAGTTATTGAAAGAACAAGGGAGATTGGCGTTATAAGAGCTTGTGGCGCAAGAAAGAGTGACGTTGGACGTCTATTTGAAGCTGAATGTGTAATTGTAGGTTCAGTAGCGGGCGTCTTAGGCGTACTTGTTACAGTACTTGTCAATATTCCATTATCTGCCATTATTGATCACCTCTTCCCAGGAAATGGGCTAAGCCATATTGCTTCATTGAACCCTGCACACGCTTTAATATTAATCGCTTTATCCATAGTTCTTGCTGTTGTTTCTGGCATTATTCCAGCCAGAATCGGCGCTAAGAAAGACCCTGTTGTTGCTTTAAGGAGTGAATGATGAGTGCACAAGAAGAATTAATTGAAAAAATCAAGGAAGCCGAACCAATTAATGCTGAACCGCATGTTGGTTTGAATGACGAACAAGTAGAGCACCAAAAAAAGGAAGGCTTATCGAACAAAACAAAAAAGAGCGTCACGAAAACATATTGGCAAATCATTTGCGATAATGTCTTTACCTTCTTTAACATTATCTACTTTATTATTGTTGGTTTGATGATTGCCGCAGGCATGGATATCACCAACTATATGTTCTGTTTCCCTGTCTTATTCAATATATGTATCGGCTTATTTACAGATATTCACACTCGTCATCTCGTCTCTAAATTACGTTTGGTTACCGATCCTAAAGCAACAGTTGTTCGTAATGGCAAGGAAATAAATATTCCAGTTAACGAAGTGGTTCTTAACGACATAATGGTTGTTTCAGCTGGAGAACAAATATGCGCTGATTCAATCGTCGTTGAAGGATCAATTGAGATGGATGAGTCTCTTTTAACCGGTGAATCAATTAAAGTCACAAAGAATGTCGGTGAGAAGATTTTAAGCGCTACGTATGTTAAATCAGGCAAGGCGTATGTTCGTGTTAGCACTGTTGGAAGTGCTAATTACTGTGAAAGCATACAAGCTTCCGCTAAAACATTTAAGCGCCCTAAAAGTGAACTTAAATCATCATGTTTGAAAATCTTCTGGACAACAGGCGTTGTTTCTATGACTTTAGGAATTGCCACAACGGCATCCTGGTTAATTAGATCGGTTGCAACAAACGATTTAAATTATGAGTCATATCAAAAATTCATGCCTTCTTTGTCAGGATGCATGATTGCAATGATTCCAGCTGGCCTTTATTTGCTTGTCTCGCTTGCTTTGGCTGTTTCCGTTGGAAGACTTGCTAGAAAGAAAATGAACGTTCAAGAACTCTATTGCGTAGAGATGCTTGCAAAGGTCGATACCATTTGTTTTGACAAAACAGGCACCATAACAGACGGTTCTTTGAATTTATATGCGACTGACGTATATGAAGGTTTCTTAGAGGAAGATTTACAAAAATATATATGCGCCATCATCAAAAAGAATGGTGATGCTAACCAAACTGCTAAAGCATTGCTTTCTTCATTCAAAGAATATTCAAAAGAACCAGATGAGACAGTTCCATTTGATTCGGATAAGAAATACGCTGCTGGATATTATAAAGAAGCCGGTTTATTCATATACGGGGCCCCTGAATTTATACCTGGCACAATGAATGACTCTCAAAAAGCTCGTTTAAAAGAATTAACAAGCAAGGGCTTTAGAGTATTGGGTGTTTTCCATTCTGATAGCAACATCAAAGATGGAGAATTGCCAAAAGATTTAAAACTCATCGGAATCATTTCTTTGAGCGATCATATCAAAGATGATGCTAGAAGCAACATCGAGTGGTTCGTTAAGAATGGGGTTCAGGTCAAGGTTATCTCGGGGGACAACGCTGCCACTGTAGCTTATATTGCTGCTGAGGCGGGAGTTCCTAATGCCGATAAATATATTTCCATGGAAAATGTTTCCGATGAAGAAATTCCAAATATAGTTGAGACGTATGCTGTTTTTGGCCGTGTAAAACCAGAGCAAAAAGCTAACATCATAGCTGCCTTGCAAGAAAGAGAACATAAAGTTGCAATGACTGGTGATGGCGTTAATGATATTCTTGCTTTAAAGAAAGCGGACTGTTCTATCGCAATGGGTTCAGGTTCATCGGCTGCTAGAAATGTCGCTCATATTGTTTCTGTTGATAATGATTTCTCCAAACTTCCTGATGTTGTTGCGGAAGGCAGAAGATCAATTAACAATCTTCAAAGAAGTGCATCCTTGTTCTTAGCTAAGACCATATTCGCTGTAATCTTGACGTTATTCTTCTTTATTTGCCAATCTTGTGGCGGGCCAGCTTATCCATTCACGCCAAAGAATCTTTATATTTGGGAAATCGTTACGATTGCAGGAGGAGGATTCTTCTTGGCTCTGCAAAAAACAAATGATCGTATTAAAAACACATTCATGAGCAATGTTCTTAGAAGATCTATCCCTGGTGGTTTTGTGCAAATTGTAGCGGTTATAGCGATTTATAGCATTCATATTGCCAATCCAGAATTTATAAATGCTGATCAAGCCTTATTGATGTCGGTTATCTGTTTCACCGTTTTATCTTATTGCGTCCTTGGCCAAGTATCTTGGAAATTTGATAAATATCGTGGAACCGTGTTTGGATTATTGCTTGCTGCAGGCGTTGGCTTATTTACCTTAGATTATTTCTTTGGTGAAGACTTAGTTAAGTTCCTCTCCTTAAGACATAAACTCAACGAAGAAACCACGTCGATATTTGGAATTTCATACAATTGCTTAAATTCGACGCATATATGGATAACGGTAGGCATAACGGCCGCATTAATAATTATTTATTTCTTGTTAAATTATCTTGATAGCAATTACTTATTGAAAAAGGAGCGTAAAAATGAGAATCAATCCAGAAGTTAAAAAAGCATTAGAAGAAGGGAAGGCAGTCGTTGCTTTAGAAAGTACGATCATTTCGCATGGAATGCCATATCCTCGAAATGTTCAAACAGCCTTAAGTGTTGAGAAAGTCATTCGTGACAATGGAGCCATTCCTGCAACGATGGGTATCATTGATGGTGAACCTATTATTGGTATGACACCAGCCATGATTGAGGAGTTTGGCAAGAGAAAAGGCATTGCTAAAGTTTCCAAGAGAGATTTTCCTGTTGTTGTTGCTAACCATGGTTGGGGCGCTACGACAGTAAGCGGAACCATTCTTATGGCTAAGGCAGCGGGCATTGAAGTTTTTGTCACAGGAGGAATCGGTGGAGTCCACCGTGGTGCTGAAAATACGATGGACGTATCCCGTGATTTATATGAAATAGGTGAAAATCCAGTCACTGTTGTATGTGCAGGATGTAAAGCCATCCTTGATATTGATAAGACCTTAGAGGTTTTAGAAACTCAAGGCGTAACTGTCATGTCTTACAAAGAAAAAGGCTTTGCAAATTTCTATTGCCGTAATTCAGGCAAGCCAGTCGACGTCGTTTTCAATTCTCCAGAAGAAGCGGCCGCAATAATCAACGCCAAACGTGAATTGGGTTTAACTGGAGGCATGCTCATTGCAAATCCAGTTCCTGAAAAATATGCCTTATCACATGAATATATTGATGGAATCATTGACAATGCCATCAAAGAATGTGACGAAAAAGGGATAAAAGGAAAGGATATCACCCCATTCTTATTGGCAAAAATTGCTGAAGTTACAGGCGGAAAGAGTTTGGATACCAATATCGCATTGGTGTTAAACAACGCCGAACTTGGCGCGAAGATTGCTGTCGAATATGCTGCAATGAAGAAAAGGAGTAAATGATGACAACCGAGCAAAGATTTAAGTTAGCTCTTAAAGAGATGATGCAAACAAAGCAGCTCAGTGATATTAACGTCACGACTCTTTGTGACAAACTTCATCTCCATAGACAAACATTCTATTATCATTTCCAAGATATCTATGATTTACTTGCGTCGATTTTCTTAAATGAAGACGTTCCTGGTTTGATCAACTGCAATGACATCAAGGAAATTCTTGAGTGTCTTCTTGAGTATTCAAAGAGGAATTTTGATTTCTTGCGTTCCACATATCAATCTGCTGGATCTGATTTAGTTAATGATTTCTTTTATAACAAAATCATAACTAGATTGATTACTGTTTATTCTCCACACGAAAGCGGCATCGGCTTAACTAAAGCGTCATACCGTAATGTTGCAAGAAGATTTGCCGCAAGCGTTTCACAAGAATTCTCCTTTGCTTTCAAGAGTCAAGGAATCACAGTTCAAAAACTTGACGCCTTCTTAAAGAAATACATCAATTCCGCAACGCTTATTCTCTATCCTGCAATTATTTCCATGGTAAGAGAAGAAAAGAGAAGATAAAATACCTTAACTTTCTTGTTTAAATTAATTATAGAAAGACTATAATTACATGCGTTTAGAGAGGTTACCTTCTATAAATTGCATTTGTAATGATACACGTGTGATGGTCATTACCAGCACAAATCCATAGGAGGATTAATAAAAATATGAAGAAAAATGAAGCAATGGGATGGATTGTTTACATCCTTATGTTAGGTATTGCCGCTTTGGTCGGCTTTGTAATCCTTAGACCAGAATTATCCACTAACGGAAGCAGCTTACCAATCAATTCAATTTTGTATGTCGTGATCATGGTTGTTGCGGGAATCTTACTTTCCGCAATCTTACTTGAAGTTGGACATATCATTGGTGCAAAAATCGGCGGCTATAAAATCATCAAATGCAATGTTCTTGGCATGCAATTTAAAAAAGAAAAAGATGAGCATATGCATTTCTCTTTCTCTTTCTCTTTTGATGGCTTAACAGGTGAAACTGCAATCGCCCCAAAAGATGGTGCTAAAGCAAATCCAAGACACGTTATTTATGCCCCGCTTGTCGTTTTCTTACTTGAAGTTGCTACATGTGTCACCTTAATTGTTATGGGAAAGGCTTTCTATAACGATAATCCTGCTCTTTGGGAATCGATGTATGTCGCAGGTCTTATCGTCTTAACGATCTTCGTTCTCGTTAATGTCTACAACATCTTCCCTGCAGCATTAGATAGCAAGAACGATGGCTATTTGATGACAATCTTAAATAACAAAACAAACGTTGAAGCATATAACAATCTTCTTATCGCTCAAGAAAAGATGGCTCTTGGACAAGAACTTCCAGAGACTCCAATTTATACAGAAGTCACTGATTTCACCAATTCCTTAAACCAAGTTGCTGTATATAAAGCTTTAAAAGATAAAAATTACGATAAGGCTCTCGAAATCAACGAATACAGTATTTCTTCCAAGAAAACTGTTTCTTCCAAGGTTTATAACAATGCTGTCGCTCAAAAATTATCAATTCATTTATTAACTGGTGATTTTGAAACAGCTAAAGAAGAATATGTTTCCCTTCCATTAGACGAAAAGAAGTTTATAGCTAATTTAGGCACTGCTCCTGCAGTTAGGGCGTATTTATTGGTTTCGGGCCTTGTTGATGAAAGCGAGACTGAAGCAAAAGCCGCTTTAGGAAACGCCGATAAAGCAATTAAAGATTCTGGCGAAGAGAAAAAAGATATCGAACTTGATCTTATCAAAGAATCTTTGAAGAAGGTTGCGGACGCACATCCAGATTGGGACTTCTCTGATTATTCCTTTGGTGAAGAAAAGAAAGAAGCAAAAAATAACGAAGAAACTCCAACAGAAGACAAAGATGAAACATCTTCTGAAGAAGACAAAAAAGATTAATCTAAACATTCAAAAAGACCGAATACGAACACACGTATCCGGTCTTTTTTTAAAATTCGTTATTTAATTTGATTTAGATTGTTTCTCTGGGTATGTGGTAGTTCTTATTTCAATCTTTTTACCATTTTCGATTTGTTCGTGTTTGTATTGAACTTTGTTTTCGTATTTTTGATCAAAATAAGAAAGGTTATATTCGGCAGCATTTTCGATTGTTATGGAATATTCCTCGTCAACTGGAACATAGCAAATAAACATGCCGTCCATTGAAGCGTGGGCTAGGCTTCCTTTGGCAAGAAGAGAACCGTTTTCTAATGACGCGACAGACTTTCCATCTTTGTTTTTAACTACTACATTTAAATTTTCTGATGCAATTGGAACCTCTAAGTAATAATAGCTGCCATCATTATGATATGTAGATACCGAATTGTTGTAATTGATATCTAGAGCCATAAGATTTGACAAACACACTTCTGGATAATGTCCTTGCGCTAACGATTTAACGTTGTCGACGGATAAGAAGGTGAAGAAGTAGTCAATGTGGCTCAATAATGTTTTTGCTAAAGCAACAACTAAGGACTCAGCAGCATTAACTATTTCACTTGGATCAGTAACTATGCCCATGGAATTGAAAGAAACCCTTAAGGCGTATAACAAATCCGTTTCAAATGCACTTATATCATGAAGAAGATTGTTAACGACAATGTCGATGTTGCTATCGTTAACTAATGTCCTAGCTATAGATACGCCAAGATTCATGAAACTGAATTTGGTTTCACTATTTTTAAAGACGATTTCGCATATCGTTCTAAAACCATCTTGAAGATTTGTGACGTAATTTTCTAATGACTCAACCCCTATTTCAGTCAGGTTATTAAGCAATTCTTCTAAAAATAGGCCAGACGTCCAGTTCTTTCTGACATACGTTGCTTCAGAAATGCCTAAGACCTCTTCTCTATTTCCACGCATACTAAAATCAGAGATAAGATAGTCACCTAATGCTAATCTATTATCGATATGATTGTAGAAATCTAGCATCTTAGAGGAGAACTTATTGTAATCAGAGTTTCTTACTGAATCTGGCAAATAGTAATCAACACCATACCTTGTGAATCTGAATTTAGACATTGCAACAAGTGGGACTGGGTCGTTTGAATTAACAATGTTATGGATATTTGAATATATTTCATCACGCGGCGATATGCTTTCTTTCCATGAAGCGCCTTGTGGAGGCTCAAAACAGTACGCGTATAAATCTTCTTTTTTGATGGTTACATCCAATTCATCAAAGATTGGCTTATTCTCATGTATTCTTTGATCTATTCTCGCTGCTGCAAGATTGTTTGTTGCTCCTCCACGAGAATATCCGACGCTCCAAAGCTTGATTGAGCCTGTTATGTTAAATGTTCTTAGGTAGTCGCGTAATGAATTTAAATAGATTGAAGACGCTTCATAAAAACCTTCATGTTGAGAACGTTCTTTTCCATCGCCTAAGGTGAAGTTGCTAGCCCATTCCATTTCGTAATTGCCACCACGAACACCTACGGCAATCAATGTTTGTCCATCTATCTTCTTTTGAGCGATGCAAACTCCTAAAGAATCCGCTGTTGGTTTTGTTTTGTAATATTCGTTCGCATCTATATCAGTGAATCCAATCGTTTTAAAGAAACTTTCAACGTTGCAATATTTGTGGGTATATTCGGTGACGCTATTGCTTCCGAAAGAAGACATAGCTAAACAAAGACTTGTTGTGGCAAGTGAGGGATTGTACTCACTTGAATCTTTTTTGAAATACTCATCCGTATAAAAGGCTTGACCCGTGTAGTCATCAACCTTCGATTGAGAATAACGGAAATTGAAACTTCCAGGCTTCTTCTCATCACAAGATATCAAGAATAACGCTAGTGAACTATATGTAAGTAACTTCTTGAACTTCATCACTCATATTGTAGCAAAAGAAAAAGAAAGAATAATAAAAAAGAAGATGGAATGATATACTTTCTATATGGAGTCGAATGTTGCATATAACGAATTTCTCTACAAAAAGAGATTAGAAATGAAACTCTCTAAGAGAAAGTTTGCTAAATTGCTTAACGTACCCCATCTTTTTTATTCTTATTACGAAAATGGATACGTCAAGCCATCTAAAAGATATGCGAAAAGAATCTCTGAAGCGTTAGGGGTTGATTACTCTCAATATCTTGAGGGAGTTTCTTCTTATCCTACACCAATACCAGAAAAAGTAAGTTGGTTTGAAAAGCTATATAAGAAAATACTATCTAAAATCTATATCAGAATTAGCATCCTCGTTTTGCTATTGGCCTCAGTTGGCTTAACGATAACTGGTTTTGTTCGTTATAACTATGTAATGAATCATGCGACTGAGTTCTATAACGATAATTATCTTTCTTTTGTTTATGCGATGAGGGAGAAAGGTGGAATGACGGTTTCACTTATGCATGAGATGGTGCGTCCTGAAATTCATATGAATGACGGGGATAAATTCGTTTCTATTAGTGCGTCCCACAATGACTATGCAATTAGAAGCTTGAATGGATACGTTTGTTATTCTAGCGAAGATGAAAACATGTATTACATCGTTCCTAATGATGCCGAAGATGCGTTAATAACATTAAAATTCCAATATATCGATTGCAATACGCTTGTTAAATATATTGCTACCTTTAATAGACCTGATAGGAATTCTGAATTCACTTTCTCAGACACATTATCCGATTCAGTAGGCAACGAAATCAAAGATCAAACGATTTATAACAAAATCAAAGATAAAGCCATTTCTCATATAAATGATATTGATAATGCATTTACGAAACTCATTAAAGAGAAATTAGATATTGATTATGATTTCTACAATGAGTTGTTGGTGGATCATTCAACTAGCGCACAAAACAATTTATATGCGGAAGTGTCTTCCTTAGGAATGGGAATTGGTGGAGTGGTTCTTACTGGCGGTTTCCTTTTCTTGATTCTATTTTCGATCTTCTTTGCTGAGGCCGAAAAGAAGAAAAAAGATAAAAAAGAAGGGGTACCTGTAGTTAAATTGGCTGATGACGCGCCAATTTGTAGAACATATAAAACTCCAAAGAAAGATATCCGTTTCTTCCCATTTGTTCCTGAAACAATTTATGAGATAGTTGGTATATTCCTTGTATTCTTCGGCTCATTAAGAATCATGCTATATGCCGTTAACCTTTTTAGCAACACAGGTATTGATCAAACTAATTTCGATTCAACGAGTTTGAGCTTATTCATGTATTTTACGGTCGGAATGTTCTTACTGTATTTTATTGATTTTGATATTTTCTTGGATGATAAACGATCATTGAGGAATTTCTTCCTCTATGCGATAGTCTTTATAGGCTTATATATACTTGAGGCCACATTGGTTGAATATCTTAGCATGACTAGAGGAATAGCTAGGGTTGTTGATCTTTTCTATGTCATCCCTAATAACTTCTCAACCATCGCCTGTTATTTTGGCATAATGGTATTCCTTTTCTACTCTCCAAAATGGATGAATACGACTAAGAAAACCGTCATATTTAGATGTTTCTCCATTCTGCCTCTTGCATGGATTTTAATTTCTACAATCATTTTCCAAAACTACAAGAGATGGGGGATCGAATTTAATACATGGCAAGTGTATTTCTTCAATTCAGAAAGACCTCAATTCTCTTTGCTTTGCTGCTCTTATCTTATTGGTTTATATTTCCTTAGATTATTCTTTAAGAGAAGGTACGGAAATGAGGTTGCAGCAAGATTCTTTAATGGCAATAAATTCTATTTCATGAAGAATATCCTCGTTTGCGTGATCATATGTATCCTCTCATTAACGGAATATATTTTTGCTAATACGACTAAAGGCAATAAAGGGTTAGGCGGATATTGGCAAATCATCTACCTTGCGCCTATGTTACTCTTCTATCATCCTCATTTTGGAAGAAGAAACAAGCCATTAGATTATTTCACGCTCATCCTTTATGGATTCTTCTTTGGAATAGGATATGTTGTTGCTGCATTTGTTATTATTGGCAGCTTGTTCCTTCATTAATCTAACTAATAGAATGTTTTAGGCATATAATACCCGTTGGTATTTTTTATGGTTCTATCTTTGATTACATTCATAACAACTGTCGTATTGATGGTTCTTGCGATTGTGTTCAAACCTAATATAAGAATTGGAAAGTTATCGATTCAGACATTCTGGATTGTCACTTTAGCGGGGGCGTTAGTTGTTTTATGCACTTCTCAAATTGATTTATCCTCTCTTTGGACGAATCTTACAAGTGGAAAAATGAATCCAATAAAGATTCTTGTTTTGTTTATTTCCCTATCGATGATTTCAATCTCTTTGGATGAGTTGAATTTCTTCAATTACTTATCAAGCCAGGCTTTAAAGAAATCGAACGGGAATCAATACAAGATATTCTTTACGATCTATGTCTTGGTTGCTATTTTGACCATATTCACATCAAATGATATTGTCATTCTAACCTTCACCCCGTTTATTATTTCTTTCTCTAAAAAAGCAAAGATCAACCCCTTGCCATTTCTTATCTGCGAATTCGTAAACGCTAACACGTATTCGATGCTTTTATCAATTGGGAACCCAACTAACATCTATTTAGCTGGTTCAGCAAATATATCTTTTGCCTATTATTTATCAAAGATGTGGTTACCTACGTTATTTGCAGGATTAGCTACATTAGGATTGATTGTTCTTCTTTTTAGAAAAGATTTATCCAAAAAGATAGAGAACATAGAAATAGAAGAGGTTTCCTTAAACAACAAGCCCCTGGTAATTATTAATTTGATCGTACTCGCCATAACAACGATTCTTCTGGTTATTTCAAATTATATTTCTTTGGAGATGTGGATCATCTGTTTAAGTGCGATGGGAGTTTTATCCATCATCCTTTTGGCATTTTCAATCACAAAGAAGAACAAAGATTACATATTTAAACCATACAAAAGATTGCCATATAACTTAATACCGTTCATCTTATCTATGTTCATATTAGTGTTATCGTTGAAAGAAAATGGTGTTATTTCTTATTTGCAAAAGGTATTAAATTTCTTATCGGTTAACTCTATTGCAGAGGCGTTCTCATACACTGTTAGTTCAACTTTGTTTGATAACGTTATTAACAATATACCTATGTCAGTATTGTATTCATCGATATTAGAAGGTAAATCTGAATTAGCCATATTCTCTACCATTATTGGTTCAAATATTGGCGCATATTTAACTCCAATCGGTGCGTTGGCCGGAATCATGTGGATGTCGATATTAAAAAAGCATGAAGTGAATTTCAACTTCGTCTCCTTTGTTAAATACGGAATCATATTAGTTCCTGCCGCATTGATATCTTCAACGCTGGGTATTTGGTTAATGTGTGGGATGTAGTTAACTTATTTTCAATATTTCAGTAACAAAATCTTTGCGAAGCATTAACCATCCCCCTCTTTTCAAAAGAGATTCATCCTAGTATTATTTTCAGTAGATAGATTTGTAAAACGACGCGTCTTGCATAAGGACGTTTAAGTCTAGAAAGGAGAAAGAATGTCAAACAAGAGAATTCTTTTAAACGGCAAAGTCTATACAGTCGACAAGAAAAACCCATGGGCGGAAGCCATCGTTATTGATGGTAACAAAATCGCCTATGTTGGAGATAACGAAGGGGCGAAGGCTTTCATCACCTCCGATGCCTCCGTTGAAGATTTGGGTGGAAGATTATTAACCCCTGGCTTAATTGATGGTCACATCCACGCGATAAGCGCTGTCGTCTTCCATTGCGTCATTATGCTTAGTGCTTCGATGAACCTCGATGAGATCGAAGCGACCATCAAGGCTTATATGGATGCTCATCCTAACCTCCCTGCCTATATGGGTATGGGCTGGGCGGATGCCTATTTCGGCGAAATTGGTCCTAATAAAGCGGTCCTTGATGAGATTTGCCCTGATAAACCTATGGCCATCCTTTCTGCGAGCGGTCACTGTGGCTGGGTCAATAGCAAGGCTCTAGAAGCTGCAGGCGTCGATAAGAATCACCCTGATCCAAACCCTACCGCCGGCCATATCTATATGAGAGATGCGGATGGCAACCCAACCGGCTATTTCAAAGAGAGCTCCTGCCTTAACGAAATATTTGCCGGAGCCAAATACATTGACGACACCGCTTTGGAAGAAGCGGCTATCATGCTTGGCAAGAAGTGTGCTGAGACTGGTATTACTGCCGTTCTTGACTGCGGTAATTATGATTTCTGTGAATATCTTATGGGCGATGGTCTCATGGAAGACCTTGAACATGTAGATAACCCTGTCCGTGTAGATGCTTGTGGACTTATTGGTAACAAAGCCAACATCAACTCAGCCCTCAAGGAGTCCATCAAACTCAAAAATAACTACCACACGGATAAATTCAGCTGCACTTTCCTTAAGATACTCAATGACGGCACCCTCGAGAATTTCTCTGCTGCTATGCCTAACGCTTATCCTGACGCACCAGTCGTTCAACCAATGATGAGCGTTGATGAACTTGTCCATTGGGGCGAAGAGGCCGCGAAAGCTGGCTTGGACCTCAATGTCCATTCCATTGGCTCGGTGACGGTTCATTATCTCTTGGAGGCCGCGAAGATTCTCCGCGAGAAAGGCTACGATGATCTCCGCATAATCTGTTCCCATAGCGCTTACGTCTTCGATGAGGATCTAGATAAGTTTGCCAAATACAACGTTATCGCTAATAGTACCGGCAAGTGGTTTGCTGACCTCTCTGAAGAACTTAATCCTTTAGTGAACAACATTAGTAAAGCCAATCCTTACCCTATGGGGAGCATCAAAAAGTTCGGTGCGAAGCTCTCTCTTAGCTCAGATTATCCAACCGATGCTTTGACCTTCTATCCAATGCCGAACATGGAGGTAGCCATCACAAGACAAAAAATCGGAGATAAGAATGGCTATGTTCATGAGATACAAGATAGGCTAACCTTGGAGGAAGTCATCGAGGCTTACACCATCAACAATGCTTATGAGATGAGAATGGAAGACCGCATAGGTTCCATCGAAGTTGGTAAGCTTGCTGATATTGTCGTTTTCGAAGATGACCTTTTCAAGATGGATCCATATTCCATCCACGATGCTAAAGTTCATGAAACCATCATGGACGGCATCACGCGTTACAAAAAAGCGTAAGAGTACTCAAAGTCCCTAATGTGTCCATCGTAAGATGGGCACTTTTTATATGCTGAAAATTGATTATTTTGGAGGCACCATCATGACAACAACATATAGAAATTCAATTAGAACAAAGAAGATGATTAGGGAGGCTTTTGCTGATCTTGTATGAAGAAAACAAGATATCAGCAAGATAACGGTAAAAGAATTAGTTGAAGAAGCGGATATCTCTAAATCAACCTTCTATTGCCGTTTTTTGTTTGTTTTTGACACAGGCAGTTACATGATATCCTTTTTCGAGAGCGTGCTTTACAGCCTACTTTCCAATTCCCCTGTTGCTCTAAATATAATTATATTCACGCATTACACTACCTTATTTACGGCTATTTTGTGTTTTTTAGGTGATTCTGTTTCTTTGGCATAGCCAAGAGAAATGCAAAGAACTGGTT
>CAVFKA010000016.1:0-25766 GCA_963623195.1 bacterium | reverse complement strand
ATGAATTTTGACTCCGAAAGGTTGCTTTTTTCTTTCGTTGGCATTATAATATCACCGTACAGCCTGTTTGTGAAGTAGGCACTATATTGTGCTGTAGTTACCTACAAGAAACTAATAGAGAGTTACAGCAAAGAAATGATTGCGCTACTGCTAGACTTTCCAGCGTTACGGCGCTTCAAAAAATTTTTCGAGGTTGCAGATATGGATGAAATAAAAACAAAAAAAGAGCTTCCCGCTTGCCCAGTAGAAACCACGTTAACCCTTATCGGGGATAAATGGAAAGTTCTGATTCTCCGGGACTTGATGCCGGGAACAAAGCGTTTTGGAGAACTGAAAAAGTCGGTCGGTAATGTATCTCAGAAGGTTTTGACCGTTCAGCTCCGCGCAATGGAGAAAAGCGGACTTGTTCACCGCGAGGTCTACGCTGAAGTGCCGCCGAGAGTGGAGTATTCCCTGACGGAACTTGGCAAAAGCCTGAAACCCATTCTGGATTCCATGTGGGCTTGGGGCGAAACATACAAGGGAAAACAGTAAAAGCGAAGCAGTGTAAATTGTGCTGCTTCGCTTTTTGTTATCCTACATCACTCCAAAGTGCTGTAATGCTTCTCTGATTGCTTTTTCTTTCTCCGGTGGGCATTGGGGTTGCTTAGCGCCCTCTTTCTTGGACGAGTTATAGTTTTGTCCAACGTCCAGTCCACATGCACCTTTTTCTAGTCGATTTCTCCCTTGGAAAGAAGGACGACCGTCTCCACATGTGCAGTTCTTGGGAAGAGATCAACTGGTTGAACTGTCTTTATTTCATACATATCTAATAATTCTTTTAAATCTCTAGCTAAAGAAGAAGGACCACAGGATACATATATTACCTTTTTCGGCTTCAAGGTCTTAACTGCATCTAAGAATTCTGGCGTGGAACCTTTTCTTGGTGGATCCATGAATAACACATCCACGCATCCCTTCTTTTTTGCAAATTCAACCATGAAATGAGTTGCATCATCCTCAAATTCTTCAAAGTTTACGATATTATTTCTTTTCGCATTTTCAATTGAATCAAGCACGGCTTCATGAACTAATTCTACTGATATTACTTTCTTAACCGATCTAGCAGCAGTTAACCCTATAGTGCCTATACCAGAATATGCATCAAGTACAATGTCATCTTTCTTTAATTGAGCAAGCTCCATCGCCTTCGAATATAAGACTTCGGTCATAACTGGGTTGACTTGGTAGAAGGAGTGGGCAGAGATTTTATAGGAAAGTCCACATAGGTTATCTTCAATATAACCTTTCCCATACAATACTATTTCTTTATCACCTAAGATGACATTTGTTTTCTTGCTGTTAACCGATTGAACTAATGATGTGATTTCAGGGCATTTCTCTTTAATGGATGATATGAGATTATTCTTGTTGTTAAAATTCAAATCTTTAGTTACTAAAACGCATAGGATTTCATCTTTATGGAAAGAGGTTCTAATAAGAAGATGTTTCAATTCACCTACGTTAGTTTCTTCATCGTATGTTTCAATGTTAAGTTCTTTGATGATATTAAGAATGTTATTGGATATGTTTTCCGCTCTAGAATCTTCAATCAGACATTTTTTGATTGGCATTATCTGATGAGTTCCGTTTTTATAAAAGCCTAAAATAGGGGACCCGTGTATGTCTTTACCAAAATGAAGTTGAATTTTGTTACGATAATTTGCTGGATTTTCCATTCCTAATGTTGGTAAGACATCTACGTCTATTCCACCAATCTTATGTAATTGGTTTTGGATGAGGTTTCTCTTATGCTCTTTTTCTTGTGCGTAGTCATAGTCTTGGAAAGAACACCCTCCACATCTTTTAAAATATGGACATTGAGAACCGATGCGGTATGGTGATTTCTTTTCCAAAGAGATAACCTTTCCGAAATATTGTCCGTTGCGTTTGTATTCTATTTGAATTATGCCCTCTTCATTTGGATAAAAGAAAGGAACGTAGACTAGGTTATCCTCGTATTTGCACATTCCTAAGCCAAGATATGAAAGAGAAGTGCATTTTCCGTTGAACTTTTTGTTTACTAATGCGTCTTTCATAATATTGCTCCGTAATGTGTGGTTGCTTTAGCACCATCTAGATTTGCTTCAGTTAGGATTTCTTCCCATGACGCAAACTTAATGTTATCGATAGAATCGATTTCCATAAGAATTCTAGCATAGAAAGCATCGCCAGCGCCCGTTGAATCAACAATTTCAACAAGGGAGGATGGAACAAAGATCGTCTTGCCTTTATATGTCAATGAGCTTCCTTTTGAACCATATGTTACAAAAAGATAGCAATCCTTCTTCAAGGTGTGATAAAAGTCTTCAGGAGTTTCATATCCAAAGAAAGATAACTCATCTTCACTTAGTTTTAAGAAGTCGGTGTTTTTTATTGCGTTAATGAATACACGCATGGCTTCTTTTTCGTTTTTAAAGACATCTAAGCGAAGATTTGCATCAAAAGAAATGTATGCGCCCTTCCTTTTAGCGAATGAAACGATTGAAGCAAATAGTTCTCTGCCTTTTTCTTCTGAGAGCATCAACGATCCTATATGGATGATGTCTCCTACTTTAACTTGCAGCTTTTCAATCGTGTTTTTAGAGATTTGATAATCACATCCGCGAAGAAAGGAAAAAGAACGTTCTCCGTTGCTAAGAGATACACTTGCCAATGTTGTATTGCCATCTATCTTTTCTAATATTGTTTTCTTAATTGGATAACGCTTTGATTGCTTTTCTATATATTTGCCAAAGTTGTCTTTGCCTATCGCACCAACAAAAACGACATCCCCACCATTTAAAGCGATATTGGCTGCAACATTGAAAGGAGCCCCTCCAATCTTGCCGGTCATATCTAAAGAGTTTTCTTTCTCTTCACTAAATATATCTAATAGAATTTCACCGATTGTGTAGATCATTTTGTTTCCTAAGATTCTTTGACCTAAAAATATTTAGGCGAGCAAATTATATGTTATTGTTCTTTCTCTTTCCATTATAAAAAGGATGCCTATTTAAGGCACCCGTGTAGTCATTTAATTAAGCGGCAGCTTTCTCTTTAGGGGCTTTCATAAGATCAACGATGAATTGAACTTCGCTAGCAACATCTAATCTTGGGAAGAGTTGCTCGCCCTTATTAACTGTGACTCCTGCTAAAGAACCAAACTTTGTTGCAGTTTCGTAATTTCTCATTTCTGCTGGCACACCAAGTTGATCGAACAATTTCTCACTCTTAGTGACGAGAATTGGAGACATGAGTGTTCCTGCTAAGAAGATTGCATTTGCTAAATGAGACATGCATGAGGCGAGTTCTTCTTTCTTTGAAGGATCTTTTGCTAAAGCCCATGGAGCACTTTCTTCGATGTATTTATTGGCTGCGCCAACTAAATCCATAACGGCAGCATATGCTTCAGTAACTTTCAAATCATCATTGAGAATCTCATATGATTTGATTGTCTTTTCAGCCATTTCCTTTAATCCTGCATCAAGGGAATTCAATTCACCCTTATATTCAGGAATGACGCCATCAAAATATTTGATGATCATGGAAACGGTGCGGTTAAGCAAGTTTCCAAAGCTGTTTGCTAAATCAATATTCAAGCGGTCAACAAATTGTTCTGGTGTGAATTGTCCATCTTGTCCAAAGACGATTTCTCTTGCTAAGTAATATCTGACTGCATCAACGCCAAATCTATCGACGAGTGGTGGAACAGGAATGACATTACCTTTGGATTTGGACATCTTTCCGTCTTTCATCATCATTAAGCCATGAACGAATACTCTAGATGGCTGACGAAGATTGAGGGCCTTTAAGAACATTGGCCAATAAATCGTATGGAAACGTGTGATGTCTGCACCAATAAGGTGAACGATCTCTGTATCCTCATCCATCCAGTAGTTTTGGAATTTGGAATCATCTTCTTGAAGATATCCTAATGCAGTGATGTAGTTTGTAAGAGCGTCTAACCAAACATAGATGACGTGTCCTGGGGCTTCATTTACTGGGATGCCCCAATCAAATGTCGTACGGGTAACGCATAAATCCATTAAACCTGGTTTGATGAAGTTGTTAACCATTTCGGCTTTTCTACCAACTGGTGTAATGAATTTTGGTTCTGAGTCATATAAATTAGTGATGTCGTTAACGTATTTTCCACATCTGAAGAAATATGCAGGTTCCTCTTTTTGCTCTACTGGACGATGGCATTCAGGGCAAAGTTTATCATCGCCAACTTGTGTTTCCGTCCAGAAAGTTTCTTCGTGAACACAATACCAGCCTTTATATGCTGAGAGATATACATCATCGTTTTCAACGAATTTGGAGAAAATCTTTTTAACTGTCTCAACATGACGTGGTTGGGTAGTTCTAATGAAATCGTCATTAGATATATGCATAGTTTCCCAAAGTGATGTGAATTTTGTTGCAATGTTATCAACGAACTCTTGTGGGCTAAGACCTGCTGCTTCAGCATTGTCTTGTATCTTTTCACCATGTTCATCTAAACCAGTAAGGAAATAGGTATCAAAACCTCTTAATCTTTTTCCTCTAGCGATGATATCGGCCATTGTGGTGCAATAGGCGTGTCCTAAGTGCGGTGAGGCGCTTGGATAGTAGATAGGTGTAGTAATGTAGAATTTTTTGCTCATGGCTAATGAAACCCTCCTTGCAAAATTGTCGTTAGAATTCTATCACAAATAAACTATATAGTTTAGAGGTATTTCATCGATACACGTATTCATTGTTTTTTGAATATAAAAAAACGATAGAGCGTTAAACCCTATCGTTATTTTGAGAGATTACTCTTCGTGATGATGAGTGTCGCTTGGGCCAGTTGTGATGGCGGTGTCGCGATAGTCACCAAGCATCTTCGATCTTGTTGGATGACGTAACTTACGGAGAGCCTTGGCTTCGATTTGACGGATACGTTCACGTGTAACATCGAATTCTTTGCCGACTTCTTCGAGAGTTCTTGCACGTCCATCATCAAGACCATAACGTAAGCGAAGAACTTTTTCTTCACGGCTATTTAAGCATTCGGCCATTGCTTGATAAAGTCTTTCTTTTAAGAGAGCTTTAGAAGCGTATTCGCTTGGTGATAATTCAGAATCATCACGAACGAAGTCGCCGAGCTTGGAATCGTCCTCTTCACCGATTGGAGTATCAAGAGATACTGGTTCAAGTGCAATACGTTGGACATCTCTGATTTGTGCTGGTGATAATTCGCCATTCATTTCTTCGGAGATTTCTTCTGGTGTTGGATCTCTGCCGTATTTTTGAACTAATGTTCTTTGAACTCTGGTCATCTTGTTGATTGTTTCAACCATATGAACAGGAATACGGATTGTTCTTGCTTGGTCAGCAATAGCTCTTGTGATGGCTTGTCTGATCCACCATGTGGCATAAGTTGAGAATTTGAAACCTTTGGTGTAGTCGAATTTCTCGACCGCTTTAAGAAGACCGTTGTTACCTTCTTGAATCAAATCAAGGAATGGCATGCCGCGTCCGAGGTATTTCTTGGCGATGGCGATGACAAGACGAAGGTTGCGGTTAACAAGTTCGTTTCTGCCTTCATTTCCATCAGCAATAAGGAATTTCAAACGTTTGATTTCTGCTTGGTCACCTTTTTCTAGGGCTGCTGGTAAGAGTTTCTTTGCTTCTTCGCCTTCAACGACGGCTTTAGCAAATCTTTGTTCTTCTTCGACTGTTAAGAGTTTGTATTGGCCAATATCCTTAAGATACATCTTAACGGAATCATTAACCTTAACGTCGCCAGATTGAACATTTAAGAAGTCGTCTTCGATTTCTTCTT
Source organism: bacterium (assembly GCA_963623195.1). GTDB lineage: Bacteria > Bacillota_I > Bacilli_A > RFN20 > CAG-826 > UBA4951. The sequence goes on along the minus strand of CAVFKA010000016.1, from coordinate 19,936 downwards.
CAGCAATGGCTTCGCCCATGTCTTCATCGTCTCCGCCTTTTAAGAGATCTTCATCTGTAGGCTCGGAAACTTCTGGTTCATCGCCAGAGATGATCTTGATGTCGTTTTGAATGAAGTAGTCCATCAATTCTTGGACATCTTGATCTTCAAGGGCAAGACGTTGCTTGTCGATGTAATCGTAGATTTCTTGTTGGTTGAGGCTGCCGGTCTCTTTGGCCTTTTCAAGGAATTCAGCTTTGATAGCTTCTAAACCGGCGATTTCCTTGCGGTCTGCTTCGTCCTCTGCGGGATCGAAGATAGGTTCTTCTTGAAGATCTAATTCAGTATCTTCGATAACCTTCTTTTTCTTTGTTGTTTTTGTTTTGGTTGTTGTAGTAGTTGTAATTTTTTTAGCCATACGCAACAATTATAACGGTTTTTGACTATTTTGTGAAGTTTTATTTAATATTTATTAAATATTTATTAAATTGAATGAAAATTTAAACTTAAATATGTTCGAATATTAATACACGGGTCCCCTCTTTTTTGATTTTGGTTATGAAAAAAGCTCCCTAAGTGGGAGCTCAAACAACCTAATGAATGATTATTTCTTGTTGGCCTTTTCAAGTTTCTTGTTGAACTTGTCGATACGTCCGTCAGTTGTAACTGATCTTTGTTTGCCAGTGTAGAATGGGTGGCAGTTGGAGCAGGTTTCAACTTTGATTTCTTCGCCCATGGTTGAGCCGGATTCGAATGTTGCACCACAGCTGATGCAGGTAACCTTACAATGATGGTAGGTTGGATGGATGTCTTTTTTCATTTTAATTACTCCTTTCGCCTAGTTACGCTTAACGATAACTAAGAGAGATACGGGCAGTATTTTATAGGATTCTCTTCCTTCTTACAAGAAAAAACTGACAAAAAGACTTAAATTAGCAGCATAAGTTTCACAAATTTATAAAATTTGTATTAAAAATTTTTAGTAGTATAATGTCCCTAGCTATCGAAGAGGGGCTATACCTTTTTCGATACCGATTCATTTTTATAAGGAGATTCCTAGTGAAAAATAAGAAACTATTAGTTGTAGGATTAACAAGTGTTGCCATGATGGCTCTTGCCGCTTGCAACTCCAATGATAATTCATCAAACAACGACAACTCATCAAACTCAACTCAATCAAGTCAAGTCGAAGAAACAATTTCTGGCATTGAAATCGTTAAAGACAGCATCAAATCATCTTATTCCGTTGGCGATAAGGTCTCTTATGCTAATTTAACAATCAGAACTTTTGATGCGCATAACAAGACAATTGCTACATTGAAAGCGTCTGAACACGCTACTGAGATTACACACACAAATATCGATACGAGTGAAGTGACAACTGGAAAAACTTTTACTGTTACATATACAAATAAAGGCTTAACCTTCACTGCGACAATGACATATACAGTTGCTGAAATTCAATACCAACTCACCAACTGGATGCCATCTAAAACGTATACCGATACAGTATCTACAGTTGCCAACCCAAATCTTTCCACATCTGAAAATTCTCCAGAAAGTGGTTTTATCGAAAAGAGCAAATATTATGTTGGAAACGACAATGCTGTAACTCTTTTACCAATTATGACGGCTGTCGATCCAAACAATCCATTGAACACTAAGACAATCGATACGATCCCTTCTAACGTCACCGTTCAACTTCTTGATTCAACAAATACCTCTTTAAATCTTGAAGATTATTTTGAAAACGTTTCAGAGCTTAAAGGCAAAGGTGTTGTTAAATTTAAAGACAATGTTGAAGGATCTTTCACATTAACATTCTCTTCACCTGATCAAGATCAATCCATCAAATATGAAATCAATGTCGTTGATGGATATAACGTAACTAGCGCAAAAGATTGCTTTGCCATCGACAATTGTGGTTACAAGTTCTATGGTGCTGATCTTGCCAAAATGAAAGCATGGAAAGAAGAACAAGGCATTCCTAATGCGAATGGTTTGGTCTTCCAAAGCGATGTTACATTTAATAAATCAGACATCCCATCTTTCTATTTCTGGGGAGACGATGCAACAGCCGAAAGCGTTAAAGGTTCTTATAAAGACTGGCAAGGATTATTCGATTACAAATTTACAAAAGAAGGCACAGTTACTGTCTATGGTAACGACCATCGTTTGATGCTAAATGATGCAAAAGATGATCCTGAAGCTTTCCCTCTTATCATTACCGATAGCATGACTGGCGAAACTCAAGAACAAGACAAGCCAATTTCAACACACGCCTCAATCTTCTATATCCATGAAGGCGACGGAATCGATCCAACAAAGTGCACATTTGCCGTTCAAGATCTTGAATTCTCTGGCAACAATGGCGTTTCATCTGAATCAACAATCACCGAAGGCGGCCCAATGTTTGAAAAAGCAAAAACAAGCGCCTCCCTTAAGAACGTCAACATTTCAAAAACATACATGGCAATCATGTTAGATAACTGGACTAGCGAAGGTTTCCACGATTCAACCATTGATATTGAAAATTGCCGTTTCCGTGATTTAGGTAACTCTGCAACTTATATCTACAAAGACGGTACGATGAACATCAAAAACTCTGATTTGATGACCGCAGGTGGACCATTACTTTTCTTGAATCCATATACTGAAAAGCTTCCAACATTTACTGGTGACGTAACTGCATATGCTGAAGCAGTTAATAATCTTGTTCATACCAATATCAATATCGACAGCAAAACGTTTATGTCCAACTTAACCGAAGGTAAGGGTGGATGGTTTGCTGCATATAGTGGCGCTGAAGCATATGCAACCACGATTAAGAGTATGTCTCCACTTACTCAAAACCAATTTGGCATGGATTTCTTAACTAGAGATTCAACCGGTACAGACAAATTTGACTTTACCTGTTTCGTTCTTCCAACTTCTAGTGGCGAAGGACTTGGCTTAGATGCAAATTCAGGTGGTATTAACGCCAACATTAGAATCGGAGATCAATTGGTTTATTCTACACTTGATGGAGCTAGTACAGTTGCAAGCGCAGCTCTTGCTTATCAAGTCGCCCAAGCAAGTGGAGACGCTACTGCAATCCAAAACGCTGGTTTAGCCTATATTGAAGCATTATCTTCAACTGATTTTGGCAACAACCTTACTTTCGCAGGTCAAAAGGCTGCCAACACATTCAAAAAATTCGACACTACAGGCAAGGCTCAATATGGACTTGTCAATACCGATAATGCTGGTAATTTCTGGTTTGAAAACACCAAATACACAATTCTTAACAGCATGGGATATGATGCTGCCACGATAGCCGCTTTAGGCGTTGAAAGAAATCCTGGTGAAGCTTTCAAACAAGAAGGTTATATTTCAGCCGCATTAAATTCAGTCACAATGCCTGGATCTCCAACAGAGTTCACAAGCTTTGAAGGAGCTTGCAATTATGGCCTCCTTTTAGGCAACTATCACAAAGTTAACTAATACGTGTATTAATATTCGTTATGTTTTTTAAAGAAAGAAGACGTGAAATAGTTTCGATTTCCTTGACGCTATGCGTCTTCTTTCTTTCTTTAATTTTATGCCTGACATTACCTGGTTATAACAAGTATTCTTGGGCATTTTTAAGTTTTGGACTAAGCTTAGTTTCACTCTTTGCTTTCTTTATTTTTTTGAAGAAATTTTTGAAAGATAGACCAGCAAAAAGCCATAAATGGCAATTCTTAACTAATCTTAGTGCGAAACTTGCAACAAAAGAGAATAGATTTAAATTATATTTAAGTATTTCAACCGTCGTTCTATTTTGCATCTTCTTTGCAAGATTCTATTTCTTTAAGGATAACGTCTCTTATTCTGTTGATGGGGTTTCTTATTCATACAAGTATTATGACTATCTTCAGCTTCAAAGTTACCTCATTTGTGATCGTTTAAATTCGCTTGTTACTTTCTCACATGTTGAAAGAAGTTTTGCGACCATTTTCAACGATATGTGGGTAGCGTTAGTCATTTTAGCGCTCGCTTCATCAATTTATGTTGGTGAAGGATCTACAAGAATTAGACGTTATATTGGCACTCCTATTGCTGTATTGGTTACGTTGGTTTCTCCATTAGTTATTAGAGGAATTGTTGGAGATGATGGAAACAATTACAGAGTTATTTTGATGGGAATCGAATTAGGGTTTATTGATTTTTACTATTTCTCATCATATCTAGACAAAGAAACTTTTAGATGCACCAAGAAACAAATATTAGGACTTTTGGCATTAGCTGTCCCATTCCTTATTTCTTCAATGAGTGCCTATACGGTTTCTAATGTTCTTGGACCAACTGTTTTTTCATTAGGCAACCCTCATGAATTAAAAGATTTCTCTCACCGTTTCCTTGTATATTTCTCATTTATCTTGCCAATTCTTTACTATGTCATTCTTTCCCCACTTAGCGAAAAAGAAAAAAGAGCCGCACTCGTTCAAATATCATTAGGAACTTTATTTGGCTATATCTCTGTTAATCGTTTTGATATATGGGCAGATTTAACAACGTGGCCTTTGCATTTGTGCAATACTGCTATGTACACGATGCCTTTAACATTGTTATTTAAGAATTATGGTCTCTACTATTTTACGTTCTTTATCAATGTCCTTGGCGCTTTCTTTGCTTTGACGATGCCTAATTACTCTAGTACATTGCCATTCCTTTCTTCGCAGATATTTGAATTCTATATCAACCACTGGCATGCCTTCTTTATGCCTGTCTTGATTGTTCTTCTTGGTGTATATAAGCGGCCTAAGATGAAATATTTTGTTTATTCTCAGATAGGTTTCTTTCTTTATTTTGCCTTCGTAATGTTCGTTAATACGTATCTTACTGCCCACGGGAAAAATAGTGATTTCTTCTTCATCAACTCTGACTTCATTGCTGATAAATTAGGACAATGGGCAAAAGACTTATTCAATTCAACTATTGTCTTTGATGTTGGCGAATACACCTATACGATCCACCTAATGTACGACATTTCTTATTATTTAGTATACGTATTGCTCGCTTTTGGTATGTGGTTCTTATATGAACTCTTATTCAGAGCTGTAGATGAACGTGATTTGTTGATCTACGCAAAAAGAAATTCTATTAGCAGACATCAAGCCTATTTATTATTTAAATCTCAAGGAGGGTTCCCTATGTCCGACAATCAAATCAGCTTAAACATTTCTCATTTGGCCAAGAAATATCACGGTTCAGAAAAATATACAGTAAACGATTTCTCTATTGCTCTTGAGGGAGGAAAAATCTACGGTTTCTTAGGAAAGAATGGCGCAGGTAAATCTACCATTATTAAATCAATAGTTGGCATCCACGGATTTGAGAAAGGCTACATCAGCGCATGTGGATATGATGTTATCGAGAATCCACTTGAAGCTAAAACCGTTATTGGCTATGTTCCTGATAACTATGCATTATATGAAAACCTTACAGGAAGACAATATATCAATTACATTGCTGATTTATATAATGTTTCAAAAGAGGATCGTATCAAACGTGAAGAAGACCTCGTTAAACGTATCGAAATGACGGAAAGATACGATAAACCAATGAAGACATATTCTCATGGTATGAAACAAAAGATAACGATCATCGCCGCTCTTATTCATGAACCTAAGATTTGGATTCTTGATGAACCTATGACAGGCCTTGACCCAAATTCCATATATCAAATCAAAGAATGCATGAAAGAACACGCTAAAAAAGGCAACATCGTATTCTTCTCAAGCCATATCATCGATGTCGTTAAGAACCTTTGTGATGAAGTTGTTATCATCAAGCATGGTGATTTAGTTAAGCATATCGATTTAAATGCAAATCCTGAAGAAAGAGAGACTCTAGAAAAGACTTTCTTACTTTTAACGAGTGATAATCAAGAAGAGGCGAACACCTTACTTAAAGAAGAGGAAAATGGACAAGTTCTATGAACAATAACACGAATAAAAATAGTATCTCCATAAAAGAAATCTTCCATGTTAATTGGAATGCTTTTCGTGTACTCATTTCCATGTTGTTGGCCAATTCTTTATCGATGGATTGGAAGAAAAACAAAAAGAAATCAATCATTAACGTTACGCTTAAAGTGGTCGCCTTTGCGGCAGCTGTAGCTGTTTCCTTCATATTCTTCTATTTCTGCAAGAGACTTAATATATTCTCTCTTTTACCATATGTTCCAATGGCCGTTCCTTCAATAATCATTAATGTTATGTTAGTGATTTCTTTCCTTACGACTTTAATGAAAGTTACTAATGAGCTTTATTTTGCGAACGACAATAAGGTTTTGCTTACTTTACCAACTAATGGGGGCACTCTTTTCCTAGCTAGATTGTTTGTCGCATACATAAACACTTACATCAAATCATTAACGCTTGAGATACCTTTCTTACTTGGCTATTTCATCATATCCGGCTACCCCGTGTATATGTATTTCATTGTTTTTGCTCTATTTTTGATTGTTGATTTGGCGTTTGTATTATCCAGCGCGATTATTTCCATTCCTTTATATTTCATTAAACGTTTCTTTATTTCATATCCTTTAGCAAAAAGCATTGCAGCATTGGTGCTTGTTGCGGCCATTATCGGTGGTGCTTCAGTGTTGATTGCAATCATCCCTGAAAAGATTGACATCTTCACTAACTGGTCGCCTTATTTCTATCGCATACAAGATGGTATGAAATGGTATATGAATAACATGTCCTTCTTATATCAGACGTCTTTGATGTTCTTGGGAGGATTTAATGGCTACGCCTTTAGATATTTCTCTGGCATTGGCCAAAATGGTTTATGGACGTTTATCGCCTTCTTAGGGTCCTTACCTATTTTATACTTAGTTTCCTTATCTTTAGCGACCCCGTTCTATCTTAAATTGGCATCTGGCAACGATGAATTATTGCCAAAACAAAGCAAAAACAAAAAGAAGAGTTACAAGACTAATTCCGTCCTATCTCAAATCAAAAAAGAGATCCTTTTATATGTCAAAGATACGGAAATTGCACCAGCATACACTGGAATGTTTGTCTTCTTGCCATTATTGCTTGCATTGATTTGCAAAGTTTTCATGGCCATGGATTTGAATTCAAGGGGACTCTCTTTAGTACAGGTTGCTATGTTACTGATAACTTTATTGATCGTTCTTTCATTAAATGGAATGGTGGCTAGAATGTATTCACAGGAAGGCGGAGCATTTAAGGTTGCTAGAACCTATCCAGTTAAGAATGGATTGTTGATTTCATCTAAGTTATTTATTCCTGCATTATTAGGCGTAGTTTCAATTATCGTTTCTTACCTTATCATTGCTAATTTAAGAGAAGAGTTGTTTGCTGAAAATCTTTTACTTGGAGCGGGCATTCTTTGTGTTTATTTAGGGCATCTTTTATATAGTGCCTCACTCGATTTCACAAATCCTAAAGCATCCTTTGGTGATGTCTCCTTCCTATCTAACAATGAAAACAGATCCATTATTATGGCTTTTATCATTAGTGCGTTGCTTGGCTATCTTTTCTATTTATTCACACAGGACTCCGCTATATGGATTAATTCTGTTCAAATGACATCTAGTTTCAAACTTCTATTGATTGGCGTTTTGTATTTAGCATTTAATGTCGTTTCTTATATTAGAAAGATTCGTTATGTATACGCAAAAGGAGAAAGCTTATGAAGAAAATAGTTTCAGTTCTTGTTGCAGCTATAACTCTTGTTGCAATTGTCTTTGTTGCAATATTCGGCACTAAGCCTCAAGGTATCGTTCCAAAGATCTACATGGATTCCATAACGATATTGCCAAGTGATAATAGCCAATATCAAAAAGGAGATGAAACCACTCCTGATAGCATGGTTCTTGTGTATGATGTTGCTGAAGAAGTCATATATGACGATGTTTATTATATGCCTTATATCTTTAAGACTGAGATATTGCCAGAAAATGCTACAGATAGAAGTTTCTCCTATTATGTTGATGATTTAAGCAAGACATATATGGATTTTCCACCTGATAGTGAGAATGCTTCCGGTAGAGGAACCTTCTTAATTAAAAAGATGACAGATAAAAACTTCGTTATTGTCGACGTTCATTGCCGCCCTCTTGATGGAGGAAAAGCTAGCATCTCAACGCTTAGAGTTGTTATTGATTATAGGTCTGTAAATACCGCTTTAACAGGCGAATATTGATATACGCATGCCTTCTTTTTACTCTTTAGTAAGATTTACACCGTCTTGCTTAAGAGTTTTTTCTTTATCTTCTTCTTTTAGTTTTGCCTTTTCTTTTTTATCGGAGAAATACATAAAGATTCCATATACAATCTCTCCAACGCAAATAATCATGAGTGGAAGAATAATATAGTAGAAGAACGATGGGTCTTGGCAAATCTTGTTGTTAGGAATTGAGATAATTCCCTTAACAAGGATGAATATTGAAACTGCTAGTCCAACACCAAAGAGAATTATCAACATCAAAGACGTGATGTATTTGTTTTCTTTCCCAATTAACGCAAATTCAGAAATTAACATAATAGCCAAACAAAGCAAGGCATACATGAATGGTTTAAACACTTGATTTAAATAATATGCGTTAACATCTGCCCCATGATCGATATACATGCTAGTCATCAGGATGACCATTTGATAAAAGAAGAATGTGGCCGCGCCAACAAAAAGAATGTATGCCGCAATTTTGCGAATAATTTTAGCTGCTTCCATAAATAAACCTTACAAAATAATTTCTTCGCCTACATGAACAACCATTTTCTTTGGAGTACCAATTTTAGAGACGACTTCCTCATCGAAATCAACGCCAACGTGGGTATGCATTGGTATGGCACGCTTAGGATTGATTGCTTCGATGGCTTTATCAAAATCTTCAACGTTCATGGTATAGGTTCCATCGCAAGGCAATAAAGCGTAATCAATTTCCTCTTTTAGGAGGTCTCTCATTTCTGGAATGAAATCTGTATCACCAGCGTGATAAATCTTAATTCCATTAAATGAAATGATATATCCGACGCACTCTTCTCTAAGATGGTGAGAATTATATGCCGGAACAGCTTTAACTTCGATTCCGTTAAAATCAAATTCTTTATATGACCCTGCAACTTGAGCATTGATGCTACGAATTACTTTTGCACCAGTTTTCAATGGAACAAGTTTTAATTCGTTATGATCGTAATGCTCGTGAGTTATCAAGACTAAGTCAGCAGGAACAGAATACATATATGGCTGCCCTCCAAAAGGATCGATATAGATAACTCTTGAATCATCTGTTTTGATTCTGAATGTTGCGTGTCCTAAGTAAGAAAGGCTGGCCATAAATATTTCCTCCTAGAGCATTAACTTACGCTCTTCATATGTTTTCCTGAACGCTTCAGTCATATAACGTTCTGGTAGAAACAATATCTGTTTTGATATTGCAGGATTGGCGATAAATAAATTTAACCCCAAATTGAAAGAATAAGCAAAACTTATATTTCTATAGAGCTTGCAAAAATACACGACATGTCCCTCGGTAAGATTGAACGGCAGTTGTTCAAATGGCGCGTTTGCTAGAGGTTCACTTAACAAATTTTTTAGTTTTTTTGCATCTCTATTTTTAGGTGAATTTTCCAAAAATCCACGGAGATTCTCCACTATTTTCTTAAAAATGAGTGGGTTTTCAGCCATTTTTCTTTCTGGAGAGAACAAAATTAAAGAAATCGGTGCTGAATCCGGCCTAGAATTCCATTCTGAGAAAACATAGCCATAGAAAAGTTCGCCAGTTCTAATAACCTTTTCTCTTTTGTGATATGCGCTAGTTAGAAAACCATGTAGTTTGTCTTTGAAAGTTTCTTTGTTTGAAATGAAATTTATATCTTCCTTGCTTAAAAGAAGCTGTCTTTTTTTGAATTCTCCCCTTTCGTTTTCTAGCAAAGCATAATAGTCCATGACAATATTATACTCGAAAGTTTTAAAACATTTATGTTCATTTAGTGAACATATCTATTTATTGTGCTAAAATCCATCTCATGATTAGTAACAAATTAGCAATAGACGTTTTAAATGAAGCCCTCTCAACTGGTGGGGACTATGCAGAAATCTATTTCGATGATTCAATTTCCAAAACTCTCTCAATTGAGAATGAGCATGTTGAATCTTCTACCAGCACAAAAAGGTACGGAGTTGGAATACGTATCCTAAAGGGTTTTAATTCCGTTTATGGTTTTACCTCTGATTTATCACGTAAATCCTTGCTTGAATTAGCTCATAAGCTTTCTTGCCGTTTTGAAGGTAAACAAACTATAAAGGTTAAATCTATTAAGAACGTTAAAACTAGTGTTGTTAATAAGATTGAAGATCATCTTGATGATGTCTCAATTGATGAAAAGGTTGAATATTGTAAGGCCGTTTCTAAAACAACGATGGATGTAGATTCTAGGATTGTTACAACCTATGTTTCTTTCATGAATAAATACAACGTTATTCATATCTGGAATGCTGAAGGTGAAATTGGTTCTCATTTCAAGACCATTGAAGAACGTGGCAGGCTCGTAATAAATCCTGTCGCCAAGGATGAGAATTCCATGCAATCTTTCTTCCATGGTCCAGGTAAATGCGCTGGATGGAATTATTTCAAAAATGAATTGAACTGGAAAGAACTTGCCGTTGATGCCGGTAAGAAAGCCATCGCTCTTCTTTCAGCTAAAGAATGCCCTCAAGGCAAATTTGATGTTGTCATATCTAATGGTTGGGGCGGGGTTGTTTTCCATGAAGCATGCGGCCACTCCCTTGAAGCATCAGCCACAGCTAAAAATCTATCTGTTTTTTCCGATTGCATAGGTAAGCAAATCGCAAGCCCTATTGTTTCTGCATTTGATGATGGGACAATCCCGAATGAATGGGGTTCTAATGATATTGATTCAGAAGGTGTAAAAACGCGCAAAAATCAATTAATTAAGGATGGCGTGTGTGTAAATTTCCTTGTTGATAGGCTTAATGGCAGACGTCTTGGAATGGAGCCAAATGGTACATCTAGAAGGCAAAATTATTGTTATGAGCCTACTTCGAGAATGTCTAATACATATATCGCCCCAGGAAAAGATGACCCGAAAGACATCATCAAGGATACAAAACTTGGCATTTATGTTGCCAATTTTGGGGGAGGATCGGTTGATCCTGCGACAGGAGACTTCAATTTCTCTGCTTCTGAAGCGTATATCATTCGTAATGGGACAATATGTGAGATGGTCAAAGGATGCACTCTTATTGGCTCAGGCAAAGAAGTTTTGATGAACATTGACAGAGTTGGCAATGATTTAGCCTTAGCCGAAGGCATATGTGGAGCTGCTTCAGGCACAATTCCTGTAGATGTCGGACAACCAACAATCCGCATTAAAAACCTCACGGTCGGAGGAAGAGGAGGAGAATTAAAATGATTAACGCAAAGAAATTCTTTGAAAAAGCCACTTTAGCTGGTATCACCTCTTCTTGCTTAACTATAAACATATCAACATCGACATCAGTTTCTATATATCATGGCGAGATAGACTCATATGTTATTGAAGGAGGCCCGATTATATATGCTTCAGGCATTTATAATGGCAAATATGGATCATGTTGTTCCGATTTGGCAGAGAATTCATCTATTGATTTCCTAATCAAATCAATAATTGAAACAGCCTCCGTTTCTGAAAGAACGGACTGTTTAGATTTCTTTAAAGGATCCGAGAAATATAAGAAAAGATATTTCTTGAATAAACATTTAAAAGAACAACCAATTGAAGAAAAAATTGCCTTCATAAAAGATATAGACACGACTTTGTCTAATATAGACCCTGAAATTTCCGATGTTGAGGGGGTCTCATATTACGAGAGTGAAGACCTTTCTTACTTCTACAACTCATACGGGCTCAAATTAAGCTCTAAAACGAACGATTGCGGAATTGGTGCGGCAATAGTCTTAAAACGCGGAGATGACGTTAAAACGGCTTCTAAAGGCATTCATAAGGCGTCTCTTGAAGACATAAATAAAGAAAAGTTTATTAATGACCTTGTAAAGGAGGGAAAAGCGAAGCTTGGTGCTAGCCAATGCAAAGCAGGTAAATATCCAACCCTTCTTGATAAGGAAGTCTTTGGGGTGTTTATTTCTAGCCTTTTAGGGGCCAATAGCTCGATTGCAGTCCAAAAAAATACATCGTTTTTGACAGGCTTAGAAGGTAAGATGATTGGTTCTAACAAACTTACCATTGACGAAGTTCCGCTTAAGAAGGGACCATGCTATTCTTACTATGATGCTGAGGGTGTTGCTCAGTACAATAAACGCATAGTCAATAAAGGCGTTTTATTGACGCATTTCTACAACAGAGAAACAGCTAAGAAAGCTAATAGAGAAACTACCGCTAATGCATCTATTGGAGGAGGTAAAATCGGGCTCTCGTATTGCAATCCTTCTGTAAAAGCTGGACGTAAGAGTAAAGAAGAGATGATTGCCAAAATTAAGAGGGGAGTTTACATCACCGACATAGATGGATATTCGACTGGTTACGATTCATCCAGCGGAGACTTCTCCTGCCAAGCTGAAGGCTTCATGATCCGTGATGGAAAGATAGCTGAGCCCTTGAATCTCATTACCTTGTCTGGAAACATTTTAGATGTTATGAAAAACATTAAATCTTTAAGTAATGATACCGGCGAAAAACTTGGCCGCTCAATCCCTGATGCGCTCATCAAAAAGATGTCGATTGGTGGTCAAAATTAACCTGTGAAAATTCATTGAAATCTACCCATCTGAATGATGGGTTTTTCTTTTCTTCGAACGCTTCAATTTATACCCCCCTATCCTTATATAAATACTGCTCATATAAATTCAAAATTCATGAAATTGTGTAATTTTATGCAAATATTCATTCGATAACAGGTGTTTTTTTAAAATTTTTCAAGTTATGTTTTTACCTTTTTTTGTGGTTATGATATAATTCGATTGTGCAAAGCAAATTATTAACAAACATACAAAAGAAATTCGAACCATCCGAACTCTTCTTCCTCTCAGATATTCATGATAAAAACATGACTGACGCGGCTGTAAAAGAAGAACTCCTTAGACTCACGAAAACTAAGGATCTTAACCGTTTCTCATACGGGGTTTATTACCTCCCAGGAAAGGAAGAACCAAGCGCTCTTAAAGCCATTGAACTTAGATATATTTCTAAGGATGGTGAAGTGTATGGTTTCTACACTGGAGAGAATTTTATCAATGCTTTAAAAGGCAAAAAAGTTACCCTTGATGACCATATAGAAATCATGACTAACAGGGCTACATCAGGTAAGAAAAATGTCTATATGTTTGAGAAACGTTTTACCCTTAGAAAGCCATATTACAAAATAGATAAATATAATATGACAACAAACGCTTTCTTATCTTATATAGCAATGACGCCGTTATCTGAAATTAAGAAGAATTATTCGATACTTGCTAACTATTGCAGAAAAGAACATTTGTCCGCGAATGATGTAATGGAAATGGCTCAATACTTCCCAACCAAAACGGCATCAAAATTATTGTCTAGTGATCTTTATAGGTCTTTGTGGAAACACTAATTCGTTTTTGGAAACTTTATTAGAGAGGTTAATTCCTCTCTTTTTTTCTTTCTCATTCAACAAAATAAAATGACAAATCATCATCTGATTTAGCAAAAGTCATTTCATCCAATTTTTTAACAAAACGACAACGTTTGCTAATCGGTTCATTTTCTTTGCATTCCTATCAATAAAATGACTACAAACAAGAACGAATTAATTGAATCTATTCAAGTGCAAAACTACAAAAAACGACATTTTCAAAAACCCCATAATAAACTTGCTCGCTTGATTAAGAGTATTCAAAACTAGGGGTTTTAACGATCCTTGATGGTTACAAACTTATATCGCGTATGTCCGACATTTGAAATCTTTTTTCATCCATTTTCAGCAAATTTTCTTTACAATCATGAAATTAATTGTAAATTTGGTGATTTTTTATTGAAATTTCTTACCTATAATGCATAATGCATTCATTGCGAAAAAAGAGGACTAAAAATTTATGAAAAAATCCAAACTACTAGTATTAGGAATCTCCTCATTGCTTGTTCTCGCTGGATGTACGAATAGTAATTCATCGTCATCTAACGAAACTCCAAGCCCTGAACATTCTTCATCAAGTTCAATTGAAACAAAACCTTCATCTGAAGAAACTGCATCATCTTCAAGTTCGAGCTCTGAGCAATCTTCTAGCAGCTCATCTAGTTCATCTGAAGAAACGAAAGAATATGACATTTTCGTCACAACCTCTGATGGAGCTACAATTACTGGCATCCCTTCAAAAGCTGAAGCAGGAGAAGAAGTTCATTTCACTTTAACTATTGCTGTCGGTTTCAAGCTTTCTAGCATTGCTGCGACATCAGGAACGAATAGCGTTGAATTAACTGCTGGCTTTGATGGCGATTATTCTTTCACCATGCCAAAAAGAGGCGTTTCAATAACCGTTAAAACGGCTAGAGAATCTTATGAACTCACGACCTATGATAGCCAAGGTTTCATTCAATCAGTTCAACAACAAAAAGTTGGATCAACTACTTATACAGACTTAGAGACTGTTACGAGCACAGATACTGACGATGAAGGAGAAGAAATTACTTCGACATTTAAGGCCGCTGAATATGGTGCGACAATCTTAGTCACATATTCCACAAACGTTACAGGCTATGTTCTTAGTGGTATCACCGTTGGTGGAAAAGAAATTGATTTAGAAACAGGCAAAACTTCATTTACCTTTGTCATGGATCACGAAGCAACATCCATCACGACTCGCTACACATACACTCCAATAAGCGTCAAAACAACGAATTCTGAGCATATTAGCTTATCTTTATTTGAATCCGACAAAGTTACCGCTGTAACCAACTCATATATCCCATATGAAGTTCTTTATGTTCAAGCAACAGCTTCTGATGAAGACTATGGCGTAAGAAAAATCGTTTATTCCTACAAAGACGGCAATAGCGAAATAAAAACAGTTGATTTCACTAGCAGCCTTGAAGATGGCTATTATCATTTCACATTACCAATGGTCGATAATGAAATCACCATCACTGTCACAGAATATAATTTACATGCTTACAAAGACTACAGCTTCGTTGGCGAATATTCTCACCTTGATTTCAGCTATGCTGGAGCAAGAGACCTTACCGCTTTTGATTCCGTCGCTAAGATGACAATTACTGAATCTGGAGATGTCAATTATGTTCGCTCTGCTACAACGACATATGCTGACTATTCCATTGGATCAGTTAGTGGCACACAAACAAGCGGTACGGCTTCTTTAAATAAAGCCGCAAGCTATTCCACAGCAAGCTTCTCATATTCTGGAGATGTTCTCGTTTATGATTCATATTTAAGAGAATCAGTTAACACTTCAAACGATATTGCCATTGCTTTCAAACAATCCTCTGCCGAAGCGACATATTTAGCAAAAGGAACCCAATTCAAGATTGGTGATACAACATACGCTCTCGCCACTTTCTATGAAAACAATGTCAATGTTCAAAATGTTCTCATCGAAAGAGGTTCCAAAAATACCATTCATTTCGATGTTGATGTTGAAATACTTGAAGGAACATACGTTTCTGATGCTAAAGCGGTCTTTACCGTCAAAGATGGTGAAACCACTCTTCTAAAGATTGGCTATACCGGAAATGGCGGAGCTACAAATAGAGTCACACTTGGCGATGAATATGGCACATATACTGCAGCAGGCGACAAAACTTTAATACTTGATGGCGTTTCCTCTGCTACATATGATGGTGCAGTGTATTCTTACACTATTGCATCCGATGGAGTCACAATCACCCTTACAAGCAATTCTAAGACCATCATTGGAACGATCGATTTAGCTACTATGACATTCACTGTTCTCTCTGAAGAAGAAGTTACAGGATATGCTTGGTTTGGGAAAACGTATACAGGTAAGCCTGAAGATGGATTCACTTATCACGTCGTTTTCGATGCAACTGATATGACTCTTGTTTGGGAAGAATATATTTGGAATTCAACCCCATACTATACTTCTGCCGCTATTGATTATGAAGTTAGTGGTGGAACAACAATTACCACTAAGTTCTATGATGCTTCGAATTCTAACGGTAAGGACATCACCCTTGTCTATAATGCTTCTAATGATACTTTCTCTGTTACAGGTGGTGGAAGCGGTGCTCAATTCAAAAACAGCACGTTTACTTTAGTTAGCTAATTTTTAGGTACTTGGATTGAAATTTGTTAAAATTAAAAAGTTATGAAAAAATCATTATTACTATTACTTGCAACATCGGCAATTCTCGCTGGTTGCACGACCAACACCTCAGTATCCTCAAATGATGAAGCGTCTTCATCCGAAGAAATCTCCTCTTCATCAGTTGTTGATGATGACGATGTTGATCACACACAAATCGAAGACTTGTCAGATGTAACTTCTGGCATCTCCGTCTCAAGTGCTGGTTTCCTTAACGATATCAGCGTTGGAATGTCCCTTGCTGGTCACTCATCTTATCCAATAACATTTGAAATCGCCGATAATACGACTGGCGTTATAACGGTTAGAAGCGATAACGAGAACGTTATGACCATTGAAACAAGTGCTTCAGGAACATCTTGGACAATCCTCACCCACAAACAAGGACAAGCTCATATTATTATTGAAGATGGCGATACAATCGTTCACTTCAGAAAACTTGTCACTGTTAAAAAGAAATTAAGCCAAGAAGAAGCGGCCGCTTCATTAATCGATGTTGACCACTTCGTTACCATCAAAGCATTTGAGTCTTACACAGGCCATATGACAATGATGTTCATGAACGATGACATCGAGTCCAATACTGGCTACATCAGTGGCACAGAATCTGGTGGAGTCACTCTCAAAAACGAAAGTTTCAAATATACTTACGATAGTAAATATACTAACATCGCAGAAGATCATACATATTGGTACATTTACAAGGTTTCTAGCTGGAATAACAGCGAATTCACATTCGATTATTTCGCGGTTTGGAATACAGGGGATAGAATTCACGCTCATACAAACAATGCCTTGCTAGGTCTATTCGAACCAGCAGAAGAGGCATAAGGAAAGGATAACAATACATGAAGAAATCAATTAAAAACTCGTTATTGGTTCTTGCTTCAGCCTTCTTACTTACAGGCTGTGGAGAAACAAATAACAGCACTAGCGATTCAACTGGTGGAGATGTTATTAGTTCTCAACAAGGATCAGAACAATCATCTCAAGACAAAGGAGGAAACTCTTCTTCCGAACAAACAGTTACCACCTACGCAATCGTCGATAGAACTGCAGATGGAATTACCGTCACATTAAGCAAAACAAAAGCTGCTAAAGGCGAAACTGTTGAAATCACTGTTGCTTTAGAAAGTGGCTATGTCTTATTAGGCATCTACGCCAATAGCAAAGAATGTACAAAAGTTGATGACACCCATTATACATTTGTCATGGGTGACACTGCTGTTGCCATCACCGCTTCTTTAAGCGTCACTGGTGACGTTGTTACCTCAGGCGATGTTGCTATTTCTTTAACGAAACAAGAAGATGGCACATACAAAGGCACATTCAATGCTGAATCACAAAAATCATTGATTGTCGTTGCTGGAGGAAAAGAATATGGCTATGGCTCTGTCGATTTCGATAGAAGCTATGCCGATATCTCTGATGTATATACATCTGGTTCTAAGGCCACAACTCAAATCCGTCTTGGCGGAAACGCTAAATACGAAATCACTTTTGATTTAACGAAAGAAAAACCAATTTCCTTCTACCGTACAGGAATCTTCAAAGCACCAAGCTCAGCTTCCGAAATCTCTTCATATTTCTGCGGCTCATATGCTGGAAGAAACGTTCTTGATTCTGGCGCATATAACGTAAAAGGCTTAAATCACGTCTCATACCGCAATTCTAGATCGAAAGTCTCCTACACTTGGGATTTATATCAAGACGGTTCTTTAGCAACCGTTACAAACCTTCTTGACGATACGGATGTTTCGCACGTCTATAAATCTCTTAAAGATGGTGTCTTAACAGTTGTTGATGAATATATCGAAACTGGTAAGGATTCTGATGGAAACTTCTACGATAGAACAAAAACACAAGATACAGTTAAGTATTCTGGCAAATATTCCATCGTTGATGAAGTCGAAAATTCTCATTATCAAATGACAGAATACATGGCCTCTCAAGAAGTCATCACTCCATCCCACGAACTTCACTCAATGAATAGTGAAATCCAATATGGTTACTACATCGGATACGTCGTTGAAGATGAACTCAAAGCATGTAACCGCACCTTTACAACATCAACTGGTGATGATGGCTCATTCACGACAACCATCTATGCTTGGAAGAACTATGAAGATGATGAAGCAGTTCATACACGTTATCAATATGACACGACAATCACCATCAATGCTGATGGAAGATTAGCCGCTGTTACCTACAAAGAAGTCTACCACACCGAATCTACATGGAATTTCAATGATTCCGATGCTGAAAATGGCGGTTCTGCAAAAACAGGCAAAAACGGCGTTACAAAACAATCTAGCTCCGTTTCATATGGATATGGCGATGCAATCTCCTCTGATTCTGGATTTGACACCACACCTTACTTTATTTCCTCAATTTCTAATGTCACTGTTACATCTAGAAGCTTATCAAATAAGGTTGAAGGTCATGTCAAATACAAGGAAGTCATCGATGAATGCAGACGCGATCCATATACAGTAGATGTTGATGAAGATTCCGCTTCTGGATACACAACAACATTGAAATTAGATTATCTACCTGCAACAGCCCTAGACGCATGGGAATATGGCGTTGTTGCATCGGATGATCCATCTATCGTTGGAATTAACCAATCTAGACCAAGAGAATGGATTGGCACTGGCTCTGGTTCAACCGATGTCACAATTGGTAACCACACAACCAATTCCGTCACATACAAGAAGACAATCACAGTTGATGAAGCACCTGCTCCAAAATCTTATTATGTTTGGAAATATGGCAATGAGACCGATTCCGATGTCCCATCATCCTCTTCTGTCGTCGTTAAAGCCGGAAGAAGCATGAAGGTCTATTTATGGGCTTCTCCAACTGATTGCGTTGCTAAACCAATCGTTTCTTGCTCCAATGAAAACGTTAAAGTCAGCGTTAGCGAACAAGTTAAGCCAACAGACGTCATCATTTCTTCCTATCCTGCATTCGTTTTAACGATTGATGCCACAGCTGTTTCTACAGAGGCAGATATTTCTGAAACAATCACCGTTACTGATAGCCGTGACGCAAGCGTTTCTAGCACCGTTAAGCTAACAATCAAAGCTGGACAATCATTACTTCCATCAAGCATTGAAGGAACGACATGGACTGCCCATGATTACGCAGATGAAGTTAATAGCGCCGACCCACGTTATATGGAAGGTAGCTTTGTTGCTGCAACAATGAGCTTCACTGCTGAAGATGGCAAAGAAATCAATGGCGTCATGTATAAGAAAGGCACATTGAACATCACAAGCGGCTCTTCATATGATTTCTATTACTACTATGGCATTGGCGATAGCGGTTCAATGGTCTTCCAAGTTGAAGAAGCTAATGGTTCAACCTTCACCAACTTTGATATTGGTGGGTCTCTCTTAGAAGATTATGGTTTACTTGGCATCTATGCTGCTGAAACAACATGGTCTGGACAAGAAGAAACAGAAACCAACTACATCATTGGTTTCCCTGAAGAAGAAGATGATCCAGTCGAATACGAGTGGTTCACTCTCAACGCTTAATCGTTTCTAACAAAATAAAATTGGCTAGGTTAATTCCTGGCCTTTTTTCTTAAAAGAAGGCATGCGTGTATCAATTAAAGAAAAAAGAACGCAA
>CAVFKA010000015.1:0-48806 GCA_963623195.1 bacterium | reverse complement strand
CGACATATATCGTATGTATGTTCAAGATTTATCATCTGAAGTAGGGAGATTAACGTTGTTAGAAGGGCAAAAACCGACGCTTACATACGATTTTTCGAAAAACCTTCAAGTCCTCGCATTAGAAGGAAACAAAAATAGGAATTCATATAAAATAGGCGATACAGTAGAGATTTCTCTAGAAAAACTTAGTGAAATGTTCGATGGACTCGATGTTTCTTCGATCATTGGCTCTTCGGCACTTAAATTCGAAGTAGTGGGTATCGTATCTTCACCTCTATATAATTCGGTTCAACAAGAAAATGCCATGCTCGAAGGCGATGAAGATAAATACATAGATGCGGCATTTTATATAGATGAAAATCTTCTTCCTGAGAAAATTCATCTTGATTCGGTGGGTATTGACGTTCCTTTGAAAACTTTTTTCGCATATACGGATGTGCAAATCGTTTATAAAAATAAGTCTGAATATTTTTCAACAACTTATAAAAATGAAATAGACAAGAAGAAAGAAATCTTGCTTGATGAGTTTGGGAAAGATAACGTTGAGGCTCTCACCCTTGAGGAGAACGTTTCATATAATTTATTCAAAACATACAACGAAAAAGTTAGAAAAATAACATATGTCTTCCCTATTTTTTTCATGGTTGTATGCGCTTTAGTAAATTTAATAACCATTTCTCGACTTATAAAAGATGAAAGAGCGGTTATTGCCACCTATCTTTCATTGGGGGTCTCAAGAAAGAAAATAACCTCTAAATATATTATTTTTTCAACGATTTCCGTTTTAATTGGCGGAATTATTGGCCTCCTTATCGGCTTGCCTCTTGTTCCTAGCGTGGTTTTGCCTGCTTATCAAAGCATTTTCGAAATGTCATCGGCATTACATATCTCTTTCTTTAATCTATCGGGCTATGTATTGCTTACAGCTGTCTTGTTACTTTCATTGGGGGTTACGCTCTATTGTTCATTAAAACTTTTAAAAGAAACGCCTGCAAAGTTAACTAAAGCCGAAGCCCCTAAACCAGGCAAGAAGATTTTACTTGAGAAAATCCCTTTTATTTGGAAAAGATTACCCTTCCGTTTCAAATCGTCTTTTAGAAATATCTTTCGTCAGAAGAAGAACCTGATTTTAACATCCCTTTCCGTAATCGGGTCTATGGTCCTTTTGATGCTTGGCTTTGGCCTTTTGGATATTTCAGAAGCTTTGAAAAACGATGTTCTATTTGGGAATGTCGCATCATCTATGGGGCTAATATCGACAATTATCGTTCTTTTTGCCTTAGCGATGTCTATAGTCGTTGTTTATTCCTTGGCAAATATGAATATCCAAGACAGGCAAAGAGAAATTGCCACATTAAAGGTGCTTGGCTATCATGATGGAGAATGTTCCTCTTATACTTTCAGAGAAATCCTTATTATTTCAGCCGGAGCGGCACTTTTAGGACTTCCAATTGCTGCTGGTTTAATGGCTTTTGTTTTCAATTGGTTGGAATTCGGCTCAATTAGCGATGTGAAATGGTATTCATATATTTTTTCATACATGATCCTTTTAGGCACGACTTTCATTGTTAATGTTCTTCTTTTCCCAAAAATAAAAGGAATTGATATGAACGATTCGTTGAAAACCCTAGACTAAATTTAAATTTAATTAAATTTTAATGGAATTTAGGCTCTTGCCTTTTTATAATTCTCGGTGGAAAGGAAATAATATTATGAAAAAAGCTTTAAAATTCTCTGGAATCGCTGCATTCGTTCTTGCTTTAGTCGCTTTCATCTTAATGCTTGCTTGTCCATCTTTGGCTGCCTCAAACGGTAGCGCATCAGTTGAAGTCAGCGGCACTATGGGTATCTTTGGCGGAGAAATTGCAAATTTAGGATTTTTGGGAAAGGTTGCTTATAAAGGCACATGGTCTGCAATTATCGCATTCATTCTTATCATAGTCGCTATGATTATCTTGCTTGCTGGTTTCTTGCTCCCACTTTTCAAAATTCATACTTTAGACAAATTTGCAGGCATTTTGAATCTCGTTGCAGTTATTGCTTTAATCGTTGCAGGAATCTTCTTATTCATCGAACTTCCTTGCTTTGCTGGTGTTAACTGGGATGGCAACATTGCTGATGGATGGGGTCTTGGCGCAGGATGGATCATTGCTGGCATCTTATCACTCCTTGGTGGCGTTGTCGCAATTCTTCCAGCTGTCTTTGATTTCTTAGGCAAAGGCAAATAATAAGAAAGTTATTTTCTTTAAGTCATCTAGAAATAGGTGACTTTTTCTTTTTAATAATTTGATATAATTAATTTATGGATAAAATTGATACGATAACAAAGGATAACCTCAAGGAAAATTATGAGTTCCTTTCTAAAAAAGTATTGGATGATCGTTCTAAAAATTATTCTCCAATAGTTCTTTCTTTTAGAAATGAAATAATTAAGCAAAAATATCCCCTATCTCCGCTTGATATGATAAATTTAGATTTATTGTATTTCGAAGCTCTTAAAATAGATGGAAAAACCTTTCAAGGAAGAGAGGCGGTTAATGAAGCTTACGCTCTTATAAAGAAAATCGAGGCGACCCATGATATCAAATTCAACCTTTTTAAGAACTTAGCGAATGATTTTCAAATGCTTGAAGACGTAAGAAAAGAGATCGAATGTGTTTCCGAAGCTTCATATTTTGCCTTGAAAATTGGAAGAAGAGATGAAGCAATCGCCTTAAAGAAAGATGTTATTGCCTTAGCTAAACGTTTTCCTGAAGATGAGATCAAGGAGCATATGCCCTCATACGAAGAACTCATTCTCCAATTTGGAAAAGATGATGGAAAAGATTTGTTCGCATTAGAAAAAGAAACTCCTCAAATTGTCTTTGATCCGATTGAAACTAATCCGTTCTATGTCCGCCTTATCGATAAAGTGAACGCCAAAATCGATGCCTATTTCAAAGATAATAAAGAACAGTTTTCAGAACAAAAGTTCAATTCTTTGAAAAGAAGATTCCTAAAAGAAGAAGGACTTGAATGGAATCCTCCATATACCAATAATAAAGTTTAATAAGAAGTTGCCATGATAGGCGACTTTTTTGTAAATAAAACATAAAAAATTCCTTATTTACCGATTTATTATTTTGCAAATTCTTTTTTTGTGTTAAATTAAATATGCTTATGGAAAATAAAACAGCGCCTATGACGGGGGAGAAGTCTTCTACCACGGCTGCACCTTTCAAACTCAACATCAAGCGAACTTTTATTATTGGTTTCGCATTCTTCGGAATTCTCTTGCTCTGGCAAGTCTACGACTCATGGTGTCCGACAATTCTGACAGATTTGTTCTTAAAGGCTATCTATGGCGTTGAAACCGCAACGGCAAGCGACGAGCAAGTACGTTCATTGCAATATCTTGTTGGCGTTATTATGGCTTTAGATAATCTTGCCGCATTGATTTTGCTTCCTATATTTGGTCATTTGTCTGACAAGACCAATACGAAGATTGGCAAACGTATGCCATATATTTTGGTGGGAACCTTTGTGTGTGCAGTCGCCTTCCCATTTATCCCTCTTTTCTATCATTTCAATAACCTAGCCGGCACTATCTCGATGATGGCTATAGTCGTTATCTTTATGATGATGTACCGCAATCCTGCAGTTGCCTTAATGCCTGATATAACGCCAAAACCATTACGTTCAAAGGCAAATGGCATCATCAATATCATGGGTTATATTGGAGGAGCCTTTGCAACAGTTGTTGGCATTTTCTTTGTCATGTCTGAATATTTAGGCTCAAAGAAGGTTACTAACGAGGCAGGAGAAAAAGTTCTTGCCGCACATACTTGGGCTTATCACAATATCTGGGCAATTGAAATCCCATTCCTTGTAGCGTCTGTCTTGATGGTTATTTCCGCCATTGTCTTATTCATTTTGATCAAAGAAAACAAAATCAAAGAAGAGGTCAAAGATGAATTAGCGCGTGGAGAAGAAGTTTCCGCGACCGTTGATAAAGTTGATGATGATAAGCCGTTGACCAAGGCAAACAAGATCATGCTCTTCCTTATTTTAGGAGCGGAGTTCTTCTGGTTTATGGCCGATAACGGTATAGGAACCTTTATGGGCAACTACACCATTTACTATCTTGGCGCATCTTCCTCTAGCAACATGATTAACACCATCGTTGGTGGAATCGGCTCTGTTCTAGGTTTTGCATTAGGTGGCTATATTGCTGAGAAAATTGGTAGAAAGTGGACGATTTTTAGTGGCTTGTCTTTAACGGCAATTGCCTATGCGGTTTGGCTAATTATGAACTTCACCGTTCTTAAAAATTCTGCTGGAAGCGGAACTTTCCCGTTCATTATTTATATTGTTTGGTTCTTTAAGGGCTTTGGGATGTCTTTAGTGCATCTGAATTCCTTCCCAATGGTTGTTGAACTTTGTTCCTCTAAGAAAATAGGTGCATTCACTGGATATTACTACGCTTCTTCGATGGCCGCTCAAACAATCACGCCGATTGCCCTTGGCGCCTTGCTTCTCATACCTCAATTCTCATTCTCTTTCCTTCCTTTATATGCTCTTGCTTGCTTGATTGCCTCCATGGTCATATTCTTCTTTGTAAAATCAATTAAGAGAAGTGGCAAAATGGCTGTGAAAAAAGGCTTAGAAGCTTTCGATAACGATGATTAAATAAGAGAACTTCTCTTAGAGAAATATTCCATTTCCAAGAAATATCTCATACAATAATAAGGTATGAGATTTTTTCGTAGACGCGCTTGGTCAATGATCCTCACATATCTAACGGTTTTGTTAGAAATCGCTTTGATCATTACGGCTGTTGTTTTATATGCAATCTATGACTTTTCTAGTGCTGCGGTTATTGCTGTAATTATCGAAGTTTATGTCATTAATTTCATTCTTGGGCTAATTATAGTTTTGGGTGAATCTGCTCCAAATTTCAAAGTTGCTTGGCTTTTTATTGTGGGTATGTTACCAATTGTTGGCCCAACAATTTATGTTCTTTTCGCACATAAATACACCTCGCCTAAGCAAAAAAGATATTTCAGAAATTATTTTTCCATCCTTAAAAATGGCGAACAATTAGAATCAATCAACAACTTAGCAAAAGAGAAAAGCCTTGCTGGTTATAAAACTGCTAAATACCTTGAAAATTCAACAAATGCCGTTCTTTATGGTCATTCGGCAGTCGAATATTTCCCTTTTGGCGAAGATATGTTTCCGAAGATGCTGGAAGATTTGAAAGCCGCAAAACATTATATTTACTTAGAATTCTTTATCATCACCAAAGGCAAAATGTGGAATGCTATTTACGAAATTCTAAAAGAAAAAGCTAAAGAAGGCGTGGATGTTCGCGTTATTTGGGACGATGTAGGAAATGTTGCTTGGCGTCCTATCCTTTATGAAGATCAATTGGCAAAAGATGGTATAAAAGGGCGCGTATACGGAAAGGTTAAGCCTTTTGTCGATGCTCGTCTTTCCCAAAGAGATCATAGAAAAATCATGGTTATCGATGGCTATATTGGCTATACGGGTGGCGTGAATTTGGCTGATGAATACATCAATGTCGAAAACCGTTTCGGCGTTTGGAAAGACAATGCTATAAGAGTCGAAGGCGAAGCGGTATATGGCTATACCCTCCTCTTCCTTTCAACATGGATGACTAAATTCGACCCTAAGAACGTTATAGATTACGATTTTTATAAGCCGAACCATTTTATGCCAAAAGAAGATAAATTTATTCCAAATGATTGCCTTGTTCTCCCATATGGCGATGTTCCTTACACGATTAGAAACGCTGGCGAAAGTACTTATGTTTCTATCCTGAACAATGCTAGCGCATACGTCTATATAACAACGCCATACCTCATTCCGTCAGATAATATGATAAATGCCCTTACTTTGGCAGCTTTATCTGGGATAGACGTTAGAATCATCACCCCTGGAATACCTGATAAAAAAATCGTCTACCAATTAACTAGATCATATTACGGTGTTCTTCTTAAAGCAGGTGTAAAAATTTATGAATTCACCGACGGTTTCATACATGCAAAGACTTTCATTTCCGA
This sequence comes from bacterium, assembly GCA_963623195.1. Classification (GTDB taxonomy): domain Bacteria; phylum Bacillota_I; class Bacilli_A; order RFN20; family CAG-826; genus UBA4951. The sequence goes on along the minus strand of CAVFKA010000015.1, from coordinate 42,741 downwards.
TGACAAGCTTTCAACTGTTGGAACCATTAATCTTGATTTCCGCTCGCTTTATTTGCATTCCGAAAATGGAACCTTACTAATTGGTGAGGAAATATCGAAAGAAATTAAGGATGATTATTTCAAAACACTCACACGGTCCAAGGAAATTAAGTATGAGACGTGGGTTTCTTGGAGAAAGAAGAAAGGGCTACTTTGGCATATTCTTCGTTTGTTCTCACCTTTCTTATGATTTATGAATATTTTTGGAAAAACTTATCCTCATCCAAACATCATCAGTTTCTCCCATCTTTTAGATGAATATGAAAAAAAGGCTCTAGAAAGTTGTTAATATTAGTAAAGAGAATTAAAATTAATAAGGGTAAGGATTTCATCAATTGGGTTAAGAAACTCAATAAAGTGATGTCAATTCCTGAGACTATTGAAGGAAAAACAAAGAAAAGTGACATTTCTTCTTAGATAAACGCGTTCCAAAAGAAACAAGTCCTTTATACCCTCTATCACTCGAATTATCTTACAAAAAGTTAGAAAGAATTATTTAAGGAGCTAGATCCAGAATGATAATAGAAAGCAAAAGCGTTGGACAAGCAACGTTCTTAGTCGCAACAAATTCGGTCGGAATGGAAGTTACATTATGTGATTTTGGCGCTGGAATATATCAAATTAAACTCGATGGCGTGCCTATGGTCGCTGGTTTTAAAGATTATTTCGCCTGGATGGATGATAATGCATACCATGGAAAATGCGTAGGTCGTATCGCCGGAAGAATTCCTGATGGTGTTCTTTCTTTTAATGGAAAATCTTACCATCTAAACCAAAATGAAGGAGCCAAAACGCTTCATGGCGGAAAAGAAGGTTTCTCTTTTAGACTATTTCAAATGAACATGTCTAGAAATAAAGAAGGCCTTGTTGTCGATTATTATTTGGTTTCTGATGATCTTGATCAAGGCTTTCCAGGCGAGGTTTCAACCAGAGTTCGCTACATTATCCCGGAAAAAGAAAAAAAGGTTCGTATCGAATTTAAAACGGTTTCTAAAGAAGACACCCCAATTGATTTAACCATTCATACCTATTTCAATTTAGGCGGAGAATCATCTATTAAAAACAATTTCTTAACGATTGATGCTGATTCAATTCTTACTTATAACGATGACTTGACTCCTAAAAACTATATCGATATCCCTTCCTTTGCCGACCTTAACGAAGGTAAGGAAATCAATGAAGTTATCTCAAATCAATATTTCTTAACAAATGGCGGTTTAGATACCGCTTTCCATAAGAAAGACAGAAAAAAAGACGTGCCACATGTTATATTGGAGAACGATAAATACATTCTCTATGTCCGTTCTTCATACGACGATGTCGTGATTTATACGAGCAATTGCGGACCTTTTGGCCAAGAACTTAGCAACGCGAACTTAAACGCTCAACACTCGTCTGTTGCAATCGAGCCGCAATATGAAGCTCTTGATTTCGAAAGAATGCTCGTCAAAGCGGATTTACCACAAAGAAATTTCATTGAATACGAATTCAATTGCAAGGGGTAAGATATGATCGAAAAAACAATTAACGAATTAGTCTATTATGCAAAAACGCATCTAGGATTAGATGAAGAAGATGAGATATATTTCAAAAATGTTCTTTTGCACCTTTTTGACAAAGATACCCCATATTTTGGAGAAATAAATGAAAAAGAGATTGCCGAATTGAAGGTACCGGATACCTTGATACAAGCAATCGTTGATTCTGAAGTTAAAGAAAAAGGAATAAGCGAAGAAGAAGCTTTTCTTAAGGCGGATTTCATTTTCGGACTTCTTTCACCGACTCCATCAAAAGTTAATGAAAAGTTCTTCTCTCTTTTGAAAGAAGGAGATACTAAAGCGATGGACTACCTTTACGATCTTTCTATCACGAATGGATATTTCCAAAAAACTAAAGTTGATCAAAATCTAGAATGGGATGCATCTTTTAATGATGGACCATCCTTAAAGATAACAATCAACCTTTCTAAACCTGAAAAAAGCAACAAGGATATAGCAAAATTACTTACCAAAGTATCTTCGGATTATCCAAAATGCAGGCTTTGCCATGACAATTTAGGCTTTTATGGCGATGCTAAAAAACCAGCTCGTTCCACAATAAGATTCATTCCGTTGAACTTAGCCGATGAAAAATGGTATTTCCAATATTCTCCATATGGATATTTCAAAAAACACGGAATTTGCTTCATCGATAAGCACACACCTATGCATATTGAGCATAAAACGTTCGTCAGATTGCTTGATTTCGTCGATATGTTCCCATCTTTCTTCTTAGGAAGCAATTCTGACTTACCGATTGTTGGTGGTTCAATTCTCGATCATGAACATTTCCAAGGCGGTCTTCCCGTTCTTCCGATATTTAAAGCAAAGAATCTCGAAGAAGTGTATCATTCTTCGAAAAATACTACCGTATCAATCCTTGATTTCTATCTATCGGTTTTAAAAATCGAAGGCGAAGACAAAGAAGATGTCATAGCCCAAGCTGATAAGATTTTAGACAATTGGCTTATCTATGATGACTTAGAAAACGACATAATCGCCAACGAAAATGGTGTAAGACATAATGCCATTACCATCATTTCACATAAAAAAGAAGGGAACTATAACCTCTATCTTCTTTTAAGAAACAATCGCACAAATGAAGAATATCCCGAAGGCATCTTCCATGCCCATCCTGAATATTTCTCAATTAAACATGAAGGGATTGGCCTTATTGAGGCGGCTGGCTTATTCATTTTGCCAGCAAGACTGAAACGTCAAATTCAGGAGGCCAAAGAATCAGCAAAGCTTCCAGAGAATGAATATCTTGCAAAATATCCTGATATGAAAGATTTCAAGGATATGATTGTTGCGATAAAAGCTGGTCAAACGGCTGAAGACTACATCAATAACGTCTGTCGCAATATCTTGAAGAACGTGGCGGTCTTTAAAGATACGAATAAAGGCAAGGAAGGATTTAAGAAATTTGTCGGGAAGACATTTAAGGAGTAAGTTATGGGAAAATATACACATATTGATAACATTTTCAAAAAAGAATTCAACAATGAAGAACCAACTAGGCATTTTGCCTCATATGGAAGATTGGAGATAATTGGCAATCATACTGACCATCAAAAAGGTCGTTGCATCGTTGCTACCTGCTCTCAAGGGATCAAAGGCGCACTAAAAGAAAGAAACGATAATATCATCAATTTCTATTCTGAAGGATATGGTTCTTTCCAAGTCGACTTAAAACATCTTGAGATGGTTAAAGAAGAACAAGGCCGCCCTATTTCTTTAGTGAAAGGGGTGCTCAAAGCCCTTCAAAATTGTGGCTATAAAATCGGTGGATTCGATACCGCAATAATTTCCGATATCTATAAAGGCGCTGGTGTTTCTAGCTCCGCAGCTTTCGAACTTTATGTCGCAGAAGTCGAAAACGTTCTCTATAACGAGGGAAAGATTTCGAAAATCGAAAAAGCAAAAATCGGCCAATATGCCGAAAATGTCTACTTCGGAAAAGCCAGCGGTCTTCTCGATCAATGCGGTTCGTCATTTGGCGGAGTCTGCTATTTAGATTTCTCCGATTTGGCAAATCCTATCGTTGAACCTCTCCCATTCCCATCATGGGATATGAAAATAGTCATCGTCAATCCTGGCTCATCCCACGCTGGTCTCTCCGATTTGTATTCCGAAATGCCAAACGATATGAAACAAGTAGCCAAGAATCTCTATAGAAAAGAGGTTCTTTCCGAAGTTTCTCTTGAAGAGTTCTATCAAAAGATCCATGTTGTGACAATGGACGATAGGCCAAGACTCAGAGCCCTTCACTTTGTTGGAGAGAATCAAAGAGTCGAAAGAGCAAAAAAAGCTTTCGAAACAAACAATTTTGATTGGTTCCTTGAACTTGAAAAAGAAAGTGAACTCTCACAAATGTCCTTGCTTCATAACGTAATGATCAGAAGAAATTACTCTTCTTCACCTCTTGAAGCGGTTGAAAGAGCCTCATTATTCTTAAAACGTGGCTCAGCTAGAGTTATGGGTGGCGGTCTTGCCGGTTCCATAATCTGTTTCGTTCCAACCGAAGAATTTGATGAATTCATGACGGGAATGAAAAAATATTATCCAAAGAAGAACATTCTTGAAGTGTCGATTCCTCAAGAAGGTGCCCACGAAGTTAAATAAAATGAAAAAGGTTTGCTTAGTTTCATTAGGATGCGCTAAAAATCTCGTTGATTCCGAGATGATTTTAGCGATGTTCCCGTTAAATAATTACATTCTCTCTTCATCACCAAATGATGCAGATTTAATAATCGTTAACACGTGCGGCTTCATTGAAGATGCCAAAAAAGAGGCGATAGATACTATTCTTTCAATGGCTAAATATAACGCTAAACTCATTGCCGTAGGCTGTTTTGTTGAAAGAAACTTAGGTGAATTAAAAGAAGCGATTCCTGAAGTAAATCTTTGGGTGCCAATTAAGGAATATTCAACATTACACACGAAAATTGGCGAATTAATAGGCGAGAAAGATCTTTTGCCTATCTCTCCATTAAGAAGGGTGATTTCGACCTCCTCCTATTCAGCATATCTTAGAATATCTGATGGATGCGATAATATGTGCGCTTTCTGCGCTATTCCATATATAAGAGGAAGAATGAAATCTCGCCCATTTGATGAAATCATAGAAGAAGCGAAAATGCTAAAAAATGATGGAATCAAAGAAATATCTTTAGTTTCCCAAGATCCGATGCATTACGGAAAGGATTTCCCATCCCATTCGCCAAATATGCTCGATTTGATGAAAGAATTAGATTCTTTAGGTTTCTATTCAATCAGGCTTTTATATCTTTATCCAGAAGAAGTAACCGATGAAGAATTAGAATTCATCGCCAATTCTAAGAGCATCGCTCCATATTTTGATGTACCTATTCAATGTGCCTCAGATGACGTTTTAAAAGCAATGAATCGTCATGGAAACGTTCAAGATATGAGAAATCTCTTCAAGAAAATCAAGACTTTGATGCCAAATGCTGTGCTCCGTACCACCCTAATAACGGGATTCCCTGGTGAAACGAAGAAAAATCACCAAGAAACTCTAGATTTTATCAAAGAAATTCGTTTTGACCACCTAGGCGTCTTCACTTATTCTAGAGAAGAGGGAACAGCCGCATATAACCGTAAAGGCCAAGTTAGAGAGTCAACTAAAAAACAACGTTACAATGAGTTGATGGAAGAGCAAAGACAAATCACCTTCTCCTTAAATAAGGAAAAAGTAGGTGAAGTCATGGAAGGCTTAGTCATTGGCTATGACGAGATGAAAAAGATGTACTCTCTCCGTTCGTATTGGAACGCTCCAGATGGAATAGATGGCAACATTTTCTTCAAATCCGAAACTAGACTTAACGAAGGCGATATCGTCAAAGTTAAGATTCTTAAAGCAGGAGTTTACGATTTATTAGGTGAGATTGTTAAAGAATAATTAGTTTCTTCTTGCATGAATGAGTCTAATTATCTATAATCATTTTCGCCTGTTAAGGCGGTTGCCCCGATAGTTAAATGGTATAACGGAACCATGGTAAGGTTCAATCCGTAGTTCGATTCTGCGTCGGGGCACCATGAAGAAAACATTACAAACTAGCAAATAAGCTAGTTTTTTCTTTTCATGTTTCAATAATTTGGATTTCTATGAAAATCTATTATTATTTACTTGATATTAAAGTAATTTTAATTGATAATATCTACGTAGATGATCCTTGGAAAAGGCTCTACGACGCTCATATTTCTTGAGTGGTGTCCGTATGGAGCCACTTTTTGTTTATTTAGGAGGAAAAAATGAAAGAAATAGATGATGTAAAGGCGATATTAGAACCAGTTCTTGAAAAAGAAGGTTACACACTAGCTGAAGTGTCTCTTGTTCGCGAAAGCGACGGCTTGACCCTTCATGTCTATATTGATAGAGATTCCCCAATATCCCTTGATGACATTGTCCTTGTTAGTGATATCATCAATCCATTACTCGATAAAGAGGATCCAATACCTGGAGCATATACACTTGATGTTTCCTCTCTTGGTGCTGAAAAGCCTCTTAAACTAGATAGACTCGAGAAGTATGTAGGAAATTACGTCAATTTCCATCTATCTCATCCTTACAAAGGAGAAAACACTCTTGAAGGAGATCTCCTCGAAGTAAACTCAGATGAGGTAAAACTTGGAATTAGAGAAAAATCCAAGACAAAAACAATTATTCTTAAACGAGAGACAATTGATAAGGCTCGTTTAGCGATCAAATTCTAAAAGAAGGAAAAATTATGAATGTAGAAGAATTCAAAACAGCCGTTGACGCCATTGCTGAAGCAAGAGGCGTTTCCCACCAAGCCGTCATCAATGCTTTGCATGATGCTCTTCAAGCAGGCTACACCACATATTTACGCGGTCCACGCTCCAAAAGTAAATTCCCTGTAGATATGCCAGAAGCTAGAGTTGAAGTCGTAATTGATGAAGAAAAAGGTCACGTTACGATTTGCCAACTCAAAAAAGTTGTTGAAGAGGTCCAAGATGATTATCTTGAAATCTCTGTTGAGGACGCTCAATATGAGGCCGAAGACAAAATTGATGCAATCAAAGAAGAACTTTCTTATCTCAAATCCCGTGGAAATGCAGATAAAAAGGCCGAAATGAAATATCTCATTACCTTAATTGAAAAAGAAGCAAAGAACATCAAAGTTGGCGAAGATTATCGTGTTTATTGTCCATTTGAAACCCTTTCTAAACTCACAGCTTCCTCATTCCGTAGAGCTTTGACTGAAAAAATCAATGACGCTGGACACGAAGTTCTTTACGAAATCTACAAAGACCATATTGGTGAACTTGTCACAGGCACCGTTGAAGCAGTCTCCGGTTCTTCCGTCACAGTCAACATTGGCAAAGGCACAACCGATTTAATGAGAGAAGACTTGATCGGCGATGAAGATTTCAAACTTGGCGATATCATCAAGGTTTATATTGAAGAAGTCAAACAACCTAAGAATGATAACCTCAATTCTAATAAGAACCAACAAATCAAAGCTACCCGTTCTTCCGATGGTTTCTTAAAGAGACTTTTTGAAGAAGAAATCCATGAAATCTACGATGGCACCGTCGTCATCAAAGGCATTGCCCGTAAAGCTGGCGTTAGAAGCAAAGTCGCAGTCGCTTCAACCGTTGAAGATGTCGATCCAATTGGCGCATGTATTGGCCAAGGTGGCTCAAGAATCCAAAAAGTCGTTGGCCAATTAGGTAACGCAAAATTCAAAGAAAAGATCGATATCATCCCATTTAGCGATTATATCCCACTTTATCTTGCTGAAGCTATGCGTCCAGCAAATGTCATTGGCGTTAAAATCGTTGACGAAAATGCTACACCATGCCCAACTGCCATCGTTGTTGTTGAAGATGATGTCTATACAACCGCTATTGGCAAAAAGGGATCCAACTCTTCTTTGGCCAACAAATTAACAGGCTGGAGCATCCGTATTTATAAGAAATCCGATGCTGAGGACGAAGAAATCGAATACACTCCAATCGAAGAAATCGAAAAGACCGCAGAAGAACTCAAAAAAGCCAAGAGCCGTCAAGAATATGCTAAGCGTTCTGCTGAAGAAATGGCTTCTAAAGCAAACGAGCCAGCTCCAGAAATTGCTCCAGTAGTTCCAGAAATCGATGAGGATGATGTTGAACTTGAAGAAACTCTAAGTGCTACAGAAACTATCGAAGCATCTAGAACCGAGGAAAGCAAGCCAACAACAATCGAAGAAACAAAAGTTGAGCCAGCGCCAGCGAAAGTCACCGAAACAACCGCTGTCAAGACAACAAAAACTCTTGATGAACTCGAAAAAGAACTTGCCAACTCTTCCGAAAAGAAAGAAGAGAAGAAGGGCGCAAATAAATTCGGAAAGAGCAAACGCCCACACAATATCTCCGATACTGAAGTTGCTCACGTCGCTCCAAGCGAAGTTCCAGCAACTGGCGCAATGCCAATCTATTCCGAAGAAGAACTCGCCGAAATCGAACAAGAAGAAAATGAAGCCATGCAAAATGAGGATGACTCCATCGACTACGAAGATTTCGATGATTATTACGATAACAACTAATAACCAATAATTTTTAAGGAGGAAAGGAAATATGCAAGAAAATCATTTGTTGGGTTTTTTAGGCCTTCTATATGTCTCAAAAAGAGCGATAATAGGCGAAGATTTCCTTTCCCACTTAAATAAGGTTAAGTATGTTGTGGTTGCAAACGATCTAACAAGCAACCAATCTCAAACAATTAAAAAACAACTTGTTTCTCGCCATTTGCCTATGGATGATAAGAATTTCTCGTCTGAAGAACTCGGAAACGCCCTAGGACATGGTGGAGTTAATTTTATAGGCATCGTGGATAAAAAGGCCGCTTTAGCCTATGTAAGTAAATCTTTGAAAGGGGCTAAATAATGAAGAAAAACAATCAATTCACCTCAAAAAAGAACGATAAAGGCAATACTCGCCAAGCTAATTTTGAGTCTCGTCCATTCCAAAAGAAAAAAGAAGACTTTGCAAAAGTTAACGGAGGAGTTTTCGTTTACTCAAAGCCTTTGTCTGTTTCTGAACTTTCTAAAGCAATTAACGTTCCAGCTAATGCCATCATCAAATTTTTATTCATGAATGGCAAAATGGTTACCATCAACCAAATGCTTGATGATGAAACAATCGGAACGATTTGTTTGGAATACGATTATGATTTCAAAAAGGAAAAAATCGTTGATGCTGAACATTTCGAAGAACTAGAAATCGAAGATGATCCATCTAATTTAAAAGAAAGAGCACCTATTGTCACGGTCATGGGACACGTTGACCATGGTAAAACTTCTATCATCGATGCCATCAGACATTCTAACGTTGCTGGCGGAGAAGCCGGTGGAATTTCCCAAGCCATTGGTGCTTATCAAAAAGAAATACATGGCAAGAAGGTAACAATTATCGATACTCCTGGGCATGCTGCATTTACCGCTATGCGTGCTAGAGGAGCCGACGTTACCGACATTGTCATATTAGTAGTTGCTGCTGATGATGGCGTCATGCCTCAAACAATAGAGGCCATAAACCACGCAAAGGCGGCTAATTGCCAAATAATTGTCGCCATCAATAAGATGGATGCTCCAGGTGCTAATCCTTATAAAGTCAAGGAAGAGCTTATGCAACATAACGTCATTGGCGAAGAATATGGCGGAGATGTTCTCATGGTTGAGACATCCGCTAAAACTGGCTCAGGTTTATCGGACTTACTCGAAGCAGTTCTCTTAAAAGCTGAGATGATGGAATTAAAAGCAAACCCAAATCGTTATGCCATCGGAACTGTTCTTGAAGCAAATCTTGATAAGGGAGAAGGCCCTAAGGCAACTCTTCTTGTTCAAAATGGTACATTAAATAATTCTGACTACGTTGTCGTTGGTGAGATATACGGCAAAATCCGCCGTATGGTCAACGAATATGGAACGGTCACTAAGTCGGCCGGACCATCAACCCCAGTTTCTGTCACTGGGCTTTCGGCTGTCCCAAATGCCGGCGATAGATTTATGGCATTCCCAACCGAAAAAGAAGCAAAAGACATTGCTGAAAGAAGAGCACTTGCCAATAAAGCAAAAGCTCAAGCAGGAACTGCCGCCATGTCTTTAGAAGATTTAAACAATCTCGTCAATGCTGGAAACGTCCAAAATATCAACGTTATTATCAAAGCTGATACTGATGGTTCCGCAGAAGCATTAAAAGCTTCGCTTGAGAAACTCTCGAATGAGCAAATCAAAATCAAAATCGTTGCTGCCCAAGCTGGTGCAATCAACGACTCTGATATTCTTCTTGCACAAGCTTCCAATGCCGTTATCTACGCTTTCAACATTCGCCCAGATGCTAGAATTTCCCAAAAAGCTGCTGAAGCAAAGATTGAAATCAGACCACACCGTATTATTTACGAATTGATCGATGAAATGACAAACCTCATGAAAGGTATGTACAAATTCGAAAAAGTCGAAAATGTCACTGGCCAAGCAGAAGTTCGCCATATTTACAAGATTTCTCATGTTGGCACAGTCGCAGGTTCTTATGTTACTTCCGGCTTATTAAAAGCAAATGAAAAGATTCGTCTTTTAAGAGATGGCGTCATCACATATGAAGGAAAACTCGCTTCATTAAAGCGCTTCAAAGATGATGCTAAAGAAGTAAAAGAAGGCTATGAATGTGGTCTTACGATCGAAGGATATAATGACTTAAAAGAAGGAGACATCATCGAAGGATATGAGATGGTGGAGAAGAAATAATGGCTCAAAGACAAGGCCGTATTAAAGCGTTAATCGCTAGAAATATCTCCGATATTCTTACATTTGAACTTAAAAACCCAAAAGTAGGCATCCCATCAGTCAATCTCGTTGAGATGAACTCTGATAATTCTCTTGCTAAAGTCTATGTTTCCTTCATCGGTGTCAAAAATCCTGAAAAACACCTAGAAGAGCTCAACCGTTGCAAGGGGTTCGTTAGATCCTCACTTGCAAAAAGAATGGACCTCTATAAAGTTCCTTCAATCGTCTTCATTTATGATACAACCTATGATGATGAAGAAAGAATGAACGCTCTTCTAAAGAAAGAGGAAGAAGACATTGAAAATGCCAAAAAAGGCATGTAATGAAATAAAAAAGTTCGCTATTATGCGAACTTTTATTTTGTCTTTCTGATATAATGCAAGCCTTTTATTGAATAATCGTGTTTTCTTTCAAATAGGCATTTTTCTGCGATTTCTTTTCTTACGCCAGTCAGAATGAACGTGGCAGGAATTGACCTCTTTGATATTTCCCTCACCAATTCATTTATAGCAATTTCTATGCTTTCTTTATCGCCATCAAGATTGAATATTTCATATATATGATTTCTAACTAATCTATATGATATTTCTCCAACTTTTTTATGCTTATGCAAAATTAGAAAATCTTTTTCGTTCTCTTTTAACCTTTTTGTCGAGATTTTCGTATTTCTCATCTCATTTGGCGTTGTTATTTCTTTCAAGGAATAGGATTCATTCTCATAACAAGCATTTTCAAGATAATTGAAAGGCAGTTCATAATTATCATAATTAAGCAAACATCTAGCTATATTTTTACGAATTTCCGGATTCTTTTTGTATAAAAAGGACAAGAATTCTTTTGTTTCTTGCCTTTCTGTATGACGATTAGCAGGGCAGCCTAGATCAAAAATAGGGAAGTTTAAGTCGGATGCCAACCCTCTTAACTCTTTTTCATCCGTATCAATCAATGGCCTGATGAATGTAATATTTTCCTTTTCCCAAAACATTTTAGGGGTAAATGTGGCAATTTTGCCTGAATTGACCATATTCATCACCAAGGTTTCGGCTAAGTCATCATGATGGTGGGCGAAAGCAATCTTGTTAGCATGGAGCTCTTTTGCAACATCTTTCATTGCAGCTTTTTTCATTCTTGAACAAAGTGAACAAGAAATGTGTTTGCCCTCCTTCGTATGTGTCTTTAAGGCAGGATAGACGAACCTTGAATCTACGATTTTTAATTTATAACCCAAGGAAGAGCAGAATTCTTCCAAGGATGAAAAATCGTAATCTTCTTGGAAGCCCAAATCAAGAAGAATGGGGTAAACAGTATAATTTTTCTTTGAGAATTTGCCATAAAGCGACAAAACATATAATAAGCATAACGAATCTTTTCCACCAGAAAGCCCTAAAACTATTCTATCCCCGTCATCAATTAAGGAATAATGCATGTCTGCATTTCTTAAGGAAGATAATATGTTTCTCAAATGATAATTATTCATCAAATTATTTTAACCTATTTTACATTTAATTTATAATATTTAAGTATGAATGATGGTATTTTATTAATAAATAAAGAAGCAGGCCTAACTTCTAGAAATGTCGATAACAAAATAGGCCATTTCTACGGGACAAAAAAGGTTGGGCATTTAGGAACACTCGATCCTTTTGCGACGGGGTTACTCGTTATTGGCATTAACAAAGGGACGAAGTTTTTGCAGTATCTCGATGATTCAAGAAAAACATATATTGCAGAATTGAAATTGGGTGTAAAAACATCAACTGGCGATTTGGATGGAGAAATCGTTGAAGAAAAAGATATTGGCGATATCGATCCAAAACAAATAGAAGAAGTTTTAAAGACTTTCATAGGCGAAGGAGAACAAATCCCTCCAATGACATCTGCCATAAAAATTAATGGGGAGCCTCTATACAAGAAAGCCCATAAAGGAATTGAAGTAGAAAGAAAGCCACGTAAAATACATGTTTTCTCACTGGATTTAATTTCTTTTGAAAACGGTGTGCTCACTTTTTCAACTGATGTTTCTAGAGGGACATATATCAGAGTTTTAGGCGAGGACATCGCTAAAAAGTTAGGAACATTTGGATATCTCCTTTCATTGAAAAGGACAGTTCTTGGACCATTCAAGGTTGAAGATGCCGTATCAATAAATGATTTAAATGAGGACTCCATCCTTGATCCAAGCAAATATTTAACTTCCTTCAAGTCTTTTGAAATTACCGATATGGAAGATGTGGCTTCCGTATATGACGGGGAGATGGTCTATGTCGGTGAAGATTTAGGCGAAAAAATTGTTATGACCCATGAAGGCAAGGCCTTAGCTATTTATAAAAAAGTTCAGGACACTTTGACATACAAACCTGAAAGAGGACTTTTTTGATGAAAAAAGTCTTTTTTCAAAAAGGTGACGAAATCCCCTCTTTAATGGGTGGTTCTCTACTTCTTGGGTATTTTGATGGGGTTCATAGAGGCCATTTTGAACTGATTAAGGCTGCAAAAAATACAAAAAGTACCGTTGGTGTCTTGCTTTTTGATGAAAATCTAGGCCATTTTTTGCCTAATACAAAATCGGGATTGGAATTAACATCTTTGGAAGAAAAACTATTTTTGTTTGAAAAATATGGTGTTGATGTTGCTTATATAATTCATATCGATGAAAAATTTCTCTCGTTAAGAAAAAATGAATTCATAGATGGCATTCTTAAAAAAATCAACCCAAAAACAATCGTTGTCGGAACTGATTATACCTTTGGATACAAAAAAGAAGGAACGATTTCTGATCTTAAGGAAGACTTCGATGTTATTGCGTGTCCTCTTTTGGAAGATCAATATGGGAAGATTTCCACTAGAACGATAATCTCTTTGCTTGAAAATGGAAACATTAAGGGGGCTAACAACCAATTGGGATATTTTTATTCCCTTTCTGGAAAGGTTGTTCACGGTTTTGAGAATGGTCGAAAGATTTCTTATCCGACTGCCAATATTTTTTTACCGAAGGATAGAGTCATTCCCAAGGTTGGAGTCTATGCTGGTTATACAGAAATTAATGGGGAGAAATACGAATCCATCATTAATATCGGAAAGAATCCAACTGTTGGAGAACTTCATTCAGATATACTCGAAACTCACATTCTTAATTTTGACGCTGATATATATAATAAGGATATAAAGGTTTATTTCCTTGATTATATACGTGATGAGAAGAAGTTCTCATCTCTTGATGAACTCAAACTTCAACTTGATTACGATTCTAAGTATTTTGAAAGATTGAAAAACAAAAAGGATTGACCGTTTAATCGATCAATCCTTGTTTTTTATTTGGAATTTGCTTCCTTTTCGGCTTTTTTATGAGCGTCGAATTTCTTTCTTTCCGATGTATCGAGAATTCTCTTTCTCATTCTGATGACATGTGGAGTGATTTCAACAAGTTCATCAGAGTTGATATAATCAAGGCACGCTTCAAGAGTCATCTTGCGTGGAGCCTTTAAGACAATCATCATCTCTCTTGTAGAGGAACGAACGTTTGTCATAGGTTTTGCTTGGGTGCAGTTAACCGCTAAATCAACAGGATAACGATGTTCCCCAACAATCATGCCTTCATAGCAAATATCACCAGGAACAACGAACATTGTGCCGTGTTCTTCGACCTTTTGAAGAGCATATGAAGTTGCTGGATTTTGTCCTTTATCGGTTGCGACAAGAACGCCAATATTTCTTTCACCAATGTCTGTTCTTATCATTGGGCGATAATCCTTAAACATATGGTTGATGATGCCATAACCTTTTGTCATTGTCATGAAATTGGATATAAAGCCGATCAAACCACGTGATGGGATGACATAATTAAGTCTTGTGTTCAAACCGTTATCATTCATATCGATAAGTGAAGCGCCTCTTTCGCCAAGAGTTGTCATGATATCGCCAACAAATTCGTTTGGAACGTCGATTTGCAAATCTTCGAATGGTTCGCATTTAACATCGTCGATAACTTTGGTAATAACTTGTGGTTTAGAAACTTCAAGTTCGTATCCTTCACGACGCATTGTTTCGATAAGAACGCCTAAATGGAGTTCTCCACGTCCGGAAACGACCCATCTTTCTGTATTAGGGATGCGGGCATATTTCAAAGAAACGTCTCTTTGAGTTTCTTCATAAAGTCTCTCTTCGAGAACACGGGCTGTGACTTTTTTACCGTCTTGTCCTCTTAAAGGAGAAGTATTTGTTCCGAATTCCATTTGAAGGGTTGGCTCGTCAACACGGAGGATTGGGAGGGCTTCAACGGCCTTTGGATCACAAATTGTATCGGAAACGCCCATATCTGGAAGACCTGCAATACCGCAAATGTCGCCAGCTTCGACTTGGTCGACTTCGTTTTTGCTCATTCCAAAGAATGTATAAAGCTTCATGACTTTGAAGTTTGCTGTAGTGCCATCTTTTCTAAGGTCTGTGACGGTATCGCCAACGTGAACATGGCCTCTTCTAATGGTGCCGATGCCGATTCTTCCGACGAAATCGTTATAATCAAGCAAAGCCGATTGCCATTGGAATGGTTTTTCAGGTTCGCATTTTGGAGCAGGAATATTATTGATGATCAAATCAAAGAGGCAATCCATACCTGGTTTTTGAGTTGATGGATCTGGATCAAGAGAAGAAGTATTATTGAGAGCGGAAACATAGCAAACAGGGAATTCTAATAAATCATCAGGTGCGCCAAGTTCGATTAATAAATCAAGAACTTCATCAACGGCCTTTTGTGGATCGGCGTTAGGACGATCGACTTTATTGATGACGACAATTGGCTTGATATGATTTTCAAGGGCGTTTTTCAAAACAAAACGTGTTTGAGGCATTGTGCCTTCGTATGCATCAACCAAAAGCAAACATCCGTCGACCATGTGCATGATACGTTCGACCTCGCCTCCGAAATCGGCGTGCCCTGGAGTATCAACGATGTTTATTTTCGTGTCGTTATACTTTACGGCGGTTGTTTTGGCTAAAATTGTGATTCCTCTTTCATGTTCCAATGGGTTTGAATCAAGCATTCTATCTTTGATTTCTTCATTATCTCTAAAAGTGTGAGAAGAAGTTAAAAGGGAATTGACTAAAGTTGTTTTACCATGGTCAACGTGGGCAATAATTGCAATGTTACGCATGTTCATATAAATCTTCCTCCTTAAAAACAGCAAATAAGATTTTATTCTTACGCACGCGTATAGGCAACAATATTTTCTTATGAAAGCGTTTTAAATTGACAAAAATTCTTGAATCATCCGTTTATGGAATGTATACTCTTACTCGCAGCATGCCCTTGTTTGGCCACTCTCTTTGACCTAACTTAGGCATTGCCAAGACGATTCGAAAGGAGAAAAACACATGTTAACAAAAGAAGAAAAGAACGTCATCATCGCTAAATACGGAAAGGATGCAAAAGATACAGGCAGCACACAAGTCCAAGTCGCTATCTTAACAAAAAGAATTTCCGAATTAACAGCTCACTTAAAGAGCAACAAAGGTGATGCAGTTGCCAAACGTTCCCTCACAGAACTTGTTGGAAAACGCCACGCTCTCTTAGCTTATCTTGAGAATAACGATCATGAAGCATATCTTGCTTTAATCGATTCCCTCAAGCTTCGTAAATAAGTTAGCTAAAAAGCAGCCTCGTTATCATACGGGGCTTTTTTCATAAAGTTTCTATCTAATAATTTCTTTATGTGTTAAAATCTTATTTGTACTGAAAAAGGAAAATTAAATGAGTAAACAAGTATTCCAAATGGAATTTGAAGGTCGTCACCTTCAAATCGAAACCGGAGAGATTGCCAAACAAGCCGATGGTGCAGTCTTAGTCCGTTTCGGCGACACTGTTGTCTTATCAACAGCATGCTGTGCCGATGAACCAAAAGGAGGAGATTTCTTCCCATTAACCGTCGACTATATCGAAAAACAATACGCTTCTGGCAAAATCCCACAAAGCTTCTTACGCAGAGAGGGATCACCAGATGCCCATCAAACATTGAGCGCACGTCTTATTGACCGTCCAATTCGTCCTTTGTTTGCCGAAGGATTCCGTAACGAAGTCCAAATCGTCAACACCGTTATGTCTTGTGATCCAACTTGTCCACAAGAAATGGCCGCAATGCTCGGTGCTTCCTTAGCTCTTTGCGTTTCTAATATCCCATTTGAAGGACCAGTCGCTGGAGTTGTTGTTGGAAGAATCAACGGACAATTAATCATCGACCCAAGCGTTGAAGAAAAAGCTATCAGCGATATCAACATCACTGTCGCTGGCACAAAAGACGCCATCATGATGGTCGAAGCAGGTGCTGCTGAAGTTCCTGAAGAAGAAATGCTCGATGCCATCATGTATGGTCACGAAGCAATCAAGAAACTTTGCGCTTTCCAAGAAGAAATCATCAAGGCAGTTGGCAAAGAAAAACGCCATATTGATTTATATGCTCCTGATGAGACAATCAAAAATGATATCTATTCCCGCATTAACGATCGTATGGTCGATGCAATCGATCACACAATGGACAAGCTTGAAAGACAAGACAAGATCGACGCTTTGAAGAATGAAATCCTTGATGATTATGATGCAAGAGATTACGAAAATGAAAAAGAACATTCTTCCACCATGCTCATGGTTGAAGATATTCTCGAAGGAATGGTCGCAGCTGAAGTTCGTCGTTTAATCATCGAAGACAAAGTTAGACCAGATGGCCGTAAAGTTGATGAAATCCGTCCTCTTGATGCCCAAATCGATCTACTTCCAAGAGCCCATGGTTCGGCAATGTTCACCCGTGGACAAACCCAAGTTATCTCCACTACAACCTTAGGTCCTCTCTCCGATGCACAAATTATCGATTCCCTCACCGGAGATTCCGATAAGACATTCATGCATCAATATAACTTCCCACCATATTCTGTAGGTGAAATCGGAAGAATGGGTCGCCCAGGACGTCGCGAAATTGGTCACGGTGCCTTAGGTGAAAGAGCTCTTAGCTATGTCATCCCTTCAATCGACGAATTCCCATATACAATCAGATGTGTTGCCGATGTCGTAGAATCAAATGGTTCATCATCTCAAGCTTCAATCTGCGCATCCTGCTTATCCTTGATGGCTGCAGGTGTTCCAATTAAGAATGTCGTTTCTGGCATCGCCATGGGTTTAATCACAGATGACCCAAGCCGCGCTCCAGATAAAGAAAACAACCACTATACAATTCTCACCGATATCCAAGGTATGGAAGATCACTTCGGTGATATGGACTTCAAGTGTGCTGGTACCGTCAAAGGTATTACCGCCCTTCAAATGGATATCAAGATCCATGGTGTCACTAGAGATGTCCTCTCTGAGGCTCTTGCTCAAGCTAAGAAAGCTCGTGCCGAAATTCGCGAAGTCATGCAAAATTGCATCGCCGAACCACGCGCTGAAGTCAGCAAATATGCTCCAAAGATGGTAACATTCAACATTGATCCAGATAAGATCAGAGACGTTATCGGAACTGGTGGCAAGGTCATCAATGACATCATTGCAACATGCGGCAACGTTAAGATCGACGTAGAAGATTCTGGCAAGGTCACAATCTATCACAACGATAAGGAAATGATCGAAAAAGCCAAAGCAAGAATCGATGACATTGTTCGTGAAGCAAAAGTTGGCGAAATCTATGAAGGTGCCGTCACAAGAGTTGAAAACTATGGCGCATTCGTTAATCTCTTTGGTGATACCGATGGCTTATGCCATGTTTCCCGCTTAGATTGGAAATATATCGATGATGCCACAAACGTCATCAAAGTTGGTGACGTTCTTAAGGTTGTTGTCATCGGCCTTGAAGAAGGAAAAATCAAACTTTCCCACCGTGAATTCATCGAAAAACCTGCCGATTATGTCGAACGTCCAGAACGCCCTGCAAAAGGCGATCGCCCAAATGGACAAAATAAAGGTGGACATCACGGAAACCATAACGGTCCAAGAAAAGATCGTCATTAATTTCTAAGAAAATAACTCATCTCTTTGGGGATGAGTTTTTCTTTTACCAATTTACTTATTTTTTCTTTTACCAAGTTGCTTAATTAATTATAATAATAACGTTATGGAAGACATAATCATTATAGGAGCAGGTGTGATAGGTTCTTTTGTTGCCAGAAGCCTTTCACGTTATAAGCTCAACACTTTGGTCATTGAGAAAGAAAATGACGTTGGCAACGTTACTTCGATGGCGAATTCGGCCATTGCTCACTCAGGATACGATCCAATTCCTGGAACAAAAAAAGCTAAATTCAATGTTTTAGGAAATAGGATGATGGAAGAGGTTTGCAAAGATCTCGATGTTCCTTTCGAAAAGTGCGGAACTATGACGGTTGCTATTTACGATTCGCAACTGCCTTTGCTTAAAGAATTGGAAGAAAGAGCAAAAGAAAATGGGGTTCTGGCAAAGATTTTGACTCCAGAAGAAGTTAAAACGATGGAGCCAAATATCAATCCTGAAGTCAAAGGCGCACTCCTTTGCCCAACCGGCGCCATTATCTCTCCTTTTGCTTTAACTGCACACGCTATGGAAAACGCTTGTGATAACGGTGTCAAACTCCATCTTAATGAAGCAGTTATCGATATAATTCATGAAGATGATCATTTTATCGTTAAGACAAATAAAGGCGAATATAGCGCAAAGATAGTTATCAATGCCGCAGGCTTGCATTCAGATGAAATCGCTTCATTAATCGAGCCAATCACTTGGAAAATAAACCCAAGAAAAGGCGAATATTATGTTTTAGACCATTATGCAAAAGGCTTAGTTAATCACGTCCTTTTCCCTTTGCCTAGTGAAAAAGGAAAAGGAATCTTAGTCACCATGACGACTTCAGGGAACTATCTTGTTGGCCCATCAAGCGAACAAATCAATGAAAAAGATGACTTCTCAACAGATTCCTTAACGTTGGCAAATATCAAAAAAGAAGCCACCTCCCTCGTTCCTAATATTCCATTTAATCAACAAATAAGGGTTTTCTCTGGTCTTAGAGCAACTCCATCAACGCACGATTTCATAATCGAGCCATCTAAAAAATACCCTAATTTTATCAACGTTGCCGGTATTGAATCTCCAGGTTTGGCTTCTTCACCGGCCATTGGTGAATATGTTGCGAAAGAACTGGTCGGATCTTTACTTAAACTTGTAGAAAAAGAAGACTATAAAAAACAAATTAGACCATATATTAAGCCAAAGAAACTCTCATTAGAGGAAAGAAATGCCCTTATTGAGAAAAATCCTAAATACGGTCGCATTATCTGTGATTGTGAAAAAGTTTCTGTAGGTGAAATAGAAGATATTCTTTCGCGAAGCGTACCGGTTACCTCCGTTAAGGGCGTTAAAAAGAGAAGCAGAGCCGGCTTTGGGAAATGCCAAGGTGGTTTCTGTCAACCAAAGGTCATTCAAATCCTAGCAGAAAAAATGAATGTCTCCCCTTTAGATGTCCTATATGATGGCGAAGATAGCTATATCCTCAAAGAAGAAGTAAAAAAGGAGGATAAATGATGGAAAAGAAAGATTTAGTCATTATCGGTGGAGGATCGGCTGGCATGGCTGCCGCGGTTGCGGCCTATGATAAAGGAATCCGCGATATCCTCATTCTTGAAAGAAATGAGTTTTTGGGTGGAATTCTTAACCAATGTATCCATAACGGCTTCGGCCTTACTCTTTTCAAAGAGGAACTTACGGGGCCTGAATTTGCCTATCGTTTCATCGAACAGGTTCAAGAAAGAAACATCGAGTACAAATTAAAGACATACGTGACAAATATCTCTAAGGATAAAGTCATAACCTATTCAAATGAAGAAGGGGTTTTTGAACTTAAAGCCAAAGCGATAATAATGGCGGCCGGATGTTATGAAAGAAATGCCGGTGCAATCGGAATTCCTGGTGATAGACCTGCCGGAGTCCTAACAGCTGGTCAAGCCCAGTTGTTTCTAAATGAATATGGCTATCTAGTCGGGAAAAAGGTTTTTATCCTTGGAAGTGGCGACATTGGTTTGATTATGGCTAGAAGACTCACCTTAGAAGGTGCAAAAGTTCTTGGTGTTGCTGAAATATGCGCCTGGTCAAATGGTTTGAATCGTAATATGGTCCAATGCTTGTATGACTATGATATTCCTCTATATCTAAGCCATACGGTAACTAAAGTTATAGGCAAAGAACATCTAGAAAAGGTCATAATAGCCAAAGTTGATGATAAAAAACAGCCAATTCCTGGAACAGAAAAGGAATTTGACTGCGATACTTTGATTCTTTCTATTGGCCTCATCCCAAACAATGATTTGTTAAAAGATGCAGGTGTACCTGTTTCTTCTTCACGTGGCGCATTAGTCAACGAAAACTTTGAAACTCCTCTAGAAGGCGTTTTCTCATGTGGCAATGTTTTACATGTTCATGACCTAGTTGATAATGTTGCTATGGAAGCAAAAGTCGCTGGTGAAGCGGCTGCCTTATACCTCTTAGGGAATTTACCACACTCTGGAGAAAAAATTATCACTAAAGCCGGCAATGGCATAGGCTATGTAATTCCTGGTGTTATCGATCTTTCCTCAGCAAGCGAAAACATCGATATAAAGTTTAGAGTGCGCGTTCCTTCAAAAAATGTTTACGTTGTTTATAAATTCAACGGGGAAGTAATCAAAAAAGTCCTAAAACAAGCGATTATACCTAGTGAAATGGAAATTCAAAAACTTTCAAAAGCCTTGCTAAAAGAGAAAGAAGGAACTCTTGAAGTTTCCTTAGTTAGAAAGGAGGACATGCAATAATGAGAGAATTAATTTGTATATGTTGTCCAAGAGGTTGTCATCTTCAAGTGGATGATGAACTCAATGTTAGTGGGAATTTTTGTCCTCGTGGCGAAAAATACGGGAAACAAGAGGTCTCTAATCCAACTAGAGTCGTAACCTCTACCGTCCGTATTTCCAATGCTGAGTTACCGATGTGTCCAGTTAAGACAAAGGATCCAATACCTAAAGGAAAAATTTTTGATGTAATGTCGTCAATTAATAAAGTTCATTTAAATGCACCAGTTCATATTGGGGATGTTATAATAGCTGACGTGTGTGGAACTGGCGTTGATGTAATTAGCGCTAGGGAAATGCCGGAGGTTAAATAATGAAGATTTTAATTGCATCCGATATTCATGGCAGACTGAATAGAATGAAAACTTTAAAGGAGAGAATCGACGAATTCAATCCTGACAAGATTTTCTTATTGGGCGATTATATGTATAACGGCCCAAGGAACGGCGTTCCTGATGATTATGATCCGATGGGCGTTAGCGAGTTGTTAAATGTTTATGCAGATAAAATCATTGGGGTTCGCGGAAATTGTGACTCAAGAGTAGATGGCTGGCTTCTTTCCTTTCCGTTAGAAGACGTTCGCCGTTTGAAACTCGGAGATTTCTATTTCGATTTATACCACGGTGACGATTATTCTATTGATTTATTGAAAGCTGAAGCAGGTGATATCCTCGTTTCAGGTCATACGCACATTCAAGTTTTAGAAAAAAATGGTGATAAATACTATCTAAATCCAGGCTCTACATCCTTCCCAAAAGGTGGAAACGAAGCATCATACGCTACAATGGAAGACGATATCATAACAATCAGAAAGCTTGAAGATGGCTCTAAAATAAAAGAAATGAAAATCAAATAAAATTCCTCACAAGAGGATTTTTTATTTTTCTCCATTTATGTATTTATAAAAATAGCCTTAAAGATTATAATAATCTTTGAAAATAGAACGTTTTTAAGTTTGCGTTTAGAAAGGCTAGTATAAATGAGTGATAAAGTAAAGTTATTTGCCCTTGGCGGGCTTGATGAAGATGGCAAAAATTGCACCGTCGTCGAAGTTAATGATGAAATATACGTTGTTGGATGCGGAATTAAATATCCTGATAAAACGATGCCTGGTATTGATTTCGTTATTCCTAATTTTTCGTATCTTCAAGATAACAAAGACCGCGTAAAAGCGTATCTTTTGCCACATGGTCACGATGATGAAATGGGCGCTCTCGCATATGTTTACGAACATGTTCCTGCCCCAATTTATGGATCGAAGGTGACGATTGAGATGTTCAAGAATTTCGTGCGTCACACCAAAAGAGACAAAATCAAATTCGATTTCCATGTCGTCGAACCGTCGAGCACCTTCTATGTCGGAAAAAGAAAAATTTCTTTCTTTCAAACATCTCACAATGTCGCTCAATCTAGTGGAATTGCCGTTTCTTCCAATCTTGGAAATATAGTCATAACCTCAGATTTTGTTGTCGAAAATAACGCTTCAGCCTCTTATTTAACTGATTTGAATATGATTGCTAAAATTGCTGAGGACAAGACTTTAGTCTTATGCCCTGAATCGATTTTCGCTGGGAAACTCGGCTATACAGCCCCTAAATACAAACTTACCCCTTTGATGGAAAAAACCATAAAAGATGCTGAAGGAAGAGTCTTTGTCGCTATGTTCAGCTCTAACTTCTATAACATTGATGAAGTTCTCCAAATGGCTGTAGCCTGCCGCAAGAAGATAATTCCATTCGACGAGGAAACGACTGAAATTTTAAAGTCCATGCAACAATCTGGGCAATTTGCCTTGCCACGTGAGAATTTCTCTAATTCTGAAGATATCAATCGTCTTAAAGCCACCGATATGGTTGTTTTGATGCTTGGATTTGGACCAAAACTTTATAACAAAATCGCTCTTTTAGCCTCAGGACAATTAGAAGGATCCCGTCCTGTCTCACTTTGTGAAACTGATACATTTATTATGGCTTGCCCTGCTAATGACAACACGGAGATCGAAGCAACCGATGCCTTAGACGAACTCTATAGAAGCGGTTGCCACGTGAGAAATATTGGTAAGAAAGAATTCTTCAGAATGCATGCTTCCGAAGAAGATTTAAAGATGATGATTTCTTTATTGCATCCAAAGTATTACGTTCCTTTGAAAGGTTATTTCAAGGATTTGCTCACTAACGCTGAAGTTAGCTTAAAAATGGGTGGAACGTTAACCCATCAATCAGTTTTCCTTTTAGATAATGGCAATTGCGTCCATTTTGATGAAAAAGGTGCCGTTGTAATTCCAAACGAAGTCGTCCATGGCGATATTATGATCGATGGAATCGGCGTTGGTGATGTCGGTTCAGAAGTCTTAGAAGACAGACAAGCTCTTGCCCAAGGCGTCGTATTCATGGCTATCACATTAGAAAAAGGAACACATAAAATTATCGCTGGACCTGATATTCAATTCCGTGGCTTAGTCATGGCAAATGACGGAGAAGCCCTTTTAAGGGACGTCACAAAAGTCTTCAATGAAACATTAAGAGAAGACATTTCAAGAGGAAACATGAGCATAGAGCAAATTAAAGACGATCTTTATGACCATACTTTCCGTATCATTCGTAGACAAACCGGCAAAGAGCCTATGGTTTTGCCGTTTATTATTGAAAAATAAGTCGCATTTTTGGGGGATTTATGAAGAACAAAGTTTATTCTTCTGATCATATAACACGAGCTTTAGGCGGATTATTAGCCGTTTTATCGTTAATAATTTTCGTATCTGCTTTTACAAAAACAACGTGGGGCATTGCCTTTATTTTCGAATATGTACTCGGTCTTGCCGGATATTGGATTCTTTTGCCATTGCTTTTAATTTATGGCATCGCTTTAGTATTCAAGGGTCAAAAGCTTAAAAATGCCATCCCTTGGAAAATGATACTTGGCCTAATTTTAGCCTTGCTTGGCCTTGGTTTCATTTTTGGGTACATAAGTGCCACATTCTATTCGACTAATTCGTTAAATTTATTCGATCTTTTTGGAACTGAATCGAGCGGTCTTATGGCTGAATTTTCAAAAGGTAAGGGCCCAGTAGATCTTAATAATGGTGGAGGAATCGTTTTTTGCTTGCTTTCCTCTTTGCTTAATAAAGTGAGCGGCGCTTTATCAATCACTTTGATAGTCATCATTCTTTTAGCCGCCCTCTTTTTTGTCTTTTATCCGTTTATCATGCGTTTCTTCCATTTTATATTCGGAAAATACTCCATGCATAAAATAAAGAAAGAAGCAGAAGAGGAGGAAAGAGCTTCTGAAGAAGAAAAACGCCGTTCATTAGAGGCTTACATCGAAGAAAACAAGCCTATCGAAATTCACGATGACATCGAAAATATCGCTCTTTATAACCAAGTAAGTCCCGAACAAATCCCAAACGAACCTGCTCTTACTAGGAGCAATCTTTACCATTCTGAAACCGCAACTGAAATATCGCCAGTTCCACAAGAAACAGCTCCTACTGAACCAGTCGTTTTCTCCAACGAATCGTTTGATTCAGGCTTAAAAGAAGCGGTTTTCGCCCTTGATTTGAACGATGCTCCGCAAACAGAAACAAGAATTAGTGAACCTCAAATTTCTTCACCGTCTGTTTCTTCTAAACCTGCACCAACTCCAAATGTTATTCACGAAGAGTCGACAATCGTTTTAAATCCTTTCGCTAATGAAGACCCATTTGAAGAAACAAAAGTAGAACCTTCCTTTGACTTTAATGAACAATCTTCAGCCCAAACTGTTTCAAACAATCAATCACATGAGGAAAAACCTACCATAGAAGTCGCTATAAGTGAAAATAATGTCGCACCAGTCGAAGAAATGCCAGTTCATGAGGAAATTCATGATGTTCAAGAAGAAATCAAAGAGGATGAAACCTCTTATCAAGAGGCCATTAAGCCATCTCAAGAAGAGCCTGCACCTCGTCCTCAACCAGTTTTCGTTCAAGAAAAACTCATCGAAATTCCTTCAGAAGAACCTGTTGAAACGTCTTTAAAGGCAACCCCAGCACCAATAGTTGAACCCCAAAAGGAAGAAGATCCCCTTAAGGATATGCCTAAGGCAAAAGAACGCCCTCCATATCAACTTCCTCCGATTGAACTTTTAAGGACAATTGAAAAAGATCCGAAGGTTGAAGAAGAAAACCAAGTAAAATGCGAAATTCGTAAAGAGAAAATCAATCAAGCTATTGCAGCTTTTAATGTTAAAGCACAAGTTGTTAGCTTCACGGCCGGTCCTTCTGTTACCAGATACGACATTGAATTCCAACCTGGCGTTCGTTCATCGACTTTAAATACTTATATACCTGATATTTGTCGTTCTTTAGGCGGCATAAACGCTCGTTACGAAGAAGTTATTATGGGAAAAACGACAAGTGGTTTGGAAATCCCTAACGAAAAATCCACCACTGTTTCTTTCAAAGAACTAATTCAAGCGATGCCAACTGATGAAAAGAGCACTATGAATATTCCTTTTGGCGTCAATATCTCAGGGGAAAAGGTGTTTGCTGACTTATCAAAATTCCCTCACATGCTTATTGCTGGTGGCACAGGTTCTGGTAAATCGGTTTACGCAAACTCTCTTTTGGCGACTCTCATTATGAGAAATCGACCAGAAGACTTAAAACTAGTTTTAGTCGATCCTAAGAAAGTCGAAATGACCAAGTACAAGGACATCCCTCATCTTCTTTGCCCGATCATCACCGAGCCTGCTCAGGCCAAGGTCTGCCTTGACAAATTAGTCGATGAGATGGAGAGAAGATACGACATATTCGCCCATACTGGCGCGAAGGACATCCGCTCATTCAATACGAAATACGCCCCAAAGGCCGGACTGGAGCCAATGCCGTTCATCGTCGTCTTCATCGATGAGTACGCCAACCTCGTCGACTCCGTCAAAGCCGTCTCTGACCCTGTTGCCCAGATAGCGGCTAAGGCCCGTGCGGCAGGCATCCACCTTATCGTCGCCACCCAAAGACCATCTGTCAACGTCATCACAGGCACAATCAAGGCCAACTTAGACGTCCGTGTTGCCTTAAAGGTTAATGCAAATCAAGATTCACAAACGGTTTTAGGAAAAGGCGGCGCCGAAGAATTAAACGGAAATGGCGATATGCTTGTCCAATGTTCCCTAATTTCCAAAGGCGGAGGCTTTATCCGTTGCCAAGGATGTTTCCTTCAAGATGAAGAAATCGATGCAATTGTTGATTTCGTAAAATCACAGCAAAAAGTTACTTACGATCCATATTTCTCCGATTTAGTCGATCATTCCCAAGACGCTAAAATGGCAGAAGAGAATGACAAAATGGAGAGAGCATTCCAAAGAGAGCAAGAAAAATCCGATAGATATGAAGCAATCAAAGCCGATATCATGATGCAAGAATACACCTCTATTTCAAAAATTCAGAGAACTTATGGCATGGGCTATCCTATGGCACAAAGGGTATTTGCTAGATTGCAGGCTGAAGGCATAGTCGCCCAAGCTTCAAGCCAGTCCTCATCAAAAGGGGCTAAGGTTCTCGTCCATGATGATTCAATGTATCGCGATGGAAATGAGAGTTTCTACGGAGATAACGACTAGTATTTATAAATTTGAAAGGAAAAAAACGATGGCAGAGATAAACAGAAACGCATGCAATTACACGACTTATATGGCAGAGATGGAAGACGACTTCAATCTTTTACTCCCTTTTGGATTAGATGAAAAACTCAACAAAGTTAATATTGATTTGTCTAAGTCTAATCATATCTTGATCGGCGGAGTGACAGGTTCAGGAAAAAGCGTCTGTTTAAATGTCCTCATTACTTCTTTGATAGAAAAAAATAGTCCAAATAACCTTAAACTAGTTCTCATCGATCCTAAGAAGGTCGAAATGTCCATATATAAGGATATCCCTCATCTTCTTTGCCCGATTATCACCGAGCCTGCCCAAGCCAAGGTCTGCCTCGATAAGCTCGTTGATGAGATGGAGAGAAGGTATGACATATTCGCTCATACAGGGGCCAAGGACATCCACTCATTCAACACCGAATACGCCCCAAAGGCCGGACTAGAGCCAATGCCATTCATCGTCGTCTTCATCGATGAGTACGCCAACCTCGTCGGCTCCGTCAAAGTCGTCTCTGACCCTATCGCTCAGATAGTAACGAAGGCCAGTGCAGCAGGCATCCACCTTATAATGACCACCCAAAGGCCGTGCGCCAACATCATCACAGCCACAATCAAAGCCAATCTAGACGTCTGTGTTGCTTTGAGAGTACAGAATGCAAAAGATTCTAAATTTTTATTGGGTAAAAAAGGAGCAGAAGAGCTTAAAGGACAAGGCGATGCATTGATTTCTTCTCCTCAAATTCCTTCATCTCCAATTCACGTTCAATTGCTTACAATTTCAAATGGCGAGATAAAAGGAATTATCGAAAAGGTCAAAACAAAGTATCAAAACGTTTCTTCAAATGAGGCTGGCAATTCAAATCAGGGGATTGGTGGCGAAGAAGGCAAAAATTCATAGAAATGGATCGTTATGAAACAATCAAAGCGGATATCATGACGCAAGAATATACCTCATTATAAGAAGAAGGATTAGCTGAAAATTCCAATCGTTCTTCTCGTAAAGGACTTAAAGTAATAAATAAAAAGTAAAACGCTTATAAAAATATGGAAAATACTTATATTAGTGCACGTTTGGTCGAACAAGATTTGATTAGATTGATTTCCGTCTCGGATTTCAATTTTATTGATTCTGATTTTTACTTGATAATAGATGATTTAAAACATCAAAAAATCAATCCAACAAGGCACGTATCGACACCAAATAACTCATTCATTGAATTTAAGTTGCCTAAAACTCTTGAATTAGGGCATTCATATTTTATTTACGTTCCCTTCGTAGGCAAATTCCCTTTAGATGTTCTTGAAGCGACCACTTTTCCGAATTTTGAAAAAGACTATTTTTATGATGGAGAACTTGGACCAAACTATAACAAAACTGAGACAACCTGGAAGGTTTGGGCTCCTTTAGCATCAAATGTTTCTTTGATACTCAAAGAAGGAGATGCCAATCTTATTTATAAAATGAAAAGAGGGGAGAAAGGCGTTTATTCGATTACTCTTAAAGGGGATTATAACCTCAGAAGTTATCTCTATTCTGTAACGAATAACGAGGTTACTACAACTAGCATTGATCCATATGCAATATCTAGTCTTGCTAATGCCAAAGCTTCCGTGGTTATCGATAAAAATGGATTGAAGAAAGATCTTTCTAAGAGCAAATTACCAAAAATAGAGAAGAATGAAGTCGTAATTTACGAAGCTAACGTTAGAGATTTAACCATCGATAAACATTCAAACATCGATAAAAAAGGTCTTTTTAAGGGATTAACCGAGAAAGGCAAAGTAACTAAGGCAGGCAATCCATGTGGAATCGATTACCTCAAATATTTAGGCATCACTCATCTGCAACTCCAACCTCTCAATGATTTTGGCTCAGTAGACGAAACCAAGCCTTTCGAACAATATAATTGGGGATATGATCCTGTGCAATATTTCACTCCAGAAGGTTCTTATTCCACAAATGCGAATGCGCCTTTAACTCGTATTGAAGAACTTCAAGAGATGATTAAAGCCTTACATGAAGAAGGAATAAGAGTAGTACTTGATGTTGTTTTTAATCATGTTTACGAATATTTGTCTACCTCTTTCGAGAAAATAGTTCCGAATTATTATTTTAGAAAAGATTATGTCGGAAAAATGAGTAATTCATCGGGTTGCGGCGATGACATAGCAAGTGAAAAAGGAATGGTCAGAAAATTGATTATTGATGTTTGCAAATTCTGGTCTTCTTTTTATGAAGTCGATGGATTCCGTTTTGACTTGATGGGCTTAATTGATGTCGAAACAATGAGACAAATCGAAATTGAAACCAAACGCATTGACCCTGATTTCATCATATATGGCGAAGGTTGGGATATGAATATTCCTTCAAAAGTTCCAGGAACCACCCAAAACAACGCCTTTTTCACCCCAACAATCGGTTTCTTTAATGATTGTTACAGAGAAAATGTAAAATCCTATTGCGCTGGCGCAATAGATAAAAAAGACGGGTTCATCTTCTCTTTGCTTGGATCTAGTCACGATTGGGGATTCTTTAAAAACAAATACGATGACGCAATCCAAACAATAAATTATGTCGAATGTCATGATAATATGGCCTATTACGACTTTTTGAATAAATATTTTTCCTATAACGACGAAGAGAAGTTAGAAATAAGTAAATTCGCGCTGGCTTGCGTTATTTTCTCCTTTGGCCGTCCGTTTATTCATATGGGTCAGGAAATTGCCCAAAGTAAATTCATGAACGAGAACACCTATAACGCAGGTGACGTTTATAACAAAATGTCAAATAATCTTCTTGACGAACACTTCGAAATGGCGCAATATTGTAGAGGGGCAATCGCGATAAGAAAAGAATTAAAATTCTTCTCGGAGACTGATCCTGAGAAAATCGCCAAATTAATCGATTTCGATTATTTTGACGATGGAATTAGAATTAAGGTCAATTATTCATCCCAATCCGAAGAAGAAAGATACGATTTTCTCTTTAATCCCACCAGCGATAACCTTTCTTATTTATTTCCTGAAGGGAAAACCTTGCTATTTACAAGCGGTGGTCCTCTCTTAGGGAAAAATATCGTAGTTGAGAACGTTTTAATCCCACGTCATTCACTTATGATATTAAAATCATCAAAATAATCCCATAAACATTTATATATTAAGGAGAAGAAATTATGATTTCTGCTGTTTTCGTCACGGGCAGATTAGGAGAACAAATAACCCCTTTGTCGCGTTATGTAGAAGTTGATCGAGTGGTTCCTGGACCAACTGGAAAATATGAGGTTGATAAAATTCCTGTATTTACTTATGCAGGGGAAGGCTGCTTTTTCATGCAAGCACCAAAAGGCTCTTTCATCACCGTAAAAGGGCATATGGAAACCGATAAAGATCTAGGCGTTATAATCAAAATGGAACTTGAAGAGATCTTTCCGATGGGTCAAAAAAAGAAGGTGTGATTCCAACAATTCTAAAATAAGGTTATAATACTTTGGCTATGTTAAAGTATTTAAGATTAATTTTTACAGCTGGTCTAAGGATTGTATGGGATTATCTATTCTATATTAATCGTTACGCTAGGCACCCAGAGAAATATCCATTAGAAAAAAGATATAAAAAAATCCACAATCTATGCGTTTATGTCGTAGATAAGATGCGTCCTGATTTCAAAATAAAAGGGCAGGAATACATCAAGCAATTAGAAGACGAAAATAAAGTTTTCTTAATGGTTTCAAACCATCAATCAAACATGGATCCGATTGTCATGCTATATTTTTGTGAAAAACCTATATCTTTTGTCGCCAAGAAGGAGACACTTAAATTCCCTATAATTGGTAAGGTTATCAAAGCTTTAGACGGCTTTTTCCTCGACCGCGATGATTTAAGACAAACCCTCAAAGTAATGATCGATTTGTCTAAACGTTTTGAAAAAGGTGATCTTTCTTATCTCATTTTTCCTGAAGGAACTAGAAACAAGAATCTTGATCAAACAGTCTTAGGCACTTATAAACCTGGCGCTTTGAAGGCTGCCAAAAAAGCAGGAGTTAAAATAATTCCTTCTGTTTCTTGGGGTAATTTTAGATTACTCGACCGCAAATATAACAAGAAAAGAACTCCTTTGGAATTCACTTTCTTTGAGCCGTTAGATGATGAATTCGTTAAAAACGACGATACAGAAACCATCTGCGATAATATCTACAATATGACTCTTGCCGAAGCAACTGAATTTAAGAAAATGGATGCTGAATTCTTTGAAAAGGGATATGAAAAAGTCCCTCTTCGTAAAGGGACTTTAAGATAAATTTCTTTATTTGTGCTCGATATCTCTTCTTAAACCTTTTGGATAATGGTTTTTTGCAACGCCTTGTGTAACTTTTACATATCCAAGGTTTTGGCTGTCATAGCTAACGATGTAGAAGTTATCTGGCCTTTCTAGTGGGAAGGTCTCGCCATGTATGTAGGCTCTAGCATCTTCATATGAAATCGGTATGGAATAGGAAGGGGACAAGAAGTGGGTCAAGTGATGATCTGGAATGTAGATGCTTCTCATTTCGAATAATTTGACGCCATATCTTAAAATATTAAGATGAGATACATCAAAATGCTGGCTTAAGGAATAGAACTTACTTCTCATCTCTTCATTTGATCTGTCTTCTAAATGGTATTGTTCAATGAAAGACTTATATCTGTTGTTAGAAATGATTTCTTTCTTTGTTTTGACCAATGTTCCAGGTTTTTTGAACAGACAAACAAATTGACCTTCGCCTTCAAAATGATTTGGATGTAATCTGACTGCTTCAGGCAATTCTGGGGTCCTTACAAAAGATTCATCTTCTGGAAGGTTGACGATTTCGATTTCAGGATGGATTTGTTTGAAGTTTAATATCGTGTTTTCATCTTCTTCAAAAGAGAATGAACAAGTACTAAAAGCAATCGTTCCGCCCTCTTTTAACATGGAATATGCTAATTCGAGCAATTCAAGTTGTTTTCTTGCGTTGCTTTTAACTTTTTCGTATTTCCAATCAGCCTTTGCGAGCTTGTTTTTTCTCATCATGGCCGATCCAGAACAAGGAGCATCAACTATGATTTTATCGAATGTATTTGCAAAGTGAATATGGGAGAAAACAAAGTCATTTGAAGCAACTATGATATTTCCTCTACCCATTCTTTCAACGTTTTGCGACATTGCTTTTGCTCTAGGATAAGAAATATCGTTAGATATAATGACACCTTTGTCGTTCATGGCAAGAGAAGCCCCGATAGATTTACCACCAGGAGCTGCACAAATATCTAAAATGACGTCATCCTCTTCAGGTTTTAAGAAGTGGACAACCATCATTGCTGAGGCATCTTCAATAGAAAAAACCCCATCATCATAAAGTAAATCTTTGCCAAATTCGTATTCTTCTTTGTTGTAATAATATGCGTGTTCAACAAATTTATGCTTACGGACATGAGGATAACGTTTTACAAATTCTTCATCGCTCATTTTCTTTGTGTTAAGCAATAAACAATGCGTTACCTCGCCTGTTTCGATTGCATCAATCAAACTATCCGTTTCATTTTCGGTTAAGTGTGTAATTAAGTTCGTGCGAAAATCCATGTTTATATTATAATATAACTAACGAAATTATTCTAGAGGTTTAGTTTTATGAGAATGGTAGACATCATCGAGAAAAAAGTTCATGGAGAAGATTTGAATTCTGAAGAAATATCTTTTTTCATTAAAGGATACACGAACGGAGAGATTCCTGATTATCAAGCTAGCGCTTTAGCAATGGCCATTCTTTTCCAAGGAATGAATAAAGATGAAATCGCCAATTTAACCGATTCTATGGAACATTCTGGGGAAACGATTGACCTTTCTTCGATTCAAGGGATTAAGGTAGATAAGCATTCCACTGGAGGGGTTGGAGACAAAACCTCTTTAGCTTTAGGCCCACTTGTTGCAGCATGTGGTGCAAAAGTAGCAAAAATGTCTGGCAGAGGTTTAGGCCATACCGGCGGAACGTTAGACAAAATGGAATCGGTTCCTGGCACAAATGTCTATTTAAATAACGAGCAATTCATAAAGCAAGTCAATGACATAGGAATTGCAATAATCGGCCAAACTTCTGAAATCGATCCTGCCGATAAGAAACTCTACGCTTTAAGAGACGTGACGGGAACGGTTCAATCCATTCCTTTAATCGCTTCATCGATAATGTCTAAGAAATTAGCCAGTGGTTCAAACACCATTCTTTTAGATGTTAAGTTTGGTTCCGGTGCTTTCATGAAAACCTTTGAAGATGCAAAAAAATTAGCCGAAACAATGGTAGAAATAGGCGATTCTCTCCATAGAGATACTCGAGCGATCTTAACTGATATGAATGAGCCATTAGGTTTAGCAATAGGAAATAACTTAGAAGTCATCGAAGCTATTAACACCCTTAAAGGAAACGGCCCAAAGGATTTCGTCGAACTTGTTACCTTCGCTGGAGCCGTTATGCTTAATCAAGCAGGCTTAGCAAAGGATTTCGAGACTGGCAAAAATATGATCCAAAATGCAATCGATGATGGAAGTGGTTTTGAAAAAATGAAACAACTCTTTGCTGCTCAAGGCGGTGACGTTTCCTATCTAGAAAACCCAGAAAAATTCCCTGTCAGCAAGTACATAATACCTATATATTCCGAAAAAGATGGATATGTTTCCCTTATCAATTCCTTAAAAATCGGAATCTCAAGCATGCAACTTGGCGGGGGAAGGGAAACCATGGATGACGTAATCGACATGTCCGCTGGTATCATTTTGCAAAAGAAATTCGGTGATCGTGTTAATAAAGGCGACATCCTTGCTTATGCTCATACAAACAAAGAAAACGTTGAAAATATCATCAAAAACATACTTGATGCCTTCGAAATTTCTGAAAATAATGTAGAATTAACACCTATAGTAAGAGAGTATATTCGCAAATGAGAGTCTTAGTTCAAGAAGTAAAAAGAGCGTCAGTGACAATTAACGATGAATTGTATTCATCCATAAATAAAGGTTTTTTGCTATTTGTCGGCTTTACAGACGGCGATAATGAGGAAACCCTTAGAAAAATGAGGGATAAAGTCATTAAATTAAGGATTTTTCCTGATGAAAATGGCAAAACAAACCTTTCGTTAGATCAGGTCGGAGGAGAGATTCTCTCAGTAAGCCAATTCACCTTATATGGGGATATGTCTGAAGGAAATAGACCGTCATTCGTAAAATCTATGAAGCCTGATGAAGCAAGAGTCCTCTTCGCCTTATGGAACAATCTTCTAAAAGAGAAGATGCCAACTCTCAAGACGGGTGTGTTTCAAGCTGATATGCAAGTTGAATTGATTAATGACGGCCCTTTTACAATTTGGTTAGATAGTGATGAATTGTTCAAAAAATAGAGAAGATTATGAAGAAAGTATTATTAGGATTGTCAGGCGGTGTCGATTCTGCGATAGCTGCATATAAATTAAAAGAAGAAGGTTATGATGTAACGGGCGCTTTCATGCGCAATTGGGATGCGATGGCTAATGGTGATTTTCTAGGCAATCCAACAGTCAATGATAACCAATGCCCTCAAGAAAAAGATTATGATGATGCGAAAGCGGTCGCTGCAAAGTTAGGAATACCTTTATTAAGAATAGATTACGTAAAGGAATATTGGGATACGGTCTTTTCGTATTTCCTTGATGAATATAAAAAAGGAAGAACCCCAAATCCTGATGTTCTTTGCAACAAAAACATCAAATTTGGTCCTTTCTTAAAATACGCTAAAGAACACGGCTTTGATTATATAGCTATGGGTCATTATGCCAAAAAAGTTGAACTTAATGGTCATACTTATTTAGCAAAACCTTACGATTTAAACAAAGACCAAACTTATTTCTTATGTGAATTATCCGAAGAGCAAATCTCATCGTGCCTTTTCCCAATGAATGATATAACTAAGGTTGAAGCTAGAGAAATCGCCGCAAAATTAGGCCTTGATGAGGTTTCCGGAAAACATGGATCAACCGGTATTTGTTTTATTGGCGAAAGACATTTCAGAGAATTCCTCCACAATTACTTCCCTGCAACCAAAGGCGACATCGTAGATATTGAAACTAATCGCGTCCTAGGACAACATGGTGGAGTTTTGTATTACACCCTTGGTCAAAGAAAAGGACTGGGAATCGGCGGAATCAAAGGAGAAGGGGAGGCTACTTGGTTCATTTGCAAAAAAGACGTCGAGAAAAATATTATTTATGTCACGAAAGGCGATTCATCTTTATATTTAATGTCCGATGAATGCTACATAAATAACGTCAATTGGATTGGGGAAAAACCAAATGCTTGGACACATGTTCAAGTCAAATTCCGTTATCGCCAGGCGGATAATTCCTGCAATCTCATTTTTGAAAATGATGAAATTCACCTTAAATACGACTCTTTAGTTGAAGCGGTAACACCAGGGCAATTCGCGGTATTCTACACCGACGAAGGAGTTCTTCTTGGCGGAGGAATCATCGATAGAACCTATTTAAATGGACATAGACAAGATAAATAATTATGGCAAAAAACTATAAATCAAAGGCTAAGAAAGCCGTTAAAAAAGAAGTGAAAAAGCAAGCTAAGAAGCATCCATTGGTTGCAATATCCATCATCGCCGTAGTTGCTATCGCATTAGGCGTTGGTGGCTATCTTTTGGTCAAGAATGGAATCATAACTCTGCCGAATTCATCGAATTCAGAAAACTCAAGCGAGGTAATTGCGTCATCTAGCTCAGGAAATTCATCCGTGATAGATGGAACATCGACGGAATTTGATCAAATATCGTTCTATTTCATTTCAGCTGGCACAAGTTCCGATGCTTTATACAATGGTGATTCGATATACATTAAAGCAGGTGACAACGACATTTTGATTGATGCGGGCCCTAAAGCGAATGCCGCTACTAGAATCAAAAAAGTAATAAATTCGCATTGCAGCGACAACAAACTTGAATATGTTATTGCCACGCACGCTCACGCTGATCATTTACCTGCTTTTTATGGCACAAAAAGTGAACCAGGGATTTTCAAATCATACGATATTGGCACGATTATTGATTTCCCAAAAACTGATTCAACGAGTCAAACATATAGCGATTATTGCTCAGCAAGAGATGAAGCTGTAACCAAGGGCGCAAAACATTACACCGCTCTAGAATGCTGGAATCAAACTGGCGAAGCTAAAAGGTCATATGACTTAGGCAAAGGCTTAAGCATGGACGTTCTTTACCAAAACTATTATGAAAATAAAGCTTCTACAGAAAATGACTACAGTGTTTGCCTTCTTTTCAAACAAGGCGATAAGAAGATGCTTTTTACTGGTGATTTAGAAGAAGATGGAATCCCAAGCCTTTGGAGCAAAAACGATATTGGTACCGTTGATTTATATAAAGGTGGACATCATGGATCGATTAACGCTAATCCAGATTCCCTCTTATCAAAGATCCAACCAAAAACAATTTGCACTTGCTGCGTTGCAGGCTCTACGGAATACACAACAAACAAAGACAATACGATGCCTTATCAGGCAACACTTAACATTTGGTCGAAATATACCGATGAAGTCTATCTAACAAATTGGGCCACAAGCATCAGCAAAAACACGGGTGGCGAACTTAACGGAACCATTGAAGTCACCTATGATCAAAACGGCAATAAAACAGTCACAGGTTCTAACAATTCAACCAAATTAAAAGACACCGAGTGGATGAAAAACAACCGCACTATGCCAACATCTTGGAAATAATTTTAATTAAAAATTAAGTCTTTCTATTAAAATAACCATCATGAAAAATACATTGTCGAAAAAAATATTGCCCCTAATTGTAATCGCCCTCTCTAGCACTTCGTGCACTTTTAATCATCAATATAGTTACCAAGTCGGAAGCGGAGATGCATCATCTATCAGTGAGGAAACCTCTCAATCATCCGAAGAAACATCCACAAGCGAAGAATCTTCTAGCAGTTCATCGGACAGTATTGATGAATCCTCACCGAGTTCTGAAGATTTTGATATTTCGACTCTTGAATATGAAGACGTAGACAATACGAAGATGCCTACGCAAAATAAGATGTATCGTGTCACCCCAAAGACGGTTTCAGGCGATTCTTTCACTGTATATAACGTAAAATTTGATACGAAAGGCTATTTAGCACATCCGACAACATTAACCATTAAAAAGTCCGATTATTGCTTGACTTATGAAACTGTTGCTTTATATTACCAAGCTTTTAGGGTTGCTCCTCCAAACTACGTCACGAATAAAAGTGAGCAAGGAGAGGATCTTCGTTATTTAAGTACATACACATACGGTTCTTATACGGGTTCTAACTCATACACGGAATCTTTGGGAGAATTCAATAACAAAAACGGCGGAAAATATCTTGAACTCGACATCAAACTCAATTCTTATTCCCTCAAAAGTCGTGGAACGGGCCGAGTCGTCATCGTCGTAGATGGCATCAAAGATTATGGAGATGAACCTGTTTGCTATTTTACAAATGATCATTATTCAACTTTCTCTGAATTTTATAACTATGCGACTGGCTGGGGCCCAACCTTCAAAGGCAAAGGGCAAAAAACCTCCCCAAGAGACATTCCAGAAACTATCACGCCAATATATTGATATTTTTCTTTAACTATTTGTTAAAGGTTGTATAATTTTTAGGCAAGATAAATCTCTTTCAAGCGAGGGCCGCATGATGGAAAAGCCCAAGAGATACGCCGCTTGCCTTAGTTTGTGGGTAATTCCACCGTGAATTCGCGTTAAGATTGTAATTGAGTCGCACCTTTGGTGAAGAAAGATGGTACCGCGTCCTAGACGTTCTTTCTAAAGGTGTTTTATTTTTATTTAAGGAGTGTTTATGAAAGCATTAACAGGACAACAAATCAGAGAAACTTGGATTCGTTTCTTCGAAAGCAAAGGACACCATTATCTACCAGGGGTTAATTTGATTCCGCACGATGACAAATCATTATTATGGGTCAACGCTGGCGTTACCGGCTTAAAGAAATATTTCGATGGGTCGGAAATTCCACCTTCAAGAAGAATAGTAAACGTTCAAAAATCCATTCGTACTAACGATATCGAAAACGTCGGACATACAGCTAGACACCATACATTTTTCGAGATGCTAGGAAATTTCTCCATCGGTGATTATTTCCGTAATGAAGTAATACCGTGGGCTTATGAGATTTTAACTGATAAAGAAAATGGCTTCGGAATGGATCCTGCTAAGCTTTATATGACTTACAATCCAAGCGATAAAGCCTCCTTTGAACTTTGGCAAAAAGTAGGGGTCGATCCAACTCACTTGATTCCTCTTGAGGGAAATTATTGGCAAATTGGCGAAGGACCATGCGGACCAAACACGGAAGTTTTCTATGATCGTGGCGAGAAATGGGATCCTGATCATTTAGGCGTCAAACTCTTAGAGGATGATATCGAAAATGATCGTTATATCGAAATTTGGGGTATCGTTTTCTCTCAATATAATGCCGTTAATGGTGTTCCAAGAGAAAAATACAAAGAATTACCATCCAAAAATATCGATACTGGCGCAGGTTTAGAAAGAATCGCTTGTATCTTGCAAGAGACTCCAACGAATTTCGAAACAGATTTATTCATGCCAATCATTAATAAGTGCGAAGAACTTTCTGGCGTTAAATATGATGAAGAGCACAAGATGTCTTTCCGCGTCATTGCCGATCATGCAAGATGCTTGACTTTTGCTTTAGGCGATGGAGCAACCTTCTCCAATCTAGGAAGAGGCTATGTTTTACGTCGTATAATCCGTCGTGCAATGCGTTATGGCCAAAAAATCAATTTCCATGAGCCATTTATGTTCAAACTCGTTCCAACAGTCATTGCAAAATACAAGGATTTCTATCCTGAACTCGCCTCAAAAGAGGAAGCAATTGCAAAGATGATAAAGAACGAAGAAGAAAAATTCATCAAAACGCTCGATAAAGGCGAAGCAATTCTCAAAGAAAAGCTCCAAAACGCAACCGAATTATCAGGCAAAGACATCTTCCTTTTATATGATACATACGGTTTCCCAGCTGATTTAAGCAAAGAAATAGCCGCAGAAAAAGGAGTCAGCTGTGACATGGAAGGCTATGAAAAACTCATGGAAGAGCAACGTGAAAGAGCAAGAAATGCCCGTGGCCAAATCGATTCTTTCCATAAGCAATCAAAAGATTTGATGGATTTTAAGGCTCCTTCAGAATTTGTTTACGACTCATACTCATTAACAAGCAAAGTCATTGGAATATTCGTTGATGGAAACAAAGTCGATTCTCTTGAGGAAGAAGGAGACATCATCGTTGAAAGAACTCCATTCTATGCTGAAATGGGCGGACAAGTTTCCGATAAAGGAAGCCTCTCAAACAAAGATGTTTCTGGTTTGATTGAAGATGTTTCAAAAGCACCTAATGGGCAACATTTGCATCATGTCAGCCTTCAATATGGAAAAATTTCCGTGGGTGATGAAATAACATTATCGTTAGATTCTGAAAGAAGAAGATTGATCGAACGCAACCACTCTGCAACGCACCTTTTGCATTCCGCTTTGAGCAACATTTTAGGAAAACATGCTAAGCAGATGGGTTCATATGTAAATGATGAATATCTTCGTTTCGATTATGAAACAGATCATAAACTCACAAACGATGAAATCAAAGCCATTGAAGATGAAGTTAACGCAAAAATATCTCAAGGAATCGAAGAAGTTACCGAAATTTTACCAATCGAGGAAGCAAAGAAAATCGGTGCTGAAATGGAATTCTCCGAAAAATATGGCAATACAGTCAGGGTTGTAGAATTTAGCGACTATAGCAAAGAATTCTGCGGTGGAACACACGTTAAGAATACTTCAGAAATCGGCTTATTTGTTATCCAAAGCGATGATGCCGTTTCTTCCGGAACTAGAAGAATTCAAGCTTTGACTAGTTTAGGCGCTATCTCCTATCTTTCTAAGAGAAGACTTGCCCTTAATTCAGCCGAATCTATCCTCAATGTCAACGATACGGAGTTAAGCAACAGATTAAGTTCCTTAATCACTGAACAAGCATCCTTGAAAAAGGAATTAGGTGAAGTTAAAGAAAAACTTGCCGCTTTAGAAGCCAAATCCATCTCTTTTGAAGACATTAATGGCATTTCTTTCCTTGCTCTTATCAAAGAAAATTCGCAAAGAAACGAACTTTTAACCCTTGGCGACTCTTTGAAAGCCAACAAAAAAGACTATGTTATCGTCTTGATTGGCGGGCAAGAAGGTTCTAGACCAATTACGGTTTTCTTAGGTGGTGAGGCCCTTAAGAAAGCAAAAGCAGGGGATATTGTTAAGAAAATATCTCAAAAGCTTGGCGGATCTGGTGGCGGAAGACCAGATATGGCCTCAGGACAGATCAAAACCAAAGATGGATTCGATTCCGTTATCAACGAAATTAAAACAACATTATAAGGAGTGGTTATGTTAGAAATTAACGACAACACCATAATAATTACAAAAGAAGACGGCACAAGCGAAGAGTGGAAAATTTACTTTTTCTACCATGTTGATGAAAGAAACAAGACGTATTATTTCATCTACAAAGAAGAAGACCCAGATTCCTTGATCGTTATGGCTTCAAGTGACGGACAATCTCTTGAAGAAGTAAGTGACGAAGAGTATGAAGAGGCTTCCGAAATGCTAGAAACCTACGAAAACGACCCAAAAATCGCTTCAATAAAATAGTTTCATTTTGCAATGAATGATTTATTGACTATAATCTTATAGGTTATTTAAGGAGAAAATAATGAAAGACGAAAACAAAATTATATACACGAGAGAAAAATATGAAGAAATGAAGGCTGAGTTGGCTGATTTAATCAACGTCCAACAACCTGCAAACACTGAAGCTCTCGAATTAGCAAGATCCCAAGGCGACTTATCAGAAAACGCTGATTATGATGCTGCAAGAAAGAGACAAGGTGAAATCGCAGCAAGAATAGCCGAACTCACCCATAACATTGAAAACGGTGTCGTTGCAGACAATAAAGGAAGCAAAACAATTGGTATCACCGACTTTGTCACTTTCGAAAACCTTTCAACTAACGAAGTAATTGACGTTCAAGTTGTTTCTGGCGATGAATCTGATGTCTTAGTTAAGCCTATTAAAATCTCTGCAAACTCCGCAGTTGGTAAGGTTTTGATTGGTAAAAAGGTCGACGGTGAAGAACTTATAGTCGAAACTGCCCACCCATATAGAATCAAAATCATTTCCTTCAAACATATCTAATCATAAATAAGGATTGATAGAGCTCTGAAAAAAGAGCTCTTTTTTTGTCCGTTTTTCAAAAAGTACGTCTATATATAAGTGAGGAGGATATTTATATGTTCAAAACTATCATCATCATTATCTCCGTCACGGTTATATCCTTGATCGCTTTGGCTGTCGTTGATAATTTTGCCAATAACCTTGGTACTACCACAGGAAGTTCGCAGTCATCGATTGTTGCAGACAAAGATGGTTTAGAAGTATCGATTTCTGGGGAAATCACACACGCAGGGACTTATTTAGTCTCAATGGGCTCAACTCTCAATGATTTAGTAGAGGCAGCTGGAGGAGTTACAAGTAACGCAGACCCTAAAGCCTACAATCTAGATCTTAGCCTTGAGGATGGTTGGGAATGCTACATAGCCCCACTTTTTGACAATTCGAACACCTGCAGCGCAGACCCGATTGAAAAGAAGTGCATCAATACCGCTAGTGCAGAGCAACTCAAAACATTATCTTGCTTTTCTTCGACTGTCGCTAACAACATTGTTACTTATCGTCAAGAAAACGGCTCTTTCAATCGTTTAGAAGAGATTTCCAATGTCTCCGGCATTGGTCCTGCAACATGGGAAAAGTGCAAAAAATACATAACTTTGACGGAATAAGTAAAGAATCTTTTGTTCTTTATATATTTCTAGGCCTGCTTATAGGGTGGATTTGCGGATTCCTCATAACCTCTTTGAAATTCCTTTACGTAGGCCTAATTTTCCTGATAATTACGTTTTTTGCATGGAAAAGAGGGAAGAAACTCTTCATCACTTATTGCATTACTCTGCTCGTTTCTTTCCTCCTTTCGTTGCTAATTAACTTGATTCCTTTAGCTTTAGGAGATTTCGAAGGAATTGGCGTTGTTATCTCGGTTAAATCAAACTATTACATTTTATTAAC
Organism: bacterium; assembly: GCA_963623195.1. GTDB lineage: Bacteria > Bacillota_I > Bacilli_A > RFN20 > CAG-826 > UBA4951. Next base: position 660 of record CAVFKA010000015.1, on the reverse strand, counting down.
CAAATTCAAAAGAGTGTACGTTTATGAAAAAGACTGTATCAAGGAATTCGGCGACATACTTAAGGTTAAAGGAAACTTGAGCAATCCATCTTTCACAAAGTATGAGTCGAGATTTTCGTTTGAATCTTATTTACATAATATCGGAGTTAATCAAACACTAAATTTAATCAATTCCTCCTTTATTTTCAAAAATCCTATAAGGTTAAGAGAAAGGGAACTATCCTTTCTTTCCTCTTTTAATTCTTTGGCTAAAGGAAGCATTGATATGATTGCTTTTTCTAGAAAAGACTACACAAATGATAATGTTTCCCTAGCCTCCAGCATTGGATGCTTAAATATTTTGAGTACAAGTGGAATTATTTATGGGGGAATCTTAAGGGGTATACAAAAGATTTTTTCTTATAAATTTGAAGAAAAGAAATGTAAACTTGTGACATTTGTTTTAGGCGTTATGTTACTTATTTTCTTCATTGGAAAGGTCGGTTCATATAGAGTAATTCTATTAAGAAGTATCGAATTGGTCGAACTTTATGGAAAAGGTAAAAAAGAAAGTCACTTATTCAATCTATCATTAAGTGGATGCATTTTATTCATTATCAATCCTTATTTTTCTCTTAATTCTGGGTTTTTGATTGGCTATGGTCTATCGTACTTTCTTAT
>CAVFKA010000014.1:0-16822 GCA_963623195.1 bacterium | reverse complement strand
TATATATTAATTTTTGGAAAGATGTTTTTCCTACAAAGAGGCATTAAGAAAAAAAGCTCGATACCTTCTACATATTAATGTTATTTAGTAAAAAAGGAATTGAACTTCTTAAAATACTAAAGCGTTGAAAAATTCAGTATTCATCGAATGAATTTTCTATGCTGGTATTCATCAAAACAATATTGACATGTTACCGACGTTCCTGATTTTTCAACGTTGTTCGTGCGATTTCTTTAAAATTTCAAGTTTCATGATTTTTGCATTAACTTGGATAAGGCGAAACGCGAAAGGCATCCTTACAAAGATTGTTCTCTCTTATTATTCTAGACTATATTGCGCCTCACTTAATTTCTTTGGCATATCTGCCACTTTTTTCAAGTGACATAGGATTTTCTTGTTTTTTGGCGAGTTTAAAGGAATTATACGTTTCATCAAATCGTTTAAATGTTTGATTGAAACAAGTGAATCTCTTCTTAGTATCATGTATAAGAGAAGAGGGATATGCCTCAAAGCTGCCTTAGCAACGACCTTTCAATATGGGACTTTTATTGCTTATGACCCCCCAATTGCAGCTTTTCACTTTGAATGCGTCACTACTTGCTGCATTTTTTCTTATCAATCAAATATCTATAACTTATGAAGCCGTATTTAATTATAATAAATTGAGGTTTGAATAATGGAACACTAGACAAAGACTCTTTTGAGCAATCGGATTTAACCATCCTTAATGAAAATGTGGATGATATTTCTTATGAAGAACTCGATAAAGAGATTGAACGTCAAATAAAATCGAATATCAAAGAACTCGATCAACTCAAGATCAATAAAGAAAAAATAGGGGATCCTAAAAAGTTAGCCGATTCAATATCCAAAATAGTGTGGGAGCAGTTTATTTTGCAAGTGGCAGGAACTGCCGGTGCTGACTTCATCAAATCCAATCACGATTTGAATTTGAGCCTTAAAAAAGCCGACCATTATTTAGAATCAAATAAATTCGTTAAAAATGAGCTTCCAACGCATAACTTTTCCAATCAAGAAGCATATGCAAATAAATACAACGAATGGTGCTCGAATTTCAAAGATGGAAATCCTAATAACGGAATAAGACGTGATGCATTCCCTTATGTTCGTGGAAACGGAAGCATGAGCATGGATCACACAGTTCCCTTGAAAGAGATAATAACAGATCCTGATATGGCCGCTTTCGTGAGCCAAGAAGATAAGAAGAAGTTCGCTTGCGACCCAACAACCAACTTAAAGCCGATGGATAGGGAAGCAAATTCTTCAAAAGGCGCTAAAACAATGACAGAATGGCTTGATTCTGAAAGAGATGGGAAAAAACCAGCTGAACGTTTTAATATCGATGAGGATGAGTGCCGGAAAAACGACAAAATAGCAAGAGAAGCCAAACAAAAGCTAGTGGATGAAGGTAAGGAGCAAGCCGCAAAAGAAGATCATGCTTCAAGAATAGATGAATTCAACCGTTCAGCTCAATACACCTTGCAAGCAGTCGCAATTGCCCTCATGGCCAAATTGACCAAGACAATATTCGAAGAAGTCATCAGGTGGCTTTCGGAAAAAGAACATAAATCGAAAGATTTGATAGAACACATCAAAAAGGCAATACATGATTTCGTCTTTGATTTCAAAAATAACGTGCTTATGTCTTTAGATGTAGGTGTGACTGTTATATTTACGCAATTATTCGGCGCAATCATCCCGATGATCAAAAAGGCTTTGATGTTCCTAACAATTGGCGGAAAAACCGTGATTGATGTGGCAAAATATTTGAAGAAGCCTGAAAATGCAGAAAAAGATACCTCAACCAAAGTGCTTGAAGTCGGACAGATGTAGTTTCAGGACTTACGGCAGCAGGAGGAGTGGCTTTGGGGATAGGGATAACGTGCGCTCTAACCAAATATGCTCCACCTTTGGCTGCTTTCCAAATTCCGTTACTAGGTTCAGCCGCTAACTTGCTTGGCGTCTTCTTAGGTGGGCTTACTGCTGGTATATGCGGAGCCATAGTCATGTATCAGATAGAAGAAAAACTCTCTGGTATAATGGTTAACGAAAATAACCTTGCTCAGCTAACGAAAATGGAAGATATCCTAAGACTTCAAAATGAGCAGTTCAAAATGTACGATGAGCTTGTTTTGCAATCAAGCTCTGATAGTGCGGCACATATAACCTCGGATTTCATAGAGGCAAGAAACAAACTTGAGGAAATAAGAGATCAGAAAGATGAGCCATTAAAGTCTGATAACGAAGAGAAATTCAACGACCTATCGAACTTGATAGGCGATTTGGACTAATAACGAGGTAAACATGTTATGAATGAGATTGTTCCAAAGAAAGATAAGTTTGAAAAACGACTTAGCGAAATAGAACGATTACAAAATGAAGGCGATAAGCCGATTTGTCTGAAGAATTTTGAGACTCAAACGGGCCTTCTCAATCTTTTTCAAAAGAAAATAACCGGAGCTGAGATGAATGAGTATTCCGTTTACCTTGGCGAAACGCTAAATGAATTCAACAAGAAGATAAATAAGTTCTACTTAGAGTTTAAAGGCGTTTACGGGGCTTTGGAATCATTGGATAAGGAATACCTTGCTGGCATTGTGGGAGCATATAACGAAGCAGTCCAAGCATTCAAGAAAGCCGAAAAAGCCCAAGCGGATATAGATAAGACGTTGGATTATTTGAAAATCGCTGTAGAAAAAATAGGAGAATTCAACAAAAAAGTCAGTTCGGAATTGGCTAAAATAGATCCCGAAAGTTGGAAAATAGAAACCACAAAACATCAAGAGGAGATTGACGAAATCAACACGAAAGTAATTTCGATAATTCAAACGATTGAAGACTATAAGTCAGAACACGCCAATCTAATGCAAAAATTAGACGATTGTCAAAAAGAGTTAGAGAAATATAAGAATGAGAAGAAGAGAACGAATAAGATGTCGCTCTTATGCGGAATTGTTACTGGAGTTGCTGTGATTACAATGGTCGCGTTAGTGTTTTTGATTAAATTTGGAATTATCTGATCTGCGTAAAATATTTTTTTTGATAACAATGTGACGAAACGCTAATTTCGAGACTATTGACGTAAGAAGAAAAAACACGTTGATAGATTTTTGCGTTGACCTTTGTTATACTAATCATGCGCAATGTAAATACTTTGGGGTGTAGTCCTTCGTTGCGCAAAAACATAGGTATACACCCTACCATTTTGATTTCCTTAGGTTTGGAAGAGAATTGTCGATTTCTCTTTACAAGCCTTTTTTGTTTTGATATAAATAATTTGCGCAACGAAGGAAGCAGCGTATCTGCTCCACCCAAAAAGGCCTCTTGGTCTGAGTAGGATAATGTATACCTATAGTACGAAGAACGTACTAGGCAAGAACGATTAATTAAACTTGATTTTGTGTTTTTGACTAAGTTTCGTTCCTAATCAATTTCATTTGATAAGGAGGAAATCAAGAAAATGAAAAAGATTTCGTTAGAAGATGCATTGCATGTGGCTTATGAGTCGGTTGGCCCAAATGTTTTAAACATTAAATCGGCCGTCATCAATCTGTATTCGGACATTGATGGTTATTTCGCTAGAAGGTTTGGTATGAAAATCGGCGAAGAAATAAATGAAGAAGAGTTCCAAAAAGTCAAACTCGTTTTCCCAAGATTGTCTGAAATGACTTTGAACCAATTCAATTCTTTGACTAGAACATTTGTTGAGGTAAGAAATGTAAATGCTCATTTGTTTCTTTCTAGGAAAGTTGAACTGGATGTTGATGTTGAAGATTGCCTAAATTCAATATATTTTCCTTTATTTGCTGTTACAAAAGACCATTGTTTAACGGTATATGGACAAGCTTATATCGCCATGTTCCTATGCCAAAAATATAACATTTGGAGTTTTGCAACTTCTTTCTTCAGGAAATGGTTTGTTGAATTTGATTGCTTTGATGGCAAAGGACTTTCCGATTATCAAATTAAATTTCAGCATCAATATCAGGAATATTGCGGAAATGGGAAGCCGGTATGCAACGATAGCCCTTTGACGAAAGACGTATGCGGCAATGTGAGCCAACTGTTTAAATCCCATATGACAGAATTCGTTCTTTCAATTGAAAGACTTATTTATTCTAGGAAAAAGGCTTCCGAATATTCCGTTTCATTTAAAACCATGGTCCGAAGAACGTTTACCTATGAAGAGGATAATGAGGCGATAGATCGTCTTGTATTGATTAGGAATTGTTGGCTACATGGCGTAAATCTGTATGATAAAATTAAATTTAAAGAACAAGAGATATGTTTTGATTACCAATTCATGTTCGAGTCTTTAATCATTATAAAAAGATCGATGATGCGGTCAAGGAGAGATTTCACAAAAGCGATTAATATTCTTACTAATTTTGGCAAATCTTGCTTTTGCTTCTATGCATTGAGACTAGTAGAAATTACCTATAAGCTTATTGACAATAGATTACTCACTCAAGAAAAAGTCGATTCTAGAGTCGCAGGATCCTTTAATGTCTATCAAAACATATTGAATTTGCAAAAGGACTTCTTGGAACTTGCCGAGGAGTTGGTTGAATCAGACGAAATTGCTTACGAGGTGAAGGCTCCTAAATTTACAGATTGGCAAAAACGCACCACAAAATGTGAAAAACTTCGCATAGTAAAACTGCATTCTGATAACGGCTTTCAAATAGGCAATTTCAAGACAAAACAAGCCAATTTAGCACTTGCTTTGATTGATTTGGATGAAGAATTTCAAAATAAGGTTAATGGAATGTACGTGAAAGAATACTTCAATAACGTGGCCAAAAAAATCGGCAATCGAATCATCATAGATGAAATTTGCTTAAATGAGTTTCATCCACAAATCATGTTGGATCAAAGATTAGAAAATTCAATTAATCTACTATAGATAAGGAGAACTAATATGTCATTAACATTAAAACTAGAAGCGTTGCCTACCGTTGACCAAGACATCATTTCAACTTTAAGGGACGGTTGCATCCACAACGCAAAATTATCAACTACAAAACTAGAAGTTGGCCGTGATAGAAAAGACCCAAGATTCATTTCATCAATCAAAAACGTCAAATTGGTTTATGAGTTAGAAGATGGCGGTATATTGATTCTTATCGGCAATCTTGAATGCTCCTTCGTGTCACCTTATGGAGGGAGTTTCTTCTGCAAAAGGATTGTTCGTGAGACGACTGATTGGCATAGCGTAAAGGGAGTCTTGGCAGATATTTGCTTCAGTGTCACCTTGGCGGGCCTTACAAACATTCAGGAAATGGAATACTTCTTGACAAATCAATTGGTTGAAAATCAGGACTTCCAATTCAACATTGGTCAGTTTGATGAATTCATGGAAGTGTTTGAATTCTACAAAAAGCTCTCAGATGAGCTTAATAACAACGTAACTTACAATGTAATTTCAAAATCATACTCATATTATTTCATTCCGCTAGATGCAAAAGATTTCGATTCCGAATTCATGGAAGAAATCAAAGACTACAATGGTGTTTTAAAAGGTTATAAATTTTCCGAAAGCGAATACACATATTTAAAGAACGAAACAAAGGAAAAGGTAAGGGAACTCATTGATATAAGAATCAAGGGAGGAAGTCAAGAAATCTCTAAAATCAGAAGAATCGGTGATGACAACGTTTATTTGAGCAACACATTTAGAGTCAGTGAAAAGGATGTTAAAAACCTTAAGCAATTCGTCATTGTTAATATAGCCACATCCAAAGATGAACTGGTCATATCTGGAGAATTCAAAAAGGCCGAAGACTATGAGGAAGATTTTAATTATTTGAATCTCTATGATATGGGACAAAAAATAAAAATCGAATCTATCGACAATTCCTTAAGACTTATCAATCAAGGGGCAACAGGCGCAGCTACCGGATTGCTTGAATATCTAATTGGCGACAAGCCCATGCCAAATCGGGGGCACCATATTTCCTCAAAAGAAAAGGAAAAATACATGGAGGGTTTAAATGAATCTCAAAGAAAAGCCTTCTTAATGTCGATTGATGGGTCTCCTGTAAGTTTAATCAAGGGTCCGCCAGGAACTGGAAAAACCCATGTTATCAACGCAATCGTGCAATATATAACAAAAGAATTGAAGGAAAAGGTGGTTATTTCCTCTCAAACGCATATTGCTATTGATAATGTCTTGGACAAACTTGTCGAGAATTATGATCTTGTTATTCCTAATCGTATTACGAATAGAAGAAACAAATATTCAGGTGAAGAAATCGACCACACACTCTATAAGACGTGGGGTAGGCATTTCAGTTCTCATAATGCAAGATGCAAAAACATTGCCCTAAGAGAAAAAATGGAAGAAGCCATGTCACATTTCAATGGCGAAGAAAGAATCAAATTTGCAGAGGAAAATAATCTTAGCGAATTTAGCGTTATCGGTGCGACAACCACGACATCAGCCATTGCCGGGAAAAAGGGCTTAGAGGTCCTCAAAGGCTATGAATGGCTGATAATCGATGAGGTATCAAAATGCCCGATCACTGAGGTTTTAAGATATTTGCCATATGTTTCGAGAATTATCATGGTTGGTGATGACTTTCAATTGGCCCCATTGCTTGAATTCTCTAAAGAAGACGTAAAAGAGTTGCCTTCATACGATGAAGATATGTTTGAAAAACTTCAGACGATTTACGAGCAATCCGTCTTTGCTAAAGTAATGGATAAAGCGAAAAAAGCCGATAGATTAGTTGTTTTGAACGAGAACTACCGTTCTGTGTCAGATGTTTTGCAGACCTACAATTTCTTCTATGACAACACGTTGATTCAAAGGCGCAATGAAGTTCGACCGTCAAAAATTCATTTCAACCTCGGAAATGGCATTCCTGACTATGAAAGAAGTGATGTCTTCTTTGTCGAAGTTAAAAATGGTCAGGAAGCTAAAGACGGCACATCAAGGTTTAACATCGAGGAAATAGAAGCGACCAGTTGGGTGCTTAAAGATTTAATGTCAAAAGCCATAAACCCTCACGAAATGACTGTTGCGATCATCTTCCCATACGCAGCACAAATCAATCATTTCCAAAAAAAGAACCTAAAGTTGATAAACGACGCGAACAAGTTGTTTAAGTCTTTTGAGATTGATACGGTTGACGCTTTCCAAGGAAGGGAATGTGATATCGTCTTGGTTAACACTGTCGTAACAGATTCTTCCCAAAAGATTTTCTTGAACGACTTCAGACGCATTAACGTCTCGATGTCTAGAGCTAGAGATAAGCTTATCGTTTTTGGCAACAGCATTGTCTTGAGCAAAATTGGAATGAAAGTTTCCAATGGGCAAGAGAGACATTATTTCAAAGACATCATCGATTTCATACGCTCAAAAGGAAGCATAATCGAATACAAAGGAGGCATAGTTAGCAATGGAAATCAGAGCAAGAGTGGCATTAAGCTTGCCTAATCAGTTTTACAAGGTCGAATTGAAATACGACACTTTCGAAAAGGCAACATTCGATTCCTACCTCATAGCCGCTTTAATAAAGAACTCAAAAAATAAAAAAGAAGCGATGGGTTATATTGATTCAATCACCGGAAACGGATCATTGAATCCTCACTTGAAAAAGGAATACGAAAAAATATCAAAATTGTCAGAGGAACAAATTGACGGAATCCTTAACGACTCATTATTCCCAATAACCGTCATCGACACGAAAAATCATTTCAAATATTACAAAATGTTCAACGTATCGAGAATGAATGGACATGTCTATGACGGCAACTTGGCCGATTATCCTGAACTTTATGAAATGTTAATGCCTAAAGAAAAGGGGATTAAATTCCGTGGCATTGAATTCAAGGATGAACCTGGAACTGTCAAAGAGGACATGTATAATGCTATTTTCAGCGACAAAAACATCAAGATAGATTTAGATGGTGGGAATTACCGTTCTATTTCAAAAGATGATTTTTGGTCGGTGTTCAATCATGAGGAATTGGAGACATCCAATCCTTTGATGCCAACTATCAAAAATGAAATCACTGAAGGCAACTGGTCTGTATTGACCAACCAAATCATTGGTTCTTGGAAAAACAATCAATTCTCTTATAAAGACGAGGAAGGCAATTTGTCCATTTTAACCAATGACTTTATCAAGGTTATAGAGGTAATTAATGTCTTCGATTTGCTATTCTACAAAGAAACTAAATACCAATTTAGCAAAGCGAATTCTAAACGAGTCCAAAATGCTATCAATTACCTAATGGATTCAGGAAACTTAAATACTTTCAAAACGAAGGCTCTTGTTCAAATGCTATCAATAATTGATGATATCGAAGCACAAAAGGTTATTGATTACGTATTATCCAGAAAAGATTCAAAAGAACTTTCGGAGATGGGCTTTAGCCTCATTAAAAATGGGCTTGAAAAAGGTTGGAGGGAGCCAACGCTCAAAACAATAAAGAAATACGTTCCTGTCACTGAGAGTGTAATCTTATACAAATTGAATCCAACTTTAGGATTTACTATAGAGGACTTTCTTAATATTTCCGATGAGTTCCTTATTGCTAAAGATTTACAAGAAAAGCAAGATTTCTTATCGAAAAAATCTGCGATGATTCAAAATATTCGCACTTGGATTGGTGAAATGGCCGAAATAAGAGAAAGAGCTAAAAAATTACAAAAGAACAATGTCACTAAGGATTTTAATGACTTTGCTAATAAGTATATTGGTCATTCTAAAATCGAATTCGATAAGTTACCAATGGATAAGTTAGAAAAGGAATTCAAATATGTTCAAAGTGTTTATAACGGCAATTATCAAAAGGTAAAGGCCGCTTTAGAAAAGTTAGAACAATAGTAGTAAAAACCTAAGTTAGTTGAGGTTGTTGAGGGCATAAGATATGTCGACGATCGAAATAAAATCGATTCATCGACATATCTTTTCTCGTTTATAGTTTATAAATTCTAATATTTGTCATTTTTGGAAACTATAGATAATGGAGTCCAACCTAGTTTTTCAATTAAAGGCTCAACCTCTTTGATTTTCTTTGTTATATCATCCAAAATTTCATCAACTTTATTATAAGTCCAGGACTCTAAAGCGAATTTGCAGTCGACTAATATAATGGCGACGTAGTAGTAAGGCTTAACTGCTTGGTTATATCTTTTCCAAGAGACAGTAGAATATCCAACAAACTGAATATTATCGTGGAATTCAACTACATTGGGATTCGAGTGTTTGGGCAGATATAATTAAAATTGTTTATCTCTGATCAAAGTAGTGAGCATCAAAAACCCATCGGCATTTCAATAGACGTTAACTAACTTCCAACCATCGTTGCCAAGTTTGTTGAGTTTCGACTCAAGGTTGCTAGAATCTGATTCGTGCAGAATTTTATATTCGTTTTTATATTAAGCGTCTCCTTGTAAAATAGAAGGGATGTTGTTTGTTTACACGCTCCAAGAACTTGGCTGAAGAATACAATTTCAATCAAGTAATAAGAAAACGATAAGCAATGCCTCTTTCGAGATTAGAAAGAAGACCATTACATAACTGCAAAAGATACTTTTCTTTATCCTTTTTGATGTATCCGATTGTTTCGTATCGTCTTTCATGACCAAGGTCTTTTTCTGTTTCCTTGCCTAAATATGTATATGACCCAAAACCCAAATAAACCGTTAAAACGTCAGTAAATAGCTCTATATTTTGAGGTAAAAGATATGATTGAAAATCTTAGAGATAGTCATGGTAAATGCATCGGCACGATCGAAAGAAACGGATCAAGAGAAAAACTAAAAGGCGAAGTTTGAAGGGCATCTATCCTAACGCCTTGAATTCTTCTCAAAACTTCATAATGTTGAAGATGTTGGTGATGGTCTAAATCCGCTCCCCCCTAATCTTGATTTTGAATCAATCAACCGATTATCGGAACGTTGTCTTTCGCGGTTTCCTAAACCTTATGTATTGCATCTCATAATGTCAATTTAGTTAAAAAAGGAATTGAACTCCCCAAAATTGAATTTTTTGTTTTTGGGGAATGAGATCTTGCTTATACAAAAACAACATTGATTATGTTACCAATATTCCTGGTTCTTTCTTTGAGAATTTCAGATTTTCTAACATCAAAAAACGACATTCATCATTGAATCGGGAATACTATCGTTAAAGTGAAAGTATCATCTTTTGTTTTGATTGTGCATGTGCCATGATATTTTTCACTAGTCGCTTGAATTGATTTGATGCCAAACCCATGCAAATTAGTGTCTTTCTTTGTTGTTTGGAAACGCCCGTTGACGATGTTATAGTCATTAATTGAAAAATTTCTTTCGAAGACTACAATGAAAGCACCTTTTCTTTCAATCTTAAGTGAGATGTGACGCCTTGCTACGTCTGTTACTTTATCGACGTTCTCTATTGCGTTATCTAGAATATTGGAAAAAAGAGTGTATATGTCCTCCTTGCTCATGAAATCGAAATCTTTCATTGAAACAAGTGCGTCAAGCGTGATGCCTTTTTGACGACAAAGAATTTCTTTTTCAAAAAGAACCATGTTCATTGTTTCATTTTCCGTCTGAATAATGGAGTCATATGCTTCAATGTCTTCCTTCAGTTCTTCCAATGTTTTCTTTTTCAATTCGTTTTCGCTTTCCAGACACGTAACTATTTTTTTCAAATCGTGATACTTTACATTAACTGCATCCATTGTCTTGACCCAGTTGTTATATTTTTCTTTCTCATAAAGCAACATATTTTCGCTTAATTGCAATTGGGCGTGAAGATTGTTGTTGTTCAATACGCCTGTCATCAATAAGATGAATAATAGCCCTGTTAATATCTGATAAATATCATTGACGTATAAAGAAATTTCTTGCTCTGGGAAGAGATCGGCAATGCGTTTCCCGAATGTTCCTAACAAGAGCATTGGAAAAAGAATGAAAAAAGATTTCAAGGTCAACAAACTTTCATTATTGCTTAGTGGTTTTGAGAGGAAAACAAAGCAGGCGGTAAAGACAACAAGATCAATGCATGAAGTGATTAGATAATATACGTATTTTCCATCAATCAAGCCTGAATAAATGAAAAAACCAGCGATTGAAGCGCCTAGGTTTTGGATGATGAAGGCCAGCATAGCGACATTGACGGCATAAAGGGGGCGCACACGGAAACAAAACAAGATAATTAGTATTGTCAACGAGTCAAATAGGAGATAACCAAGCAAGGAAACGACTAGTTCTAGCTGAACGTTCTCAGGCTTTATGTATGTGTAGCCATAAGCTGCTCCAATTAAGGCAAGGGATAGAAGGATGACTTTCCATAGCCCTCCTTTTTTTCTTTCTTTGCGAAAAAGAAACAAGGCTTCGCAAATTAACAAAGTCAAAACGTAAAAATGCATCAGACAATTCCTCCAAAATAGTTATTTATTGCAAGGATGAATTCCTTCTTCCTACGGCGGGATATTTCATATTTTCTCCCTGAAAATAATTGAATTGAGTTATTTTGCATCTTACTAATGGCGTTAATGTTGATCAATACGTAAGAATTTATTTGAATAAAATATGAATTTGGCAAGAGTTCGGCAAAATGTTTCAAGGTTCCGCACGTAATATATTCTTCTTCCTTAGTTATGAGGGATATTTCATGAGAAAACACCTCGACCGCCTCAATATCTTTAACATCGATATGGTAACTGCCATCTTTCGTCTTGATGAGAATGGTACTGCTTTTGTTGATTGCTATATTAGCAAGAGCTCTTTCCATCGTTTCATCGAAAAGAAGTGGTTGGAGGGGCTTTATCAAATAGTTTAGGGCAGCAACTTCATACCCCTTTAAGGCAAATTGACGCATGTTAGTGACAAAGATGATTACTGAATTATTCCCTTTAGAACGGATGATTTTAGCAACATCTATACCATTTCCATCAGGAAGTTTGACATCAAGAATGTTGATGTCGTATACGGTGTTATTAGCATTTAAAAACGAAGAGCAATTAGGGAAGAGATCAAAATGAATTTCGATGCTCTTTTTTCCGAAAAAATTTTTAAGACAAGATATTATTGCCTCAGATTGGCTTTCTTCATCTTCGAGAATTGCTATATTTATCATACAAAAATTATATCAAAAAAGAGGGATCCCATTAATAGGTTCCCTCTTAGTGGATCAATTAGTCGGCAGTTTTTTCTGCTTTCTTTTCTCCAAAGAAACAAGTGACTATCATGAGCAAGCCACTGACCCCATAAGCTATAAGAGCGAATAAGCCCGTTCTGTATGATTCAACCAATAATGGGTTATCGCTTTCCGCCTTTGTGAAGGAGGTCATACCGTAAGCATATGCACGAGAATAGATAAGAAGTCCCATCATTATTCCGATTGATGCAATTGCAAGGAAGAGAAGCAAGTCATCTAACCAACTCCATTTGCTTAGATGAAGGAATTCAGCAACCAACACCAATAAAGCAAAGACAGACAAGACAATATAGACTGCGAAGAAATCTAACGGATACGTGTATACGTTATTGGAGACGATCGCCCCGATGAAAGAAGTAAGCAATAAGGCAACGTCAACTAGAAGAAGAATTGTCCTAGCATTGAATTTAATCGAGATTTTCATACTTTTATTCCCCTTTCTTTTTGAGAACTAACACTAAATATGTTGCAGCTGCCGCTAAGGTTATTAGAGCGCTCGCTCCTGTACCGAAGATATATGCAGCGCGATAAGGCGTCATTTGCCAAACGGAATGACTTGTCTTATTTGTGGCATTAACATAGTTGGAGTTTGCAAACACCCACATATCTCTCTTAACGTTTTCACGGAGACATAAGAGCATCTCTCTATCGTTTTTGTAATTCTCCGGTGTGGCATTCTTGTATAAGTCATTTCCGGAATAACCTGGCATATAGATGATGAAGCCTGTAAGTCCAGAAGTCCAAGCGGTATTGCAAAGGCCAAGATCATCAAGACCATCACTTGTCACATAGCCATTGAATCCCCATTCTTGGCGAAGGATGTCTGTTAATACGGCTTTGTTTGTCGTCATTTCAATTGTGCCTAATTTAACGAAGGAAGTCATGATGCCATGCATACCAACGTCTTGGCGGCCAAGAAGTTTGACGTATTTGGTTGCTTCAACAGGGATCTGGAAGGCGCGGAGTTCGTTTTCACGTGCTCTTTGCTCAGTCATAAAGACGGCAAGACCATGTTGTCCACCTTGATCGTAGAAAGCTAGATGTTTTCCGCTCATTGCCATACCTTTGGATTGTCCACCGACGGCAAATTCCATACCGACGATGCCTGTGAGGACTGGATCTTCGCTGTAATATTCACCATTACGATTGCCATATGGGTTTCGGTGCGTATTAATACCAACGCCCCAGAAAATAGGAACGCCAACAAAGAGGCCATCGATTCCTGTGAGCTCACCTTCTTCATAGAAGAGTTCATTGTTGAAGGTTGAAGCAAGAGTGACGCCATTTGTATAGGTATTCAAACGATAATCATAATTGATATCGCCTTCTTTGATTGTCCATGGTGCATCAGGGGTAACTGATTTTCCAAGATTCATCTTAATTCCACCAGGACCATCGGTTGAAAGAGTGACTTCGGCGTTGAAACCAATGGATTTGAGTGTATTGAAGTTTCTTCCACCTGAGCATGAGAGGTTGATTGCATCTTCGATTGTGAGTTGATTGAGTAATTGTTCCCAACGTGGATCATCAAATGATGCGCCAATCATGTCGGCGAGGGTTAAGCCATTGTCTTGTTCCCAAATGATGTCTGAAGTGTCATCATCTGTTTTAACTTTATACGTGTCACCATATAAATTTGCTTTCATTGAGGCAGAGGCACTTAATCCTGAATATGTCTTTGGCCAGGTGCTGTCCCAATCGTTGCGAGAGAGGTAGGTAACCTTTTCTGTTACGTCAGAGTATTTGTTCCAATCGGCATGATCAAGTTCATTCTTAACGCTTGTGCCATTCTTGGTGATAGAGAAGGTCAACGCATCAACATCGCCCTCGATTGATGGAGCATAAGAATAGCGATAAGCGGATCTAGAATTGCCAGCATAGTCCATGCCATCGCTGACGCTCTTGCCTTCGAGGGCAAGCATGTTATTCAAAGCATCATGAGCGCCATTTCCAACTGCGAAGTAGTAGTCTCCTTTATCAAGGATATAGGAACCGTTTCCATTTAGTGCATTGTTATCCCATGAAGCGACATTTTGCATGTCAACCGTGATGTTTGTCGTGTATGTATCGCCTTTTTTGATGGTAGGGGTCTTCTCAAATGTGACAAGGCTAGAGGCTACTTTTTCAACGCCATTCTTCTTGTCATAATCTGTATAAGGAGAATTAACGTAAAGTTGAATTGGGAACTTTGCATCGTATTCGCCTGTGTTTTTGACGCTGACAGGGAAGGTTAAAGTGAAATCGTGACCTTGATGGTAGACTTCAGGTTCGCCAATAGATGTTTCGAAATTTGTGTAGCTAAGGCCATAGCCAAAGCCATAGGAAACTTCTTTGCTATATTTCCAAGTTGTTTCTCCTTGGGCATAAACGCCTTTAGAAGAAGAGGCTTTGGAATTAGGGTTTACGATCGAATCATAGTAACGTGTTTCGTAATATTTGTAACCGGTGTAGATGCCTTCTGCCTCAATTTCATAATAAGAGGAAGAAGCAGGCATGATGACGAATGGAGCCATCGTTATTTCATCTGCATTTGCGAATGTTTGTGTGCCAAAGTTTGCCATCGAAGGAGATGACATCGAGCTGGTTGCATAGATATTTGCTAATCCGCCAGAAGGAGCCACCTTGCCAGCTAAGACATTGGCGATACCGACTGAACCATAGTTTCCCGGAAGACCAGCCCAGACGATAGCATCAATCTTTTCGTCTTGCTTTAATGAATCGATCTCCATGACAGCGCCTGTATTAAGCATAACAATGACCTTATCGAAGTTATCTTCGGCAAGTTTGATGAGTTCTTTTTCTGTTGAGGTCAAAGCTAAAGGAGTGTCGGTCGATTCGGTTGGATCGTTGCTTAAATCTCCCCAACTTAAGCCTTCTCCTCCGCCTCTGCCAACGACAATGATTGCGGTGTCAGAAGATTTGAATGAAGATTTGTAGTCGATTCCTGCGGAATCTAAATCAGCGATAGTAGGCTCGTTTTTTGAAGAACTTGACGTTCCGTTTGCGACGCTGAACCCTTTCTCTGCCATTTTGCTATAAACAGAGAGCATCGTTTCATTCAAATTTACGCCTGCGGACTTTAAAGCGTCAGCGAATTTGATGTCTTGTTCGCTGTTATAGCCGCTTGCCTCGCCAATTTGCCCTTGGAGGGTGAATGAACGCATGCCAAGGAGAGTGACAGTGGAGGTGTTTTGAATCGGCAAGGCCTTGTTGTTATTCTTCAAAAGAGTTGTCGATTCTTCACAAACTCTTCTTCCAAGATCCTTGTGTGCATCAACAAGGGCTTGAGAGTTTCCTCCGATGATGTTACCTGAGTCATCCATTTTCAGGTATTTGCTATCAGGCACGTATTTCGAATACAGAGAACCATCGTCATCTGTAACGAGAATTGCATTACGTGTGCCAAGGTTGGCGTCAATCAAAGCGCGATAACGTTCAAGAGTGACTCCGCCAATGGCACCAAGTCCCGTTAGCAATGCGCCAGCAGATGCAATGCCGGCAAAAATTTTTCGTTTCATAGATTTTTTCCTTTCTTATGTAAAACGTGTTTTTATCATTATTGAAAGGGGTTACATTTTTCAAGTTTTAATGCATAGGTGGTCGATTCGAATTCATATGTGGCAAGACTCTATGTGAGCCACTTGGCTTGTGAATGAATAGAAGGTTTTAATGATTAGTAGTGCGCATATCGTATGAAATTCCTTGATAAGGACGGTCCTTAAACAACAAAATCCTTTTATAGAAAGATTAAGAAAATAAAGGTACAAACTATAAGCTTAGAACGGAATGAAAGATAATATGCCAGTAGCTGTAATAATAGGGATGATTGTAGGAATTTCCATAGCTTTAGGCGGCGCAATCCTTAAAATTCCTAAAGTAAAAGGAATGATTGGCGAACATACGGTAAGAAGAAAGATAAGCAAAATAGAAGATGGTGTTCAATATGTCATCAACGATGCTCTTTTCGATACTAAAACCAAATCCTGCCAAATAGACCATATCATCCCCCTTCTTATACCAAACTCCAGCGTTATTATTTTCTACTTGCAAAAGAACTAAGTAATGCGATCATGTAAGAAAGGGTTGTCCAAGCGGTGTCCGGAAAATGTTCGGATACGTCCTATAGAAACAAAGGAAGTTATAGAGTGAAGTTTTGCCAGCATTCTATTCTTTTTTGCAAATCCATTAAGCAAAAAGTTGAAAAGTCATTAATCACAATTGTAATGATGCAATCGACACGAAGACGGTTTATGACTTGAAATCTGGAGTGAAAGCCATTCCGATTGGCTAACATTAAGCCTTTACTAATCCGATGTAGTTGGTTGCTGTGTTTTATGATACATTGAGCAAGACGATTATATCCTTAGGGCTAAAGATTTCATTGGCAAAGGAAATGTATATCTTATCGAGGTTATTTTTGATTTTTGTTGGGGTATCCGCTATCGCTTATAAGTTTTTTGGTTCCCAATTTCCATTAGTCAGTTCCCAATATTTGTCGTTGCATGGGATGACAACAAAGGCGATGTCACAATCATCGGAGAACAATTTGTAATAATGCTTAGTTAATGCACGCTTTAGGCCGCCTGTGGTCTTGCCTTTTAGCACGTTCTCGGTCATGCCCCTTTTGACCTTCTGGG
>CAVFKA010000013.1:0-8065 GCA_963623195.1 bacterium | reverse complement strand
GAAGATGAATCTTCAATCCTTGATCCATCACTTGTGTTTGCTTCGTTACATGCAAGTAACGTGCTGCTTAATAAAGTTAATAAAATTAGTTTAGATTTTTTCATACCTAGATATAATGCGTGATTTTCAAAAACTTTCAATGTTTTATTTAATTAAATCAAATTTTATTTGATTAATTTTAATTTTGGTTCAAAATATGTATCAAATAAATATAGATTTTATCGATGTTTTTAATTACGAAATTACAAAAATAATAAAAATGTTACTTTAATACTTGACAAGAGATACAAATTAGTTCATAATGTTGCCATAAGAGATGAACAAGACATCTCGGATAAGGAAAAAACAACTATGAAAAAAACAATCAAAACATTAATTGGCTTCTTAGCCTTCCCTGCAATGCTTGCATCATGTAACGGATTCGGTGGTGAATCAAGCATGCCACTCTTCTATACCAATCCTCCATCAAACGGAAACATGTTCCAAAAGATGTATGCTGCTGAAGATGACAGCACAATCGTCTATGTTGCCGCATTCTCTTCAAACAATAGATCAGGTAGCGACATCACAGTTTCAAAAGATGACTTTACAGTTACAGTAGACGGCACAACATCTAAAGCATATGCCATCGTTGAATCATGGGGTATGTCAGGTTCATACGGTTCTGATAGCAAGGTATATATCACAAAGAAATCAGATTCAGTTGTAATTAATTCAATTGATACAAGTGCTGCAACAATTTCTATGCCACTCTTCCAATTAGCCTTCACAGTTAATGGAAACGAAGGAAATTCATACAGCTTCGCCTATAAAGGCACCCAAATTAAAGCAATCGGAGAATAATCGATTTCCTTATCAAAAAGGTTCCCGCCATGATTGGTTGGAACCTTTTTTTGTTAAAAATAGGTGATGCGTGTATTGATTTAAGGACTAATAAACGAACGACGTCACTAGAAGTCTCATCTATGATCTTTACTTTTTTAATTATCTTTAGCTAAACAAAAGGTAAAAGAACCATTACCCAGTTAGTAATAACAAACATAATATTAATATTATGGCTATTCAAAAAAGTCCGATAATGTCTTGTTTAATGAACACTAAAAGTGTTAAACTATATGTCGATAAAAAATTATCAATAAGATAGTTTAAATTTAATTTCTTGGAGCTGCTTGTATGGAAACTAACAACAAAGAAGAACTGATTGCTCTCATCAATTATCTAATTAATCATAATGAACATCATAATGAAGAATTAGAAGAGCTAGCCAATTCTTTGAAAGAAGTAGATCATGATGCCTATTTGAAAGTTCAAGACGCGATTAAATCATTCAAAGAAGGCAATGCTCACTTAAGCTCCGCTTTATCTGATTTGAAAAAATAAGAGACCCGTGTATGTGTTTATCAACGATATATAAAGACAAAATAGATGATAAAAACATTTTGATGAAGAATGTTATGAGTATTGAAATGAAACAAAACTCATTGATCTTCACTGATTTGATGGAAAGAAAGATGGAAATCAAAGGTATTCTCTCCAAGGCTAATCTTGTAGACGGATATGTGATTGTCCATATGGATGAGAAGCAGTTATGAGTAAGCCCGTTATATTAGCGTTTTGTGGAAAAGGTGGAGTCGGAAAAACTTCAATATCCGCACTCTCCGTAAGACTGCTTCATGAAAAATACCCATCTAAAAAGATTCTCGCTATCGATGCAGATCCAGCTATTGGTTTAGCAACTGCTCTTGGCGTTAATTCGTCTTCAACTGTCGATGACATTAGAAAACTATTCATTGAACATGCTGAATCTGGAGAAACAAAAGCTGCATTAGAAATTCTTTCTGAAGCTAAATATCAAATCTTTGATGCCTTAGTTGAAATGGATAACATTTCCTTCCTTGCTATAGGTCGCCCTGAAGCAAGCGGATGTTATTGCAAGGTGAATGCTTATCTTAAAGAAGTCATAAGTCTTCTCGCAAATAACTTCGACTACGTTGTTATTGATGGAGAGGCTGGCATTGAGCAAGTCAATCGTCGAGTGATGGAAAAGGTCACTCACTTAGTACTTGTCTCAGACGCTTCAAAGAAGGGCATTGAAGTAACAAAGACCATCAAGAAAGTCGCAAAAGAATTGGTCATGTATGAAACTGATGGCTTAATTCTTAATAGAGTTAATGAAACAGTAGACGTTAATAAGCTAAATCTTGAATCACTAAATCTATTAAGCGTCATACCGGACGATAAAGAGATGATGCTCTCAGATGTTGAGGGTAATTCAGTCTTCTCGCTTAACGAAGGTGCAAATATCGTTAAGAACACCAAAATTGCCTTAGAAAAATTAGGAATATTATAAGGAGGTCAAAATGAAAGATTTAAAACATTTGTACTATTTCGAACAATTGCTAGATAACGCCAATAACGATCTAGTAAAGCAAGCAAAAGAAGAAGGGCTTAAGTGCTTAGGCACAACCTGCTCGCAAATCCCAGAGGTTCTTCTTAACCTCAAAGGATGTTTCTCCTCACGCTTAAGAGCTCCACGTACCGGCTCTCTTGAGATGGGAACCTATTACATGACCTCTTTCTTATGTGAATACACAAGGGCATTATTAGAAAGAGCAATTGAAGGTGGTTACCAATATCTTGATTGCCTCTTTACACCAGATGGCTGCTCAATGATCAACCGTTGTGTTGAGAACATGGAACTTTTGAAAACCATTCCAAATGATGGTTTCTTCTATGAATATCTTGAAGTTCCAATGAAAGATGATGAAAACGCCCTTAACTTATTCGTCTCTGAATGCCGTAAAAAGGTTTTAGGATCATTACATGAACATTTTGGAATTGATGTCTCCGATGATGCCTTAAGAGAAGCAGTCAAAGAACATAACAAACTTTGTCGTCTCATTACTGAACTTGGTGAATTTAGAAAAGAAGATAACCCACGTATCACCGGATATGAATTCCATATCATCACGATGTGCACATATGTATGCCCTCATCAATTATTGATTGATAAGCTTGAAGAGACTCTTGAAGAAGTTAAAAACAGAGTTCCCGATGAGAAAAAGAAATTCCGTGCTAAAGTCGTTGTCGTTGGCTCTGAAGTCGATGATGTCGATATGATCAAACTTGTTGAAGAATCTGGTGCCCTTGTCGTTGCTGATAGATATTGCTTTGGCTCCTTCCCTGGAAGACAAGAAATCGTTCTCAATGATAACGAAGATGTATTAACTCAAATCTGTGCTGATTATATGCATACTTGCATGTGTCCACGCCATATGAATCTTCCAAAATTTAGAAAAAGGAAGGAATACGTTAATCAATTAGCCAAAGATTTCCATGCAGATGGCATTATTTATGAACAAATGAAATTCTGCGATCCATGGGCTTACGAAAGAGTTACTGGCACACATATGTTGAGAGATGATTATAACTACCCAGTCCTCTCAATTGATAGACCATATGCAGTAGGCTCATCTGGTCAAATTAGAACCAGAGTTCAAGCTTTCGTTGAAAGTATTGAAATTAAGAAGATTCAAGGAGGCAAAAAATAATGGGAGCAAAAGTAGGTTCCGAAGCCTTAGGCAAGCTATATAACGGAAAAAGAGTTAGAAAAAGAAGAGAGTGGAGAGGCTTCATCGATACTTTCTACGATTTCAGATGCTGGCTCAAAATCATGTGGATGTTGGCCAAATTCATCGTCAAACCTAACAATTTAAAAGGTTTCTTCAGATATAGATGGATGGTTAACTATCTTGCCGT
Source organism: bacterium (assembly GCA_963623195.1). Lineage (GTDB taxonomy): Bacteria > Bacillota_I > Bacilli_A > RFN20 > CAG-826 > UBA4951. The sequence goes on along the minus strand of CAVFKA010000013.1, from coordinate 4,306 downwards.
TCCAATGATGATTGACAAACATACGACAGGTCTTAGAAAAGAAGCGCTTAGAATTGCTCATACTGAATATGATTTAGTCGCTCTTGATATCGCTCAACTCTTAACAAGAGTCTTCAAAGCAGATAAGAGATGTGGAAACAATGAAAAGTTCTCTAAGAAATGCGTTGTTCTTGATGAAAACGAAATGTTCCACGTAATGTGCGGTTTCCCTAACTTATATGCAGTTAGCTGGGAAACAGCAGCCGTATACGTTTCAGTCTTATTGAATCCAACAGCAGTAACGCATTACCTTGACGTTCTTCAAGAAATGGGTATTCCAGGTGACGTATGTCCAATGCCTGCAGCTGAAGCTGGATGTGCAGTTGATGAAGATATGCCTATCTACGGCGCTTGCTCGGTTCAATGCAATACGACATGTGACGGTTCCTTGATGGGAAATGGCATCATGGGAAAGAAATACGAAGAAGCAGGTATTCCTACCTTCCAAATCGCCGCTCCTCTTAGACATACTGAAGATGGCGTTCAAGAATATGCCGCCCAAGAAATCAGAAACGCTATTAAGTTCATTGAAGAAAAAACCGGTGAAAAATGGAACTGGGATAATTACTTCAAATGTGCAAAGCGTTTCAATGAAGAAACAAGGCTTCGTAAGTCCTGGATGGAAATGTCTAGAACAGACCACCCACAAGTATTTGGTGCTAACTTAGCCTTATATTCTGAAACAACATACATGGCTGTTGCAGGTCGTTCTGATGACTTTGTTAAAGCAGATAGAAAGATTACAAAACTTGCTGAAAAAGCTTATAAGAGAAAGGCTCTTGTTTGCAAAGAGATGCGTCATAGAGCAATCATCTGGGGCGTTCAATCTCAATTCTATACGGACTTCCTCCCATGGCTTCAAAACTGCTGGGGTATTGTCCCATTAGTCGATATGCTCTCCCTTTGCTACTTCGATGAGATTTCTGAAAATGATCCAGAACAAGCAATCTACGATATCGCTAAACTCTATGAAGAGATGATCATGAGAAACAGAACCCACGGTGGCTATGAAGTCTTACTTGACGATCTTTGGAAATTCTGTGACTACTACAAAGCTGATATGGTCATCATGTGGGAACATATCTCATGTAAGGCTCTCGATGGCATGCACGGCATGTTTGAACAACGTGCTAGAGAACACGGCATCAAGCTTGTTTGGGTCAATCACGATTTAATGGACCCACGTGTCATTTCTAGACAAGGCGTTAGAGACCAAGTCAACACATATATGCGTTCTGTCATGAGAGAAGAACCAGTTGACCCAAGCTTAGAAGTAATTGATGATGCAAAATCATGGTAAGGAGATAAATGAATATGAAATATTTTGGTGGTTGTGATTCCGGCTCTACATACACAAAGTGTGTTATTGTCGATGAAACAGGAAAAATGGTGGCAAATGTCACCCTCAGAAGCAGAATCAACTCTGTTTTGAGCGCTCAAGATGCACTTGATCAAGCTATTGCTCAAGTTCCTGAATTGAAGTCCCCTAAAGACTTATCTTACTTAGTTGGCACAGGATATGGTAGAAACAAAGTTCCATTTGCTGATGAGAATATCTCTGAGATTTCTTGCCACGCGATGGGCGTCCATGTTACCGATCCTAAAGTCAAAGCCATTATTGATATTGGCGGACAAGACGTTAAAGGCATTGCCGTTGATAGCGATGGCACAGTTCTTAACTTCGCCATGAACGACAAATGTGCTGCAGGTACAGGAAGATTCTTTGAAGCAATGGCTAGAGCTTTTGAAATGGATTTAGATGAATTCTCAAAACTCTCATTAAAAGCAAAGAACATCATTCCTATCACCGCTCAATGCACGGTTTTTGCTGAATCGGAAGTTATTTCCCTTGTCGGCGAAGGAAAACCAATGGATGAAATTGCTGCAGGTATTGAATTCTCAGTTGCTAAGAGATGCTTCGTCATGGCTAAGAAAGCTGGTGCAGTTGATAACATTACCTTAACTGGCGGCTGCGCTAAAAATGACGGCTTAAAAGACGCTATCGAAAAGGTCTTGCACTTAAAAGTCGTTAACCTTCCAATCGATCCTCAATTAATGGGTGCCTTAGGTGCTGCTGAATATGCCCGTCAAAAAGGCTTAGCTGGAGGAAGATAAGATGGGTACCGCTTTAATTGTCTTAAGCTGGACACTCTTCCCATACTTAGGCTGGGCTTTATGGATTAGCATTGTTTGCACTGTTGTTGGCGCATTCATTGCCTTATTCGGTTTGCTCTTTATCGTCTATTTCTTCAACTTAGATATGAAACTTACATCTGCATTAGAGCCTCTCTTGCTTAAGATGTATGACAAAAAGAAAAGAAATCGCAAAATCTAATTATGTTTATTTTTGATGATTTAGTTAGCAACGTTAACGAAATCAATGATAAATACCAATCCAAAAAATTAGTTTGTGACACAAATCAAAAATTTATCGAGAACAACAATCAACTCATATTCAATAATGAGAAGGCCTTTGAGTTAGGCTCTAGCCAATTCAAAGGGGTTGTTCTTGATTTATTAACCGATTCATCGTTTGAAGATGAAATCTCTCTGATAGGCCCAGATTTGAATTCTATCAAGAAGGACGGGAATTATGCACGCATAAGCGTTGCGAGCGTAAATAACGACCTTATGGGCTCAGGAAACACTCTTTATAACAACATACGTAAGTTTGATTATGTGAAATATCATTTCGCTTATGATGGAGTTATGGTCAGAGAATCCGCCTTTAATAAAAAAGAGAGTCTGCTCGTATCTAAAACATCTTTGAAAAAAGACCATTTAGATTTTTCTAAACTTGGCAGCTATTTCATTTCAAAATACAAAGAACTGCCATTTGTTAAGAACGTTAAAATCGTCTTTATATCATTAGATGATTATCAATATGATGAATTAGGCAAGATCGTCACTAAATGTGAAAACATCACTAAAGCGCTCGATCACTTAATGAATAAGGTCAAAATGGATTGTCATTCCTGCTCGTTGCAAGTAATCTGCAATGAAGTAGAAAAGAAAGTTAATGAAGATTTCAAGAAAGAATAAGCTCGCATAAGCGAGTTTTTTCTTTTTTCAAAACGCGTTTCCAAATGCATTAAAGTTGTGAACTATGCTTATCAAAAAAGGTTTTTATGCACACGCCCCCTCTATTTTCATTTTTTGTTCGCTAAAAAAAGTTTCAAAACACCGAATGGAAAAGTTTCAAAACACCGAATCATGAATTTAAAACTCAGATTCTATCGACATTTGTGAATTTTTCGAAGAATGCGTTTACTAACCCAAAAAATTCTTGGCTCTCTTTTAGTTTTGGCGCTGTTATAGGGAACACATGCTCTAGGCGGTTTTCTTTGCTTTTGTAGTCATGTAGCTGACAATGAACATTCAACTTTTTCATACGTTCATAAAGATCCAGACTGTCTTCTCTTAACATATCCAAATCTGAAGTAGACATTATTGCTGGAGCAAAAGAAGAAGTTAATAGTTCTCTTGAATCACATAGAATCGAGTAACATTCTTTCTTCTTATCTTTTTTATGAATTGCACATCTAAATGGGAAATTAAGGGTGTCGTTTCTTTCTATATGCGACATGACAGACACTAATGCCATTGCATCGATATGAAGATCTATATCTTCGACATTGAATTTCCTTTGGATGTCTTTATTAGTAAGAATTCCTTCAAGAGTATATGACAACAAGCCTCCTGCACTATCACCGAATAAGAAGACGTGATTCATATTTAATTGATACACGCATGCCTTCTTTTTGATGAATGAGAGGGATTCATAGCAATCTAGCACCTGATTATAGAAACTCTTTTCTGGTGCTAGAGGATAGGATATTGCTACAACATCGTAGCCATATCTAGCAAGTTCCATACAAGAAAAACGATTTAATTCTTTCTTTCCAAACATCAATCCTCCACCATGAATCATGATGATTGTTCCTTTGCTGTTATCTTTTGACTTATAGATATCTAGTAAATGATATTTTGAATGAGATTCTTTATACCTGATGTTCTTCTTAATTATTAAATCATCGTGTGAGTAGTTTTGCTTTCTAAGTCTTTTGTTGTTGGTTATGTTACAAAAGACTCTATACCCTTCTGCAAGTATAGAATAACCAACAAATCCTATATGTGCCTTTCCTTTTAATATCCTATCTAATAAAAACATGAATATATTTAAACACATAGAATCTCATGAAAAAAGAACGCAATATATTTCCTAACAACTTTTAAAATAATATTATAAAAAAATTTATAATATTAT
>CAVFKA010000012.1:0-64805 GCA_963623195.1 bacterium | reverse complement strand
GCATCATAAGAAGCAATTAATGCACCTTTTAAGAGAACACTACTAATATAAGTAATGAATTCTTTCGTAGAATTTAATGTTTCGTAATTCCATTTTTGATATACGCCTAAAGTATTTTTGTATAAATCAAAGATACTTACATGTTCGTTTGATGTATTAGGCTTTAAAATGTTTTCGCATAATTTTTGAACTGCTACTTGAATATTGGCGCTATCAGAATCAAATTTAATGTTTTTAATGAAATCATTGTAAACTTGATCTCTATATTCATTTAATTTCTTTTCGTCTATTTTATTGTTTTCATTTTGAATCAAAGCAGCAATAGCATCGATCGCATCAACTTCATTCAATCTAAAGGTGTTGACTTGATTTAAAATATTATTCATATATTTTTCATCATCTAATTTTTGCGCTTTATCATCTAATTCTTTGATTTGCATTTGAGTGTGTTGGCATGTTTTTTCAACTTTGACAAACTCATCTATCATAGTAGAGTATTGCCCTATTCCAAGTCGATTCAAAATAGAATTAAGCGCAAGTTGGCCTGACATAGGAAGAAGAATGTCAGTCGATAAATCACAGCCTTTAGCTTTAATTAAATCTACCAAATGATTTGTTTCACCTTCTAATGATTCTCCACCTTGTTGAGAAACCTTTAAAGTCATAGGAGATACTTTTATATCATTAGAAGTATTAAGTGTTTTAGTACTCGTTGGAATAGCAATCACACCAAAGACAGCTAATGTTAATAACAAACTTTTAATTTTCATATAATTTACCTACTTAATAGAAACATTTTACTTATTTTTGTTTCTTATCGTAGAAACATTATATTTCTTTTTGTATCTCTTTCAAGTATAAAATTAAATTTTTTATCAAATTTGTAAATTTAAATGCAGCAATCGTTTTTCACAATACTCATTAATGTTTTTGTAGGATTCTACATTTTTATCGATTGATTGTATTTTCAATCATTAAGGTAATTAGCCCATTATTCTAGTATTTCATTTCTAATTTATCTGGTTGTTTTCTGTCACTTTTCTGGTTGTTTTATTAAGGGAATAATTACACCAATAAAATATTCAGAAAAAGCATCTTTTTAATCAGGAATGCGAAATAAAAAATCGATTTACGACAAAGAAAATGTCGTAAATGGCGTAAATCATGTCGTAAATAATTCTATTAAGATCGGCCACGTATAAAAGAGCAAATATATGCAACTTATTGCACGCTTAGATTGTTTATATGTATGTAGATTCAATGCTTACTTCAATGAAAAATGTATGTCATTTCAATGAAAAAAGCCCCGTCAAATGACAAGGCGTAGAGGGCAAATCAATTCTTTAACGCGGTAATTGGCACGACATATACTCCATCTTCTCTTTTATATGCCGCATTAGATAGACCGCATATTATACAGAGAATGGATGGTGCCCTACCCCCTGAAGAGGCAATTTCATCCCTTATTTTTATAAGATTATTAGCAGCCTTATCAATTTGATTTGCTCCAAGTTTTATTTCAAAAGCACACCAAGTTCCGTCTTTTAGTTCAATGACCGCATCGATTTCCTTATTGGAATAATCTTGATAATGGAAAAGCTGAGCGCCAAATGATTGAGCGTATACTCTAAGATCCCTTTCGACTAACGCTTCAAAAAGAAAGCCAAACGTTTCAAGGTCGTTTATCAATTTATCTGGAGTTACCTCAAGAAGGGAGGCTGCAAGCGAAGGATCGCAAAAATGACGTTTTTCAGCTTGTTTTAAACGAATTGATGAACGTATGTTTGAAGAGAACGGTTTTTGATTTTCAAGTAAGAAGAGACGATCAAATACGTTTAGATACGTTGAGACTGTGTCAGTGTCAATCACCTGTTCGTCAATCTCTTTGATGTCGTTAGCGAGTTTACATTTTGTAGCGCATGTCGTTTCGTTTCTTGCAAGCGAACGCAACAAGAGTCTCATCTTGTTGATGTCGTACTTCTTATTATCTATTCTTTGTGTGTCATCATTTAAAATGGTTTCAATATACGAATCAACAACCAGCTGGGCATTTTCGACAGGCAAGGAAACATTTCCAGGGAATCCCCCTCTAACAATATAGTTAGCCAATGAGTGAAGATTGACCTCACCTGTTAAAACTGGGGTTAATTTACCTTGGCAGAGATCTTTGAGGGAAATAATTCCACTTGAATCTCCTGACTCATAAAGAGACATCGTGCTCATTCTCAATTTGCCTATTCTACCCGCTCCACTATGGATTCTATTTTCTTTTTTAGGGGTGGAAGATCCAGTCAGGATGAACTGGCCTTTTTCTCCTCTTTGATCAACCGTGTATCTAATGGCGTCCCAAAGAACATCTACTTCTTGCCACTCATCTATCAATCTTGGCGTTTCTCCTTCAAGAACTACCGAAGGAGACATCTCAGAAAGTTTTCTATTTTGAAAGTTATTGGAAGGGTCAGCAACGAGAAATTCGCTTTTTGCGTGATGAGATGAGATCCATGTTTTGCCACACCATTTTGGACCTTCGATGCATACTGCCCCAAATGTTGATAGATATCGTTCAACCTGATCGTCCATTATTCTTCTTTTATATTTTTGTTCATCCGCAATCTTATTCATAACGAATTTCTCCTTCTTTCGTATATGAATAATATCACATGCTATCTAGCTTTTCTACATCCATTCGGTGAGATTCGGAGATTTCATTCGGTGAGATTTGGAAAATCCATTCGGTGAGATTTGGAGATTTCATTCGGTGAGATTTGGAGGTTTGGTACTCCAAACGGCCTCAATAAGAAGGCAAATCGACTAAATGAACATTATCATGTAAATAGGAAAAGTAATGAGATTATCTTTTTCTTTTATTATGTTCTCGTTGCCAAATATATAGCCTTTTTTAAGATTGTATGGTTCCTTGAGCAATTTCGGTATGGCCCTGAAGTTATTTTGATCGTTGCCTGATTTAACCTCTATCGGCAAAATAGATAACGAGTCATAGTCATTAAGTAAAAAATCAACTTCTCCAACTTTCTTGCTATCAAAATAATATAAATCATGCCCATGTGAAACAAGTTCGGTGGCACATGCGGTTTCATATACGCTGCCAAGATTAATTCCACTATCTTGATTCAATATGGAATTTATATTATTACCATATAAGATATTTGTCAGGATTCCGATATCGTTATAATACAGTTTTAAAAGATTCTTAGAAGACGATTCAACAAGGGGAAATTTAGGATTGGATACTGCTTTGACTGCTAAAGAGATGCCAGAATTCGTTAAATAATCGAATTCATCCTCATATTTGTCAAACTTCTCCTTTTTGCCTTCTATTTGCTTATACTTAACTCTTTTAACTTTGTTCTCCATATATGAAGGCAAAAAATCATATATCGTCCTGATTTTTAGATTATGTTCCAAATCATATTTCGAAGCGTCATCTTTATAATACTTGTATATGGATGACTGCATTTGCCTAGTTTTATAGATATTGTCCGCTAGAAATTCCTTAACTGCAGTAGGCAAGCCGCCACAAATAAGATATTCTTTGAATTTTCTGAGAATTATATTATGGATTGGATCGCTTACCTGTTTTCTTTCGTCGAAGCATTCTTTCAGATATTCTATGATGTCCTTGCCAACATTGCTCGCTAAAAGGAATTCTTCAAAATCCAATGGATACATCTTAACTTCGTTGATGCTGCCAATTGGAATGAAGCAATGTTTCAATGTAACGCCTAGTAGAGAGCCACTTGCAATATATCTATATCTATTATCGGCCTTCAGAGGTTTTAGCATGGAAATCAGATTGGGATAAACTTGAATTTCATCTAGAAAGATGATGGTGTCACTTGCATTATTAAGCTTATGTCCATATAAAGACGAAACCACAAAATAAAAATCCTTAATTGTTTTGATTTCTGAAAACAGTCTTTCGCCATCAAAATCATCTTGCAAATTGATTTCGACATAATTTTTAAAATGCCTACTTGCGGTTTCTCTAATAATGAAACTTTTACCTATTTGCCTTGCGCCAGTAATGATCAAGATATTATCATCTGGATTCTCATAATATTTATTTAACAACGGTTCTATTTTTCTATAAAACATATACATTCACCAGCACAATTTTCTTTTATTTAGCCTTATTTTACAAGAAATTTCCACTTTTCCAATAAATTTTGGTAGTGTTTTTTCCACTTTTCCAAAAGAAAATGACTCATTTTTTCCACTTTTCCAAAAATTGAAGAACAAATAACCTTAAATTTTTATTAAATAAGAAAATGTGTTTTCGTGAAAATATCATTCAATTTTGTATATCTCATTTCGCAAATTTAAAAAATATTTCATTTTGCGAAATGAGTTCTCTAATTCACGCACCCTAATAAACATTGACAAAAATAGGGGGGGGTGTATATTTAAGGTGGTTTTCGTGAAATATCGAGTTACATAAAAGAAAAAGACACCGGAGGGAAACGTCATGGACAAACAATTATTGTCAGATTTATATGTGTTAAGAGCAGGCTTATCACAAATTTCAATCGAAAAAGGGAAGATTGACAAAGAAGAAAATAGCCTTAACACACTAGAAAAGACAGATAAAGACTTAAATGCTCAAGTAAGTAAGCTATATCAATCAAAAGAAGGCAAGGAGGATTGGAACTTATTCCAGCCAAAGGAAATAACAACCAGGATTGAAGCAAAAGAAATATTCATTCGGATATGCGTTGGTTTATTTTATGGATTGGGAGGGGCATTGATCCACATATTGATGAATTTCATGACTGGCTTAGTAAGCTCGGGTTTAGAATGGGTAAAAAAAGAGAATATTCCAGAATGGTGGGTTAATTTCATACAATTTGGAAATTGGCCAGCCATAGGCATTTGTTGCGCCATTACTGCTGTGATTCTCACGATCATCTTTGAAACCATCTACATCATTAAAGTGAAAAAAGCACAAAACGAAGAAATGAGAAAAATTCAAAACGAGAAAAATAGAGTCGCTGAAAGAAATAAAGAAATTAATAGACATAACGAATCAATAGAAACGGAAATATTCAGGAAAGGTGCCGCTCAAGTTGGTGTACGTCAAATGATTGCCTCACAAAAAGAAGTATACGAATCAACTGCTGCTTTACTTAGTGTTTCTTCTAAAGGGATATATGACACATTAGTCGCTAAATATAAAGAGATGTTGGATATCAGAGATTGGAAATACCTTGATTTGATCATCTTCTATTTCGAAACGGGAAGAGCTGACACCCTTAAAGAGGCTCTCCAACAAGTGGATAGGAGAGTTCAAGCAAATGAAATAATCTCGGCAGTCAGGAGCGCTTCATCTTCTATCTGTTCAACGATCAACTCTTCGATGTCTTCTTTAGGTGGAATTATTCAAACTGGATTCAGCAACCTCTCTAATCAGTTAGCAATGCAACACCAAGAACAAATGGGCATGTTAAAGGAAATCAACACCAGCATCAAAGCAAACAGCAAATATCTTTCCGATATCAGTGCTAAAGTCGATAATTGCAACGAATATCTAAAGAAAATCAATACATCAAGCGAATTATCTAATGCCTTATTGACAAAAATCAACGTCGATTCGACAAGAATTTGGGATGATGTTGACTATATGTTATACAAGGCGCCAAGAATTGCTAACATTCAAACGAGCAACAAAGCAAAATCAAACAATAAAACGGCTTGATTTTTATTTACCGCTTTTATACCGCTTTTTATAAGGCTTTTAAAATTATTGGCTTTTTATCGATGTTTTTGATTATGCTGAAAATCATTAAAATGTCGCAAGAAATGTTTTCATCTAGATTTGAAGAAAGATTGAGTGTTTAATTTATATGAAGGAAAACATATATGGAAAATTTAGAAGATATCTTTGAAAAGAAGTTCAAGTTAACGAAAATTGATATAGGGGAGTTCTCTTCTTTGAAGGTTGGGCCAATGAAGTTCAAGATTGAATGTTACGATATCGAAAACATTGGAAGACTTTCGATCCTTAGAGGGAAGGCAATGCTTGGGCTCATGAAGATGGACACGTTGATGTTCACCTGTTTCAATAAGGACGTTCCTTTCTTCAATTACGATAGAATCCATGCATTTGGCAAGGATACCTTGCTAATAGAATGTTACGACACCCTTAAGGAAAAGAAAGAATACCCAAGCCTTCTTTCGATCAAAGAAAAGCTTAACGGGGTAGGCAAATATGAGCAAAAGCCAGCTTGGTATGATTCAATAAGGTTGAAAGAATCTCTAGCATGCAAAGGGAAGAAAGTTACAAAGCTATTTGATGAGGTAGCCACTTCTTTCATATTGGAATTCTCTGACATAACGATTGGTGCTAAAGATATCGACCCTAAAGAGAAAAAAGAACTTCAAAAGAAATATATCGAAGGTCTTCTTTCTAATGGCGGGGTTTCCACGGATATGTTCATCAAGAATATCGGCAAAGAAAAAACAGAAACCCTATATAGAAAATACTTATTTGGAATTGAAGATTAAATAACATACGTCTCCCTTTTATCAAAATCCGAGGGGGACGTATGTATGAATTTGCTTATTAGCCTCTTGTATTAAAAGGGCTTTTTGATAAACGTTTTAACTGGATAGTTGCATTTTTCCACCCAATTTTTATTAATTTTTTGCATTTTTCCAACCTTTATTGGTTAGTGATAACGGTTAATACAAGTGAATTTTGACTTATCGTTCTAGCAAATTTTTAATTTTAATTGCATACTTTTGTAATGAAAATATGCAATTAGATTTTTTAAATTATCAATTTTAACTACGCGCATGCATGTTTTATAATATTTTCAACGAGGTTAAAAACATGAAGAAACTACCTGAATTCAAAGACTGCATTTTCTATGAGATTTATCCTAATTCATTCCTTGATACAAATGGAGATGGATTCGGTGATTTAGAAGGAATCATCTCTAAATTAGATTACATACAAGAGCTTGGTTGCAACGCTATTTGGCTTAACCCAATATACGATTCTCCTTTTAAAGATGGCGGATATGACGTTCGTGATCCATATAAGGTTTCAGCTAGATATGGAACGAATGATGATTTGAAAAGACTCGTCAAGGAGATGCATGAGCGTGGAATGAGGCTCTTCCTTGATTTAATCCCAGGACATATGTCTATCGAAAATGAGGACTTCTTGCATTCTGCGGAAGGAAAGGAAAACGAAGATTACGATCTCTTCATTTGGAATGATTCTCCATGGAATCTAGAGAATGGTTATCGCCTTATTTCTGGCTGCTACGACAGAAACGGATGTTACATGGTTAATTTCTTTGCCCATCAGCCTGCAATCAACTATGGTTTCAATAAGATTGAACATCCATCATGGCAAAAGAGCTACAAAGAATGCAAACATGGTAAAGAATATCTTGAAGGCATCATGAAATATTGGCTTTCATATGATATTGATGGTTTCCGTGTTGATATGGCCGATTCATTAGTTAAGAATGATGGCACGGAAAAAGAAGCTACGATAGCCCTTTGGCAAGAAATCCGTTCTGATTTAAAGAAGGATGAAACAAAGGAATTCTATATGACCTCTGAATGGTCTTTGCCACATGAATCTCTTAAAGCAGGTTTTGACTCTGATTTCTGTCTTGATTGGCAAAGTAATTGTTGCCACCGCTTATTTAGACAGACAGAAGACGGATTCTCCTCTCCTTTGTTTCATAAATATGATGAGAAACTTTATGCTCTCTTCTTAGAGAATTTCAACTACTGGATTTCCTCTTGGAAAGAAAACAAGGGGGGACGTATGTCATTTATCTCTGGAAATCACGATACAACACGTATTGCAAATTTCTTAGATGTAGAGGAACTTAAGTTAGCATATATCTTCTTATTCACCATGCCAGGCGTCCCATATCTATATTATGGCGACGAGATTGGCATGCATGCAGATCTTTCTCTCCCATCTTTTGAAGGAGGATATCAAAGAACTGGCACAAGAACTCCTATGAGATGGGATTCAAGTAAGAATGCAGGTTTCTCTAATGCCGATAAGACTTTCTTACCAACAAATGAAAAAGATTCAACAGTTGAAAGAGAAATGAATGATAAAGATTCTTTATGGAATACAGTTCATTCCTTGATCTCCATCAGAAAAGAATATGATGAATTGCGTGGTGACGAATTTGAACTATTAGATTCAAAACTTGCTTATAAAAGAGGAGATATGCTTATTGCAATAAATCTTCTTGATGAAGAAGAGGCTTTCAAAGTGTCCCCAAATGCAAAAATCATCTATTCCGTGGGGGACGTGTGTTTAAATAATGGCATTCTTAAGTTAAAGAAACACGCTGGAGCAATCATCAAATAACTACATTGGTCTCTTAAAGAGACCTTTTTATTGTGAATCTCATCAGGTAAATTTATCTTATCATTATCTTATCATTTATCTTATCATTTTATATTTCGATGATAAGATAAAAGCCTCCTATCTTAGATAAGAGGCTATATTTTTAGAGCTTATATGCGTCTAAGCCTGGTGTGGCATTTCCATCATAGTCAAATAGGCATTGATTGGCCCATTCGTTATGTGTTGGCTTATTTGTCTCACCAGTATAGGTTTCTCCTTCAATGGTGGCCCAGCATAAGCCTGGAAGAGGTAACCAGAATGGTTCCCAATAATAGATGGCTTCGATGTTATGCTCCTTAGAAAGTTTTATAAGGGTTTCTAAGAATTCTTTTTGACCATCTTTTGAAAGAGGGTATGGGCGATAAACGTTATCTTGTTCGAAGAAGGCCTCAGAGATAAGGTTGTCGCCATAGTTTCCGTTAGATACAAATGGCGCCATGGTGAAGCCATATCCAGTCTCAACGATCCAAATAGGCTTATGGAACTTCTCTTTGAGATTATCAACATTTTTGAAGAACATTGGGAAGGTCCCGTGCCAATATGGATAATAAGAGAGACCAATGATATCAAATTCCACCCCACGTTTGATTATTTCGCGGAAATATTCTTCATGAAGAGGAACGTCATAACTCTTTTCTAGATGGATGATTAGCTTACTAGATGGGGTTACCTCTCTTGCTGCTTTAATACCATTCTTAAGGAAGAGAGCAAGATTATCATAGTTTGAACGAAGACCATCTTCTCCTCTTTCTCCTAATTGTCCTAAAGGCCAAAGCATGCCATTGGTAATCTCATTGCCGATTTGGATATATGGGAGTTCGATTCCTTCTTTTTGAATGTCTAGGATTGTCTTTTTGGTGTATTCATAGACTTTCTTAGCCACTTCAGAAACGGATAGCCCTCTCCAGGATTTTGGCATCAATTGTTTGCCAGGATCACACCAGAAATCAGAATAATGGATATCAAGCAAGATATTGTATCCGACTTCTTTTGCTCTCTTAGCAAGTTTTAACCATGAAGGGAAATCAACCGTTCCCCCACCATAAGGATGGCCTTTTTCATCATATGGGTCTATCCAAAGACGTAAGCGCATGGATTTCACGTCATTATGTGTATGAAGGAAAACCCATGGATCTACTTCTTTTCCCTCGTAGTAGTAATGAGGCTTCTTTGCATCGACTTCAAGTTGTGTTGAAGCGTCAATTCCTAGAAACATTAAAGTTCTCCTTTTTTATAAGGATGCCAAGTGATTGGCTCATTATCTTCATTCATTGAAGTGATACGGTCAACAATGTGGCCATATTTGAGTTTAATCATCTGATTCCACTCTTTGACCTTCTTTTCGTCGCCATGGAAACAACAACGTATGCAGTAATATTCTTTCTTTGCTTCATCATAGAACATATCAATATCGATATCGCGCATGAAGCATTGTGGGCAACGGTAGTTTAGTGCACCTTTTTTACTTTGAGCCATGAGCTTAACTCTCCTTCCTTGGTAAATTTCTTTTTGATGCTAAGACGGAACATTGGGGAGAAGGCAATACCTTCTTCGACGCGTCCAGCATACCCTTTATCAGATGAGCCCATCTCAACAATCGTGTTGACTTGTGGGATGATTGCCCTTGTGGTGGATTCTTCCTTTTCGATGTTTCTCATCTTATAGGCGTATTCAATCTTCTCGCTCTCTTTTCCTTCAACTTCAAGAGTAACTCCCGTCATATCATCGGAGTATTCATCGATTCCATAACAACCAACAAGATAGTCTTCAATTTCAATGCCTTCATCATCAAGAGGGGAGAGGATTTCTCTAGTCGTTACGATTTCTCCAGTTCCTTTCTTGAAGAGATATTTTGATCTCATCTTGATAGTTAAATCAGAGAAGACGACATCGAATTCATTTGTGGTAAGAAGAATATCTTCGCCAACCTTAGAGTAGGAAGCCATTGTTCTTTCTAAGGCAAGATCTACTTCTTCATTATGACGTTTGATAACGCAGCTCTTTAAAGTGCCTTGACCAGCATAATGGGTAAAGAAGCCAGCACGGTAGTTTGCTTGAATGATATATGGGTAAGAGCAATTATAAGCGTTGCCTGTGCCAATACCGACTGGTAAGTCAAGTTTGCCAACGTATGGGTTGAGGCAGATCATCGCACCGCCTTGGTTGAAATCAAGGCAAGCTCTCATAAATGGGTCATAATACCAGAAATATTGTTTGTCAGAGCCATAAAGGACATCTTTCCATAAAGCAACTTCCGGTTCCATATAGGAAGGATGCTCTTCTCTATAATAGTCAGCATATTCGCTCATTGTCATATCAACGAGTTTGCCTTCTTTTTTGAGTTTTGCGTAATAGTCGAGTCCATCGCAATATGATTTGCGAAGGAGTTCATATGGTTGTTCCCATCTTCCAGCTTTATTGAGCCATCCTGGGCCAACGAACATCATGTTGTAGGAATGTCCGGAGTTGTATTTTCCTTGCTCACGATACATATCAACAAGATTGAAGAAATATGGGAGTTCATTATCTTCATAGATCATTCCACGAAGAACATTTTGCGGGTGGGTTCCAAAATTGGAGCCATTTCCATCAAAACAAGCCATAAGATCACGTGATAAATGAGGGATTGCGACAATGCCTGAGTCATCTTCTTTTGAATCTGCAGGCAAGCAAGAATTCACCTTTGAAGGAATCCATGGAGCCCATGGGCCACCATCGATGAAGGTATACCAGGAGTTGTTTGTCGTATGGTAACATTTGACTCCCTCTTCCCAACATGTGGCAATCGCGCATTTGACCATCGGATATTTCTTCTTGATGTAATTGATGGTGTAAGCATCCATATAATATGAACCAGTTGACTCTGGGTAGAAACCAAACTTTTCATAGAATAAGCCGAATACGTCATCAACTATTCTCTCTTTGTCTTCATTTGAGAACATCCAAATGCAGAAATCTTTTGTTTTGTATTTCTCATAGAATTGCTCGCAAGGTAGGCCAAGTAAGGTAAGGGCAATTTCATCGCCATATTTCTCATGATCGCGTTTAGCAAGTTGAACGACGATATCAGAGAAAAGGGAGGCGTAGGTCATTTCAATTGTGGTTTTGAGGCCTCTTTTATGTGCTTCATCTTGTTGGAAGATAAAGATTGAGAGAGACTCATCAAGCAAAGCGGTTGAAGTTAAGTCGTCCGCTTTGCCACTTTGTGTTGTTTTTTGAGCATACTCAGGGGCCATCTCTGGACGGTCGATGAGGGTGAGAACGAATTTATTTTCCATATATTTCCTTTCTATTAGCTAGCTCTAATGAATGTCCAATCGTCATTGTGGCCCCAGGATTGAGCCCCTGCTTCGCAAACCATGCCGATAGTAACATCGCTATCAGAGGATAGAGTTATCGAGGATATAGACCATTCAACTAAGCCTGAGCCATATCCTTTGCAATCATCAAGCATAGATACCTCAACTTTCTCTCCATCGCCAATTTGATAGAAGAGAGCAATTTTTGTGTATCCGCCATATTCATCTTTTAAATGAGTGAGAACATATGTTGATAGGCTATAGGTTCCAGCAGGAATATTGCTTAGTTTTTGAGAGAGTGTGAAGTTAAACGCACTAGAAGCCCACCAGTGGAAATATTTGCTACCTGTGCGGTTTCCTTCTCCTTTAGATTCAACCCTAACTCCGTTATTTGAAGTGGTTAAGTTCCAAGGAGAGGTGACGGCATATTCATTAGCGTTGCTTCCTTGAAGAGTCTTTTGATTCTCAAAGGAACTATCTTGAACGTAGTTATAGATGACAAGGACATCGCAAGTGACATCGAAATTTGATAATTTGCCATGTATTGTGTGATGGCCTTGGTCATTAACGGTCAAGGCTTTTAAGGCTGCAAGTTCATCTTCATCCCATTCAATATTAACAATTTTCAAACGGTCAAGATTTGTTGAGACTTGGCCTGTTGTTGGGATTGAATCGCTCTTATCTGATAGATTGTAGGTTGCAGAGAAGGAAACCGATGCTGGAGCGAGTTCTTCTTCTGCCTTTTCTTGAGCGCCAGATTGAATCAAAGAATATGTCTTATATGAAGGCAAAGCTTTACCAGTGTAATCAAACAAGGCTTGGTTCGCCCATGAAGAATAGCAAGATGAATCTGTATAGGAATCCAAATCGGAGGCAGACGTGTAGTCATATCCGTGGTCATTGTAATAATAACCAGTCTTGGAAATCCATCCGGAATTTGCACTTGGAAGCCAAGCAGGTTCCCAATAGAAGATACCCGTGCCTTTTGAATCAGGAACTTTTGAGAGACAATCCGTGATTTCACTTAATTCAGATGCTTGAGCTTGAGGAGAGGTAAGATAGCCACCTGCTGCATTGAATTTCGTGGAAGAGAATTGGTTGTTGCAATATGAAGCACCTGTATCGGTATAACCCCAAGAGGTTTCGACGATCATGACTTCTTTGCCATATTCGCTAGCACAATGGTTCATGACTTCTTGGAGGTTGTCCCTTCCGCCATGCCAGAATGGGTAATAAGATAAGCCACAAACATCCCAATCAACTTCACGTTTCTTAAGGTTGTCATATACCTTATAGACACCTGAAGGATTGTTGACGTTAGCAAGGTGAACGATTGTTTTGACATTTGGATAGATGGCTTTAGAGGTTTCGACACCTGCTTTGACCATATCGGCGAAGAATTTTGAAATAGCGTTATCCGATCCGGCCATACCATTGTTGACTTCATTGCCTATTTGAACTGCATCGATGGTGAGTCCGGCATTCTTGAAGGCGTTTAAGGCGTGGGCTGTATAATCTCCAACACGTTTATATTGAGTTCTATTATTGATTGTTGGCTTGCCGTTTTTGATATACATCCAAGCTTTAGGAGACCATTTCTTTGATGGGTCAACCCAAGAATCTGAATAATGGAAATCGATGAGAATCTTTAATCCTGCCGCTGAAGCGCGTTTTGCAAGATATATATCAGTGGAAATATCATTATGTCCTCCACCATAGGAGACGCCATTTTTATCATATGGGTCAACCCAAAGACGGAAACGGGCATAGTTTGCTCCACCGTCTTTTAAGATTTTGAAGACATCTTCTTCTTGTCCATCTTCCCCATAGAATCTTGTTCCATCGCTTTCGACTTCATAAAGGGAAGAGCAATCAACGCCAAAAGCAAAATCTTCAGCTAAGGTGTTAGTTGGTTTGTTGACGTAGATTGAAGAATAATCGTAGGAGGCACTATTGGTTTTTGTACCAACGGTGTATTGAGGGGAGACTTCTTTTGTTTCAAGTGCCTCTCCATCGTCACGATTAAAAATTTGGTCATCTTCATCAACGGATGAGGAGGAAGATGAACTTGATATTGTTTCTTCTGATGAGGAGATAGCCTCTTCCGAAGATGATGAGGTTTCTACAGATGAGTTAACTTCATCATTCGAGGAAGAAGGATTGCTATCGGCTTTATTACATCCAGCAAGAGACATAGCAAGAAGGGATAAGGCTAACGCTATCTTATGTTTCATTTTATGATCCTTTCTATATACATAGTAAGGGGATGCCATAAGACACCCCCCTAATTGTTTGTTTAGTTGTTAATGAGTGATACTCCGGTTGCAGTATCGAAGAATTGCATGACTTTTCCTTCAAAGGTGATTTGAAGTTCAGCACCTGCGACCATCGAATCTCTCTCTTCTTCGGTGAGTTGGATGGTTGGAACGCGAACAACAAGAGCCGTTCCATCATCAGTTAAGACGTGAAGGTGAAGCTCAGATCCCATCATTTCGTTAACTTGAATTGTTACATGGATGGTGTCTTCTCCTGCTTTAGGAGCAACAACGACATGTTCTGGTCTAACGCCAAGAGTGAGTGGGAGGCCATCGCTTGGTACTTCGACTTTCTCTTTGAGAAGATCTGCCTTATCACCTGTGACAGGGAGTTTTCCTCCAAAAGCATTAACGTAATAATTACCATTTTCAAGGGTTAATGTTGCCGGGAAGGTGTTCATCTTTGGAGCGCCAATGAATTCAGCAACGAATAAGTTAACTGGCTTATCGAAGACTTCATGTGGGGTTCCGACTTGTTGGATGAAACCGTCTTTCATGATGACGATTCTATCGCCAAGAGTCATAGCTTCGGTTTGATCGTGGGTAACATAGACGAAGGTTGTTTCAATCTTCTTTCTAAGAAGAATGATTTCAGCTCTCATTTGGTTACGGAGTTTTGCGTCAAGGTTGGAAAGAGGCTCATCCATGAGGAAGACTTTGCAATCCTTAACCATTGCTCTACCAATGGCGACACGTTGTCTTTGGCCACCAGAGAGGGCTTTTGGTTTACGTGTCAGATAAGGGGTGATGCCTAAGATCTCAGCCGCATTTGTAACACGAGCATAGATTTCATCTTGGCTCATTCTTGGGCGAATGAGTCTTAGAGGGAACGCCATATTCTCAAATACGGTTAAATGTGGGTATAAAGCGTAGTTTTGGAAGACCATTGAGATATGACGGTCTTTTGGTTGGAGGTCGTTGACGACTTCTCCATCGATTTCGACCGTGCCATCAGATATCTCTTCAAGACCCGCAATCATACGAAGGGTGGTTGATTTACCACATCCTGAAGGGCCGACGAATACGACGAATTCTTTATCAGCGATTGTAAGGTTGAAATCATGAACAGCAACAACGCCGCCTTGATAGACCTTTTTAACATTAGTAAGTTTAACTTCTGCCATACTTTTTTCTCCTATCCTTTGACGGCGCCACCAGTGACACCTTCAACATAATACTTTTGTAATAACATGAACAATATTGCGACTGGAAGAGCAACGATAACGCCACCAGCGCAGAATGCGGCATAGTTGGAGTTGAGCGATGAGTCTGTTCCAATCATGTTTTGAAGACCTACAGCAACGTTCCATCCAACTGGATCGTTGGCAGCGATGTATTTAGCGAATACGAAGTCGCCCCATGGAGCCATGAACGCTGTAAGAAGAGTATAGATGACGATTGGCTTTGATAAAGGAAGAATGACCTTGAACAAAACTTGGGCATTGGTTGCTCCATCAACTCTAGCCGCTTCATCTAAGCTCTTTGGAAGAGTATCGAAGAAGCCTTTGGAAACGTAATATCCCATACCGGAGGAAGCAACATAGACTAAGATCAAGCCTGGAACGGCATGTTCACCAGTTAAGCCCATATCAGCTAAAACACGGTAAAGAATGATCATTGTAAGCATGCCTGGGAACATTCCAAGGACAAGCATGGCATTCATCAAGAATTTACGTCCCTTGAAACGAAGACGTGAGAGGGTATAAGACATGCAAAGAACAATAAGGGTTTGAACGACTGCTGTAACGCATGCCATGATGAAGGTATTCAAGAACCAGTGAAGGAATTGAATGTTATCAGTTTTGGTAAAGAGCTTTACATAGTTATCAATGCCCCATTGTTTTGGCCAAAGATATCCATGAGGGGCGGTTGTCGCACATTCGAAGCTATCAAGGAAGATGCCAACGAATGGTAAGAGCCAAACGATTGTCATCGCAATAAGGATGACGTAGATGATGGTATTAGAAATAGCGTTTTTGGCATGAAGACCCATGTGACGTTTTTCAACGACGACATTTAAGCTTCCATCATCGCTTTTGTATTTCTTTTTCATTATTGATAGTCCTCCTCATGTTTGTTGGATGGCATAAGGTTATAAACGATAACCGAGATGATTGCAGAGACTAAGAAGACTAAGATGCCAACGACTGAAGCCATGTAGTATTTAGAATCAGTATCTGTGGTGATCTTGAATAACCAAGTGACAAGAAGGTCGGTGTAACCAACTGAGCCTTGGGCGCCTGAACCATTTGGATTGGTTGGTCCGCCACCAGTAAGAAGATAAATAACGTTAAAGTTATTCATATTGCCGATAAATGATGTCAATAGGTATGGGCCTGTAACGAATAACATATATGGAAGAGTGATCTTGGCATATTGTTGGAAAGCGTTCGCACCATCGATTCTTGCTGATTCATATAAATCTTTTGGAATATTCATCAAGATACCTGTGGCAATAAGCATTAAGTATGGAATGCCAATCCATATGTTGATGAGAATGACGGTGACTCTAGCGGAAACCTTGTTGTCGTAGAATGAGAAATTCGTTACGCCAAACCAATCATGAAGCTTAGCAATGATGATGCCGTTATTTGCAAACATCTTTGAGACATATAGCAAGGAGATGAATTGAGGAATGGCGATTGTAAGAACAAGAACGGCTCTCCAGAATTTCTTAAGATGAATGCCTCTCTTATTGATCATCATGGCAACGATCATGCCTAAGAAATAGTTAGAGAAAGTCGCAAAGAATGCCCACATGAGCGTCCATGCTAAGATTTCTCCGAATGCAGCCGAATATGCCGTATTGCCACTATTCCAGTTAAGCATCGTGTTAAAGTTATCCCAACCAACCCAATGGAAGAGGTTGTTCGTATAACCATTATCCAGACCTGAATAGTTAGTGAACGCAACCAGGACCATGAAGACGATTGGTAAGACCGTGAACACGGTAATGCCAATAACTGGTAAAGCAAGCAACGTCTTATGGAATTGATTATCAACTAAGGAACGAAGATCATCTTTCGTGTTCTTGATTGGTTTCCCTGAAGCGATAATTTCTTGAGAGATTCTATTTTGCTTGATGTTTAGTCTCCATGTGTAAATGAAGGCAATGATGAAGAATATGGTCAAGACAGCATATAAAAGAATACGGAAGGAGTTATCGTGATAGACTGTCGTATAGACGTCAAGTTCCTCATTATATTCTTCTTGTGGGCCTACCTTGCCAAGAGACGACAACATGCTAAGCCAATATGCTCCACCGGAAGGCAAGCACATAAATGTAATAAAAACAGCTTCAAAGATAAAGAAGAGAAGACCTCTCCCCCATTGTCCTCTAAAGAGGGAGCCAAAACCCATGATCAGATACGATACACGTGTTTTCCAGTCTCCATGAACGAAAGTCATTATCAAGTCTACTACGTTATCTTTTACTGCTAGTCCGAATTTCTTTAGGTAGGACCAGATTTTAAGTCCTAGATTTTTGAACCAGAGAGGAATTCCGCAGAAGAAGGCTAAAAACTTATATCCAAATCTTTGAAACTTATTTAGTTTTAAATATTCCAAACTACTGTATTGTTTCATATTCGCCCTTTCCATGTCACTTATTTTGCTTTTTTACTCAAAAAGGCGGGGCTTAAGTGACTAAACCCCGACCTTTTGATTTTTAATGTGTAAGTTTAGTCAACTTAGGCAGCAATTAAGCTAACTGTGCCACCAGTGACCTTTCCATCACCGTCAACTGTTGTGACGAGTTGGATTTTCTTAGTACCAGCTTCTTCAGCAGTGACGACATAGTTTTCGCCGTCTTTGCCGAATGCTGTATCCCATGATAAGCCTTGACGAACTTTGAATGCATCGCCTTCAGCAAGCGTGATTGGCTTAGAAGTCCATGTGTTTGTTGGATCTTCTGTCATAGCAATATCTGTATCCCAGTTGCATCCTTCAGAAGCAATGCTGCCAATGACTGTGAAGGCACGTTTGACTTCATCGGTCATTGTGAGAGTTGCATCGATGGCTTTCTTATATGTATCAAGGACTGCTTGGATGCCAGCTGTATCATCTTGATCGACATCTTTTAAGGATGTGCCAATGACTTTGGCGATATCCCACCAAGAACCATGAATTTGGCCTTGAGCTGTTGCATATTTATTTTGTTGAGCAAGAGCGGCTAATGCTGGGTTGTTCTTGAAAGCATCTGTTTCTTGAGCTGCTTTGTTAGATGGGCCCCAACCAAAATCTGTTAATCTGCCAAGTTCAGCATCATAAGATGTGAGGGTTTGGACTAAGTTATTGAGACGGGAAGCTCTTGTGGCATCAGATTGTGGTTTGACACCCATGAGCTTATAGCCAGAATAAGAACCAAGGTGGTAGGATTTTCCGTCAACTTTATAAGAAGGAAGATCGGCAACACCCATGTTATCGCCTAATGCTGCTTTAACATCGTTATATGCCCATGTGCCAGAAACTAAGATGGCAGATGGTGTGGCGGCTGAGAAGTCAGCTGCTTTTGAAGAGGATTCATGAGCTGTGGATTTAACGAGATGTTGGATACCTCTTGAAGCGATAATACCATTAGCGGAATTATATGTGTCATCAACGCCGATGAATTTGCCTTTATCATCTGTTGTCCAGTTGGAATGGCAAAGTTGAGTATCATTTTCATCATATGCCATGAAGAATCCGCCTAAATACCAAGCAGATGTTCCCATTTCCATTGAGAACTTCTTACCAGCATCTTCACAATCTTGGACAAGAGCTTCAAGGCTATCAAGGTGAGATTCATCAGTGATGACGGACTTGTCATAATACATGAAGTATCCGTTATCGGCTGTTAATGGATATGCGTAGTAGTCATCACCGGATTTGCAAGCACGAGCAGAGTCAGCTGTGTTATTTGTGGTAACGAATTCTGCAGCTTTCTTACCTAATTTAGCAAGAGCGCCACCTTGGACTAAACGAGCAAATTGGTCTTGGGCGAAGCAATAGATATCAGCACCTGCTGAAACGTCTGTTAACATTTGGGTTGCAGATTCAGCTTCTGTGACACCGACAACTTTGAAGTTATAGTCATATTTGTTGTCTTTGGCCCATTTCTCAGCCAATGTTTTGAATGAATCAGCAACGCCTGCAGTTTCGGAAACCCAAATAGTAACGGTTTCTCCTGTGGCGGATCCTCCATCAGTAGAGGAAGCTGTGTCTCCACCAGTTGTGCTAGAAGCTGTGTCGCCTCCTTGATCTTTTTCAGATGTTTTGGTTTCGCCGCAAGCTGCTAAAAGAGCTGCTGGAGCAAGTAAAAATGCGCAAATGATTTTTTTATTGAATTTCATTATATTTTTCTCTCCTTTCAATAAGTCGAGAAAGCACTTCTAGTTTTGCTCTAATGAATAACTTTTGTACTTTCTCAAAATCAATTCTCTAGTATTTTAGAGAAAGAAACTTAAAAAGTAAAGCGCTTACATTCAAAAGCTTGAAAACGATTACAAAACAAACGATTGAAATGACCAAAATTTTATACCTTCCTTTAGGAAGAGATAGATATTGACATTATTTAAAGCGCTTAAAAATTTTTTGTAAAAATAATATAAAAAACGAGAGAAACATGTGTTTCCCTCGTGTTTTTTGAAGTGTTTTTAAGTTTTATTCGAGAATGACGCTGTTATGAGCGGCTATTTTAAGTTTCCCTGCTTCTAGGGTTGGGAGACGATGGGTGACATTTATCTGTTCAATGATTTTATTTCCTGGGGAAGTTAGTTCCATATTATGTCCAGAGAAGTTATGAACAACGATTATCTTCTTATCCTCATATTCCAAGGAATAAGCCATCGCGGAATTCTCGTCCGTATCTAAGCTTGAGGTTAGATTTTTAAATGTCGCATTCTTAATCCAAGAATATTTATTGCGGAGATGAATCATCATTTTGTAATGGTTGGTCAGAGAGAATTTCTCATTACGAAGGTCTTCTACTCCTTTTGTGACTTGCTCATTATTTTTCAAAGATGGATGGTCATAGTCAGGGAAAGAGCATTCGCCAGTTTTATCTTTTTCCGACCAGATGATAGGAAGGCGACGACGGGCGTCACTTTGATCGTCAGGGGAAGTGATTCTTTTGCCTTTTAGGGCTATTTCTTCTCCATAGTATGTATAGGAAGTGCCTGGCAAGAGAGTATAGAAAGTGCAGGCGGATTTATACAAATCATCAGTCGTAAAGTTCTTAGCGACTCTGTCTTGATCGTGGTTGCTAAGGAAATAAGATGAGTAAGAATCCTTGTTCTTTCTCTTTCTTATCTTCTCATGATTCTCGATTTCCGAGGCAAGGTTATCGCATTGTCCAAATCCTTTGATATAGTTGATGCAAGAGGTATCTCCGCCTGTTGCAACAGAGAAATCAAAGAAGGAATCGCATTTTGATTCGTAATATGAATCTAAGGCGCCATCAGATGTCCAACATTCTCCAACCATATAAAAATCTTTATCGTATTTATGGCATGTGTCGGCTAGCCAATTAAGGAAAGCGACATTCTTTGTGGTGTTTTGATAGTAATAATATAAGACTGCGTCGAGTCTAAAGCCTTTGACGCCATGGTCGGCTATCCAGAACTTGCAAATCTTTTCCATTTCAGCCCTGACGCCTTCGGAATTAAGATTGAAATCAGGCATCGAAGCGTCAAATCTCGATTCATATTGAACCCCTTGATAGACGTTGTCTCCTCCAGGGCCATAGGTGAACCAGTCTTTCTTAGAATCTGAACTCGTGTTGTTGTTTTTGTAATCAGCAAAAGATTCGGTGAAATAGGATGATTTGATGGAACAATGATTAAAAACCATGTCGAGCATAATATCGATGTTGTATTTCTTTGCCTCAGATACGAGAGCATCGAAATCATCAAGCGTTCCATATGCCCCATTGACTTTGTAATAGTTGATAACGTCATACCCGTGATAGCTTCCAGAGAGGAAAATAGGCATAAGCCATATCGTTTTATAGCCCATATCTGCGATATATGGCAGTTTCTCTTTTACCCCTTTAAGGTCGCCTATCCCATCATTATTAGTATCGTAAAATGAGCGGACGAAAATCTCGTATCCCATTGAGCCATCTTTGTTGGAAGATTCAGCATACGTGTAATCTTTAGCGGGATCTCTCTCAAGGAATACTGGGTCATCTTCAAGGCCATCAGGTTCGATTATCTCTTCAGAGGAGATTTCTTCTGAAGAAACATCTTCGGGTGTTGAATCGTTGTTACAGCCAGCAAGAGTTAAACTGATTAATGTAACTAAACCTAGCAAATGTGTTTTCTTTTTCATCTTTGTTTTCTCCTTTCGTTTCTTTCTATTTCTTCTTTTTTGCTTAATGTTGGGTTTTTGGCAAAAACAAATGGGAAAAGAAAGAATGAGCCCATCAAGACAATAAAGACAAGGCCTGCATCAATCATCACCCATTTGGTGGTAATTGGAAAATTGAAATCATATACGCCAGAAGGTGTCAAAAAGAGGATGCCAAACGTCACTAGGAAGATGCCAAAGAGGAATCCAATAATAGAAACAACGCGGACAGGTATCGATATTCCTTCGTGAGCTGAATAGGAGATGTTCCTAAGGAAATAGCTCCCCCTCTTGAAAGAATTAATCGTTAGCATGATAAAGAATCCTAAGACAACTAGATGGAGGGCCATGTAAATAAGCTCGAAGATGTTATTGTTCATCGTTTCGTTTTGCCAGATGTCGATGATGCACAAAACCATGGAGACAATAGAGAATATCCCTAAGAGAATCCATGTGGCTAATAAGCTACGTAAAAAATAAGTTTCTTTCTTTGTTAACATAATGCGAAACGTATTATAACACATGGGGCGCTTATTTTTAATAATGACGATTCATAAAGAAAAGATTCCTCGGAAATCCAAGGAATCTTCGATTTAAATATTTAGAATTTGTATGCGCTGACCTTAATTCCAAGTGTATTGTCGCTCTTTAGGAACGCTTCGAATGTCATTTGGATGTCATCAAATCCTTCTTCGTTGAAGAAAACGTAATCAATTGAAGCAGATGATTCATCTTCAGTCCATTCTCCATCACAATTATCCATGAAGCCATTAGGTATAAGATGTTCAAGGATGAGAGTTTTTGCTTCATCAAGGTTCTTTATTGAGCTTGGATAGACGCTAAACTCATATAGCTCCTCGCTCTTTTTGCTTGGAATGGCATATCCTTCATCGTTTTCAGAGAGATTGAAATAAGTGTTATAGAGGTTAGCGGAGGCATTTATCGCTTTCTCGTAGTCATAGTTATCAGTAACCGTGATGGTACATGTGGCTACACGTTCTACCTCTTCTCCTTCAGCAAGGATTCTCGCGCTTATTCTTGCGCTATCTCCATCCATAACGTCCTCAGATAAGGTCACGTGTCCATTAGAATCCACTTTAAATTTCTCATTATCGGAAGAATAGCGAACTTCTCCTTTAAGAAGATCACATCTTAAATCTAGGTCATATGTTGAATCTGAATTCAAACTTACGTTAGGCGTCAGAAAATAGAAGGCAGGCGTGTGTGCTTTTCCTGAGCCGTAAGTAATGCTTATCGTGGTTATTCCATTGCTTTTAGTAAGACCAAGCAAGGCTTTCCCTGTGGCATCTTCATATGCAACATCATATGTGAAGGTGCTTACATATGCCCAACCCATCATTTTGAAAGACGACTTCAAATATTCATATGCCTTATTTGATTTAGTGTCGCGAATCTTTATCGTCACTTTGGTGTTTTCTTTAGCGATTCCTTCTACAACAGCTTTTATCTCTTCTTCATTTGTTGGATCCTCGATATTGTAATACTCTGGATCAGAAGAAACTTCTTTGTACGCCTCTTTGTATGCATCCGAATAATCGTTAACGGAGACACGTAAGCTTCCATAAGAGGTTAAATCGAATGAAGGGACTTCTATTCCTTCCATATTGTTATTGGACATGAAGGAAGAAATCTTATCGCTTGGGTAGGAGGTAAGAATATCATCATATGGCTCCTCTAAAGTTGAAAAGGAGATCCTGAAAATAGATTCATAGGTGTTTGTCTCTAAAGTCATCTCATCTTTAAGGTACCAATTTTCTTCCCAATCGGTAAACCAACGTTTCTCGTTATCGAATATGGCATTGCTCTCTCTTAAAGTATCTTCGTAATCGGAGGCAATATAAGAATCATCGCTATAGACGTAGATATATTGAGCGCCTTTCTTTGTGTAGTAATAGTATGTGTCTCCATCGATTTGAGGAATATCGAATCCAGTTGAACTCTCAAAAGAGGAAACGAATTCATTAGGCCAGCTATTTGATTGATACACGTCGTAATAATATGAGAAATTGATATAGTTTCCAGAGAAATAATATAGCGAAACATATACAGGGGTCCCGTATGTTGATTTCTTTGAAAGGACAAATGAGTTGTTTTCCTTGCTCATTTTAGCATCAAGCACCCAGCCATCTTTCTCAAGCATCGCGACGTTTTCTTCAGAAAGATCTTCATAATATGTGTCATGAATGGTCACGTCATCCTCACTTGTGGCATATACTTCGAAATCATCACCAGTCTTTAACTTGCTTGGAGATATCGTTAAGGTATCTAAGAAAAGATTTTCTTCTAACTCACTCCAAGATGTTTTCGTGTCTAAGGAAACATTCTTGTCGTTATAGCATTGGATTACGCTAACTTTATATGTGTCGTTATAGAAATAAGTGATATCGTATCCGATTTTCTTGTCTTTGGAGATTGATGTGAGTTCGAAATATTCTGTCCCATTTGAAGTCTTTTGGGCAGCTTCTCCACTATAATCACGAATACATGTCCAGCCTATTTTCTCTAAATCAAGGTAATAATCAGATATGCTAAGTTCCTTTGAAGGATTATATATTTGAAGGTAAGAGGAGCCGTCTTCTTCATCAATGATTTCATCAATGGTGACCTCTCCAGAGAATCCTCTTGGATATGGAAGAGTCTCTCCGCAATATTTCTTTAAGAGAGTTTTGGCTTTCTCATTCCAATCTTCTCCTAAGAGCGAAGAGGAGTCTTCTTCAATGCTTGAAGATGATTCTGAAGAATCTACGCTTGGAGTGGATGAAGATTCGGGTGTTCCACATCCAGCAAGTAAAAGAGTGGAGAAAGCTAGTATCAACAACGTCTTTATCTTTTTCATATATACGTTTCCTTTCTATAAAACACGTTTGAAATTGTATCACTAAATGTCGCTTAGAGATTCACTAAAATGAAAACCCCATCTCTTACAGGGGGATGGGGCATTCATATTGATAGGTGTTAATTAGAAGATGTCTGTTGGTTTCCAAAGATCGCCTAAGTCAGCACTTGGTGTTCCAAATGAACTTGTGCGGATAATATCTTCAGATTCAAGAGAGATAATTGTCATTACAGGTGCGACGTATTCCATAGATGTTCTCCTTATTCACTTGCCTTGGTGTAATTAGCTAATTGGTTCAAGGAACCCATTAAATCTGTATTGGCTCTTTGTTCAGCAGTTAATGAGGTACCATCGATATATGCTTGAGCGATAGATTTAACTGAATATGTCTTTTCTTTGAATAATGTGATTGTTGGGCCAACATCACCGTATTTTAAATATGCTTTGGCGGTGATTTCGTCAGCGTAATGCTCTTCACTAACTGAAATATAGGCATTGAAGATATATTTGCCATTTGTTTCGTCATGATATGGTGTCTTAGCATTTTCGCCAGTTGTTGGACAATGAAGGGTTGTTGTTTTTTCTCCAACGGTTAAAACGATTCCGAATTCAGTGACGGCATCACTAAATTTTTCATAATCAGTTGCATCAATGACTCCGCCAAAACGAATTGCCACGTTGCTTATATCATATGAGGTTGTTTCTGTAGAATCTTCTGCAGTTGTCGTAATGGCATTATATTCATAAGAAAGAGTGGCCATTGTTTCATAGCTTGCTAACTTATCATAATCAGCAGTATTTGTCTCTTTCCATTTTGCATATAAAGTAAAATCACCAGTTACTCCAACTGTGGTATCAAATGGATGTTCATGGGCTGCATCTGTATACCAACCATCGAAAGCATATGTGTAGAATAAATCAGACTCTTTTGTAACGGCCTTTGGTGTCAAGGTTGCGCCATCTTTAACAATAACTGTTTCATCAGCGGATCCATTTAAGTATTTATATGTGACCGTATGATACTTAGTTGAACCAGCTTTGACGCTACTACTTGAATATGTGACGGTATTAATACCGGATGTGAAAGTTGCTGTGCTAAATACAGCTGCTTTATGCTCATCGGCAGATGAACTAAATGTTAAGTAGGAAGAAGCCTTCTTATATTTGGTAGCATCAATTTCAAATGCGGTTACTTTCTTTCCATCAATTGTTTCGGAAGCAAAGCCTTTGACGCCATTATCCCAGCTAAAAGCGTCGCTAACAGGCGAGTCTAACCATACTTGATTGCTTGAATTAGAGTAGATTGTGTAATATCCGGTAGTTTTTACCGTAATATTGTTACCTTCAGTGCCAGAAAAGCAGCTGCTAACTGTAGAATTAGCTCCATGATATCCAGCCCAGTTAGTTCCGTTTGTGGTTTTAAACTCCCATCCTGCCTCAAGTTTAACATTAAACAATACGCCCTTATCTGATGATGAACTGGTCTCATTCTTAATCAAGCGAATTGCATTTGAATTATCTTTGCTCCAATTGCAGAAGCTGCCAACAATATACCAATCAGACAATGTAACCTTTGAAGCATATGGATAACATACCGGGTCATCGCCTAGTGTTTTGGCGCTATCTTCAAGGTAAACGGTATAAGTTGAATCTGAAGCAGTCGCTGCTTCTGCTGCTAAAACTCCTCTAGCATTCGCTGACGGAAATGCTAAGAGAGCTAAAGCCGAAAGTATCATGATCTTTTTCATAATTGAAATCTCTCCTTCTAAATACTGAAAAAGTTTCTGTTTTGAAAACGCTTACAATCATAGATTGCCCCCCCATTTTTGTCAATAGGTAAAAGGATACCAATTAAAAGATAGTAGGATTTATATGCGTCTTAGTGTACTTAGACGGCTTATTAGCTAGAGAATGTAGTCCTTCTTTATGACGCTAAGTAATATGCCAAATTATTAAAGCTTTCTATGAATCGTTTCTTATTGTTTTATTTTCAATAAGATATTTTGAAGGCGGTAACGGTTGAATCTTTGAATGAGAATAAATGGAAGATCGAAAAATAAAGCCAATACGGATGTGATTATATAGATAATCAACTCATCTTTGGATATTAGCCAGCCAAGAGGTATGGCTCCTAAAGAAAGAAAGGCGCCTATCCAGTGGGTAAGTTCTGCACTGATATTGTTTTGTTCTACTTCCATAAGCCTTTCTTTGATATCTTTCGAATCTAAAGAGAATCTATCTTTGAACATGCTAGAAAGATGGTCTTTCCATTTCTTTACTCTCAAAAGAGACAGGAATTGATACTCTTTTTTGGATATTTGATATATTTTCCTATCTATTTTTATCTTCTTTCTTGTAAGACTTCCTATAAAGCCAACGATGATTCTTATGTCTAAATGAAAGGTGAACATGAAAAGAGTTATGAATATTGCTACATATGGCTGAGTATGCCCAAAAATAGCAAATAGGATTCCAGATGCAAGAAAAGAAACATTCAAGATTAAAGAAATTATTATGAATCTAAGCAATGTTTTGTTTTTCATAAGGAAGACAATCTCTCATCCATTATAACATGACAATAAAAACTCCTTGAAATTTTATAACCCCTTTATAACCCCTTTTATATGTATTTCAAGAGGGGTTATAGGCATTTAAAATGTTTGAGAAATAACATGATTTTTAAAAAAGAACGACATTTCTATCGTTCTTAATTCGTTTTTTAATTCTTGTCTTACTAGTACTTATTTGGAAGTTTGAGAAACTATGTAATCCTTGATGATTGAAGAATATTTAACTGTGTTTTCAATGCTTGTTCTACTTGAAAACAAAATATTGGCAAAAACAGTTCCTTCTTCTCCACAAGTCAAAAGTTTAAATCTGTTATCAAAATTGGTATCAATCATTGTTTCACTATAACGAAACTTCAGAAACTCTCCTGGATAGGCTTTCCCTTCGCCAATATTTGAAGCGTCTCCCTTAAGCAAATTTTTATATTTATCGCAATCGGCATAATCTTTGCTATATTTGCCTGGTGCATCTTCCAATTTAATTGAAGAATATGATGTGATGGCATTCTTTGCTTTGAAGCTAACGAATATATCAAAATTCTCACCAAGCAAAAACACATAAGCTTGATCGGGGTTTATATTTTGACAAATTTCATCAAAACCATCGGTTTTATCATCGTTAAAGCGAAATCCATATATGTAATATGTATCCGTAAGATTTGATAGCATCTTATCTTCTTTTAGATTAAAGACAGTGGCCACGCATTCTTTTTCGAAATTGTTTTTTACGCCTTTATCAAAATCTTCTTTCATTGAAGCAAAATCTTTATACCTATTTGTCTTATCGATTATATCTCTATGATCTTCGCCACAAGAAACAAGGAACAAAGGAACTAGAAATAACGTTTTTAAAGTTTTCTTATTCATGAATGCCATCCTTCGGGCAAAGATATTTGCCAACAATATTAGAGTAATAGTTATCTGTACATGAATGGGAATCTATCACTAAGTCATATGCGGCACAATAATTAGTGAAAATGTTGCCATGAACATTATCCCAACTCATTTTCGATATTACGTTACTATACCACCCACTCATCACATATACGTAATCATCATCGTAGCCAAACGCCACCATGGAGTGTTTTAAAGTATTTAAAATTACTGGTCGACCATTATTAATTGCGTCCTTAATGATGCCAAATTGTCTTCCACTCAAAATATCAGCAATATTCCCTTCTGAAGTATTGCATGAATACTCAAGATACCTCGATGTTCCAATATAAGAGTTAATCAACTTAAATTGATCTAAATTGCTTAAACCGCCCTTATTTTCAATATCGATATTTAAATAAGTGTTACAGTAGTTTATAAGATATGAATGAAACTTTTCTCCTCTAGAGGAAGGTGAATTAGAAAATTCAGAGCAAGTCATAAAATACCCACAGACAGGCGAATCGTATATTTCCTCAATAACATTATCGTTTTCTACAGAATCATAATAATCAAAAAGAATCTGCATTGCGACTAATGAACAAGTGCCATTTTTATTGTATCCATATCCATTTTTATCCAAATGTTTGAAATAATATGCATATTTGCATAAATTGGCGTCAAATGGAATGCTTGAATACTCAATTCCTTCTAAAGCAGAATAAATATCTTTGTTCTCTTCTTTTTCGATTGTAACTTCAAGATTCGTTTCTAAATTAATTATTTTGTCTTTTGAAACACCGAGATATTTGCAACCCTCTCTAGAGCTTGCATAAATAAGATAATCATAATTGTCCGCTTCGTTATAAGGATTGTTATCAATTGAAAACGTGTCTACAACTGTTTTTGAGTCCTTATAGATGAGAGTGGCATTTGTTTGACCAACAATTAATTCGTATCTTTGTACGCAATCCTCGTTATAAACATCGTAGGATTTGATTGTGCTTTGGAAGCCTAAAGCATCAAAAGAAGCATTAGAAATGATGCTTAAGAGAAGCAACATATTATTTATCATACCTTTATGTTAACTGACGGCATTTTACTATTCAACAAGCAATTGGTTAATTTTAAAGTAAGCAATCCTTTCTTCAAAATGCGGTATATACATGAATAAAACTAAATTTAAAATTATATAAAACCAATAAAGAAGCCAATGAAAAGACGTATAATACGTAAGGACTTATTATTGGTATGAGCAAAATATTTTTAGTGGATGTCGATGAATTGAATGAGGAAGAAATCTCCTCTCTTTCATCTATTAGAAAAGAAAAGGCATCACGTTTTGTTTTTGAAAAAGACAAAAAACTCTCTTTAGCGGCTGGAATCGCCTTCAAAAGAGGGTTAAAAACGTATGGATTAGATGAAAATGAAGTCGAACTAACATATGGTAAATATGGTAAACCACACTTAAAAGATCACCCCTCCATCTTCTTCAACCTCTCTCATTCAGGAAAGAAAGCAATGGCCGTATTTGATGAGAAAGAAATCGGTTGTGACATTGAAAAGATAAGACCATTCTCAAAAGATGTTGTTGAGCGTTGTTTTAATGAAGAAGAAAGAGAATATTTGGAAAAGAGAGGCAATAGTGACAAAGAATTCACCCGTATATGGGTATATAAAGAAAGCTTCCTTAAGGCAATAGGTTCAGGAATTAGCAAAGATCTTTCTTCCTTTGCTATTATTCCAAGTAAGGGAGACCTGTTAGTAAAACAAGATATTGATCCAAGAGAATGGGCCATAAAAGAAATAGACTTGGATGGATATATAGCCGCGATTTGTTATCAAAAATAAGATAAAAACAAAAAATCCCCCACAAAAGTGAGGGATTCTTTTAGATTTTAGGCTTGAGGGTCTTGTTTTTGTTTCTTTCCTTTGATGAAGAAGAATGTTGCAAGGCCAATACCTATGGCAGATAAGCTCCAAACAGCTATGTCAGCAGCCATTACCCAACTTCTCCATGGGAGAATTTCCGTATTGGTTTCCGCTCCTTCGAGTTCATCGCCAATTGCAAAGCCCATATCCTTGTTAGCGTTAGATGTAACGACGGCATAGATGATGTTCTTAGCGGCATTATGAACTGATTGCATGATTTTAGCGTTATTTGTCGCGCCATCATAGAATGTGTCAAGATCCCAATAAGAAGAGCCTGTGTTTAACCACATATCTGTTCCAGCCCATAAGCCAGAGATGATATCTTCATAGAACATTGCAGGGACAGAAGCTTGATCGGTGATGACCATGCCTTTGAAGCCCCACTCATTTCTTAAGACGTTAGTCATAAGGTTTCTATTTGAGCCAGCCCATGTGGCACCAACTCTATTCATGCCAGCCATTGCAGCTGTTGCACCGCCTTCTGTGACAATATATTCGAAACCTTTTAATTCGATTTCACGGATAGATTGTTCATTAGCCATGACAATACCGCCACCACGACCAGTTTCTTGGTCATTTAAGGCGAAATGTTTCATATAGGCAATAACGCCTCTAGAACGAACGCCACGGACTTCGGCTGCACCAATCTTTCCGGATAAGAGGCCGTCCTCGGAATAATATTCGAAGTTACGTCCTGAATATGGGGAACGATGGATATCAGCACCTGGGGCATACCAGCCAGCAACTTCGACACGGATTGAGTCGTCGCCAATTATGACACCCACTTCTTCAATGAGCTTGTCATTCCATGTGGCGGCCATCAAGGTTTCAACTGGCCAAGCCATACAGGAGGTTCCGCCAACTAATGTGCCAGAGACTCCTGAAGGGCCATCCTTATCTTGGGTTGCAGGCATATCAATTGCTTTTAAGGCAATGGTCGCATAGCCACCCATACGGACAAGTTCAAGCATCTTCTTCTTAGAAACTGCATTGACGAGTTTGTCCCAGATTGGATCAGAGTAGTCTTTAGCGACTCCATTAACGACTGCATCGTGGATGGTGACGCCTTCGCCTGATGAATTTGTTGGCATGCTAATACCTGTTGCATCAATAACATCGGCGCTGCGGTTCCAAGCAAGTGCAGCATTAAGTGTTGCATTAACCGTCCAAGAACCATCTTTATAAGGTGTCTTTGGGAAAGTTCCTTCCCAGTTTGAACGGCTTAGGTATGTTGCTGCCTCTTCCTCATAATATTCAGGGGTGCAATCATCAAATTGATTGGTGATCTTATTTCCTGTTGCCTTTGAGGTGGAGTAGGTAGTCTTATCAAGGGTTGCTTGGGTGTATTTACCAACAAGGGAGGTATCTCCTTTTGTTGAAACACCTTTTTTAGCAAGGATATTATCTAATGCGTCATGGGCATTTCTGCCAGCGGAGAAATAGTAATCCCCTTGATCAAGGATATATGTCTTGGCTCCTTTTGAGTCATAGGAAGCAAGTTGTTCCTTATCGACGCTTACCGTGAGAGTTTGTTTACGGAAGGAAGTGTTATCTGCTCTAAGCTCATTTGTTTTAGCGTAGCCAACAAGTTGAACCGAGCTCTTTTCAATGCCATTTTCCTTATCATAGTCGGTATATGGCGATTGCATATAGATTTCTACGACATCCTTGCCGGCATTCTCCCCAATATTCTCAACAGTGAGAGTGATTTCAAAGGAATCTTCCTTTTCAGCGACATTGAAGTCAGACCATTTGAAGTCGGTATAGCTTAAGCCATAGCCAAATGGGAATTGAACTGCTTTGGAATAATCATAGTTTCCAACGTTTTCTTTTCCAAGAACGGCATCTTCATAACGGGTTTCGTAATATTTGTAACCTACGTAGATACCTTCTTCATAGACAATATAGCTAGAGCCTTTTTGGTATTCACTTTCGTGATTGGCGCTAGGATAGGAGATCCCATCAAGCGAATAGTTGCCTAAATTGTTGAAACTTGGAGCGGAAGTTGAATCATATGCCCAAGTATCTGGGAGACGGCCTGAAGGATTGACCTTGCCATTGAAGATTTTTCCAACGGCACGAAGTCCTTCTTGTCCAACTCCAGGAACCCATAAAACGGATTTGATGTTCTTGAATTCTTCATCTTCAAGGAAGCCAAGTTCCATTGGGTTATTAGAATTAACAAGGAGAATGACATTTGATGATGATTCGCAAGCAAGGCGAAGCATATCGCGTTCATTGTCATCTATTTGGAGATATAAGTATTCACCGCCAGTTAAACTGTATATAGGTGATGACGTCGATAATGGAAGGTCATAAGATTCTCCACCTGAACGTCCAATTGAACAAACGATGATGTCGTCTTTCTTGATGGAATTCTTTAAGTCATCGCTATATTTGCTAGCAGGAACTTCGTTGACTTCGAATATTCCTCCTCCATCAGCTGCTTTAACGGACTTACGGTAGTCTTTTCCTGCACCTTCTGTGTAGAATTTCCAAGCTGTTTCATCAACTTCGAAGCCTGCTTCTTCAAAAGAGTCTTTTAAGGTTGGAGCACTGCTTGTGTCAACGGATCCGCATCCGGAGCCGCCATAGACAAAGTCGACGCTATCTTGTCCTAAG
The DNA here is from genome assembly GCA_963623195.1 of bacterium. GTDB lineage: Bacteria > Bacillota_I > Bacilli_A > RFN20 > CAG-826 > UBA4951. The sequence continues at coordinate 32,607 of CAVFKA010000012.1, read as the reverse complement.
AAAGCAATTTTGTTTTGTTTTTCGACATCTAAAGGTAATAGATTGTCTTTGTTCTGGAGAAGGACGATGCCTTCACGAGCAACTTCTTCGCATTTGTCTTTTTCTCCATCAAGTGGCTTATAGTCACTTCTAGAGAAATAGACATCGAGAAGATTTTCGTAATTATAGCCAATACTTGTGCCAATACCCATGGCCGCTGATAGAACGGCTCCGGTGGCGACTATGGTTATATATTTCCAGAGGGCAAACGGTTTTTTAGCCATTGTATGTTCCTCCTAAAATTATTCTTGGGAGCTGGAGCTATTTGTTTCTTCGCCTCCGTCTTCGGTGACGTAGTGTTGAGCGATGTAATCTGGGAGAGTGAGCTCACCAATTGTGCAACCGGTGTCAGTTGTTAAGAATGAATAGGCATAGCCATATTCAGATTTGAAATATTCTAATGTATCAGAGGCAGAGGAAGATCCCATCAAAGCGACAGGGAAGGTTGAATCTGTCATGCCAGAGACTCCCCAGCTATATTGATAGTTGAACATACCGCATGTTGTATAAAGGATGGAGGATGCTGCACCAATGTTGATGACGTCATCTCCGTCTTCGTTTTGGCTTGTTGTATATGTTCCTTGTGTTTTAAGGACGACTGAGCCGTTTGTACCATACATATTCATGTATTTGACGTTTATTGCATCATAGCTTCCATCAGTGAAGGTTGTGACAACATAGTTATCATATCCAGGTTGGAGCATGCTATAGGCTGGGATGTAATATCCGCCTGCGAAGGTGCCAGTATAGACGTTTTTGATGGTTTTGCCAAAATTATGTGCTTTTGCTTCACCTGTATATGGGTTAACAACGCCATTAAGAGAATATAAGGTCTTTTCTTCAACTGCTGGAGTGCTATCGGTTGCTTCTTGAGCAGGTGTGTGGAAATGTTCAGCATAAGCTACTGGAAGATACACTTCTTTGATCAAGCTTTGTGTATCAGCAGCTAAGAAAGAATAGCCAAAGCCATATTCGGATTTGAAGAAATCAAATGTATCGGAAGAGCTTGAGGTACCCATTAAGGCGACAGGGAAGGTTGTATCGGTGATTCCTTCATTGTTCCAGGAATATTGCATTTGGAACATGCCGAATGTGGTATAGAGAATGGATTGAGCATCAGATAAAGAGATGATTGTATCTCCATCTTCATTCTCTGAAGTGGCATATGAGCCAGTCGTGGTGATAACGACTGATCCTTGTGTGCCGTACATATTCATATATGTGACACGGTTAGAGACGTAAGTGCTGTCATCATATAAATCAACGACATAGTTATCATATCCAGATTGGGTCATCTTGTAGGCTGGGATGTAATAGCCACCTTCAAAGGTGCCAATATAGCTATGAACGAGTTTGGCGTTTGCAACTGGAGTTTCATCTACTGACGAGGATGAGGTAACTGGAGTTTCATCTTTTGATGATGAGGCGACTGGTGTGTCTCCGCCTTTTTCACTTGATGTTGGGGTGTTTTCTCCGCATGCCGCTAATAAGGAGGCAGCCGTTAATAAGAAAACGAAATTGATTTTTTTCATGTTAATTTTCCTCCTAGAAAAATATCGGAGGTAGTATAGAAAATAATGTAAGCGTTTTCATTCTTTTGGCGTGAGAGGTCGTTTCTTTGGCGTGTGATGCAAAAAAAGAGAAGATAGCCTCTTCTCCTTTATTGGTTGATTGATGACATTATTTTCTTTTTGAAAGCAGCTTTCTTGCTACGAGATATTGATAGGCTTGTCTCTCCAATATAGATGCTATCTCCATCATTTCGGTCTATTTTGTTGATGTTTACGAGACAATATTTGCTAATCTGGAAGAAGCCAAAATCAGATAAGGACGATTCCGCGGATGAGAGGGTCTGCCTGACTTTGTATTCTTTATTGCCTACATGATATGTGAGATAGTGGCCAAACACTTCGATATAGGCGATATCATTAACGTCTACGTTTATGAGGGTTCCTTCAACGTTGAGGACGATCTTAGAGCTTTTCTTGCTCTTAAGTTTCTTCAAGACCCATTCCATCTTCATATTGAATTCGTCTTCTGATAGAGGTTTTAGGATGTAGGCGGTCGCGTCCACGCTATAGCCCTCGGTCGCATAATTCATCAAAGATGTCACAAAAACGATCGTGACTTCATCATTTCCTAATTGACGGACTTTCTTTGCTAGATCCATGCCTGTTTTCTCTCCCCCAAGCATGATATCGAAGAAAAGGAGATCAAAACTCTTATCAGAGGAGAGGAATTCTTCATCCGAGGAGAAGATGCTTATTTCACTTTCGATAAGGTGCTTACAGAAAAACTCGCTAGCCATCTTTTCTAATGAGGCTTGATCAAGTGAGTCGTCTTCAACTATGCCGATTCTAATCATTCTTGTTCTCCTTTTTCTTTGCTAAATGGGAAAAGGATATTGAGTCTGAAGATATTGTCTTTGACATTGATATCCATGATTCCATGATATTTTTTGACCACCGTTTTGATTGAGCTGATGCCAAAACCATGGTACCTCTTGTCTTTTTTGGATGTCTTAGGAATTCCGTTTACCATCTCTAAGGAAGAGGTGCAGTAATTAGATATGGATACAAGCGCCATTCCGTCATATTCCTTTAAAGATATGTCGATGACTTTCTTATCGATATTAGAAACTGCTTCGATGGCATTATCTAAAGCGTTCCCAAATATCGTATATAAATCGGTCGTAGAAATGTCTTTTAAGAGAGATCCATCGCCAAGATAGGTCAGACGTATGCCTTTATTGATGCAAAATAGCTGTTTCTCCATGAGAAGAACATCCAGTGCTTCGTTATTTGTTTTGATTGATGAGTCATAGATCATGATTTCTTCCGAAAGTTTCTTGATCGTATCTTCTTTATCGTCTATTGACATCGTTCTTAATGCCGCGATTTGATGTTTCATGTCGTGACATTTCTGATTGATCAGATTGATGGACTCCTTCTTTAGCTCATATTGGCGGGAATTCTCATAAAGAAGTTGGTCAACGATGTCTTTCTCGCTCTTAGTCTTATTTTCCGCATAAAGGAAGTATTGGATGAAAAGAACAAGGATACATACTAAGAATTCGAGAGCTCCTCCAACATATTCTGGGTTGCTCAGATCATCTCCGCGGTAGATATATTGTCCAGCGAAGCAAAGGAAAATCGTAAGGATGAGGATGGTGATATAAACAAATATCGAAGACTTCTTCTTTGGCATGTAAATGGAGGTAAGGCCTTTGAAGGGACGAACGAGGATGAAATAGGTTAAGATAAGCAGAATTGCATATGTGAAAATGCAAACGGCGATATAAATTAGGAAAAAGCCTAAGCTTTCGCCTGAACCTAATTGAGGAAAGATGGTCAAAGCAATTATTTCATTGATGAAGGTGTATTCAATATGAGATACAGCGTAACCTGAAATGGTATGAAGAATGGCTTGTTCAAAGCCAAAATCAAATAAGAAAAGCTGATAGAAAACAGTCGAAAGGGTCAATAAGCAATACCAGGTGACGACTATTGAACTAACTGCAATAGAGGGCAAGCTCAATTGAGCAAACATATATTTAAGAAGGATGTAGACTTGAGAGAATATAAGCAAAATTGGCGTAGCAATTGCAAACCTAGTCCAGAAATTCTTCCTTCTTTTGGCGTTTGGCATCGTAAAAAGGAGTTCTGCAGCTAGAAGTTCGATGATGAAACGAAGTTCTTCAAATATGGCAATACCAGTAAAATAACTCCACATATTCTCTTATACCAATCGATGATGATAAATTACAATATTTTCAAAGAAAGTGCAATTTAAAGACGTAATATTTTCGTAATGGAAGCAAAGATTAGTCAGCTATATTGAACATATCCTTTAAGGAAATGTTGTGAATGGTTTCCTTCTCAGAAACCAACATCTCCTTATCGAAACCCGATTTGGAAAAAAGATAATAATCATATTTTCTATATCCGCCAAAAATCGAAACATTTTCTTTTAAATGTTCAAACATCTCTTTAGTGAAGTTTTTTGTTACGATATTTGCATTCGATAATTAGCAAATGGTCTTCATTATTTGCGTGCTTTATAAGTTGTTTAAAAGCGTCGCTAAATGTTGGATAAGCGATTTTATCATCGCCTTTATTCCTTATTTATTATGACTTATGTTTATTGAGTCAAAAAAATGACGATAAAAAGCCACAAAGATAAAAAATATGTCGGTTCCCTAAATCGTTAATTGAAATTAGATATGAAAAAAGCCCCCGAATTAACAGGGGCATAATTTCTTAGGCGTCTTCTACTTCAATTTCTTTGATGTTCTTTTCGTTGCCTTTTATGAGGTAGGTATGCTCGCTACCGCACTTAGGACATATCTTCGCGTATTTGACGGTTTCGTATATGTTACCGCAATCTTCGCAATATGTTTCAGCCTTAATGACTTCAATGTTTAATTTGCAATCTTTAAGGATTTCCTCTTTTTTGACGGCCCAGTTCCAGACATCTTCCAAATAAGAAGGAATGATGGTGGATACTTCGCCGATTTCCAAAGTGACGGAATTAACGTGTTTTACCTTATTTTGAACAGCGATTTCTTTAACTTCATCAATGATATGAAATACTATTCCAAGTTCGTGCATTATTTAGCTGCTTTCTTAGCTTCTTTCTTAGCTTTCTTTTGAGCTTTTTTGTACTCTTTATGTTTCTTTTCGGAAGCTTTTTCTTCGGCTGTATGCTTGCCAAACTTGATCTTAATGGCACGTTTGACGGCATATGGTAAGATGGCTTTGAACTTGTCTTCGGACTTGATCATGTGAGTTGCTTCAGGATGATCTCTTACTAAGGAGATGGCATCGAAGACACACTTGGTCGTACAGATACCGCAGCCGATACACTTATTAGGATCAACGACTGATGCACCGCATTTTAAGCATCTTGCAGTTTCTTTTCTGACTTGTTCTTCAGTTAATGTCAAATGAGCATCTTTGAAGGAGGTATGAGTATCAATTGATGTATCCATTCCTGCTTCTTGTCTGCCACATGTGTCATATCCTTCGAGTTTGAGGTCTTCCTTATTTAACATAACGAAGTCTCTTCTATTTCTACCAATTGTCAAGGATGCGCCTTCTTTGACGAATCTATGTAAGGATTCGGCAGCACACTTACCTTGTTCAATGGCATCGATAGCGAATTTTGGACCAGTGTAGACATCACCGCCAACGAAGATATCTTCTTGGGCAGTTTGATATGTCAACTTATCAGCGATTGGGTAATTGCCATGCCAATATGTGACCTTGCTGCCATTAAGGAGATCGCCCCAAAGGATTGCTTGTCCGATAGCGAAGACGATATGGTCTGCTTTGACTTCCATCGTTTCGTTTTCGTCATATTGAGGATTGAATCTCTTTGTTTCTGGATCGATTGTTGAGAGACATTTCTTGAAGACGATTGCAACAACGTTGCCATTTTCGTCTTTCTTGACTTCTTTTGGACCCCAAGCATTGTTGATTTCGATGTCTTCTTCGAGGGTTTCACTGATTTCATCTTTGCTTGCTGGCATTGTTTCTCTTGTTTCAAGAGAGAACATGGAGACTTTGTTTGCACCAAATCTCTTGGCTGTTCTAGCGCAGTCGACTGCGACGTTACCACCACCGACAACAACGACGTCACCGTCTAAGTGTTGATCGTGATTTTCGCTTGCTTCATGTAAGAAGTTAACAGCGATATCGACGCCTTTAGCATCTTCTCCTGGAACACCAGGGAGTCTGCCACCTTGGCAACCGATAGCGATATAGAAGGCTTTGTAGCCTTGTGCTCTTAATTCATCGAGGGTGACATCTTTTCCGACTTCGACGCCTGTTTTGATTTCAACGCCTAGTTGTCTAATGACATCAACTTCTGCTTCGACAACGTCTTTTTCGAGTTTGTAGGAAGGAATGCCATATGTTAACATACCGCCACATTTCTTATTCTTTTCAAAGATTGTTGGCTTGTAGCCTTTTGTTGCTAAGTAATAGGCACAAGATAAACCTGCTGGGCCTGCGCCAATGATGGCGATCTTTTCATCCCAATGGTCTAATCTGTTTGAAGCGATGACGACTTCTGGGATATAGCGTGTTTCTGCTTTTAAGTCTTGTTCAGCGATGAATTTCTTAACTGCATCGATGGAAACGGCTTTGTCGATGTTTCCACGGGTACATGCTTCTTCGCAACGTTTATTACAGATACGTCCGCAGATTGCTGGGAGTGGGTTATCTTTCTTGATGAGGGCTAATGCTTCTTTGTATTTGCCTTCACCTGCTAATTTCAAATAGCCTTGGACTGCGACGTGGGCAGGGCAAGCAGTCTTACATGGGGCTGTACCTGTTTCGTAGCAGTTGATTCTATTGTTATCACGATAGTTTTCGTCATATTTATCTTTGCCCCAGCTCATATTGTCTGGTAATTCATGCTTTGGATAGATGACTTTGCTGCCATCTTTCTTGCAAAGTTTTTGTCCGAGTTTAGCGGCACCGGCAGGGCAGTATTCGACGCACTTACCGCAAGCGACGCATTTTGCTTCGTCAACATGAGCGGTATAGGCGCTTCTAGACATATTTGGAGTATTGAAGAGTTGGGATGTTCTTAAGGCGTTACAGATATTGACGTTACAGTTACAGATACCAAAGATCTTGTTTTCGCCATCGATGTTTGTGATTTGGTGGACGAAGCCGTTGTCTTCGGCAATCTTTAAGATTCTCATTGCCTCTTCGTAGGTGATATCGTGGCCTTTACCTGTTTCACGGGAGTAGTCAGCAAAATCGCCAACACCGATACACCAGTTGTATTGATCGTCTGCGCAGCCTTCATCAAGGGCTTTGCGGGAGGCTCTACAAGAACATTGGCCAACGCCAATATGTCCTTCATATTTCTTCAACCAGTAGGATAAGTGTTCAATGTCAACTGATTTGTTTTCCATTGAAATTGCTTTTTCAACTGGGATGACGTGCATACCAACACCTGCACCTCCTGGAGGGACAAGTTGGGTGATGCCATCAAGTGGGATATATGTCATTCTTTCAAAGAAGGAAGCGACTGCTGGGTGTTCTTTGATTCTCTTGTTCTCTATTTGTTTTCCATCTGGAGTGACAAACATTTCTTCCATGTTGAAGAGTTCAGCACTTCCTGGAACGAATAATGGTAAGGTATATCTTCTTTCGCTTTGAGGAGCGGTTCTGCCATTATGGTCATAGTGGTTGCCATAATCATATTCAAGAAGACCGATATAGGACATTTCATCCAATAACTTTTGGAATTTTTCCTTATCAGCTGCTTTTTCTTTGTTCATCTTGCAAAGTTGTTCGAAAGTGTAGTGATGTCTAACTTTCATTGTTAAGGCAACATCGGCCATTTCATCAGAAACTATTTCAGCAAGTCCCCAATATTCAGGATCATTTACTGTGATGGTTCCTAATTTGTGTGAAAAGACGTCAGTGATCTTCTTTCCTAATTTGACGATCTTTTCGTTAGCCACTTTGTCATATTGGTGAGCAGGTTTAATTTTTGTGCTTTGTTCAGGCATCTTATTTCCTCCAATTGTCGTTTAAAAATATTTCTTTATTCAATTACTTATTGAATGACTAAATGATTATAGTTCAAATATGGAATGGAAACAAAGAGAAAAAGACAAAAATACTAACTTTTTTTGCAAGTTTTTGTCGGATGTTTTGTTAAATTGGTTCATATCATTTAGAGTTAGTCATATCTAATTGAAATGACTTTAAAACGCTTGTTTTTCATTGCATATCTAATCTAAAAGATTATTTGTCTATTGTTTTGACTTTTAGATGTGATATAATCCAACCCGTTTGTTACGTTTAATGACAAACAATTAACTTTGTTAAATAACAAGAAAGGAATAAATCAATATGAAAGCAATGAAAATATTATTGACGCTTAGCACACTTGGTATGTTGGCTAGCCCATTAAGTGTTGCTGGTGGAGTGATGGTTGCTGCAGAAGAGACTGCATCTTCTAGTTCTAGTGACGCCAATGGATATACGATTACCTATTATTACAACTTGCAAGATTTGACAAGCAAGGATGGCAAAACTTCGTTAGGCACCGAGACAGAAACTGTCAAGGTAGGCGATACATGCAAAGAATATAACAAATATTATACCGTCAACGATACCGCAACGGTTTGGTATGGCACATACACATTCCTTGGCTGGTTCATGAGTGCTCAAAACGATGCCGAAAGTTTTGATGCCGAGATAGTTCCGGACAGTAATCTTACACTCTATGCACATTGGGAATCAGTTGAAGAAAATGAATACATCAGTGCATTAAGAAAATCCGAAACCAAGGCCCAACTTTATTACACTTACACAGTCGATAATGGCTCATATGAAATTTCAAATCTTAGTTTAAGGTTTGGCGGATTTGCGGAGCAGCTTAAAATGGCCGCCCTTTTATATAATACAGATACTGTTACCAATACATTTGTATCCCGCATTTCTACATATGGTGTTTTTTACACAACTACAGCTCCAAGCGAAAAGGGCTTCGATGGGTCTTTTGTGGATGCTTTAAAAAGCAGAAAATACTCTTCTACTGAACTTGGCGAAGCTAAAAAAACGAAAGGGAACAATTCCCAATTTGACCCTTCTGATTTGCCAGCATATTGCGATAAAGATGGCAATGAAGGGTCTTATGATTATTGCAGATGGAATGTTTTCATCAACGTTGGTGCAACAAGCATAGATAAAACAGTTTATGCTACAGCCTATTTAAAACTTACCAACGGAGTCATAATTTACTTCCCTGAATCTTCATACTCTGTCAAATCTATCGCAGCAAAATACTTAGCAGATACAACTGCTACTTACACCCAAGAAGTCAAAGATACATTAACGTTACTTAGCAACGGACAAGTATCTGGCACAGTAAACGCCTAATAATTAAGGAGAAACAACAATGGAAAACAAATACATCACACCTGAATTGACAATCATCTCTTTAGAGAATGAAGACATCATCTGCGCAAGCAACTCTTTCGGAAATGCCTATGACGCAAATAATGGCGATTTCTGGACAGATAACATCTAATTATCTCTTCTAGAGAAAACAACCTCCAAGTTCATTAGAGACCTGGAGGTTTTTTATTTACAAGCTAGCATAACTAAGTTTTGTAAAACATTAAATAAGCTCTGTCGTTATGTCTTTCATACTGAATCTTTTTAAGATCAATATCGATTGAACTAATTTTCTGATGAGTCAGATATATCCTTATATTTTAGTAATTCATAAATGACTAAATTGAAAGAACGTTAGAAATGAAATTAAATGGTTTCATGTCCAAATCCTCTTTTAAGCTAAATCAAGTATATCCATATATATTTATCACCTTAGATGAAATGTATAAATGAATACACGGGTGCCTTATTTTTTGAAAAAGGATTGTTTTAGGCGTTCGTTTTCTTATTGAAAAAGTCTTTCATCAATCAATTCAATTTTCATTTACAAACAAGGCATATAAGGAAAAGACGCCATCGTCTATCGTATAAGTTAGATTGCCATGATACTTTTCTGTTATTGCTTCCATGGATTTCATTCCATAGCCATGGAAAGGGGTATCCTTAGTGCTTTTGATTGATCCGTCATCATTTTTCTCGATGATATTTTCGGTATAGTTTTCTAAAACGAGCGATACCGTATTCCCTTTTTCTTTTGCAGTTAGTGAAATTATTCTTTTCCCATCTTCAAGTTTGGCGACTGATTCTATGGCATTATCTATCGCATTTCCAAAGAATGTATACAAATCAATTTCATCGATGAAACTCAAAGCCTTTCCATTTAATAGACAAGTGATCTTGATATTCTTTCTTGAGCATTCCAAGGATTTTTCAGTGAGTATGATATCTAAGACGTCATTGCCTGTTTTGACTTTTGAATCGTAGACTCTGATCGCGTCTTCCATTTCATCGACTACTTCTTGTTTCAGACTTTCATTTTCAACAATGGCTCTTATTTGATGTTTGAGGTCATGCACTCTTTCGTTGATTAGTTGGACGTTGTTCTTACTCTGAAGGTATTGTTTCTTTTCTTCTCTAAGAAGTTTATAAGCGGAATCCACTTCTTCTTGAAGATTCTTGTTATCTAAGAGTTTGAATTGGAAAGCTAAAACGAAGAAACAGCATAACATGGAAACCAATTTGAATAGACCCATTGCCTCAGAGGAAAAATCATCGCTTAGATTGTAGACGGCAAAAGAATTAACAAAAATGACAAGGACAAGACTTATCGCAATGATAAAGATTAAATAGGAGGAAGATATCATTACCTTTTCTCCTTTTTTTATTTGGGAGGCGAATAAGAAGTAACTTAGCAAATAAATGACCGCGTATATGAATAAATACATGAATATGACCATTGTTGAGAAGGTGTAATCAGTTATTTTGCTTCCGCCATAGATATTTAAGCCAGTAGTGGAGGAGAATCCCCCAAGATCCAAAAACGCGTTCAATCCTTGATAGGCAATATGCTGAACTAGATATGAAGCAATCGCTAAGAAAAGAATCGTTGAAATTTTCTCATCAAACAAGAATATTGCAGCAACGAACGTATAGCAGAAATAGATGATAAACATCAAAGACGTGTACCAGAAATTATAAAAAGGCAAAGGGAAGAAGAACGCCAAAACGAAAATCAAAACAAGGGAGATAGGCAATTTCAAAAAGAATTTGTTCTTCCTTTTTAATTTGAAAAAGAAAAGGAATTCAGAAATCAATATTTCTAAGAGAAACACAAGCCTGTAATAAAATAATCCCGAAAGCTCAAGCATTATTTCCCGCCCTTCCCAAGATATGTGTTGTAGTCTTTTATGAACTTGGCCTTCTTAGGGTGAGATATATCAAGTCTTGTGCCATCTACATCTACTTCAAATCCATATAAGCCTTTGATGAAATTGAAATTCACTAGCAAATAGCTATTGCATCTAGCAAAGCAATCTACCTCTTCTTTAAGAAGGCTATCTTCAATGTTTTTTAGACTGCCATATGAATTGAAATCACCATCGCTTGTATGAATGATCATCTTATGTCCAACGATTTCGATATATTTGATATGACTTATCTTTATGTATCTTTGTTCATAGTCAATGGTAAATGGTAAAGAAACATCTTTAGATTTCTTTAATTTTGTCAAAGCTCTCTTAAATTTCATCTCAAAGACGTAATACGTTAATGGCTTAACCATGAAATCAAGGGCATCAACCTCATATCCTTGAACGGCATATTGAGCAAGGTTTGTGAGGAAAATGATGACGACATTTTCGTCAATCTCTCTTAATTTATGCGAGCATTCTAAGCCATTCATCTTCCCTAAATGGATATCCATGAAGACAAGATCGAACATATCTTTTTTGAATGATGACAAAAACGATTCGGCATTGCTAAAATGCGTCACGTTTGTTTCTCCTTCCATGTTATTGATTTTCTGGTATTGGTTTAAGCAAGAAAGAAAAGCGTCGTAATCTTTTTTATCATCTTCCAAAATTGCAATTTCAATCATTTTATTCCTGTTTCTCTTTCTTCTTGATGAGAATTATAGATAGAACAATTATAGAAGAAAAGGCTAACCCGTTCAAAGTCAAAAAGACGATGTACCACGATGGGAAATCTTTTCTTTGGATGATTTTATAAATCATATCTCCATCAGAACTATGATTTTTTTGATAATCAAGGGTTGAGCAAACCGAATAAAGGTAATGGGACGCTGCCTCTTTTGCCTTAGACATATAGACTTCATCATCACTTGGCAAAGGTCTTGCATTATTCTCTTTGTAATTTAGCCACATATCGTTACCAGCTAATATTCCTGATTGAGTAGAAAGAGGCTCTTCCCCATCAGTATAGTCAGAAATTACGACGCCTTTGTAGTTCCACTCTCCTCTTAATAATTCGCTCATGAGAGGATAAGAAGCCCCAGACCAAACCGCGCCTATTCTATTAAAGGAAGACATCAAACCAGTGCAATGATATTTCTTGATGGCAATTTCAAATGGTTTTAGATATATCTCTCTTAGCGCTTGCTCGCTGTTCCATTCATTTACGCCTGGATTGTTATCGCCAAGTTCGGCCATAACAAAATGTTTCAAATAGGTGAATAGCCCATTCTCTTTAGCACCTAAAGTAACATTTCCGGCCATATTTCCACAAAGAATTGGATCTTCTGAAAAATATTCGCTATTCCTGCCATTAAATGAAGAACGATGAAGGTTTGCACTTGGCGCATACCAACCACTTACGCCTGTTTCTTTAGCTTCTAGGGCAACCGATTCACCCATGTCTTTTGCAAGGCTTACGTTCCATGTTTGTCCTAATATCGTAATAGATGGAAAAGCCGTCCATAAGGTGGATCTATTAGATAGGACAGTGCTATTTAGGCCACACGTCCCGTCATATTCCTTATAATATGGTTTGGAAATGCTATAGATTGCATCAGTTTTGAAACCGCTGTTTTCAATGAGATTCTTAACTTCTTCGACACTCATTTGATCTACTAATTTGTTTAATAATTCAGCATCCCCGTTTGCAATCTTGCTAATTAAATCCATGTTGTAAATGAAAGATACATCACTTGAAGAGAGTTCGCTTAAGGTTGGTTTTGAACCGTCTTCTTTTCTTACTAAAGAAAGATTGCTATCGATATTGAAGGAAGGCATGCTTGTTATTTTCTCTTTAAGAATGTCATAACAATTGATTCCATTTACTTCCGTGACTTTATCCGCATCGAGTTTTGTAGGGTCAAAAGAGGAAATGAAAGTCGATTCGAAATCATTTCTTGATAAATATTCCTCTTTCAAAGAGAACTCTTTTCCATCAATTCCGTATCCATAAGAATCAGGAGAGGAAAATAACGGTTTGACCTCTTTGTTGCTAGATGGATCCTTATCGAAACAAATATCATTTTCAACCTTATATGAGAATGAATTGTCATCCATGTCTTTTAACGAATGTGAATTTTCATTCAAAGTGAATAAATAGTCTCCTTTTTCAACTTCGTACCCCTTAAAACCATTCTTGTTTTGATCATATGTGTCAAAAGAAGCGAAGTCATAGCAATTAAATTTGATGGTGATGTCTGATTGAGTTTCTCCTTTATCTAGAAGCGTGCTTTTGGCAAATCCTAACAGTTGGATGGAAGACTTTTCAATCCCATTTTTGCTATATGGGGTATGGCAAAATAGCATAATGGTATCCTTGCTTTTATATTTACCTACATTCTTGCAAGATAAGGTGAGCGTGATTTCATCGTCTTTGGAAATTGAGGAATTATTAGGCAAGGAGATATCATCAATCTTCCAAGAAAAGGTTGAATAATTAAGTCCATATCCAAATGGATACTGAACTACATCCTCATATTTCTTCTCTTTGTAATATCCATCAAGAAATGCCGTCTCATAAAAACGATATCCGACATAGATATTCTCTCCATAGAAGACATGCGTTTGATCTTTTGAGTCAAGTTTTGGCTTGTATGTTTGATAAGACGGCTCCATGGTGAAATCTTTTAGATATGTGTCGGTGAGTCTTCCACTTGGGCTTACTTCCCCTCTTAATATCTTTGAAACTGCCCTCATTCCTGATTGACCAGGGGTTGAAATTGACAAACAGGCTTGAACTTTATCCTCATCAAGAAAAGAAAGTTCGATTGGATTTGTTGAATTAAGGATGACAATGACCTTCTTGAAATTATCTTCTAGCATCGTCAAAAGATCTCTTTCCTCACTTGAGAGCTCTAAATAATGTCTTGATTCATCTTTTTGATAGCCTAAAGAATTGATTTTTTCCTGATATTGTTTTGCCTCACCAGTATTTTCACCCAAAATCCTTGATATCGTTAGAATGGCTGTATCGGAGAACTTTTTAGCATTTTCAATCAAAGAGTTTGTATATGACTCGATGGATGGCTCATATAGCACGTCTCTTCCTAACATATCGTTTTTAAGAAAGTCTTCATTATGGAAATCTTCATAAAAATCAATCAATTCTTGGTTGATGGTGAAATTGGATTCTTCTAGGGCCCCTATCAATGTGACTTTTTTGTTTTCTGGAATTTGAGGGTAGCCTGTGCCTATTCCTCTAAGAATATTTCCATTATCGATAGAAGACCAGCCAAAGAGATTTATCTTGTTTACATCCTTTAAAGGCAATACGTCATCCTTATTTTTTAGAAGAACGGCACCTTCCTCTTCAATCTTTTGGCATAGCTCATCAGATTTTAGAGACGTTTCCTGAAATTCTTCAGTGTCAAAAAGATCGGCCTTAAATAGATGGTTGATATTGTCATAGTTTTTATAGACCACTCCATCTATTGCTAACATTGCTAGGCAAGATATGATGAGTGCGAATACGCCTCTTTTGATCTTTTTGCTTCTATTGGTTTTCATAAAACATCATTAAGTTTAATTAAACCTAAAAGATTTAAAAAGGGAATCAAGGAAAAACATTTAAATTTCAGCCTTAAAATCATATTTATGCATTAAATTTGCAAACTTAAGTCAAACTTTCATGAAAGCGGTATCATTTACGATATTTTATTCATAATCTAAAATTTGGAGGACTTTTATGGCAAAAGCTAAAAAAATAATTAGCCTTACCGCTATCGGACTTATTGCAGCCACTCTTACTGCCGCTAATATTGTCGCTTATCATTATGCGCCAATGATCACCACCTTCTTATCAGGTACCGGTGACCGTGGCTTTGATAGCGATGATTTCAACAAGGCGAGCACCCAATCTGACGCCCTTTGTCAAAAAATAGCAGAGGAAGGCATCGTATTATTAAAAAACGAAGAGAAATGTCTACCATTAACTGAAACTAAAAAGATCAATGTTTTTGGCTGGTCATCAACCGAGCAAGGCTTCCTTCTTTCTGGCATTGGCTCAGGCTCATCAACCATCAACGAAGAGAAAAAGGTCTCTTTGCTTAAAGGCTTAGAGGAAGAAGGTTTTGAATATAATAAGGAATTAGAGCAATTCTATAACGATTACGATTCTTCTACCTTCTCTTTTGCAACCGGAAGTTCAAAAAGAATCAACCTCATTGAACCGTCCATCGATGAATATTCAGATGATTTGATTGATAACGCCATTGATTTCTCTGATGTTGCAATGGTCGTCATCTCAAGAGTTGGCGGAGAAAATGTCGGTGAGATTCCAACCGTTCAAAAGAAATCGCATAATCAACCAACCGATACGACTAGAACATATCTTGAGATTTCAACTGAGGAAGAAGACTTGCTTGAAATGGTCAAAGAAAACTTCTCCCAGGTCATCGTCGTCATCAATTCCACCAACCAAATGCAATTAGGTTTCTTAGAAGACGAATACATCCAATCCGCATTATATGTCGGGGTCACTGGTCAAAGTGGCGCTAAAGCAATCGCTAAAATCCTTGATGGAAAGGTTAATCCAAGCGGACATTTAACCGATACCTTAGCTTATGATTACACTTCTGAGCCAGCATATAAAAATAGAATTGAGCAATCTAGCAACATCGAATATAGAGAAGACATCTACTTCGGCTACAAGTTTTATGAGACCGCAGATTCTTTAGGATATTTCGATGAAGTCGATAATGACTATGGATATGGGTATGATGGGGTTGTCGCCTATCCATTTGGCTATGGGCTAAGCTATACGACTTTTGATTGGAAATTAACCGATTCTTCAATCAAAAACGGTTCATCTTTAAAAGAAGATGACACCATAACCCTCACATTCTCTTGCACGAATACCGGAAGTAAAGACGGAAAGGACGTCATGGAAGTATTCTATGGCGCGCCATATTACGATGGAGAGATAGAAAAATCAGTCACAAATCTTGTTGAATTTGCTAAAACCAAAGAGTTAAAGCCAGGGCAAACGCAAGAAAACATCACCGTAACATTCACCCCATATGATATGGCAAGCTATGACTGCTACGACAAGAATAACAACGACTACGCCACATGGGAATTAGATAGCGGGGATTATGAAATTCAATTTAAGAATGACGCCCATACCTTAAAGGAAATGGACCAAAACACCCTCACGTATCACGTTGATGAAACAATCATATACGATAAAGACCCAGTGACTGGAAAAGAAGTAAAGAACAGATTCACAGGTGAAGACGCATATGCTGGAGTTCCAATTGACGCTTCAACGATTCACGATAGTGAGGTCACCTACCTATCTAGAAGAGATTTCGTATCTACCTTCCCTGATACCGCCACAGTTCCTGAAAACACCTCAGAGGTAAGCAAGGCAAATAACTATACAAATAGCAGTTACGATACAAGCGAAATGCCAACAACGGGCGCTAAGAACGATTTATATCTTGCAACCTTAGAAGATGGATCTAAAGCAAGCATCGATGATTTAAATGGCAAATCGGACAATTCACTCAAATACAATGAAGAATTAATTGAGGAAATCGGCAACAACTACGATTCTGAAAAGTTAACTGAACTAGTCGAGCAAATGAGCGTTTCCGAACTTAAATCGTTAGTTGAAAATGGCGGTTTCCACACATATGCGGTTGAATCCATTGGCAAGCCAAGAGCAGATGAGTTCGATGGTCCAGCTGGATTTAACACGACAACACAAACCGGAAATAACACAGGCGCATGGACCGCTTTCCCTAATGAAACCTTGATTGGTCAAACCTGGAGCAAGGAAATTGCCACAGAGATGGGCGTTTCTATGGCAAGCGAAGCTAAGGCAACTGGCTTAAGTGGCTGGTATGCTCCTGGTGTCAATCTTCATAGAACTGCTTTCAATGGCAGAAACTATGAATATTATGGCGAAGATCCTGTCCTTTCTGGATATATGGCAGCAAATGTCATCCAAGGTGCCAAAGCCAATGGACTTCATTGTTACTTAAAACATTTCACCCTTTCTGAACCTGGCGTTAACGCTAAAGGATACAACACTTGGTTAACCGAGCAAAACTTCAGAGAAAACTATCTAAAGCCATTCGAGATTGCGACTAAAAAAGGTGGAGCCAACTCTATCATGACCGCTTTCAATTCCATTGGTGGAGTCTGGGCAGGCGCTAATTACGCGATGAATGTCACGGTTCTTAGAGATGAATGGGGATTTAGAGGATCTCTTATCACTGACTGGAGCGATGGTTCTGGAAACATGCTTCCATATAAAGGAATCAGAGGTGGAAACGATTTATGGCTCAACCCAAATGATGGAAATATCTCTAATGCCTTAAATATGAGCGATCCAACAACTGTCGTATGTTGTCAAAACTCCGCCAAAAACATCATTTACACATTCTGCAATACCTACGCTTATAGCAAAAATGCCGGAAACGACACTTCAGCAGCTTCTACCCCAGTCAAGCAGGCATTCGCTTGGTGGAAAGTCCTTCTTATCTCAGTGGATGCAGTCGCTCTCTTAGGTCTTGGTTTCTGGACATTCATGCTCTTCAAGCCAAAAAAGAAGAAAGAATAAAAGCAATAATCATGAAGAAGGTGGCAAGCAAAGCCCCTTCTTCATTAACTTGCAAAAAAAGCAAACTTATGCTTAACTTCTATCAACTTATGATTGAAGTAAGCCCTTACATTTTAAGGGTGTTAAACTGATTACCATCATAAAAATATAAAAAATACTTTGGCCTAATTTAATGACCAAAAGCATGCCATGGAGGATTAAAAATTTATGAAAAAAACTACTAAGCCATTATTAGGTTTATTGGCACTCGTCTCTTCGACGATGATTCTTTCTGGATGTTTTGGGGATTCTTCAGCAAACTCAAGCAATTCCGAATCATCATCTATCCCTTCAGAAAAATCTGAAAGCAGCGAAGAAACGAAGACAAGCTCTTCTAGTGATGAAAAATCAAGCGATTCTTCCTCTCCAGAAGAAAAAACAGGAACAGTTGCTATAAGCTTCGATCCTACAAAAGGAAACGTTTCAGCAAGTAAGATGTCCGGAAAGGTCGGAGAGACAATCACTTTGACTGTCACAGCTAACGAAGGATATCAAACAAAAGAGGTCAAGGCCAACGGCAACGTCTTAGCTGGACCAACATACTCCTTTGCCCTCGTTGAAGGAGAAAATACAGTTGACGTTACTTTCGAAGAAATTACTCCTTCTCCAGAAGTAAAGACTGGCACGGTTGCTCTCAGTTTTGACTCAGAGAAAGGAAACGTTGTTGCCGATAAAACTACTGGCAATGTCGGAGAGACAATCACTTTGACTGTCACACCTAACGAAGGCTACTCCATCAAAGAGGTCAAGGCCAACGGCAACGTCTTAGCCGGCCCAACATACTCCTTTGCCCTCGTTGAAGGAGAAAATGCCGTCGAAGTCAGCTTTGAAATTGCCCTTCCAGAAGGTGCAACAAACATTGAATATTCTGCCGAGGGTGATTTAGCCGCTGATACATGGGCTTATTGGTATGCCAACTGGGAACCTGCCTGTTCAGTAAATGCAGCATATAAGATGGCTGATGGAACAATTCACTTTGATTTTGCTAACACCATGACCGAAAAGACTTCATGGCATCATCAAATGTTCTACAAAGACAGTTCCTTAGAAGCAGGCAAATACACATTAACTGCCAAAATCACTTCTACTGTCGCTGGAACAATCACAATCAACGGAGTCAACAAAGAGTTGGTCGCTGGTGAGAATAATATTGAACTCACCTACACCCATGCTAGCAAAGGCGGAACTTCATTCTCATTGCAATGTTCCTTACTTGGAAGCGCCGTTCTTGATATCGCTAACTTAACTTACACTCCAATTGCTGATGAACTGCCAGAAGGCGCCACAGCAATGGTCTTTGGCGAAGAAAATACTCTTGCAGCTGATACTTGGACATATTGGAATGCCACATATGAAGCAGGCCACATTGTCAATAAAGCATACGTAACAAAAGATAACATCGTTCACTTTGACTTCAACGATTCAAACCCATATAACCCTTGGTTTGAACAAATCTTCTACAAAGATTCCACATTAGTTGTTGGCACAAAATACACCTTCACATGTGTTATTAACTCAACTGCTGCAGGTGAGATCATCGTTAACAATAAGACCTTCACTCTTGCTGTTGGAGATAATGATATCGAAGTCGATTTCACACAAAGTGCAGCTGCTTCCTTGCTTATCCAACTCGCTAAATTAGGAACTGCCGTAGTTGAAATCAAAGATGTCAAATTTGAAGCATACGTCGCAAAAGGAATGATCAGCGAAGGCGAATTACCAGAAGGAGTCGCCCTATCATATATGATTGGTGATGAGGTCGTTAACTTAAATGCCAAATATGCAGTCGGCACTGAAGTCACCGTCACCATGATTGATACAAACGGAGTCGTCGAAGACATCCTCGTTAACAATCTTTCCATCAAAAACGGAGACACCTATAAGTTTGCCATCGTCGAAGGAACAAACAGAGTAACCGTTAAGCTTAAAGGTCAAACAGTCGAAACGAAACCTCTTCCTATCATCGAAAAAGGCAATCAATCCACAAAGATTGAAGGAGCAGGTATCTGGATTTATTTAGACAATACGGAATTAGGAATCACAGGTGCTAACGCCTCTGAATTCAATGTTG
Source organism: bacterium (assembly GCA_963623195.1). Lineage (GTDB taxonomy): Bacteria > Bacillota_I > Bacilli_A > RFN20 > CAG-826 > UBA4951. The sequence goes on along the minus strand of CAVFKA010000012.1, from coordinate 12,993 downwards.
CCGTCGAGGTATCTTGCAAGACAGGTTCTGGAGATAACTTCGATGTGACTGTCACAAATAAGCAATTCGATGATTATGGCACGAACACCGTTAGACTCTATATCGTATTAGATAAAGGCCCAGGAGCCGATTTCAAGACCAGCCTCAAAATCACAATGACGCATGGTGAGGATGTTTACGAAAAGGAAACATCCTTCACTGGTTCTAAGTGGGATGATGCAACTCCAGTAACTGAGCCAACAAGCTATACCGCTGTCGCCGCTTTAACAAATGGTCCAGCAGACAACAACACAAGATTCGAAGGTGCTGGTGCTTGGATTTGGGCTTCAACCGATGCCTTAGGCATGACAAACGAAAACTTTGGCAATTACTCAGTCATTGGCACCGAAATCACAATGAAGAATGATGCCGGTGCAGATACTGGCGCAACAGTAAGTGGCACAATCTTATCAGACTACAACTTCACCGATAAATATTTCAGAATCTACGTGACTTGTAGCATGGCACCTGTTACTGGCTGGAACACCTCCATTGCCGTTAAAATCTTAGACGGAAACGGAAACGGCTACAAAGTAACCGCCTCCTTTAGTGGAACAGAATACGTTGCAGTAATCTAAGCCATTAATAAAATGATCAAATAACACTGGGGTGGTTAATTAAGCTACCCCAGTATATAAAAAGGAAGTTAAAAAATGAAAAAAAGTATTATTGCCGCGCTTGCCATATTAGCAACCATTGGTATGACCTCTTGCGGAGAAAGTGAACAAAACACAAACACAGATAACAACGAATCTTCTCAAAGCACAGCAAGGAAATTAACAATCACCGTCACCGGCACCTTCAAAACTGCCGTAGGTTATTCCGTTTCTTTGAATATCAGGCTTAAGAACGATTCCACAAAAGCAGGATATACAGTTGAATCTAGTGATGAGAGCATTGCAACCGTTACCGATGCAGGCGTTGTAACTGGCGTTGGAGCAGGAACTTGCACTATCACTGTTGCCTCTGTTGCTGATCCAAGCGTTAAAAAAGAAATCGAATTCACTGTCGTTGATACTGCAACAGCAAGCGTCGATATTGAAGTTGAGAGCACTTCTATGAAGGTTGGTAACACCTTAACCTTAAAAGCACTTGTCACAAATGGCTCCAATAGCACAGTAACCTATAAATGGAAATCTGGCGAATCCCTTGGCACATTTAACAAATCAACAACTGCTGAGGTTGTCTACACCGCTAAGAAAGTCGGTACGGATACCATCACTCTTACTTGTAGCATCGGAGAGGTTGAAGTTGCCGCTTCAGTTGAAATCGAAATCGCTAAAAACGATGACAACAGCATCAAGATTTCTTCAGCCGATGAATTCAAATCCACATTATTAACAAGCGGAAGAAAAGAGAAAGACTACGTTTTGACCGCTGATATTGATTTAGGTGGATACAAGATCGATGGCTACAAATATAACACCACATTTGCAGGCCACTTAAATGGAAACGGTCATAAGGTCTCTAACTTTGAAATCATCTCCACTGAAGCTAAGCATGCAAATTCAGGTATGTTTAGATCCATCTCTAGCGAAGGTGTTATCGAAGATGTCGAATTTGATGGAAGCATTGGCGTAGAAGGCGTTGGCTGGGGTAGCGCGATTTTGGCAAACGAAGTCAGCGGAACAGTCAGAAACTGCTTATTCAAATCAACCCAAACATATAACAATGGTAGCGATGAATGGTTCCCATTTGGCGGAAGTATCGCAGGCGTTTTGAAAGAAAGCGCAGTGTTAGAAGATTGTGTCGTTGATGTCTCTGGCGAAGGAAAGGACGTCCATATGGCCTTTGCTATCTATCCAGCAGGCGGACATCAATCCGACGGTACCAATAGCAATTTTGCCGCTTCAACACAAACATTCACATGTTCTGGTTTATACACCTCTCAAGCCGCATCATTAGCATATGGCTCCGCTTGGGAATGGGGTGGACCAATTGAAAACACCGCCGGCATCCATTCTGGAATCAATTTCTCTACTGCTTCAAAATCTACATATTCAGATTTAAGTGAAGACGTATGGAATCTTCAAGATAATGCAATGCCAACCTTAAAGGTTGTTGCCTAATAATTGAGTCTAAAGGAATAAAGGCTTCCCTTGGCGGAAGCCTTTATTGTAGACTTAACGGAGAAAACAATGAAAAAATCCCTTCCAAACATCATTATATTTTCAACTTTATTACTATCTTCATGTTTTGAAGGAAATTTTTCTAATTCAGGAAAATCCTCAATCGATCAAATAGACACTTCAGATAAAATAGAGGACATTTCCATCGATATTTTGAATGAGAATACGACGTTAACTGTTGGAGATACCACAAAATTAGAAGTTAGAACAGATGATGGGAAAGAACATTATTTCATCTATGAAAGCATGGATGAAGACATCATATATGTTGATGATGATGGCAATATCAGTGCAATAAGCGCAGGGCATACGACCATTTACGTATCTTTAGAGGAAGATGAAGACATATCTTCTTCTATCACCTTCACAGTTAAAGAAAAAGATGACGAAGAAAGCTCCTCATCATCAGAAGATAACAATGAAGGTGAATATGAGCTTGTCTTTGAAGATAATTTCGATGGCGACTCCCTAAATGAAAATTATTGGTCTTACCAATTAGGTGACGGATCTCAATATGGCGTGCCAAGCTGGGGAAATGGCGAAGCGCAAAGCTATAAAAAAGAAAACGTCCAGGTAAAGGATGGAAAGCTTATCCTTACTGCTAAAAAAGAAAACGATAATGGCAAATCATATACTAGTGGAAGAATCAGAAGTTACAAAAAGGTTGAATACACATATGGAAAAATCGAAGCAAGGATGAAACTTCCTGCCTATAGTGGGTTATGGCCTGCTTTCTGGTTATTGCCAAGCGATTCAACAAGTTACGGAACTTGGCCAAATAGTGGGGAGATCGATATCATGGAAGCAAGAGGCAGGGTGAGCGATCAAGTCTCTGCCGCAGTCCATATGGCAAGCATTTATAATGAGCATTTCTATATCTCTGAAAGATATACGTTAAGCGATAACGATAGCATTTCCAATTACCACGTCTATTCCTTAATTTGGGAAAGAAACGATCTTACATTCCTAGTTGATGACAATGTTTTCATGCACCTGAAGCAAAAATCACTCACCAATTACGAAGGAAATCAAGGCCAACCATTCGATACTGATTTCTATATCCTCCTTAATCTTGCGGTTGGCGGATCATTTGATAATTACGTTATGCCAGATGACACTTCTCTCCCTCAAAGCATGGAAGTCGATTACGTCAAATGGTATCAAAAAAATTAACAATTCCACAAAATTAGAAAGTTTTTCGCTCTCTTTTCTAGTAATATAGATATATGCATATTGCATTAATTGAAGATGAACAAAATGAATATGAGGTTTTTGTTCGATTCGCGAAAAGAATTGAACAAGAAACTTCCACGGAGATAGAAATCTCTTATTTTCCTGATGCGCTAAAGTTCATCTCATCATATGAATTTCAATACGATGCCGTATTCATGGATATCGAACTACCTTCAATCAATGGGATGAAGGCGTCTCATGAATTAAGAAAGTTAGATGAGAAAGTTCCTCTTATTTTCGTTACAAACCTTTCTCAATTTGCCATAGAGGGTTATTCCGTCAACGCTTTAGACTACATATTAAAACCGTTGAATTACCACAGTTTGCTAGGAATCATCCTGAAATTAAAAAAGATTCTTTCAAATAATTCAGACTCATACCTCATTATCAAAGAAAAGGACGAGGTCATTAAGCTAAAAACTGATGAAATCCTTTATTTAGAGGTGTCAAATCATTTTGTCAGCGTCATTTTGAAAGAGAAACGTTACCGTTTTTGGGGAACTTTAAAGAGTTATCAAGAGAGGTTGCCTAAGACGTTTGTGCTATGTAACCAATGTTACCTAGTTAATCTTAAGCATGTCAAAGGCATCAAAGATGGATACGCCTTGCTTGAAAATGAAAAACTATTGGTTTCAAGAAATAGAAAGAAAGCATTCCTAAACGCTTTATCAGAATATCTAGGGGAGAATTTCTGATGGAATTCCTCAAGGTTATCATTTCCATTCTTTTGAGGAATAGGTATCTTTTCGAAGTAATCATTGCTGGGTTTTTATTCATCAAAAAGGAACATTTCAGGAAATATTCCTTTATCACTTTGCCTCTTTTATTCGCAGCTCTTTTCGTCTTTGGCTATTTCGTCCATAATAGCGAAAATAACTACATTTCCCTCTTAAGATATCTCGTCTTGGATTTAGGGCTCTTTTTGATGATATTCCTAGGCTTTGATGTCTCGATATATAAGGCTTTGTTCTTCACGACAGGGAGCATGGCATTGCAACATCTCTCTTTTGTCTTGTACCACTTTATACCAGCACCATATATGGAAGAAAGTTACCTAAAAGCAATGTTGCTTCTCCTTGCTCAAGAAGCAATCCTAGCATCCATGTATGTCTTGCTATATTTCCTATTTATTAGAAAGATCAGAAAATACGACATCAAAAAGAACAAGGTCATCTTATCGATGAATGTTTTGATTGTTCTTGTTGATGTATTTTTCAGCATTTTCAAAGAATCTAGCGCGGACATATATTCATATATCTATGATTTCCTTCTGACATTCATCAGCTTCTTCTGCATGTCTTTCATCCTCCAACATGAAGAGGAAAAGAAGACAAGAGAAATTCAACAGACCTTGCTTGAGAAGGAAAAGAAAGAGTTTGAGTTATTGAAATCCTCTATGGATAGCATCAACATCAAATGCCACGATATGAGACATGTCCTAAACAAAAACATGAATCTAGAGAATGAGGAATATCAAAAAGAGATAAAAGAAAACGTGGAAATATATGACTCATATATCAAAACAGGCAATACCCAGTTAGATATAACCTTGATGGACAAAAAGCTACAATGCAGAAATAAGAATATCACCTTTACCATCATGGCAGACGCCTCATCGTTGTCTTTCATGAAATCAAGCGATATCTATTCCTTATTTGGCAACGCCCTCGAAAACGCCATCGATTATCTTTCCACGAAAGATGAAGACAAAAGAATCCTCAACCTCTCTATGAAAAACGTTCAGGGGTTCTTAACGATCAGAATTGAGAACTACTTCGATGATGAGCTCGTTTTGAAAGATGGATTACCTTCTACTAGCAAAAAAGACACTTCTATTCATGGTTTTGGCATGAAATCGATAAGGAATATCGTGGAAAAATACTCAGGTGGAATGAAGATCATCTCCGAAAATCAACGTTTTATACTCTCTTTGGTCTTTCCTTTGAATGAAGAAAATGTAAGCGCTATCACAAAATAAGTTGTCAAAAATACACAATAAGTGATGTTTCGTCTTTTTTCGTTTTTCTCTTTTTATAATTCGTTATGAAAGGAGAGAATAATGAAATTCTTCAATACAAAAATTTGGCGTCCTCTCGCTTTAAGCACCTGCTCACTTGCTCTTCTTAGCATAGTCGCAAACACTCTAGGCAATGAGAACGCCGCAAAAGTTAACTCTTTTTTGCACATTGAAACAAACCGTGTTGTAGGGGGAAACGGTGATTCCTACTTCTACAAATCAGAATATGAAGATTTGAACTCAATGGTCAAAGACAGAGCAAAATTGTTGGTAAATGTTGGTCAAGAAGGAACGGTTCTTCTTAAAAACAACAACTCTTTACCACTCAAAAAGACAGACAAAGTAGTTCTTCTTAACGAAAACTCTTTTGTCTATGCCACAGCACACGGCGGAGGAAGTATGGCCTCTAATGAAAACATCACAAAGAGGACCAACCCATCCCGCGCCTTAAAAGAGGCGGGACTTACCGTATCTGATAATGCTGAGGAATGCTCTTCAGCCGATGCAGTTATCATCATCATCGGAAGATCCGCTGGTGAAGGTAGCGATATGGCTGCCGGAAACTTAGCCTTAAGTGCCAATGAAAAAGCCTTAATCAAGAAAGCAACAGAGGCTAATGACAACGTCATCATCATCGTCAGCGGAGATTATGTCGTTGAAATCAACGATTTGAAAAAAGATGATAAGATCAAAGGCATCATCAAATTCGGAAACGCCGGTCTTAGAGGAGCCGTCGGTTTAGCCGATGTCATCGTCGGAAACGTTTCTCCTTCTGGCAAATTAGTTGATACTTTCTCAGTCTCAACCACCTCCTCTCCAGCCCATATCAACTATGGCAACTATGATTTCACCAACAAAAACAAGATCATGGCTTCCCAAGCTGGTAAGTATGTTAGCTACAACGAAGGCATCTATACCGACTACAGATATTACGAAACCAGATACGAAGATACCATCTTGAATCAAGGCAATGCCAAAGATTCTATCGGTTCAACCTCTTCTTCAGAATGGAAATATCAAAATGAGGTCGCCTATCCTTTTGGATATGGCTTATCTTATGCCAAATTTGAAAAGAAGATTGAAAAGCTCTTAGATAAGGACGATCATTTCGAGATCTCAGTCAATGTCAAAAATACAAGCGACGTTGGTGCAAAAGATGTCGTTCAAATCTATTTCCAATCACCATATACCGATTATGACAAAACAAACAAGATTGAAAAGAGCTCTGTTCAATTAGTTGGTTTCTCAAAGACAAAAACATTGGCTAAAGGGGAAGATGAAACACTCACGATCTCCATTCCAAAGAATCGTCTTTGCAGCTACGACTATACCAATGCGAAAACCTACATCATGGATGCAGGAACATATTACTTTAGCGTTGGTGAAGATAGCCACTCCGCCATCAATAACATCTTAGCGAAGAAATCAAAAACAATCGCTAATGGCATGGATGAAGCAGGAGATAGCAGCCTTGTTACAACCTTTAACGTCAAAGAACTCGACAAAGTAACATATTCCACATCAAAATACACCAATAGCACACTCACAAATAGATTCGATGATGTCGACGTCAATTACTGGTTAGAAGATAGTGAGAAGATCACCTATCTTTCTAGAAGCGATTGGAAGAACACCTATCCAAAGACATTGAAGTTAACTGCCGGCAAAGAAATGCTTGCGTCATTAAACGACACAAAGAAATACGAAAACGGCAAATATAACGATGTCAAGGATAGAGCACCTACTAAGGATGTCAAATATGTTGATGTCACCAATGAATCCTCTCTTACCTCCGGTTTAAGCGATGGCAGCTTAAAGACGATGAACGTCACCACATTGAAAGATTTGCCATATGACGATCCAAAATGGGATGAGATGTTAGACAATCTTAGCCTTTATGAACTCTCCAAGATAGTTTCTGAAGGTAGAGTCGTCATTCAAGCCGCTCCAAGCGTTACCTTCAATGGTGCTCAAGGTGATGACGGCCCAACAGGTGTTAGCTTCACTTTCGCCTATTCCAAACTCGATAAGGATACGGGTGCAAAAACCGCCCTTGGCGCGACTGAGACAATCTCTGATGGATACGATGATATCGTCGCAAAAGAACAAGATTGCAAAGTCTATTCCTCCGAACCGGTATTAGCTGCGACCTTCAACCCAGAATTAGCTGATGAAACAGGCCGTTTCTATGCTGAAGATGGCTTATACACCGGAACATCATTCCTTTGGGGCCTTGGCTTGAATTTGCATAGAACATGCTATGGTGGAAGAAATTCCGAATACTATTCTGCTGATGCCATCCTTAATGGCGTCATTGGAAGCCACGTCTCCGCTAAGGCTTTAGAACATGGCTTGATCGTTGTCGGAAAGCACTTCGCAATCAACGAGCAAGAGCAAAACAGAATCGGTGTTTGCACCTTCACTAATGAGCAAGCTCTCCGTGAAAACTATCTAAGAAGCTTTGAAATCGCCTTTACTGAGGGAAAACTTGCTGGCGTCATGACCGCTTATAACAGAATCGGGGTTCTTAGCTGCACAGCCGAATATGACCTCATTACTGGCGTTTTACGTGAGGAATGGGGCTCAACATGCTACGCCATTTCCGACCTTAACTCACCTACACCTGGTCTTTATGATGGAAATGCCGCTATCATCGCTGGTCTTTCAACCTTCTTAAATAACGGCACATACAACGCCTCTTCAGGCTCAGCCACCAACACATCTTTGAATGCAGAGAACATCAAAGCAAACAAACAATTGCTCACCGCTTGTAGGGAAGCATGCCATAGAATCCTATTCAACTTCGTTAATTCTAGCGCCGTAAATGGTATCAGCAAGGATTCAAGAGTTGAATACGTCACTCCATGGTGGAGCACTACCCTTATTAGCACTTCTATTGCATTTAGCATCGTCGGCGTTGCTTCATTTGCCTTATTGCTTACTTCTATTTTGAAAGGAAAAAAACATGAAAACTAAGCTTAACAAATTATATCTGACCAGTTTCATCATGACCTTGGTCGGACTCATCTTTACCATCTTGATGGTGGCTTTCTCCCCAATAGATGGAGAAAACCACATCCTCATCGAAGCCTTAATGGCTTTAGCAATGCTTCTATCTTTAGCACTCACCTTCAATGATTTCTTAGCGAAATTCAAATATGGTGATTTGATTAAGGAAATCTTCTCATTTGGAAACATTCTTCTTTCCTTGGCTGCTTTCTTAACATTATTTGCAAGTAGAACCCCTTACGCAATCTTCTACTTCTGCGGAGACATCATGGAAACAGGATTATCCTTATTCTTCATCCTTGCATTCTTCTTAAGCATTGCAATATTCGCACTTAATATCGTTTCATACATTCTTTCTTTCAAAAAGAAAAGCTAAGGAGAAAATTAAATATGAAAAAATCTAAATTATTAATATCAGTTTTAGGCTTAGCTTCCGTTGCAACCCTTGCTTCATGTGGCTTTAATTGGAAAACGATGAGCTTTACTTTCACCGACAATACCACGACAAGCAAAGAATCCACTGACAACGATAAGACAAGCGACAATAGCTCAGAAGAGGCAACAAGCAAATACAAATCTCCAACAAAAGACGTTTCTTATTGGCAAGAATACACAAAGAAACAATATTATGAAGAAGATTTCTCCTCAAAGAAAGTCGCCTATCAATTCTCTTTGAAGGACGCCGAACTTTCTAGCTATAAATATCACATCTTGATCAATCTTTATGAAGATGGAGAATTCGTCATCAACCAATATCGTGATGACCAAAAAACTCAATATTTCGATTATTATGGCTATTGGGCAAACATGAATGATGAGAGTATCTATGCCGGTATCTCATATTATTCAAACTCAATGTCCGCTTATGTCTATGGCATCGATTATTCCTATACTCTCACCATCACAGATGGCGCATTTGACACATTCGGCATCAACTTAGCCATGGGCTTTTCTGAAGGCGGCGTCTATGTCAGAAACGTCAATGTCTCTGGAAATGGCGACATCGCTTATAAAACCGTAACGGATTTTGAAACATCAATCGGTGTTACAAGAGGAGATAAGATTGCCTATCAAGACGTTCCAACCCAAGATGGCGGAGAAGAAGAGCCGGAGGATAAGACGCTATTCGCCTGGACATCCGACAGCGAGAACTACCTCCTCACCTTCAACACGGACTGCACCTATGTCTTCGAGTTCAAGACCGCCGGCCTCATCGAGAACGGCACCTGGTCGTTCGAAAGCTGGTCGATGAAGATCAAGAACTCGGCCAATGCCGAGATCGCGGCAACCATGGACTCCACCACGCACGCATTCACCCTCGAATACGTCTCCGGCATCTCCGACAGGGTCACGAGGACATTCACCGTCGAGTCATCTGTCTGGGGGCCGAAGCTCGGAACCAGCGGCAGCTACACCCCAAAGGCCGAAGAGCCGGAGGATAAGACGCTATTCGCCTGGACATCCGACAGCGAGAACTACCTCCTCACCTTCAACACGGACTGCACCTATGTCTTCGAGTTCAAGACCGCCGGCCTCATCGAGAACGGCACCTGGTCGTTCGAAAGCTGGTCGATGAAGATCAAGAACTCGGCCAATGCCGAGATCGCGGCAACCATGGACTCCACCACGCACGCATTCACCCTCGAATACGTCTCCGGCATCTCCGACAGGGTCACGAGGACATTCACCGTCGAGTCATCTGTCTGGGGGCCGAAGCTCGGAACCAGCGGCAGCTACACAGCCAAATAAAAACAATTAATGTTTTCTAGATACTCATTGAAATACATGGGTATCTTTTTTATTTGAAAGACTTTATAAACCTTACATTTATCTTAAAAACCTTGCAACATTCAAAAGAAATCATTAACTTTTATATAGAAGCAAGAGTAAAACCGTGATTAAAATTGCAGTTATTGAAGACCAAAAGAAATGGAAATAGATCATTGAAGAGTATTTCAGCAAATACTCACAAGAGCATAAGATGATTTTTGACGTCTCTTATTATAGTGATGGCATCTCTTTCATCAATCAGATGGACGAAAACCTCGTAGCATCAATAGGTGCGGACGTTATTTACTCATATGTTAATAATATGTTTAATCGTAAAGAAAAGGACCCTGCTTATGTCGGGGTCCTATTTATCACTTATGGTATACGAATATTAGATATTCACTTCAGTATTTTCACCTGCTGTCCAGATTTTATGGCCTTTGAAATGATTCTTATAATCGGTGGTTTTTGCAGTTGGGCTGCTAGTTCTTTCGATATCCGTAATTGCAATCTTGCCGATTGTTTTTTGGTTAGGTTCAACGAAGACTAAGTAGTAATTATCAGCTTGATCTCCTTTTTCATGCCAAGTTTTACTCGAGGCAAACCAGCCATTTTGGAGTTCTCTAGCATCAGAGATTTCACCAACGGTAACTTTGCCATCTGTTTTTTTGAAATCATAGTAGATGGCTCTGATGTCGTTATGATAATCCTTCTTCCAGATACCACTATAATCACGATTGACGTGTTCTATTCTTTCATAGAAGCCTTTTGCTTTTTCGAAACCTTCTTTGTTATCGCAAGTGAATCCAGCCTTATATAAGTAGTCTTGCATTGTGAAGTTCTTCTTATTTTCAGCGCCTAAGCAATTCCTATAAGTGTTATATTCACTAGTGACTGTCTTATACAAATTGCGATTGGCTGTGCAATCAAGAGTGTAGATATAGTTTTCATACACAATTTGTTTTTGTCCCATGCCGAAGTCAACGCTTATAGGTCTATTTTGCTCATTATGGTAATAAGAGACATAGTTATCATCGTTATCGGCAGATGTCAGAGCGAATAATTTAGTGGATAATGTTTTTCCTTCCTTATAGGTGATACTTCCATCATTATTAACTACCATATCTCTATGGGTGATAAGATGTTCTTCATCATGTTTCTTTTGGATGGCGGCAAGGTTTTCTAATTCTTCTTTGAATTCAGCATTCAAAGCATTAACTGCGCTTGCCATGCTATTAAGACCAGTTCTATAGTCAAGAAGGTTGGAATCATTAGGGGCCAGTTTGCTCATTTCATAGTTGGCTTTGACAAGAGCTATTTCAGCCAAAGAATTAACCAAAGAGGCGATGTAGGATATGAATTTAGTACGTGGGGCAATAGTCATGTAGTCCCAAGTCTCTGTTGCACCATAGCAATCTTCATACAAATCATTCAACTTGAGGGATTTTTCAGGATTGAATGGGGTAAGAATGGATTTTGCTAAGTTTTCGACTGTGTTCCAGAGGTTAACTCCGCTAGGGTTGGCAAACTTCATATCATCTAATCCTTTATAGAATGTCTCTTTTTCTTTTTCTAACTCTTTTGTATCGTAATTAGGATTTAATTCTTTTTTGGAGATATCGATCATTGTGGCGATCTTGCTAGCCACTGGAGTTTGAATATTATCTAATTCGGCTAAGATATTATTCATGAGGTTTTTATGTTGAACTTGAATTATGCTTCTTTTAACATCAACGATACCGTTCTTTAAATAATTCTTGAGATCACTTAATTGAGCTTGAATTTGATCTAATGATTTTTGTTCAGCAGATCTTACATCAACACCGATGTTGGATAAAATGGCTTTGAATGCCATATTGCCAAGAGCTGCTCCAGCCATACCAAGGAGGTTGATGCCGCCTCTTTGAATGCCTTCGGTAATCATCTTCGAGAGATTAAAGCCAGAAGATGCATCAGCAACCTCTGCTTTTGCTAGCGTAGCTCTATTATTCAAAGTAATTATATTAGAAGATTCGATTGTAGAAATTGTTGGTTGGTTATTGATTTGATTAGCGTAAATACCAGCTGCAGTCGCTCCACCAAAGGTAAGAGCCATAGCGCCTAAGAAAACTTTACTCAAATATTTTTTCATAATTCGATTCTCCTTAAGTAACAAAGTCATTCGTTTTGTATCTTTGTTATGGTTATAATTTACACCGATATGTATATCGTGTCAACAATTAAGTTACAAATAAATAATATTTGTTACTTTTATAGGATGATTAAGTTAATCTAAGTGTGATCGATTATAAAAAAATGCCGTTTATCAATACACTTTTTGATTATTTATATTTTTTTGTCACGATAACATATATTTAAAGATGCTAAAGTTTCTAATGCAAAACTTAAAAGTGATTTGATGTACATTCAGATATGAAGTCAATCCAATTGAAGAAAATTGCAATTCTCGCAAAAATCTTCAGTGGAGGTGGAATATGATCAAAAGAGATTTCTATTTGAATAGGCTCATAGATGCGATGGGCAATGGGTTTATAAAAATCGTTACAGGCATTAGACGTTGTGGCAAATCGTATCTGCTATTCTGCTTATTCAAGCATTTTTTGCTTCAAAACGGAGTGGACGAAAGTCACATAATTGAAATCCAGTTGGATAGAAGAAGTTTTTCTAAGCTATGCGATCCTGACGAATTGTATAAATACGTCATTTCAAAAGCGCTAGATAAGAAAAAATATTATTTGCTGATCGACGAAATACAAATGTGTCAGGATTTCGTCTCCGTATTGAACGATTTCCTTC
>CAVFKA010000011.1:0-135861 GCA_963623195.1 bacterium | reverse complement strand
TGGCCTCACGCAGCGGCATGGCCGGCGCGTTCAGCGAGGAATATTTTATACTTTTGGGAGGATTACGCAAGCGTTTTTTTTAATTTTTTTTCAACTTTTTTAAAAATGCCGATAAACACTATACTTTTTTAGAAAAATATTTTTATATATTTTATATGTATCTATATATTTATGTATTTACATATACGCATACACGCGCATATAAAAGAAAAAAGGCCTTTTAAGACCTTCTTCTTAATTAATCTCTTTTCGATCTAGCCAATATTGCAAGAATTCTAACGAACATCGTTATGAAATCGCAATAAATGTTGAATGCGCAGAATAAGGCTAAGTTTTGGTTACCTTCTCCTCTTGCTGCAATATTTTTGATGTTATATGCGTCAATTGCCACAAATATCATCTCTAATACAATAATGCCGATTGAGATTACCCAATTTAATATCGAGAAAGTCGCTGGTGAAATTAAATAGAAGACCCACCAGAATAAAGATGTAAGCAAGATTCCTACCCCTAAGCCAAGGGCGATATAGACAAACCAATTTATTTTGCCTTTCATGAAGTAGCCAATCAAAAACATCGATCCAAAAGCTAAAGCGGTGATTCCGAAGGCTTCGGCAAAGGTGACAATGCTTATTCCAGTAATCAAAAATATTGAGAAAGCAAAGCCAACAAAAACTGCATATAAGATAAAGCCAACCCAAGGTGCTTTATTAGAACGCATCGAAGAAAAACTTATCACGAGAGAGATTACAAACATGCCAATTATCGACCCAATTGATGTTCCTAAAACAATGCGTGCACCAGTTTCGGTCAATTTCCCCGCCTCATCGTAACAAATTAGATTAGTAACAAAGTACCATCCTAATGAGATTACGGCTGTAATTAATAAGCCAATGAACATATAGCCAAACACTTTAACTAAAAATGTGGCGGATGTTGCTTCATTTTCTTTTGGTGAAACCACTTCTGTATCATCAAATCTATATTCCATAAGAAAACCTCCTTACGCATATTGTAGCAATAAGGAGGCTAAGTAAATATTAATTCTTATTTTATTTGACGAGCATGCCGTCGATTAAGCCTTTGAATGAAGCAGGCTCAAGGGAAGCTCCACCAACTAAAGCACCATCAATGTCTTTTTCGGACATATATTCAGCGACATTGTTTGGCTTAACGGAACCACCATAAAGAATACGGATTTCTTCAGATGCTTCGCCGAACATTTCGTGAAGTGTTGCACGGATGAATCCGATTGTATCTTCGGCTGTTTCTTTAGTGGCTGATTTGCCAGTGCCAATTGCCCAGATTGGTTCATAAGCAATGACGACTTTTTTGGCATCTTCTGCACTAAGTCCAGCTAAACCTGTGTGGATTTGTTCAGCAACAAAGGTTTTTGTTTCACCTTTTTCGAAAGTTGCTAAAGATTCTCCACAGCAATATACAGGAGTCATCTCGTTAGCAAGAAGGGCTTTGATTTTCTCATTGCACTTCTCTGAGGTTTCACCATTATATTCTCTTCTTTCAGAATGTCCTAAGATAACCCAGGAAATACCAACTTCCTTCAACATAGGAATAGAGATTTCGCCAGTGAAAGCACCATGGTCATGTTCATTGACGTTTTGAGCGGCAACGATGCATTTAGGATTGATGTTTTCTTTGACTGTTGCTAAGCAAACAAATGTAGGAGCAACGCCAACTTCGATGTTATTTGCAACTGCATAGTCGACCATTTCATTAGCGGATAAAGCAAATGCCTTAGCCTCTGATGGGGTCTTATTCATTTTCCAGTTGCCGAGTAATAATTTCTTTCTCATTTTAAGTACCAATTAACGAAGGATATCAACACCTGGGAGGTGGCCATCATTTTCGATCATTTCTAAGGAAGCACCGCCGCCTGTTGAAACATGGGAGAATGTTTCTTTGTAGCCGAATTGTTTAACGGCTGAAGCAGAGTCTCCACCACCGCAAACTGTGAAGGCTTTTCCTTCAAGTCCGGCAATTGCTTCACAAATGGCTTTTGTACCAGCTTGGAATTCATCTTGTTCGAAGACGCCAACTGGGCCATTCCAGAAGACCATCTTGGCTTTGGAGATGATTTCTTTATAGAATTCAGCTGTATTAGGACCGATATCGCATCCTTCATATCCATCTGGGATTCTTCCGCCTTTTTCGATGACGGTGTCAACTGTTATGATCTTTCTTTCTGTATCTGCTGGATCAAAATTTGTTGTAACGATTGCATCTGTAGGTAAGAGTAAACGGCCTTTTGCTTCAGCAATGCATTTACGAGCATATTCTAATTGTTCTTCTTCAACTGGAGAATTTCCAACGCTCATGCCCATAGCTTTTTTGAAAGTATATGTCATAGCGCCACCGATTAAGACATAGTCACATTTCTTAAGTAAGGAATCGATGACTTTGATCTTATCAGAAACTTTGAAGCCACCAAGGATAGCAACATATGGTCTATCTTCGTCTTTGACTTCGACGCAGCGTGTGAGGTTTTCAACTTCTTTAATCATTAAGTAGCCTAAAGCAACTGGTTTGCCTTCTGCTTTTAAAACTGAAGGAACACCGACTGTTGAGGAGTGGGCACGGTGAGCACTTCCGAAAGCATCCATAACATAGACATCAGCTAAGGAAGCCCATTCTTTTGCTAATTCAGCATCGTTCTTTTCTTCGCCTTTTTCATAACGTGTATTTTGAACGAGTAAGATATCACCATCATTAAGAGCTGCAACTGCATTCTTTAATTCTTCACCACGTGTGACTGGGCAGAAAGAAACTTTCTTTCCTGGAACTAATTCTTGAAGAGCGTTTGCAACTGGAGCCATATCGTTGGCTTTCTTCATTTCTTCAATCTTAGCTGCATCTGGTTCTTTCCATTTGATTTTGCCAAGGTGGCTCATCAAAATAAGACGTGCGCCGTGATCGGCTAAATAATTAATTGTTGGAAGGGCGGCCTTGATACGGTTGTTATCGCGAATAACGCCATTCTTTTGTGGAACGTTGAAGTCAACACGAACGTAGACTTTCTTTCCTTTTAAATCTTTTAAGTCTTCTACTGTAAGCATAAATTTTAATAAATCTCCTTATGCCCTTTAATGATAACACTTTTTATAGTCTTATTAATAAATTAATAAAACATTACCGATATACTTAAATTAAAAAGAGGCCGTCAAAGACGGTCTCTAAAATTAGAACTGGTAAGAATTAGTCAGACCAACCGTGAGCCATATAGCCAAAGATTAAGCCAGCGGCTGTAGGTAAAGCTGCATATTTAATGGCGCCATCAACACCAGTTGCTTCGATCTTTGTATAAGTGTCATCGATCTTTGCGGATGTTGCTGCATTTGCCCAATCAAACTTCTCTTCATATTTTTGATAGTTGTTGTAGAGACGTGTTAATTGGTAGTTCTTGAATTCATAGATGCACTTTTCGCCACCTTGATCCATTAAAGATTGTTGATATGGATACATGGCAACGATTTCGGCAGTCATTTCGCCATCGGCATATTTTGTGTATGATTCGCTTCCGACATAGCCTTTGACTGTGCAACCTGTAGGTAAATTATTAAGATCTTCTGCTGTGAGGACTGTTTTGCCAGTTTCTTTCTCTGTCTTGTCAAATCCTCTTAACCAGTTTGCTGTGCCTTTTGCTTGGCCATAGGTGCCATTGGCATAGGAATTGATAGCAGTGATGCATGTTGTGACGGCTGTCTTGACTAATGTTTCATTGTATTCGCCATAGACTTTGTCAGAGCCATCATTGAGGGCGATGATATATTTTTCGCCATCTTTGTAAGCAAAGACTTCAGCACCAGCGTTAATTTCTTGGCTGGAAGAGATTGTGATCTTTGTGTTGAATTTGCGGTAGGCATAGAGGCCATCAACATCGACGTTTGCTAAATCGGTTGTTGTTCCATCCCAACCATCGGTGTAAGTGACTTTCTTTGCTTCGACTGTTTTAGCGGCAATTGCGTCGAGTTCAGCTTCGGCCTCGGCACGTGTCATGCTTGTTCCCTTTGCACCACAGCTTGCGAGCATAGCAGCTCCAGCTAATGCAAAGAAACCTAATTTAATGTTTTTTGCGTTCATTATGAATCGCTCCTTTTCTATTTGCATAAAAAATTGTAACTTCTAATATTTCAATTTACAAATAATAATTTAACTATTTTTAATTTTCTTTATTGGCTCAGTAAGTATGAGTTTATCGGCTAATATCGAAGTCAATAAGCCAGATGCCATAGAAAAGAGAACAATGAATGGGAAATAATAGAAAGTTGTAAGCCCATGTTCAACAAATATAGCCGCGATTGCCACTTGTGCTAAAGAGTGGGTAAATGCGCCAAGCAATGAAACGCCATATATGGTAATAAAGTGAAGCTTGTTTTCAAAAAGATAATGAGCAAGGCACATGATCGCATATGAAGATATAGCACCCGCTAAGGACATATAGAAAGGCATTTGGAAAATGCTTCCCCTTAGCAATGCAACGATAAAAACTCTTAGAATCGAGATAATGAAAGCTTCATAGAATGGGCAAGAATATAGCAAAATCAGAATTACTAAGTTAGCTAAACCAAGTCTAACGCCAGGGATAGGGGTAGGAATGAAAGATTCGACGTATCCTAAAACTATTGCTAGGGCAAGCATGATAGAGAGGAAAGCTATTTTATGAATGGAATATCTTCTACTCATATGATAACCTCCGAATCAGGTTTAGCATTCTCGGAATATATAGTGACTCTGATTTCATTTGGCGCACAAATTAAAGTTTGCATCGTGGAATTAGTAAAACCTTGGTGAACGCAATATTGATTTGAGCAATTAGATGATTCTATTCCTATTTTATGGTCTTTTACTTTAACGACCATTTGAATGTTCAAACCATCATCAGTAATGCTTACTGGATATTCTTTGTCCTCAAGCGATAAATCTATTTTTTCATATATCAAAGAATTTTGATGATACACGTTTGCGTAAATCTTTCCGCTCGTATTTCTTGGAATCAAATAATAAGTCAATAAGGAAAAAGTAACGGTTATCAATGACAATCCGACTATGAAGTCCCCTAAGTGTTTTTTGAAGAATTCCTTTATTTTCATTATTTCTCCAAAACTAAGTTGAAATTAGATGATTGAATAACGTTCTCTCCATCAAAAATCATGTATTCAAAAGAGAATGATGATTGAAGGACTTTGGCCAATTCTTCTCCTCCAACAAATATTGCCGTGCTTAAGATATCGGCAAGTCCTGCATCTGATGCAATTATTGAAACTGTGTCGTATTTAGCAAGACCACTTCCATTATTCGGATTAACGATATGTGAGTATGTTTTGCCATCATACTTCTTCCCTTGTTCCGAGATTCCTGAAGTTCCAACCGCGCTATCTTTAAGTTTGAAATATGCTTCAGAATATCCCTTTTCCTTAAGACTGCTGAGAGTAATTTTATATTCTCCTCCATCGGATGTTGTTCCTAATCCTAAAGAGGAAGAACCACCATTGATGGAATATTTGTCAACGCCTTCTTCTTTTAGGTAATCTTGGACGACTTTGACAACATATCCTTTCGCATATGCGCCAACATCGATTTTTCCTTTACCACTTCTTTTGACGATATTTCCATTAACTTCCAAACTTGAAGAGTTCATCTCATCGAGAAGTTCTGTAATTGTTTCGTTACTAGGAAAACTTGAGGCAGGATCATCGACAAAGTTTTTCCATAATGTCGATAACTTTCCAATAAGGGGGTTGAAATAATAATCAGTTCTTATTTGTCCTGGGGTATTGATACAAGTCTTTTCTCTCATTTCTAAGCCAAAAGACAAAAGTGAGGCTAGACGTGAATCCACTTCAATTTCTTTGCCTTCATTCTCATCCTTATTTATATAGTATATATTGGCAATTTCTTTCAGATTTGAATCAGCCTTTGCATTATACGCATCGGTGAGAGTGCTGTATTCGGAAAAGATTTCAAGAACATGATTCATTACTTCTTCAGAAGAGTCAAACAAAGTAACGCTCATTTGAGTTCCAAAATACCAGCCACTTTTGATGATATAGTTGATCTCATTTTGACTATCTGTGGCACAGGAGCTCAATAAAAGTGGAAATATAAACAATAAGGATTTTTTCATCCTAAAGATTATAAGGAGAGTTTGAAGACAAAAAAAGACTCTGAAATGAATCAGAGTCTAATTTTCGATTAGCTTTCCTTATTTTGCGCCAAGGATCTTGCCATATAAGCCAGCAAGACGGACATATTGGGAAGTGAAGCTGTATTCGTTGTCATACCATGCAACGACTTTGACGAACTTCTTGTGATCAGGAGTTTCGACGATCATTGTCATAGTTGCATCGAAGATGGAACCATAGGTGTTGCCGAGGATATCGGAGGAGACGATTTCGTCTTCGTTGTATCCGAGGATGCCTTTGAGTTCACCAGCAGCAGCTTCTTTCATTGCAGCGTTGATTGCTTCAACGGTGACATTTTCATCTTTGAGTTCGATTGTGCAATCGCAGAGGGAACCATCTTGAACTGGAACACGGATGGCATTGCCGTTTAAGCAGCCATTGAGTTCAGGGATGACTTTGCCAATAGCTTTTGCAGCACCTGTTGTTGTTGGAACAATGTTTGCAGCAGCAGCACGGGCTCTACGGAGATTGCTTCCAGCGAGATCAAGAATTCTTTGATCGTTTGTGTAAGCGTGAACAGTTGTCATAGTTCCACCGATGACACCGAATTTGTCATTGAGAACTTTCATAACTGGGGCTAAGCAGTTTGTTGTGCAAGAAGCACCAGAGATGATTGTTTGATCAGCTGTGAGTTTGTCTGTGTTGACACCATAGACATATGTTGGGATGTCTTTGGAAGAGGATGGAGCAGAGATGATAACACCTTTTGCACCATTGTGGAGATGGACATCACCATCTTCATGGCTCTTTAAACGGCCTGTGCACTCTAAGACAACATCGACACCATATTTGCCCCATTCGAGTTCTTTTGGATCTTTCTTTCCGAGAACTGGGATCTTGTGTCCTTTGAAGATGATGTTTGTTTCATCAGCATCAATTTCGTCTTTGTTCCAGACACCATGTGTTGAATCGTATTTTAAGAGATAAGCAAGAGTTTTTGCATCAACAAGATCGTTGATTGCAACAACTTCGAATTCGCCACTTTCATAAGCGCGACGGAAGGCGAGACGGCCGATTCTACCGAATCCGTTAATAGCTAGTTTAATTGACATGTTACTTTATGTCCTCCTTTTTAAACTGCGAAAGTATTATAGCAAAGCTAAAAGAGAAAATAAAAGAAAATACACATTGATAAATCGGTAAATTTCAGAATAGCGAATGAATCTTTATTTTTTCTCGCCTTTAGCGGCTTTGTATTCTTCGTTCAAATATCTAAATAAATGGTTTACGTTGCTACGTGATATAGTTGTATTTAGTTCTTCAGATAATAAAGAGGCTAGTTCATTTAATGAAGCGTCTGGATGATCAAGTCTTAGTTTCATCAATGTCCTAAGCTTTTCATTTTCTATTCCATCCCATCCGACTTTTGAAACAAAATAATTAATTTCCTCTATTTGAAGCTCACTCGATTTAAGTGTTTTTGAATAATTGGCCGTATCAAGGTTAGAAAGTCTATTTGTAACATTTGCAAAATCCCTTTCAACACGAACGTTTTCAAATTCTAAACAGGATTCTTTTGCCTTGAAGACAATTAATAGGTCAGAGATTTCATCACTTCTTTTAAGATATACGACGTATTGATTCCTTCTTTGAACCATTTTTGCATTGAATTGTCTTAGTGGGTAATGTTGCAAAAGCCTCATGATCCATTTCGCGTAGTTTTGGTCTTTAAAGGAAAACTCTAAATGGTATGATGATGACTTTGGTGAGTTAAGTGAGCCTTTAGCAAGGAAGGCGCCGGTAAGATATGCGCCAATTTGATTTTGATTCACGACAAGATTTTTTGGATTCTCGATGAAAAAATAATCGACCCCTAAGTCATTTAAGATATCTTCAGGCTCTTTTTCTAGAAGAACGTGGTAGACGATTCTTTTTAAAAACCCTGCGGATCTTGTGTATGCAAAACGAGCATTAACTCCATATAAGTCATGGAGATATTGATAAATTGCTTTAGCGATTGAAGATGACTCAGAGGAAATATCAAGTCTCTCTACGCCTTCTTTAATCGAAAGATAGCCATTTAAACGAATAAAAGAAGAAAGCAATGAACGTTTTTCTTCGTCATCTCTTTCTGCTCTTGCGCTTTCTTCCTTGACTTGCTCGGCAAAGGATATGCCACCACTTTTCTTCATTTTCCCTCTTTCTTCAATTTATTTAGATATGAAATGATTCCGCTTGTTGCAACCGCTCCATCTGAAGCAGCCGTGATTGCTTGACGCAATTTTTTATAAACGACGTCTCCTGCAGCAAAAAGACCGGGGACATTAGTCATCATTGCCTCATCGACAACGATAAAGTTCTTATTCGTCTCAATATTTAATGGTGAGAGGAATTTAGACGCGCTTCTTTCACCGGCAAACGGGAAAATCATACATGTCTCGATTGTTTTTTCTTGCCCTTCGCTTATGTATGTAACTGATTTAACAAATGAATCCCCATTTATGGAAACGACTTTTGCCCCGTAAATGAATTCAACATTGTCTTTTTCTTTCAAAGAGTTCAATAAATTTTCCGAACCTTCATATTCAGCATCTGGGGTGATTAAATATAATTTAGCGACAATGTTGGCTAAATAAAGAGATTCTTCTAAAACTCTGTCGCCTTTTCCATATATGACTGCGGTCTTTTTTCTTAAAAGAGGCCCGTCGCATGTTGCGCAATAAGAGACTCCTTTACCGAAGAATTCCTTTTCACCCTTGATAGAAATGACATTCGAAAGACCCGTTCCAACTAAAACGGTTTTGGAATGAATTTCTTCTTTATTCGTTTTAACGATGAACGTATCGCCTTCTTTTTGTATCTCAAATACTTCTGCTGTCTCTAAAGCTGCGCCTGCATCGAAGGCACTTTTAAGCATTGCGCTAGCTAGAGTGAAACCATCCTGAGATGGCAAACCTGGATAATTTCCTACTTCTGCAAGATTAACTAATTTCCCGCCAGGCATTCCTTTCTCAAGCCAAATAAATGATACGTTAGCTCTTTTTAGATAAAGCGCGGCCGTGATTCCGGCTGGGCCAGAACCAATAATGACTACATTAGTTTCCCTCATTTGCGGCTACCTCCGTCTTCTCTAAAATTTTTGTGTCTCTAAGATATATGAAGGCAATAACCACAGACATCAAAGCGAAAGAGGCTGAAAGGATAAAGCCATATGAGAGATTGACATAGAGATTCTCATCAAATGTATTAGTGTTTTTACCAATTAAATAAAGAATGGTTCCGATGAATGATAAAACTCCGCCCGAAAGCAAAACGTAATAACCAGCCTTTTTGTTCTTCTTTAGGATGAAGAATGAGGCAATGAAAACTATCGTTGCTAAACCAAGAATGATAAAAGCTGCTAAAAATAGAGGAGTTTGTCTAGAGAAGAGTAATCCATATCCATTATATGAAACGATATCCCCTGCACCATCCTTATTAGACGAAGTTGTCAATGAAGGCAATAGAGGGAAGAGGAAGGTTGGAAGCAATATTCCGGCCGAGATTAGAGGCAAGAAAGTTCCATTCTTGTTCTTCATGTAATAGTCATGTAAATGAGCCGCGGCGATAATAACGATGCCAATAAGGATATAAATCAAGGAGTTACAAATGCTCCAGGCATTATCAGTTCCCATATTGAAGTTTGTATCACGGAAAGGTTCCATAATGACGCGAACTATGCCATACCACAAGAAATAACAGCCAACCCTGTCACCTTTTGCAGTCCATTTGCTTAGCAATCTTCCGACAACATATTGAATGATGAAATATCCAGCGATTGAAAGAACAGATTCAATCAAAAAGAGGGGGACGTATATCATTCCAGCGCCTGCAGTCGCGTTAACTGCGCCAGGAGTAGAGATATGCATCTGCTCCACCAACCATGTTGGAAGCCATCTGAAATAATCAACTGATACGGCTCTACCATATACTTCATTGTTGAAGAAATTGCCCCATCTGCCAACGGCTTGTCCAATTAAGACGGTTGGAACTACTTCATCTACAGTCCATCTAGCATCTAGTTTCTTTTTCGAGAATCTAGCCATTAACGCACCGACTAAAATTCCAAAGAAAGCACCGCCAAGAATAGTTAATCCACCATTCCAGATTTCAAAAACATGATAGAACTCTCTATGAGCGAATTCTCTTGACCAGTTTCCAACGACATACCAAACACGTGCGCCAACAATTCCGGCAGGAAAGGCGACAACGAATATAATTTCAAGTAAGCCATGCTTATGATAACGCTTATACATTCTTTGATCTGAAACGAATAAACACATAAGGGCGCCAATCAAAATAACGATGCCATAGAATGCAACATGGAATCCTCCAGGATTGTTTCCTGAAGTTGATGCTTCAAAGCCGTTGCCAGTAATTGAAATGCCATTAGGCAATGGGTAATAGATATAATCCGCTAAACCTTCAGACCACATCCAAAAAGAGAAAATGAGTAAAGGAATGGAGACATAGTAGAGAATTCTAATTAACTTATGCTGTTTCTCATCGATTTTTTCTTTGAAGAGATGAATCCAAAAGGTTGGAACGAATAAGGCTAAGGCTATGCCAAAGAAGAATCCGCCAATAACGGTAAGGGCATAATTCCCTGCATAGAAGATAGCCTCACCTGTATATACGCCAGTCGTATGAACTGTGATATCTTTCCATTCTGGATGGGCTAAAAAGGCAGTTAATAACAACGCTAAAAAACCAACACCAGCAACGCCAATATAAATCAAAAACTTGAGAAGTTCTTTCTTTTCTAAACGTAAAAGAAGACTGTTTTTTTGGAATGAATAAGTGTCTTTGATGATGAAAAAGAATGAGCCAACAATGAGGGCTAATCCAACTATCAATGAAATTAGTGAGGTCGTATTCATATTGTATCTCCTTATTCGTATTCGTTATTCTTCTTTGCTTTTTCAAGCAATGGTTTGAGATATTTTCCCGTGTAGCTATTTGGATTGTCAGCAACTTCTTCTGGAGTCCCTTTGGCAACAATTTGGCCACCGCGATATCCACCTTCTGGGCCAATATCAATAATATAGTCAGCAACCTTGATCATATCTAAGTTATGTTCTATAACGATAACAGTATCGCCATGATCCACAAGGTTTTCTAATACACGTATCAAACGTTTTACGTCATCCGTATGTAAACCTGTCGTCGGTTCATCAAGAATGTAAATGGTTTTGCCAGTAGGTTTCTTTTGAAGTTCGTTTGCAAGTTTGACTCTTTGAGCTTCGCCACCAGATAAGGTTGTTGCAGGTTGTCCTAATTTAACATACCCTAAGCCAACGTCATATAAGGCCTTTATTCGACGATGAATCATTGGTCTATTCTCAAAGAAATGCATAGCTTCCTCGACTCTCATTTCCAAGACGTCATAAATGTTCTTGCCTTTGTAATAACAAGATAACGTTTCTTGGTTATAACGCTTTCCATCGCATTCGTCACATTTGACATAGACGTCTGGCAAGAAATTCATTGGAACCCAAGTAACGCCTGCGCCTTGGCATTTCTCACATCTGCCGCCCGGAACATTGAAAGAGAATCTTCCTTTATCAAAGCCTCTTTCTTTTGCTTCGGTCGTTTCAGCAAATAAAGAACGTATGTCATCAAATAGCTTGATATATGTTGCAGGATTCGAACGTGGTGTTCTTCCGATTGGCTGTTGATCTACGTTAACAACTTTATCAACATATTGAAGACCTGAAACACTCTTATATTCTCCAGGAGTGCAATCTTCCTTGTTAATCTTCTTTGCCAAAATCTTCTCTAATGTTTCGTTTACCAAAGATGATTTGCCTGAGCCAGACACGCCAGTGACAAGAACTAATTTGCCTAATGGGAAATCAACATCGATGTTTTGGAGATTATGGCAAGAGCATCCTTTGATGGAAATCTTTTTGCCATTTCCTTTTCTTCTAGTTTTTGGAATTGGGATAAATTTTCTTCCAGAAAGATAATCACCTGTAATAGAAGATTCATTCTTCATGACTTCTTCTGGAGCTCCAGCTGCAACAATTTCTCCACCATGTACCCCTGCTCCTGGGCCAATATCAACTAAGAAATCAGAAGCACGCATAGTATCTTCGTCATGTTCGACGACGATAAGAGTATTGCCTAAGTCTCTCATTTCTTTCATTGTCTTGATGAGTTTATCGTTGTCTCTTTGGTGCAAACCAATAGATGGTTCGTCTAAAACATAAAGGACACCTGATAGTTTTGAGCCTATTTGGGTGGCTAAACGGATACGTTGAGCCTCTCCGCCTGAAAGAGTCATCGCTAAACGATCTAAGGTAAGATAATCAATTCCAACATCAGATAGGAATTGAGCTCTATTTTCAATTTCTTGCAAAACCAAACGGGCAATCGTCATCTCTTGCTCAGAAAGAATTGAGCGAGTATTTTTGACCCATTCAATGAGCTTATCGATTGTTAGCTGAGTGACTTCGTATATATTGAGTCCGTTGACTTTGACAGCAAGGACTTCTTTATTAAGTCTTGCGCCATGGCAAGTTTCACAAATATCGTCACGCATGAATGATTCATAATATGGGATCATCCATTTAGAGGAAGTGTCTCTATATCTTCTTTCGATGAAAACTTTGACTCCTTCAATGTATCCACGTTTGTTCATCTTGTTGCCATTTACCGTAGTTAAAACGTGATCAAGAGGTTTATCAGAACCGTAAAGAATTATATGTTTTTGTTTGGCGGACAAATCTTTGTATGGAACGTTTGTAGGAATCTTATATGCGTCTAAAAGATATTTGAATTCCTGCCATTCAAGATTTTGAGTGTGGATGATGTTTTTATAGTAACGGATTGCTCCTTCATCGATTGTCTTATTTGAATCAGGAACCAATAAGTCTTCAGAAACCCCTCTTGATATTCCTAAACCATGACATGTAGGGCAATAGCCTTGTGGGGCATTAAAAGAAAACAATCTAGGTTCAAGTTTAGGAACGGAGAAGCCACATATTGGACAGGTGTGGTTGCTTGAGATAAGTTTTTCAGATTCGTTTGTGTATAAAATAACGTACCCATGGCCATAATTAAGGGCTAAGTCGATGTCTTCTGCAACACGGGAACGGATTCCTTCTTTGATTACGATACGGTCAATGACGATATCGATATCGTGCCTTTTGTTTTTATCTAATTCTTTAACATCTTCAATGAGTAAAAATTCTCCATCGATTCTTAAACGAGTGAAGCCCGCCTTTTTGATGGTATCTAAAATATCTTTATGCTGACCCTTTTCATGTTTGATGGCTGGGGCAAGTATTTGGAGTTTGCATCCTTGAGGATATTCAAGAATCATATCGGTCATTTTTGCTGGAGAGAATGCTATTATTGGTTCATGATGCTCTGGGCAATATGGAACGCCAATTCTTCCGAATAACAAACGAAGGAAATCATATATTTCTGTCACGGTGCCAACGGTTGAACGCGGATTGTGCGAAGTTGTTTTTTGATCGATGGAGATAGCAGGCGACAAACCATCTATTGAATCTACATCAGGCTTATCTACTCCACCTAAAAATTGCCTAGCATATGGGGATAGAGATTCAACATATCTTCTTTGGCCTTCTGCATATATGGTATCGAATGCTAAAGTGGATTTGCCCGAACCGGATAAACCAGTAAAAACCGTTAATGTGTCTTTTGGAATAGATACATCGATGTTTTTGAGGTTATTTTCTCTTGCACCTTTGACAATAATAAACTTTCTGCTATCCATAACATTAGAATTATATTCTAAAGGAATATCTTTTGATAGTTAAAAGCATTTTCAATTTAGTGGTTACTTTTATAAAGTAGTCTTAATTGATACACGTATCCCCTCTTTTTTAAAAAAGGCCTAGAAATAAGTCTAGGTCAAATTAATAATTAGGATTTTTATCATCTATAAGATAAGAATTGCCGGAAAGATTCTTAGCCTTGTAAACGCAGGCATCGGCTCTACGATATATTTCATCGAAATCTAAGCCGTTTTCATATAAAACTGCACCTAAGCTTATATTAATCTTTGCGTTATCGGGAAGAACTTCTATTTTGGATATGAGGTCAAATAAGGTTTGGATGATGGATTCAGCTTCTTCTTTAGATTTTATATCTGAAAAATATACGGCAAATTCATCCCCACCAAGTCTCAAGGCGACATCTTTATTGAACTTTCTTACTGATTTAAGGGCTTTTGCTACCGCTATAATCGCTTTATCTCCAATAGCGTGGCCATATTTATCATTGATTGCTTTGAATTCATCTATGTCAAAAAGGCAAAAGACCCCTTTAGCTCCTTTCTTTAGAAGTTCGCCAATCATTCTTTCACCAGTAACACGATTATAAACGCCCGTCATCAAATCATGCTCGGACATATATAGGAGATTGTCTGCGCGTTTCTTTTCCTCATCTATGCATCCAACTAAGAAAAGGACATAACGATCTTTTTCGTCGACACCATTGATGACTTTAACGAATCTAGCTCTGCACCAGCCATGAATCATGCCTTGGAAATCATTCGTAATCGTAACGACGTTCTTCATTCTCTCTTCCAAAGTTGAAAAATCAGTAAAATCTTTCATCATTTGTCTATGCTCAGGAATTGGAATTAAATCCCAAACATTATTCATCTTTTCTTGCAATATGTCCGTATTATCCATGCATTTAGTTAAAAATACATTTGTTTTTACAGGATAAGATACTCCTTCGACCAAATCTATGAAATGAATAGAAATGTATGCGTCAGATAAGTTATGCAAAGCAATTTTTTCAATATCGTATTTCATGGGATTTCCTTTAAACGCGTGTAAAAGGATTATACCCCTAATTGACAGTCATTTCTATAAATTATTTACATAATTGTAGTCGCTAATTACATGGGAAATAACTTTTTTTGTTTTTTCGTTCATTGACTTCAAAAATCAATCCTTCTTAGATATCGTATGAAATGTTTGGCAAAGATCGTTTGATGAACATGCCGTTTTCAATCAACCGACAGAAATTTATTAAAGTCTTCCCGTTCCTGAAATTTGTATTTGTACTTATTTTTTCATTTATGTATGTATAGTTATTTTAAAATCAAAAAAGTCTGATACTCATATATCAGACCCATATAATGATTTAAATGGTCGGAACAGAGGGATTTGAACCCTCGACCCCTTGGTCCCTAACCAAGTGCACTACCAAGCTGTGCTATGTCCCGAGCCATATAATTATAACGACTCGGAACATTTTTGCATCAAAGATTTTATCTAGATAATCCAGCACCGTTCTTTGCTAAGAATTCGGCGGCTTTCTCTACCCAGGAAGTTACTTCTTTTCGCTGAGTTATATCCCCGTCCTTTAAGGAATATGTGTTCACGTCCCCCGTGGAATAGCCATGATCAGCATTTGGGAATAATAGTAATTCGCTTGGAACTTTCTTTTTTGAGATTGCTTCATAGAGAGCCTTCGCATGAACATTTGTATCAACGAGACTATCTTTTTCACCTGCCCATATAAAAGAAGGAAGATCATAAGCGTCTAAACGTTTAAGCAAAGAGAAATTAGACTTAATATGATGTTCGCCTAAAAGATTTGCGATGGAATTTGTACTATCGTTTTCAGTAACAACAGGATATGAATAGATTATTCCTTTTAGATGAGCTCCGCATTTATCTAATGGATAGAACATATCTCTTTCTTCTTTTTGAGCTGTTGCTAATAAGCCTGCAAGGTGAGCTCCAGCCGAAAAACCACATGCGACAATCTTATTTGGATCGGAATTCAAATCCTTTGCTTTCTTATATAAATAAGTTAAGGCCATCATTGCTTCAAGTAATTGAGTTGGATAATGATCTTTAGGTGCATTTGAGTATTCAAGGTAAAAACAGTTATATCCATATTGAAGGAAAGCTAAGCATGGAGGGGTTGCCTCTTTATGTGAAATGTTTAGATATCCTCCACCAGGGAAAACAAGCATCATTGGATGAACTCTTTTTTTATCCACTTCATCAGTTTCTTGATCAAAGAATATGCCATGCAATATTCCTTTTGCTGATTTGCTTGGTTTGTCCCAGCCAAAGTACTTGTAGAGATCAATGTTTGTTACTTTCATATATGTTTCTCCTATTTTTCACTTATCAATAGAATAAGGGACATCTTTTCTTCTGAAGAAAGATATTTTTTATTTTCTTTGATTTGTGTGACTATTTTATCATACGGGGTCTCTTCTTTTTCTATTCCTAGAAGATAATCGGAGGTGGTATTAAGTGCTTCAGCAAGTTTTCCAATTATCTCAATATGCGGAGTTCTTACACCACTAAGATATTTCGATAGGGCCGCTTCACTGATACCTGTTTTTATTGATAATTGGCGTGCCGAAAGATTGTTTTCCTTCATTTTATTTTTTAGTCTATGATGAAGCTTTTCTTCCATGTTTTTATTTTACATTGATAAATCATTTAATTGCCATATCATTTTTCTAAATTAATACACGTATGACATATTTTTGTAATTATGAGAATGTTCAATGCAAAAAAGCCACGAGAGTGGCTTAATGCAAACGACTTCAGTTAGAGTTTGATTGTTTTTGAGCCTTTAGTTTTTTACAATAAGAATAATACCCAATCGCTTCTGTTCGATATATTTCATCAAATGGTTCTTCGCTATATGAGTATTTTTTCACAAATAGCAAAAAACTCATCTTTGCTTAAATAATTGCATCCTTCAAGACAAAACTATTATAAAATAACGCCAAAAAAATCTCATCAAACGGGACGAAACGACATTTTTTCGGGACGAAACGCAATTTTCTAAAGATTCCATTTTTCTTATTACGTCCTAGATTTATACTTATTGCTATGAAAAAGTCTCCTTATTATATAGTTTATGAGGACAATGAAATCATTGTTGTCTATAAAGAGAGAGATGTTTTTAGCATTCGCACAAACGACAAAAGAACCTATTCTCATAACTTATATCATTACTTATATGAATATCTTAAAAAGAAAGGTGAAAGACCATTCATTGTTCATCGTTTAGATTATGAAACATCAGGAATCATGATTTTCGCTAAAAATTCATCTTTAAAAGAAGAACTTCAATCATATTTTGAGAATAGAGTGGTAACCAGGTTATATGAAGCAGTCATTGAAGAAAGAATAGAGCCTAATCTTCATTATGATGTCACCCAATACCTTTCTAGCAACGGAATGGGTGGAAAGGTATTTGTTACAAGCAAAGAGAATGGTAAAGACGCGATAAGCCATCTAACTAGCAAAAACCAGATTCAAATAGGTACTGTATTAGACATTTCCATAGAAACAGGAAGACGTGCTCAAATAAGGATGGCAATAAATTCTCTTGGATACCATCTTTTAGGAGATATGAAATATTCTTCCACTCCCGCTAAAAGAATGTATCTAAATGCATATAAGCTAGTATTTCCTGAAACTTCTTCAATAAAACAAAAAGAATTCTTTGTTAAGCCATTGTGGCTATTATAGATTCAAAAGTATTAAAAAAGACTCCATCTTTCGATGAAGTCTTATTTTTTAGGAATTATAAACCGAATTTCTTAATTGCTTCCCAACGAGATTTTGCGTAATTTTCGCACTTCGTAAGGAGTTCTTCAGAATGTTCTGGGTTGATAACTGGGAGTTGGGAGAATCTTGTTTCTAACATTAAGAAATCTCTGAACTTGCTCCAATCTGGTTCTTTAGAATCAAGAACGAGACCGGCTTTTCCTTCAGCAACGAGTCTTGGATCATATCTGAAGCATGTGAAGTAGCCGCATTCGACTGCTTTCTTTTCTTCAGAAATGGAATTGACGAGACCGCCTTTGATATGTTGTTCCAAACATGGGCAATAGCAGATAACGAGTGATGGTCCATTATAGGATTCAGCTTCTTTAAGAGCTTGGATTGCTTTCATTGGGTTTGCACCTAAGGCGATTTGAGCAACATAGACATGTCCATAAGACATTGCCATCAAAGCAAGATTCTTTTTAGCTTCTTTCTTGCCGGAAGCGGTGAACTTATTGATGGAACCCGTTTGAGATGATTTAGAAGCTTGTCCACCTGTGTTGGAATAGACTTCTGTATCAAGGACAAGGACATTGACGTCTGCTTCATTGGCAAGAACGTGATCTAATCCGCCGTAGCCAATATCATAAGACCAGCCATCACCACCGATGATCCAGACTGATTTCTCAACTAAATCACGATAGTAATTCTTGAGTTCTTTGACTGCTTCATTCTTAGAGGCATCAACTTCTTTGATGAGAGTTGGAACGATTGCGCGTTCTCCTTCTCTATCTTTCTTAGAGAGTGCTTCAAGATATTTGCTTGCAGCATCTTTTAAGCTTGCTTCAACGCTTTCATCAGCAATTGCTGCAGAAACGATACGATTGATAACAGACATCTTATAGTCGTTAGCGATTCTCATACCAAATCCGTATTCAGCATTATCTTCGAATAAGGAGTTAGCCCAGGCGACGCCTTCGCCATTCTTATCTTTGACAAATGGAGTCAATGGGGTTGAACCGCAATAGATTGAAGAACAGCCTGTAGCGTTAGCAATCAATAAGTCATGTCCGAATAATTGAGAGAGTAAGCGATAATATGGAGCTTCACCACATCCTGCACATGCGCCAGAAACTTCCATATATGGGCGGAGGAATCCGACACCTTTAACGGTTGTAAGTGGGAATATGTCAGTCTTGTTAGTGACATTGTAGTAGCAATAATCAGCTGCAATTTGCTCACCGAATTCTGCCTTAGCATCTTTCATAAGGAGAGCATAGTGATCATTACCCATCTTCTTGGCTGTTTGGTTAGCCATACATTCAGAGACACAAAGTCCACAACCGACACAGTTTTCTGTGGCAACGCTAATACGATATTTGAGGTTAGCGGCCTTTGGTGAACCTGTGACTGGTTTTAAGGAATCTTTGACGATTGATGGAGCCTTTGCGACTTCTTCTTCATCTAAGAGATATGGACGGATTGTTGCGTGAGGGCAAACGAATGCACATTGGTTACATTCGATACAGTATGTTGGATTCCAAACTGGGACACGATCAGCAATGGCTCTCTTTTGACGGAAGACGATATTTTCTTCCATTGTGCCATCGGCTAATTCATATTTAAGGAATTCACTTGTTGGGAGTTCATCACCATCAAGGCGATCGATTGTGCCAACATATTCGTCATAATATGTATCACCAGTATCTTCTAAGATTTTGTTTGTTGGGAGTTCAATCCATTTTGGATCGATTGCAACTTCACGAAGACCTGCTGGGCCTGCATCGATGGCATCATAGTTATTTTGAACGATGTCCATGCCTTTTCTTTCGTATGTCTTCTTAACAAACTTCTTCATCCATTCTTCTGCTTGTTCATATGGCATGATTTGTGGATTGAGTTTGAAGAAAGCAGCTTGAAGGGTTGTGTTTGTGTGACGACCCATGTGGCATTCTTCAGCGAGTTTGTTGGCATCGATAGCATAGAATTTAACATGTTTCTCTGCTAAGAGATGTTTCATACGATTTGGCATTGCTGAAGCGAGTTCTTCATCAGACATATTTGTGTTGAGTAAGAATGTTCCGCCATCTTTGAGGTTAGCAATGATGTCGTATTTCAAGATATATGTATCAAGGGAGCAGGAGATAAAGTCTGCGTTCTTGACATAATATTCAGAACGGATTGGTTTCTTACCGAAACGTAAGTGGGAACGAGTTGTGCCACCAGATTTACGGGAGTCATATTGGAAATAAGCTTGAGCATATTGTCCTGTTGCATCACCAATGATCTTGATGGATGACTTGTTAGCAGAAACTGTACCATCACTTCCTAAGCCATAGAATAAGCAGGATGTGTAGTAAGCAGGAATCTTGAAGGAATTATCAACTGGGATAGAAAGATGCGTGACATCATCTGTAATACCGACAGTAAATCCTGTCCAATTCTTTTCTGCATTTAAGAAATCAAAGACTGATTTGACATCTTTTGGTTGGGTATCTTTTGAAGAAAGACCATAACGTCCGCCAATGATTGTGTCGAAATGGCGGTTGAGTTTGAACATTGCGGAAACAACATCAAGATAGAGAGGTTCTCCTTCAGAGCCGTTTTCTTTTGTTCTATCAAGAACGGCAATCTTCTTAACTGAAGCAGGAATTGCTTTAGAAAGAAGTTCAGCGGAGAATGGGCGATAAAGGTGAACTTTAACGACACCAACATGTTCTCCAGAAGCATTTAATGCATCGACAACTTCACTTGCAGTTTCAGTGACTGAACCCATAGCGATGATAACGCGATCGGCATTTGGATCACCGTAGTAGACAAATGGAGCATATTCACGGCCTGTTAAGCGTGTTGCTTCAGCAAAATATTTCTCAGCGATTGGAAGAATACTGTCCCAATGTGAGTTTTGGGCTTCGCGTGCTTGGAAGTAGATATCATCATTTTCGGCACCGCCACGTGTTACTGGGTGAGTATGTGGGTTAAGTGCACGGGCACGGAAGGCTTCGACCTTATCCATAGGAAGAAGTTTTTTCCATTCTTCTTTGTCAACGAATTCAACGTTTTGAACTTCGTGGGAAGTACGGAAGCCATCAAAGAAATGCATGACTGGTGTTGAAGCGTCAATTGCAGTTAAGTGAGCAACTGGTGCTAAGTCGGCAATTTCTTGGACGGAACCAGAGCAAATCATCGTGACGCCAGTTTGACGGCAAGCATAGATATCAGCTTGATCACCAAAGATGGAAAGGGCACGAGTTGCTAAGGAACGAGCGGAAACATGCAATACTGCTGGTAAGAGTTCACCACACCACTTGTAGAGGTTTGGAATCATTAATAACAAACCTTGGGAAGCAGTATATGTTGTTGCTAAAGCGCCGCCTTGTAAGGCACCGTGTACTGCACCGGAAGCACCAGCTTCGGATTGCATTTCAACAACTTTGACTGGATGATCAAAGAAGTTCTTCTCACCCTTTGAAGCCATGACGTCAACATTTTCAGCCATTGGCGAAGATGGGGTGATAGGATAAATGGCTGCTACTTCAGTAAAATAGTAGCTTTCTATTGAGGCAGCGGTGTTGCCATCAACAGACTTAAAAGTTTTCTTAATTTCAGACATTTATTTAAATATCTCCTTAAACACTTAAAGTATAGAACTTTAAAAGCGCTTTCTCAAAAGAAAGATTTGCTAAAAAAGACAGGCAAAATCTGCGTTAGTTTATGCTAACAATATTTTTTTCTCGAAATGCCGAAAATATTGGTTTTTTAACGAAACAAAACCCACGTGCTATCTATGTTTTTTACGAACGTAGTGAAAACCATTCTTCGCTAAAACGATTGTTGATAAAAACAGAGTTAGTATATATAGACTTTTTCAAAAAATTCTTTAAGAAATGTTTCCATTGGCACGTTTAAAACTATGCTTAATGACTTGGCATTTTTTAATGAGATTTCAAAAAGAGAATCGTTATTTGAATAATATCTTAAGGTTCGTAAAAGTATACCGGTTAAAGAGTGAGATTTCTCTTAACGACTACATCTTTCTTTCCATCGAATATTTATAGTTCGTTGACAGTGCAATGTCACATTAGTTCATTGTTGAATTCTTCTAAATTCATTTGTCTTTTAATTTCAAAAGGATCTCCTGTAATTGGATTTTCAAAGGGATTAAATCGTACTTAGCCGTGTTATAAACAACGCTTAGGTCGACTCCACCATAATCATGAACGATTCTATTTCTTAAACCTATGATTTTATAAAAAGGATTTGCTTATTTTCTTCTATCAAATCCTTCCCTAACAATTTCCCATATTCTGATATCTGAATTAGGCGAAAACAAATGGAATCTTAATTAAAATGTTTGAAGAGAATTTCTCAAAAGACATCTTATTAACTAAGGTAGAAATGTAATCTATCTCATTTATCATTTTCTCAAGATAATATTTGTCGCAATCCTTAGCCATAAATTTTAATTCCGTCTTTTAAAACTTCGCTAATGAGCTTTTTGTTATTTAAAAGTTGGTTCAAATCAAGCAAATCAACTCTCTTATGCAGATGCTCTCTCAAATCTTCAATAAGTCCAAAAAAAGATAAGCCCGTTACTTCAGTGTCAATTACTAAATCAACATCACTATTATCTCTTGCCTCATTTCTAGCATATGAGCCAAAAAGATAACAAGATTTAACGTCATATTTTTTTAGAACTTCGCTAACGGTTTCTTTAATTTCGCCTAAATCTAAAATGCCATGTTCCTCGTCGATAAGAGTATATTGAGATAGCATTTCGATTATTGCTTTATATTTTAACGTTTCTCTTTTTGATGGCAGATTTTCGTAGTTTTTATATGTTCTAATAGGCATGCCAACAATCTTAGATGCTTCAATCTGAGTGATGTTTGCCTTTTTGCGTATTTCTTTTAAAGATAAGGTTTCGTTCATGAACTTATTATATAATAGTTGCACCTTTTATAAAAGAAAAAAGTGCAATTGTTGCACTTTATAAAAAATAATATAGGCAATTATTTCTTCTTTTTCTTCCTTCTTTTAGTCATTTCTTGTTTAACTAAAAGTTCAAGAATTCTAAGATCGTGGTCGTTTAGTTCAGTTGAAGGGGAAACTAGTCCACCTGGACCAGCCATTTTATGATAGACGAAATCAGAGACGGATTTATATTCTAGAAGTTCAGTCTTCTTTACTGGGGCTCTTCTTGGGTTGGAGATTCTATTCTCTTTATTTTTTTCATCTATCTTTGCTAAATACTCATTTATCGCTGGAAGAATATCCATCATATTTAGAGATTCATCCATCTTGACCATTGGTTCAAAATAGATAAGTTCATCAGATACGACATCAGGATAAAGTGCCACCCATCTAGAGAGCATATCCAAGGTAACGTATTTCTTCTGCTTTTTCTCTAAAACCGCTTTAATCCTTCTTAAGCGAGAGATTGATATTTGTTTTTCCATTTATATCTATATTAATACTTATAAAGGATGAAATTTCAAGAAATCTTTGTTCATAGCACAAAAAAAGCTCCTTTTCAGGAGCATTTCTTTTTGTTTTGGTGATCCCTGAGGGACTTGAACCCGCGACCCGCTGATTAAGAGTCAGCTGCTCTACCAACTGAGCTAAGGGACCAGCGCATGAAGTATCTTACTACAAGCAAGTAAATCATGCAAGAAATAATATTTATTGGATTATTTCTTTGTTAATGGAGTGCCATCATCTAGGCTAACATCGTCATTGGTGAGATCTTCAGCCATGAAGGAATAATTAGATAAATTATTTTTGGCAGCAAGAACACGTTTGGATAATGATGTATCGTTAACGCATGTGAATTGATATTCAGTGACATAGTACGATTCAGTGCCGCCAATAAGGTCGGTGATGCGTTTTGAATAGAAGGTGATGCCCCACTTATTCTCACCTGCGTCATCTAAAGTGATGTAATGTTCTTCAGTGCGGGTTCCACCATTTCTTTCATAAGTGTATTTTAAGGTATAGCCTAATGTCGTTTTTGCATCGGCTAAGCTTAAGGAAACGTTGCTATAGGAGGTTCCATCAACCTCAGCGGTTCCTTCTTTTCCAGTGAACGACTTCATCTTTTCATATTGGTTAAGAGCCACTTGATAGTCAGTATCGATTATTGAACGAGCTGAGCTAAGATATGTCTTTAATTGAGTATCATCTTGGGAAACTCTTCCGTTCTTGTCTCCTTCAATAAGGAAATAAGTATTCGTTTCCTCATATTTAATCGTGAATCCTGTGTATTTTGATGTCTCTTCGAAAATGAAATCATCACCAGAATATATCTCAGCATTATGATTAGGAAGTAAGGCGTTAGTTAAGGTAGGATCACTGCCATTATCAGATTTTGTGAAAACGCGATTTGATTTAACGACGTTGAAATCTGTGTCTGAGTCTTTGTAAATCTTTACAAAATCATCATTTGAATCGATTCCTTTGCCAAAAGAGTTAATTCCACAAGAGGAGAGAAGCATCAATGATGCTAAACCAAGTAATAAATTCTTTTTCATAATTATCTACCTCTTTCTCCGCCTTTGTTTTCTAAGCCGCTTCCGATTCCAAATAAGATGGCGGCAATAACGAATACGATAGCGGCAACAACTGCTCCCCAAGAACAATGACAATAGAATGAATCATATGTCCAATATCTTGTCAAAGTCGTTGTGGCAACGGCATATTGGTTTCCAATTCCGTTAGCAACCATGAACCAAATAGGCGAACCAATTGCAGCAAATGCTCCAATAGCAAAACCTAATGTCGTTAATTTAGAAAGCTTTTCCATCTTCTTTGTGAAGGTGACAAAGAAACCAAGAATCATAAAGGCAAACATGCAAAGCAAAAGAGCAAATAAGATCCAGTTGAAATTTGCTTGAACGGAAGAAAGGATATGAACTCCTTTGATTACATTGCTTTTGAAATACATTGCAAAATATCCGCCACCAAATAATGCATTTGGACCATATATTGTCTCAGCTGGGAAGGCTAAGGCTCTAGCATTATCAAATTCAGAAGACGATGAATAGAACTTGTATTCAATCGTGACTGTTGGAAGAACGACGGTCAAAACGATAGCAATTAAGCAAACAAGGATTGCGAGAAGACGGAGAATAACGCCAGGTCTTTTTAATGTAGCTAAGTCAAATGAGAAGAATCTTTCTTTTTCTTCTTGGAAATTATCTTCTTCAAGAGTGGAAACTAAATTCTTTGCCATATTATTCGCTCTCCTTTTCCTTTTTGTGGGACTTCTTATATTTGCTAACCCAAATAAGATGTTTGATTGAAGCAACAATCTTATTGAACCAGACAACAACAATTAATTTAACTGGTTTTGTTTCTAAGCTACCAGTTTCACGGATTGAGTCAATATCAGCTAAAACTTGTCTTTTTTGACGATAGATAACCAAGGAGATAACGGTTCCTGCGATAAAAGAGATTCCGCCAATTATCAAGGCAACCATGGAAACCCAGAATTCTGAGCAAGATGTGTTAACGGTGCTGACTTTCATTCCTGTTGATTGGTCAACGCTTGTCTTGAAGGAAAGATAATAGAAGAAGAAAGCGATGATTAAGAGGATTGCTCCAATTACCACAGCGGATAATGAATGGCTGATGTAATGTCTTAAATCATTTGTCTTCTTATGCAATCTTTGAACAAATGGTCTGATTTCTTCTTCACCATTGAGGGTATTTACCATCTCATTTCCACAATGAGGGCAAGTTTCATCAGAGTCTTTGTTCTTTTTCAAGCATTCTTTGCAATATATTTTCATACCTCTTCTCCTTCTTAGTAATTGAAATTAGGATCTTTTTGTCCGTGGATTCTAAGCCCTTCTTTTGTGGCTTTGTTTTGTGCGTCAATCATATATTGGTAATATGAGATTCCCTTGTATAGCATCTTTGATGATGTATCACCAGAGAAAGCGACATTTGAGAAACCATTTAGAACAATTTGATGATTCACCATGTAGAAAGAAGAATCTCCGCTATCTTCATTTGATGCCCAAACATATAGCAACAATCTTCCATATGTTTCAGTGATAGATACACCAGGCAAGGATTGAAGTCTTATGCGTTTGGCTTTTGTTAATAGACCATTGGTGAAATCTTTGGCTGCGTCTCCCCAAGGGTCTGCAGGGGAATTCTCACCATGATATATTTCAGGGGTGTCGATATTTTCGTAACGGACACTTGTTCCATCTCTAAATCCGGCATCATGAACTTCTTCTGGATAATTGAACTTTGTCGTATCTCCATCAACTAAAGATTTGATGGTAACGTCAATATAGCCTCCTCCGCCAAGGGTTGAGGATCCTTCTTTGAAGAAAGGGTAATTGTTATATGGTTCAGCGATTCCTGGGCCTTTAAGAATTTCTTCTTCTGAAAGAGGACATTCAAGAACGCCTAAGCGTGAATAATCTGTATTTGAATAGCCAATCCAATCATATGCTTCGAATTTTTCATGTCCGACCATGTATTCGTTTTTTCTTACTAGATCGAGTGTATCACAATAGGAAACTGAATAGCCTAATGTTCCCATCACATCATAGAAATATGTTCCATCAGTAATGATCATTGGATAAGATCCGACATTAGGAAGTTCATTGTCTAATTGATTGGCGATACTCTTAATTGATTCGTTAGCATCTTTATATGCGACAACATACGCTTTTTTAGAATCCAAAGTACCGCTAAGCTTGATTTCATATGGCGAATCATATAAGCCAGACTTATAGATAACGATCGAGTATTTGCTTAAATCAATTGAAGAATTTCCAACATTAGATATTTCAATAGCTCTATCAGCAGTTGAATTTCCTTTGAAGAATTCAGTGAATATCAAAGATGAATTTTCTTTGAATGTAAGCCCGCTTTCAATTGATGATGTTTCTACATTTTGCGTACAGGAAAAAAGGAATGTTGATGCTAATAATGTAAATATGGCATTACTTCTTTTCATCCTTATTAAGCCTCGATATATGAAGTTAATTCATTGATTTTTGCTGTGCCAAATTGGTTACAGGTGACACTAGTTTCATAAGATGAATACCCATTTTGGTATTGGGAATAGAAAGTAACGTTAATTGTTGCTGAAATAGGTCCAAAATAGATATTGGCATATGTTAATTCCATTCCTGTTACTGAATAGATAATGTCATATACGCCTAATGATTTAGCAAAGCTGATGAGTAATTCTTCAGCATTGCCATCTTTATTTAATGTGAAGTTACCACTTAGTTCAGATCTTGCTTCGTCACTTAATGTGGTATTTGTTTCAGATTCATGATGAAGAGAGTGAATATAGTCGGTTTTATTTGCACTTATTTCGCTTGGTGTGTGATAAAGATCTTGATATGTTCCATCACCAATCTTTTTTCCTAAAGACAAAGCGGAATCTTCTTTTGCCCAAGTATATACTCCTGAAGCAACGCCTTTTTTGGTTGCTAATTCAGAGGAAATATTGATCATTCCACTATTTGTTAAATTGGAGAAATTACGATATGTCGTAAAGCAACCATCTTCTAAGAAAACAGTTGTTGCTCTAGGTTTTGTTGTCTCGTTAAAGAAGTTATACGTTGCAGCCGTGCTAAGCGTTCCTTCGAAGTAATCAAGTACTTTTGCAAGGGTTTGGCTACCTGTAACACTTGAGGAGTCTGATTGGGTTGAATCAGATGAAACTGATTCGGAGATTCCACTACATCCAAGTAAAGTTAGGACTGAGAATGGGATCATTAATGTTTTCACTATCTTATTCATAAGAAAAGTTTAATGAAATAGCGAACATTTTTCAACAACAAGAGTATCTACTCATATATTTTATATATGAAAAAGCCCTTTCAGTTAAGAAAGGGCTAGGATGGTTAATCTTTTAGTTAAAGAGATTAAGCAAGTTTGTATGTGATTTCAATGGCAGTAATTCTGACTTGTTTTGCATCCGCGGTCAAAGTAACTGTATTTGTGCCAGTTGCGGATGCCCATGTAGCAGTTAACTCATCATCTGAAATCGTTAAATTTTCATTGGCTGTTCCGAATCCTGTTGCAGGGTTGCCCGAGGTAGTTGTAATTGCAATCTTTGTCATTGTTCCAAGTGTGGTACTGACAGTAATAGTCTTATTTTGATAAAGTTTAATTTCACTGGAATTAATTACACCATTGCTTATTTCAAACCTAAAGCCTTTAACGGTTTGGTCGATTGCGGCCGCGCTTGAAACGACCGTGAAATCCGAAACGCCTAATGTAACGGTCTGCTCTGATCCAGCAACTGGTTTCGCTTTGAAAGTAACAGTAACTTCATTCTTGCATGTAACAGTGTAGGAATATGTTCCATCTTCTGCTGCATCAAGAGTTGTAGTGCCATAGGCTGTTTTGACTTTAACTGTATCGACAACATAGCCTTCTGCTGGAGTTGCTGTAACAGTAATTGTTTCGCCATAAGCTTTTGCATCAGTTGAGCTTAATGTGGCTGTACCATTGTCACCAACAGTAATTGTTGAAACATATGTATTTGTGGATGCTGCATGGGAGATAACAGAACCAGCGATATTGGCTATGCCTTTAGCATTTTCAAGCATGACGTTGAGGGTAACTTCTTCACCATTCTTAACGTCCGTTAATGTTTTATTAGCATCTTTTGGATTGCTGTATGACCATTTTCCGCCATTATATGTAAAGCCATTGTTGGCTGTGCCAGAGAGACCATAAATCTTGATGGTTTCGCCAGTTGTTGCATCAGTTAAATAGCCATTTCCGTATTTATCACCTGTATAGCCTTCAAAGATACCAGTAACTTGATAGATATCATCTTGGAACCAAGTGTAGGAAGATGTGTCTGTTTCAGCTGCAACAAGAGCATTGAGTTCGGCAATGGTCTTTGTGACTGGTGTGATTTCAGCAACAGTGATAGTGACTGTATCAGTCTTTGTGACTTCTGCGCCATCAACTGTGCCAGTGGCTGTGACGGTAATTGTTGCAGTACCTGTCTTTAAGCCTGTGACTGTGCCATCTTCAGAGACGGAAACAACTTCTGAGTCGGAAGAGGAATATGTGACAGTTGTTGGAGTAACGCCACCTCTTAATGTTGTGGTGATCTTACCAGTTTCATTAACGAGTAATTGAGATGGAGCTGTAACGGAGATAGGAGCTTCTTCCCAAGCAGTGCAATTGCCATAAACGAATTGATAGACGTTGTTATAAGCGGAAACGTAACCAGTGAAGGAAACAATATCACCAGCTTCGACAACTGTTGCTTCGGTTGCACCTGCTTTGGTGTGTTTCCAAGAATCAATGACGTCTGCAGAATATGTTGCATTCATGAAGACGGCATAAGAATTGCCATTTAAGGAAACAGTAACGGTGAGGTTGCCTGAATCAGAAGTGGAAACTTTTGTGACCTTAGCGCCTGTGACGGTTGCGGCTCTATTATCGTCGCCCCATTTTAATGCACGGGCTGTGGCAGAATCAAACTTGATTGCAACTGGATCGACTAAATCTGCTGGTCTTGTAGAAAGTTTCGTGACTGTGGTGCCGCTTGAAGAAAGTTCGCGGAGACCGCTGTAATCGGAGAGTGTGCCTGTGACAGCAACTGCATCGCCAACTTTGATAGATTCATCAAGTGAAGTTGTCTTATAAGCGAGCATAGCATATTCGCCATCGCCAAAGATTGCGCCTTGTTGAGGATACATACCCATATAGATAGCATTGAAAGCAACAGATGATCCATTAGCGACAACCTTTTCACCTTTTGCGTCGGTGGAGTAGATATACTCTAAGCTCATTTGAGCGACTGCTTTGACTAAGACATTGACGTCAGTTTCATAAGCGACGTCTGAGCATCCTTTGACAAAGACTTTTGCATGGATCTTTGTTTGAACATCGGTGCCACCTTTAAGGGAATTTGGGCAGGTGACATTGAGTGTTTTGCCATCTTCGCTAACAGATAAATTGGCAGAATATTTTGAATCGACGGAATATGTGATTGTGAAATCGTATGTTTGTGTGCCAGCGTCGTTTGTCTTCTTTGCTGTTGTGGTTAAGGTTTGATTACCTGTAACACCGCTTGAAGACCAAGAGCTATATGTTGTGTTAACGCCAGCAAACGCTTTTTCAGCGAGGCCTCTGATGTCATCAGTAACGACACAGACGTCTGTTGATGATGGGGTGGTGTCGCTGCTAGTTTGTTGATTTCCGCAAGCAGTAACTCCTAGCATAGCAAAGGCTGAGGCTAATACTAAGATGTTTAATTTTTTCTTCATTTATTTTTTCTCCTTCCTGAAGATAAAACCTAATTATTCTTCACTCATGTGAAGGGTCAAATCTCCTTTCTTTGTGAGATTGACCTGGTATGTGGTTTTGCCAGTCGTGGTGATATATTTGACCACCGCTCCGGTAATTGTTATGTATTCTAACTTTCTAGAATCGGTATTCTTGCCGTTGTTGATAGCTTCAGCAATGGATTTCTTACCTGTCCAGAAGTCGATACAATCTTGGATACGAGTGCTGATTGTGCCTGGATACATGATGGCGATTGAATCAGCAATACGGATATTTAATTGTTCGGATGCATTGTTCTTATCGTGGCAATATAAGGTAAAAGCATAGGCAGTTGAGGTTGCAGTATTAAGTGTTGCATAGCCACCTGTGCAAACAAGATCAACGCTGACCATCGTGTTAACGTACTTATCAGAGGCGAATGTGCCAGCTGATCCAGTAGACGGTTTGACTTTGTCTTCATGTCCTGTGGATATGATCTTGATATCATAATCATCATGGTAATATGGTGAATAAGAAACATCGACTACTTGCAATGTGCCATTATATTCGGAAACAGTTCCAGAAATTTCAAGGTAGTTGCCAATTGTTTGGAGAGGAGCATAGACGATATATTGGGTGAAGATGTACATACCATATCTTTGAGTATGTTCACCACTTGTATCAGTCCAGGTGACATCATCACAAACATAAGCGGCACCTGTATCTGGGCCAACGCCTGCAACATATGCGTTGAATGTGACCTTTGAGCCAACCCAGTCGTATTTTTCACCTTCTGTGTCGTATCCTTCGACGATCATTCTAAGATCGATCTTTGTTGGATCGGCATAGTTGAAATCTGGATCTTGCTCATCACTCCAAAGATGGAGTTTGAAAGTTTTTGCTTGAGAGTCGGCATTAATAAATG
Source organism: bacterium (assembly GCA_963623195.1). Classification (GTDB taxonomy): domain Bacteria; phylum Bacillota_I; class Bacilli_A; order RFN20; family CAG-826; genus UBA4951. The sequence goes on along the minus strand of CAVFKA010000011.1, from coordinate 104,977 downwards.
CTTCGGCGTATTCTTTTCCGGATGCGCCTTTGGCTTTTGAATAGCCTTGTTGGCAAATGGATAAGTTAACGTTAACGAAATCAGACAATGTTGGGTTTTCAACCGTTGTGACCCAAACATAGACAAGATATCTTCCACCCGTTGAGTCAAGAGCTGGTCCTGATTCAGCATCTGTCTTATCTGTGGTTAAAACGATGTGTTTTGCTTCTTTAAGAAGTTTGCCATTATATTCAGATGCACCATGTCCCCAAGGTTCTAACATACCTGTGGATTCAGGGGTATCGATACAGTTATATCTGCCTTTGATTGTGCCAGAGGAAGAGACCGTTGATTTGAAATGGGCTGTGTCGCCATCAACTTTTGTGACAAGTGAAACTTCGCCAATGCCATCTTTAAGGAAGTCTTTTCCAGTATAGTCATATGTGAGTTTTGTTTGAGCGGCGTAGTCGATAAACTCAGATTGATTTATTGAAGTGTTATCGCCACTTTCTCCGCAAGAAGAGAGTCCGCAAAGGAATAAGCCTGAAAGCAAGCAAGCAATTATTTTCTTTGTTTTTTTCATATATTATTACCTCACTAGTTTGAATTAACGCAGTTAGAGAAAGCGTCTTCGAATGCTTGATCAACCGATTTTGAGCCAAGAAGAACGGCGCTGATAAGGGAACCGACTTCATTTCTAGCTTTTGCTGAGCCGACAAAAACAGGCGAATTGAAATAAGAATCAAGCATGTTTTGTGATACGGATGCGACCTTGTTCATAAGACTTGTCGTATCGGAAGCAAAAGACTTATATGTCTCTGTTTGATATGAGGATGTTCTAACTGGTTGATAGCCTGTTGTAATAGCATAGTTTGTGCTATTTTCAGCGGTAGTGATGTATTTGTAGAACTTCCAAGCGGCTCTTAATTGAGCTGTCGAAGAATTTGTTGATTTTCCATTGAAGAAACAAATCGATGGTCCTTGGGAGATGACTGCTTTATTAGAGAGATCAACTGCAGGAGGTTCAGCAACTGCTACTTCAAAGTTATTTGTTTGGTTATATGTTGTACCGCCAGTTGAACCTATTGACATAAGAAGTTCTTGGCCGGTGAACTTAGAAGAGGTGTATGTACCATTTCCTGTGCTGCCTTTTGTGATGAATAATCCATCATCATATTTGGCTTTGAGATCACTTACCATAGCCTTGGCTTTGTCATTATCAAATAAATAATGGTCACCTGTTGATGAAGTAAATGGAATGTCGTTTTGCGCAGCGAGGGAAATAAATAAGTTTGAATCAGAGTCGTAGCCTAATGGGGCGACTAATTGTCCTTCATATTCTTCTTTGATTTGTTCACAAAGTGCCCACATTTGATCCCAGGTTTTAGGGACGCTCCAGCCATAAGCATCAAACATTGTCTTGTTATAGAAGAGAGCTTCTGTGGATTTTGCAAATGGAACGCTATAGACGCCTTCTTTTGTATAGGAAGAGCCTTCTTCCCAGAAAGTTTTTACGTAATCATCTTTGCCTGTAATAGTATTTCCATCTTCATCAGTATGTGAACCTTCAGAAGCTGTGAAGCCAATTTCAGGATCATCGATGAAAGATGTAACGTCGGTGACGATACCACTTCCGCCAGCCGCTAAATATTCAGCGACATGGTCTGGGTAGCAGAATGCCATTGTTGGCAAATTGCCAGTAGAGACATTTTTGAGGATAAGGGCTTCTAAATCATCATATCCGCCAGCTGCAGAGCTTGCTTTGATTTCGATATTTGGATTTTCAGCCTCAAATGCTTTGATCATTCCCTCAAGAATATCGGAGTTGGCCTTCCCCATAGTGTGATAAAAGACTACTTCTATTTTGTCATTGCCTTTGGCCTCTCCACATGAAGCAAGAGAGAGAAGAGTCGTTATTGCTAATAAGGCTAGGTTTTTCTTTTTCATAATCGTATTTTTCCTCGTCTAAATTGGAAGATAGGCGGGAAGAAAAATTCCCGCCTATAAATGTTGAATGGAGATTAAGCTGCGAATAAGCAGTTTTGATATGCGTCTTCAAATGCTTGATCAACTGTCTTTGTGCCAGTTAAAACGCCAGACATTAAGTTGGTGACTTGTGTACGGGCAGCAGATGAGCCTTTGAAAGATGGTGAGGTGTAATACCAATCAGCATAGGACGATCCTGTGCCAGCAAATTGGAGAACGGTATTAACTAAATTGCTTGTGGATGTACCATAAGCGCTATCAGCAAAGGAAGATGTTCTGACTGGGTTATAACCAGTTTGTGAAGACCAGATAGCGGAGTTATGGGTGTTGGTGATGAATTTGTAGAATAACCATGCACCGACTCTTTGAGAGAGTGTGGAATCAGACATAAAGCAGATGGAAGGTCCTTGCATGATGACTTTGCCATTGTTTGTATCAGATTGTGGTAAAGCAGCAACGCCAGTCGTAAAGTTGCTTGTAACGTTATATGTTGTACCGCCAGTTGAACCAATGGACATCATGAGTTCCATATCGCAGAACTTTGTTGATGTATATGTTCCGGAACCTAATTGAGCTTGGGAAGTCCAATAGCCTTTTCCACCTTCGACACAGGAATATTCTTTGATTGTGTTAACGAAAGCTTTTGCTTCGGCGTTGTTGAAAAGGAAGTGTTCGCTGCCTTCACCTGTTGTATATGGAATGTTGTTTTGTGCGCAATAGGTGATAAAGAAGTTAGCATCGGAGTCATATCCTAATGGAATGACATCTTCGTCTGCTTCTTTGATTGTTTTGCAAAGGGCCCACATTTGATCCCATGTTGTAGGGACGTTCCAACCATTTGCTTCAAAAGCATCTTTGTTATAGAAGAGAACTTCTGTGGATTTGGAGAATGGCATGGAATAGTAGCCATTTTGCTTAACACCATTGATGGTGTAGTTATTTCCTTCGGAAAGATACGTTTGAATGTAATCAGATGCTGCTTTATCGCCAAGGCCATTGTCTTCAACGCCTAAACCGATAAGGGAGGAGTTCATGAAATTGTCGAGTTTAACGACTGAGCCAGAAGGGAGGTAGTCAGCAACGTGGTCAGGATAGCAATATGCCATTGTTGGGGTCGTTCCAGCTGGAATAGCGTTGGAAACGGCGCTCTTGACATCATCATAACCGCCTTGTTGAGAGTGGGTGATTTTAATGTTTGGATAAGTCTTGTTGAATTCGGTAATCATTGTTTCGAGAGTTTCTTGATTTGTTTTACCGATTGTATGCCAGAAAGTAATTTCGCAATTTAATTGTTTTAAATTACCAAGGGCTGCAACAGATTCGTCGAATTTGATTAATTCTTCGTCGACTGAGGATGTTTCAGTTTCGCCACATCCTGCGAGTGTTCCGATCGATAAGAGAGCGAGAGCACATGTTAATAATCTTTTTTTAGACATTCTTTTCTCCATTTCTAATTTTAAATATCTATATTACATTCTTTACGAAGTGTAACCAATTTTGAGGCCTATCCTTTAATACCAGCGCGGCCTACGCCTTTCATAATATACTTACGGAAGAATATAAACAATAAGAGTAACGGAACTGTTACAAGGATGGTCGCGGCCATCTGGATACCGTATTGTGGTTCGCCAGATGTTGTCGAGAAGGATGAACGAAGACCATTTGTGACAAGTCTCCATGATTCATTGCCTGCTGTGACGAGTTGAGGCCATACATAGGAGTTCCAAGTACCCATAAGTTTAAGGATGAAGATCGAGATTAAGGTTGGCATAGCAAGAGGAACCATGACATGCCATAAGAATTGCCAATCTGATTTTCCATCAACTTTGGCAGCTAAATATAATTCGTTAGGGATTTGTTTGAAGTTTTGTCTTAATAAATAAATATAGAAGACAGAAACCCAGAATGGGACGATCATGGAAGCAAAGACGGAATCTTTGTAGGTGAGCCATCCTGTGACTTGTCCAACACCAAATTCATACCAAGGTAATTTAGCGACGGTGATGTAGTTTGTAATAACCATCATTTCGCCAGGAATCATCATTGTTGCTAAAAGGATAGCAAAGATGAAGTCTTTTCCTTTGAAGTTAAGACGAGCAAAGGCGAAAGCGGCAAGGATTGTCGTAATCAATGTGCCAATTGTTGAAATGACACCAACGACTAAGGTGTTGCCAACGTAAGTGATGAAGTCAAATGTGTTGAAAACAGTAATGTAGTTGGTCCAAAGAACAGTTGCTGGGAAGAAAGTCTGTGTTGTAGCACGGATTTCTGTGGTGCTCTTTAAAGAGGTGATGATCATCCAATAGAACGGGAAGAGGATGATGACGCTCATGAAAAGAAGGAAGGCGTATGTGATTACTGATGTAATTATGCGTCCTGCTTTTTGAGCTTTTTGAAGTTGAGCAGCGTTAGCGTGTCCTTCTTTGATAACGAGAGTCATGCTTGAAGTGTCAATTGCTTGATACTCTTCGGAGGCTTCTCTTAGAGCTTGTTTCTCTTCACGAGATTTCATGTTGAAGAGTTTTTGAATGAAATTTCTTGAATCGTATTCCATATTAATAATGAACCCTCCTCTTTGAAACTTGGAATTGAATTGCTGTGAATATCATAATGATGATAAAGAGCAATACGGCTGCGGCTGCACCTCTAGAAACTGTAGTTGGTGCGCTTAAGCATTCGTAAATGTAATAAACAATCGTGTACATGTTCTTAGTTGAACCGCCATCTGTGGAAGGTGAGCCAAATAGGCCAACGACCGATGTATATTCCTTAAATGATCCAATGAAAGATGTGATCATGATATAAAGGATTTGTGGGGAAAGCATTGGAACAGTGACGTGCCAGAATGTTTTCCATTTGCCTGCGCAGTCAATCTTAGCTGCATCGTAATATTGTTTATCAATGTTTTGAAGAGCTGATAAGAAGATAAGGATCTTATAAGGAAGGGCGTGCCAAACAATATAGATACATAAAGCAAGCATACCTGAGCCCCATGTAGCACCGCCATCAATCCATTTGTGGTTGCCTAGGCCAAAAATGAAGTTCAAGATACCTTGAGAATCAAACAAAACGGCGAAGACCATACCGACGGCGATAGCGTTAGTAACATAAGGAACGAAGAATATCGTTTGGAATATCTTCTTGAATGCTTTAATTGAATTCAAACAAACGGAAATTAATAAAGCGATAATGATTGAGACAGGGACTGTAACAAAAGTGATAAGCATTGTGTTTGGCAAGGCATATCTAAGAACATCTGTCTGGAAATAAACACGAACTGTTTGACCAGCCGCGTTAATATAGTAAGTAAGACCTTCTTGATCAAAGCAATTCCAACGATAGACTAAGTTTTGAGCGCCATCTTTACCAGCTAAGGTAAGAACGGTGAGGAAGTTATCGAAGGTGAAGCCTTCACTTGCTTGAGTCGTATAGTCATAGTTTTTAAGGAAAGCGATGACAATAGTATTAATTAAAGGATAGAAGGTGAAGACAGCTAAAAGGATGATAACTGGAGCAAGGTAAAGCCATGCTTTCCAGTTATTTCTTTCGCCAGCATCAGCGGAAACTCTCTCCTTTCTCTTAAAGAATTTGGAGAAGAAGTTTGGTTTCTTTTCGGTAGTAACAGAGTTTTCCATCCTTAGATAATCCTCTCCTCATTTCCTTCAAGAGAGAAGGCAAAACACTTATGAGGTTTAACGGAAGCGTGAACTTCTCCAGTAGATACTTCAACGAAAGCGTCAACGACGAATTTAACGTTGGAAACTGCATCTGGATGTTCGGAAGCAAGCATGATATCGCGTCCCATGGTAAGGATACGTTCACAATTGAATGTGAAGCTTCCTTTTGGATCGACAACGATACCTTCTGGACGAATGCCAACTGTACATTCTTGATTTGGCACTTCTTTTTCTGTGATTTCACGAACAACTTGGTCACCGATATAGACTTTGTTATTCTCAATACGGCCTTTGAAAAGGTTGATTGGTGGGGTGCCTAAGAAGTTAGCAACGAATTTGTTGCATGGATTGTTATAGACATCTTGTGGAATACCACGTTGTTGTTCAACGCCAAGTTTCATGACAACGATCTCATCAGAGATGGACATGGCTTCTTCTTGATCGTGGGTAACGAATATTGTGGTAATACCAGTAGATTGTTGAATTCTTCTGATTTCTTCACGTGTTTGGAGTCTAAGACGAGCATCTAAGTTAGAAAGAGGTTCATCAAGTAAGAGAACTTTTGGTTTCTTAACTAAGGCTCTAGCAATGGCGACACGTTGTTGTTGACCGCCTGATAATTGATTTGGCTTTCTTTCTAAGTATTCTTCGATTTGAACAATCTTAGCTGTCTCACGGACGATTTTATCAATTTCATCTTTTGTGAGTTTTCTCTTTTTGATATATGGTTTGCCTGTTTCATCAAGAACTTCATTTCCATCATCATCAAGAACTTTTTCTTCGATACGAAGATTGGTAAGAGGGAAGGCAACGTTCTTATAAACGGTCATATGAGGGTAGAGAGCGTAGTTTTGGAAGACTAAGCCAATTCCTCTCTTTTCTGGTTCAAGATCGGTAACATCTTCATCACCGAACCAGATTTCACCTTCTGTAGGTTCTAAAAGACCCGCAACCATGTAAAGAGTTGTGGATTTACCACATCCAGAAGGGCCTAAAAGGCCAACTAATTTTCCATCAGGAATTGTAACGTCCAAAGACTTCACAGCATAAGTGTCAGGAATTCCCTTCTTTGGGTTTCCCGGGAAGCATTTGGTAAGATTTTTGAGTCTAATCTCCATTGAGCGTCTCCAATCATTAATATTGCAATACTGATTTTAAGAGAAATGTCTCTTCTTTTCAAGCCCACTATTTTATTAAATAGAAGTAATCGTGTTTGTAAGCGAATACATTTCTATTTGTCACGTAAATTACGCCAAATGGAATCATCGCCAAGAGGTGCGTTTTTATCGTCTTTTCTTGGAGGGAGTAAAGGATTGCTATCTCTACTTTCAGCTTTCTTTTGCAAAGTTTCCATTTCCTTGTAAGTTAGATAGACGGATTGCTCAGATGAATCAACCATATATGTACCTGAGAGGTAATCATGGAGACTCTGACCATCTTTTCTAAATATCATCATGGAAAAGGAAACAATTAGAGGGATGCCAAAAGAGACCAAAGAAAGCAAGACAATCAAAAACAATTGAATGGCTTGTCTTCCTATGTAACGCTTAGCCGTGCAAGATAGAGCATTAGAAGATAGCAAAGAGAGTTTCATGCTCATCATTCCAAGAGTGCGTTTTCCTCTTCTTCCAAAAGTCATTGGAATGAGGAATTCAAACACGAGAAATGACAAAGTAATGGAGAGAGGTATCAAAATGAGGTTGATGTAGATGGTCAAAACGTTTCTTGCTTGGAGATATGTTTCATTGTTTTGAATATATGCGACAGCTCTATCATATGCGCTTAAATAAAAGCCGTTCATCTTTTCTTCGTTATATGATGGATTCCTTTGAACGTTGCCGCTTGCATCAAGCATAAAATAAGTGTTTCCGTCTTCTTTACCAATACACGTATCCCCTATTTTTTGTTTGTAGTAGATATTTGGGCCATATGATTCAGAAGAGGGATCTTGGGAGAAGAACTCTTCAAGGGTATAGAATTTGCTGAGCGCTTCTTCTATCGCATTATTTTGAACCTCGTATGTCTTTTCGCCATAATATTCAGTTAATGTGACAAGGTTATTTTCTGTTGAATCATTGCATACATATAAGCCTGAATCTTTGGAAATTTGCACATATGTCTCAAATGAATCTGTATATAGTGGCATCTTTTCAACCACCAATCTTGAACAGAAAAGAAAAGCAATCGTACCAAATGCAAGTAAGAGAAGCTCAATAACGATTGAAACCATCCTCTTGCCAAAAGGAGCTTTGAAATATTCTAATGTTTTCTTCTCTTTAGTTTCTTCCATCTTCTTTTTTCTCTAATTTTGCTTCTTCATCACGAATCTTTTTAATATCCGAGGTGTTCACGTAAGTAAGGGAGGCTAGATCATGTAAGGATTGCTTGCCTGGCGTTACGAATAACATGATAAGGGAAGCTACGACTAATAATAAACCAACAATGCCAAAAACAGATAAATTTAAACTAAATGAGCCAATTTCAAAAAGAGGCATCTCAAAAGCGCCAAAGCCAAAAGACATTACACCGATAAAGGGAATAAGGAAACAATAAGTTATTATTTGAACTAATCCTCTAATTAAGAAAGAATACCAACGTGGTTTCTTTCCTTTAATGTCATTGATTTGAAGTTTAGCGACCCTCTTACCTAAAGTTAAACCACTTAGCTGAATCAATGGGATGAGTAAGAAAGTTATTATTGCACCAAGAAGGTATGAAGATAGGATAGCCGCGGATTGAAGATATGCGCGTGTCCACATATTTGAGGCGTATTCTAATACAAGGGTCTTGTATTTTTCATCTTTCACTGCTTCAGAGAAGGCCGTATCGTAGGCATTAGAAAAGAATGTTGAAACGGTATCGTATGCTTTTTTAGGATCATAGGCATCCGTGTTTCCAAGATAATATTTATTCAGATTCGTTTGAATGTCTGAATTGAATACTGGTTCAGAATTTAAGGGATCCGTGGATGAAGAATTGTATACGAATATGGTATTTTCATATGAACCATCAATGCTTGTAGGCAATTTAAGTATTTCCGTATTGTATTGAGCTTGGCTCATATTTCCTTGAGTGGCAACTCTAGTGAGAGTGTAATAATCTTTCAGGGGTTCATATTTATCTCTTTCCTTAAATGAATCGGTTTGTTTTGAAAGATAATAATAGGACCATGTATCAGTTAAGTCGGATTTAAGGAGAATATTTCCATCGTCTTTTTTCTTGTAGAGGTTTTTTTCAACCATCAAAGAAGTCATTTCAGAAGAAATGCTAGACATCTTGCTTGAATAAGTCTCATACCCAAAAAGTTTTTGAAAACCAACCCCATAAATGGTGATGGCTAAAATGAAGGCGGTAAGAATATCTGCCAATTCAGCAAGAATTCTTCTTAGAGCCCCTCCTCTAACGATCAATACACCATTTTCATCAGTGTTGTTTTCTATTTTTTCGACATAATCTTTTGGCATGGATTTTATTATAAATAAAAAGTGAGATTTCTCAAAAGAAAAACGGAGCTATTTCTAGCCCCGTCTATTTTGCTTGACTTATTTGGAATAATTGAGAGCGTTGGTGACACTTGTTGTTCCATCTGTTGCAGAAAGGACGCAACCAGTCCAGAACTTCTTGCTATTCCAGTTACAAAGAGCGATATCGAAGGTGATTTCGGTGTCTGCTTCGAATGCGTTAGCCAACCAGTTATATTGGTTTGCACTAGAGCAATAAAGGCTGAATTTTGTATCACCATCAACCAAAGCGATTTGGGAATAATATGTTGTTTCAGTCTTTTGAATCTTAGCTGTAACGGTATAGACTTCAGTTGAATGATCAACGGTTGGATCCATGGCGTATAAGTCAGCAAGAGTCTTTCCAGAGATAAAGGTATTTCTAGAATACTCGTGCTTGCCATATAAGTTAGCGACAAGAGTTGAATCTAATAAACAGGATTGTCCAGCAGATGTTGCTCCATCTTTAAGGCCATATCCTTTCTTTCTTGTTCCTTTGAATACGACTTTGTTTCCTAAGGAGATTTCTCCCATTGCTTCAGAAGATGTCTTAACGGCAATTACGCCAGTTTCATCAATTAAGTAGAAACCAACTTGATTGACTAAAGATGGACCGGCAATTCCTTCGACAGTGATTTCTTCGCCATCTGTTGCGTCAATTGCTTCTTTGACAGTCTTTGTTTCGCCAATGACAACACTAGAATAGGAAACGCTTAATGTCTTTGTTAAGGCCTCATTGTTGCCATAATTGATGGTGATATTAAGAGTTGCGGATCCTTCCACGCCTTTAATATGGAAGATTGTCTTATCTTCTTCAGTTTCAAATGTAGCAACTTCTTCATTGCTTGAAGAATAAGATATCGATGCATTTTCAAAACCTAAGATTGTTGAAGATATGCTTGTTGGAACTTCGAGAATTGGGTCACCGGTGTAGACTTCTTGGAATAAGTCTTTGACATGATATTTCCAGACATATTCGTTTACGTCTTTTGTATTGAATGTGTATCCTTCATCGATGACTTCGATTGGCATAAAACGCCAAGAAGCACCCGCTGCATTGCATTTTGCATTGATGGCGGTGAGATAAACTGTACAGATCTTTCCATCAAACTCATCTAGCCAAGAGAAATCAGAGCCGTTGCATTGGGTATATGTGTATGAACCAGTCACGCCATCGATATCATCGAAGTAATAATTCGTAAATCCAGTTCCTGCGGCTTTCTTAACATAAGAGTTAACTTTGTAGATTTTATTGGTGATGTTCTCTGTTACTGAGGTATCCATGATATCCTTGATGGAGCTTTCTTCAATCCAGGATTTGTCATAGGTGTTCGTTGTTAATTTATCATTTGCAGTAATTGTGACATCGCTTAATTGGCAAGAACCATTGTAACCATGTTTTGCTGCATTTGTCTTTTCTGAATCAAGAATCCAATAATCAAGAGCGCCACAAACGCTAATCTTATTGCCTTCTTTTACTTGTGAAGCGGCTTCAGAGGAATGAATATAAATGGATGAGGTGTTATCAATAACATAGAAGCCAGATGGAACCATGCCATTAGCATATGTGATTCTTGCGACTACACCACTGATTTTGACCTTGTTTCCACTTGAAAGGTTTCTTGCTTCGGCAATGCTCTTGCTTGCATAATCACTTTCATCAAACTCTTTTTCAGCGCTCTTTTGCCAAACGATCCAGCCAGATTTGATTTCTGGGGTGCCATTGTAGTTAACGAGTGTGGAATAAAGAACAACTAAATCACCGACTTGTGGTTTATTTTCAAGTTCGGAATAACGAGAGACACCGTCAGCGGAATATGTGCCATATGCCTCAATTGAGCCTGTGTCATCTTTGATCGTCATTTGGCCATATGAATAGTTAGAAATTGCTGTGATTTCGCCAAAGATGTAATAACGAGTCGTTGTTGCGGTCGTATTTTGCTTGGCGATTTCTAATGCATCAGCAACGCTTGTTAATTCATAGTCAAATTCATATGAAGCGGATGAAGAAACCGTTTCTTCTGATGAGGATTGGCTCGTAGCTGGAGTTTCGCTTGAGATAGGTTGGTCGTTACTTTCTCCGCATGAAGCGAGCATAAGAATGCTGCCTAACGCCAATAAACATAGTTTTTTTGTTTTCATTTAATTGTCCTTTCTTTCCAACAAAAAGAAAAACACCCACTGGTAAGAAAAATAAACGTCAAACGTTTTGATTTTTCATTTCTGAATAGAAACGGGGGTGTCGTTTGTTATGTCCTTTCGGAAGATGTCTTCCACACATATTATAATTAGAAAAAAGATTTAGTGAATATTAAAGAACGTAAAAATTTGTAAAAAGGTATACAATCCCAATCCAACAGGGTTTATGAATCTGCATCAAATATTCGTTTTTAGCTTTTTGCCTTCACTTTTATTGGCGTGCTTTGCTTAAAAGCCTTTATCATGAAGTTTCTTTGAGAGGTGCAAATATATCACTCTATGTGTTTAAAAGAAAAAACGCCACCGTATGGTGACGTATTCTTTAGCGATTATAAGCCGTTATAAGTAGTTCCCGTTGAGTTGTCAGATGTTTTTACTGTGACTTTAGCGCCTGTATACCACCCATCACCGCAAATCTTTTCAAACTCTTCAAGGGTACCAGTGTAATTAATCGTGACATTTTCTGAACCACAATCAGTAAATGTGCTTGAATCAATCTTAGTTGCCTCTGTAGTTAAATTGATTGTCTTCAAAGATGTGCAGTTCTTGAACATATTAGCAGACAAAACGGTTGAGCTTGTTGTATTGAATGTTTCAAGTGCCGTGCAATCTACAAAAGCGTTTGCCCAGATGTTATCTGCTAGAGTTTTGCAATAAACATTAACAGTTTTGATGGCAGGTGAGTTTTTAAAAGAACTCTTGTCTGCTCCATTCATTCCACCAAGCCACGTAAGTCCTCCGGCTGCTGCTGAATTTTCATTTAGCGAATTATTAATTTTCTCTGAAAATGTAACAGTTTCTAGAGAAGGATTATCAGAAAGTTCATTATCGCATAAACATTCATTGTAGATAGTGACTTCTTTTAGTTTTGAGCAACCGCCAAAAGCATATGCTTGAATTGTTAATGAATCAGGGATATCTATCTTGGTAATGCCACTGCCAGCGAACGTGCCATATCCGACCGTGCCAATTGATGGCAAGCCATTTGAGCCAGTAGGCCATGTGATGGTTTCTAAATTTGTGCAACCAGCAAAGGCAAAATCTCCAAATGAAGTTGCTTGATTGCCAAATGAGACAGAAGTCAAACCAGTATAAGGCGATTCGTAGTTAGAATAATCGGATCCTGTTCCGTTTGTTTCTTCATTTGTACCAACTTTATTTGAGAAAGCAGCTTCTCCAATACTAGTGACATCAGCACCAAATGACATAGTTGAAACGCTTGATGTCTCTATTTTTTTAACAGCGATTGCGGGATAAGTTGAATCAGGAATCTCTAATGTGGCAGAGAGTGCTGTTGAATTACTGATTGTGCTATCAGCATAAGCAATCGTGTTGGTGCTATCACTATTTGCAGTGATAGTCGCATTATTTGACGAATATAATCCGCCTAAAATATTGGCTTTATGGCTTTCGGATGTAACGGTTTGTTCAGTTTCGTTTGCATCTAAGTAAGTGAGTGTAGCGCTGACATCGAAATAATAATCCCAATAAGCTTCTGGAACGTTGTTCATCGTGTAAACAACTAAATAATGATTGTTTGTTGGGGTGAATGTTGTTTCGCCATTTGCAATAGATGTATAGGCGGAAACAACGTCAATTGAGGAAGCCTCTTTGATTATTTCATCATCGTCAGAGACCTTCTTATCGTTTCCAAGTGATTTTACGGTTCTATTGAACTTAACAGAGCAGTTTAAAGTGCTGACTTCTGCAATAAATCTAACAGAACGGACGTTTGTTTCTCCAGATTTAGAAACATTAGAGACTTGAATACCAAACTTGTCTCCAAAGGTTGGAGCAGTTGAAGTAGGTTCAAGAGCGGCATTCTTTTTGTAACAATTTATAGGTGTTTCACCACCGAAATAGTTTGTGGACGCATAGCCAACTTCATCTTCAAAAAGATTTAATGCATTAACTTTTGCACTTGATGCAAGAGCTGCTGGAATAGCAAGCAAAGAAACGACTACAGGGGATAAAAATGTTTTTAGTTTCATAACGTCCAATCCTCTTTGCCATCTTCGTTAAGCCAATTGTCTAATGCGCCTTTGTCGTTAAGGCCACTTGTCGCTATAATGTCGCTTTCGTTGATATAAATGATTTCGATTATAGGCTTGTTATATTCTTTCTTTTCCATATTTCATTTCCTTTTCTTTAGAACCAAACGATGTCTCCCCAGCCTTTTTCGGTTTTGACTTTGAACATCGCAGTCGTAATCGTGTCTTCAAGTATGTTTTTCAACTCTTTGTCCCATCCTACAAATTCATAGGTGTAGTCAACTTTTTCTTCTTCTACAGGTTTAGTTGGCACTTCTCCAACATATTCTGCGGAATCTCCTTCCTCTACTTCCGTTTCATATAAGATAGTTCCGTCATAATTTTGGAATGTTACCTTATAGATGCTCGGGAGACTTTTGCTTGAGGATGACTCTTTCTTTGATGATTGAGATTCTTGGCTATTAGAAGAATTAGTCTCAGATTTAGAAGCACAGGCCACTAATGTGACGGTGGCGAGTGCTATTGCAAATGTTTTTTTCAACGTTTTTATCACACGCACCTCCATTACACGCATAGCGTATATAAAATACGTATAAATATTAATACATAGGTACGCGTATTCAAGCAAAATAAACGCCATAAGTCTTGGCCTTTAATTTTAGTGAACATCTTCACGCATGCTATATTAGGAAATGCCTCAAATTGTAAAAATATGTAAAGATTGATAGAATTTTCATATGAGTAAGAAAACGGAAACAATCTTATATGTCTATAGCAAATTATCTAGCGGGGAACGAATCAAAAAGAAAGATATATTTGAATCATGTTTGATCAATGAGACTTCATTTAAGAGATATATCGATGACATACGTTCATATTTGAAGAAATATCATCTTCCTGATGAACTTGTATATGATAGGAAAGAGGATGTCTATTATTTAAAGAAAAAGGCTAACCCGTGGGGTTAGTCTTCTTTTGTTAAGTTAACGTTTTCTTCTGTGGATGGTTCTTTTTCTTCTACTTGAACTTCTTCAATAGATAAATCAATCACATTCCCGCCTGTAGAAGCTTTTTCTTTCTTCTTTGGTTTCTCTGCTTCTTCTTTTAGAGTTTCTTCCTTGATGTAGTCATCTCTTTCTTCAATCGTTTTGAAGATCTTTGATTTTTTGTTTGAGACAACAGTTGTTTTGAAGAGCTTATCATGCAAGGCTTGGTTGGTTTTTCCAAAGGCAATAAAGCCGAAATCAAGAAGAGCGACCACGCCAAATACAAGCAAGCTTATCGCGTTATTAGGAATCAAGGTCAAAGAGGCAATAAGCATCATGACGAGTGGGCGGAAGATTCTTTGAATGACATTCATATATAATCCGTCTTTTTGAATCGTCGCTAAGCCAAAGATGTATTTGCCAATGCTTCTACCTTTCTTGTCACAAAGAGGAATCAAGAAAAGGAAGATGAAATACATTGGTAGGACAGCAACAAGAGAGCATTCCCAGGACATCCATGAAACTTTTGTGTAGATATTCGTGAAATATGTTTGGTTGGAGCCGTTTTGCCCTTCCATATGTAAGGCCGCGCCATAATAGATTCCGCTTCCAGAAACGGATATTGAGGAGGATGATTCGCTAATTTCAATGAAGTAGTTACGAAGATTCGTTAATGTCTCAGTTTTCTTATTCTCATCTGCTAAATCAGTTTTAATAGAATCTTTCAAGACAGGTTTGACAGTTAAGTTTGGCGTCCCATCTTCATTTGTCGCATATTGGAAATAAGTTTGAGAAGAATCGTTTGAAGAAAGAGTTACGTCAGTCTTTCCTTCAACGCTGCTTGGGTCAGGAAGAAGGAATATATCTTTATAGACATAAGTTTTGTAACTATCTAGCTTATTTGCATCATATGTATATCCTTCAGGCTTAACCATGCGGGAATCTGTTGGATAGAAAACCGTGTAATAGTTCCAAACGATATCTAAATATGCTTCATAACCCATCTCACCATTAGGCGTTGCAACATATTGGAGAGTCTTGTTTTCTTTTCCATCTGGTGCATAAGCATATAAATAGATGGATTTGATAGACCCATCATCGCTTTTCTCTACGTTAACTAATCCGGAGTCTGAGGCAAATGAATAATAATCTTGTTGATAAGTATTTCCGCCCATTGCCTTAAATAAATAGGTTCCTGTGACGAAATTGTTTAATATTGTGCCAATAATAAATGCTAAAAGGAAATCGATGATGAAGGCGAATGCTCTTTTAGATACTGGTGCTGCTGTTAATAAATCTTTTTGTTCCATGGCAATAAATATAGGTTATTAAGGGAAATAATGAAAGAAATAATTTAAGAGATTTAAGTAAACTTAAGAATGAAAAAAAGCCCCTGCATAAGCAAGGGCTAATTTTATCGTTAGATACTTAACTAATAAGAATTAGTGAAGAATTTCGACGACTTGTCCGGAACCGACAGTTTTGCCACCTTCACGGATAGAGAATTTTGTACCAGCTTCAAGAGCAACTGGGTGGATTAAGCTAACTGTGAATGTAACGTGGTCACCTGGCATAACCATTTCGACATCGGCTGGGAGGTCGATGGTACCAGTGATATCAGTTGTACGGAAGAAGAATTGTGGACGATAGCCTTTTAAGAAGCCTGTGTGACGGCCGCCTTCTTCTTTTGTAAGGACGTAGACTGTAGCAGTGAATTTGTCGTGTGGAACGATAGATCCTGGTTTAGCAAGAACTTGACCACGTTCGACTTGGTCACGTGTAACACCACGGAGAAGAACACCAGCATTATCGCCAGATTCGACGAAATCAAGTGTCTTACGGAACATTTCGAGACCAGTGATAACTGTCTTGATTGTTGGACGGATACCGACGATTTCGGCTTCGTCATTCATCTTGGCAACACCACGTTCGACACGGCCAGTAACGACTGTGCCACGGCCAGAGATTGTCATAACGTCTTCGATAGGCATTAAGAATGGCTTATCATCAGAACGGACTGGATCTGGGATGTATGTGTCAAGAGCTTTAAGTAATTCGAGGACGCAGGCTGCATCAGCATCTTTGCTGGAAGCGGCTTGGCCAGCTTTTAAAGCGGAACCACGGACGACTGGGAGAGTGTCTCCTGGGAAGCCGTAGGATGTGAGAAGGTCACGAACGTCCATTTCGACTAAGTCGACTAATTCTGGATCGTCGACCATATCACATTTGTTAAGGAAGACGATGATTGCTGGAACACCGACTTGACGAGCAAGAAGGACGTGTTCACGTGTTTGAGGCATAACGCCATCAGTTGCAGCAACAACAAGGATAGCGGCATCCATTTGAGCGGCACCGGTAATCATGTTCTTGATGTAGTCAGCGTGCCCTGGGCAGTCGACGTGGGCATAGTGACGTGTCTTTGTTTCGTATTCTTCGTGAGCAGAGTTGATGGTGATACCACGAGCTCTTTCTTCTGGTGTAGAGTCGATACCAGCGTATCCGACGTCTTTTGCATTTCCTTCAGCACCGTTGGTTTCTTTGCCAACTAAGCTGAGAACGTGCATGATTGCGGCTGATAAGGTTGTCTTACCATGGTCGATGTGGCCGATTGTACCAACGTTAACGTGGGTGCGGTCACGGTTGAATTTCTCTTTTGCCATTGTTTTTATTCCTCCAATAATGGTTTAAACAAAACGCTCAATTATTGTAAATCGCATCAAATAATTAATCAACGAGAATTAACGATTTGACATATTGCTGTTTGCAATAATTTGATCTTGGACATAGCGTGGGCATTCTCCATAGTGGTCAAAAGCCATCATGAAGTTACCACGACCTTGTGTCATAGAGCGAAGATCGGTAACATAGCCGAACATTTCAGCAAGTGGGACGAAGCAGTCGATTTCTTTTGCGTTACCGCGTTGGATTTCGCCTGTGATTTCGCCACGTCTACGGGTGACATCACCAATGACATCGCCGTAATACTTTTCTGGAACGGTGATTTCGACTTTCATAACAGGTTCAAGGATAACTGGATCACATTTTCCAGCAGCAGCTTTAAGAGCCATGGAAGCGGCAATCTTATAAGCAGCTTCGGAAGAGTCGACATCGTGGTAGGAACCATCAAATAATGTTGCTTTGATGTCAATTGCTGGATAGCCAGCGACTAAGCCACGAGTCATAGCATCTTCGAGACCTTGTTGTGTTGGTTTGATGAATTCTTTTGGAACTGCACCACCAACGATAGCATCAACGAACTCAAATCCTTTTCCTGGGTTTGGTTCGAAACGGATCCATACGTCACCATATTGACCGTGACCACCAGATTGTTTGACATAACGACCTTGTGCTTCACCTGTCTTACGGATTGTTTCACGATAGTTGACTTGAGGTCTACCAACGTTAACTTCGACGCCGAATTCTCTTCTCATACGGTCAACGATGATATCGAGTTGAAGCTCACCGACACCGCCAATGATTGTTTGGCCAGTTTCAGTATTTGTATGAGCTTTGAATGTAGGATCTTCTTCAGCGAGTTTTTGGATAGCGTTATTCATCTTCTCCAAATCTGCTTTTGTTTTTGGTTCAACAGCTTGTTCCAAGACTGGTTCTGGGAACTCGAGGGACTCGAGAACGACATCTTCGTTTGGATCAGAGAGTGTATCACCAGTTGTAGTGTTCTTTAAGCCGACGACAGCACCGATTTCACCAGCGTGTAAGCAATCGACTTCTTGACGATGGTTGGCGTGCATCAAGACTAAACGAGCAATACGTTCTTGTTTTCCATTTGAGGAGTTAAGAACATATGTACCACTCTTTAAGACGCCTTGATAAACACGGACATATGCTAAACGGCCAACGAATGGGTCGGTAGCAATCTTGAAGGCAAGACCGACGAATGGAGCGTCATCTGTGACTTTACAAACGTAATCTTCGCCATTGTGTGTTCCTTTTTCACCTGGAATATCAAGTGGGGATGGTAAGTAGTCAAGGACAGCATCAAGAAGGAGTTGAATACCTTTGTTCTTGAAGGCTGTTCCGCAGAATACTGGGAAGAATTGGGATGTTAAGACGGCCTTACGGGCAGCGTTCTTAATCATATCGACACTTGGTTCTTGTCCGTCTAAGACCATCATCATTAAGTCTTCATCATAGTCAGCAAGGGCTTCGATGAGTTTTTGATGGTATTCAGCGGCTTTGTCTTTTAAATCTTCTGGGATATCAATGTGTTGTGGGACATCATCTTTGTTATCGCCAAAGATCCAAGCTGTCATTGTAACGAGGTCAACTTCGCCTTTGAATTGGCTTTCTTTGCCAATAGGGAGTTGGAAAGCGGCATATTTAACGCCAAGTCTTTCTTTTAATGTGTCTAAGCACATATAGAAGTCGGCACCAATAGCGTCCATCTTGTTGCAGAAGACGATTCTTGGAACACCATACTTATCAGCTTGTCTCCAAACTGTTTCTGTTTGTGGTTCAACACCGTTCTTGGAGTCGAGGACTGTAACAGCGCCATCGAGAACACGGAGAGAACGTTCAACTTCGACTGTGAAGTCGACGTGCCCTGGGGTATCAATGATGTTGATACGTTGGCCTTTCCAGAAGGTTGTTGTAGCAGACGCGGTGATTGTAACGCCACGTTCTTGTTCTTGGACCATCCAGTCCATGGTGGCAGCTCCTTCGTGAACTTCACCAATTTTGTGGGTACGTCCTGTGTAATAGAGGATACGCTCAGTCGTTGTTGTTTTACCAGCATCGATGTGAGCCATAATACCAATGTTGCGGGTGTGTGGGAGATCGTAGGTCGAGCTCTCATTGATCATATTTTCATCTGCCATAGGTATTCTCCTTTAATTACCAACGATAATGTGCATAAGCCTTGTTGGCTTCAGCCATCTTATGGACATCTTCCTTCTTCTTGACGGAAGCACCGGAACCATTAGCTGCATCGATGATTTCAGCGGCTAATTTTTGTTCCATTGTCTTTTCATTGCGAAGACGGGAATAGGTGACTAACCAACGAAGACCGAGAGTTTGCTTTCTTTCTGGGCTAACTTCGACTGGAACTTGGTAGTTTGCAGCACCAATACGGCGAACTTTGAGTTCGACTTCTGGCATGATGTTGTTGATTGCGGTTGCAAAGACATCAATTGCTGGCTTTTGTGTTTTTTCTTCAATGATCTTGAAGGAATTGTAGATGATGGTTTGGGCAGTTCCTCTCTTGCCATCATACATAACACGGTTGATTAAACGTGTGACGAGCTTGCTGTTATAGATTGGATCTGGCAAGACATCGCGTTTTTCAGTTTTTCCTTTACGTGACATAATTTTCTAATCCTTTCTATTATTTAGCTGGAGCTGGTTTCTTTGTTCCATATAAGGAACGGCTTTGACGGCGGGCTTCGATACCGGCGCAGTCAAGAGTACCACGGATGATGTGGTAACGGACACCTGGTAAGTCTTTGACACGGCCACCACGAATCATAACGGTGGAGTGTTCTTGTAAGTTATGTCCTTCACCGCCGATATAGGCTGTGACTTCATAACCATTGGAAAGACGTACACGGGCGTATTTTCTAAGAGCAGAGTTTGGCTTCTTAGGAGTCATTGTGCCAACACGGGTGCAAACACCACGTTTTTGAGCACTAGGTTGATTCTTTGTCGTTTTGGTTAAGGAGTTATAACGTTTTCCTAAGGCTGGTGACTTAGATTTCTTAACGTTGCTCTTTCTGCCAGAACGGACAAGTTGATTAATTGTAGGCATTTTGTCCTATTCTCCTTTACGAGTATACGCATTCGTGAAAAAAGGGATGTTGCCCTTTTCACATGCTGGAAAAGTTTACGTCCCACAAAAAGTATTGTCAACATCGAATTTATATCAATTTTGATACACAGGGTTAAGTGTGCTTTAAGAATACTTTATTTTGTTTGAAATAATTATGAATAAATTCTTTTATATATCTATATATAGAGGATAATAAGATGACTTTTATAACAAATCGTATTCTTTTACCTCGCAATTATGGATGATGAAGGTAGGCACTTCTTCATTTTCCATATCTTTGAAATATGCATTCACTAGCCTAGACATTCCGCCATGGGCGACAATAAGGACAGTCGATACTTTCCCATCATATTCTTTCTTTAGTTTTTCAAAGAATGTCGCGATTCGATGATATACATCTAAATAGCTTTCTCCATTTGGATATCTCTTGAAGAAAGAATTCCTATGTTCTTCATATTGAGGGTTGTTCGTTCTTACTGCGCCATCAAGATCGCCATAGCAAAGTTCTTTCAATAACGGTTCCTTGATAACTTCGATATCTCTATCGCCTTTGATGATATTTGCCGTATCGTAGGCTCTTTTTAATGGGGAGGAGAACATCATGTCGATTTTTCTATCTTTAAGAAGGTCTCTTGTCATTTCTGCTTGAGCAATTCCATTCTCATTAAGAGGAATATCGATATTCCCTTGAATTTTCTTCTCTTTGTTCCAATCTGTTTGACCGTGTCTAGTATAAATAATATGAATCATAAGCATCTCCTAAATACGAAGATATTATGTTCTTTTAAGAAAAATGTTTAAAGATTAAATATCTTTTTGAGTATAGAAAAAGCGTAGCCCCGAAGGACTACGCTAAGTCTATTTATTAGTCTTCGACTTCGTCTTTACGGTCGTGAGCTTCAACATATTGAGCTTTAACTTCTTTCATCTTTTCTTTGACGTCGAAGTTGCTAAGATGTTCTTTCTCTTCTTCTTCCGTAAGTAAGCCACTTCCTGTAGGAATGAGCTTGCCAGTGATGACATTCTCTTTCAAACCATGGAGGTTATCACGTTTTGCTTTGATTGAAGCATCGGTGAGAACACGGGTTGTTTCTTGGAAGGATGCGGCGGAGAGGAATGATTCGGTCTCTAAGGCAGCCTTTGTGATGCCAAGGATCAATGGATGTCCAATTGCTGGGCGTAAGCCATTGATGAGGGCTTCTTGGTTGGCTTCTGTGTAACGATCGATATCGACTCTTGTTCCTGGTAAGAGTTTTGTATCGCCAGAATCGGTGATGAACATCTTACGTAACATTTGTCTGATGACGATTTCAAGGTGTTTATCGGAAAGTTCGATACCCTGAGTTGCATAGACTGATTTGATTTCCTTAAGTAAGTATGTCTCAACTGTGGAAACATCTGTGTAATCAAGGAGATCTTGAAGTCTCTTAGAACCTTTTGTGATAAGTCCACCAGCCTCGATGGTTGCGCCTTTGATGACGCCATCAGCGAGTTTTGTGTTACGTGGAATTTCATACACTTTAGCTTCAGCCATTTCATTTTCAGCTGTAGGTCCTGCTAAGGAAGTAATTGTGACCGTTTGTGAACCGTCTTGGTTGTTGGCAATATCAGTGATCTTACCAGCAAACATGGAGATGATTGCTTGGCCTTTTGGATTACGGGCTTCAACAAGTTCTTGAACACGTGGAAGACCGGAAGTGATATCTTCACCAGCCATACCACCAGTGTGGAAGACACGCATGGTTAACTGTGTACCAGGTTCGCCGATTGATTGAGCGGCCATGATACCGACAGCTTCGCCAAGTTGAACGAGGTGACCGGTTGCCATGTTAAGACCATAACAATGACGGCAAACGCCTTCTTTTGTTTGGCAAGTGAAGATTGAACGGATTTCAACTTCTTCGATGCCAGCTTTTTCAACTGCCTTAGCTTGATCTTCATGGATCAAGGTGTTAGCTGCAACAATGACTTCACCAGTTTTTGGATTGATGATATCGTGCATGGCATAACGGCCATTGATACGAGAAGCGAGGGAGGCAATGACTTTTGCTTCGCCACCGGAAGAGAGTTTTTCAATCTTGCGGACTTTGTAACCGTGGTCGCAATGGCAATCATCCTCACGGACGATAACGTCTTGCGAAACGTCGACAAGACGTCTTGTCAAATAACCAGAGTCAGCAGTCTTTAAGGCTGTATCAGCTCCACCTTTACGAGCACCGTGTGTGTTAATGAAGAATTCGTTAACCTTAACACCAGAGCGGTAAGAGGAAATAATAGGAAGTTCGATAGCTTCGTTCTTTGGGTTGGAAACTAAGCCCTTCATACCGATTAACTGTTTGAAGTTGTCTAAGGAGCCACGAGCGCCAGAGTCAGCCATAATAATCAATGGGTTGCGGTTATCTTTTTTCATATAACCAGCGACTTCTTTAGCGACTTGGTCGGTGACATTTGTCCAAACCTTACAAACTTGTTTATAACGTTCATCGTTTTCGATGTAACCAAGGTTATAAGCGGCATTGATGGCATCAACTTTCTTTTGACCTTCAGTGACATAACCGTCTTTGTTCTTAATATCTTTGATATCAGAGAGAGCGATTGTAACTGAGGAGATTGTGGAATATTTGAAGCCTTGATCCTTGATCTTATCTAAGATTGCGGATGTCTTTGATGGTTTTGGCTCGGCTCTATCTTCGTCCTTCATATCGTATTTATGGAAGACCATATCGATAAGGGCGCCGATGTCTTTCTTGCCAATACCAGTAAGAAGGTTGGTTAAGCAGATATGCTCAGCTAAGTTGTCTCCGTCTTTATGGAAGCCTAAGGCAATCTTTGCGAGTTCTGGGTAATCAGCATCTCTATAGTGTTCATCAACATAGACGAGCTTGCCAGTCTTCTTATCAGTTGTCATGAAGTAGTTCTCAACGATGAATTTGATTGCGTCTTCATCGGAGAGGGAACCGATCTTTGCTTCGAGAGCGTCGTGTTCTTTTTGAACGTCAGCTGGGGAAACGAACCAAGATTCGATTGTTTCACGGTTGATGGAAGCTGGTTTGTTGCAGTTGATATAGACGAAGTCATCTGGGAAGATTTCGTTGAAGATGACCTTACCAACTGTGGTGATGAGATATTTATTCTCAACATCTGCTGGAAGGGCGAATTCATTGAGATCATCGCCAAAGGTCTTGTGAATTGCTTTGGCTGGGATGACGATACGTGTGTGAATTTGGATTGATCCTGTTTCATATGCTTCAAGAACAGAGGTGACAGATCCGAAGATCTTTCCTTCTTCTTTAGCAAATGTTTCTTGTTGAACGGCAGCTTTTTCGTTTGCTTCTTTTTCTGCTTCATCATAAACGGTAACCTTGCGGAGATCTTTTGCACGGTTGAGCATATCAACGATGGATTCTTCAGCAGTTAAGTAGTAGTTGCCTAAGACCATATCCTGTCCAGGAACGACGACTGTTTTGCCATCTTTTGGACCAAGGATGTTGTTGGAAGCAAGCATGAGGTTAAGGGCCTCAGATTGAGCAGCTTTGCCAAGTGGGACGTGAACGGCCATCTGGTCACCATCGAAGTCGGCGTTGAAGCCAGGGCAAACAAGTGGGTGTAAACGGATAGCGTGTCCATCAACTAAGACAGGTTGGAAAGCTTGGATGGAAAGTCTATGAAGGGTTGGAGCACGGTTGAGGAGAACTGGATGTAATCCGACGATTTCTTCAACGATGTCATAAACCTTTGGATCATATGCATCGATAAGCTTATCAGCTTGTTTATGAGCAGTGACAACGCCTCTCTTTAAGAGGATGGCTGCGATAAATGGACGTAAGAGTTGAACGGCCATCTCACGTGGGAGACCGCATTGATACATCTTGAGGTTTGGACCGACGGCGATAACTGAACGACCGGAATAGTCGACACGCTTACCAAGTAAGTTTTGTCTGAAACGGCCTTGTTTGCCTTTTAAGCCACTAGAGAGGGACTTAAGTGGGCGACCATTCTTACCGGCAGTTGGTTTACCACGTCTGCCATTATCGATTAAAGCATCAACTGCTTCTTGAAGCATACGCTTCTCGTTGCAAAGAATGACGCTTGGAGCATTGTTTTCAATGAGTTTCTTCAAACGGGTGTTACGGATGATAACACGGCGATATAAGTCATTGATATCGGAATCAGTGAAACGTCCGCCATCAAGTTGAAGCATTGGACGTAACTCTGGTGGGATTACTGGGATGACATCAAGGACCATCCATTCAGGTTTTTGATTGGAATTGCGGAAAGCTTCGATAACTTCGAGTCTCTTTGCTAATTTCAAACGGGATTGGCCTTTTTCATCATGAATCTTCGCAGATAATATTTCGAATTCTTCATCTAAGTCGACTTCAGCTAATAATCTCTTAACGGCAGAAGCACCTTCGCCGAATTCAGCATCAGTGTATTTAGAGACAAATGCTGTTGTGGAAGCAAAGTCGAATGTTTCGTTGCGGTTAAGCAAACGGTTCTTGATTTCTTCCGCTTTGAAGGAATCTGCGCTGCCTTCAATGATATCTCCACTCTTTTCGATTTCTTCGATAGCTTTGACGAATGTCGCTCTGCTTTCTTCTGAATCGTTGAAGAATTGTTTCTTCCTAAGTTCTGTGGATGTACCAGGATTAAGGCAAACGTGACCAGCGAAATAGACGATTTCCTCTAGCTCTTTTGGAGACATATCGAGGACAAGGCCGATACGGGATGGGATGCCTTTTAAGTACCAGATGTGGGTGCATGGGGAGACGAGTTCAATATGGCCGAATCTTTCTCTTCTCCATTCTTTGGAGATGACCTCGACGTGGCACTTCTCACATGTTGTGCCTTGATATCTCATCTTCTTATATTTTCCGCAAGAACATTCATAATCCTTCACAGGACCAAAGATTTGTTCGCAGAATAAGCCACCGAATTCTGGCTTGTGAGAACGGTAGTTGATCGTTTCGGAGTTAATAACTTCGCCATGTGACCAACCACGGATTGTATCTGGGGAAGCAAGTCCGACTTGCATTGCGGCTAAATTGTTTACATCAAACATAATTCTTTCTTCCTCCTATAATTATTCATTGCCACCGATATTGTCGGTAACGTTGAGACCTTCTTCTGAAGCAGCTTCTAATACGTCGGCGTCAGTAACAGAGGAGTTGTAATCAATGACATCTTCTTCTGGAGCTTGACGAGCACTAGAGAGGTTGCGGATTGCAGAATTGATCTTTCTTTCTTCGATCAAGGCGTCTTTGACAAGGGTATCCATGTCGATTCTTTCGCCTTCTTTATCAAAGAGGTTGACTTCCATACAAAGACCTTTGAGTTCTTTTGTGAGAACCTTGAAGGCTTCAGGCATGCTTGATTTTGGAAGGGCATTGCCTTTGATGATGGATTCGTATGTCTTTCTTCTTCCGACACGATCGTCAGATTTGACAGTCATCATTTCTTGGAGAGTATGAGCTGCGCCATAAGCTTCGAGGGCCCAGACTTCCATTTCGCCGAAACGCTGACCACCATTTTGTGCCTTACCGCCAAGAGGTTGTAAGGTGATTAAGCTGTATGGTCCGACGCTACGGGCATGTAACTTATCATCAACCATGTGGTTGAGTTTGATCATGTACTGGACACCGACGGCGATACGTTCTGGATAACGTTCACCAGTTTGTCCATCATATAAGATTGTCTTTCCATCGCTTGAGAGTCCAGCCATCTTCATGAGTTCAGAGATTTCATCAGATGTCAAACCATCAAATACTGGGGTGGCAACACGCATATTTAACTTACGGCAGGCAAGTCCAAGTTGAACTTCGAAGACCTGACCGATGTTCATACGGGAAGGAACACCCATTGGGGAAAGCATCATGTCGATTGGTGTACCATCTGGTAAGAATGGCATATCCTCGACTGGTAAGATTTTGGAGATAACACCTTTGTTACCGTGACGTCCAGACATCTTATCACCTTCGGAGATCTTTCTCTTTTGGATGATATAGACTCTGATCTTTTCAAGAACGCCAGGAGCAAGTGGGTCTTTATGACGGCGTGAGAAGCATTTAACTTTCAAGACAATACCTTGTCCACCGTGTGGAACACGTAAGGAGGTATCTTTTGCATCATTGACTTTTTCAGCAAAGATGGACATGAGAAGTTTTTCTTCTGGAGATGGATCGATACGGCCTTTTGGTGTGGTCTTACCGACAAGGATGTCTCCTTCTTTGACTTCTGCGCCAGGGATGATAATGCCTCTTTCATCGAGATATTTCTTAGCGTCTTCGCCAACATTTGGAATATCACGAGTGATTTCTTCGGAGTCTCCTCCTTTGATTTCACGGCATTCGACATCATAGACTTCGATGTGAATTGAGGTGTATGTGTCATTCTTGATCATGTTTTCAGACATGATAACGGCGTCTTCATAGTTGTAGCCGTTCCAAGTCATATAAGCGATTAAGAGGTTGTGTCCTAAGGCTAATTCACCATTCTTCATGGATGGGCCATCAGCAATGACATCTCCTTCTTTAATATGATCGCCAACATGGACGATTGGAGTTTGGTTGATACATGTTCCTTGGTTGGTTCCTTCGAACTTACGTAAGAAATATGTATGGTCTCCTTCTTCCTCTTTAACGGTGATTTCAGTGCTATCGATATAGGTGACTTCACCATCTGCTCTTGCAACTAAGGCTAAGCCAGAGTCATGAGCGACGCTCTTTTCCATACCAGTTCCGACATAAGGAAGTTCTGGTTGGAGCAAAGGAAGAGCTTGACGTTGCATGTTCGCACCCATAAGAGCACGAGTAGAGTCATCGTGTTCAAGGAATGGAATACAGGATGCAGCGACAGAGACGATTTGTTTTGGAGAAACGTCGACATAGGAGATTTCTTCTTTGGCGACGATTATATTTTCATCATCATGACGAGTGACGACTTCATCATCAAGGATTTCTTTGACGATTTCCTTATGGCCATCAAATTCAAGTTCCATTGGTTCGGAAACTTTCATATTGGCCTCAGCGATATAAAGTCCTCTTTCGTCATCGGCAGATAAATATTCTGCTTCATCAGAGACATAAACGTGAACGATTCCATTCTCATCGGTGCTCTTGAAAACACGACGATATGGAGTTTCGATGAAGCCTAATTTATTTATCTTAGCGTAGGTGGCTAAGTTGTTGATTAAGCCGACGTTTTGACCTTCTGGTGTTTCAATAGGACAGATACGACCATAGTGGGTATCGTGGACGTCACGAACAGCCATTGTTGTTCTTTCACGTGTTAAGCCGCCAGGGCCTAAAGCGGAAAGACGACGTTTGTTGGCAAGTTCAGAAAGTGGGTTGACTTGGTCCATGAGTTGTGAAAGTTGTGATGTGTTGAAGAACTCATGGATTGAGGAGGTAAGTGGACGGATGGAGACAAATCCTTGTGGTTTTGCTTCAGAGAAGTCAACTGTTGTGTTCATACGTTGAACAATGGTTTTGCTCATCTTAGTGAGACCCATACGGAATTGATTTTGTAAGAGTTCACCAACGCAACGTACACGACGGTTGCCAAGGTTGTCGATATCATCTAATGAACCAATACCTTCACGGATGTTCTCGAAATAGGAGAAACATGCGACGATATCAGGGATTGCAATGCAAAGAAGAGGTTTCTTTCCATCGAGATTTCCTTCTAATTCAAAGCTTGTGCCAATGATGTTGACGATCTTTTCAGATGCTTTGTCTTTGGCGTGGACTTTGACGATATTAACTTTTGTGGAGCCGATTGCGAATTCTGGGTTGACCATGTTAGCAAGATCGAGTTCCATAGCGCCATTCTCGAAGAATTCTTCGTCACGGAGCTTTTCGACGTCTTCTTTTGTGATGGTATAGCCAGCAATCATCAATTCGCCATCTTTTGTTGTGGCGATTTCTCCATCGGCATCAATGAGAGGTTCAGCAAGGACACGGCCAGCTAAACGGCTGTAGATGCCTAATTTTTGTGTGAGTTTGAAACGACCTGCTCTTCCTAAGTCATAACGTTTTTCATCAAAGAAACGTTGGATGAGGAAGTTGATTGTTCCATCTTTTGTAACTGGTTCACCTGGTTTTAATTTCTTGAAGATTTCAATTAAAGCTTGGTTGGAGTTTTTGTTTGCTTCATCTTTTTTGATGGTGTTGAGTAACGCATCGGAATCACCGAATAAGTCGATGATGTTTTGTTCTTGGAAGCCAAGGGCTTTGAAGATTGCGGTTGCATATAATTTGTGTGATGCGTTTTGGGAGTGGTCGATATCAACATAGATAACATTCTTGTTGGTGTTTTCAAATTCGATCCATGTTCCTCTTGTAGGAATTAATTCAGCATGATATTCGATACCTTTTTCGTTAGGATTTTCGAAATATGCGCCAGCTGAACGGATAATTTGGGAAACAACGACCTTTTCGGTACCGTTGATGATGAAGGTACCGCTGTTAGTCATCATAGGAACATCGCCCATGTAGACTTCAGATTCTTTCATTTGGCCTGTTACTTTGTCTTGTAAACGAAGAGTGGCCTTAAGTTTGCTGCAATATGTTAAATCTTCTTCTTTGCATTCGAGAGGCTTATATTCTGGCTCTTCAAAATGGCAGCTAACATATTCGAGAGAAATTGACTTTTGGTTGTTTTCGATTGGGAAAATTTCTCTGAAAACTTCATCAATTCCGTTATCAATGAACCATTTGAAAGATTTTGTTTGAACGGCAACTAAGTAAGGTAACTCTAAAGAGCCGGAAATCTTTCCGAAATTGACGCGGTTGTTGAGGCCTACTGGGTAATTTTTACCATTTGGGCCTTTGAATTCGGTTAGGAATGGTTTTTCGTTTGGCATTAATACTGCTCCTTTTTCTTAAACGATTGAATGATGTAATAACCTTTCTTACGGTCAAGTACAGTGACCTTGTCGAAGAGTTCTTCAAGATGGGCTTTTACTGATAAGGCGCCCTGTTCTTTCCT
The DNA here is from genome assembly GCA_963623195.1 of bacterium. Lineage (GTDB taxonomy): Bacteria > Bacillota_I > Bacilli_A > RFN20 > CAG-826 > UBA4951. Next base: position 75,886 of record CAVFKA010000011.1, on the reverse strand, counting down.
AATGACGATGATTAAGGAACCATTTTCATTAAGATGAGAGGCTGCTTCATCGTAAATTCTGTAAGTGACACGTTTCCCAGCCCTAATAGGTGGGTTAGAGATTATCGTATCAAAGGTGGAGTGTACGTTGAGGTAAACGTCGCTATTGACGATCTCTATTTGTTTGGAAACGCCAAGAGTCTCGGCATTTCTCTTACAAAGGAAGAGGGCCCTATCATTAACATCAGCAAGGGTTACTTGCCTAGATGGGTCGAGGTGAGCGAGGATTAGTCCTATCGGTCCCGCTCCACACCCAAGGTCTAGTATTCTTTCGCCTAAAGCAATTTTGGATTCAAGAATGGTCTCTATTAAGAGTTTTGTCCCGAAATCAAGCTTGTTTTTGGAGAATACGCCTTTATCACTTTTGAAGGAGTAATGTTGGTCTAAGATATCGAATTCGATAGTTAGATCCTGATGTTCCATTCCTTCAACATTATCGAAGTATTGGGGCATTTTTTCTGTCCTCCTTATAAGTGCTAAAACCCTACCCACAGGCGACGAGTAGTCTATGGGCAGGGTAAAGATCAAATTGTTTGGGAAACTTATTTAACTTCAGCTTCACAACCGGCATCGGTGAGGGTCTTCTTGTAAGCTTCAGCTTCGACAGGAGAGATCTTCTCTTTGATGGCGACTGGGGCAGCGTCAACGAGTTTCTTAGCTTCCATAAGTCCTAAGCCAGTGATGGTTTGGACAACTTTGATAACTGCAACTTTGGAAGCAGTTCCGAGACCTTTTAAGAATAAGGAAACTTCGGTTGGTCCTTTTGCGGCTGGGCCTTCTTCTTCAGCAGGTGCAGCGGCGGCTGTTGGAGCAGCGGCAGTGACGCCGAATTCAGCGCAAACAGCATCAACGAGAGTCTTGAGTTCAAGAGCAGTCATTTGTTTGAGAGTGTCAATGATTTGTTCATTTGTTAATTTTTCAGCCATTGTTTTTTCCTCCTAGAAATTAGTTGGCTGCTGGGGCTTCCGCTCCAGCCTTTTCGCTAATTTGGTTAGCGACTCTGGCAAAGCCAGCGATAGGTTCGTTGAGAACCATGCAGAACATAGAAAGTAATGCTTCTTTTGTTGGAAGTTTGGCAACTTCTTTCATGCCTTTGGCATCTACTGGTTTTCCCTCGACGAGACCACCGCGTAAAACGAGGTGTTCGTGGAAACGGGAGAATTTGTAGAGGATTTTGGCAGCGCTAGTGACATCTTCAGAGAAGACTAACGCATTAGGTCCTTCAAGATATTCGTCTAAACCTTCGATACCTTCAGCAGCTAAAGCGCGGCGGACTAATGTGTTTTTGTAAACACCCATCTTGGCGTTCTTTTCTGCTAATGTACGGCGGAGTTCTTCTGTTTCAGCGACTGTTAAGCCTTGATAAGAAACAATAGCGACTGTCTTGCTGGATTTAAAGCCTTCAGTAATTTCCTTAACGGAATCTTTTTTAGCTTGAAGTGCAGATGCATTCATACTGTGTTCCTCCTTTCTTACATATATATGTGAAGCTTGATATAACTAGTGAGTTATTTTGTGAATCTGTAACCTCAGCAACGTGGATTATTAAGACATGTGTCCGTTGCTATCTTAGGAATAACAAGCAATTCACCAATTTTGGTGACCAGAATTAGTTTCTGGTTGGGAAGGTAATCTTCATGCCTGGGCCCATGGTTGTATGGACGACAGCTGTTTTGATGTAGGTACCTTTGACTGTTGATGGACGGGATTTGACGATTGCGTCAACGATAGCTTGCATGTTATCGACGATGTCGCTTTCAGAGAAGGAGACACGTGCGATAGAGATGTTTAAGTTACCATCCTTGTCAACACGGTAAGAGATCTTACCTTTCTTGATTTCGGTGATGGCTTTGCCAATTTCGAGAGAAACTGTGCCAGTCTTTGGGTTTGGCATTAAGCCTTTTGGACCTAAGACACGGCCCATTTTACCAAGTTCACCCATCATGTCTGGGGTTGCAACGATGATATCGAATGCAAACCAGTTTTCATTTTGGATCTTCTCGAGTAATTCTTTGCCACCGACGAAGTCAGCGCCTGCTGCTTTTGCTTCATCTTGTTTTGTGTTTGTGACAGCAAGAATCTTCTTGGTTTTGCCGTTTCCGTGTGGAAGAACTAATGTTCCACGGATTAATTGATCAGCTAATGTTGGATTAACATTTAACGCGAAGCTGATGTCGATTGTTGAATCGAACTTTGTTGTGCTGGTCTTTTTGAGAAGAGCAGCTGCTTCTTCGAGGGTGTACTCTTTGTTTTGATCAACGAGTTTTGCAGCAGCAATGTATTTCTTTCCTTGTTTCATTGTTCTGTCTCCCTATTATTTGTCGATGGTGATACCCATTTGACGGGCGGAACCTTCAACGATTTTCTTTGCAGCTTCGACGTCATTAGCGTTAAGATCTGGCATCTTGTATGTTGCAATTTCCTCAAGTTGAGCTTGAGAGATGTGTCCTACTTTTGTCTTGTTAGGAACACCGGAACCTTTTTTGATTCCAGCAGCTTTGAGAAGTAAATCTGTGACTGGTGATGTTTTGATAACGAAGTCATAGGATTTGTCTTCATAGGCTGTAATGATTACAGGGACTGTTTGTCCTTTTCTGTCGGCTGTTTTTGCATTGAAGTCAGTGCAGAATTTAGCCATTTGAACACCTGCGGAAGCAAGTTTTGGTCCTGGATGGGCGTCTCCACCTGGGAGTTCCATCTTAAGGACTTTGACGATTTTCTTTGCCATATTGTCCTCCTTAAATTTGACGATATGCAGTGGCTTTTCGGGTCCTCGTCTAGGACTCTACCACGCTACACGCTTTGATACGCGTGCTTGAGTATTATACGCACGAGAGAAAGTCTTAGCAACTAGAAATTATTTTTCGCATATCTTTTGTGCATTATGCATAAATTGACATAAAAAGGCTCCCAATTAAGGAAGCCTGATTTTTGAGTGAAATTACTTAACTTTATGGATGAGCAAGGATATTGAGGAGGCAACCATGATTAAGGTAACGCCGGTATCTGCAAAGACTGCAATCATAAGTGGGAAATTCGGGATGAAGATTGAGCAAAGGGCTATTGCGGCCTTAATGAGAATTGAGGCGATGACATTGAAGATTGCTCTATTTCTTGTTGTTCTTGCAATCTTTACGGCTGTATAGACCTTAGAGATATCGTCATTCATGATAACAATGTTGGCATTTTCGACAGCAAGATCGGAGCCTACTCCGCCCATTGCGAATCCTACATCGGCAAGCGTGATACTTGGCGCGTCATTTATGCCGTCTCCAACATAGGCGACTGCCTTCTTATTAGAATCGATTGTTTCCTTAAGAATGCCTGTTTTCTCTTCAGGTAAAAGTTCATAGTGAACTTCGTCAATTTTTAATGCGTTTGCAACTTTTTTAGCGCTATTTTCTTTATCTCCAGTGAGCATAATGGTTTTAACGCCGATATTGTGGAGATTTTCAATTGTTGAAGATGAAGCATCTTTGATTTGATCACTTAAGAGGATGTAGCCAGCATATTTAGAATCGATGGCCAAATAGACGATTGTTCCGATAACATCAGGTGAAGAGAAGTCCACTTTATTGTTTTCAAGCAATTTCTTGTTACCGGCAAGGATTTTATGGCCTTTGTATGTTAGCTCTTCTCCATAGCCAGCAATTTCATTATATTCGCTAATCTCTGATGAGAATGTTGATGGATCTTTCTTTGAGAGTATGGCTTTAGCAATTGGGTGGTTAGAACGAGATTCAGCCGCAGAAACATATTCGAGGAATTCTTCTTCCGAAATTCCTTCTGGGTGAACTTCTTCAACAATGAACTTACCAAGCGTGAGGGTTCCTGTCTTATCGGTAACTAAGACCCCTAAATTGTTGAGTTGATCGAAATAGGAGCCACCTTTGACGATGATGCCGTTTTTTGAGGCAAGGCCGATTCCGGCAAAATAGGCAAGAGGGACGGATACAACAACTGCGCAAGGGCAAGAAATAACAAGGATAGAAACGGCAACCTTGACCCATTGTTTCCAAATTTCGCCATCATTCATTCCAATGATGAGTGGAGGGAGAATTGCTAGAAGTAAGGCGATTAAAACGACTATTGGAGTGTAAATCTTAGCAAATTTCGTAATGAACTTATCTGCTTTAGATTTTTGTTCCGAAGACTCTTCAACCAAAGCAATGATTTTGCTAACGGTGGAGTCTTCATATGATTTTGTGACTTTGATTGTCAAAGAGCCGTTTTTAAGAATTGTGCCAGAATTGACCAAATCTCCATTCTTTTTGAAGACAGGATTGAACTCACCAGTAAGGGAAGACATATCGATATCGCCCTCACCAGAGATGATTTCTCCGTCAGCTGGGATGATTTCTCCGACTTTGACTAATATTTGATCGTCTATCTTAAGTTCTTCAGGTTTGACGGATTCAATATTTCCATTAACTAATCTTGAAGCTTTCTTTGCTCTAAGTCCGACAGCATTTGTGATTGCTTCATGAGATTTATCCGTTGCAAGATCTTCGAAGATATCGCCAAGTTGAAAGAGGAAGGCGACCATAAATGCTTCAAAGAATTCATTGCCGAATATTTCATTCTCATCTTTGCCAAATATGCGTAAGCAGAATGCGCCAATTGAGGCGATGAGCATCAACATGTTCTCATCAAATGGATTCCTTTCTTTGATAAGGGACTCGAATGCTTCAATGACAATGTCGTAACCGACAATGAGCCAAGCAAGAACCATTACTCCAAGATTGACCCAGATGCCAAAATTGTTTTCGTTGAATAAGAATAAGCCAAGCAATGCGGCAGTTAAGCCTAAGGTTAAGCGAATGACTTTGATAAGTATTTCTTTCTTTTCTTCTGACATAGCTATTCTCCTTCTTTTTCCATGACGTGTTCGTAAACGACCTTGATTAATTCGTTGATATGATGGTCGGAAAGGATGTAATAGGCTTTTCTTCCGTCTTTACGAACATTGACGATACGATGTTTCTTTAAGATTTCTAATTGGTGAGAAACCAAAGATTGGGATGCGCCGACCATATTCATTATTTCAGTAACGTTATGCTCTTCATCTGAGATTGATAACATGATTTTCAATCTTGTTGAATCTGATGCAACACTTAGCAGATCTTCCATTGAATCGATGATTTTTTCATTCGGTAATTGACTCATATATGAATGTCCTTTCATATTTCACGAGCATAATTATAATGAACGGCCATTCATATATCAAGATAAATATGAACAATTTTTCATATATTGATAGAAAATGAAAAAGTCCCCAAATTATGAGGACTTTTGAACCTAAGAAAATATTAGATTTTTTCGATTTCGGAGAATTCGACATCGACTGGTGTGATACGTCCGAAGAAGACTGTGTCAACACGGCATGCGCCTGTTTCCTTATCGATGAGGGTAATTGTGCCTTCTGTTCCTTCGAGTGGACCAGAGATAAGTTTAACTTTGTCACCAATGTTATAACGGGCATACATGGATTCATCAACGACGCCCATTCTCTTAAGGACTGGTTCGATTTCTTCACGGGAAATTGGTGTAGGCATCTTACCACCACCGCTTGAACCAGTAATACCGGTTACGCCTGGGGTGTTACGAACGACAAACCAAGATTCTGTGGTCATGATCATTTCAACAAAGATGTAGCCTGGATAAAGGTTCTTGACTTTGACCTTACCATTTGGAAGGCCTGTTTCCTTATCGATGCATTTTTCTTCGTATTCAGCAACTAAGACACGGAAAATGTAATCTCCCATGTTCATTGTTTGGATGCGGTTTTTGATGTTTTCTGCTGTTTTTGCTTCGTGAGCAGAATAGGTATTAACAATATACCAATGTTTTTCAGCTAAATCGTTTGCCATGTTACTATCCTCCAAAGGCTGATTTTAATTGCTCAATTATTTTTGCAGCTGCTAAATCTTCCAAAGCAAGGAAGATGGCGGCGAAAAGAGCAATGACGACAACAACTGCTATTGTTGGCCATAAGGTGTCACGTTTTGGCCAACGAACACGTTTGCCTTCACGGACTACTTCTTTCATATACTTAACTGGATTAGGCATTAAAAGTCTCCTTCCAAATTATTTGCTTTCTTTGTGCAAAGTATGCTTTTCACAATGAGGGCAATATTTCTTAAGTTCTAAGCGACGTGGATCGTCAGCTCGTTTAGTAACTTGATAGTTTCTAGACAAGCATTCCGAGCAAATTAAGAATACTTTTTCTCTACTCATGATGATTTCACCTCAGAACTTATAGTGTTTTTAATACACTAAGAAAAAAGCGAAGATTGATTTGCTTCGCACTAATAATATAAGTGCTAAAACAGTTTTAGGCAAACTATTTCTTTAGAAATATCACTTGCCAAAGACGATGCCTTTGACTAGCTCTTCATATTTTTCGTAGTCTCTACTAGCTCTTTTAGGGGTTATAGCTAGAATCTCAGCAATTTCCGTGTATTTGCAACCATCGATTTTAAGTCTGGCGACTTGGAGAATTTCATCATCGATGTTTTCTTTCATTTTCGAAAAACTTTTTACTTCTTCAAGATAATTGACATACATTCTAGGATCTTCTTCATCTGTGTCTTGAATGACGTCATGTAAGGTCTCTTCCCCATCGGAAGACGTTTGAAAATCCAATGATACCGTTGGAACATTTTTGAATAAACGGAGTTTCTCTGCTTCTCTAATCAAAGAATTTCTCAGACATCTGACTAAATAAGAATGAAATGTGCCTTCTCCTAGCGAAAAGCTCTTTATTGAAGCATTAAAAGCTAGATAGAAGGCATGATTTAAATCCCATTGGTCAAACATGCAGGATAATGCTGCAGAGGCTTGGCTACATAGAAGTTTTTTCTTGTTAAAATAGCGTTTTGTTAATTCGCAGTACGCATCTGCGTTTTGGCTTCTAGCCATAAGTAGTAGACTTTCGTCAGTACATGTGTCAAATTTCATAATGCCACTCTTTCCTATTTCTTAATACGTTGAGCGACAACGCCGGAAATAAGGATAGCCGTGGCAACAGAGGCATTTAATGAATTAACGTGACCAGACATTGGAATCTTTACGATAAAATCCGAATTCTTTAATACAAGCTTAGAGATTCCAAATCCTTCACTTCCCACCACTAAAGCAATCGGAGAGTCATAGTCAACATCCAAATAAGAGCTCGTGGCAGATCCATCAGAAGAAACAACCCAATAGCCATTTTTCTTAAGCTTATCAATGGCTTGGTTGAGATTGGTTACAACCGCTACTTTTACATAGTTTATAGCGCCTGTTGAAACCTTAGCGACAGTCGAATTAAGTTGGACTTCGCCATATTTCTTCATGATGATACCATCGACACTAAAAGCGTCGCAGGTACGGATTATTGCTCCGAGGTTATGAGGATCTTCGATTCCATCAAGGATTACAATCAAAGGATTCTTCTTGTTAGAAGGAATACTTTGAAGCAATTCCTCAAGGGAATAACTCCTGATACCATCGCTCGTGACTACAAAGCCTTGGTGGGATTGGCTTTTAGCCATATTTGTTAAATCGCCATCATTGACGTATTTAACCGAGACTCCTTTTTTCCGAGCAAGCGAAACAAGTTCATCACTCTCGAAACGTTTAAGGGTGTATAAGGTAACCGCATTACCCGCTTCTATTGTCGCCCGGACGGCATTTTTGCCGTAAACTTGCATACTCATTATATCTAACACCTTGTCATATTACAATACTAAACTGTAACTTTTAATTCTAATGGTTTTAAAGTAAACCTAACTTCGTCTGAAAAGGAGGTTACAGTCTCCTTTGAAGCGAAGGCACAACGGAGAGTTATTCTTATCGCAGAGTTGTCTTGATAAGAGACTAATTCGGTGTGCACATCTCTAATTGAAATGTTGTATCTATTCGCAATTAGGATGATTTCTTTAAGGGATGGTTTATCCGATGGGAGGATGATCATCAAGGCAGGATTACGACCAGCAATCCATTTATCAACCTTATGAAGGACGATGAGGGAAACAAACGATAGGGCAAAGCCTATTGCAGCAATGATGAAATTGCCACTTCCACATGCTAAGCCGATGGCCATCGATACCCAAATTGTCGCAGCCGTTGTTAAGCCTTTGACATCTAAGCCATTGTTAAGGATGGCGCCTGCGCCAAGGAAGCCAACGCCAGTGACCACTTGTGCCGCCAAACGGGCTGGGTCACGCGTGCCTCCTTCCCAGAAGCCGAAACCATAAATTGAAATAATCATTACAAGATCTGACCCAAGTCCGACCAAAAGGTGGGTTCTTAAGCCTGCATCATGGCCTTTGAATTCTCTTTCAAAACCGATAAGGCCTGAGAAGAGGGCCCCAAGAAATAAAGAGAGAGCAATAAGTATCAAATTCCCGCCTTGTGAGGATATCGCACCATTAAAGCCAGAATTGAAGAATTTAACTATTTCAGTATCGAAACTGCTCCAAGTTGTAGAGTTTTCTAGTAACATAAACGCCTCCTATTAGAAGATATTCTTGTCGACTAAAATTTGACGAATCTCATCAGATTTAGCGAAGTCTTTATTTTGCTTAGCTAAATCATACTCCATATAAAGCTTTTTGTCTTCAGAATTAAGCTTAGGAAGAGATAAAGTTAAGCCTAAAACTTCACAATAAGTCTTTACCTTTGCAAATGAATCTTTTAAGGCATCGTAATTGATTTCTCTAGTGCGCCACAAAGAGTTGAGAGTCTTCAGCTCATCATAGAGAACAGTTAAGGCGTTTGGTGTATTTAAATCATCGCAAATTGCATCAAGGAACTTTGTTTCGTCACTTGGTTTGAGAGAGTCAATATCAATGTCGTTTCTCTCTAAGATGATTGCAACCTTTCTCATAGCGGTAACAATTTGAGAATATTTCGTTTGAGCTTCTTTGATTGTGTCTCCTGAGAATGCCGCTGGAGCGCGATAATGGGAGGCAAGTAACATCAATCTGAATGGAATTCCGCCATATTCAGAGACGACATCTTTCATGAGGATGACGTTCCCTAAGGATTTCGACATCTTCTCGTTGTTGATGTTAATAAAGCCATTATGCATCCAATAATGGGCCAATTTATGTCCATCATGGGCTTTTGCTTGGGCAATTTCGTTCTCATGGTGAGGGAATTTAAGGTCAAATCCTCCTCCATGAATATCGATATAGCCATTTTGTGAGGCAAAGATTGAATGAATCATTACGCAGCATTCAGTATGCCATCCTGGACGTCCTTCGCTCCAAGGGGTGCTCCATTTGATTCCTTCTTCAGTCTTTTTCCATAAAGCGAAATCAACTGGGTCTCTCTTTTTATCACCTACGGCAATTCTTGCGCCATTTTCTAAATCTTCGATAGAGTTGCCGGATAATTCACCATATCCTGGTATGTCTTTAACGCTAAGATAGACATCCCCTCCTGCTTCATAAGCAAAGCCTTTCTTCACTAAATCTTCAACATAGGAGATGATTTGAGGCATATAAACGGTTGGAGTTGGGGTGTAATCAGGCTGGAGAGCGCCAACTTCCGTGACTAAACGACGGTATTCTTCAATTACTGAGGTCGTTAATTCTTTCTCACTGATTCCTAATTCTTTTGCACGATTGATGATTTTGTCATCGACATCAGTGTAATTAGAAACGAAAGTGACATCATATCCAAGATGGATGAGCAATCTTCTAAGAACGTCGAAAGTAATTACTGGACGGAAATTGCCAATATGTGGATCGTTATAGACTGTTGGGCCACAACAATAGATAGAAACCTTTCCTTCAACTAGAGGCGTAAATATTTCTTCTTTCATTCCAAGGGAATTGAACAATTTTAATTCGTGCATAAAACCCATCCTTTCTAAGACAACAAATTTTATTCCTAGGAGGCCGCTTCGGCAATAAATATAAATTTATTTGCCTATTTCTTCCCTAAGTATGATAAATAAGCGAGTCCTGTTCCAACAAAAACTATCGAACCGGCATATGGAAGGAAACACCACATACTGATAACTAAGCTAATAACACCGTATGAGTAACCAAATGCTGCAACGACAATTCCAGCAATGCTTGCTAATAAATTAAAAATCGTTAGATAGAAAAATATGTTTGATTTACTAGAACTTCTCATCTTTTTAAATGAAAGCCATACGGCACCAACAATTCCTTCGAGCATGCTAGCAACTAAGGCAATAATTGAGAAAATGCCAACATATGAGGAAGTTAGGTTACCTGAATAAGTTAGAATGATTGAAACCGGTAATGAATTAATAAGGGCAGCCCCAAGGCCTAAGAAACCAACATAGCAGGCTTGAAGGTCATTTCCTTGACTATCATCCGTATTCCATACCTTTAGCCATGTAAGAAGGCGGTATATAAGATTGATAAATAGCAAAACAGCCAATAAAACAGCTGGAATTATTCTATTTGATGGATCGTAACGTTCTGGTAATTCTTTGAAATATATGAGCATATAAACCCCGCAATACACCAATTGTCCCAAAGAAATGCATGTAGAAATGATGTTATATGGCAAGCTCTTGTTTTTATAGAAATGCTCCATTCCAACATCAATAAGCAAAAAGACTAAGGAAATTCCGAAATAGCCACCGGCTTGAACATATTGATAAGTTTCCGAGTAATTTCTATTAAGATATGCGATAGAAAAAACTAAGGCGAATATTGCTAAGGTTATCGATGGCAACAATCTAACTGATAGAAGATATTTTTTCTTTTCGTTTGGCTTATTTAGCATACGTATCTAACAAATCCTTTGGTTCTTTAAGAATATAATCGCATCTAGAGAGAAGTTCATCGTTATAGAAACCATAACCCCATAGGCAAATTGCAACTTTCAATAAAGAATTCTTTCCTGTTGCAACATCAGTTTTAGAATCTCCGACAAAAAGAGTTTCTTCTCTATTTAGGCTATATTTATCGATTAAATAATTAGAAATCCTTGGGTCTGGTTTTACTGGAAGGCCTTCAATTTGACCGCATACTTCTTCAAAAAGAGAATCTCCAAACATCTTAGAAACGATTCTTTTTGCAAATGCGTCAGGCTTATTTGTGCAAATAAACAACCTTGCTCCATCTTTCTTTAATGTCTCTAATGTTTCTAATAGATTAGGAAATAAGAATGTGTGATCTTCTTGTTTTAGGTGATATAAAGGTAAATATTCTTTTTTTAATTTAGCAAAATTATCTGGATTGTCTTTTTCTTTTAATGCGCGATGCAAAAGAGTATCAGCGCCATCGCCAATAAGAGTTTTTGTTCCTTCTTTATCGAAAGAATAATCATATCCAGCATTTTTTAAGGCGATGTTTATCGCCGTTTGAATGCCTTCAATCGTATCGAGCACCGTGCCATCTAAATCAAAAATATAGTTCTTCATAATTTTTACCTATATAAGCATAAATCAAAAAAGAAAAAGAGACCAAGATAACTTGATCTCTAGTTGAACTTCTTTAAATTAGTCGACCCATCTGACCAATTCTACTTCAGCATTGTCACCTTTACGGGCGCCAAGTTTGTAGACTGTGGTGTAACCACCATTGCGGTCTTTGAATTTAGGGCCAATTTCATTGAAGAGCTTTGTTAAGCTATCAACGCCATTTGCGTCTTTGATTCCTTTGCGGAGGACTTTCTCACATTCTCTACGAGCAGCGAGATCGCCTTGTTTTGCATAGGTAACCATTTTAGCGGCAAGTGTAACGAGTTCTTGGGTAACGCCAGAGGTGACTTTAACTTCACCGTGGACGATTAACTCAGAAACGACATTACGGAGCATTGAATAGTTCTTTGAAGCGGTATAAGCGGCCTTGAATTTAACACCGGTTTTACCGTGGACATTTTTTCTTCCTTGTGCTGGCATAATTATTCTCCTACATAATCACGGAAGTGTAAGCCCATTTGGGCAAGCTTCTCTTTGACTTCTTTAAGCGACTTCTTACCAAGGTTACGAACCTTCATCATTTCGTCTTCGCTCTTTTGTGTGAGTTCTAAGACAGTGGAGATGCCGGCTCTCTTAAGGCAGTTGTTGCTACGAACGCTAAGATCGAGTTCTTCGATGAGCATTCCTGTGTATTTGTTTTCTTCTGGTTTGACTTCTTCTTTCTCGAGTTTGTAGTTTTTGACTTTTTCATCGAGGGAAGCAAACTTTTGGAAGTGAACCACTAAGAGTTGAGCTGCCATAGCAACTGCTTCATGTGGTTTGATAGCACCGTTTGTTGTGACTTCGAGAGTTAATTTATCGAAGTGGGAGTCATGCTCAACACGTGTTGATTCAACAGCATAAGCGACTTTGACAACTGGTGAATAGTTAGAATCTGTTGCAATGTAACCGAGTTGGTTGACATTTCTTTCGCTCTTATTGGCATCAGCGGTGTAATAACCTCTGCCTTTGCCAGCGAAGATTCTCATCTTGATGTGTCCATCTTTGTTGACGTGGGCAAGTTCAAGATCTTTGTTGACGACTTCAACGAGAGCTGGGCAAACGATGTCGCCAGCAGTTAAGACGCCAGGTCCTTGGAAATCAATGCTTAATTCTTTGGTTTCTTTTGGATTATCAGAATCGATTTTTAAGATTAAGTCCTTAAGGTTAAGGATGATGGCGGTCACATCTTCTTCAACTCCAGGAATTGAAGAGAATTCATGACGTACGCCTTCGATTTGCACGGCATAGACGCTAGCGCCAGGAAGGGCGCTTAAGAGAACTCTGCGAAGTGCGTTTCCGAGAGTGATTCCGAATCCTCTCTCGAGAGGTTTGATCGAGAAACGAGCATAGTTGTCTGCTTCATCGTTAACTTCGACAGCGAAGTCGAATGGAATGAAAGGTTTTGGTAAGACAAGTTCTTCGTTTGTTTGATCGATATTGTTATTAGCCATTAATTATTTCCTCCTATGTTTCCCTATTAGCCGAGAATGCTACAACTAGCCGCGTGGTCTCTTTGGTGGACGGCAGCCGTTGTGTGGAATTGGAGTTGTATCGGAAATGGATAAAACTTGTAAGCCAACATTTGCAAGGGCTCTGACAGCACTTTCTCTGCCTGGGCCTGGGCCTTTGACTTCGACATTGACTTGTCTTAAGCCTTGGTCATATGCAGATTTGCCTGCAGCTTCTGCTGCTAATTGAGCGGCAAATGGTGTAGCTTTCTTTGCGCCTTTGTAGCCTAAAGCACCAGCGCTGGACCATGAGATGACGTTACCTTGTAAATCGGTGACGTTAACAATGGTGTTGTTGAAGGAAGCGTGAACGTGGACTGTTCCAACAGTAAAGTTTCTCTTAACTTTTTTCTTACGAACTGAAGTTTTTGTAGTTTTCTTTGCAGCCATAATTCTTCTCCTTTCCTATTATTTAGTAGCTTGCTTCTTGTTAGCAATTGTCTTTCTCTTACCTTTACGGGTACGAGCATTGGTCTTTGTACGTTGTCCACGGACAGGAAGGCCTCTCTTATGACGAATGCCACGATAGCAGCCAATTTCGGTGAGACGCTTAATGTTCATAGCGACTTCACGACGGAGGTCACCTTCTGTTTTGTATTTGGAAACCTCTGTTCTTAAGGCGACGAGTTGGTCATCGGTTAAGTTCTTAACACGGATGTCTTCGCTGACGCCAGCATCTTTACAGATTTTCTTTGCGGTTGTATCGCCGATACCATAGATGTAGGTAAGGGAGATTACAACGCGTTTTTCACTTGGGATATCAACCCCATCAATACGTGCCATATTTGTTGTTTACTCCTTAAATTAACCTTGTCTCTGCTTGTGCTTTGGGTTTGGGCAGATGCACATAACGACGCCATGACGGCGGATAATCTTGCACTTATCGCAGATTGGTTTGACGGATGGTCTTACTTTCATAGTAATTAAACTCCTTCTTTTGGGAACTGTTGCCCAATTTAATTTTTGAAACGGAATGTGATTCGCCCACGTGTTAAATCGTAAGGAGAGAATTGGACGGTTACTCTATCACCCGGAAGGATTCGTATGTAATTCATGCGAATTTTTCCAGAAACGCAGGCCTGTACGACCGCCCCATTTGTTAATTGTACTTTGAAGTTTGCGTTTGGAAGACATTCCAATACTTTAGCTTCAACTTCAATGCAATCTTCTTTACTCAATGGATTTTCCTCCTTGCTCTAAAGTGAGAACCTCATAGCCATCTTTGGTAACGAGGATCGTGTTCTCATAGTGTGCGCTTGGCTTACCATCTTTAGATACGGTAGTCCAGCCATCCTTCATGACTCTAAGTTTGTTAGAGCCTTCAAGAATCATTGGTTCAATCGCTAAGGTCATACCTGCGCGAAGAATTGGTCCCGTTCCTGCTTCACCATAGTCAGGAATGTAAGGATCTTCATGCATCTCCCTGCCAATACCATGCCCCGTGAATTCAAGTGGAACAGAATATCCGTTTGATTCTGCAGTCACTTGGATTGCGTGAGAGATATCGCCTAAATGGACGCCTTCTTTGACAAGTTTCACCGCATTCCAGAAACATTCTTCAGCAACACGAATGAGCTTGAGTTTGTTTTCTGGACAGATACCTACGGCGTAGGTTCTACATGCATCGCCATTATATCCATCAAGGAGGGATACAACATCGAGTGAAACAATGTCACCATCTCTTAGAACACGTTTAGGAGATGGGATACCATGCACAAGCACCTCATTGACGCTTGCGCATATGGCGCCAGGGAATCCACAATAACCTTTTTCAGCGCTAACTCCACCACCTTCGATGATGACCTTTTCAGCCATATCAGCAAGGTATTGGGTTGTAACGCCAGGTTTCACGAGTGGGCCGACGACTTCGAAGACTTTTGCTGTTAGGGCAGAAGCCTTTCTCATCAATTCGATTTCTCGTGGGGATTTGATGATGATCATCTTATTTCAAACCTCTTAAGAACTCAGAAATCGTGTTCTTAGTGGTTTCGAGTCCGTTAGATGAATCGAACTCATGGAGTAAGCCTTTCTCCTTATAGAAATCAAGGAGTGGGGCAGTGCTCTTATAGTAGTTAGCGAGGCGGATCTTGAAAGATTCCTCGTTGTCGTCTTTTCTTTGAACCAAGGCGGTACCGCAATGATCGCAGATGCCTTCTTTCTTAGGTTTAAGAGTGACGACGTTGAAGCCAGCTCCGCATTTTGGGCAAACGCGTCTTGTGACAATACGACCAATTAAGAGGTCGTCTGGGCAAGAGACATTGATGACATATGTTGGAGCGCGTCCAATTTCTGCACCAATTTTGTCGAAAGCTTCAGCTTGCGCGATTGTGCGTGGAAAGCCATCAAGAAGATAGCCGTTTGCACAATCAGGTTGAGATAAACGTTCTTTCACGAGGGCACAGGTAAGTTCATCGCTTACTAGGTCCCCGCGATTAACGATGTCTTTGATTTTGTTGCCAAGTTCGGAACCACTGTTCATGGCCTCACGGAACATGTCACCTGTAGAGATGTGTGGGATGTTGTAATCCTTAGCCATCCAAGTTGCATGCGTACCTTTGCCAGCACCTGGTGGGCCCATGAGAATGATATTAAGCATAATTATGCCTCCTTAACTTGGTCGTATGATTTTCCGGCGATTAAGCCATCGATTTGACTGTTCAACTCGATAGCGACGCCAACGATAATGATTAATCCTGTACCGCCGATTGCAAGCGAAGTATCGTCTCCGAATGCGTTAGCCCAGACAAGGACTATTGGTAAGGCGGCAATGATGGACAATGACATGGCACCGATGAAGGTGACACGGTTGAGAACTTTTCCAACGTATCTCTCCGTTTCTTTTCCTGGGCGAATGCCTGGGATATAAGAACCAGACTTTTGGAAGTTATCGGCAAGCTTCTCAGGATCTATTTGCATTTCTGCATAGAAGAATGTGAAGGCGATAATCAAGGCTAGATAGATGAACAAGCCCCAATTCATCTTCCACGTTGAACCATCGAAATTTGTCATGGTCATCGTGGTGTTGTAATTGAAGATGTTTAACCAGGAAGCATTGCTAGCTTCAGTCGAGATGAAGGAAGCAACAATACTTGGAGCGGTTAGAATCGATGAAGCGAAGATAACCGGGATGACGCCAGCCGAGTTGATTTTAATCGGCAAGAAGGAAGCACGGGCCATTGAGGCGGATGCACCACCTTTTCCAGCGTGTTGGACTGGAATACGTCTTTGCGATAATTCTGTGAAGACAACGAATGCGACAATCGCAAGCATTGCAAGTATGTATAGAGCGAATTCGAAGGCGCCTTTGATCATTTGGGTTGAACCATAATCAACGTTGCCGCTTATCCATTTGCTCCATGCAGTTGAGAGTTGAGTTGGAAGGCTTCTAACACATCCAGCGAAGATGATGACGGAAATACCGTTTCCGAGGCCTTTCTCTGTGATTTGGTCACCAAGCCACATGGTAAGCATTGAGCCACCAAGAAGAATGGTAACGATATAGGCATATGTCCAGAAGTTATCTGCCATAGAGAGGGAGATATATCCTTGGTTGATCATGGTACGAATCATACCATAGCCTTGGACAGCTCCTAATAACAATGTCAGATAACGGGTGGCCATTTCCATCTTCTTTCTTCCGTACTCACCTTGTTTGGAGAGTTCGGTAAGGGCCGGAAGGACGTCTTTTGAGAGAAGTTGGATAATAATTTGAGAAGTAATGTAAGGTGAGACGCCAAGGGCGAATACGGAGAAGTTCGAGAGAGCTCCACCGCCTAAGAGATCCATGAGAGCGAAAGAGTTTCCGCTATTCATGATGTTAGTGAGTTCGTCCGAGACTGTGACCCCCGGAACAGTAATAACCGCCCCAACCCTAAGGACAAAGAGAATCATTATCGTAAAGAATATACGATTGACAATATCCTTGTTTTTAAAGATTGAGACGAATTTTTTCATTACTTAACTTCCTCAGCTACACCGCCGGCATCTTCAATGGCTTTCTTTGCAGATGCGGAGAAAGCATTGGCCTTAACGGTAAGCTTCTTTGATAGTTTACCACTACCAAGGATTTTAATTCCATTAATATCGCTCTTAATTAATCCTTTTTCGATTAAAGCTTGAGCATCAACGGTTGAACCATTCTCAAATGATTCAAGGGAACCAACGTTAACGATGGCTTTTTCAACTCTAGCAAGATTCTTGAATCCGAATTTTGGAAGACGTCTTGCTAAAGGCATTTGTCCACCTTCGAATCCACGTTTCTTTGTATGAGCGTGAGCACCTTGTCCCTTTTGTCCTTTACCGGCAGTTTTGCCGTTTCCAGAACCGATACCTTGTCCTTTACGGAAGTGTTCTTTTTTGGAACCTGGTGTAACTACGAGAGTATGTAAATTTTCAGCCATGATTACTTATCTCCTTTCGTTGCTTTTGGAGCAGCATGGGAGGCTTTGATTTCTTCTGGGGTCTTTAAACCACGGAGAACCATAACCTTATCGTATTCTTTGAGTTGTAATAAGGCAGCATCTGTTGCGCGGATGACGTTGATGGCTGTACGGGAACCGTAGACTTTGGAAACGATGTTCTTGATACCTGCGAGTTCGAGGACGGCACGGACGGCACCACCGGCGACGATACCTGTGCCAGCTGGAGCTGGTTTTAAGACAACTTTAGTTGAAGTATGGGAGCCAGAAACTTCGTGAGCAATGGTTCCTTTTGTGATTTTAACGTAGTGAAGATCTTTCTTAGCAGCTGTAAGAGCTTTCTTCATTGCATCCGGTACTTCGCCGGATTTACGCATGGCATAGCCATAGTGTCCTTTGTTATCGCCAACAACGACGAGAGCATCGAAACGCATGGTCTTACCACCTTGTTCAACACGGGTAACACGGTTGATGGTGACGACTCTGTCTTGGAAATCGTCTTCAACGCGACGGAATCCGCCACGTCCACCACGTCTTTCACCTGGTTTGCCTTTGTGGTTGCCGAATTTACGGCTGCCTGGGCGTTCAGATCCACGGGAACCGCGTGGTTCATATTGTGGATTGCCTGTTGGGTTCTTTTCTTTAGCTGGCTTTTCTTCTACAGCATTAACAACTTTATTTTCTTCCATAATTAACTCCTTAGAAGACTAAGCCTCCTTCTCTAGCGGCGTCAGCGAGAGCTTGAACGCGGCCATGGTATTGATATCCACCACGATCGAAGACGATTTTGGTGATACCAGCAGCAATAGCCTTTTTAGCAATGTCTGCACCAACCTTAGCAGCAGCTTCGCAATTGGAACCAGATGCTAATTTTAATTGGACAGAACCAGAGCTGACTAATGTTGTTCCTTTGACATCATCGATGATTTGAGCTTCGATGTGTTTGTTGGAACGGAAGACGACTAAACGTGGGCACTCAGCAGTACCGGAGATCTTTTCACGAACACGAAGGTGTTTGCGTTCACGAACGACTGATCTTGCTTCTTTTTTGATCATATTCTATTTGCCTCCTTATTTCTTACCGCCGGCAGCAGCACGCTTACCAACTTTCTTAATGAGATGTTGACCTTTGTAGTGAACACCTTTTTGGCCATAGACGTCTGGTCTATGCTTGTCATAGATGAGAGCAGCTGTTTGGCCAACTTCTTGCTTATTGCAGCCTTCGACGATGATATGTGTTTCATCTGGGCAGCTAATTTTTGTGTATTTGCCAACTGGGGCAACTGTGATTTGATGGCTGTAGCCTAAGAACATAGTAACTTCGCCATTTTTGACGGAGGCACGGTAACCTGTACCGTTGATTTCTAATTCTTTCTTCCAGCCTTCATGGACACCGACAACGGCAGCATTTAATAAAGCTGCTGTTGTGCCATGATCCGCGCTACCTTGCTTTGTGTTTTCAGCAAGAGGTTTGACGTGGAGGTGACCTTCGGTTTCCTCGACGCTGACGTCAGAAGGAATTCTGACGCTTACTTCGCCTTTAGGGCCTTTGAAGGTCATGACGTTACCGTTTGTTTCGTAGGTGACGCCTTCTGGAAGAGCGATGGGTTTAAATCCAATACGTGACATAATTGTTATTCTCTTCTTTCTGTAATCTTAGATTACCAGACGTAGCAGAGGATTTCTCCGCCAACGCCGTTCTTTCTTGCTTCCTTGTCGGTTAAGATACCTTTGGAAGTAGAAATGATTGCGATACCAAGTCCTTTTAAGACGCTTGGGATCTTGTCAGCTTGAACTGTGACACGAAGTCCAGGTTTGCTGATTCTCTTTAAACCAGTGATGACTTTTTCGCCATTGGCACCGTATTTAAGAGTGATGTGAAGGGTTTTGCTTGCTTTTTCACCTTCGGCGACGAATCCAGAGATGAATCCTTCGTCTAAGAGTATTTTAGCAATTTCGCCTTTCATTTTGCTATAAGGCATGGAAACACTTTCGTAGCGAAGAGCATTAGCGTTTCTGATGCGTGTGAGCATGTCTGCAATTGGGTCTGCGTTCATGTTAGTGTTCTCCTTTCCTTACCAAGATGCTTTCTTCATGCCTGGGATCTCGCCTTTGTAGGCCATTTCACGGAGGCAGATACGGCATAATCCGAATTTACGGAGAACGCCGTGTGGACGACCACAACGTTGGCAACGTGTATATTCACGTGTGCTGAACTTTTGTGGGCGGTTGCACTTATTAATTAAACTTTTCTTTGCCATGTGCTTACCTCGTTATTTCTTGAATGGCATTCCCATATCACGGAGGAGGGAGAATGCTTCTTCATCAGAATTTGCTGTTGTGACGATGACAATATCCATACCACGAATCTTGGATACCTTATCGTAATCGATTTCAGGGAAGATTAATTGTTCCTTGACACCGAGGGTGTAGTTGCCACGGCCATCGAAAGCGTTCTTGGAAACGCCACGGAAGTCACGGACGCGTGGGAGAGAGATGGAAACTAACTTATCGAAGAATTCATACATTCTCACACCGCGAAGTGTGACTTTGCAACCGATTGCTTGTCCTTGACGGAGTTTGAAGGTTGCAATTGACTTCTTGGCTTTTGTGATTACTGGTTTTTGACCAGTGATGGTTGCAAGTTCGGCAACAGCATCTTCAAGGGCTTTGCCGTTTGTGGTGGCATCGCCGACACCGATGTTGATGACGATTTTCTCGAATTTAGGAGCTTGCATTGGAGTTGTGTAGCCAAACTCTTTGATGAGAGCAGGAACAACTTCCTCATGGTATTTTGTTTCTAAACGGTTGATGTAGCCAGCTTTTGGAGCGACTTTCTTAGCCGTTTTTGGTTCGGAAGCTTTTTTAGGGGAAGCTTTCTTAACAGTTTTCTTTTCTTCAGCCATTTTTCATTCCTCCCTTATTTCTTTTCTAAGCTTTCGCCTTTCGCATTAACGCGAATCTTTTTGCCATCAACGATCTTTTTGTGGACACGTGTGGCTTTCTTTGTTTTTGGATCAATCAAGGCAACCTTGGAAGCATCGAGTGGGACATAAATGTCGAGGATGGAACCTTCTGGAGTTGCTTGAGTTGGTTTCTTATGTTTCTTGTGGACGTTGACGCCTTCGACAACGACTTTGTTCAACTTAGGATAAACCTTTTGGACAATGCCGATTTTGCCTTTATCATCGCCTGAGAGAACGATAACTTTATCACCAGTTTTGATGTTCATGTTGTTTTCTCCTTATAAGACTTCTGGGGCTAAAGAGATAATCTTCATATAGCCTTTATCACGGAGTTCACGAGCAACAGGTCCGAAGACACGTGTTCCAAGTGGATTTCCGTCATTATCAATGAGAACGACAGCATTATCATCGAAGGAGATGGAAGAACCATCTTTACGGATGACAGCGCGTTTGACTCTCACGATGACACCTTTGACGACTTGACCTTTTTTGATCTTGCCGTTTGGAGTAACGTCTTTGACAGCGCAGAGGACGACATCTCCGATGGAGCTCATTTTGCGGTGGGATCCGCCATAAAGACGGAAGACACGGACAGCACGAGCACCGGAGTTATCAGCGACTACAAGATTAGTTTCATTGTGGATCATGCTTATTTCTCCTCTTCTGCATTAACGCTTTCGTTAACGATTGCATCGGAACCTTCGCTCTTTTCGAGTGCAGCTTCGACTTCGTTAGCATTTGTGCCAGCTGCTGCTGCCTTATCGATGGAGACTAAGATAAATTTCTTTGTCTTGGAGATAGGACGGCAGGACATGATTGTGACAACATCACCGAGCTTGGCGGCATTGTTTTCATCATGGGCATGGTATTTTTTGGAGTATCCGACTCTCTTTTTGTAAAGGGGATCGTTTTGTTTGGTGGAAACAGTGACAGTGATGGTTTTATCCATTTTAACTGATGTAACGACACCTTGGAATTTTGTTCTTGTATTTCTTTCCATTTTACGTTCTCCTTTCATTATTTGCTTTCTGAAGCGTTAATTTGGAGTTCTCTCTCACGTTTAACGGTTTCAGCTTTAGCGATGTCCTTACGGACGAAGTGTAAGTCGTCTGGATGTTCTAATTGTCCAACGGCTGCTTGACGACGAAGTTCGAATTGGTGTTGCTTTAATTCAGCAATCTTTTCGTCGAGTTCTTTAGGGGACAAGGCCCTTAATTCTTTAATGGTCATTAATTATTTCCCCCTTCTGTTGCTGGAGCATCATTTCCAGTGTCAGAGACAGTTTCGATTTGATCTTCAGCTTCGATTTGTTCGAGAGAGGAAGAGTGTTGTTCTTCCATCTTAAGTAATTCAGCATCACTTAAGGTTTTTGTTCTCTTGATGATTTTTGTTTTGAGTGGGAGTTTGAATCCAGCTTGGTGAAGGGCGTTCATTGCGACTTCAGGGTTTACACCACCGATTTCGAAGATGACTCTGCCTTTCTTAACGACAGCTGCCCAGCTCTCTGGTGAACCTTTACCGGAACCCATACGGACTTCGGCTGGTTTCTTAGTTCTTGCTAAGTGAGGGAAGACTCTGATCCAGACCTTACCTGTTCTATCGGTATATTTTGCAAGAACGATACGAGCAGATTCGATTTGGTGATTATCAAGATATCCACCTTCAGTGGCAGCAAGGCCAAATTCTCCGAATTCGACTGTATTACCTTTGGAGGCAACACCTTCGTAGGAGAGTCTGTGTGGACGACGATACTTAACGCGCTTTGGTTGCAACATTGTCATGTCCTCCTTCTTTCTTTTCTTCTACTGCTTTTGCACCATTGGCAGAGCGGCAGATCCATACTTTGATACCGATATCGCCATAAGCGGTATTGGCAGTTACTGAAGCGTAATCAATGTCAGCACGGAGGGTTTCGAGTGGTACGACACCAACTTTGTAACCTTCGCGACGGGCGATTTCAGCACCAGCGAGACGGCCTTGGCATTGGGTTTTGCAACCGAGTGCGCCAGCCTTTTTCATTCTTTGAATCGCCTTCTTTTGTGTTGAACGGAAAGATTGACGATTTTCAATTTCGGAAGCAATCCATTTGGCAATTAAGGTTGCGTCGAGATCAGGATTCTTGACTTCAACAAGGTTGAGAGTTGCGGAACCAGATTTGACAACTTTCTTTAAACCAGCATTGATTGCGGCGATTTTTGTGTTGTCTTGTCCAAGGATAACACCTGGACGAGCGACGAAGGCGTTGATGATGACTGTTGCGCCTTTGTCATTTTTGCTACGAGCGATATCGATGTGGCTTACAACCGCTTCTTTGAGAAGAGGTTCTAAGTAGTTACGAATGGCGATGTCTTCGCCTAAGAATGTCGCGTAGTCTTTTTTGGAAGCAAACCAATTGGCTTCCCAGCCACGGTTAATTCCGACACGGAGACCGTTAGCATTAACTTTTTGACCCATTAGTTTACTCTCCTTAATTTCTTTCTTTAACGATGCAGCGGATGTTTGCTGTTCTCTTGACTAATCCGGAAGAAGATCCTTTGCCACGTGGCATGAATCTCTTCATCTTGATGCCATCGGAAGCTTGGATTTCAGCAATATATAATTTGTTGCCATCCAATCCGAAGTTGTTGGTAGCATTTGCAGCAGCAGACTTGATAAGTTTGATGACTGGGGTGCTAGCAGCACGGTTGACATTGTTGAGGATTGCGAGAGCTTCATCAACGTCTTTACCACGGACAAGGTCGATAACTAAGCGAACTTTACGTGGGGTGACGCGAACATCTCTTGCGATAGCGAGAGCTTCAGTGACAGCTGGCTTTTCTGCTTTGACAGGTTCGGCCTTGACTGCTTTCTTGGAAGCTTTCTTTGTTTCTTTTACTTCAGTAGCCTTGACTTCTTCCTTTTTGGTTTCTTTCTTGGCTTTTGGAGCTGCAGCTTTCTTGGCTGGAGCTTTCTTTACGGTTTTCTTTTCTTCTGCCATAATCTACTCCTTATTTCTTAGCTGCTTGGTCATTGAGGTTGTTACCATGGTGACCAGGGAAGTTACGGGTTGGGGCGAATTCGCCAAGTTTGTGTCCAACCATATCTTCTGTGACATAGACTGTGATGTGTTCCTTGCCATTGTAAACAGCGAAGGTTTGTTCGACGAATGCTGGATAGATTGTCGAGCGGCGAGACCAAGTTTTGATGACCTCTTTTTTGCCGGATTTTTTAATGGCTTCAACCTTTTTGATGAGGTATTCGTCCACAAATGGTCCTTTTTTAGCTGAACGGGACATATTTTGATCTCCTTTCCTTATTTAGCATTTCTACGTCTTACGATGAGACGGGTAGAATTCTTCTTAACACGACGGGTCTTGACGCCCATTGCTTTCTTACCCCATGGGGTACGTGGTGCGTTACGTCCGACTGGACACTTACCTTCACCACCACCGTGAGGGTGATCGACTGGGTTCATGACAGAACCACGAACTGTTGGGCGGATGCCTTTGTAACGTGTTTTACCAGCTTTACCTTTATTAACAAGGTTGTAGTCTTCGTTTCCGACGATACCGATTGTTGCACGGCAAACGCCTAAGACTTTTCTAACTTCACCAGAAGCTAAACGGATGATGACGTATTTTCCATCAGAACCGAGGATTTGTGCGCTTGTACCAGCAGCACGGCAGAGTTGTCCACCTTTTCCTGGCATAAGTTCAACGTTGTGAACAAATGTACCTTCTGGGATATTTCTTAATTCAAGATTGTTTCCTGTCTTGATATCAGTTGTTGCTCCAGAGATGATGACTGTGCCAACATTGAGATCTTTTGGTCTGATAATGTAGCGTTTTTCACCATCAGCATAGCAGAGAAGAGCGATGAATGCGGTACGGTTTGGATCGTATTCGATTGCTTTGACTGTTGCTGGGATTCCATCTTTGTTACGACGGAAATCGATGATTCTGTAACGGTTTTTGTTTCCACCGCCGTGATGACGGCAAGTGATGACTCCTTGATTGTTACGGCCACCGGTGTGTTTTAATGGGGCAAGTAATGATTTTTCAGGAGTTGTTTTTGTAATGTCTGCATACGAGAGGGAGACCATTTCACGTCTCGATTTCGTATATGGCTTATAAGTTTTGACTGCCATTTTCTTTTCTCCTATAGTGGATGCTTTATAAATCTATATATATAAGGATATATAAGACTTAACGGTGTTTCCTTACTCTTTGAAGAGGTCGATTGCTTCACCTTCATGGATGGTGATGATCGCCTTCTTATATCCGGAGATGTGTCCTTGATAGCGGCCACCTCTGGTTGTGCTCTTGGCAAGAACGTTGATGACTTTGACATCATCGACTGTTACTTGATATAAGCGTTGGAAGCTTTCCTTGATTGAGATCTTGTTAGCATTGGCTGCAACTTTGAGAGTGATCTTGTTTTCATTTTGGAGAAGAGCCATGCTCTTTTCTGTGATGATTGGATTAAGGATAACTTCGTAGTCATGATGGGTTGGGGAAGCAAATGTTTTCTTTGTTTCTTCAACTGTTTCGACTTTCTTCTTTGCTGCCATTATTTAAGTCCTCCTTCAAGGGTTTCGATGTCGGCCTTAGAAATAACTAAGACGTTTGCGTTAAGGACATCGTAGACGCTGATGTTATTGACGGCACGGAGTTCAACAGAATCAATGTTCTTAGCACTCATGATGACGTTTGCGTCTGTTGCGACAAGAAGTACTTTGCCTTCAGCTTTGATGTTTGCTAAGTTAGCGGCGAACTCTTTTGTGGAGATCTTGCTAGCTTTGATATCATCAACGATGACTAAGCCGTTCTTAACCTTTTGGGAGAGAACTGTCTTAAGGGCAAGTGCGTGAGCTTTCTTGTTTTGGGAAACCTTGTAGTTTTGGTTTCCATCTGGTCCGAAGACCGTTCCGCCGCCGACCCAGATTGGGGAGCGGGTTGAACCTGCACGAGCACGGCCGGTTCCTTTTTGTCTCCAAGGCTTTTTGCCACCGCCACTAACTTCGTGACGTTTTTTGGTCTTGGCTGTTGCTTGGCGAGCGTTTGCTTCTTCAGTGACGACTGCATCATGAACGACTTGTTCATTCTTTTCGGTGATGCCGAAGACTTCGTTAGAGAGTTTGACTTCGCCGACTTTTTCGCCTGCTAATGAAACGACTGGGAGAGTAATTGCTTTTGTTGCCATAATTCTTATTCTCCTTTCTTGGTGCGATCAACTAATTCTTTGACTTCTGGTTTACGGAATTGTTCTAAGATTGCACTTCTGATCATAACGATCGATTTTTTTGGTCCTGGGACGCCACCCTTGACAAGGATGTATCCTTTTTCAACATTGGAAGCGACAACTGTGATGTTTTGGATTGTTGCTTGATGTGGAGCCCAATGTCCAGACATGACCTTACCTGGGATGACGCGGTTATTGCAACGTCCGTTATTGGCAAGGGAACCAATTTGTCTGTGATATCCAGAACCATGGCCTTTTGGACCAATGTGTTTGTGATATCTCTTGATGACACCGGTGTAACCATGACCTTTGGTTGTTCCGATGACGTCGACTACTTCACCAGCTTGGAATAAATCAGCTGTGAGAGTCTCACCAACGTTCTTGGAATAAATTTCTTCGCCTTTTAATTCATATAAATGTGCGTGTGTAGCAACGTTGGCTTTTTTGTAAATGCCTAATTCGCATTTGTTGAGATGGCGTTCGGCTGTTGGCTCATAACCGACTTGTAATGCTTCATAACCATCTTTTTCGGTTGTCCTTTTTGCAACGACAACATTTGGAAGGACTTCGATGACTGTGACTGGATACATTGTTCCATCAGTAGCGAAGACTTCGGTCATTCCAATTTTTCTTCCGATAATGGATTTCATGAATGTTTTCCTCCTTACTTCGCTGTGACATCGATATCGACGCCGTTTGGTAAGTCAAGCTTACGAATAGCTTCGACAGTCTCTTTTGTTGGATTGACAACATCGATCAATCTCTTGTGTGTACGGATTTCGAATTGTTCGCGGCTATCCTTGTATTTGAAGGTAGCTCTTAAGATTGTGTACACTTGTTTCTCCGTTGGGAGAGGTACTGGGCCAATGACTTTGGCACCTGTTTTGTCAGCGACTTCAATGATCTTTTCGGCTGCAACGTCGATGATCTTGTGGTCGTAAGCCTGCAATCTGATGCGCAGGACTTGTTGTTTCGCCATGATTTTTCCTCCTTGTTTTCACCAGGCTTGCTTGATTTGGGCTCCATGCGAGTTTCCCGACTAAGCCGTTACTCGACAACGGGTATCGGTGTGTCAGCAACATCGCACTTCCACGCTTGCGTCAGCGTCGAAAATTATCTCTCTACGCGTGTATGTAGTCAATAACTTTTTTCTTGAAAAAATATAGGTAAATTCTATGCTTTTTGTAAAAATCCACTATTCATCGAATTTTTGCGGAAAAATAGTCAAATTAATATGTTGAAAATTTATGCACAATGCACAAATAACTATATATTAGTATTGCCAAAAAATGAATATTTAATACCTCGAAAAACAAGATTTTTAATAAGAAATTAATGCGTATACGTAACAAAATTAAGATTATCTCGCCAAGTGTCATATACGGTATAAATTCCGTTTGAATCGAATTATTCCTCTAGAGTGATAACAAACGTTTCTTTATGCCACTTTTCATATAACTTCTTGGCCGTTCTCAAAAAAAGCTTTCGCACTAGATTTTAAATTTCTTCTTTATCAAGCACGTCTTTTGCTATGAGGCGGAGAATAAATGCTAGTTCATGCAATCTTTCTTAAAAATTTATAAGTAATGGCCATACGTGAGTTTATAAAGAACGCACAGGCGCAATATCCTTTTTAAAAATCCACTCTAGCCAAGAGCAGAAAAACAAAAAAATATATTATGGTCAATTTATCTAATGCTAAATTCACAACCGCAATAGTTTTGGCAATACAGGCCAATCTCGTTACGTAAGTTGACCCCTTCTTCTATTCCGCCATTCTTCTTGAAATCGGAAAAGAAGTATTTTGTCTTGTGTTGAGATGCTAGCTCTTTCCCTATGTCATTCATGATTTTAGAGGATTTTTGACGAGAAATAGTCATTACTGTTGTAATGTAATCGAAATTATGTTCGTCCGCATATTTGAATGTTTCTTCCATTCTTTTACGGTAACAGAGTTGGCAACGATAAGCACATTCAGGAAGAGACGAGAAAGGCAAAAGATCTTTCATGTATTCTTCATGATTATATGGTGAGACGATAAGTTTTATATCGTAATTCCAAGTCTTCTTTAAATAGTCAATTAATCGTTTAACTTCACCTAGTCTTTTATCAAATTCAGCCTCAGGAAAAATATTGGAATTCGTATAGTAAATGCTTACATCAAAATGCTTACAAAGGAAGAGTAAGGGGAAACAAGCGCAAGGGCCACAACAATCATGCAAAAGAATGGTTGGTTTCTTGCCTTCTTTGAATCTTTTTATTTCTTCAAGGCTTTCTTGATAATAGTTATGGTTAACGATATGGGATTTCATTATTAGTCGTTTGCTTTAGAGTAATCAAAATTATCGCCATGAATGAACATTGCATCCCCAAAGGAGAAGAAACGATATTTCTCTTTTACACCTTCGTTATATGCAGAAAGAATGAAGCTTCTACCGGCAAATGATGCAACAAGTTCGACTAGTGTTGATTTAGGTAAGTGAAAGTTGGTAATTATTGCATCGACTGCTTGGAATTTATAGCCAGGCTCAATATAAAGTCTTGTAGGTTCTCTTGTGGCTTTGAATTCGCCATATTTTCCATAGATACTTTCTAAGGTTCTAATCGATGTCGTACCGATAGCGACTATACGTCTCCCCTCTTTTTTGGCTTTGTTAAGACGGGCGGCTACCTCTTCTGTCATTTCAATGACTTCAGAATGCATAACGTGATCTTTAGTATCTTGGACTTTAACTGGTCTAAAGGTGCCTAAACCAATATTTAATGTTATATCTTCAACTTCAATGCCTTTTTCTTTGATTTCATCAAATAACTCTTTTGTGAAATGGAAACCTGCCGTAGGGGCAGCGGCCGAACCAGGAACCTTTGCATAGACGGTTTGATAGTCATCGTTATTTGAACATTGTTTTTTGATATATGGTGGGAGAGGCATCTCACCTAACTTATCAAGAATCTCCATAAAGATTCCGTCATAGATGAATTTCATATCACGGATGCCTTCTTCTTTGACTTTTACGCACTCACAGATAAGTTCGCCATTTCCAAATACACAATGGGTGCCCTCTTTTACGGAACGAGCGTTGCCAACTAAGCATTCCCATGTATCGTTTTCGAGTTGTTTTAAAAGAAGAACCTCTACTGCTCCGCCTGTTTCTTTCTTCACGCCTAAAAGACGGGCTGGTATGACTTTTGTGTTATTTCTAACAAGAACATCTCCAGGTTTTAGATAATCTAAAATATCATGAAAGATTTTATGCTCTATTGTTTTATGTTCACGGTCTAAAACCATGAGTTTGCAAGTGTCTCTTTGCTCTTTTGGTGATTGGGCAATAAGCTCTTCAGGCAAATAATAATCAAATAAATTAATATCCATATCTAGAAACCTCTTGCATCGCCATATTTAGCGAGAACTTCTTCTTCGTATTCTTTGAAACGATCTTCTTGAATTGCCTTCCTTGCTCCTTCAACGATCTTAATTAAGAAACGAATGTTATGAATGGAGTTAAGACGTTTGCCAAATTCTTCTTGGGTGAGATATAAATGATGAAGATATGCCTTGGTATAGTTTCTACATGTGTAGCAATCGCATTCTGGATCAAGAGGGGTGAAATCTTCTTTGTATTCAGCTTTGCGGATATTGATTCTTCCTCTTGAGGTCATCAAAGCGCCATGACGAGCAATACGGGTTGGAAGAACGCAGTCCATCATATCGACTCCGCGTTCAATTCCCCCAAGGATGTAATCTAAAGAACCGACACCCATGAGGTATCTTGGTTTATTTGGAGGGAGATAACGTATGGCGTCTTCAACCATTTTGAAACATACGTCTTTTGGTTCGCCAATAGAGGTTCCTCCAATTGAGTAACCAGGGAAATCAAGTGCGGCTAATTCTTTGGCGCACATCTCCCTTAAATCAGTAAATTCTCCACCTTGGACAATTCCAAAAAGAGCTTGGTCTTCTCTTTTGTGGGCCGCTAATCCTCTTTTGGCCCAGCGAATTGTTCTTTCGGTGGATTTTTTCGCATATTCATGAGTGACAGGATATGGGATGCACTCATCGAAAGACATGATGATATCAGCGCCGATATCTTCTTCAATTTGAATGACTTTCTCTGGGGTGAACATATCCTTGTCACCATTGTAGATATTTCTGAATTCAACGCCTTCTTCTGTTATCTTTCTTGTTTTTTGAAGAGAGAAAACTTGGAAACCGCCTGAATCAGTGAGCATAGGCCCATCATAATTCATGAACTTATGTACCCCGCCGGCTTTTTTAACTATGTCCTCACCAGGTCTAAGATGAAGGTGGTAGGTGTTAGCTAAAATTACACCCGAGCCAAGAGATTTCACTTCCTCTGGTGAAAGGGTCTTGACTGTGGCGTTTGTTCCAACAGGCATGAACATAGGAACCTCAACATCTCCATGAGGAGTGTGGAGGATTCCGTAACGTGCGCCTGTGTATTTGTCGATGTGTTTAATTTCTAAGTAAAAAAGTTCTGAATTCATAGCGTATAGATTTTATATCTTATATAAAACTTTTTAAAGCAGTTAGAACTTAACCTCTTGATGTCTAACTGGTTGGAATACTTTGTTGAATATTTTTAGCCTTCGGATGACCATCCATAGAATGTATCCGATTACCATAGCCCCAAGTTCGCCGAGAGCAACCCAGCCTCCTTGAACGGCAAAATCAACCCACGTACCCACTGGATTCATGAAAATCCATGTTAATTCAGCGCCTACGACTAAGCCATTGATAACGACTGGATAGATGATTCCCATCCAAAGCCATTTGGAAGCATAGGAGATTAATAAGCAAGATACGAGAGTGGCTAAAGAGCCAAATAACATATCCCACGGAGAGAATGAATAGACGTTCGATAAGAAGCATCCGATAGTCATTCCGATTGCAAAGTCTGGACGCCAGAAGCAAAGTAATCCTAACGCTTCGGCAATTCTAATTTGCATTGCGCCAAATGAGATTGGCTGAGTGAAAGAAGTCAACACGAAATAAATAGCTGCGACAAGAGCATTCTGAGTTATGTAGAGTATCAGAGTGCGCGTACTAAAACGTGCCTTTTTCTTTCCTTTTTCCTGAGAGTTACCCGTCTCAGAAGGGGTCTCTAAAGAGACTTCATTTTGTTGATCATTTGTGGTCATGATCTAGACCTCCTTGTTTTTTAGGCGTGGTTCAGAGGATAGAACACGCTGAGAAAGAGTATATATCAAATTTAAGTGATTAACTACTCTTTTAATATTTTAGCTAAGCCGCCTTTGGCCGTTTCTTTATATGCTTCTTCTAGGGCATCCCCTGTTAATTTCATCGCAGAGACAACATTATCAAACGAAACTTGGTTCTTTCGTATAGGCGCTACGTATTTTGCATATAAATATGCATCATATGACCGTAAAACACCCATGCCATTTCTTTCGATGCAAGGAATAACGACATATCCATCTACCGGATCGCATGAAAGGCCAAGGAAATGTTCCATGGCGCATTCGGCTGCATATTCTTGAGAGAAAAGATCTAAACCTTTTATATAACACAATGCTGCGGCTGCCATAGAGGATGCTGTGCCTATCTCAGCCTGACAACCACCTATAGCTCCGGCAATTGAGGCGTTTTGCTTAACGATATTTCCAAAAATACCTGCCACAAAGAGCGATTCAACTAATTTATCTTTAGAAACGTCTTCATCTTTATATTCATAATAAAGGATGGCTGGCAAAACACCAGAAGAACCACAGGTTGGAGAGGTGACTACTTCTTCACCTGAAGCGCTAGATTCACCAACGGCATAAGCATATGCGGTTAATAACATCTCTTTTTTAGCTTCATTATCAGGTATAGACAATGCTTTTTCATATATCTTTCCAGCCGATCTATCCCAGATTAGTCTAGGGTTGTTATTTGTTGGAATTCTTCCTTTCGCCTTAAGACCATTTTCGATGCAAGAAAACATATGTTCTAATGTTTCCTCTAGATATTGATCGATGCCTTCATTTTCATATAGAAGAGCAAAATCCTTGAGACATGTAACGGAATTCGCCTTCATGAATGATTTTATTTCTTCAAAATTGCGATATGGGTATATGTCTTTTTCTATTACGTCTAAATCATCACTTGAGGTGATCTCTCCTCCCCCTAAAGATGAGTAATGTTTCTCTAGAATTAATTCATTATTCTTATATGCGGAGAATTTCATCGTTAAAGGATGTTCAACAGGGGTTTCTTTGTCTAATCGAACTTCTACATTGTATGGTGAGAATGCGTTAACAATTGCCTTATCTGTATGGTGCCCTAAGGCAGTAAATGCTAAAGAACCATATAATGTGACAACTATATTAGTTATTCCATCTTCCTTAATGAGAGACTTGAAACGTCTTGCTGCGTTAGAAGGAGCGATCGTATGCGAGGATGATGGTCCTGGGCCATAACGGAATAACTTAGATAAAGATTTCATACTGTATTAATTATAAACAATGTATAGTCAAAAAGGTAAAAGAGCGTTCACATTTATAGAGATTTTTAATAAACTATTTCAGTATGAAAACCTTGATCCTTCTATCAGCCATACCAGCAAGTGGAAAATCCACATGGGCTAAGAAGTATCAAGCTGAACATGAAAATACATTTGTCGTTGCATCTGACGCGATAAGAAAAGAGCTTTTCGGTTCTGAAGAATGTTTTGATGATGAAAAGAGAGTCTGGAGAGTATTTAACGAACGTTTGAACGAACATGTTGAGGACATGGATGATTTAACGGTTATTGCTGATGCGACTCATCTTAGTAACAGATTGAGAAAGATGTATTTTGATCTAACACCTAAATTTGATAAACACGTCTTAGTTGTATTTGATATACCATTCGAGATATCTTTGTATCAAAACTCAATGAGAACAAGAAAAGTACCAACAGACGTAATGTACAAATTAAAAGAGGAATACGAAGTTCCATCAAAAGAAATCGAAGATGCTTATGATGAAATCATTTATATAAGAGATGTATCTCCTGAAGCAAAAAAGGCGTTCAAAGATTAAAAAAAGAGATTCGAATTAACGAATCTCTTATTTTTTTCATTTAAGAATTAATATTCGATTTTCTTTGCTGCTTTTGGAAGCTCGTGATTTGCGAAATATGCAACAACAAGAGCACCAATTAAGACAAGTGAGCCAAGGACAATGCCCATGATGCCAAAGCCTAAATCAAAGCTCATATCTTTATTATAAAGGTGAACGGTGAGAGGAACTGTGCTTGAACCTGGAGCATATTGATAGCAGATATCCATAATGCCATAAACCATTAAGCCAGCGCCAACGACGAGAAGAGCTAATGCTGTAAGGTAGGTTGCAACCTTTGTTCCTTTTTCGGAATTGTTTTTGCCCATAATCAACCAGCCAAAGAAGGCGAGGATAGCGGCAATTGCGCTTGAAGCAATCAAAACGATTAATAAGTAGGAAACTTGAACTTTTTGGTTTGCCCAAGTTGCAGCGCCAATTAAGCCAAGAGCACCTTCAAGAGCAATAACGATCATTGATAATGCAGCTGCACCCATAAATGCACGGAGCAATGGTTTTTGGTCTCTTTGATCGAAGATTTTGACCATTGGAATATTTGTGGCAATTAAGAGAACGATAGCAATAACTAAAGCCATAACGACGACGAATGCAACATTTCCGTTAGCTGTTAAATCCCAAAGAAGAGCAGCTTGAAGAACAAAGAAGATTGCAGCAAGCCATCCTTCGCAGATTAATGCGACAAAGGATTTAACTGCTGGTTCATCATCATGGATGTCCTTTAATGATTTCAAAGCATGGATGAATCCGATTGCAGAAATAATCATGAAGACTAAGCCAATAACAGCAAGCTCAAACCATAAGAAGAATGGGCCATTGTTATCAAATGCTAAGCCAGAATCACGATACCAATAATCAGGTTGGCCACCTAAATATTGTGGAACGACGAAGAAGCCGAACCAGATTCCCATGACACCAAACGCTGCAAAAATTAAAGCGTGGGCCATGAGTGATAATGTTCTAGATGTAGACGTATATTTCATAAAGCACCTCACACGTATCTGAGATTCGTAATGAATTCTTAAGATACAACGTATAAATTAAAGTCTATCTATGATAGATAGTCAATGAAGATTTTTGTCTTTTTCTTTAGAAAGTCGAAAAAACTTCAACTTTTTTAGCAAAATTTAAGTTCTTTTAAAGATGCTTGCTAATTAAGAGGGCACTAATTAGAGACCAAGTGAGGTTATAACCGCCGCAATTGCCATCAATATCCAAAGCTTCGCCAATAATGTAGAGGCCTCTTTCTTTATTTGATTCAAGAAATGGAGAAACCTCGTTTAAAGAAACCCCACCTATGCTAACTTGGGAATCATCAAAACCATATGGCTCGGTGACACTAAAGACTAAATGTTTCAAGTTTGTGGCAATATTTGAAATATCATGATTTTTGCTTAAAGAAAGAATGTAATTCTCTAATGGGAAAGGCAAGAGAGAGGAAAGGTAATTTTCTGGATTGTTTTCTTTTGCCTTAGCAATTAAATCGCAAAGATTGAAAAAGGAATATTCAGGGAACAAATCAACTGAAATTTTAGGGTTTTTCACTACACGTGTGCGGTATATTGCACTTTCGGCATTGAAAATAACGATTCCAGAAAGGCCGTCTTTTTTGAAAAGAAGTTCTCCTTCTTCTTGGAATATTTGTTTGTTGTCGATGCTAGTCTTAATCAAAGCGTGATGTCTAACGCCTTGAAGGGATTTAACGTTTTCCCTTACCTTTAACGGGGCTAGGCCTGGCCTAAGTTCGTTAATTTGGTAGCCATGTTTTTGAAGGATGGAGATAAAAGATCCATCAGATCCTAAATTCTTTTGAGATTTTCCACCCGTTGCAATAACAAGTTTATTGAAAACTCCTTCTTCCCCAATTTCGAAACCGTTTGATGTTTTTTTGTAATCGTTTATTCTTGTTGAATTATGAAAGATGACACCTAGTCTTGTGGCAAGAGTCAAAAGGTATTTGACATATGCTCCAGCATGAAAAGATAAGGGATACACATAGTCGTCTTCCTCTAAAAGAGCTACCCCTAAGTCATTTAATTCTTTCTTCAATACTGGATAAGGAAATTCTTTAAGAATGTTTTTAAAATAAGCTTGGTTATTGAATTTGTTTGGCAAGAGTTTCTTATTCAAAACGTTACAATGTCCATTACCTGTGGCATAAAGTTTTTTTGCTAGTTTTTCTTCCTTGTCAAATACATGAATATCATATGATGGGTTGCTTCTTTTTAGAAGAATCGCACTATATAAACCAGCAGGTCCTGAACCGATAATCGCTACTTTCATATAGTTTATTTCTTGCCTTTTCTTCTTCCGTGTTCGGAATTGTATTGTTCTATTTCTTCACGAACAATTTTTATGGCATCTTCTTCGTTTACTCTTTTTTGATCTTTGCCGTATGTCTTTTCTAATTCCTCTTTGAGAATCTCTCTTAAAGAAGATTCAGTCGTAAGATTTGGTTTGGATTCAATGACGGGTTCTTCTTTTTTCTTTTTCTTTGAAGGCTTTTCCTCTGTTTGTTTAGTTACGGTTACAACAAGGTTTTCAGCCGATTCAATTTTGCCGAATTCATCTTTTTTATCTTTTGGTTCTTTGAAGATGATGAATTTTCTTGTGAGATAGTTATAGACTAAAGTAACACATGTTTTGATAACGAAAATAACAGCAAAAGCCCAGAAGGCTAATCCTGCTTCATTCCATAATTCTGACCAGGATACCTTGACAAAGTCGATAGATAAATTGATATCAGGCCAAATGGAATTGCATGCAAAAACGCCTGCTTCTTGAATTCCTAAGCCAATCGCCCACCCTAAAGCGGATAGTCCAACATAGATCCAAAAAGATTTAGCATTCTTTGTATTGATGTTCTTATCAACGTTTTGATAAACCCACAAACGAGAAATAAAGAAATTAACAACGCAGGAGAGAAGGAAGGAGATCGTTGTGGAAATTCCCCATGCAACATATCCACTATAGCCATCTGTCGCGCCTTTTTCTGCAAGTCCATTGAAAACAAATTTCATCAAGATGTAGAAAATGCCTGCATCAATGAGAGTGCAAATAACGCCAGTTACCACAAAACGTACAATCTCTAGTAAACGGTTCTTTTTACGTTTTTCTTTCTTTAAACCAGCTTCAATATCCAATGATTTTAATTCTTCGTTCTTTTTCATAGTATTCTTATCTTACATTATTTTTAATAATGATTACATTAAAGTTCTTCTATTTCATTTAAGAAATCTTCGAGTGAGGCATCAGATGGCATCCTTAAGTCTCCTCTCGGAGATATTGCAACCGAACCCACCTTAGCACCATCAGGTAAGCATGAACGTTTGAATTGATTGTGGTAGAAACGTGTAAAGAATGCTTTAAGCCATTTCTTTATGTATTCTTTGTCGTATTTATCAGCATATGCTACAAGAGCAATCTTCAGAATCTTCTTTGGGCGATAGCCAAAACGAAGGAAATGGTAAATGAAGAAATCATTTAATTCATATGGCCCCACCTTATCTTCGGTCATTTGAGCAATATTGCCATTTTTATCAGTTGGCAAAAGTTCAGGAGAGATAGGAGTGTCGATAATATCGTTTAAGGCGGGGGCTGCTTCGGGATGGAGAAGAGCGTAGCCTTCACAAAGATATCTAACTAAGGTCTTTGGAATTGAAGCGTTAACCCCATACATCGACATATGGTCTCCGTTATATGTGCACCATCCAAGGCATAATTCAGATAAATCACCAGTGCCAATCATTAAGGAATTGCGGTCGTTTGCAATATCCATCAAAACTTGCGTTCTTTCACGAGCTTGAGCATTTTCATATGCGACATTATGGTCATCTGGGGAGTGTTTGATATCTTTTAGATGAGAAAGAACCGATTCCTTGATGTTTATCTCTTCGAAAGAAACTCCAAGTTCTTTTGCTAAAAGCTCTGCATTATCATGGGTTCTTTTACTTGTTCCAAATGCAGGCAATGTTATTGCTGTGATACCTTTGAGGTCATAATTAAGTTTCTTAAATGCTTCAACGACGACTAAGAGAGCCAAGGTAGAGTCAAGGCCACCAGAAAGACCTATTATTGCTTTATTTTGATGCACTGTTTTAAGTCTTTTTACTAAACCCATTGCTTGAATATCAAGAATTGTTTGAACTCTTGAAAGATCTATTTCTTTTTGTTCAGGGATAAATGGATTTCTCGAATAATGTCTTAGAATATTTTCAGGAACGCTTAATTCCATTTCAAAAGGAATGTATGTGAAGGAAGAATCGTCTCCATTAAACGTGCTTGTTTTAATTCGACCAGAAATCAGTTTCTCTAAATCGATTGTGGCAGTTGCCTCTTCCATGCAAAAAAGTTTAGTTTCAGTGAGGATTCCACCATTTTCAGCAATGATATTGTGAGATGCAAAAACTAAATCGGTCGTGGATTCACCATCTCCTGCATCAGAATAGATATATGCACATCTGAGTCTAGCAGACGTCATTCTTACTAAGTCTTTGCGATATGAGGCTTTTCCAACGGTTTCATTTGAGGCAGAAAGGTTCAAAATAACATTTGCTCCAGCTAAAGCTAGTTTAGTCGAAGGAGTATTTGGGGCCCAAAGATCTTCACATATTTCAATTCCAATTTTTAGATTGAGATAGTTTTCATCAATAAAGATGAGATTTGTTCCGAATGGATATGTCTTATTACCAATTATGATACTTGAATTGTTTTCTGGAGCGTTCTTAAACCATCTTGCTTCATAGAACTCCCCGTAATTAGGAATGAAGGTTTTAGGAACGACGCCTAATATTTTCCCTTTGTGAATAGCGATTGCGCAGTTATACAAATCATTGCCCTTACGTAATGGAGCGCCAATCACGAAGAAAACGTCATCGTTTTTCGTTTCCTTGGCTATGACAATTATTGATTTTTCTGTTTGATCTAGGATTGTTTGATATTGAAATATGTCATTGCATGTATAGCCAGTTAAGCAAAGTTCATTAAGACAAAGAATGGATACGTGGTCTTTGCTTGCCTGATGGACTTTCTTAATTATTTCTCCTTCATTATGCTTAACCCCTCCTACTTCAATATTGATTGTAGAGGATCTAACATTAACAAATCCTAACGGATCAGATTGTTCTAATCCTTTAGCTTCAAATGGGTTAGATTTGTTATCTTTGGGCGTGTGATAGGAAATGTTCGCATTCTTTGTTAAAGAATCATAATTTTCTGGCGATAAAAGAACGAATGATTCATAACCATTTTTAGTTATGTAGATCAATCCATCATTTTCTTTAAGATCGGTTTCTAATTTTGTTGTGTCCCTAAGGGCTGTAATTGGTTGAATTTTCTTGCTCATGGCATAATTTTAACATAATTTTGCCATAGGATAATGCAAATAATATATTTTCTTAAAGATTATTTCTTTGAAATATACTAAACTACTTATCGTTATGAGAAAAGCTCTTTGTTTGATAAACGGTTATGCAAAATCTGAAGCAACTCTTCATTATTACAAAAGAATGAAAGAGGAACTTTTAGCATATGATTTTGACTTGGAACTTAAGACAAATGAGGAATTGCTTGTTTACATCAATAAAGACGGCAACATCGTAAATGATATTAGGGACATGTATGAGTTTTGCCTATATCTAGATAAAGACGGATACATTTCAAAATTGTTAGAATTATCAGGAATTAAGTTATTCAATTCATCAAAAGCAATATATTTATGCGATGATAAAATGCTCACGCATATATTTTTGGCTAACAAAGGGATTAGGATGCCAAAAACAATTAGTGCTCCACTTAACTATACCTTATCATCTGATTCAACTTTTTTAGAATATGTTGAAAGGGAACTCCCATTCCCTCTTGTCGCTAAACGTAATTATGGATCTTTGGGGAAAGGCGTTTTCTTAATTAACAATCATGAAGAGCTCTTAAATTTTGAAAACACTTATAAATCAGAACCACATATATATCAGGAATTCATCAAATCATCTTTCGGCTTTGATTATCGAATGATCATTATAGGCGGAAAGTTCGTTGCAGGTATGAAACGTTATAACGAAAATGGAGATTTCAGAAGCAACATCGCCCAAGGTGGCAAAGGCAAAATAGAAAAGATAGGGGATACGTATATCAATTTAGCCGAAAAAGCAGCGAAAGAATTAGAATTAGATTATTGTGGCATAGACCTTCTTTCAGGGGAGAATGGCGAACCTATATTGTGTGAAGTTAACTCTAATGCTTTCCTTGATGGAATAGAAAGAACGACCGGAATCAATATCGCAAAAGAATACGCTAAACACATCATCAAAAACATTTAAAAAACGGATCAATTAAGATCCGTTAGTTAGAGTTGTCGTGATTAATGGAGTTATTCGTTAACAGGAGTTTCCCCGTTATTTTTCTTTAATTCTTCGAGAATAGCAGTGAGAAGTTCAGCTTCAGTTGGAGCTGGTTTGCCAGGTTCAACAGGTGCTGGTCTTTCTTCTGGATGCTTTGTGTAGTATTCTTCGAGAATTTTTGCGTCTAATTCTTTCTTCTTAGCAACAATTGTATTGTAGACTTTGACGATGATGAATAAGACTAATGCAATGATGATGAAGGAGATGAAAGCATTGATTAATGTTCCCCAGTCAATGACAGAAGACATATTGTAGGTATATGTTGTACCATGCAATGTGTATTTGCTGAGAATTGTTGTTTTAACATTTTCAATTAAAGTTGGGGTGCTATCAACTGTGGATTGGCCATAGATTTTGACAGCTTCTTTTGCAGCAAGGTCTTGTAATTCAGATGATGCGAATGATTGATCTAAACCAAGAGCGGCATCCATACCTTTTTGAGCATCATTTAAGGCTGGAAGAACTGTGACAAGTCCTTTTAAACCACCTGGGACAGCCCATGTACAAATGCTTAATAAGATATTAACGAATGCGGTTGTAATTGCACTGAAGGCATTACCAATGACGACACCGACGGCCAACATTAAGGCATTACCTTTGTTAATAAATGCTTTAAACTCGTTCCAGAGTTTTCTTTCTTTCTTTGCTTTTGCCATAAATTTTAATTAAATTCCTCCGACAACCGTGAAATATCGTATCACTTGAATTGTAAAATTTAAATCTCAAATGTAAGAAAATGAGCAAGATTAATATCTTGCCCATATTTTTTAGCATTTAACCTTCAAAAATTCTGCGTTTCCAGTCAATTTCATCAACTGGGAATTTGCTGGAATGAACAAACAATCACCTTTTTTGAAAAATATTGAATATCCTTCTTCATCAGTGATCTTTCCTTCTCCTTCATAACATAGAAGAACTTGGAAACTATCGTTTGATGTTAGTATGTTGCCTTCTTTTTCAAGGATGGCCTTCTCTGTTTTGAAGTACTTACAATCAACGAGGGTTTTAATGGATAGTCCATCAATTATTTCGTATTTGTCTTCAGGCTGAGTTGGGCTTGAAACTGGTTTTAGATTTGCAACATCTAATGCTTTATCAATATGTAATGGCCTCTTTTTGCCATCTAGTCCAACTCGGTCATAGTCATATAAACGATACGTTAAATCGCTAGATTCTTGAATTTCAGCCATAAGGCAACCTTTGCCTATAGCATGGATTGTACCTGATGGTATGAAAAATACATCACCTTTCTTTGCTGGAACTTTATTGAGGTAGCTTTCAAGCTTACCTTGAGCAACCGCCTCTCTAAGTTTTTCTTTTGAAAGACTTTCTTTCAGGCCATAAACAATACATGAATTTGGCAAAGCGTCGAGGACATACCACATTTCTGTTTTGCCCATCTGCCCATTTTCGTGTTCGAAAGCATATTCATCTGATGGATGAACTTGAACGGAAAGATCATTTAACGCATCAATGAATTTTATGAGGATAGGGAGTTCGCCTGATTTTGTTTTAGAATGAACGCCCAAAAATTCTGGATGCTCATTTAAAACTTCGGGAAGGATTCTCCCTTTGAATTCACCTGTCACTATTTTTGATGGTCCGTTTGGATGGGTAGAGCATTCCCAAGTCTCAGCTAAAGGATTCAAAGGAAAATCTTTGTTGAAATCTTTCTTCAGCCTCTGCCCTCCCCATATATAATCTTTTCCTACAGGAGTTAATAGGAAAGCCTTGTTCTTTTTCGTATTCATAGTTTTTAAAGAGGCAAGAGAGTTTTTCTTGCCTCTGTTGATTTTACATTTTAATTGAACCTGAAGTTATTAGCTCTCCGCTCTTGCGATCAAATAGAAGAATTTCCTTCCCTTTGAAAGAGAGTTTGACCTTCTCGCCCATTTGGTAATCGACTCCGCCAAAGATGACACCGGTGAGAATGAAGTCCCCAACGCGTACCTTAACGGTTGTTTCCATACCCGTAGGGAGAGTTGAATATATTTCTGCGTCAATATCGCCCTTTTGAGGATCGATGGTTATAAATTCAGGTCTAACGCCTAAGATAAATTGATTATCAGGGACATCGTGTTCTTCTTCTGCTGTTATATTGCCTGAAACTTTAGGAATTGTGTAGTTGAATGGACGGTCGGCATTTTCTTTTTCGACTGCACCCTTAATAGAAAGTTCTTCTTTCTTTTTGGCTTCTTTTTCAGCTAATCTAGCATCTCTTTCAACGCTATATTTAGCTAGGTCGATTTCTGAATTAGGGACGAACTCAATATCTGTGCCTTCAAGAACTTCAAGTTTGATATTCTTTCCGTCTTGAGTTGCTAATCCTTCAATGAAATTGATGCTTGGAGAGCCAATGAAGTCCGCGACAAAGAGATTGTTTGGTTTGTTATAAACATCAAGTGGAGCATCATATTGTTGAATGACGCCATTTTGTATCAAACAAATCTTTGTTGCAAGGGTCATTGCCTCTTGTTGATCGTGAGTGACGTAGATGAATGTTGAACCTGTATCTTTGTGCAAACGTTTGAGTTCTGAGCGCATCTCAAGACGAAGTTTTGCATCAAGGTTAGAAAGAGGCTCATCCATGAAGATGACCTTTGGTCCTGGAGCAAGGGTTCTAGCGATAGCGACACGTTGTTGTTGACCACCAGAGAGTTCTGCTGGATAACGATCCATGAATTCCCCAATATGAACAATACGAGCAACATGGCGGACACGTAAGTCGATTTCTTCTTTGTCTAATTTACGTTCTTTACGAACGACTTCCCCATCTTTGACATATTCACCTTCATTGTTAAGTTCATAGCCTTTTTTGGATAGGTTATCTTTAATTTGCTCCGCTTTTGCAAGATATTCATCGGATTTTGTTTCAGCGATTGCATTAGCTTCCTCATCGCTTAACTTATCAAAGCCGAGTTTGAAAATCTCTTTTGCTGAAGACATAGAAATTTCAAATCCGTCAATTAAGAATAGTAAAGCTTTGTTTTCTACGACTTTTTGATTCTTGTCCAAAGAGTATGCAATATATTTTTTGATATCACGAACATTCTTAACCACTTCAGCTAAACGAGTGTATTTAAGATAATCGCTAGAGATAAGAGGCATCATTTCCTTTAGCTCTTGAAGACCGAATGTGATGTTTTTATAAACTGTCATATGTGGCCATAAAGCGTAGTTTTGGAAAAGGAAGCCAACATGTCTCTTGCTTGCTGGGACATTTATTCCTTCTTTTGAATCAAAGATTGGTTCTCCATCAACTAGGATTCTTCCTTCCGTAGGGGTTTCAAGACCAGCAATCATACGTAATGTAGTTGTCTTACCACATCCAGAAGGTCCTAAAAGAGTGACAAAGCCATTATCTTCAATCGTCATATTTAGGTGGTCTGCGCCATAGAATCCACCCCAACGTTTAGTAACATTAAATAATTCAATTTTAGGCATATTATTTACCTCCTACGCCTTTATCAATAGATGCACCTGTTAAGAGGTTAACGAGCCAGTTAACAAGTAAGATTACAACAATTAATGCGAAGTTAGCCGCATTCTCTAAAGCAGGAACGCCATCCGCTTCAAGTTGGAACATGAATTTCGTGAGCGTCAATTGCTCATTGCCGATAAAGACAAACAAGTCATATTCACGCATACAGGAAATAAATGGGAGCAAGAAGCCTGAAATGATAGCGGCTTTTTGAATTGGGAAGACAATATGAGTCATTCTCTTCCACCATGGTATGCCTTGGATGATACCAGCTTCTTCAATTTCACCAGATAATTGCATCATAGCATTCAAAGAAGACCTTGAAGCCATTGGAATGTATTTAACTGTTCCAACTGCAACTGCAATAAGTGTTAAGCCAACGCCAGTTAACATCTTTAAGTTCAAACCCATGAGGTAGAACATAAGAGATAAGGCAATCGATGGCATAAGGTATGGGAAGAAAGCTAAGCCATTAACGAAGTTTGCGCCAACGGATTTACGTTTCTTAGATACGGCGTACCCAATAAGGAATCCAGCTAAACCTGCGCATAAGGCACAAAGAATAGAAAGTTTCATAGTTCCACCAACCGCATTCCATATTTTTGCTTCATGGAAGAATCCAACAAAGTCGTTAGTTGATAATGGTTCAGTTGATATCCATGCTCTGAAGGATAATCCGCCAGAGAAA
The DNA here is from genome assembly GCA_963623195.1 of bacterium. GTDB lineage: Bacteria > Bacillota_I > Bacilli_A > RFN20 > CAG-826 > UBA4951. The sequence continues at coordinate 32,650 of CAVFKA010000011.1, read as the reverse complement.
TCACCAGGATTTTTAAGTAATGATTCTAAGAAGAATGAGACCATAGGTCCGATAGCAAAGAAGATTACGAAGATGCCTAAGACGATGCCGACAACCCAAGAACCAACTTTACCTAAGTTGTTTTTAGAAACTTGGCCAGATTTACCAGTAACAGTTGTAAATTGCTTACGTGATCTTGTTTGAGCTTGGTTAATAAGAAGTAAGATAACGCCCATTAAGATAAGAACAATGGCCATAACATAACCTTGAGCTGAGGTAGGTCTTCCAGAGCCAAGGAGTTCTTGCATCTTGGTTGCTAAAACATAGAAATCGACCTGGTTACCTAATGTTGTCGCAATAGAATATGAAGACATTGCAGAGCTAAAGACTAATAAAATGGTCGATAACAAAGCAGGAGTCAAAATAGGCAAAGTGACCTTGAAGAATGATTTCCACTTTGGAATGCCCAAAATTGATGCGGCTTCTTCAAGGTTGGAGTCCATATTTTGGAGGACGCCGCCAAAAAGAATGTATGCAAAAGGAGCGTAATGTAGTCCAAGCATCAAGGCAATTGGGAAGGCTCCGAAAACAAACCACTCAGGAGAAACTAGGCCCGTTAACGCCTGAAGTTCACCTACACGCCCACCTGTACAAGCTGTTGAAATGAAGAAATTTCTCCAGAACATAGCCAAAGTCCATTGAGGCATGATATAAGGGAAAATAAATATTGCTGAAATGAATTTCTTGAACTTCATGTTTGTTCTTGCGATTAAGAAAGCAGTTCCTCCACCAAGAATGATGGCAAAAACACACGCAAGAACGGAAACAACAAGTGAATTCTTCAAAGGAATCCAGAAATAACCAACGGATGTCCCATTTGTCCAATTGAAAACCTTGTCAAAATTATCAAAGGTAAAATCGCCAGTTCCAACAATCTTATATGTCGTAAATGACTTGATTAACAAAGAAATTATTGGATAGGCATTCAATAAAAGTAAAAATACGCCTAAAAGAACCAGAATCGAATTAGCTGGTACGCCAAAGAAAGTTAAGGTGGACTTAAAACCACGTTTTATTTTCTTTCCAAAAGGTTCTTTTTGGGGCATTAAAGCTTCATCCATAGAGACTCTCCTTTCTCAAAACAAACGGGGCAGGAATAAACTCCCTGCCCCTAGAAGTTAATTATTGATTCAAATTAAGCTTTTGATTTGTTGGCGATACATGTATCAACATAATCGGCAACAGTGTAGTAATTTGGACCGATATAGGAAGGAGTTTCAACGATAGCTCCGCCTTTATTTAACCACCAATCAGAAGTTGGGTCGTTTAAGCAAGCGAAATTCTTGCCATCGACTTGTTTTGTTCCTTCTTTTGTGCGATCAACGTTAATTGAAGGCATTGTTGGGTAGTCACCAACGTCTTTACCCCATGCTTTATATGCATCAGCATTTGTGGAAATCAAATTGAAGAATGCACATGTTGCATATGGATATTTGCAATCTGGCATGAGTTGGAGATAGTGCTTATACATAAAGCCGCCAAATCCTTTCATTGAAGAATCGCCTTTTGTTGCACCATCAGTATTGTCCATACCTAAAGCACCAACAAGAATGTTGCCTTTTGATATATCTTCTGTTTCTTCAACCTTAAGAAGTTTGGAATAGACGATCCAACCAACGTTGCCAGGTGTTTGGGCTAAGTGTTGAATTGCTTTGCCATCATCATCTGCAAAGACAGCATTTGTGATGAATCTGTCAATAAATGCATATGCGTATGGCTTAGAATATTTGGAATAATCAGCAATCTTAACGTCTGAACTATTTGTTTTGTCTTCATAAGCGGCTTTTAATGCAGCTTCGTTTTCGTCAGATGTTAATTGGATGAGCCAGTCAGTATTGACGTTTTCGTTATTTGGGTTCATCGTATCGATCTTTCCTTTATAGGAAGAATCTGTGACATCCCAAACGTTATCGATGTAGTTTGCTTTATCGATTCCTTTGACGTTTTGCATCCAAGTCTTGAAGTTATATTGGAGAGAGAATGGATTTCCGTCTCTTTCTTCACTTGTTCCGGAATTTTCTTTCCATTCCTTTGGAACATAGTTCTTGAAGTAACCTGTATCAAGACCTTTTGTTTGTAATTGGTAGCCATCTTGGAGAAGAGCACCAGTGTAGCCATCTTTTGCGCCTGTTGTAATTTCGGCTAAAAGTGTTGTGTAAATACGGCCATCAACTGTTGTGTCATAAGTAAGTGGATCGGTGATGGCAGAATTGTACTTTTGAAGTTCTGCGGTGAAAAGATCTTTTGCTTTTGCTCCACGGCTTGAGGTGGCAAGGATTTTGACCTTTCCTGTTGTGCCGAGTTCTTCTGCGGCTTTCTTAAAGAGTTCATCTCTTGTAAGAGTTTCGGCGTCTTCAATTGCTTTTTCGACGTCAGATTTTTCGGTTGTATTTCCACAACCAGCAAGAGCGGCACAAGCAGCCAACGTGGCAAGTGCAGCTAATATGTTTTTAGATTTCATAAAACCTCCTAAATATGATTACAAAATCTTAAAGTGTAATTAATTTACATTGAAAGCGCTTACTTGTAAATAGGCACGTATTTTAATTGACTAAAGGCCTTGCCTTATAAATTCGATGGTTCATTACTTCTTCTTGTTTTGATTAATTGTAAAAATTTTTTTACACTACTGCTGCACCGACCTATTTAACTAATTTTTAACATCGAAAATATCCTAGTTTTATATTTATATAAGATATTGCTAAAATATTAAGCATATGGAACAAGAATCACTATTCTACGACAAAAAAATAGATGCACCACTTCCTGAGAGAATGAGGCCAAAGACCCTTGATGATTTTGTCGGTCAAGAAAACCTTATCGGTGAAGGCAAAATTTTAAGAAAACTCATTGACGAAGACAGAGTTTCTTCAATGATATTCTGGGGACCTCCTGGAGTTGGCAAAACGACTCTGGCTGAAATTATTGCCAATAAGACTAAATCAAAGTTTATCGTTTTTTCTGCTGTTACCTCTGGCATCAAAGAAATCAAAACAGTCATGGAAGAGGCTGATAAGAACAAACGTTATGGCGATAGAACAATTCTTTTCGTAGATGAAATTCATCGTTTCAACAAAGCTCAGCAAGACGCCTTTTTGCCATATGTTGAGAGAGGATCAATCATTTTGATTGGCGCTACAACAGAAAATCCATCATTTGAAATCAATAACGCGTTACTTTCCCGTTGTAAGGTTTTTGTCCTTAACGCCTTAAATACAGAAAATATCGTAACTCTTCTTAAGAGAGCCATTACTTCCAAGGAAGGTTTTGGAAATGAAGATATAAAAATAGACGACCAAATACTTAATGATATTGCCGTTTTTTCAAATGGTGATGCTAGAAACGCTTTATCAACCTTAGAAATGCTAGTCATAAACTCCGATAAGCAAGGAGATAAGATTATCGTTAAAAGGGAAACATTAGAGCAAATAACCTCAAAGAAAACATTCTTATATGACAAAAAAGGCGAAGAACATTACAACATCATCTCCGCCTTACATAAATCAATGAGAAACTCTGATCCTGATGCGGCCATATATTGGTTAGCAAGAATGTTAGAAGCCGGTGAAGATCCTCTATATATTGCAAGACGTTGCATACGTTTCGCTTCAGAGGACGTAGGAATGGCCGATCCAAGAGCATTAGAGTTAGCCGTAGCAGGATATCAAGCATGTCATTTCATTGGAATGCCTGAATGCTCAGTTAACTTAACACAGGTGGTCACTTATTTATCTCTAGCGCCAAAATCAAATGCCATGGAAATGTCTTATGATGCTGCGGCTGAGGACGCAAAAAAGATGTTAGATGAGCCAGTGCCTATGAATATTAGAAATGCCCCTACCTCTTTAATGGAAGAGCTAGGGTATGGCAAAGGCTATATCTATGCGCATGATACAAAAGAGAAGGTGGCGGCAATGCAATGTCTGCCTGATTCTTTGAAAGACAAGGAATATTACAAACCTGGAACACAAGGTTTGGAAGCGAAATATGGGGAACGATTGAAGGCAATTAAAGATTGGAAAAAAGCCCATAGCAAATAATAAGGAGGCAATAAACATGAAAATCTTATTAGTTGAAGATGAGAGAGATCTCTCAAATGCAATCATTAGAGTTCTTAAGAACAGCAAATATGATGTCGATGCAGTTTATGATGGCGAAGACGCGCTTAATCATCTCCACCAAAATCAATATGAAATCGTCATCACCGACTTGATGATGCCGAAAATGGATGGGATTGAGCTAATCAAACAAATGAGAAAAGAAAATAACAGCACCCCTGTATTGATTTTGACAGCAAAATCACAAGTCGATGACAAAGTCGAAGGTCTTGATGCAGGCGCGGATGATTATTTAACAAAGCCATTCTCTATTAAGGAATTCTTAGCAAGAATCCGTTCATTAACAAGAAGAAAGGGAGATTTGCTTGAACCATATAAGATTGAAAATCTTGAGTTAGATCACAACACCTTTGAGATTAGAACACCATATGGGTCCCTTCCTTTGACTGATACTGAGTACCGTTTGTTTGAATATCTCCTTAGAAACAAAGACAACGTTCTTTCTACTGAACGTATTATGGAAAATATCTGGGGATATGATACTGAAGTTGAAATCAATGTCGTTTGGGCATATTTATCATCCATCAGAAAAAAACTTGCTCAAATTCAATCCGATATCACAATTAAGGCCATGCGTGGAGTCGGTTACAAAATAATTAAAACGAGCGAAAATACGGAAGAAGACGATAAAAATAATTTATAAGCAAAAGGATCCAAATGTTAGGAAAACTAGCAAATGGGTCCTTTTCTTTTTGAAAATAACATTACCCTTATAATAAAAATCACCTCAATTAAGAGATGATTCTTTCAGCCAATAAAGTTATTTCTTTTGTTTAGCGAGGTATTCTTCATAAGCTTTTTGTTGCTCATGAGCCTTGTTATATGACTTTTGTTGTTTCTCGATTAACTTCTTGTTCTCGAAATAATCAATGCCCATCGCCCTTCTAGCGCGCATGGCAATGTATGCAGCTTTTTGTTGAGCCTTGATTGTTCCTTCTTTAAGGATTTCATATACATGTGGTATGTCTTTTTCAAGTTCATGACGACGAACTCTCATAGGTTCAAGGACTTCATTGAGACATTTTGCTAAGAATTTCTTAACTACTACATCCCCTATTCCGCCTTTTTCGTAAGCAGCTTTAAGCTCTTCTAAGTTATGGAACTCAGGATAGTATTTAGCAAACATCTCATCTGTGGAGAATGCTTCGAGATATATGAATACTGGGTTGTCTTTTGTATGTCCAGGATCTGATGGTTTCAAATGAGTTGGATCAGTAAACATAGACATGACTTTCTTATTTACTGTCGCTTCATCATCAGTTAAGTAGATGCAGTTTCCTAAAGATTTAGACATCTTTGCTTTGCCGTCTGTCCCTGGCAAACGTCTTGCATAAGTGTTTTCAGGTAACATGATTTTTGGCTCAGCAAAAACAGGTTTGAATAAGGAATTGAATTTATGAGCAATTTCTTGTGCTTGTTCAACCATCGGGGATTGATCTTCTCCTGCTGGAACAATTGTCGTGCCAAACATCAAAATATCTGCAGCTTGGGATATAGGGTATGTAATAAATCCGACTGGTATTGTTTCTCCAAAGCCCCTCATGGCTAACTCATTTTTAACCGTTGGATTTCTTTCAAGTCTAGAAAGAGAAACGATATCCATGAAATAGCATGTGAATTCAGTAAGTTCAGGAATTCTTGATTGAACAAAAATCGTGACCTTGCTTGGATCAATGCCTGCGGCAAGATAATCGAGCGCGACTTCAATAACGTTATCTTCTACTTTTTGAATGTTGCCTGCGTTATCAGTCAATGCCTGCGTGTCCGCAATCATGATATACATTTCATCAAAATCGCCATCATTTTGAAGTTCAACTCTTCTTTTGAGCGAACCGACATAATGACCGATATGTAGTCTACCTGTTGGACGGTCGCCAGTTAGCATTACTTTAGGTAATTTCTTTTCTTCTTCCATAATTCTCACCAAAAAATCTTTAAATAGTTTAACACGTGACAAAGAATAATAAAATCATTCAACGCTCTTAAGGGATTCAACCATCATTACTTTCTTGATTCTATGCGTCAATAAAATGTTAACGATTAAAGCAACGACGAACGTCAAAGCAAAAGAAATAATGTATGAAACGAAAGTAATCGAATAGAGGTATTCAACAAGTTCAACAACGTTAGTTCCTAAAACAGCTAGCATGAAAGGATAACCAAGGCATAAACCGATAAGGACACCGATTGCGGTTAATGACATCGTTTCAAAAAGAAGAGAAAGAGTTATCTCAGCTCTAGAGAAGCCTAAAACCTTTAATGTTGCAATATCTCTTGTTCTTTCTTGGAAATTCATCAAAGCAAGGTTATAAAGAACGACGATAGCAAGAAGGATGGCAAATACCTTAACGGCATTAGTCATGACATATACGCCTGACATTACGTCTTGAATCATTACTCTTCTTTGAGAATATGTTGTCGCACCAGAAATATTTGAATCCTTTTCCAACAACGTTTTTGAAAGAGATTCCGTATCGACATTTTCTTTTACTTTTACGTATGCTGTGTTGTAGGTGAATGAGTCTTCTCCTTTCAAAAATGGAGCAGACGTATATACGTAAACGCCATGATAGACAAACGCCTCTTGAATGACATCTATCTCAGCTTCATATGAAATTGTGTTGTAGGTGAAATGAATTGTGTCTCCAACTTTTGCGCCAGTTTTGTTTGCGACCTTTTGGGTTATCGCTACCTTAGTTTTATCAAAAGAGAGACTAATGGTGTCGCTATTTTCTTGAATGAGATAAATCTTTGTTTCAGCTTGAGCGCCGTCTCCGACATATACAGATGTCGTTGTAGTGATATATGGGTCCACGCTTTTAATTCCTTCATAAGAAAGGAGGTCGTCTGTTATTTCTTTTGCTGATGAGGAAGACTTCAATGAAACGCTTAAATTGGTATTGTAGAACATGCTTAAGTCATGCTCGATACCATTATCAATCGTGTTTTCAATGCCAAATCCGCAGCATAACAAAGCGGTACAACCCATAACTCCAATAATTACCATCAAAGATTTAACTTTGTTGATGCGAATATTTCTGAACGCCATCTTCAAAGAGAGTTTTGCAACTTTATCTTTATTAGAAGATTTGACATGCTTGTATTTGAATTTTGGTGGTTCAGGGCGCATGGATTCAACTGGTTTAAGAGATATTTCTTTGTGACAAATCAAGAATGTCACCAATGCGGAAACACCTAAAAAGGCAATTGCAGTTAATATTCCTTCCCAAACAGGGAAAACATATTTCATCGTTGGTAAGGAATAGAGAATGGAATACTTGTTTCCTAAAATTTTAGGAATGATTATTGGGCCTAAAATCTCGCCAATAAGAGTTCCAAGTCCAACTAACATGCTAGTAAGGCGAATGTAATGCCAATAAATTTGAGATTTCTTTAGACCTAAGGCTTTCATTGTGCCAATTTGGGATCTTTCTTGAAGAACCCTTTGCGAGAGAGTTGTAAGAATAACTAAGATAGCAACCGCAAAGAAAACAAAAGGGAATACAAATGTAAATTGTCTTGCTTGAGTGACGTCGTTATTAAGCGTCACATAGAATGGCATTTCGTTTCTAGATGTAGTCAAATAAAGATTATTGCTCTCCTTATTTGAGAAATAATCGTTAATCTTTTCTTTGAGAATTGATACACGTCCCTCGTCTTTTACTGTTATGAGATACTGATTTGGATTGGTTAATGTTTGAGATGAGATTGAGTTGAAGCCAATGGAGGTTTGCATCGCCTTAAAAATTAATTTGACCCCTGTATCGGTAAAGTTGTCTTCTAAGACTTTAGTAATTCCTTTTTTGAAAACAGAATCAGACATTAAAACGAGTGAGGTGTTGTAAGAAGATTTTGTAACGTTTTCTGGATGAGACATGAAGCCCGTTATATTTGCGCTAAAAGAAATAGAATCCTCTTTGAAGATATTCTTTCCGCCTTTTTTAACAAACGAATCAAGTAAATCGGCATAATCAGAAATGCCATATGAAGATAAGGTCAAGAAAAATTGAGCTTCTTTCCCAAGTTCATATTTATTGGCGACAGACAATGATTGATCTCCTTTAAGTTCTTTGTCGAGATAAAGAAAATCAGTATCGGTTGAAGAAGAATCTTTTTCAACATCTCCAGATGGTTTAGAGATCGTAGGCATTGAAGGAAGAACGGCAAGATAAATATCCATCGAACCAACTTCGCACGGAAGATAAAGCCTTCCTTCCATTGATTCATCTTCATTTAGAAGGGCGGAGATTGCTTTAGAATCTTCTTCATCATATTTGGTTGTTGTGACCCATAATGATGCAAGATTCCCTTCGGAATATACTTCGTTGACCCTACTTTCAAAGGAGTCGGCATTAGCTAAAAGACCAACAAAAAGGGTTACCGCTATCGCGCCTATTGCCACGATAGACAAAAACTGAGCCCATCCCTTTTTAAGGGAACGTAAAAGCATTTTATTTAAAAGACCAATGGTCGACTTCTTTTTCATTACCAGTCTACTTCCTCAGGACTTATTGGGCTTGGATTTACCTCATCAGAGAGAATCTTTCCATCAGATATACGAATGATTCTTTGAGCGCATTCGGCAATCTTTGAGTTATGCGTAACAATAATAACGGTCTTCTTGTAGTTAACAGAAACGTCATAGAGCAATTTAAGAATTTGAGCACCGGTTTTTGAATCGAGGGCCCCCGTTGGTTCGTCGCATAACAAAAGACGAGGATTTTTAACTATAGCTCTAGCAATTGCAACACGTTGTTGCTCTCCGCCAGATAATTGCGATGGGAAATTGAATTTTCTTTTGCTAAGACCAACTTCTTCTAAAATCTTTTCTGAATCAAATGGGTCTTTTGCAACTGAGGCAGCCAATTGAACGTTTTCTAAAGCAGTGAGGTTAGGCATCAAATTGTAGAATTGGAAAACGAAACCGATATCTTCTCTTCTAAACTTAGAAAGTTTTTTGAAATCATACTTAGCGACATTCTCATCACCAATGATATAAGATCCATCTGTTGCATTATCCATAGCGCCAAGGATATTGAGCAACGTCGATTTTCCGGCACCTGAAGCACCAAGAATGATCGTGAAAGTTCCTTCTTCTAAAGAAAAAGAAACGCCATTTAGGGCATGAACTTCATTTTCAAGCCCAGCATTGTATGTTTTTGTTAAATTTTCTACTTTGATTTCGTTCATAATTTCTAGCCTTTTGCAAAGCAAAAATAACTATAGTTGTTTCTTTTAGAAAATCAAACAAAAATTACAGCTGTAACAATAATTATTATTGTTCATATAAGTTAGCATTCACCAACTAAAGATTACGAATATATAATCTTTCTCGCTATGATTGATTGGTTAAATACATTCCTTACATCCATCTCGATGTCCATCGACGCAATGACTGTCAATGCGACCAATGGATTAAAAGAAAAAGGCATGCCTATATGGAAGATGATTCTTATTTCTTTAAGTTACGGAATTTTCCAGTTTATCATGCCATGTATCGGCTATTTTGTCGGATATGCCTTCAAAGAACAACTTGAAAAATACATTCCTTGGATTGCTTTTGCTCTCTTAACGGCTTTAGCAATCAAATCATTCATTGAATGGATCAAAGAATTCAGAAGCAGAAAAGATGATGAGCCACTTGAACCAAAGAAAATTGGTTTCATCGAAGTCTTGTGGCAAGACGTCGCAACCGCTATAGACGCCTTATGTATTGGCTTCGTTTATCTTGAATTATCAATTCCAAACGCAATGATCGTCTTCACTGTTATTGGTTGTGTGACATTCGTCTTAAGCTTCATAACCGTATTGCTTGCAAAACAATTAGCTAAGTATCTTGAAAAGTGGGCTGGACTCATTGCGGCAATCGTCTTCCTTGGCGTTGGACTAAAAATCTTATTAGAAGGTATTCTCTGATACCTTCATTTTTTATATAATCTTTTTGCTAGGTAACTAGCACCCGGAGGGAAACATTGTTCCCCTACAACTTACTTATTCGGTATCCTGACTGGAGACGCCGGTGTTGAAAGCCTGACTGCATTAGTAGATTCAGGAATCCTAAAGGCTGACCATGGAGACCACCTCATTAAAACGAGGAAACTTATTCTTCCCTCTGGTTAAAATACAAGAAAAGACCCATACGTGGGTCTTCTTTTAGTTCCAATATTCAACTTTTATTTCATCAAATAGGGCCGCAACTTCTTCTGATGGATCAACATATGTCTTAACCATATTATCCATAACATCTTCTGGAACCCATTTGTCTTTAATTCTCATTTTGTTTTGTTTGTAACAAATTGAATAATCATGCATCTTAATCATGAACAATAAGGAATGGTCATATCCTTTTAAACGATCCATATAATATTTGCGACGATAATCTTCTAGGAATATTGAATCTTCAATGACCGTGCAATCATCGTATTTTGCAAATATTTCATTGCTTTGACGAATCATTTCATCATAAATGATTTCCATCTTTGGAGGGAAGATAAGATATGAGCCAGTTATTTGTTTTCGAGTTTCGTCTGTATCGATGATAAAGACGTTTTTATGTGTCTTTTGATATTCCTTGCACCATGTTGATTTCCCCGAGCCAGGAATGCCAGCCATAAGAATAAGGTTTTTCATTAGACAAGTTTCTTTCTAAGCCAGCTAGAGACAATATCCAAAAGAATGATGAACAGAACAACGCCAAGAACGTCTGCGCCAAGTCTGTTCCAGTTATTGATTGATGCGTCGTTAGTTAAAGAGAAGCCAATACCGCATCCAGAACCGACAACGACGCCAAGAATTGTGGTCGTACGTAAATTGATATCAAATCTATAGAGAGCAACACTAAGGAGAGCTGGACGGAAGTTTGGCATGATTCCAAGGTGAATCTTTTGGAACATATTGCCACCGGCAGCAGAAATTGCCTCCATTGGTTGAGTATCGAGTTCATCGATTTCTTCAGCATATAATTTGCCAATCATGCCGATTGAGTGGATTGAAAGAGCTAGGACACCAGTCAAGGCACTAACACCAGTGAAATTAACAAGCAACAAAGCCAATAAGATCTCTGGCAAAGTTCTAATCAAAATAAGGATTATTTCAGACACGTATGCGCCCTTTTTGAATAAATGGTGGGAGGCAAGAAGGCCAAATGGGATACCAACGATGGCTGCAATTAAGGTGCCAACATAAGCAATTCCGAATGTCTGGAGCAATTGATAAATAACTCCTTCATTGAAGTAATACTCTCCAAAGCCAAAGAAATAAGACCAGTCAATTTTGAATAAGCGAGAGAGATTTTCCCAAATGCTTTGTCCTGAAGCGGCAACGGTAACATTGAAAGAGAAACCTGTTGGGCCCCATGAAAGGAGATTCAAATCCGCGTTCATATAAAGAACAACTATGACCACTACTGCAACAAGGAAGATATCGACCAACCACTTATGTGGCGAGGAGAACATTGCGTCAGTCGTATTTTCAAAATGCTGAGAAGCTTTGCTACCAAAAACGAAATGTTTTGTGTTAACAAAGAAGTCGCCAAAATTCCTAAGGCTTCTTTTTGCGCCTTCTGGAACTTTACGAACATTGGCAAATATAAATGTGCCAATAACAAAGAGGACTAATATAGAAGCCCCGACAATCAAAATGACGTGTGCTAAACTCATCTCATCTTCCTCCCAATAAAGTTAGAGGCCAATTGAAGAATGAAGACCAATACGAACAAAGGAACCAACACGACACCGATTTTCCATAAATCAAGGGCATCGTGTGACCAATCTGAAATTTTATAGCCCAATGAATCGATGATACCGGCATAGCCAAGGATCAAAGAACCACGGATATTCATTTCAAAGACATAAAGCATATTTGCAAAAAACATTGGTTTGATGGATGGACGAAGACCAACGGTAACCGCTTGGAAACGCATGCCACCAGCTGAATAGATAGCTTCAAATGGAGACATATCTAACGTTTCGATATATTCATACATAATCTTGTAGATGATACCGATGGTGAAAATCGTCATGGCAATAATACCAGTGAAGTTTGTCGCACCATAAATAAGAACGAATATCGTACAAATCGTAATTGTAGGAATGGTTCTAAGGATATCGTTTATGATACGGAAAGGCTCATAGATGTAACCATGTTTAGCAACGTTTCTTGCACAAAGATAATAGACAGGTATGGAAATTAAACCGCCAAAGAGGGTTGCAAGGAAACAAAGTTCAACCGTACTCCATAAAGATGGAAGACCAGTTTCAACAAGGAAAGGTAACCAAACCTTTTCCATGTAGTAACACCAAGAAGACCAGTCCTTAACTTCGATATTATATGGGAAGAAATTGAGATATTTGTTATATGGGGCTCTGAATAAGCCTCCGATAAATTCCCAACCAGTTTCCCAACCGAAACGAGTATCGGCAAGATTCATCGTCATCAAGCATGCGACAAGAATGCCAAGAATCAAAACAATTGAACCAATAAGCAATACAGGTCTTCTTTTTCTTACGAGACGTACATCGCTTCCGTCATGATCTTCGGAAACGTCTATTTTTACGTTCCCCCAATTCAATTTATCCCAAAAAGCAGCAACTCTTTCTTTAAAGGATATCTTTTCTTTTACTTCGATATCCATTATTCAATCTCCTTGCTTGCCTCTTGCTTTGCTTGAGCTTCTTCTAAAGCTTCGCCAAGTTTTTCAGAGCTATTGAGCGAGCGACCATATATTTGCATGGTTACTTCATCAGTAACTTCTTCTGGCTTGCCATCGAATACGATTTTGCCAGCTCTAACGCCAATGATTCTCGTGGAATATTTCTTTGCAAGATCAACGTGGTGCATGTTTGCAATAATGGTGATACCCATCTTATTGATGCGAGCAAAATCATCCATGACCGATACTGTTGTGATAGGGTCAAGAGAGGCGACAGGTTCATCTGCGAGAATGAGTTCAGGTTCTTGTGTAAGAGCTCTTGCTAAGGCTACACGTTGTTGTTGACCGCCTGATAATTGGTCAGCACGAACATATGCTTTATCAAGAATTCCTAATTTAGCCATTGAACGATATGCTAAATCTTTCTCTTCTTTGCTATAAATGCTAAAGAGAGTTTGGAAATAGTTATGATATCCAACACGTCCGGAAAGAACGTTTTTAACGACACTTGCACGTTTGACAAGGTTAAAGGATTGGAAAATCATACCAATACGGCGACGTTCCATTCTTAAGGCTTTGCCTTTAAGCTTAGTGATGTCTTTGCCGTCGATTAAGATTTCGCCAGTTGTAACATCGTGCATACGGTTGATGCAACGGATGAGCGTGGATTTACCAGCACCCGAAAGGCCAATAATTGACACGAATTCTCCATCGTTGATGGTAAGGTTAACTTCATCTAAAGCTTTGAAACCATTGTCTTCATATACTTTAGAAACATTTTTTAATTCGATCATATTATCAGCCTCCGGATGTGGGTTTAGTTTTTAATTAATTGTTAAGCAATTATTTGGATTCAGAAGAAACGGCATCTGTTGGATTGTCAACATCATGAGCCTTTTTCCATGAATACATTTCACGAGCAGCATCGTAATCGCTATCTTTTGCTGGGGCATAGCCAGTGTGTGAATAGATTTGATATAAGTAGTATGCTGGATCGCCATCTTTGCTCTTGTCACCAGTTGCAGCAGCTGTTGTGAATGCTTTATAGATTGCATCACGAGCTGGTTGTTCAAGACCGTGCATACAGGAGATTGTATCGTTCATGATAGGATCGGTGATACCAACGGTGTAGGTGTTATCAAAGATGCCTTTATCATTGGCGAATGGTCCACCAGTTTGGACATAACCAGAACCATAACGTGTATCCATGAAACCGACGGAGACATCGATGACGCCTGTGGACATTAAATAGGATAAGCCGTTTGGATATGTGCCTTGGTTGATACCGATTAAAGATTTTGCTTTTTCTGCAGCGGACATTGATTCATATGTTGATTTGGAAACAAACATATTTGTATAGCCCATATCATAGACAAATTTGGATGGGTAGATTAAACCGGAGGAAGAACCGTTGCCCATAATTCCGAAGACTGCTTCGCCATCATGTAATTTAGTAAGAACTTCCTTGGAGGTCATGCCAGCGGTGATACCGAAGGTCTTGAAGTTCTTTTCTTTGCTATATTCATCACGGCGGGAGAACATAACGCCAGAGTAGAAGTTAACGTTTGTTTGGGATTGTTCGCCATAATATTTATAAACTGGATCAGCTTCAGTTGCTTTAGAAGCATCTTGGCCAGAGACGGTGATTTCACCATTCATGGCTTTTCTTTGAAGTTCCTTGTAGGTTTCATTGAACATGTCGTTTCCGCCATTGCCTTTGAAATCATCAGCTTGGACTTTATAGCCAGCACGAACTGCTGAAGCGATAAGATCGACTTTGCCTGGGTTTGTGATAGAAACTTGAGCATAGTTTCCACCTGGAAGGAAGCCTGCGTCACCTGTACCAGAGGTAAGAGCTGTCATAACAGAATCATAGGAGTTGCCAACTGTGATTTTGAATGTGTAGCCAGTATCTTTGACATATTCATTTAAATATGGTGTCAAAGCCGTTGCTCTTTGCATTAATTTGGTTGGGTCGTTGCTTGGAACGAGGAGAATGCTTAATTCTCTTGGATTGGCATCTTGAGGAATTGTGTCTTCAGTTGTTCCACAAGAAACAAGTGATGCGGTAGCGGCGAGTAAGCCACTTAAAATGAGGAGTTTGGAAGTTTTCTTCATGTTTTGTCCTTTCGGGTATATAACCCATCAAAATCCTGATGAATGAAACTTGGAGCAAAGCAAAAAAACGTAAACTATCTTCTTCAATTATCTACTACAGATTAATGTGATTTTAGTTTGCGCAGTCGAAATGCCTAGTAACTTCATCTCCTAGATTATGCAACCATCAAAGTTGATGTGTTAGAAGAATTTTATGAAAACGTTTTCTTGCAAAAAAACCTTTACAATCATTCATCGTAAGAGCATTATTAAATGTTAAAAACAATCGATAAAAACTAGAATTTTTTAAGTTTTTAATTTTGGGTAGTAAATAATTATAACTCTTATATTTTTATTTGTTAACCGATTAAAAATTACTGATTTAGTCAATATGAAAAAGCCCTCTTTTTTAAGAGAGCTGGTTGAGTAAATTGTTAATGTAAAATTTTAAATTTCAAAGGCCCAATTACCATTATGGAAGATTTGGACTTTTTCTCCATTTTCTTTTGTTCCGACAATGTCTAAGTCTTTAGAGCCAATCATGAAATCAACGTGGCTTAAAGAATAATTTATGCCAAATTCGCGGAGTTGTTCTTCGTTATAATTTTGGAAATCTGGATATAGTTCAGTAAAGCCTCTTCCTAAAGCAAGGTGACATGCAGCATTCTCATCATAGAGAGTGTTATAGAAGAGTAATCCCGTATTATTGATTGGAGAATCGAATGGAACGAGGGCGCATTCACCAAGATATGAAGATCCTTCATCTAAGGTAAGGATTGAGCGAAGTGCTTCTTCACCAGTTTCGGCATGAACATCTATTGCCTTGCCTTCATGGAATTTAACCCAGAAATTTGTGATGAGAACTCCATTGTATACCAATGGTTTTGATGCATATACGATACCTTCGGCTAAGCCTTTCTTTGGGGAAGTAAACACTTCTTCAGAAGGAATATTTGGTTGAAAGAAACGTCCATCGAGTGTCTTTTCACCTCCGCCAAGGAAGATGACTCCAGGAATAAGGCCAACCGTGAAATCAGTTCCATTGCTAGAAGAATAATGCAATTCTTTGAGTCTTAAGGAATTGAGATAGTCACAGCGTTTCTTGAGATTAACATCATGTTTTTCCCAATTTGATATGCCATTTCCGTCTAAGGCACGAGATGTGTAGAGGATCTTTTCCCAAAGTTTCTCTATTGCGTCTTCTTCATTATCGTTAGGGAAGATCTTCTTTGCCCATTCTTTTGCTGGAGCACCAGCGATACACCAGGCAATCTTGTTTTCTTCCATCTCTTTATATTTGCCATAGATCTTATATTTGGCTTGACGAATTCTAGCAGCTTTATCTGCATCAACGCCTTTTGCACCATCTGGATCATCTGAATCAACCCAGATATATGCAGGCAATTCTTCTCCGCGGAATTTCCAATAAGCTAGTTCCATTGGTGAAAGAGTAGATAGGTCTGCTTCATCACCATAAATCAAAGCTGTTTTTGAAACTTTTTGGGATGTCCAATTTATGTAGACATTCTTTGCGCCAGCTTTGTATGCTTCTTCAGTTAAAATAGCAACAAATTCTTCTTGATCAACGTTGGCGCTAATAATAACTTTCTCGTCTTTTCTTAAAGAGATGCCAGAGCGAATAATAAGCTCAGCATATTTCTGAATTAGGGTTTTATTCATACACGTACCCCTTATTTTTCGTGATGACAGCAACAACACTCGCCATTTTCAACCACTTCTTCGCCATCGTGACAATGACATTCGTGGTCTTCTTGGTCTTCACCACAGCAACATTCACCTTCGTGATGATGTCCGCCACAGCAACATTCATGTTCTTCTTCATGGTGATGATGGCCACAGCAGCAATCATCATGGCAACATTCATCTTCGTTTTCGTAGGTGATTGTTATTTCAAAATAATCTGCAATCTCATCAATTGTTGGATATCTACCTTTGATGGAAATCTTTCCGTCCATCTTAGAAATAGGGAGATTCCCTAAACCTTCTTTTTCGATGAGAGATTGGACTTCTTCGTTTGCGAAATTGCCATCTTCATAGAAATGTCTTTCAAGAGGATATCCAGCTTCAGTAAGGGCGGCGAAAAGCTCTTCAAGAGCGTAAAATTCTACGTCTTCTTCGCCATGACGACGTAATTCAAATAATTCTAATTTCTTTTCCATATGTTGATATATTAAATGATTGAGAGAAAAAATAAACGAAAAATGCTTAATTATTTAATGGAGATAGAACAAGTTTGCCAGTTTTTCTTGTTTCTTTCATATTGATGATACGCTGGTTTGAACTGCCTTTGAATTTAAGAGATGGATCTTTGAGTTCAAGAACAAACTTACCATCAACAAGAATATCAATAGCATCAAGCATCTCATCAGTAACTTCACAATAACGTTTTCCGTTTGGAACTAAATCAGTTTCATATGTGAAACCCGTGTAACACCAAATGTTTTTATTGGGGAATTTCTCTTTGAATTTTCTAATTAAGCTTATGAGTCCTCTTTGATTATCAATCTCAAAAGGCTCTCCACCAAGCAAGGTGATGCCTGCATAATAGTCCTTTTCAAGTTCTTTCAAAATGAAGTTTTCTATCTTCTCATCAAATTCTTCGCCAAAGGAAAAATTCCATGTTTCAGGTTGAAAACAACCTTTGCAGCAATTAGTGCAGCCCGAAACAAACAAAGATACACGTATTCCTTCTCCGTTGGCAGAATCAGCCAACATTATTTGACCATAATGCATATTTCACCTCTTGTAAGAAAATCCCTCGTTGGAGGGATTATAGATTAATGTTTATCAAGATCGCAGGTTGGGCAAGATAAATGGAGGACACGGTCTTGGATTTCTTGGGTTCTTCCTTGATTCCAATATTGTGTTCCGATGTATCCGCATGTTCTTCTTGCTACATGCATCTTGGATTGGTCACGGTTACCGCATTTAGGGCATTCCCAGACCAATTTGCCTGTTCCGTCACGTGTGAGTCTTATTTCTCCATCGAACCCGCAGCAATCGCAGAAATCGCTCTTGGTGTTGAGTTCGGCATAAAGAATCGTGTTATACATGTGTTTCATGATAGCAAGAACGGCTGGAATGTTATCTTGCATATTAGGAACTTCAACGTAGGAAACGGCTCCACCTGGAGATAAGCGTTGGAATTTTGCTTCCTTTGTTAACTTATCAAAGGCGTTGATGTTTTCACGAACATTAACGTGATAGCTATTAGTGATGTAGTTATGATCAGTAACGCCTGGAATGATACCGAAACGTTTTTGTAAACACTTGGCAAACTTATATGTCGTGGATTCAAGTGGAGTTCCATAGACTGAATAGTCAATGTTCTCTAATTTCTTCCATTCATTACACTTATCGTTAAGGAGTTGCATGATTCTAAGGCCAAGTTGTTCTCCTTCAGGGGAAGTATGAGAAACACCTCTCATATAATAGATGGCTTCAGCTAATCCTGCATATCCAAGTGATATTGTTGAATATCCATCATAAAGCAATTTATCGATTGTCTCTCCTGGTTTTAAGCGAGCGAGAGCGCCATCTTGCCAAAGAATAGGGGCGACATCTGATGGGGTTCCAAGCAATCTGTTGTGACGAATTTGAAGAGCGCGGTGGCAAAGATCAAGACGTTGGTTCATGATTTGCCAGAACTTAGCTTCATCTTTACCAGATGAGCAAGCAACGTCAACAAGGTTGATCGTGACAACGCCTTGGTTGAAACGACCATAATAACGATGTTTGCCTGGTTCGTAATCAAGCGCTCCGCTAATGTTTCCAAGTCCTGCTTCCGTAAATCTGTCAGTAGTTAAGAAAGAACGGCAACCCATGCATGGATATGTGTCTCCCTTAAGTTCCATCATAATCTTTTCAGAGATATAGTCAGGAACCATACGTTTAGCGGTGCATTGAGCAGCTAATTTGGAAAGATAGTAATATTTTCCGTTTTCATCAACGTTGTCATCTTGTAAAACGTATATGAGTTTAGGGAAGGCTGGGGTGATATAGGCACCAGTACGATCTTTAACGCCTAACATACGTTGTTTGAGCATGACTTCAGTAATTAAGGCTAAATCATCTCTTGTTTGGCCTTCTGGAAGCTCATGTAAATATAAGAAGACAGTAACGAATGGAGCTTGTCCATTTGTTGATTGTAAGGTAATCAATTGATATTGAATGGTTTGACATCCACCCTCAACTTCTTTGCGAACTTCTTGTTCAACGAGGTCTTGGAATTTCTCTTCGGTTGTTTCGATACCTGTAGATTCAAATTCCGCTCTTAAACGTTTGGCAATCTTTTTTCTAGAAAGATCAACGAATGGAGCAAGGTGGGACATGGTGATTGTTTGACCACCATATTGGGATGAGGCCACTTGAGCAACTATTTGAGATGCGACAGTGCAAGCAGTAGCAAAAGAATGTGGCTTATCGATATGTGTTCCAGAGATGCAAGTACCGTTTTCCAACATGTCTTTGAGATTAACTAAGCAACAATTGTGCATATGTTGGGCGAAATAGTCCGCATCATGGAAATGGATTATGCCTTCTTTATGAGCTTCGACGATATCGTCTGGTAAAAGGTATTTGTTTGTATAATAACGGCTCCATTCACCAGCCATGTAGTCTCTTTGAACTGAAAGAATGGTTGGATTCTTATTGGAGTTTTCTTGTTTTACTTCTTCATTATCTCTTTCAACAACACCAGCAATCTTTTGATCGATGTCGCTCATCTTACGATTTTCAGCATGCTTATAACGATAAGTAATATAAAGTCTAGCAACTTTGAATTTACCAGAGCCCATTAAAGCATCTTCGACCTTATCTTGTATTTCTTCAACGGATAAGTCACGACCAGCGTTTGCTGCATCTTTTTGAATGCCTAAGGCAATATTGGCAATTTCTTCAGGGGTAAGACGTTCGGAAGGAATTCCTTCTTCTTCATTGGCACCATTGATAGCATTAACGATTTTTTGACGATCAAAAGGAACGCGTTCTCCTGAACGTTTCATAACACAAATTTTCGTTTCTTCTGTTTCCATGTTCCCATCAAGGGTTTCGTCATAAAAAGTCTTCATAAAAGTTACCTCTGGCATAAAAGAGAAATACGGTGCCTATTTCTTATTTAGCCCGCTTATTTTATGCCCATAGGCGGTTAAATCAAGCAAAACTATATTACGGAATATACACTGTATAAAAAAGGATTAAAAACATAGATTTTATCGATATTTTTTGTTATTTAACTAATATAGATTTTTGTTTTAGGTATCAATTTTATTTGATTGCTTGTGCTCTTTCTCTAATTACCGATTTAAAGAATTGACTAGTCCATTTTTGACAAGCATTTTCTATTCTAAAAATCAAGAGTTTTAATTATAATTTTCTTGGAAATTTTTTACTTGGAGATAGTTATGAAAAAACAGGTTTTCAATCCTTATTTGCCTTTGTATGAATATACGCCAGACTGTGAGCCCCATATCTTTAATGGAAGGCTCTATGTGTACGGATCTCATGACTGCTATAGCGAGTTCCCTTTCTCGCATAATAATTATGTTACTTGGTCCGCTCCATTAGATGATCTAAGTGATTGGAGATACGAAGGAGAAATCTTTGACAAGAAAGAAGACCCACTCAATAGAAATGGCAAGCTAGATTTATACGCACCTGATGTAACGCAAGGGCCTGATGGCAAATTTTATCTTTATTATTCTTTAGCGTGGCAAGGAACAATGGGCGTCGCTAAGTCTGATTCTCCTGCCGGACCTTTTAAGCATATCGGAAACGTTCATTATAAAGATGGAACGGATCTAGGTAGGAAAAAGGGGGACGCTTTCCAATTCGATCCAGGCGCTTTCACAGATGATGATGGACGTGTTTATCTCTATTCTGGTTTTGGCGCGATAACCTGGTTCCCAATGATTAGGCATCATTTGAAACCACAGGGCGGTTATGGAATGGAGCTTGAAGCTGATATGATGACAATCAAGGAAGGCCCAATCAAGTTGTTCTCCATGGCCAATGAAGAAGTGAATATCAATGGGGTGAAAGAAAAAGAACATGCATTCTTTGAAGCCTCTTCTCTTAGAAAAATAGGGGATACGTATTACTTTATTTACTCTTCTTTAGCAGGACATGAACTTTGTTATATGACCTCTTCTTCGCCTCTTGGACCTTTCAAATATCAAGGAGTCATCATCTCTAATGGAGACGTAGGGTTCAATGGTAGAGAAAAGAAAGACGCGACATGTGCAATTGGTAACAACCATGGTTCGATAATCGAAGTTAATGGACAATGGTATGTTTTCTATCACCGTCACACAAACTATACAAATACCGACAGACAAGATTGCGCGGAACCAATCACAATAGATGAAAACGGCAAGATTTCCCAAGTTGAAATAACTTCCTGTGGTTTGAATATGAAACCGCTCGTTGGAAATGGAGAATACCCTGCATCGATTTGCTGTTATTATCACGATAAGAAACCAAATGTTTTCTATCCATTCTTTGCCCTTCCTCATCAAAAGAGGAAATTAAGAATCCATCAAGATGGGCACGATAGAGAGCAAAAGAAACAATATATACAAAATGTAGGAGATGGATGCCTTATTGGGTATAAATATTTCGATTTATCAAACACGCACAAAATCATTTTAGGTTACAAGGGAAAATTTAATGGAAATGTATCTGTTAGGTTCTCTGAAAAAGGCGAAAACAAATACACGTACCCCCTATCTTCTAAAAATAATGAGGTAATTATCAATATCGATCCACAAAGTAAAAAAGAAGCCCTCTACTTCTATTTCGAGGGCTCCAATAAATTGGATTTGTATTCAATTAAGTTTGAATAATTACCAAATACGGACACGTTTTTCAGGCGCAATATACATTGCGTCTTTTTCTGTTACTCCGAAAGCTTCATACCACTCATCGAAGTTACGTGGTTGAATGTTGGCTCTAAGTTCAGCTGGGGCGTGGACATCGTTAGTCAAAAGAATTTGGACCATCTCAGGACGTGCCTTCATACACCAGACTCTTGCCCAGTTTTTGAAGTAATCTTGGAATGACGCATCTTTAATTTCATGCATGATACCAAGGGTGACGCCAACTCCGCCATTATCGGCAATATTTTCAGAAACGATTAATTCGCCAGAAACCTTTCCGCCATAGAAATCGATTCCATCGAATTCATCAATCATATCTTTGGTGAGTTTCTTGAAGGCTTTGTAGTCTTCTTCTTTCCACCAATTATTGAGATTTCCTTTTTCATCAAAGGAAGCGCCATTGTTATCGAATGCGTGAGAGATTTCGTGTCCAATAACTGCACCAATGCCACCTAAATTCTCAGATTCGGATTGGGAGAGAGAATAAAATGGTTTTTGAAGAATGGCAGCTGGGAAGGTGATGTCATTGGAGAATGGGTTATAGCATGCGTTAACCATATGGCCTGGCATTCCCCATTCAGAACGATCAACAGGCTTATGAAGTTTCTCTAATTCATGGATGGCTTTCTTTTGAGAGATCTTGCGGCATGCAAGGAAGAGAGAATCATTTTCATCAACCTTTAATTCAGCATAGAATGGATCAATCTTATCTGGATAGCCCATCTTGATTGCGATTGTGCTCAATTTAAGGATTGCTTTTTCTTTTGTCTCAGATGCTAAGAAAGTATTTTTAGCCATACGTCCCTTATATGCTTCAATGATGCGTTTAACTAAAGCGACTACATCTTTCTTTGCTTCTTCACCGAAATATGTACGTCCATAATAGACGCCAATAGGTTCAGAATAGATTTGAGAGACTAATTGATATGCTTGTTTTTCTAAGATTGGATCTTTAGCGATACCATATTGAGCTCTGCTATATGTCGTTGCAATTTCGTGCATCGGAATGCTAAGACGTTTTGCGGCTGCTAAAAGGAAGCTAACATAAGCCCAATGCTTATAAAGGGTGAATGTATCTTCAGAGAAATATTGTTTGAATTCTTTGATTGCTTTAGGATCGGCAACGATTATTGTTGAAGGGATATTCTCACCATAGATTTGTTTTAGAAGTCCAACAAAGTCAAATGGCTTAAGGCATTCTGCAACTTCTTTAATGCTCATTGGGTTATAGTCATTGACGTAATCGGCCCATTCGAGTTGGCTCTTAACTTGTTTTGCGATTAAAGCATCGAAAGCAAGAGTATCGGCAAGATATTTTTCCTTATCTTCTTCAGATAATGGAGCGTATGCCAATAATTTTCTAGCCATTTCTTTATAGATTTCTAAGAGCTGGGCTCCAGCAGGGTTTTCACCATAATATGTGGTATCTGGAAGGATGATTGCTGGACCAGTGAGCATGAAAGAATTCTTATCCGTATCTTTCATATCGGTTTGAACGCCAAAGTTAAATGGAAGATCAAATCCATCAAGAGCTAATTGCTTAGCTTTCTCATTTAATTCAGAAACCGATTTGATTCCTTCGATTTCCTCTAAGTATGGAAGGATAGGTTTGATTCCTTCTTCGTTACGACGTGTTTCATCTAAAATCTTTTTATAGAGTTTGACTGCTTCAGCTACTTCTGGAAGAGGTATTTCCTTACTTCCGTCAGCAAAGGAGGCAAAATCCGCGCGTAAGATTTTCTCGACCGCTTCATCAAGATCGGAAAAACCACCGACTCTTGAACGATCATCTGGAATAACGGCTTTCTCCAACCATTCTCCATTTACGTAATGATATAAATCATCTTGAATTCTAATATTGTTAGGCATAGTTAACTTCTCCTATGTGAGATTATACAACTAAAGGATTGAAATTCCATTATATTTGCACTATCAAATTTTGTAAGTTGATATGTTTATATTCTAAATCGCTACACGCATCCCTTATTTTCTTAAATCTTTTTGAGCTGTGATGATAACTCCAGAGTATTTTGTTTGGATGTATGTATTAACTGTAGAGTCAAGCAAGCAATCAGTCAAAACATCGATTTTGGTCTTATATGTTGAGTCATCGTTGTATTTTTTAACATTGGCTGCAACAACGTTTGCTCTAAGATCTTTAACGGCATCAGTTTCTGTTGGTAAAGAAGAGTCAGCTGCTAAGTTTCCAGTTAAAGCACTGTTGGTAGGAAGGACAGCATAGTCATAATCACTTAATGAAGAGACCAATAAGCTTTCAGAGATTGGAACAATGTTATTTGGAAGATTGATTGGATTTCCGTCTTTATCTGTTTCATAAGAAGAGATAACTCCAGCAGAAACAAGAAGGTCTAATGCTCTGATTTCATTGGAGACATCATTGCAAATTTCATATGTTGCAGTTGTCTTATTTGCTTCAAATTCGGAAGCTTTCTTTTTACCTGCATAGATTCTTAATGGTTCAAAGTGAACTGTTGCAACAGGGAAAACTTTTGTATAGGTATATGTTTCAGAATATGTTGTTGAACCTGAATCATATTGTTCTAGATATGGTCTATGTTGGAAATAGTTGGCATCATAGTCACCACTATATACGCCATCGTTTTGAAGAGTCCAATCAAGAACTGTGACTTTGAGATTGTATCCTTTTGCTTCTAAAAGAGGTTTGACTGCCTCATTTAAGATTTCAGCATGTGGAATCTCAGAAGCGGCGATCGTGATTGTTTTATCACTAGATGAAGAGCATCCGCCTAAAGATAAGATTGTTGTGAATGCTAAGATAGCTACAAATTTTTTCATAATGTTATTTCTCCTTTATTTGAGTTTCTTTCTTTTGTCGACTTTTTTAGCCAAGAAGAGGCCTAATTCTTGAATGACCTCAACGAGGACTACAACTATGACTATCATTACCCAGAAAGTCCAACTGGATAGGAAGTCTGATGTATGTCTAGTGTAATAAGACCAAATTTCACTTATTAAGCCTCCTGCACCAATGTTATATGCGAAGGAGGTGTAGCCTAAGACATTTACGATTGTTATCGTGAATCCAAGCAAGAGGGAACTTCTTGCTTCAGTGAGTAAGACATATCTGATTATTTGGAAGTTTGAGGCGCCCATCGATTTAACCGCTTCAATTTCTCCATTATCAACATCTTGCAATGATTGCTCGACATTTCTAGCGACGAATGCGAACGTTGAGAAGAATAGAGGAATGATCATTGTATACCATGCACCCGTTCCTTTTCCTAAGATTGCTCTATTAACTGGTAAAAGGATTACTGTGAGGATGAGGCAAGGAACGCTACGAAGGAAGTTAACGATCACACCAAGGACGGCATTTAGCCATCTGCATGGGTGAAGGCCATTTTTTGAGGTAGTCTTTAGAACGATTCCAAGTGGCAATCCAACCAAGTAGGCCAAGAAGGTTGAAATCAGGGTCATCCCTAATGTCTCTAGCGTTATTTTGAGGAAATCAATATTCATCATCAACCTCCTCGAACTTAACGTTCTTTATAGTTAGATACTTTCTTAACTTCTCTAGTTCTTTTTCTTCTTGAGGTGAGCGGATGATTGTTTGTCCATAAACCTTTCCATCAACAACTTTCGTATCGGCATAGACGATTGATACTAAGATGTTGCATTCCTGAACAATATTAGAGATAAGCGGTTCATCAACATTTCCATCAAAGAGAATTCTTATCACCCTATGAGTATCTAAGGCCGTGCTTATCTTATTAGAATAGATGAGTTTCTTAGTTATCTCACAATGAGGATTGAGGAATACGTCTGAGAGGTTGCCTTCTTCGATGATGTTTGCATTATCAATGATGGCGACCTTATTACATATTTGTTCAATTACATTCATTTGGTGAGAAATCATGATGATCGTAATTCCATACGTCCTATTTAATGTTCTTAAAAGTTCAAGAATTGATGAGGTTGTTTCGGGGTCTAAGGCCGAGGTTGCTTCATCTGAGAGAATTACCTCTGGATTAAGGGCTAAAACTCTAGCGATTGCAACTCTTTGACATTGTCCGCCAGATAATTGGCTTGGGTAGGCTTTAGCTTTATCTTCTAAGGAAACCTTCCTTAAAGCGTCCATTGCTATCCTCTTTCTATCTTCTTTTTTAACGTGGTTGATTTTTAAGCCAAGAAGAACGTTATCTAGAACTGTTTTTTGTTGAAGAAGATTGAAGGATTGGAAGATCATCCCGAATTTTCTTCTATCCTCTCTTTTTATCTTTTGAGTTGGAGAGCAAAGAAGTTCGCCATTGTAGAGGATTTCGCCTGAATCAAATGTTTCAAGAGAATTTATACACCTTACAAGTGTTGACTTACCAGCACCTGAAAGACCCAATATTCCATACACGTCCCCCTTATTTATCTCTAAAGAGACGTTATTGAGCACCACTTTATCATCAAATTTCTTACTTAGGTTTTTAATTTCTAGTAATGCCATATTTCCTTTCCGGAAGGGAAAATAAAATCCCGTCCTTAATAAACAAATCAATGATTACTAAGGACGGGAAGATTCTAACCCGTGGTACCACCTTACTTCATAAGATTATCACTAATCTTATCTTTGAGAGTTCTATCAAACTCATTTGCTATAACGGGCATACCCGGAAATGGCTACTAAATTCACCATTCAGCTCCAAGGCCATGTTCATTCCTCCTCCTCTATTCCGCTTCCACCATCCGGAACTCTCTATCAGATTCTTAGGAATTACTCTTCCTCATCGTCGCCGATACATACAATTTATACGTTAATTAATAAATTTCAATAATTATTTTTCTTTTCTTTAAAATCATACCAACCTTCATGGGTGCATGAAGAGAATAAAGGTCGTTTTTTAGATGATATATGTTGTTTATGCCTAATCTTATGAAATATGAATCGAGACCTATAGTTATTTTGCTTATGATGCAAAAACTTCACCCATCAAGAGTGAAGTTTCGTATATATGTAAACTAATTAGCGTATGTCGTTGCTCTAATGGTTACGGCGTTAGTCGTGGAATCAAGATAGACCATGAAGGTAAGTAGAACTCCATTGTAATCTTTATCGTAATATTGATATTCGATAGACTCAAAAGTTGTTCCGTCTTCACGTTCTCCAGAAGTCCATACACCCTCAGAGAAATTCTTAAATCCTGCTGGAATTAAGGTGTTTGTCACTAGTGTTTTAGCATCATCGAGCGTTGTAATTGATGATGGCTTAACTATGAGTTCGTAATATTTGAAAGTATAGTCATCGCTAGATTTATCAATGAGTGTTGCCTTAGCTGCATCTTCATCATTATCGCTTAGGTTGAAATAAGCATTATATGAAGTAACGACGCTTTGCATAGCACTCTCATAGTCATATGTTCCAGATACAACCACCTTGCAGGTAATTTGCTTTGTTTCTCCATTAGGCAAGGTCATGCTTGCGCTTATGTTTGCAACCAATCCGGCAGGGGCGTTAGCTGATACTGATACGCAACCACCACTTGTAACACTTACTTTATCGCTATCTGAAGAGAAGGTGATGTCATATGGCAACATATCAACCGTGTAATCTAAGTTATAAGATTTACCAGGCGCTATAGTTACTTGCTCTTCATTGAATTTGAAGGTAGGCGTGTGCGTGTTTCCACTTCCATATTGAAGAGTTAGAACTGTCGTTCCACTAACTAAGTCAATTCCGACTAGAAGGTCGCCAGTTTCATTTTCGTAAGCAATGTAATGGTTCTCATTTGAAACCTTGCTCCAACCTAATTTATAAACGACTTCAGAAAGTTTTTCGAAAACCTTGAATTCATAATTTGTTCCATCTGTTATAGCAGGGTCATACATCTTTATTTTCATGCATGTTCTTGATCTAGCCATGGAAGCGGCAAGCTCTTCAATCTCCTCTTCGTTTGTTGGATCATCAACATAGTTAGTTGGATTTGCTTTGATGGTATTCAAGCAATTTTGATAAACATAGTCATAGTTCACGGTCTGAATATGGCATGTCGTATATGGGCTTAGGCTTGAAAAATCAAAAGAAAGAGGGAATGTGGTATTAATTTTGTTGTCAGTCAAGAATTTAGCAACCGCTTCAGTTGGATATCCTTCTTGAATGGCGTCATATGGTTCATCAAGAAGAGCAAATGTTATAGCAAATAAGTTTCTCCCATTTGAATCTGTTGCAGTGTATGGCTGAATATAGAAAGTCTCATTCCAATTCGAGTACCAATTTTCACTTGCATCATATATGGCTTCAGTCTTTAAAAGTTTTAGTTCATATGTGGAAATGGAGAAATCATCGGTATATGCATATATCGTCGTGACTCCATTTTTGGAATAGCCATAATACTTACTAATGTCGCTTGATTCAAATGTAGGGACGCTAAATCCAGATTTCTTTTCAAAATCAGAGACGAAATCTTTGGGCCATGAGGTGGATTCAACAGTTCTAGCGTTGTATGAGAAAGTAACATAGTTGCCAGACATATAATAAACGGACACATATATGCATGAACCGTCTTCTAAGTCTTTTTTAAGAACGTATGCGGAATGAGATTTACTCATCTCTGTATCTAATGAATATCCGGCATTTTCTAATATGTCGACATTATCAAAAGTCAAATCCATAGCATACACGTCATAACAATATGCAAAATTTTCACTGCTTTTAACAACCTTGCTATTCTTTCCTAATTTTAGGAGAGGAGGAAGTTCTGTGGTGACATCAGAGAGGACTTCTTTTTCTTCATCGTTCCATTTTGTTCTTTCATCTAAGGATGTGCCAAAATCATTACGGCATTCAATTACGTTATAGGATGATTTGTTGCCATTTGAATCACTTTCCTCGTAGAAATAATAAGTGATATGGTATCCGGTATTTTTAGCTGATGATATCTTTACGAATTCATAATATGCATTCCCGGAAGAGTCTTTTTGAGCTATTTCTCCGTTATAGTCATATATCCCATTCCATTGGGCTCTAATTAGGTCGTTATAATAGTCTCCAATACTAAAAAGAGGGGAGGCGTTGATGATTTGAAGGACTTTTGCACCACTTCCATCATCGACTATCTCTAAGCTAACATCTCCTTCAAATCCACTAGGATAAGGGAGAGACTCTCCGCAATAGTTAACAAGCAAATCTTTTTGCGTTGGAGTCCAATCTTTAACTTCATTAATCGAAGAATCAACTGAAGAATCAATATTCGAAGAAGATTCTATATCATTACAACCGCTCAATATCAATGTGGCTGAGGCTAAGACCAATAATTTTTTAATATTTCTCATGGTTCTTCCCTTTCAATGCTATTAAAAATAGCAAAAAATGCCGATAACTTCAATATATGTCAATGTTTAACGCTATATTAATTGACTTCGGCAAATGAAGATCGTGCATTGCGTTATGCTTGATGAGATGCCCAATATATGAAATTTTTTATTGTTCGATGCGTTTATTGTTTTTTAATCCGCAAAGCCATCCAACAACTAAAGTAATGCTAAAGATAGATGAGCCAATGCCTGCGCTTAAGGTTCTAGCATCAAGATTATTATTTGTAACGCAGAAATAGATTGCATAAGCAATATCAAAGATACCAACCACTAGGCAAAGAATTGCAAAGACGCTGATAAACTTATGGAAACGGCCCCTACCTGTATAATCTGAGATTGCAGCAATGCCAACAAAAATCATAAGGGCTGCGCCAATAAGAGCGGAAATTATTGTAATGACTAAGTTTGAATCGTTTTGTAATTCTCCACAAGTGAGCATTTTAATGCCATAAATCAAGGAAGATCCACCAACACAGATATATCCAGCGCCAGCAATCAATAAGCAATATTTGGAAATCTTGCTAAGAAGTGTTTCTTCGGCCCATCTTCCGAATGTTGTAGAAGAATCTTCACAAATCAAAGTGTTTCCTTCTTTGTCTAGAATAGAGATTGAGTTGACACGTTTCTTGAATCTCAAAGTGCGAAGCTTTTCTTCGCTTGGTGATAAGAAAATGATGGTAACAGCTTCCCAAAGGAAAACCGTACCGGCAATATCAATAAATTCAACTATGGTTTTTGTAAGACTATCTTCAGAGTCGCCAAACCAGCCACAGGCATCACCGACGTTCATGAAGATCAAGAACAATAAGCCAGCGATGATAAGCAAAGCAATTTGCACCCATTTATGCTTAGTTTCTTTATGAACACTATAATGGGAAAACTCTATTGCATCATTGAACGATTCAAGAACAGTTTCAGAAGAATGTTCTTCTAAGTCATCGATTTGAAGTTTGATATTTGCCTTGTAATCAGCAGGAACTCTTCCAATGATGTCAGAAACACGTTCAACTATATCATGACTGACTTCTGGATGATCATCTGAAGCGTAATCATCGGTGAATAAATTATCTGTTGAATCGTACCCAAGTTTAATGTCTACGGTTTTTTCTTCTTCGTTAACGACATAATACTTTTTTAAAAGTTCAACTTGGCGAGCTTTGACTGGGCTATAAAGTCCTTCATTTTTCTTTTTATTTTTTGTTTCCATAGGGCAATTTTACTCCTGTGAGGTTTAATTTAAACTCATTTTTATAATTAGATAAGCGTAAATGTCATCCAACCAAGAATTGAAGCGCTAGTGATATTCTCGCTGAACAGTTTTTCTATTTCCTGTAAAACTGTTCACTTTCTTCCATCTTCATCTTCTCATACTCTTTAGCCATTGTCGGCTCTGATAGCATCGCTAACACTTTGTACACGTTAGCGTCTTCATCAATGTTCTCTTTTCTTTTTCTTCTTCCAAATCAATTACCCATTGTATTCAATGGAAAAATCGTCCCTTCACTTATTAGGACGTGAAAATGACAAAAGTTAACTTTTTTCTAAAAGTTTGTGCAAGAAGCATGTTTTTTTGCATTACAAAGGATGCATTTTATCTAAATATGCGTCTGTATTTAGAATCTTAAATGGGTGATTTTTTGAAAGTCAAAATTATTTCAAAAAATGATAATCAATACCCAATGTTTCTGAAATCTTCTTGATCCTTGGATTGGTTACTCCTTCGCATATGTTGGATTCGTTGTTACAAATCAAAATGAATTTTCTATTTCCGTTATCTTCGGTATTTAAGTCCATAACCGCATGGCCAACAGTTCCACTACCAGCAAAATAATCCATTACCAAAGAGTCTTTATCAGTGGTTGCTCTGATAAGTTCTTTCATAAGCTTTAGTGGCTTTGGTGTGGAGAAAAAGTCTCTTCTTCCAAATAATTCTTTGATTTCATCTTTTGCGGATGACGTCGTTCCAAAACAATCAAATATTTCAGGAACTTCGGTTTCTTTTTCTTTTAAAGTTTCACCATCAAGATACGGTTGCATAATCTTATGAAGCTTTGCTTCTTCAGTTTTTCTGCAAATGATTATGTATTCGTATAAAACAACTTTTTTGCCTGGTTTAACATCTCTATTCGTATCAAAATACGGATGAAGTTTCTTCCATTTATAAACTTTTACTAAAGAATCTCCAAATATTTTCTTACAAAGGTTCGTTAATCCTTCTACTTCTCCTTCATCAATGTTTATGATCAAAAAGCCTTTATTTGATAACAGCGAATAAGAAAGTTTAAGCCTGGTATCCATAAAGTTGTAATACCCTTCTTCATAATCGCCGTCCTTATAGCCGATGTAATCGATATGTGAGTTATATGGCGGATCTATCAAAATAGAATCTATTTTTCCCTTATAGGCCTTTTGCATAGACATTAAGGTAAATAGATTATCGGACTCCAAAAGGTAGTTGCTAAAGCCAACTCTCTCAATGATTTTAGCTGGGCAATTAGACAATGAGTTGTTATCGATTATCGTTCCTTTTTTAACGGATATTTCTTTCAGCGAGCAACAATAAGCAAAGGCCCATTCGCCAATATAGGTGATAAGGTCGCCGCAATAAACATTTTTTAAGGATGAGCAGTTTGTGAAACAAGATTTGTTAACGATATTCACGTTATGAAGATTAATCTTCGTCATTTCCGAGCAACCTGAAAAAGCGCCTCTTTCTAGAGTCGTTACGGAATCCGGAAGATATACATTCCCCTTTGCTTTCCATGCAGGATAACAGATTATCTTTGAGCAATCCTTGTCGTATAGAACATCATCAACAACATTGAAATATGGGCTCTTTGATTCGAAATGAATGTTAGAGCAACCTACAAATGGATTATATCCAATATCATTCAAGGATTCGGGGAAAACGATGGTTTTGATGCCTTTGCAATTCCAAAACGAGTTCCTATTGATCGTCTTAATTCCATCAAGCAACTCTAATCTATCGCTTTTGATTTTATTGAGAGTCCCAACAACTGAAGTTTTGAATCCATTGTAAATGACATCGTCTTTGATGAAATATGCCTTTGAGCTATTGATCAATTCCAATTGAGAACACCCTGAAAACGGATTGTTTTCCATTTTCTCTAGTGATTTTGGCAATGTGATTTTCTCAAATCTGTCACATAGGAAAAACGCATGTTTGCCAATAACAACAACGCCTTCTGGAACTTCAAATTCTCTTTCTTGGCCTTTTATGGAAACATAAATGAGAGTTTTTTTATCGGCAGTGTACAATGCGCTGTTTTCATAAAGATAAGCTTTTGAATGGTTTTCTATTTCGATTTCAGGACAACCCGCAAATGGATTGTTTCCCATCAAAATTACAGATGATGGAATATTCACTTTCTTTAGGTTTTTGCAGTTATAGAAAGTGTCGCCACCCATGTTTTTCAAAGTTTCTGGAAGAATGACTTCCTCGATATATTGATTATCCCAAAAAGCCGAGGACTCAAGTTCTTCTACTC
>CAVFKA010000010.1:193367-268464 GCA_963623195.1 bacterium | reverse complement strand
TGACAGGGAGACATGTTAGGCCGCTACACCAATGGTCCATATCAGTGCGAGAGAAAATATATCACACCTTTATGAAACAAGCAAAATATTTTTGCAAAAATTAAGCAATTTCGATAAATTTCTTTACCGCATCTTCGCCAATGTAGCCAATAGATTGGTTGGATTGGACGCCATCTTTGAAATAAATGAGAGTAGGAATAGAGACGATTCCATATCTTCTTGCCAATTCTTCGTTTTGATCAACATCAACTCTTAAAAGAGTTACTTCAGGATTTTCTTCGATGACTTTTTCAACGATTGGAGCGAGCATTTTGCATGGTCCACACCATATGGCATAGAAGTCAACTAAGACCTTTCCTTCTTTGATTGATTCATCGAATTCTTTTGTGTTTGCAATTTCTTTAATCATAAATTTTCTCCTTCTTATCTAAATATTAAACCAAATATCACCGCTAACAAAACGATATGCACCGGATAATACAAATAGGTCGCATATTGGAACCATTTTTTGTTATAGCCTCTTTCACCATTATAGAAGACAAGTGGGAATATAGCCAAAACAGCATAGGATTGAGGGACGGCAATGAAATAGGGGTCAACTTGAGGGAAGAGGTAATAGATTCCCCAAAATACAAGTGTAACGACAAGAATGACAGTTACTGAGATTGTGTTGATTAGCCCTTGGAATTTTCTACCTTCCTTATATGGCGACATATCGATTTCGGCTTTTCTTTCCATTTTTTCAAGACTTCTAAGAGCTAACGGCCTTGCATAATAGCAGCCCAAGAAAATGAGGAATCCCATCAAAGAATATGGACATCTAGCCCATTCTGGAATTATCGTGGTCCAATTCGAAGTCATATTCATATAGGAGGCGTATACTTCGGAAACTTGCATGGAATAAGAGAGAATAATGAATCCCGCTGGCAAAATAGACAGTAATTTCCACCAACCTTTTTTCTCAATCAAATAAATAAATAGAGCGTAACATAGTAAATCCGTGAAAGCCTGTCCAATAGGAGAGGTAATCCCGAAAGGCTTAACCATGTTTATCGTAAATTGAGCAACAAATATTACGCCCCATAAGATTGCTAAACGTAAGATATAATTCAATCTATCATGAGTTTTATGAAGCCCTTCAGCAAGCATGAAAGCAAAGAGTGGGAAGGAAATTCTTCCTATGATCCTAAAAATGAGGCCAAGAGTGCTCATAACTTGGTTATTGACGGCGTATTCTTGTAAGAAATATCCCACGTGATCCAAAGTCATCGTGAGTATCGCGATGAGCTTGAGCCAAAATTCATTCAAAACTAATGCTTTTTCTTTCATCTTTATTTTCCCTGTTCTGCCAAAATCAAAGCGACTGACAATAAATTATTGAATGCATGCGCCGAAAATGAAGCGGCGAATCCGAATTTGTGATATGCAAAAGAAAGACATAAACCAGCTATGACATAC
Source organism: bacterium (assembly GCA_963623195.1). Lineage (GTDB taxonomy): Bacteria > Bacillota_I > Bacilli_A > RFN20 > CAG-826 > UBA4951. The sequence goes on along the minus strand of CAVFKA010000010.1, from coordinate 267,006 downwards.
GAAGGATAGGAAAGCCATTCATTAACTGAGCTGAAATCCTTTATATGGATTAAGCCAAAAAGAGCTCCAACAACCACATATGCCAAGATGACGTTGATTCGTTTCAAAAACGTAAAAGCACCGACCCTGTATGTTAATTCCTCAACAAATGGAGCCACTAGTCCAGTAACAAGAATGGCTAAAGCAGGTGAGACGATAACGGTTGATTCAACTGCGCCTTGGTTAATATTTTGTTCGGCTCCAAGCTTATTTGCAATCATGCTCCAAATCGAAGAAAGAAGAATCATTCCTAACCCAATTCCTAAACCTACGAGTACCTTGTAGGACAAGAACGATTTAAACAAACGAACATTATCTTTCCATAAGAACAAAACCATTCCGGCAAAGATGATCGTATAGGCAAGATCGTTCACGAGTAAGGTGTATGAAGTGCTTTCTGAATAAGCCGTTAAAATCTCATTTAGCTCATCTTGTGTCATGTTTGGCGTTACAACTTGGGCACTTTTAACAAGCAAAGCAACCGTTCCAATGATATTTGCAACGATTGTCAAAACCACAAGTCCGATCAAGAAAAGAATGATTTCTCTCCAAGGCCCTAGAGGTAACATCGAATTGAACGAACGTTTGTAAGGCTCATCTGTTGGGTTTTCCTTAGAACATGCGGGACATTCGTTTGATAAATAATCATAATTTTTCCCACATTCTTCGCATTTATGTTTTTTAAAAGGGTTATTCAAATATTTCATGCGTTGTATTGTAAACTAATATCTTTGATATTTCACTCATATTTTCATATGAAAATTGCTATAATCTTTTTGTATGATTGTCCCTTTCTCATATCAAGAAAAAGAAATTAACGTTCTTGGCTCTAGATTTATTGCAATTTTGGTTCCAATGGATGATTTTTCGAAGATTGATTCAATATTGGAAGAAATAGAAGAAAAATATCCGAAAGCAACCCATTATCCTTACGCTGCTAGAGTGACCCCGTATGAAAAGGCATCAGATGATGGAGAACCTTCTCACTCAACTGGAATACCCCTCTTGAGCTTACTCACCCAAAAAGAAATAGACCATGCCTTACTTTGTGTCGTGAGATATTTTGGGGGAACTAAATTAGGCTTATCTAGATTGACTAGAACCTATCGTGAAGCGGCCGCTCTTTTAATTGAAGAAGGGGTTTTTGCTAAGGAAATTGAGCTCGCAAGCAAAAGGATTGAACTCTCATATTCGGACTTCGAATACCTCAAAAGGAAAATCAAAGATCAAGAAATTGAGATAAAAGATATAAAATATGAAATTTCAGTAACGATTTCTTTAGAAGGAAATGATAAAATCATACTAACAGCTTTGGAGAATTTCCCAAACGCTAAGGTTCTAGAAGAAAAAACGATAGTTACGAAAAGGAGAATAAGTAATGATTAACGGATCAGAATTTGAAGAGAGACGTTCGCGCCTTCTCGCCATGATGGATAACAATTCAGCCCTTGTTTTATATTCAGGAGTCAGCAAAATCAGCAGCGCTGATGAGACCTACCCATTTGAAGTTAACAAAAATTTCTATTATTTAACCGGAATCAATCAAGAAGATTCCGCCCTTTTACTTGTAAATTCCTATGGCGAAATGAAAGAATTCTTATTCATTTCCCCATTTGATGAAAGAAAGGAGAAATGGTACGGAAAACGCCTCACTCCTCAAGAAGCCGCAAAAATATCCGGACTTAACAACGTTCAAATCATTGATTCCTTAACTGCCAAAATTGATGAGATTTTAAATCCACAATTCCAAGTCTATGGCGAAATCAATAAACTCTATCTCGATTTAGATCGTGAAATAAAGATTGCGGATGACATGACAACAAGAGACCAAAAGAGAACTCTTGAAACGACCTACAACGATGTCGTCATCTCCGATGCTTATCCATTAGTAACCACTCTCCGTTTAAGAAAATCCGTAACTGAAATTGCCGAATTACGTTCCGCTATTGAAACGACTCAAATTGGCATCTATTCCGTTTGGTCTTATATGAGAGCGGGAATGAAAGAATATGAATTAGCCGATCTTTTCCTTAAAACAGTAAATGATCTCAATGGTTATGAAGGCTTAGCTTTCCCAACAATCATGGCTTCAGGAATCCATGGCACGGTTCTTCATTACCCAACCCCAATGGATACCCTTAAAGATGGCGATTTGCTCTTATCCGATTTGGGTGCAAGAAAGAATTTCTATTGCGCAGACGTCACACGTACCGTCCCTGTTAATGGAAAGTTCACCCCTCTTCAAAAACAAGTTTATGAAATCGTTCTTGGCTGCAACAAGATGATTGCCAACAAAGCAAAACCAGGCGTGACAATCTCTGACCTTCAAAAAGCAGCAGAAGAATACCTCGCTAAAGAATGCCTTGCTGCTGGATTCATTGAAAACAAGGAAGACATCACCAATTATTTCTTCCATGGAATATCGCATTTCATAGGCTTAGATACCCATGATCCATATTTAAATGTCAATTCAAGAGAATACAAGGACGTCCCGCTTGAAGCAGGAATGATCATCTCTGATGAACCTGGCTTATATATGGCAGATAAAGGAATCGGTATCCGCATTGAAGATGATTTATTGATCACAAATGAAGGCTGCGATGTCCTTACAAACAAGATAGTTAAGGAAGTTTCCGAAATCGAAAACGCCTTGGCAAGCAAAAACTTCTAATATATCGATAAATAATAATCGGCTTTGAATCATTCAAAGCCTTTTTATTTTCTCAAAATTGTACGATAATATCTTTACCATATCCGAAAGGAATATAAATAAGATGAAGAAATACGTTTTGGCTATCGACCAAGGCACAACATCAACGCGTGCCATTCTTATCTCTCAAAGTGGAGAGAAATTATATCAGGCTCAACGTCCTGTTGATTGCCTCTATCCTAAACCAGGCTGGGTCGAGCAAGACGCAAATTCCATTTGGATTTCAGTTGTTGACGTCATCAATGAATTGTTGATTGTTTCTGGGGCTTCAATGGATGAAATAGCCGCAATCGGCATCACAAATCAGAGAGAAACCACTGTTATTTGGGACAAAAAGACTGGCAAAGCCATTCATAACGCTATCGTATGGCAATCAAAAGAAACACAGGAAATATGCGAAAGATTTAATGACAAAATGGAATTCATCCATGAGAAAACAGGTCTTAGAATCAACCCATATTTTTCTGCTTCAAAAATTCGTTTCATTTTAGAAAAAGTACCTCATGCGGAAGAAAGAATGAATAAAGGCGAACTTCTTTTTGGCACGATTGATACTTGGCTTATTTATAAGATGACTAAAGGAAAGGTTCACGCAACAGATTATTCAAATGCTTCAAGAACCCTTTTATTCAATATTAAAGATCTATGCTGGGATGATGAACTCCTCAAGATGTGGGGCATAAACAAGAACATGTTGCCAGAAGTCAAAGATAACAACGCTGATTTTGGTGAAGCGTCTTTCTTTGCGGGAGGAGTCCATATATTCGGTGTCGCAGGCGACCAACAAGCTGCCTTATTTGGTCAATGCTGTTTTGAAAAAGGACAATCTAAGAACACCTACGGAACTGGTTGCTTCATGCTCATGAATTGCGGGGATAAACCGATCATTTCTGATAAGGGCCTCTTAACAACAATAGGTTGGAGGATAAATGGAGAAATCACATACGCTCTTGAAGGGTCTGTCTTTATTGGAGGAGCCGTTGTCCAATGGCTTCGTGACGAAATGGCTTGGTTCAAGGATTCTTCACAGTCTGAGGAATATGCGACAAGAAGACCAGACACGAATGGAGTTTATGTCGTACCAGCCTTTGTTGGACTTGGAACCCCATATTGGGATGATGATGCTAGAGGCGCCATTTTTGGCTTAACTAGAGGAGCCGATCGCCATAATATCGCAAGGGCCGCCTTATATTCAATCGCTTATCAATCAACTGACGTCATCAAAACGATGCAAGAAGACGCAGGACTTGATTTAAAGGTTCTCAAAGTCGATGGAGGCGCATCAGCAAATAACCTCCTCATGCAATTCCAAGCTGATATTTTACAAGCTGAAGTTAGATTGCCAGCATGCGTTGAAACGACTGCATTAGGTGCCGGATATTTAGCAGGATTAGGATGCGGTTTCTGGAAAGATCTTAAAGAAATTGAAGCAAATCATACATGTTCTAAACGTTTTAGCCCTCAAATGAGCAAAGAAGAAGCGGATGAACTATATGCTGGTTGGCAAGAGGCCGTTAAAGCAACTCGTGCTTACAAACCAAAAAAGTAGCTATAATATAAGGGCATGATAAAGTTTTTGCCTGAAAAAGAATACGTAGTTATATCCATAAAAGAAAGAATTCCTTATTACACGAAACTCAAAAAGGAATTTTCTTTGCATCTTGAGGTAATGACATTAGATGAAATGAAAGAGATTTTCAAAAAGGAAAAACACCCAGAAAATCATTTCATTAACAAGGAAATAATTATTTCTGGTTACAAAAATGAAGGGGATATAATCGCCCATTATTTGAACTCTCTTTCAGGAAACATGGCTATCGGCTATGAATTAGAAGATAGATGAAATCTTCCATTTGATACATTTGTAACAACCTAAAAGAAGGATGTTACGAACTTTTTGATATTATCTATTTCAATTTTAAGAAAAGAATGTAGAATAAAACCATGTCGAGCATTCTAGAAAAAGAAAAATATTACGCTTTATTGGACGCGTTGAAGATTCCTCCAACACTTAATAGGGAGTTTTTATATTCGCTTTATGTAGACGCTAAAGAATCATCAAAAAGCTTCGCTGAAAGCAACGATGCAATCGCAAATTTGGATGTTAATGACATAACTTTGACCCTTTACTTGGCAAATGAGCATTATTTTTATTTGCTAACGCACCAAGAAGACAAAGAAGAAAAACTCATCGATGATGAACAATATGAACAATTCTTATTATCGATTGCTTTGGATAAATATTATACAAACGAACATCTCTCATACAAGAACTCAGCTTCATCGAATCGCTTTCAACCTGAAATATCAACTATATCCTTATATATAAATTTCATTCTCGGAATGCTTGCAAGATACAAACAAGGAGACCCAAAGCAAACTTTGATCGTCGATATAATGCAAAAAGGTTTTTCAATGGCCCAATGTATCGTTTCTTTATTAATCGGTGGATTTGAAACTGAAGCATTCTCAACTTGGAGAACTCTTCATGAAAATGAATGCATCCTTTTGTCGCTTGTAAAATATGGGCAAAAAGCAATCGAAAGATACCTCAAACATATGCAATATGCCCTTTGTTTTAGAAGTGGCATGCCTACAAAAGAAGAGACTGATAAGGTTTTTGAGCAAATCAAATCCGAAATGAAAGAACATGATCTTAAGAGCAAAGACATGAAACGTTTCATCGAATATGGCTGGTTATACGCCATACCAGATATCGAAAAAGAAGAAGGTTTCAAGCTTAATTTCCGTGATGGCGTTGAAAGAGCGGCTAAACTTCGTGATTATTCAAAAGTATACGAGATGTCTTCTGAAATTGCTCACTCCTCTCCGTTACTCATATATTCAAGAAAGACGTATTTCTATTTGATAACACTTATCAATCTTTATGAGTCTTTCTTTAGGATTGAAAAGGTTTTTTCCTCACTATATTTATCAACAACTAGCAAAGAAGAACAACAATCCTACATTAGGATGCAATCCCTTTATCGCTCGGAGTTAAATGCCGCATACGCAGTAATGCAAAAACGTTGGCAAAAACTTAACGAAAATAAGCAATAACGCATACACGTCTCCTTTATTTTTCTAAAATTTGTTTTAAAAAAGCCTTGTTAACCAAGGCTAATTTTTATACGTCAGCGTAACATGAACCGCCAATGAATTCCCTCATTAAGGAATTTGAAGGAACCCATTCATCAGGCATATCTATGAAATATTTTAACATTCCCATCAAACGATGTGCGTCGGAATGATATGGTGAATCATTTGACAAGCTTTGAAGAAGCGGCATTGCGTATTTCTTCATTATCGCGAGTTCGTATGGCAAGAAGGAGTTGAAAACATAATCGCAACCTTCTTGATATGGATAAATCCATTTGAATTCGCCAGCTCTGACTTTTGCCCACAAAGAGAAGGTCTCTTCAGCTGAAGAATTTCTGAATTTCTTATCTCTAACTAATCTTCTAAGCAAACGTAAATCGGTCAATGAGAGTGGGTTATGGTCATCAAGATTGATCTGGGCTTGTGGCGAGATGAAGATCTTGAATTTTTGTGACTTTGGAATTTGATAAGTCAAGCGATCATTGAGGGCATGGATGCCTTCGATAATGATTGGCTGGTCTTTTTCGAGTTTCAATTTTCTTCCGAAAACACGTTTTCCAATTGTGAAATCAAATCTTGGGAGCTCTGTTTCCTCACCATTGATGAGGCTAATTAAGTTTTCGTTGAAATATTTAATATCGATTGCCTCGATGCATTCGTAATCTGGAAGGCCATCTTCGCCTAATGGGGTATTCTCTCTTGACTTATAGTAGTCATCGGTTGAAATACGGATTGGTTTGATGCCTCTAGATAGAAGTTCGATTCTTAAACGATTGGCAAAAGTCGTTTTTCCTGAAGATGAAGGACCGGCGATACAAATGATTCTAATGTCTTTGATGTCGTCTTCGATCATCTGTCCTAATTCAACCAATTGACGGTTATGCCTATGTTCGCAAACATTAACGAGTTCGGCCGCACCGGCTGTTTTTATTTCGTTATTGATACCTGCAACAGTTGAGATACCAACGACTTTAGCCCAGTCATGGGATTCTTTTAAGATTCTTCTAAATGTTGGGGCGTCTTCGAATTCAGGAATCTTTCCTCCGCATTCACTACGTGGATATTGGACTAAGAATCCTTTTCCATAAAGATGAATTTTGAAATCACGAATATAGCCAGTGGATGGCACTAAATGTGAATACATGTAGTCCAAATAGCCATTACATTCATATAAATGGACGGTTTTTTCAGGGCGATATTTGAGAATGTCTTTTTTATCTCCAAACCCTCTTTCATCGTAAATTTTTTCAGCCTCGGAGTTAGGAACAACAAGGCGGCTAAAGGAATAGTCGGCTGCGACAATATTATTCAATTCCTCCGTGACTTTTTCTAACATGGCGTTGTTTGCATGGACGTTTGGATCAAGCAAATGAACGGAAATGCAACGCGAAATGTTGTAGGCTAAACGTATATGAAGATCTGGATAAGCCTTACTAAAAGCCATAGAAAGAAGATATCTTAGGGACGCTTCATACATTTTCATGGCTTGAGAAGAAGTTAAATCTAATAACTCAACTTCAGCGTCGTAATAAATTTCGTATGTTAATTCTCTGACACGATTATTAACTTTTGCACAAATGATGTTCTTGTCGGCTCTTTGCTCATCTGAAAGTAAGGACAAGATGGAAACTTTTTTGTCAAATTCTTTTTCTTCGTTTCCAATTCTAACTTTGAATTTTTGCATAATGTTCCTCCTGTTTACTAAAATTATATTCTTTTCTTACGAAAGGCAAAAATGCATTGCTAGATATAATATAAAAATTGAAATATTTATGCAAGCGCTTTCATAAAGTTATTAAAAAATCGCTTATTTTCGAATGTAAGTAAGTTATCTTACTTTATAGTTTAAAAATAAACGAAAAATTTTATTAAAAACATTACCCAAAAATATATCAAAATGTTACAATTTCAAAGGTGAGAATTATGCTAAATTTTTACATGAAACTTAATCGCGATATGAAGGTATTCTTCTGGCTAGTTGTTTTAGCAGCAGTGGTTTATCTTGCCTTGATGCCTCTTTATTTTTTCGGCATCGACAAAGGCTATTCATATCCTAATGGTTGGTTATTGGGCTCACTCGTTTCTTTGTTAGCTTATTTCACGCTACTTAAAATGACGGACGCCTTAACAAAGAGGGATGGCGAAAACAAAAACATGCCTATTATTGTTTTATCTAGCTTCGTGAGACCTTTGCTTTATGTGATCGTTTTAGGCCTTTCTGGCGTTTGCACTTTCAAATCAGAATGGATTGGCGGATTCGATATGTTCTCTTTTTGGACAACATTTGCTTCGCTTTTACCGATGCCAGCCGTAATTCTTGTCACTCATTTTGTTTTTGCAAAGAAAGATAAGGGTATTGAGGAAAAATAATGCTTTTTGCTACTGATTTAGCCGCACGTTTTAAGGATATGATGACCTTCGACCTCGAGCATCTTGCAGGCCCTCTTTTTTCATCTCTCCTTATCATCATTATTCTTTTAATAATTGGATCCATTGTTGGAATTAAAGCCAATAAAGCCGTTAAAAATGGAGATTATAAGAAAGCCCCAAGAGGAATTTTATTCTGGGCAGACGCATATTATGACTATGTTTCCAATTTCACCATCGGAAACATGGGCAACTCATCTAAACTTTGGACCGGGTATTTCTTTACCTTATGGGCCTATTTATTTATTGCTTTCAATATTTCCTTACTCGGTCTCCCGTCCGTAATGGACTGGCTTGCTGGGCCTTTATGTCTCTCGTTAATCATGTTTTTCTGGATTCATGTAATCGCCATCAAATATCAGCACTGGTCATATTTAAAAAGATATATCGATCCAGTTCCTATTTTCTTGCCTGTTAACTTAATCACTATGTGGTCTCCTATTATATCGACCACGATGCGTATGTTTGGTAATGCTCTTGCAGGCACCGTTATCATCACCCTTGTGCAATGGGCTCTTTCTTCACTTTCTGCCACTCTTTTTACTGGCATGGGCGCCTCTCTAGAAGTTGTCAATGCCACGTCCAATTGGGCATCTTGGTGGAATTCCTTCCCTTATTGGAGTGGAAGTATTCTCTCACCTATCCCTATGGGTATCTTAAATGCTTATTTCAGTTTGTTCTCCGGGTTTGTTCAAACCATGGTATTCGCTTCTCTCTCATCCTTATGGATTGCTCAAGAGAAGCCAATGGACGAAGACAATATCTATCTTGCCTTCCGCCCTGTTCCAAAAGAACTGCTCGAATATGAACAAAATGAAATGAAAACCAAAATGTTATAGGAGGAATTATATATGACAGATGTAGGTTTAAAAGCTCTTGCGGCCGCTATTTGTGTCGCATTCGGCATGATTGCCGCCATTGGCGAAAGCTTAATTGCTTGCCACACAATTGATGGCATGACAAGAAATCCAGAGATGGCTGGTAAGTTAAGAAGCAACATGATCGTTGCTATCGCTCTTGACGAATCAACATCCATTTACTGTTTGATTGTTGCTATCTTAATTATTTTCGTCTTGTAATTGGAGTGAAAAGGATGAATAACATTTTGCTATACATATTAGAAGATGCTTCGTCCAAACCATTTCAACCTGAGGATTTTTTAGAAAAGATTTTCGGCAATTTCTGGGCTCTTTTAATCAATCTCCTTGCGTTGATCGTTCTTTTCGTTTTGCTTTTCTTCATCGGATACAAGCCTTTGAAGAAATATTCGGAAAAAAGAAGAGAATACATCGAAGGAAATATTAAAGATGCCGAAAATGCCAAAGCTCATTATGAAGGCATCGTGAATCAATCTTCCGCGATAATCTCTGATGCGGAGACACAAGCTCAAGAAATCATCAAAAAAGCTGAAGACAATGCCAAAATTCAGGCAAATTCAATTATTGCCGATGCTAAAAATGCCGCTGCCCTTGAACAAGAGAAAGCTATGCAAAACATCGAGCAAGAAAAAGAAAAGGCACGTGATGAGATTCGCAAAGAAATCGTTAATGTTGCCCTTGATGCTTCCAAAGAGATTCTTGGTCGCGAAGTAAGTGAAAAAGACAACAAGAAAATCCTTGATGAAATCACATCAGATTTAGAGAAGAAAGGCTAAATATATGAATGAAGAAGTTTTCGTAAACTATGCAAGTGCCTTATTCTCCTTATCCAGGGATGAAAATAAGGTCGAAACATATTTAAAAGAAATGAAAGAGATTGAAGAAATCTTTTCTAATAACCCAGAGTTTATAGAAATCTTTTCTTCCTATAAAGTGCCCCAAAATGAAATATTTTCAATTTTTGATAAGGCATTTAAAGGACTTGAAAGCCCATCTCTTTTACCATTTATGAAACTTCTTGTTTCAAAACATTTAATTTCTTCGATTCATCAAATTTTTAGAGAATACCGTACCTTAGCCAATGAATATCTTGGCATTAAAGAGGGATTGCTATATTCAGTGACCCCGCTTAGCAAAGAAGAGATATCTAAGGTAGAGAAGGCTCTAGAGAAGAAAACAAATTCCAAAGTGCATCTAATCAATAAGATAGACCAAAACCTTATTGGGGGAATAAAGATTGTACTCGATGGAAAAATATACGACGGATCAATTCAAAATAAAGTTGATGCGCTTCGTCACAAATTACTGAAAGGAGGCTCCTTATGAAGTTGGACACCAATCAAATTAGCACATTAATCAAAGAACAAATTAAATCATTTGCCGGGCAAATAGAAAGCAATGATGTCGGAACGGTTATCTCCGTTGGCGATGGCATCGCATCGGTTTACGGTTTAAAAGGCGCTATGTTAGGCGAACTTTTGCTATTCCCTAATGATGTTTATGGCATGGTCATGAATTTAAATAATGATGATGTTGGTGCTGTTTTACTTGGCTCAGACCGTTCCTTAAAAGAAGGAGATGTCGTTAAAAGAACCAATCGCGTGGTTGAAGTTCCTGTTGGCGACGGACTTTTAGGAAGAGTTGTTTCCCCTTTAGGTTTGCCTCTTGATGAAGCGGGTTCCATTGAATATACAAAAACCCGTCCAATTGAAAGAATTGCCCCTGGTGTTATGACCCGCAAATCGGTTGATACACCTTTAGCCACAGGAATTAAGGCAATTGACTCAATGATCCCTATCGGACGTGGACAAAGAGAACTTATCATTGGTGACCGCCAAACCGGTAAAACATCAATTGCTATCGATACAATAGTTAATCAAAAAGGCAAAAACGTTAATTGCGTTTACGTTGCAATTGGCCAAAAAAATTCCACAGTTGCCAATATCGTCAATCGTTTGAAGGAAAAAGGTTGCCTTGATTACGTTACAATCGTTAACGCTTCAGCTTCCCAAGCCGCCCCTCAACAATATATCGCACCTTTCTCAGGCATAGCCATGGCTGAGGAATGGATGGAAGAAGGCAAAGACGTTTTGATCGTTTTTGACGATCTTTCAAAACATGCTGTCGCATATCGTACGCTTTCCTTACTTTTAAGAAGAGCCCCAGGCCGTGAAGCTTACCCAGGCGATATCTTCTATTTACATTCACGTCTATTAGAAAGAGCTTGCAAACTTGCCCCTGAATATGGCGGAGGATCAATTACTGCCCTCCCAATAATTGAAACGCAAGCAGGCGATATTTCCGCATATATTCCAACTAATGTTATCTCTATTACTGATGGACAAATCTTCCTTATCAGCGATTACTTTAATGCTGGCCAAAGACCAGCTGTTGATTCAGGCTTGTCTGTTTCTCGTGTAGGTTCTTCAGCCCAGATCAAAGCAATGAAACAAGTTTCTAAATCTCTCAAGATCGAACTTGCCAATTATAGAGAAAATCTTTCTTTTGCTCAGTTTGGCTCCGATTTGGATGCAGAGACAAAACGTATTCTTACACACGGTGGAATTGTCATGGAAGCCCTTAAGCAAAAGAACTGGGCCCCTATGGACATGTTTGATGAAATCATTGAACTATTTGCCGTAAATCGTCGTTATCTAGATGATCTCGAATTTGAACAAGTCGGACCATTCTTAAATGATTTAATTCATTACATACATACAAATACACCTGAAATTATCGAAGCTTTAAATAAAGAAAAAGCTTTCTCAAAAGAAACAGAGCAAGCTCTTATTAAAGCAATCGAAACTTTCAAGAAAACAAGAAAGAACTAATAATTTATGTCATCTTTAGCAAAAACAAAAAGAAGAATAAATTCCATCAAAGGAACGGAGAAGATAACCAAGGCAATGGAACTTGTTGCCACAGTTAAAACCAAACGTTTTTCGCTGATGCATGAGAAAGGAAATGAATATTCTCAAGAATTCCTTTCCCTTTTCAGCCAAGTTTTTGCTTCCGATAAATCCAAAAACGAATCTCATTATGCAAAAATGAATGAGGGTGATCTCCCCATTCTATATATAATCATTTCCTCAAGCATGGGATTATGTGGGGCATATAACAACAATCTTTTTAAGTTTGCTGAAAATAACATAAGCAATAATGACATCATCATCCCTCTTGGAAGCAAGGCTTATAACCGTTATTCAAGAGACAAAGAATATTCAGATAGGATAATTGCAGATTTTGTCTCATTAAGCACAGATAGCAATATCGAAGAACTTCATAACCTTGCAAGCAAAATCAAAGATGATTTCAATAACAAGAAATATAAGGCAGTACGTGTCATATACACTCGTTATATAAATACGATTACTTTTGAGCCAACCATCTTCCAGATATTGCCTGTTCAAATCCCAAGAGTTAAATGGACTGATGAAGAATTCGCTCCACCATTATTTGATGAGGAGCCAAGAAAGATGATCCACACCCTTATGCCATCTTATCTTACCGGGGTTCTTCATGAGATAATCCTTAACTCTAATTTATCTGAGCAAGCATCTAGAAGAACTGCTATGGATAACGCAAATGATAATGCCGATGAGTTACTTGGAAAATTAACCATTGAATATAACAAAGCGCGTCAAAGTGCAATTACTCAGCAAATAACTGAGGTTGCCTCTGGAGCAAACGCTAGCAAATAAAGGAGAAAACAAACATGAAAGAAAAAAAGGAAAACGAATTGTTTGAAGGCGAAGTAGTAGAAGCCGTCGGACCAGTAATTGACGTTAGATTCAATGACAAACACTTGCCTAATTTGCTAACGGCTCTAAAAGTTCATATAACAGATGAAAATGTTTTGACGATTGAGGTCATGCAACATATCGGAGACGATAAAGTCAGATGCGTCGCCATGGGTGCAACCGAAGGCGTTGCTCGTGGAATGAAAGTCATTGATACAGGAGCACCAATTTCGGTTCCAGTTGGTGAAAAGACCTTAGGAAGAATGTTTAACGTCTTAGGCGAACCAATTGATAATCTTGGCGGAGATTTCTCTGATGTAGAACATAAACCAATCCACCGCGATGCCCCAAGCTTTGCTGAACAAAACGTTTCAACCCAAATGCTTGAGACCGGTATTAAGGTCATCGACCTTCTTTGCCCATATGTCCGTGGTGGCAAAATTGGTCTTTTCGGTGGCGCAGGCGTCGGAAAAACCGTTCTTATCCAAGAATTGATTTTCAATATCGCCTCTGAGCATAATGGCATTTCCGTTTTTGCTGGCGTTGGAGAACGTTCACGTGAAGGAAATGACTTATATTTCGAAATGAAGGAAAGCGGAGTTTTGAAAAATACCGCCCTTTGCTTTGGTCAAATGAATGAACCACCGGGAGCTCGTATGAGAGTTGCCTTAACTGGTTTAACAATGGCTGAATATTTCCGTGATGAAAAACATCAAGACGTTCTTCTCTTTATTGATAATATTTTCCGTTTCACTCAAGCTGGATCTGAAGTTTCCGCTCTTTTAGGACGTATGCCTTCAGCTGTCGGTTATCAGCCAACACTTGCTAACGAGATGGGTCAACTTCAAGAGAGAATCACCTCAACAAAGTCAGGTTCTATTACTTCGGTTCAAGCTGTTTACGTTCCTGCGGACGACTTAACCGACCCAGCCCCTGCAACAACTTTCTCTCACCTTGACGCTAAAACGATTCTTGATAGAAACACAGCGGCTTTAGGCATCTTCCCAGCCGTTGATCCTCTTGAATCCACTTCAAATATTCTTGATCCAGATATTTTAGGAGAAGAACATTATGAAGTTGCTCGTTCAGTTCAAAAGATTCTTCAAAGATATAAAGAATTACAAGACATCATTGCCATTTTAGGTATTGATGAACTTTCTGATGAAGACAAAGCAACGGTTGCAAGAGCTAGAAGAATTCGTAATTTCCTCTCTCAACCTTTACACGTTGCCGAAGCCTTTAACGGTTTCCCTGGAATCTATGTTCCAGTAAGCGAGACAATCCGTTCTTTCAAAGAAATCTTGTCTGGCAAATATGATTCATATCCAGAAAGTGCCTTCTTATATTGTGGTTCAATAGAAGATGTCATTAAAAAAGCTGAAGAAATGGAGAAAAACAACTAATGTCTTCATTTAATTTGAGCGTTTTGACACCATCAGGAAGCGTTTTTGAAGGAGAAGCAAATTATATTTTAGTTCCTTCAAGCAACGGTCCATTAGGCATTTATGGCGGACATACCACCTTAATTGCTCCTTTAGCTAAAAAAGGTGTCTTGAAAATCGAAAAGGCTAACAAAGAAGAAATATTCTTTGCTATATCTTTTGGCGCTCTCGAAATAAAAAAAGAAAAAACTATAGTCTTGACTGAAATAGCCCTTAAGGCTTCTTCAGCAGATGAAGCAAATAAATTATTAGAAGAATCAAAGAGTTTTAACTAGAAGGAGTAACCATGAATTTCATCTTTATATCCCCAAATTATCCAGAAAGATATTTCAAATGGGTTGAGTCTTTAAAAGCTAGAGGCATCAATGTCTTAGGAATTGGCGACACTCCATATTATGAAACTTCACCAAGATTAAGAAGTTCATTGACTGAATATTATTATTTACCAAGCCTTGGATCTTACGATGAAATCCTTAAAGCTTGCCGATATTTTGAAAGAAAATACGGCAAAATCGATTATTTAGAATCAAATAACGAATGGTGGCTTTATCAAGATTCTCGTTTGAGAAAAGAACTTAATATCACGACAGGCTTTTTCCCTGAGGAAATGGAAAAAATCAAGGCTAAATCAGCTATGAAGGAATATTTCCAAAAAGCAGGCGTAAAAACCATGCGTTATATTCTTGTTGATGGCCCAAAAGATATAGAAAAGGTATTAGATTTTGCCAAAGAAGTTGGTTATCCTCTTTTTGCTAAGCCTAATATTGGTGTTGGGGCAGCCCAATCTCATTCTTTAAAAAACGAAGAAGAAGTTCTTTCTTTCTTAAAAGATACATTAGAGGAAACCTTTATCGTTGAAGAATATATCGATGGAACCATCATCTCTTTTGATGGAATTTGTGACTCGAATTCTGATGTAGTCTTCTGCACATGTGATCATTTCCCTACCCCTGTAGCGGAAGTAGTCAACGAAGCTAAAGATGAATATTACTACACGTCCCCCTTCGATTTGGAATTCAATGATGTAAATCGTGATGAATTCCTTAAAGCAGGGAAGGCTACAGTTAAATCGTTTGGAATTAAAAAAAGATTCTTTCATATTGAATTCTTTGTCTTAAAAAATGATAAAGATGGATTTGCGAAAAAAGGCGAATTCGTTGCGCTTGAATGCAACATGAGACCTGCTGGAGGTTATACACCTGATCTGCTTAATTTTGCGAATTCAGTTTCTTGCTATGAAATATATGCCGATATAATCGCCTATGACAAGAATTTGCAAGATATGAACAAGGAAAAATATTACGCTTTTTCCATCTCACGTCGTGACGAGCTCAATTATCTTTATACCGAAGAAGAAATCTATAAAAAATATGGTTCAAATATGTGCGCTCATGGACAGTATCCTAAACATATGGCGGATGCTATGGGAGATGAATACTTCTTCGCGAAATTCAAAAGCATTTCTGAAGGCGAAGAATTTGATAAATTCGTAAGAGCAAAGAAAAGCTAATTATAGTAAGAACTTACAAGATTATTTAAGCTGGTTTCATCATTGGAGCCAGCTTTTTCTTTTTCAAGAATTAAACAAGAGGAAGAGAAATATTTTTGCACATCCTCAAGATCTTCTTTTTTCACTCTTTCCGTATCTAAAATGTACGTTGGCTTATTCGACTTTATTGCTAATGGGTATAGCGTATTTTTATAAAAAGAAGCGGACCATGTATCAGTTTTATCAAGCAAATACACTAATGCGCCTGAAGAATTTTCCAGGCCTTTTTCTAAAAAAGAAATGGAAGAAAACTTATATATATTTGTGATTGAGGCATACTTTAGGAAGGATGTTTTAAGGAAATAATCATTTCCTCCTCCCCATAGTGCTATTTTGCATCCTTTTTCTTTAGAAGAATAATACCAAGTTGGCGTTCTATTTAAAAAGGTATGTTCCTCATCATGTTCGATATTATCTTCGCCTAGATAATTGCTATATTCGGAAGCGTATTGATTCGCTTTAGAAGTGTCGGAATAAACTGAAATATCCAATTGATTATTCTTGATGAAACTCAAGAATGTTGGTTCGAAATCGATACATGAGTGGCAGGTTGAAGAAGTGCGAACGAAAGTTACGCTTTCTCCCAATTCCATTGAGGAAATAGCGGAAGATGCCTCAAGGTTATTTGAAATGTCCTCATATGTTGCATCTTCAAAATTTAAAGAGAGCAAATCGCCATTGCGGCATAACTGAAAATCCTTGCTTGAATCGTAATATTCATTCTTATTACATGATACAAGGAGCAATGGCAAGCATATAATCAAAGGCAATCTCTTCTTCATATCTTATATATTAACATATTTTCTTTTATAATGAATAAAGGTAGAAAATGATTAAGCCTTCTTTGAAAAAACAAAAAATATCAACCTATATATTCTTCTCGTTTTGGGTTACTTTATCGGCTTTGATCCTTATTGAAAGCGCAATGCCTGATAATATGTCTTCCACCCAATCTAATTTCGTTGCAAATGTTTTCCAGAAAATACTGCCCGATGATAAGTTTTCTCAAGAAGTCGCACCTACTAGTTTTACTCCAACCACAAGCGATATAGTTTTAAACACAAATGATGGGAAGACAAATCTCGTTATTGGTACATCAACAACTTACAGCTTTAAATTGGAATATCCATCTTTAGCTGATAACCAATATAAGAAAGATACCTTTAAAATAGAAAAAAATGATCCTGACAGTTCTTTTAACGTCAATGACAATCTCGTGAATTTAGGTTCTGATAATTATCAAATGAGCATTACCTCTCTTAAAAAATCAAAAGACCTTTCTGTGACTATTTCTTTTTCGGATAGTCTTAAATATGAGCTGAATTTTGATATATGTCCCCGCTCTTTTCCAAATAACGACGTTTTAAAGTCTCTTTCTGATAAGAATATTAGCTTAGCAAAAAATGAATCTTATCAAATCCAACTCGGACTTTTAAGGGATGGTGTTGTAGATGAATTACTCTCCCCACGTTACTATGATTTGTCTAACGCTTCATGCTCTTCTTCAAACGAAGAAATTGCTACGATAAATTCCCAAGGAATCGTTACTGGCATTAAAGAAGGAGAAGCAACAATAAGCTATGGCCCATATAAATATAACGTTAAGGTAACTTCATCCTCTATGGCTGTTCCAACTAATTCTTTTGAATATGAACAAAATGGCGATTTCTTAGCAATTGATGATGTCAATCATTTGAATGGCGGGCAAACGTTCACGTTTTCTTTTAATGAGGCAAATATAGATGATTCTTTTGATTTTGAATTGGTGGGGAACGATATTGATTGTAGCGCTCTTTTGCTAAGAAAAAGTAAAAATTCCTGCATAGTAAAAGGCATTTTTGAAGAGAAAGACGTATCCCTGTTGGTTAAATCAACAATTAATAAGAAAATCAGCAAGACGATTCCTCTCTCTTTCGGTAACGTAAAACCAGTCGGAATCAACGGAGTCACAGTGAATGGCGCTCCAACCTATATAGATGAAGATGGTAATCTTAATGTCTCGGTTCCAATTGAGAAAGATTTGACGATAAGGGGTCTTTTTCTCGGAAATGATAGGACTGTTAGTCTCTCCGAAGAGAATATTAACATCGTTTTAGAAGGAAGAAATATTACCGTTTCAAAGAACGACACGCTTGATTGCTCTCTTAAATTTGCCAATCTTGGCGATTTTGAAGGAACGATTTCTTCATTATCCGATCCATCTTTAAAATTGAAGGTTAAATTTACAACTTATGATAGCAGAACTAATGCCCTGAAAGAATTTTTGACTTTGGTTCGTAAATCTATTGGTCATTTTTCTCTCTTTATGGTTGAAGCGATATTTATGTTCCTCTTCCTTTTCAATGATATGAAAGACAAATACATGATATTTACTTCTTTGACGACCGTTTCATACAACTTTGTAATTGGTGGCTTTTCAGAGTTAATTCAATATTTCACGCCAGGAAGAACCTGTACATGGGTAGATGTCGGAATAGACACGCTTGGCGCAACATTTGGAACTGTTTTGTGCTTATTGGTTATAGGAGTGATAATACTCGTTAAATATCTCAAAAATAAGAAAAGAGGAGAAGAGGCTAACGCAATTTGATACGTTTTGCTTCTTTAAGAAGCTCGACTGTTTCGTTTGATACTTTTTTCAAATGAATTGTTTTTGCCTCTTTTAATATGGCCTCTCCTAAAACGTGGCCTTTTTTGACGTTCTTTCTTTTTGTGTAAGTGATATCTCCGTCACTTTGTCCTGAATTGATTAAGCATATTTCGCAAGCAATCCTAATTTCATCATCGCTTGGGCTGTCATTTTTGATGATGACATGAGATCCGCTTCGCCCGGCTATATGGAACCATAGATGTTCTTTAGAGGTATCGTACATGAATGTTAAGAACGTATTTTGTTTTGCACTCTTTCCAAAAAGTATTTTAGTTTCCTTGTAAGTGATGAAATATGGTATGGAATCACTAGATAATCCGCATGAATCTTTTTCATCTTTTTTCTTATTTTTTCCTTGAGGAATTTTTAGCAAATTAGCATATGTCTCAAGCGAATTCTCATTTGCAACATCAATTAATGACAAAATATCGTTAACGTTATCTAATTCTTTTCTTGTTTCAGAAAGGAATTTTTCGGCGTTCAAAATCGTCTCTTTCGCTTTCTTGCTTCGCTTGTAATATCGCTCAGCATTTTGAGACAATGATTTAGATGGATCAAGTTCTATCTTAAGACCTTCATATTCGAATGAACCTTGGCGATTGCTAAGTGACGAATAACAGATATATATTGCGTCTCCTTTTTGAGAATCGTCTAAATGCAATTTTGCTTCCTTTTGATCGTTTTCAAGATATTTTATCTTTCTTTCAAGCAGTTTTTTCCTGTTTTTATAATGGGTTATTGCAAATCCAAACTTCTCATTCTTTCTTTTTTGGAAGATACTCTTTTCTTTTTCTTTGCAAAAATCTTGGAATTCCTTCAAATTAAAATCGCTTGGGCTATCGGAAACAAAGGAGTTTTCCAATGGAAGGTAATGCAATCCTCTCATGATCGGTCTTTTTGTATCAAAAGAGGAAACCTTATATGCAGAAATTATAATATTGTCTTCGTCGGTTAAGATTAAATTTGGATGATGAGGAAGAAGTTCGATATATAAGAATTTTCTTTCTTCTTTGAAAACAACATTTGTTGTAATGAAGGTTAATTTTAATACACGGTCCCCGTTAATTTGAGAAATCTCTTCAATGTAGGCATTGGAAATCTCTTTCTTTAGTAAGGTGTAAAATTTATCTTCCAAAGAGGAACCTTCAAATAAAGAATCCGTCAAATAAATACGTGGAAATTCTCCATCAAGGCAAATAACAAGATTGGAATAACCTTTTCCGGATACATGAAAGATAAAAGAGTCTTTCGAATACATTGTAGGGGAAGAGATATGTCTCCCAACTAAAGAGTCTTTTAATTCATCTAGATATATTTTTAAATCATTCGAAGATAATGTTTTGTTTTTCATAAAAGAAATTATACCGAAAAAACATTGAAATATTGCTCACATAATTAAAAAATGTTAAATTAATGTTCATGAGAAAAGGTTTGCTTATTATTATTTCTGGGCCATCTGGCGTAGGAAAAGGCACCATTCGCCAAAAAATCATGGAGAATAATGAACTCAATCTTTGGTTTTCCATTTCCATGACAACTAGAAACATCCGTCCTGGAGAAAAAGACGGTCGTGAATATTTCTTTGTCACAAAAGAGAAATTCCTTGAAACATTGAATAATGGCGGACTTTTAGAATCAAATCAATATGTAAATAATTATTATGGCACTCCAAAAGCAAAGGTCGAGGAGATGCGTAATAAAGGATACAACGTTCTTTTAGAAATCGACGTTAATGGAGCTGAGCAAGTAATGAAATCCGTTGGAAAGGATGATGTTTGCTCTATTTTCATTCTCCCACCTTCAATCGATGAATTAGAAAAGAGAATACGTGGAAGATCAACCGAAACAGAAGAGACGATCGCAAAAAGACTTTCCCAAGCAAACAAAGAGCTCTCTCTTGTCTCTGATTACAAATACTCCGTCACCAATGATGATTTGAATAGATGTGCTTCTGAAATCGCTTCTATCATCAAGAATGAGTCAAACAAGCAATAAAACGCTATAATATTTCTGTGAAGATAATAGATGTTTTAACTGAATACGGAACTAGGTCATTGGATAGAACTTTTTCCTATATATACAAAGGGAATAGAAATATTGGTCCTAGATTTCGTATAAAAATAGATTTTAACGGCCATATAGCCATGGGTTTTGTTCTTTCAATAAGCGACACAAATCTTAGCGAAGAAGAAATAGAAAAAGAAAAAGGCTATGCGCTAAAGGAAATAAAAGATGAAGACATAGTCGATAATGAACCTTTGATGGATGAGGAAATGCTCTCTTTAGCTAAAGAAGTGGCTGATTATTATTTTTCTCCGCTCATTTCGGTTATTCAAACAATGCTTCCACTTTCCCTCTCGCCAAAGATGTCATCATCTAAGGGCCCGAAAATTGCTTATGAGAAATATTTAGAAATATTGGATCCATCTGAAGAAGGACTAACCGATAAACAAATAGAGATACTTCGTCTTATCTCAAGAAACTCTCCAATTCTTAAAAAAGAGGCAGGTTCTCCCTCAATTGTTGAGAAACTGATCGAAAAGAAGAGGATACGTATACTCTTAAAAGAGAAAGAGCGTTACCAAATTCCAATTTCCGAAAGGGAAGAAATTCATGAAATGAGTCCATCACAAAAGGTGGCTTATGAAGAAATCTTATCCTCTGACAAGAAAGTTATTTTACTAGAAGGCGTCACAGGCTCAGGAAAAACGGAGGTGTATCTTCGTTTGTCCGAAAAGATATTCTCCGAAGGGAAAACCGTTTTGATGTTGGTTCCTGAAATCAACCTGACCCCTAGGATGGTTGAATATTTTTCAAGAAGATTTGGGAATAAAATTGCCATTTTGCATTCTGAGTTAACCCCAGCGGAAAGATACGATGAATACCGAAGAATAGCTAAAGGAGACGCTTCAATAGTCGTTGGTGCACGCAGCGCCGTCTTTGCTCCACTCAAAAATATAGGTTTGATTATACTCGATGAAGAACACGTCGAATCATATAAGCAAGATAACTCGCCATATTATCACGCTAGAGAAGTGGCCATAATGCGTGGCAAACAAGAAAATTGCAAAGTTCTTTTAGGATCTGCAACCCCATCCTTGGAAACCAAAGCCCGCGCCTTTAAAGGCGTGTACGGATATACGGAAATGAAAGAAAGGGTAAATAAGAAAGCTCTTCCTCTCACAAGAATCATCGATTTGACTGACCGTAGAAATTTCTCGAAAAATAGTGAGAAAATCTCGATTCCTCTTCAAGAAAAGATAAAAGAGAAGTTAGAAAACAAAGAACAAGTTCTTTTGCTTATCAATAGACGTGGCTACTGGACAGGGGTGAATTGTCCTAAATGTGGGCATATTTTTACCTGCCCTAGTTGTGGAGGGAATCTCACTTATCACCAAGAAGATGATATGCTCAAGTGCCATCATTGCGGGTATGTTCTCCAATATCCTGAAGAATGCCCAGAATGCGGTAACACTAGATTGAGAAGAATTGGCTACGGAACAGAGAGGGTCGTAAAAGAATTAGAAGACCTCTATCCAGGTGTCAAAGTGGCCAGAATGGACTCCGATGTATCAAAAGTTTCAAAAAACGTTGAAAAAATTTTAAAGGATTTTCATAATGAAAAATATGATATTTTAGTCGGAACTCAAATGATTGCTAAAGGACATGATTTTCCAAGCGTAACTTTAAGTGCGGTAGTCTTAGCTGATATAGGTCTCGCTCTTCCTACATATAGAGCGGCCGAAAGAACCTTTCAATTAATAGCGCAAGCGGTTGGAAGAAGCGGTCGTTCAGAGAAAACCGGTGAGGCGATTATTCAAACATTTAACCCTTCTCATTACGCAATAAAACTTGGTGCGAAGCAAGATTATGAAAATTTTTTCATAACAGAAATGAAACAAAGGAAAATAACGAAGTATCCACCATACTACAATCTGATTACTTTGGAGTTTAACTGCACTTCAGAAGACAAGGCTTTAGGCGCTGCATATGAACTTAAAAAAGATCTTCAATCCCTCAATCTAGATAAGCTAGAAATAGTAGGACCAATCACGCCTTTCTACTCATTAAACAATGGAAAATATCGAAGAGTTCTTCTCTTGAAATTCAAGCAAAGAGATCAAATCGTTAAGGAATTGAAAGAACTTGTAAATCGTTTCAATGGACTTTCAGGAGTCGACATTAAAATCAACGTTGACCCATTAGATTATTAATTTTCAATCTAAAGTATTCTTCCTTATAGGAAGATGTGATATACTTTTTCAGAAGGAAAACACAATAATCAATGATTACAATTCAAATTCTCGGTTTAGACCAATATGTCGTTGGTCATTACTCCAAAGATAATACGGCAAACATCGCCAATCTTTTGGAAACAAGTGAAGAAGAAATTAATTTCTACTCTCCATACGAATCTCTTTTATTTCATGCAGGGGTTGAACAAACTTCCTGGAACACTTTAGTTTATGTCAAACTCCCTAGAAAATATGAGATGTTTGAACATGAATTAGCCGATTACCTAATCGAAACCCTAAAAGATTTTACGATTAATATCGAAATCAATTTTGAATATATAGCTGAGGGTAAAACATACGAGCATATAAATACTGACTACCCACGTTTCTTAACTGAAGAGAACGTTCGTGCTGAAGTTCAAGAAGACGAACATCATGACCATGAATGTTCATGTGGACACCATCATGATGAGGAATGCTCTTCGTCTGATGAATGCGATCCACGCGATAGAGCCGATCTAGATTACGACGATCCTGAACAACTTTATTTAGGCGACGCCTTTGAAGGCCACGAAAAAGATTTAGAAGAACTTGATAAGTTATCAAAGTTAGCCAAATGATAGGAGATTACAATGCAAGAATTTGATTTATCCGAACAAATATTAGAAGACATAATTGTCAATGATACCCAATTTAACGAAGCTTTAAGAAAGGTGTTCCAAGCAGATGTTAAAATTCGCCCAATGCGTACTTTTGTTGCTGGAATTGTTGGCTGCGAACTTCGCCACCACCTTTTATTCGAATATCTTTTAAAAGATCATCAAGATTTATTGCCTGCTGAAAAACGCGCAGTCTATCTTGCTTTGGCAAATCTTTGCTTCTATAAGCATCTTTCAAAAGAAGAAACGATGGCCATTTTGAACAAAAAAGTTGATGCTGAACGTTTAAAATCGCTTCAACCAATTTTCGATAAGACCGATAATGATGGTCCATTTATCCCTGAAGATATTTCTAAGCAAACAAACCGTTATCTTTCTTTACGCTTTAACACGCCTGAATGGGTTCTCAAAATCTTTGAGCACTTTGGCTATGGCGTAACATACAAGATTCTTAAAAAGAATAACCGTCCTTTTGTTTCTCATGTTCGTGTCAGAACATCGGTTACCTTACCGGAAACCGTCATTAAGGAATACCCAGATTTCAAGAAAACAAACGTCGACGGAATCTTAACTTATGAAGGAAAGAGCTCCCTCCGTAAGAACCCTCTTGTCAAAGATGGAACGATCTTCAAGGAAAAACCAATAGTCAAAGAAATAATTGATAAATACGAGATCGAAGAACCAAGAGAATTGTTTATTTATAATGGAAATGCTGATTCAGCAATCCTCAAAGAAGCAATCGAACATTATGGTTCATCAATTGGCATAAACCTTGGAGTCCCATCCCTTGATAAATATGCTGACGTCACCCGTTTGATTCGCCAAAAAGAATTAAAGAACGTCAATTTCTTTGGATCTAGCGTTGATTCCTTGATTGTTTCTATTTCACGTCCCCAAGACTTGGTTATTGTCACACCTGATTCGTCAAATTTCGACTTGATCAGAGAACAACCAGATTATCTCATGCATTTCAATAAAGGCGGCATGGATGAATTATTCGCAAAAGAAAAAGAAACCCTTAACGAATGCGCTAAATTTGTCGCAGAAGATGGAACATTGATCTATATGATTTACACCATCTCTAAAAAAGAAGGCCATCAAACAATCGTTGATTTCTTAGCAAATCACCCAGAATTCCATTTCGTTAGCGAAGAACAACGTTACCCATTTGATGAAGGAGAAACTTCCGTTTACTATGCCGTTTTGCATAAAGACAACAATTCATTAACAAATGGAACCCCAATCGATATCATCATCGGCAAAGATTCCTTCAATTCAAGTAAGACTGCACTAGCAGACAATAAATAAATATGAAGAAGAATTTATTCGGATATACATTAAAAGCCCTCGAAGAAGAAATGGAGTCTCTTGGAGAAAAGAAATTCCGTGCCACTCAGCTTTACACATGGATCTATATCAAAAAAGTCTATGATTTTGATGAGATGACTGACATCTCCAAGACTTTCAGAGAGACTTTAAAAGAGAATTATTGCCTTACTTTGCCAACCATTCACACTGAACAAGTGGCAAGCGATGGCACAATCAAACTTCTTTTGGAAATGGAAGATGGAGCCAAAGTCGAAACCGTATTGATGCGTTACGATTATGGCAATGCCATCTGTGTCTCTTCAGAAGTCGGCTGTCCTATGGCTTGTGAATTTTGTGCCTCCGGTCTCTTAAAGAGAGAACGCGTTCTTTCTGCAGCCGAAATGGTTGGAGAAGTTATCGTCATGAACCAAAAACTATATGAGGTAGGCGAAAACGTATCCCATGTAGTAGTTATGGGAACTGGTGAACCATTTGATAACTATGATAACGTCTCCGCCTTCGTTCATATCATGAATGAAGCAAAAGGCTTAGCGATTGGAGCTAGACACATAACTGTCTCCACCTGCGGAATCATCCCAGGAATCAAGAAATATGCAAATGAAGGAATTCAAATCAACTTGGCAATTTCCTTGCATGCTTCAAACAATAAAATCCGTTCATCCTTGATGAGAGTGAATAACGCTTACCCCCTAGAAGAACTTATACCAGCCGTTAAAGAGTATGTCGAAATTAGCGGCAGAAGGGTAACTTTTGAATATATCATGATCAAAGGACTCAATGACCAAATTGAGCATGCAAAAGAACTAGTCGAACTTCTAAAAGGCGTATTCTGCTACATAAACCTTATTCCGCTTAATCCTGTAAAAGAGAAGCCTTTTGAAAGAAGCCCTAAAGAAAATATCAAGCGTTTCTCGGAGTATTTGAATTCTCACGGCCTTAATTGCACCGTAAGAAAAGAATGGGGAACGGGCATAGACGCGGCATGTGGGCAACTTCGTGCTAAAACGATAAAAGGAGAAAAATAATATGAGCAATTACCATGGTACATATGCTTATAAAACTGATATAGGCATGGTCAGAAAAACAAATGAAGACCAAGCATTGATTCTCATGAATTCCGACAATGAAGTTTTCATGGTCGTGTGTGATGGAATGGGAGGAGCAGAAAAAGGAGATGTCGCCTCTAAAATGGCTATCGATCTCTTAGCTGATGCCTTCAAGAAAAAGAAAAAACACACATTTGTTTTTGCCGATAAGAACTGGTTTAGAAAAACTTGTAAATCAATAAACAAAAAAATCTACACTCTTTCAGAAAAATTAAGAAAAGCCGAGAAAAAGACCGAATCAATTGGCATGGGTTGCACAATGGTCGCAGCCTTAATTAGCGACAATCACTTGCTTATCGCAAATATTGGCGATTCCCGCGCTTACATGCTTAAAGACGGATCTCTAGAACAACTAACTAAAGACCAAACCTACGTAGATTATCTCGTCAGAACGGGAAAATTAACCGAAGATGGTGCTAAAACACATCCTGATCGCCACGTTTTAACAAATGCATTGGGTGTTTACAATTCATCTTCAGTCTCAATAGAAGAAAGACAATATAAAGGTGAAACAATTTTACTTTGCTCAGACGGCTTATATAACAACCTTGATGCAAAAGAAATCGCAAATATCATCTCAACTGACGAAAGAACTGATCAAAAGATCATCTCTTTAATCTCTGTTGCTAATCATCAAGGCGGTTCTGACAATATTGGTATTGCCCTTTGGGAGTGCATAGCTAATGATTAAAATTGGCGATGTTATAGATGAGCGTTATCGTATTGTTGGTCGTATTGCCCATGGTGGAATGGCCGATGTATACGAAGCTTTTGATATTGTCTTAAGACATGCCGTAGCTCTCAAGGTGATGAGAGAGGATATGATGGGCGACCCTAAAAATATTGAGCGTTTTAACCATGAATGCCGTATTGCCTCAACTCTTAATAACCAAAATATTGTCAAATGGGAAGGCCAAGGGATAATAGAAGACCGCCCATATATGGCCAATGAATATGTTGAAGGGAGGACCCTAAGAGACAAATTAAATATATCTGCCTCTCACAATCTTTCAGCAGCTGAAGCATGTGAAGTAATGCTTCAGTTAACTTCAGGCGTCTCTTACATTCATAATCATGGAATAATTCATTCCGACATTAAACCTGATAATTTATTCTATTTAGCCGACGGGTCAATTAAAATTACAGATTTTGGCATTGCCTCATTTAAAGATGAGCTCGGAAAAACGATACAAGATAGAAATTCCGTAAGCGGAACGGTTTATTATTGCGCCCCAGAAGTCTTAATGGGCAAGGAACCATCTGTTGCCTCAGATATTTATGCAATGGGCGTGCTTTTCTTTGAAATCCTCACCGGATCTGTTCCGTTTGATGCGTCAACATCGGAAGAAATTGCCGTAAAACAGATAAAAGAAAAATTCCCTGAAGCGTCAAAAAGACTCTCCTCGATTCCTCAATCGTTAGATAAAATCATCCTCAAAGCCTGCAAGAAAAGGCCAGAAGAGAGGTATTCCTCAGCTTTGATGATGCATCAAGCGATTGAAAACGCTTATAAAGATGATAAAAACTTTAAGGAAAAACGTTCTTGGATAGCACGTTTCTTTGGCTTTAAATAATGAAATTAGATATTAAAAGTTTAAACACACCAATAGTTTCTCCATCCCTTTTGGCCGCTGACCGTTCAAAATTGTCAGAAGAGTCAAAAAAAGCAGAAGTATGTGGAGCTAAATTCATCCATATTGATGTAATGGACGGAAAATTTGTTCCTAATGTTTCTTTTAGTATTGAAGAGATTAAAGCAATGAGCAAATCTCATAATATGCTTAACGATGTTCATCTTATGATTGAAAACCCTCTCCTCTTTATAAAGGATTATGCAAATGCAGGCGCTGACTTAATTACTTTCCATCTTGAGGCAAGCAAAAGTTATGAAGAAACAATAAAAACGATCGATGAAATCCACTCTTATGGCCTATATGCTGGTCTTTCAATCAAACCTTTGACGCCTCTTGAAGATATCCTTCCATATATAAATAAGGTAGATTTAATCCTTTTGATGTCTGTTGAACCAGGAAAAGGTGGTCAAAAATTCATCCCTGAATCATTAGAAAGGGCAAAAGAAATCAAAAAGATGATTTCTTGTAGCGAAAAGAAACCATTATTGGAAATCGATGGTGGAATAAACGAGACAACAGGCAAAGAATCTTTGCTTGCCGGCGTTGACGTTCTTGTTGCTGGCTCTTACCTATTCGGCCACGAAGATATGAAAGAAAGAGTGGAAAAATTATTATGCAAATAGGTTTCATTATTGTTTTATGCCTATCAGCCATATTCTTTTTGACGTTCTTGTTCTTGTTAAAAAACAACAAGCAAGAAGGAGAAGAATCCTTTAACTTTCGCCAATATTTTATCTATGAAGCTTTTCCTAAGAAAAAAGAAATGCCTCAAAGAATCGGACAATTCTTAGCTATTTCATCAAATATTATTTTAGGCATACTTGCTTTTTGCTTGCCTCATGATGAAACAGTGACCTCGCCTTATTATTTTCTTATGGTTGCAATTATTGAGGTGATTGTCGAACTTTTCTTTACATTTTTATCATATACATCATTCAAAAAAGAAAAATTGAGAGTCGCGACTTTCATGTTTTACGGTGCTTTCATCGCAATAAGAAACGGAACATCTGGAATTATTCTTCTTTCAATTTCTCGTAAGATCTTAGCTAATAATTCTGCTCTAGCATTAACTTTCGCGATAATATCTTTCGTTTTTGCGGCCTTATCCATTGCACCTTTGTGCAATCCTAAATTAGCCAACTACGCAAAATTAGAAGAAGTAATAGAAAAAGATGGAACATCTCATTACGAGAGACCTAAATATTTCGTTATGGCATTCTCTGAATGGCTGCTTTTCTTCCTCTCTGAATTTAGCCTTATGGCAACATCGTTGTTTTTCTTCTTTGCTAGTTAAGAACAATTTAAAAAATAAAGAAAAAAACGAGCAATCGCTCGTTTAAATCTCAATAATTAATTAAACAAATTAAGCAGCTTTTTCGTTTTTGGAAGCAGCTTTGACTGATTTGTTTAAGCTACGATAGGCACGTGCGCTCATCTTAACTGAAACCATCTTACCGTTGATGTTAATCTTATATGTTTGAAGGTTAACATTCCATCTACGGCGAGTTGCTAAGACAGAGTGGGAACGGGAATTACCGCTCATTGGGCCTTTTCCTGATATTGGGCATTTTCTTGACATAACTATCACCTCTTCGTGCGTAAAATCGCAAGAAAGAATATACCACCATAAAAGATATTTGACAATGATAAAATAAATTTTATGAAAAACTTTTTGCAAAAGGCTTCTTTTAATGGGTAAAACGATAATATTTTTAAATTTTCACAAGACTTTTAACAATTGTTTTTGCATTTATGATAAAATCATATCGATAAAGATAAACATATCAAATCTCATTTTTTCGAGAGGAGGAAGACCATATGTCTAATAAAATGGTTGCCATGATTCTTGCAGGTGGCAAAGGAACGAGATTAAAGGCTTTGACCTCAAAGGTCGCTAAGCCTGCTGTTTCATATGGAGGAAAGTACCGCATCATCGATTTCCCTCTTAGCAATTGCGCTAATTCCGGAATTAGAAATGTTGGCGTTTTGACCCAATATGAATCTAGCGAATTAAATGAATACGTAGGTAATGGTGAAAAATGGGGCTTCAATGGCGTAAGATCATCAGCTTCCGTTCTTTCCCCAAAACAAACAGAAGAAGGATCTTCGTGGTATAGGGGAACAGCCGACGCTATCTATGAAAACCTAGATTGGTTAGAAAGAATGAATCCAGATTATGTTCTCATCCTTTCTGGTGACCATATCTATTCATGCACATATAACGAAATGCTTCAAAAACACATCGAAAGTGGTGCAGATTGCACTATTTCCGTTTACCCAGTTCCAATGGAAGAAGCATCAAGATTCGGCATTCTTGTAACCGATGAGAAGGATAGAATCACTCAATTCCAAGAAAAACCAAAGAAGCCTATGAGCAATCTTGCTTCCATGGGCATCTATATCTTTACATATAAGACGTTACGCCAATACTTAATTGCCGACGCAAAAGAAGATACAGAGCATGACTTTGGAAAAAATATCATTCCAAATATGATGGAAGACAAAAAGAAACTCATCGCTTATACCTATCATGGCTATTGGAAAGATGTTGGAACAATTTCTTCGCTCCATGAAGCAAATATGGACCTTTTGAAGAATGATAAAACTGGTGAAAACATCTATTCGATCTTCGGTAAGAACATCATCCTTTCTGAAGATAAGCGCTCAGTTCCACAATTTATCGGTCCTAAAGCAGATGTAAAAGACTCTTTGGTTAACCAAGGCGCCCAAATATATGGCAAGGTTTCTCACTCGGTCATTTCAGGCGGAGTCATTATCGAAGAAGGTGCCGTTTGTAAAAACGTCGTCATTATGCCTGGGGCAAGAATAGGGAAAGGCGCAAAAGTTGAAAACGCCATCATCGGCCCAGACACATTGATTGAAGAAAAAGCACAAGTTAACGTTGGTGGAGAAGAAATCGACTTAATCGTTAACAGAAAGGCAGCCAAATAACATGAAAGACGTAATTGGTTTATTAGATACACATAACGATCCTCAACTTGGTGAATTGACGGCTAACCGTCCATTTGCTTCGACAACATTCTTAGGCAGATATGCCTTCATGGATATTGTCATGTCCAATTTTTCGAATTCCGGAATTGATACGGTTGGAATTCTTGTCAAAGACCACCAACGTTCCATTCTTAAACATATGGGGAATATGTCCTCATGGGTCAATAACACAAAAACAAACAAGTTAACGATTCTTTTAAATGAAAATGGACTTCTCAACCCTCCATATAATACGGATTTAGCCAACATCAAAGAGAATGATTACATGCTCTATGATTCAAGTGCTTCAACATTGGTTTTCCAAACTCCACACGTTGTCGCGCCAATTGATTTCAATCCTATTGTCGAAGAACATAGAGAAAGAAATGAAGAAGTCACCGTTGTTTATAAGAAAATCAAAGACGGCGACAAAAACTTTGTCGGAGGCTATTCCCTTGTGGTTGACAAGGATGGATATGTCACAGACGTCCAAATTAACGATGGAAGTAAGAAAGAAGTCAATGTTTCCTTAGAAACTTGGGTTATCAATCGCGTAACTCTTGCAAAGATTGTCGAAGAAAGCAAGAAACATTCTCTCTCGATGGGAATCGGAGATATTATTCGCTATGCCGTTAAGACAGGCTTATTCAAAGTTCATGCATATGAATATGAAGGATATGCACGTAACTTCAACTCTTTAGATAAATATATCGAATATTCCTTTGAACTTCTCAATCCTGAGATCGCTTCGACTCTTTTCAAAGAAGATTGGCCAATATACACGATTACTCATGATACTTGCCCAGCTCTTTACGGCTCAACATCAAAGATTTCAAATTCATTCATCGCCAATGGTTGCATTGTTGATGGACAAGTTGAAAACTCAATTCTTTGCCGTGGAGTCCGTGTTGGGAAAGGCTCAAAATTAACCAATTGCATCGTTCTTCGTGGAACAAAGATTGGCGAAAAAGTCACTCTTTCAAACGTTGTCATCGACAAATACTCGATTGTCACCGATAGACATACCATCGAAGGGGATAAAGATACCCCAATCTATGTGCATCAAGGAGCCATCATATGAAGATTGCAATGTTTGCATCTGAGGCTTTGCCTTTTTCCAAAACAGGCGGCCTAGCTGATGTTTCATATGCTCTAAGCAAAGAATTAGCAAAAGAAGGGGACGAAGTAATTATCGTCACCCCTTACTATGCTTCGATCAAAAGAAAAAATCCTAAACTTGACTACGTTGGACTTTTACCAGTCAATGTATCTTGGAGAAAACAAGATGCTGAAGTTTATACGACCGTCGTTGATGGTGTTAGATATTATCTTTTAAGCAATTCATATTATTTCGATAGAGATAATATTTATGGTTACCACGATGATTGCGAAAGATATGCATTTTTCGCTCTCGCTTGCATGAACATTCTCAAATTTGTCGACTTCAAGGCTGATATCATTCATGTTCATGATTGGCAAGCTGGCATGGTTCCAACTCTCCTTAAAGAGAAATATTCATACGATCCATTCTATTCATCAATGCGTACGGTTCTTACAATCCATAACCCTGCATTCAAAGGTTTGGTTGACCGTTACTTCCTAAATGATTTCTGGGGACTTAGCGATGAACTTTATGATAATGGTCGCGTCAGATTTGACAATATGGTCTCCTCCCTCAAAGCTGGTATTGTCGATGCAAATAAGATAACGACCGTTTCCCCAACTCATAGAAACGAGCTCCTTGATATGTATTCCGATCAAAGACTAAACGGAATTCTTGAACTTAGAAAAGATGATTTTGTCGGTATTGTCAACGGAATCGATTATGAAGAATGGAACCCAGCAAAAGATAAATACATTAGCGATCATTATTCTTCTAAATCATGGAAAGAAGGTAAAGCAGAATGTCAAAAAGACATGCTCAAAACCTTTGGAATTGAAAAAGGAAGAGGCCCTGTCTTTGGCGTAGTTTCACGTCTTTCATGGCAAAAGGGCATCGATTTGATTGTTGATGCAATGTATGGTTTCCTCAACGATTATAATGACTGTTCCTTAGTCATTTTAGGAAGTGGTGAAGCAGGACTTGAAGGAAGAATTCAAACATTAAGGGATCAACACCCAAATCGTGTTGGCATATATATTGGATACAATAACGAACTATCACACAAAATCTATGCCGGATGTGATTTCTTCCTCATGCCATCCCTTTTTGAACCATGCGGAATCTCCCAAATGATCTCTCAACGTTATGGCACCTTGCCGGTTGTTAGATATACCGGAGGTCTAGCCGACACAGTTGAAGGGCTTGATGAGCCAAATGTAACTAAAGCTGACGGCATTGGTTTCTATAATTACGATGTCAACGGACTCTCCTATGCAATAGGAAAAGCAAAAGATTTATACCTAAATACTCCAATTTACGATAAAATCGTATCTAATGCGTTAAAGAAAGATAATTCCTGGAAACGCAGTGCGAAGCAATATCGTGCCTTATATGAGGAGATAATTGCTAAATAATAAGGAGTCTTTTATGAGCTACAACCATAAAGAAATTGAAACTAAGTGGCGTAAATATTGGGAAGATAACAATACTTTCTATTGCGACACTTATGATTTTTCTAAGCCAAAATACTACGTTTTGGATATGTTTCCATACCCATCAGGACAAGGGCTTCATGTTGGCCATCCTGAAGGATATACCGCAACAGATATCGTCGCGAGAATGAAAAGAATGCAAGGCTTTAACGTCCTTCACCCAATGGGTTGGGACGCTTTTGGCTTACCTGCAGAACAATTTGCCATCAAGATGAATCAACATCCTGAAGGTTTCACAAGAGCAAATATCGCAAACTTTAAGAATCAAATTCAATCCTTGGGCTTTTCCTATGATTGGTCTAAGGAATGTGCGACCATTGACCCAAAATACTACAAATGGACTCAATGGATCTTCATCAAGATGTTTGAAAACGATCTTGCATATGTCGCTGATATCCCAGTCAACTATTGCCCTGAACTTGGCACAGTTTTAGCCAATGAAGAAGTAATCGATGGCAAATCTGAAAGAGGTGGCTACCCAGTCATCCGTATGCCAATGCGTCAATGGGTCCTCAAAATAACCAAATATGCCGATAGACTTGAGAAAGACCTTGAAGGATTAGACTGGCCAAAATCAACTTTGGAGATGCAACGTAACTGGATTGGCAAATCCAAAGGCGTCGAAATCACTTTCAAAATCAAAGGCCATGATGAAACTTTCAAAGTTTTCACAACGCGTGTTGATACATTATTTGGCTGTTCGTACTGTTGTTTAGCGCCTGAACATCCACTTGTTAAAAAATTAGTATCTAACGAGCAAAAAGAAGCAGTTGACGCTTATGTTGAGGAAGCAAGCCATAAATCCGACTTACTTAGAACCTCTCTTGTTAAAGATAAGAGCGGCGTTTATCTTGGCGTTAATGCGATAAACCCAATAAATGGCAAAGAAATCCCTGTATATGTTGCCGATTATGTCTTAGGAAGCTATGGCACCGGTGCAGTTATGGCCGTTCCAAGCCACGATGGAAGAGACTATGCTTTCGCTAAGAAATACAATCTTGAAATCACCCCTGTCCTTGAAGGAGGAGACATCTCCAAAGAAGCCTTCGAAGGAGATGGCCCACATATCAATTCTTCTTTTGCAAACGGCATGAATATTGCTCAAGCAAAAGCCGCAATCACTGAAAAACTTGAAGAAATTGGAGCAGGCAAGGAAGTCACAAATTACAAACTCCGTGACTGGATCTTCTCTAGACAACGTTATTGGGGTGAACCAATCCCAATGGTTACAAGAGAAGATGGCAAAGAAGTCGCCTTAAAAGAAAAAGACCTTCCACTTGTCTTGCCTGAGATGGATAATTACCAACCTTCAAGGGATGGCAAACCTCCACTTTCTAAAGCACCATCTTCTTGGCTAAATGCCGAAGTTGACGGAATGAAAGGAGTAAGAGAAACCAACACCATGCCACAATGGGCTGGTTCTTCTTGGTACTATCTCCGTTACATCGACCCAAATAACGATAGTGCAATCGGCGACCCAAAACTCTTAGAGCACTGGTTGCCAGTTGATTTGTATATCGGCGGTCAAGAACATGCCGTTTTGCATCTTCTCTATGCCCGTTTCTGGCATAAGTTCTTATACGACATCGGCGTTGTAAAATGCAAAGAGCCATTCCAAAAACTCTACCATCAAGGCATGATTCTTGGTGCAAATGGCGAAAAGATGTCCAAATCACGCGGAAATGTTATCAATCCAGATGATATCATCTCCTCCAATGGTGCCGATTCTCTCCGTTTATTTGAGATGTTTGCCGGTCCTCTTTCTGAGGCTAAGCCATGGTCAACAACCGCCCTTGATGGTTCAACAAGATTCATCGAGCGCGTATATCGCTTAGTTGATGATGAAACATTTAGTGGCAGAATCTCCGATACAAATTCAGGAGAGCTCGATTATTCCTATAATTTCTTAGTCAAGAAAGCAACAAAGGACTTCGAAGACCTTTCCTTCAATACGGCAATTTCTCAAATGATGATTTTCATCAATGATTGCTATAAAGCGAAGAGTCTTTATCGCCCATATATTGAGAATTTCGTTAAGATTTTCTCTTGTATTTGCCCATTCGTTGGCGAAGAGATGTGGGAAAAGCTTGGTCATAATACGACGATTGCCTATGAACCTTGGCCAAGTGTAGACGAATCCAAACTTGTCATTAATACCGTTACAATCGGCGTTTCAATCAATGGCAAGGTCCGTGATACGATCACCTTAAGCAAAGACGCAAGTCAAGATGAAGCACTCTCTCTTGCAAAAGCATCTGAAAAAGTCGCTAAATACCTTGAAGGCGTTACTATAAGAAAGATCATCTACGTTCCTGGAAGAATCCTCAATATCGTCGTTGGATAAAATTAAAGTAGAAGGAGGCCATTAATTTGGTCTCTTTTTTAGTACAAGTAAACATTTAAAAGGAATATAATCTTCCTGCCCGGTACTGAATAAAAGATTCAGACTGGAGTAGGAGATTATAAGTCCATGTTACTAACAATTGACATCGGGAATACCCTGATTGATTTTGGAATATGGGATGGAGAGGAATTAACCTGTGTTTATAAATGCAGGACGAAACCTATTCGCTCGCTAGATGAATATCGTAGCGTAGTTGAGCTCTTCATCATGACAAGGCACTTGGAAAAAGAGAAGATAGATAGAGCAATCATCTCATCCGTCGTCTCTCCTTTAAGCCCGATATTCCGTTCAATCGTCTCTTCCCTATTTGGCGTCAAAGCCAAGATTTTAGGCCCTCGTCTTAAAACGGGATTGGCCATAAAAACAGATAACCCTCAAGAAGTGGGGGCTGATTTAGTCGCCGATTCAATCGGTGCTGTTTCCTTATATGGAGGAAACCTTTTTATTGCCGATTTAGGAACGGCAAACAAATTCATCTATATCGATGAAAACGAATCTTTCGGAGGATGCGCAATAGCCCCTGGCTTAGGAATGGGCGCGACAAATTTATCAAAAGAAGCCTCAGCTCTTCCTGAAGTAAACCTTCTTGCACCCGATCATGTGATTGGAAAAAACACGCACGATTCAATGAATGCGGGAATAATTTTTACAAACATTTATTCCATCGAAGGCTTTGCCTCATCTTTTGAGAAAGAAGCAGGAAGACCACTAAAAAGAATACTGACTGGTGGGAATGCGGTATACGTAAAAAAATATCTCCCGGAATTCGCCTATGAAGACAATCTTCTTCTATTAGGTCTAAAAGAAATCGATAAGAGGAACAAGAAATGAATTTCATCACAATAGCTTTTTGGGCGATGTTATTAATATGGATCGCCTTACTTTTAATTTCGCTTCATAAAGAAACCCCAAAAAATCAAGAAAAAGGCATTAAAGTGCAAGATATAACTTTTCATGCGCTCATCGTTGCTTTAATCGTCGTTATGGGCTTTGTCCCTCAAGCCGGATATATTTCTTTCATCCCCGGGATCTCTTTTTCGCTCGTTCACCTTCCAGTTTTAATTGGTTCATATAAAAAAGGTTGGAAAGGCGGACTCTTATATGGAGTAGCCTTCGGATTCACCTCATG
This sequence comes from bacterium, assembly GCA_963623195.1. Taxonomy (GTDB): domain Bacteria; phylum Bacillota_I; class Bacilli_A; order RFN20; family CAG-826; genus UBA4951. The sequence continues at coordinate 230,390 of CAVFKA010000010.1, read as the reverse complement.
GATACAGGCAATGATGACCCCAACGGGGTTCAATGGTCTCTTCGTTGTGCCGTGGGTTTCCATCCTTCCAAGAGCGATTTTTGGGTTTTTAGCCGGTTTAGTCTTTGATTTACTACGTAAAAACTCTAAACTATATAGGAACGTGTTTGCGATAGCAGGTTTTTCGTTTCTGTTAACCATCGCACATACGCTTCTTGTATTCGGTGACTTATTTATTTTCTACACTGATACGATGGTCTCCTATTTCACTTCAACGGAGCCAGTCGCAGAAGGAGTCACATATACGTTTGTTATCGTTATCGCTTTCGGAATGTTAGGAGAGGCCTTACTTGCCTCAATCATCAATCCACTAGTTTCTAAAGCGTTAGCGAAAGTTGGAAGAAATTAGTTAGGAGAAAACATGCCAAATTTCAAAAAACTAGCGAAAGGCTATGAAAAAGACGCAATCTTAGCCCTTCAAAAATTCATAAGAATCCCTTCAGTTTATGATGAACACACCATCAAAGAAGGTCAACCATTCGGAGAAAACGTCAAAAAAGCTTTAGATTACTTTGCTAAGCTTGGAAAAGATTACGGATTTAAAGTCACCAACGTTGATGGATATGCCATCGAACTTGAAATCGGTGATGAAAATGCCCCACTCATTGGCATTTATGGCCATTCAGATGTCGTTCCTGTCTCGGGAAAATGGGATAATCCTCCATTCTCGGCCACCCTCAAAGATGGTGAGATTTATGGTCGTGGCTCCTTTGATGATAAAGGACCATTAACTGCCGCTCTTTTTGCTACAAAACTTCTCAAAGATAATGGCCTACTTAAAGGATACCGTGTCAAAATCGTCTCAGGTGGAGATGAGGAAAGGGGTTCTTCTTGCCTTCAATATTATTTTGAGAAATTCCACGGAGAAGCCCCTAAATATGGTTTCACACCAGATGCAAACTGGCCTCTTATCTATGCAGAAAAAGGCATCACTCATGGTGTTTTATCTAAAAAATTAGATTTGAACCCAATCATTGCCTTAGATGGCGGAACAGTCACTAATGCCGTTTGCGATTCTCTTTTAGTAACTCTTTTACCAGATGAGAAATTCGTCAAATATCTCAAAGAAAACAAGATTTCATGTGATATTAACTCCACAAAAGAACTTTTAATGGTTCGTTTTGTTGGAAAGACCGCTCACGCCTCAACCCCTGAGCTTGGTACTTCTGCCGCTAAGATCGCTTTTGAAACAATTGGAAAATACTACAAGAATGAATTCTTAAACAAACTTGCTTCTATCTTTGATAACAATGGCAAAATCTTTGGCGGTTATAGCAATTCAGTCGAACTTGGCGAATCAACATACAATTTCGGCGTTGTCAAATACATGAACGGAACATTAACTCTTACAGTTGATTTCAGATATGGCGAGAATGCCAAACCAGAAGAAGCCCTCAAGAACCTTTCTTCTTATGTAAATATGGATTATGTCACTAACTCAGTCGCTCCATATCTCTTATATGACAAGAAATCTCCACTCGTTTCAACTTTGATGAAGGCTTTCAAGAAAGAAACCCATCAATTCTTTGCCAAACCAATCGCAATTGGTGGCGGAACATATGCAAAAGAAGCACCAAACACAGTCGCTTTCGGTGCTGAGTGGCAAAAACGCCCAGGCGGAATGCATTCGCCAAACGAACATATGAATGTCAAAGATTATATCCAAGATATCGCAATCTATGCTCGTGCAATATACATGTTAGGTAACTTAAAGTGAGAGGACGTTTTAAGAAATGGGCATCCCCCTTTCTAGAAGAACATAACGAATTAGTTTTGAAAAACATTGATCTTAACGATCCGTTTTTCCAAAACGAAAAACTTCATCTTGAGGTCGGATCTGGCAAAGGTGACTTTGTTATTGGCATGGCAAAGAAACATCCTGATGTCAATTTTCTAGCTATCGAAAGAGAAGTATCCATTGCTGGAATAATGGCTAAAAAGATCGTTGAATCAACTTTAAGCAACATTCGCGTCATTAACCGAGACTTCGATGTTCTTTTGCCAGAACTCGAAAAACTTAGATTCGACACAATATATCTTAACTTTTCTGACCCATGGCCGAAAAAGAGGCATGAAAAGAGAAGACTCACACACGTGAAACGCTTAGAGGAATTCTCTAAACTATTAAAAGATGACGGAGAGATGAGAATCAAGACGGATAACGATTCCCTCTATGCCTTCACCCTTGAACAAATCCCTCTTTCTCCATTTGAGATGTATCTTAATGAAGAAGACTATAAATTCGATGAAGAAAACGATGTTGCATCTGAATATGAAAGAAATTTCCGCTCAGTTGGAAAATCAATTCATCGAATCTTGATGAAAAAGAAGAAATAAAGGAGCAAAAGAATATGTATCGCTTATTTTATGATTTCGAAAGCAATGGTGACGTTCTCTTCGTCGTTATCAACCCTGAGAAAAAACCTGATGAGATCATCACTAATGGAGACGTCACGACTTTATATGCAAATAAAGAGTTAGTCGGCATCAACATTTTCAATGTCTCAAGGATTGCAAAGCTTAAATCCCATGGAGCTATATTCGCCCCTGATACCCTTCTTTTGAAGACAATCAACGATTTGCTAGAGAACTCCAATGCTCCAAGACTTGAAGAAACCTCAAATTCCGGTTTCAAAGTCCTTACCATTTCCAATCTTGAGGAACACCCTCTTGATGAAAAGGCTAGTATTGTCACCCTCAAAGATGGAGAAAAGACATATCAAGCCGTCTCCCATTATAAAAACCTAGAAATTGGAAAGATGGTCGTTGTTGCCCTTGATGGAACGATCCTCTATGACGGTTCCCTCTTTAGCAAGAAACTCGTCAAGAACATTCCAGTAGATGCGACATTATGCTCTGGAAAAGAATTAAAAGTCTCCGATAACTACAAAGAAGCATTTATCCCTGAAGGATATTCTGAGGGAGAAGATTTCTTCTATCCTAATAATTAAGGAAAATATAATATGAGCAACATCAAAGTAGAGCCATATATCCCCGATGAAGAATATGACAATCCAGCCATGGTGACTGATTTCTATGAATTCAGCATGGCCAATTGCCTATTTCTCCATGGTTTCAAAGACAAAAGAATGGTCTTTGACATGTTTTTCAGAGAAAACCCTGACAAACTCGGCTATTCAATCGCCTGTGGGCAACATAAACTAACCAAATTCTTACTCAATTACCATTTCACTGAGCGCGATCTTATTTATTTAAAGACCAAAGGGATGTCCGATGAATTCCTCGAATATCTTTCAACCTATAAATGGAATGGTGATATGTACGCCTTAAAAGAAGGAAGCGTTTGCTACCCTCAAGTCCCGATGGTTCGTATCGAATGTGATATGGTTGGCGCCATTCTTATTGAAACCTACCTCCTCCAAACAATGAATTTCCATTCCTTGATTGCCACAAAGGCCACGAGAATATCAGGCTTAGCAACACATAAAGAAAGAAACGTCATGGAATTTGGAACACGCCGCGCCCAAGGTGAATCGGCTGGAAATGATGGCGCTTATGCCGCAATTCTTGGCGGATGTATCGGAACAGCTAACTGCTTAGCTGAGATGAGATATGGAGATGAAGTCAAGGCAGTAGGCACAGTTGCACACTCCTTCATCGAATTCTTCCCTGATGAATTAAGTGCTTTTAGAGCCTTTGCTGATACCTATCCAAATAACGTCTCTCTTCTCTTAGACACCTATTCCGTATTCGACTCAGGCTTACCTAATCTTATTAAGATAGATGATGAGTTGATTGCTAAATATCCTAACGATCCAACAAAACGCGTAAAAGCAGCACGTATAGATTCAGGTGACTTATCCCGCTCATACAAACGTTTAAGAAAAGCCTTAGACAAAGCAGGGAAACCATATATCAAACTTGTCGCGTCAAATTCCCTTGATGAGAAAAAGATTCGTTCAATGGAAATATATGAAGATGCCCATTTTGATTCTTATGGCGTTGGGGAAAACCTCATCACATCAAGAACGGACCCTGTTTTTGGCGGAGTATACAAACTTGTTGCAGTGAAAGAAGAAGATGGAAGTTATTCTCCTAAAATGAAATGTTCCGATTCAGCCTCGAAAGCAATAATCCCTGGCAAGCTTATGGCTTGGAGAGTCTTTGATGAAAATGGACAAGGACAATGCGATATCATCTCGATGGATGATGAAATAGTTGAAGAGGGCAAACCTATAATTATCTACGATCTTTCTAACGACGCCTTCCATAAACGTCGCGAGATAATCCCATATAAGGTAGAAAAACTCTTAATTCCATTCATTCTTGATGGAAAACTTGCCCAAGATCTTCCTTCAATATCGGAGAAAAAAGCTTTCGTTAAAGACCAACTTGAAAACAAAGTGTGGGAATCTGAACTTCGTTTTGAGATGCCACATGAGCATTACGTTGACTTGACCGAGAAGGTATATAAGACAAGGGAAAACCTCTATAGCACCCTGCATGGCGGAACCCTTTAAAAAGATTGGCCCACGATAAAATGGGCCTTTTTTTAATAGGCAGAAAATAAATTGCAAAAATTATGAAAAAAACATTGAAAATTTACAAATAAGTTTCATAATGAATTTGTAATTTTGGGGGTAAAACCATGAATAATCTAAAAGATCGTGTAACCATCTACCAAGTTGCTCAAGCAGCAGGCGTTTCTTTAGCAACTGTCTCCCGCGTCATTAATAAACAAGGCAACGTCACCGAAGCCACAAGGACTAAAGTTGAGTCCACAATCAAGAAATTAGGCTACAAACCAAGTGGATTAGCCCAAGCTCTTGCTACAAATAAGACCACAAATATCGGTATTATCATCCCTGGAGCCAACTATGTTTATATCTCAAACATGCTTTCAGGAATTTCTGAAATCGCCAAGCAAAAGGGCTTTGTTCTGACTCTTTTCACAACATCGCATTCTCGTGAAGAAGCACTCTCAATGATTGAGAAGGTCATCACCACCCACGTCGATGGCGCAATTATTTTCGATGATGAGCTTGAAACAGAAGACATCATGAAAATCAATTCATATTTTGTTCCAACAATCGTCGTTAATACTGTCTTAACTGGCGATAAGGTCGGTTCAATTAAGTTCTCCTATGGCGAAGAACTCAAGAACATCATCCGTAGATACTATAACGATGGTGGAGATAAAGAAATGACCTTCGTCCATGTTCATGATGGAGGACGTCTATTGACGCATTGCGAACATTGCTTCACTGAAGTCCATGACGAACTCGGAAGAAATTATCACATCCAAAATTGTGATGATTCCTATACGCATACATATTCTGATTTCTATGAGCATTTCAAAAATAATCCTGAAAAAGCAAGAGGCTATTACATCACATATCGTGACTCTTTAGCTGCCGCTATCATGAATGCCGCATCTGATGCAGGACTCAATGTTCCAAATGATGTAGAGGTTCTTTCCCTCGTTGGCACAAAATATGCCAAGATCGTTCGCCCAACAATCTCCTCCATGGATATTGATATGGCAGAAGTTGGCAAACGCTCAATGCTCATGCTCACGGATCTTATCAATGACAATCTCACTGAGAAAACATGCCGTTTAGAAGCGAAGTTCAACAAGAGAGACTCAACGAAATATTAATAAGAAGAGAAAGAAAAGATGAGGTACTGCCTCATCTTTTTATTTTTTCGCCAAGCTTTATCAATCTTAATGCGTTAACTCGTTCACCCCAATCCTTGACAATTGCCTTGTATATATCTGATAACCGATATAATTATCATGGAGAAAATAATGACATTAAATGACGTATTAATCGAAAAAATATACAGTTTGCAAATTAAGCAAAGAGAGTGGCATTTCGAAAACCACTTTGTTTGATATTTTTTTCTGGAAAAAGTAATTTGCTTGATTGCAGACTGAGAATCATTCTAAAAATATGTGAAACTTTGGGCATATCCGTGAATGCTGCGATTAAATTAGAACCTATAGCGTCTAAGAATGCATATGAGGAGAACGTTCCGCCATTTTTGAGAAAGAATCTTCTATATTTAAAGGATAAAAGAAATAAGCAAAACCCTTTATATGATTGTTATTTGGATGAGGCAACTAGCAGCATTAATATTTGCGAAATTGAGAATCTCATTTCAAAAGAAGTAGCGGATTATTTAAGGAACAAATTTTTAAAAAGATAAGAGAAAGGGTTTGACGTTTTAATGAAGGAATGACTTTGTTTTAAACGGGAAACTTTTTTATAAAATTTTAAATTTTTTCTTCGACAATTTTCGCCCTTTTAAATTTTTTTAGCACTTGCCACTTGACAGTGCTAAAAAGTAGAACTACATTACTTAACGTTAAGAAAAGGAGGTAGAAAACATGTCTACTATAAAACCACTTAATGATTACTTATTATTAGAAAAATTACCTACCGAAAAGAAGGTCGGCTCTATCATTCTCACAACCGAGAAGAAACAAGGAAACGTTGCAACCATCATGGCAATGGGCCCAGGAAAAGTCGATGAGGATGGCAAACTTGTCTCCATTAAAGGAGTCAAAGTCGGTGACAAAGTCATCTACAGAGAATATTCTGGCACCGAATATGAAGATGATGGACATAAATATCTTCTTATAAAAGTTGAAGATATTCTCGCAGTCGTTAATGACTAAAGGAGGAAAAATGTATGGCAAAAGAAATTAAATTAGGAAAAGAAGCCCGTGAGGCTATGGTCAAAGGAGTCGATACGCTTGCAAATACCGTCAAGGTCACTCTTGGACCAAAAGGTAGAAATGTCGCCCTTGATAAAGGATATGGCAGCCCAGAAATCTGCGAAGATGGTGTTTCTATCGCTCGTGAGATCGAACTTCCAGACGCAACCGAAAACATGGGTGCAAAACTCGTTTACGAAGTCTCAAATAAAACAAACGAAAAAGCAGGAGATGGCACAACAACCGCCACAGTCCTTGCTCAAGCCATCATCCATAAAGGTGTTGAAGCAGTTGATGCAGGCGCAAACCCAGTCTTTGTCCGTAATGGCATTGAAAAAGCTGGAAAAGCGGTCGCGGCTGAATTAAGCAACATCTCTAAGCCAGTTCAAACCAACGAAGACATCCAAGCAATTGCCTCAATCTCCGCCCATGATGACGAAATTGGAAAGCTTATTGCTGAAGCAATGGAAAAAGTCGGCAAAAATGGCGTTATCACAGTCGATGAATCCAAAACTAGTGAAAACGAACTTGCTATTTCCCAAGGCATGGAATATGACAAAGGCTATATCTCCCCATACATGGTCACAGATAATGAGCACATGGTCGCCGAACTTGAAGATCCATATATCTTCGTTACAGATATGAAGATTTCTGCCATCAACGATATCATTCCGATGTTACAATCAGTCGTTGATGCCCATAAGCCATTACTCATCATTGCTGAAGACCTCGATTCGGACGTTACAAGCACTTTGATCGTCAATAAGCTTCGTGGAACATTCACGGTTGTCGCCACAAAAGCCCCTGAATTTGGTGATGCCCAAAAAGCCGCATTACAGGATATTGCCATCCTCACAGGTGCAAAATTCTTCTCTAAAGATCTTGGCATGGAACTTAAAGACGTCACGATCGATGATTTAGGTAGAGCAAAACGCGTTACCATCAAGAAAGATTCCACAACAATGGTCGGCGGTGATGGCTTAAAGAAGGAAGTCGAAGATAGAATCGCTGAACTTTCTGCCCAATATGAAGTCGTCACAAGCGAATACGACAAGAAGAACATCTCCAAACGTATCGCAAAACTCTCCAATGGCGTTGCCGTTGTAAAGGTTGGTGCCCTTACCGAAAGTGAACTCAAAGACAAGAAACTCCGTATCGAAGATGCGCTTAATGCCACAAAAGCAGCGGTCGCTGAAGGTATCGTCATCGGTGGAGGAGCAGCACTTGCTGAGGTATATTCTTCCCTCAAAGGCAAACTCTTAGATTCTAATCCTGATGTTCAAAAAGGCATTGATGCAGTCCTTGAATCCTTATATGCCCCACTTATGCAAATTGCCACCAATGCAGGCTATAATCCAGAAGAAATCGCCTCTAAGCAAAAAGAGCAAAAGAAGGACTTCGGATTTGACGCACTCCATGGCGAATGGGTCAACATGTTTGAGGCAAATATCATCGATCCAACCAAAGTCACACGTAATGCAATCTTGAATTCTTCTAGCATCTCCGCAATGTTTGTCACAACTGAAGCAGCTGTCACAACCATCAAAGAAGAAAAACATGAATGCAACCACGATAATGGCGGAATGTATTAATCTAAATCTAAGATAGATTTAAAGGCGTAGATAAAACTACGTCTTTTTTCTTTTAAATATTGTTTCTTATTTTTAATAAGGTAAAATTATCACCGTACGAGGTATATCTATGGAAAATATCGTTGATGAATTAAATTATCGCGGACTTATTGAACAATACTCGAATGAAGAAAATGTCCGCAAATTATTTGATAAGAAAGTAACTGTTTATTGTGGTTTTGACCCATCTGCATCATCTATGCACGTTGGTAACTATGTCATGATTTCCACTCTTATGAGACTTCAAAGAGCAGGACATAGAATCATTGCTGTCGTTGGTGGAGCAACCGGCATGATTGGCGACCCATCTGGCAAATCAGCCGAAAGAAACCTTCAAACAAAGGAAACACTTGCTAAGAACACAGCCGCCATCAAGGCTCAATTAGAAAGATTCTTAGATCTCTCTGACCCAGAAAAAGGCATCATAGTCAATAACTATGATTGGTTAGGAAATATCACAATGCTTGATTTCTTACGTGATTATGGCAAATATTTCTCCGTTAACTACATGTTAAGCAAGGAAATTGTCTCTTCCCGTCTTGAAGCGGGCATATCTTTCACGGAATTTGCTTACCAAATCCTTCAATCTGCTGACTTTGCAACCCTTTATAAAAATTACGATTGCAAAATCCAAATCGGCGGAAACGATCAATGGGGCAATCTCACAAGTGGTCTTCAATTAATCAGAAAACTTTATGGAGAAGATGCCAACGCTGAAGCAATGACCGCCCGTCTTATCACCCGTTCTGATGGTAAGAAGTTCGGTAAATCAGAAAAAGGCGCTCTTTTCCTTAACCCAGAATTAACTTCACCATATCAACTCTATCAATTCTTCTACAATACAACTGATGAAGACGCGATCAGATATCTTAAAGTCTTCACTTTCTTAACTCATGATGAAATTGAAGATTGCGCAAGAGAACACCTTGCTAACCCAGGTGCCCGTATTGCTCAAAAGAAGTTAGCATACGAAGTCACAAAAGACATCCATGGCAAAGATGCAGCCGATGAGGCAATCTCCATGTCTAATGTCCTCTTCTCTGGCGAAGTCCAAACATTAAATGAAAAACAAATAGAAGAAGTCCTTGGCTCTTACTCAAAGACCCCACTTGATGGAGACACCCCAATTCTTGATTTACTTGTCAAAACAGGTGCGGCAACATCTAAAACCCAAGCTAAGACCTTCCTTCAACAAAATTCTGTTTCAATCAATGGAGAAAAGGTAACAGACCTTAATAAAGTCATCACCAAAAACGACACCATCGCCGGCAAATATGTTATCATCCGCCGTGGCAAAAAGAATTACTATCTTGGTGTATTCTAAAGACCTGAAATCATGTTTGAAAAAAGAACGAATTATTCGTTCTTTTTTTATTTTAGGTAACAAATATATAAGTTATTTGCTATAGAAATCTAAATATCCTTTGATGATAGGATTATGGTAATTTCTCGCATAATCTTTCTTCCAATAGATTCCATCATCGCCATAATTATCATATTCATTTTGAGGAATTTCTTTATTTAGCAAGTTAGTTTCTACATTTGAATCCAAAGAGGAGAAGAAAGGATGTTCCTTCCCGTTCCAATAGGAGTTTCTTATTGTGCAAACCCCCTCAGATAAGGCTAATTCATCATTATATGTTACGGCTCCATCGATAACATAATTTCCATAATGCTCTTTTTTGGAAGATACCTTATAGGTCAAGAAAGTCGGAACATAACCATCGTCATATCCAAACTCTGCACTGTATTTATTCGATAAGCCATATTCATCTTTGAAAGATTGCCAGGTGGATGAATTGACTTCACCATTTTCATAACGGATACCTTCGCTATCGCAGTCGATGACGTATATTTTCTTATTAAAGGAGGATTTGTTGTAATCTTTCAAGAAATCATTAATGAGGTAAGCACAATCAGAGCATGTTTTTCTCAAATATCCAACCGTGAATGTCTTTTCCTCAAGAAACATCGAATCTAATTGAGTTTTGCTAAGATATAACATATCGCTGAAAGATACGTTAGAGAAGAAGGAGTCAATCTTATCTAATGTTGATAAGGCGTTATTGGCACTCGTTTCTTGCCTAAACACCTTTCCTTCAGAGAATATCGCTAAAGTTTGCTCCCCTGAAACGATATCTAAAGAAAACACATCATTTTTATCTTTAAAGTCGCTTGGATCGATGCCATATATCTCTGCATTATTATTCTTTATATATATATTAAGATTATATGCAAAGGACGTATAGCAAAGACATTCAATATCCTCTCCCTTTTCTAATGTCTTATATTCATATATTAATAAGATAAAGTTATCCTCATTCTTAACTTTCCTATTCAAGTCTTCATAAGAAATATTTGTCGTATGCAAATACAAAGATTTTGTATCGCTAGCTAAGCTTGAGTCATACGCTTTCCCAAAAGGAATATAGATTTTATTCTCATTTTTCTCACCACAGGAGAAGAGGGTGAGACTCGTTAATATTAGTGGCAAAATTTTCTTTTGAAACATGCAAAAATTATACTCAAAAACCCTTTGAAAAAACACGCAAAATTTTTGAGTGGATTTTTAACGCATTTTTTCGTTCAAAAAAACGTAAAATTTTTTGACTCAAAAAAGTTAACATTTCTCTTGTAAATATCGATACTTGGCTCACTTTTGATTTTAACGATTTTTTGCTCAAAAAAATTGATGAAAAAAATGTTTGCTTTTTTTGAAATTTTACAGCAATATTTTTGCCGTTAAGTTTTTTCGATTCTTAAGCAGCGAAATCACTTAGCCTGTTTGCAACAGCTTCTGTTAAATTGGAGGTATTCAAATGGATGAAAATAATGTCATCATCTCTCTTCAACATGTGAGTAAGGTTTTTGACAAGACCTTTTACGCAGTTGACGATGTCAGCTTAGACATCAAAAAAGGTGAGTTCGTCACCTTGCTTGGCCCTTCAGGGTGTGGCAAAACGACGACATTGAGGATGATCGCCGGCTTCGATATTCCGACTTCTGGCAAAATCCTGCTTAATGGGAGAGACATTACTAATCTTCCGCCTTACCAAAGACCAGTTAACACTGTCTTCCAACATTACGCTTTGTTCCCTAACTTAGACGTATATGACAATGTTGCTTTCGGACTTAAGTTAAAGAAAATCCCTTACGAAGTAACTGATCGTAAGGGCAATAAGAAAATAAAATATAAACACCTTTCAGCAAAAGAAATCGATGAAAAGGTCGCAAAAGCCCTTGAAATCGTAGATTTGGATGAAATGGAAGATAGAGACATCTCTAATCTTTCAGGCGGACAGCAACAACGTGTCGCCATTGCTCGCGCTATCGTCAATGAGCCAGAAGTCCTTCTTTTAGATGAACCTCTTTCCGCTCTTGACCATAAGATGAGAGTCGATATGCAGCTTGAACTCAAAAACATGCATAAAAAGCTCGGAATCACCTTCATCTATGTCACCCATGACCAAGAAGAAGCTCTTTCCATGTCCGATAAGGTCGTCGTCATGAAAGATGGCAGCATCCAACAACTTGGCACGCCTGAACAAATATATAATGAGCCAACAAGCGCTTATGTTGCCGACTTCATTGGCGAATCAAACATCTTCGCTGGCACGATGTGCGGCGAAAAGAAGGTTCGTTTCCTCAATTCTGTTTGGGAATGTGTCGATGATTTCCCACTAAATAAGAAAGTCGATGTCGTTATCCGTCCAGAAGATGTCGTCCTTGGTGAACCAGGAGAAGGAGTCGTTGATGCAACAATCCTCTCTAGCGTTTTCAAAGGAGAAGACTACTCTTACGAACTTAAGGTAGGAAAAACCGAGATCACTTGCAGAGAACATAAAGCAAGACTCGTCGGTTCAAAAGTCTCCATTTCGGTTGATAAAGAAAACCTTCAAATCATGGAAAAAGAACTCACAGAAAACTCTTATCCAGATTCATATATTGGCAAAGACAACAAAGTCTATATTTCCGAAGTTCCTTTCGAAGTTGATATCACAAAACTCCTCAAAGGATCTTCCATCAATGAGGATGGATACCTCCTTGATCCAAAAAATGGCCGTGAATATGATTTAACGGATGCCGATGTCATCGCCTCTTTCGATCTTGATTGCGCTGAACTCTCCGATAACCTCGAAGAAGGGCAAATCGAAGGAAAGATTCAATCCGCCGTTTGGATTGGCGACCATTATCAATATCTCGTCAGAAATGAAAATGAAGACGATTTCGTCTGTAACTCAACCTATGCTTGGAATGTTGGCGATGAAGTTTCAGTCAAAATTCCAGCAAATAAGATCTCTATTCGCTTAAAGAAAGGGTTAGACAACTATGTCCGCCACTAATGGAGAGATAAGAAGAGTATCCAAGAGCAAGAAATTTTTCCGTCTCAAAAGAAAATATCTTTGCATCCCTTATGCTCTTTTCTTGGCGTTATTCGTCATCATACCAATTCTCTTAATCGTTTGGTATGCCTTCAGCAATGAAGCAGGAGTCCCATCTTTAGATGCGGCAATCTCTTTCTTCACCACCCCAACTAAATGGTCGGTTCTCTTGATTTCTCTCTTTTTAGGAATCCAAACAACCATCATTTGCCTTCTTTTAGGATATCCAGCCGCATATTTCTTAGCAAATAAGAAACTCAATTCCAACCGTATCCTTGTCGTATTATTCATCATGCCTATGTGGATAAACTTCGTCATTCGTACAGGTGCCACGCGTGATTTGCTTGATTGGATTGGAATTTCTGGCGGAAATTATCCTTGGACTGCAACCCTTATTGGTATGGTCTATAACTACCTTCCATTCACGATTCTCCCACTTTATACAACAATGTTGAAGTTGGATCATTCCCAAATGGAGGCCGCAGCTGATCTTGGTTGCTCCCCAATAAAAGTATTCTATAAGAACATCCTCCCTCAAACCATTCCAGGCATCATTTCTGCCGCTGAGATGGTTTTCATGCCAGTTATGTCCTCTTACGTCATCTCCGACACCTTATCGGAGGGAAAAATAACATTATTTGGCAACTCAATTTATCTTAACTTCACAAATAGCCAATGGAATTCCGGTTCCTTTATGGCCATCATCATGCTCGTTATCATCGGTATAACATCCTTCATCACCCGTAAATTCGACAAAGGTGACGCAGCTCAAAGAAGAGGAGGCGGATTATGGTAGACACAGAGAAAAAAGCTTTGCTTAAAAAGATCCTTGCCCAATCATATATTTGGATCCTTTTGTTAATAATGTACGCTCCAATCCTTGTTCTTGTTGTATTTTCCTTCACGAATACTGATGTATTAGGAACTTGGAATGGCTTCACATTTGACCTTTATATCAATCTTTTCAAAAACCAAGATATCATGAGAGCGGTTGGAAACACCATTATTATCGCTCTTGTTTCTTCTTCGATTGCAACAGCCTTAGGGACCTTAGGCGCCATTGGCGTATATGAATCTAAGAAACATGCGAAAAGAACGATGGAAATGGCTAACCAAATCCCGGTTGTCACCCCAGAAATCGTTATCGCCTTATCCTTGACTGTCATGTTTGTCTTCATTAGACAATACATCTTCAAAGATCTCTCGTTCTCTTTCTGGACATTGCTTGTTGGTCACCTTGTATTAAGCACCCCATTTGTCTATCTTAACGTCAAACCTAAGCTAGAGCAGATGGATCCAGCCTTATATGAGGCCGCCCTTGATTTAGGCTGTTCCCCTACAAAAGCCCTATTTAAGGCGACTCTTCCAGAAATTGCCCCAGGCGTCCTTTCTGGTTTCCTTATTGCAATAACTCTTTCTCTTGATGACTTCATCGTCACCGCCTTTACGGCTGGCCCTGGCTTATTGAATGGCGCCTCAAAGATTTCCACAATCTCCACCTATGTTCAAGGCGTCATCAAAAAACACCCATTGCCACCAGAGCTTAGAGCCCTTTGCACCATTATATTCTTATTGGTTGCCCTTATCGTTTTCGCCCTCATTCTTTTGAATAAAAAGAAAGGCAGTGGCAGAAAAGGAAGACACGCCAAAGCGAGGTTGAAATTATGAAAAATATCTTAGTTTGGTCATTAATTTCTTATCTTCTTGCTTCAGGAAACACCGTTCCTACCTATATGCAGGCTAGGAAAGATGCCCAAAAAGCTCTAGCAAGCAAGGTAACCCTTTCAATCTACAATTCCGAAGACTATATTGCCACAGGTGATGATGGATCTCTTGATATCATCTCTGCTTTCAAAGAAAAAGTCTTAGAGGAAGACAATGTTGATATCGAAGTCTCATATTCCACTTTCGATACAAACGAAATCATGCTTTCGAACCTTCAAACAGGCGCTCAAAACTATGATTTGATCTGTACATCCGACTACATGGTCGAGAAGATGATGGCAAATAATCTCCTTGTCCCTTTCAAAAGCGGAACAGATAGAGAAAACCTCTATCAACATGGCTTTGAAGGATGGGTAGATGATAATTACGCCCTATATGCCTCTCCATATTTCGATAAGCTCTTTGGTGATATCACCGTTAAAATTGGCGATAAAGAAGAACATGTTACCGATTATATGCGTGGCTACATGTGGGGTACGCTTGGTATCATGTATAACCCAACCTTTAGCACATATCAAGGACGTGGCTTATCTAGCGATGACGTCAAAAAAGATATGGCGACATATTCTTCCTTATGGGAAGATTCATATACAAGAACCTTCCAAATCAAAGATTCCATGCGTGATTCTTACGCGATTGCCCTTCTTGAAGCTTTCAAGGATGAGTTTGAAACATTACGCAAACAAAACCTTGAAGGAACCCTAGATTCTGAAACATATAACAAAGACATCAACATCATTTTCAACAATATTTCCCATGTTGATGAATTCAATGATTTGATGAAATCCTTAGGAAAAGATTCAACCTATAGCGCTCAAGATATCATAGACGCGGTCGAAAGAGAATTAACCTCTTTGAAAAACAATTCCTATGGTCTTGAAGTTGATTCAGGAAAAACCGACATTCAAACCGGCAATAGAACTGGTATCAATCTTGCTTGGTCAGGCGATGCCGTATACGCTATCGATTCAGCTGAGGAACTCGGCACCGAACTATATTATTCCATCCCGTCTATTGGCGCGAATATCTGGCTTGATGCATGGGTCATCCCATCAACTGTTCAAACCCAAGAATACGCCCAAAAGTTCATTGATTTCCTTTCCGATCCTGAGATTGCAGCCGCAAATATGGATTATATTGGCTACACCTCAACCATCGCTGGAGATGATGTTCTCTCCCTTGCTAGAGAATGGTATGACGTTAGAATGGATGTCTTCTATCAATATGATGAAGAAGAAGATTCTTACGTATATGATGAAGATGAAAATCTAGTCAGACTTGATGAATATAAATCTCTCTCTGATGATGAATTCAACGCTCTTTTCCAAACAGGTAATGGAAAAATTGGCGATGAAAGCTACACTTCATGGGATGATTACTCAGAAAAGAACGACCTAGGCTGGACAGCTGTTGATCTTGGCTATTTCTTTGATGGATCTCTAGAAGATTACGAAGATGTTACCGATACGGTTTTCTATACTGACGAATATGAGACGTATACTCTCGATAATGGCGAAGAGTTCATCACAGGAAGATCTTTCTTCGCCCAATATCCACCAAATGAAATCGTTGATTCTTTGATGGTCATGGAAGACTATGGCGATAATAACGAATATGTTCTTACGATGTGGGAATCAGTCAAAAGTGGCACAGTCCCTCTTGCTGTAACAATCATCCTCATCATTGAAGCGGTAATTCTTTGCACCCTCCTTGCTTATTTCTTAGTAAGAAAAGGAATTTCTAAATCTTTACGTCAAAAACGTCGTCAAGAAAAGAAAGCAAACTAAAAAAGTGATGGATTATCTCATTCAAAATGTTGAAACAAACAAAGTAGAATGCTATAATCCATAACGCTGCATCCGTAGCCAAGTGGTAAGGCCAGTGACTGCAACTCACTTACCGTCGGTTCAAATCCGGCCGGATGCTCCATTAAAACGAAACTAAGCCTCTGATGGAATATCGGGGCTTTTTTCTATCCCCCTCCATTATGACTGACTATGAAATAACATAATAAATCCTAGCTTCCATCGGATGAGACGCCCTTTCGCTGAATTTTTCCCTTGTAATATATATAGGTATAATTTAAGCACACGAAAAGGCATCGATTCATAGCGGTGCCAGGAAAAAAAGACCGGGGCGGGCCATTTGTAGAGAGGGCCCCTCACGGCCTTAAAGGAGAAAAGAATGAACAAAAGAAAAATCGTGGTCCCGGCTCTGCTTAGCATCCTGGGATGCGGGGCCGTCATCGCCGGCTCGACCTACGCCCTCTTCACCTCGGAGGCGAAGGTAAACGTCGCGATCACCTCAGGCAAGGTGGACGTAACTGCAGTGGTAGATGGCGAGATTTCAACGTCCCACAAGCAATGGAATTCAACGACAAATCAATATGATGATGTCGATGGTTCCTTAGCATCAGGCACATGCTTACTAAATAAACAAGCGCAAACCATTGCTTTAACCAACATTTTACCTGGTGATAAGATTTGCTTTAATATCAAGATTGAAAACAATTCGACGGTAAACGTTAAATATCGCACCGTTATCAAAGCCTTAGAGGATACAGGTTTATTCGATGGTCTAAAAATAAGTATCGACGATGAAGAATTTGACGGAGGCACCGTAAGGACCGCATATGAAGACTATGCAGTAGGTGCAGACAGTAAGATCGTCACGGTTTCTATTGAAATGCCTTTAGAAGCGGAAAATTATTATCAAGGCACATCTTGCAAATTATCATATGCAGTTGAAGCCATCCAAGGTAATGCAGATGCTGGAGTATATGAGGTCACCCCTTCAAACGCACAAGAAATTCTAGATGGCATTACAGGCGAGGCGACAGTCATACTTACAGAAGGTGATTACAGCACATTGTACTTAAGACAAGACTTAGATGTGTCAACTAGAAGAACTGACTTAGATAAAGATTCTTCTTATCCAGGATACTATAGGGCTATTAAGGGGCTAACAATCGAAGCTAAAGAAGGCGCCACAGTTACTTGTGATGGCATCGAAGCTGAAGCTGGATTGAAATGGTGGTCAAGCGCCCCTGCTTCAAATCAAGCCGAAATGGGTAGAGAAAATAGTGGTTTTATTTCATATCTATCATTAGAGGATGTCACAATAAAGGGCATTACATTTGACAATGTTGAACAAAACCCTGTTCAAATAATAGATAACGACGCTAGCACAAGCAGTGCAACATTGCTTGTTAATGGATTCACCGTCAAAAACTGCACGGCAGTAGGGAATAATACAAAAGATATCCATTTCTTCTATGCAGGTAGCGGATCAACGGACAAAACTTTTGTTGATACAAATATGAATGGATATAACAATATTTCCTTAGTTGGCAACACGATTTCTTCATATGTTCAAACCGTGTGTTTCAACAATACTTCCGCTGTTTTGAATGGTTTGAAAGTTAAAAATAATAACATTACTGATAGCACAGTGAGCGATAACGTCTTACAAATTTCTAACAAGGTTAACAAAGGACGATTCATTTTCAGTGGTAATACGGTAGATCAAATCAATGGCAGATTTATTCGTATGGCTAATGCCGATTCATCCTCAACGATCGTGTTTAGCAACAATAAAATTACTAACCCAGTAAAATACGATGCCGATGCACCTGAGGTTGTTAAGATAACTGGAACTGATGGCTTCACAGTCTATGAAAATGGCAATGATTGGAGCACGGGAACCGCAACAAGCGGAAAATATATTTCATTAGGAAACACAGCGTTACTTCCTGATGGAACGTATTAATATTGCAACATACAACTAAATCTAAAGGGATTAACCGTTAAAGTTAACCCCTTTTTATTTTTCATTTAAATAAAATTATTATGCATGTGATTTTGAAAATTCTAGAAGATTAGTTTTAACAATCATGATGAAAAAAGGTTGACAAGGTGTGGACAAAATAAAGAGTTGAATTAAGCTAACGCCGAAATAAATGTTTGGCGAATTTGGCGTGGCATTAACTTTAGATATGCGTAGAAGTGCTAAATATAAAGACTTCATACATGCCACTATCGAAAAATAAAATGTTAACGTTAGAGAAAAGAGCCTTCAAGAATTAAAAGATGAAGGAAAAGAATGACTATCAGCATGGAAAACGAGTGCAAATTACAATAAGGAAACAATCACCGTTGCATTCTTTGAAGATGATACATTAACATATGATTAATCGATAAATTCAAAGGAGATAGAAATATGTCTTTAGCAAAAGAAGAACAAAACGAGAACAAAGTCCTTATCAAACTTCCTAGGTTTAAAAAAGCAAACACCACGTTGGGCGGAAACTATGGCTCAAACAGAAAATGCATAATCAAAAGCGGAGAAACCACTTTGTGGGAGGGATACTCTGGAGAAAATGCAAGATTAGACATTCAAGAAGAGACACCAATCGATGTAATAATATGTGGCGGTGTAGCTAAAGGCAATAAACTTTTGATGCTATTATTTTCATGCCTTTTTGGTTTAATTGGATTGGGCGGTTTAATCTTCTCTATATACGCCATAATCACCGGGAACATTTTCTATCACTATGTTCCATGGATGGCCTTATCAATCTCATTATTCCTCTTGCTTTTGATGACTGCACTTTTATTTTTAGCAAAAAAGATGAAAGAGACAGATATAAAAATTTGCTCCTCTAGCATACTTCCTGGCGCAAGATACGAAATAATTCTCGTAGAAAGGAATACTTTTTCTCCATCTAAATGGATTTGGAAATTGAATGAAGTTGATATAATCGCTTCTAGAGAACGTTTATAAAACCTCTCAATGTCTAAAGATCGCTATATTGTTAGCATTCATCTTTTTCTTCCTACGTTTTTCTAAGATTCCAAAGGCGAATTTCTTTAAAAAATGTATGTTTACCAAGAAGTTTTTGATGAAGGCGTCTTTTAATTCCTCGAAAAATATTTCAAAAAAATAACACTGATAAGTGTTCCTTTCTTTATTTAGGAAAGAGGCATTTACAAAGATTTTTTAGGTGCAATAATGAGAAAAAATAAAGGAGGAAAAGAAAATGAAACAAACATATTACCTAGCATATGGCTCAAATCTAAATCTTAGACAAATGAAAGGGCGTTGCAAGAACGCTAAAAAGGTCGGAACTTCAATTCTTAAAGGATATCGCCTGCTTTTTAAAGGAGTGAGCGATTGCTCATATCTAACAATCGAAAAAGATGAAAAACGTGAAGTCCCTTTAGGAATTTGGCTTGTTGATGAGAATGATATGAGATCCCTAGACATCTATGAAGGATATCCAAGCGTTTATTACCGCAAAAGTTTCAATGTTGAATTAACAAAAGAGGATGGCAAGAAAGAAAATATCGAAGGAATTGCCTACATTATGCACGAAGATAGAAATCTTGGCCTTCCAAGAGACACTTATTTAGAAACTTGCAAGGAAGGATATTCTGATTTCGGCTTTGATGAAAAATATCTCCTCGAAGCGTATCAAGAAAGCCTAACGAGAATGAAAAAGTAGTCACTTACTCAATTTGATAAATTTTTACTTATAAGTTAAAATATTCTTATCGAATATCCCTTGGAGGAGAAGAATATGTCTACAAAAGAAATACTTGAGAAGAAAGCTAGAGAAGCGCAAATAATCTATGACTACCTATCTGATTTATTGAAGATAGATTCTAAATTGCCTGTAACCTTTATCGCCTCAGAAAAGGCTGAGAAAGAATTCAAGAAGAATTATCTTGCCGAAAACCCTTTTCCTCATGTGATTGCTTTCGTTTTAGCAAAATTAAGGAAGAAAGCCGTAAATAAATTATTCCTTGATGAAAAGGTTTTGCAAAGTTCAGTCATTGCGGCTGTTTTATCTCTTTGTAGCAACCTAGCGAGCGAAATCGGCCAACTTAGAGGAGATGATATCAAAGATGGCCATATCTATTGCGATATCTCCTATGCAGGACTCCAAGCAATAAGGCTCTATATGGCCAACTATTACGACAAAGAATTCAAAAAATCACGCTTAGCCTCTGCAATAAGAGTTGATAATGCGATAAATGGATCATTCTATAAATATAAGACAAAAGATGGTCGTTACATTTCTTTCCATACCTATTATCAATCACAGCAAAAGAAACTTGTCGAAGGAATGAAATTAGATAAGCCTTATGATAAATTCACCCTCATGTCCACAAAAAAAGATATCAAATATCTTAAAAAAGAAGTGGCTAAATGGGATTCAAAAGAGCTTGAAGAACTTGCTTTCTCTTGTGGGGCTTGCGCATGTATTCTTCGTTCAAGAGACGAATGGGAAGCAAGTGAAGTTGGCAAAGCCGTCAAAGAGATGCCGCTGATTAGATTCGAAGAAACCAACGATAACGCCAAGATGAAACTTTCTCCATCTTTGGAAAATGGTCCACTGACTGGCATCAAAGTCCTTGATTTGACACACATTATCGCTGGGCCTGCATGCTCAAGAATCTTAGCCGAATATGGCGCAGATGTCCTCTTAGTTAGAAGAGGTTCCTTCAAAGAACAAGAACAAGCCATGCTCGAACTTGATGGCTGGGCAGGAAAAGATTCGATCCAACTTGATTTAAATAAGGAAGAAGACCTCTCAAGAATCAAAGAACTAATCAAAGAAGCAGACGTAATCACCTATTCATATCAAAACGGATGTTTCGATAAGTTTGGCCTTTCTGAAGAAGAAATAAGAAAAATCAACCCAAATGTTATCTATTCTAACCTTATGTGTTTCTCTGATACGGTTTGGAAAGATAGACCAGGTTGGGCACCTTTAGCTGAAGATATCACCGGTCTTTCAATTAGAAATGGCTCGAAAGAGAATCCAGTAAACCTAAATGGAGTCCCTCTTGATTACGTTCCTGGCTTTATTCTTGCTCTTGGCACCCTTATGGCGATTAGAGATAACCTCAAAGGC
This sequence comes from bacterium, assembly GCA_963623195.1. Classification (GTDB taxonomy): domain Bacteria; phylum Bacillota_I; class Bacilli_A; order RFN20; family CAG-826; genus UBA4951. Next base: position 209,012 of record CAVFKA010000010.1, on the reverse strand, counting down.
GGCAAGGTTCAAAAGGTAACGACTTCCTTGACTAGAGGGGCAACTCTCCTTCATGAGATGAGTGATCTTTGCGAAAAAGAAAACAAAGTCTCCGATAAAACAAATATCACGGATAAGCCTCTTCCAAATTATTTCAATCATTCAAGGACATATGTTCAAACAAAAGCAGTTGGAGAGGTTGGTTTCCCAAGCCCTGCGACATATAACAGCAAATATCCAAATCTTGAAAAGAACATGTCCTTCTCCGACGGAAACAAATCTTTCAAAACAAAATAATCGATTAGAAGCCCTTAAAAGGCTTCTTTCTCACCTATATTAAAAACTTTCTAGAAGTGCTAAAATAAATACACATAATTGTTTAGAGGAACCTTTTTATGAGAAAAGTAATACGTAACCTAACATTGCTTGGAACAACCTTGCTAGGAATGACATCCTGCAATACGCAGACAAAAACATATTCATTGATGATATGGACTTATTATAATGCCGATACTGAGACATCTTTTCAAAAGATAATCGAGGAATATAACAATACTCAAGGCAAGGAGAACCACATTGTCGTTAATACCACCTCAAAAGGATCGGAAGTCAATGATCTTTTGAGTGCCTTGCTCGCATCAGCTAAGGGGGATTTTGGCTCCGATGCCATGCCTGAGATGTTCTTAGCTTACCCAGATACTGCATTTGAACTAGATAAGTTAGGCAAAATAGTCTCTTTGGATAACTATTTCTCCAAAGATGAGCTCTCTAATTTCAATGAAGGTTTCCTTAATGAAGGGAAATTAGGCCAAGATTCATCTTTAAAAGTCTTGCCTGTCGCTAAATCAACCGAGGCTCTCTTCATTAATAAAACCGACTTCGATAAGTTTTTGAGTGAACACGCAGAACTCAACATCAAATATTCAGATTTAGAAACAATCGAAGGATTAATCGAGGTTTCTAAAAAATATTACGAAGCTACGGGAAAAGCTTTCTTTGGAAGAGATTCCCTCGATAATTATTTCGTTATTTCAGCCAAACAACTAGGCATCGACGTTATCGGTTACGATTCAAATAACAAATTCGGAATCAACTATGATCACGATGTTTTCAAAAAACTTTGGGATTCTTATGCCGTTCCAATGGTAAGAGGATATTTCAATGCTGATGGCAAGTTTAGAAGCAACGCTCTTCAAGCTGGCTCTATCTTATCCTATATTGGATCAACGTCATCAAGCTCATATTTCCCTTCGAAAGTCTTTGATGGAGATGACTCATCACATGAAATTGAACCATATGTCATGTGCTCTCCAACATTTGAAGGAAAGGGTAAATATGCCGTTTCGCAAGGCGCTGGTTTCTGCGTCACTAAATCCGATGAAGGAACAGAAAAAGCCTCTGTTGACTTCCTTAAATGGTTAACGAATAAAAAAAATATCAGCAGTTTCTGCTCAATGTCTGGGTATTTCCCATCAACAAAAGATGGCTTCACCGATGAATTCATTTCATCTCAAAAGAACGATAAATTCAAAAAATCATTCACCGTCGCTAGAGAAACGACCAATACATACACGATGTACACCAATGTCGTTGGTGAAAACGGCACTAATTATCGTAACTCACTAAAAAATGCCCTCACGGATTATTGCTCAAACGCCTTAAGCGCTATCAAAACGGCAAACTATGAACCAAGCGTCATTGAAAGTTATGCAAGTGATGCGAAATTCGAGGAATGGTTCGCCTCTTTAACTTCCACGAAAGCAATCGTTAGATAAGAATGAAGAAAAAAGATTACAAAATCTATAATACGATAAACTTCAAGATATTCGTTCCACCGATTCTTATTGTTTTGGCTCAGAGTATCGTTATTTTCGTCATCCTTATTTTTGAGGTTGGGATAAACACTTTAAATAAGTCTTTGATTGGCAACTTTGAAACCTCAGTTAACCTTAGAAAGAACTACATGGAGACTTCGATGTCTTCAAAATGGTCGAATATTACTTCCTTTTACGACCAATTTATTTCCAATACGAAAAGTTATTTGCAAAATAGCGGAAAGAGCATCGATGAAGTTTTATCAAACAAAAACGAGACAAATTCGTTGCTTCTTTCCCAAAGCGCTATATTTCCTGAATTAATTCAAAAAAACCACGTAAATGACTCTTTCCTTGTCTTAAATACGACATATTCTAGCGAGAAAGAGACAGTATATTTAAGAGCTAAAAACCCTCTAAAATCTGATAGTTCAGAAATTGAAGTCATCTATTCTCCATATGTTTTGTTTGACTCTTATTACGATCAAGGCTTTAGCATTTCGGTTAATGTTGATGATAACAAATATTCGGATATCTCTAATAAAGGCTTCTATGAGTATCCATATCAATATATGAACGCTCATCTTGATGAAGATGTCGTTGGTTATTGGACTTGTACCCTAAATATTGCTTCAAATAATGTTTTAACATACTCTTTGCCTTTGATTTATGAAAACAAAGTCATCGGAGTTATGGGTGTCGGCTTAACTGAACAATACCTTAGAAACTATATGTCTAGCATCTCAAAAGGAGATAATCTTAACCTCGCTCTCATCAGTAGAGGACAAAACGGCAATTATTCTGCTTTCACGCAGTATGTTGATTATTCCTTGCCTGACGCCTCGAAGATTTCTTTAGAGAAAACTAATTACGAAAACATTTACTCTTTTAAAAATTATGATGAAGAGGAATATTATTACGAGGATGAAATCAACATCTATAACGGAGAATCCCCTTATGGAGATGAATGGTTCGTCGTTGGAATATCGCCTTCATCGGTAATTTTAAAAACTTCAAATAAGCTTGCTATGCAAGTTAGCCTTACCTTAGGCATTGCCTTTTTGGTTACCATGATTGCTCTTGTTATAACCTCCGAGATGGTTTCAAAGCCAATCAGAGGCGTCGCTAGAACAATCAGCGAAGAAGGTGTTAATGATATTCCTAGAACCAAAATTGCTGAAGTTGACTCCTTATCGGATGAAATTCAAAGCTACTTTAGAAAAAACACAGAACTAAGTGAAAAAATCAATCGAATAGTCGAAGCATCATCCACAAAGATGGCCTTCCTTGAATATTCAAAAGAAAAAGACGAAGTCACGACAACATCCGCTTTTTATAAACTATTGAAACTGAATTACACGAATGAAAAGGTATCTTCGAAAGAATTCATCTCCCGTTTAAATGAGCTAAAAATTTATGAAAAAACTTCTAATTGCATAGATGAAAACATGCTCCTAGAAAACAATGAATTTGTTTTTTATATCGATTCAAACTACCTCCAACTCAAAATAAGTCTTTCAAATACTGGATCTTTTGCCACATTGATTGATTTGACGGATGAATATCTAGCCAAAAAAGAAGTGGAAAAAGAAAGAGATTACGATATTCTTACCTCTCTTCTTAATCGCCGTGGTTTCATGAGTAGGGTCGAAAGAATCCTAAATGAATGCAAAAACGGTTCTTTATTCATGATCGATGTTGATAACCTTAAACTCATTAACGATAGATATGGACATGAATTTGGAGACACTTATCTAAGAAGAATCGGCTCATATCTCCTTTCTTTGACTAAGAAACATAAGAACTTATTAGCCGGTCATCTTTCAGGCGATGAATTTATCCTTTATCTTTATGATTATTCCTCGGAGGATGAATTGAAAGATTTCATCGAGGAACTCAAGACAATCAAAGAAGAATTCATTGTTTTCAAAGAAAAAGAGATTTACATTTCTTTCTCCTCTGGCGTCTGTGGCTATGAAAAAGGAATTGAAATAGAAGAGCTTAGAAACAGAGCTGATTTTGCCATGTATGAGGCTAAACGTTCAGGTAAGAACAAAGTCGTCATGTTTGATGATGAGGAATACAACGAATACAAAAAGCAAAATCTCTTATATGAAGAGCTCAATGATATCATCTCAAAAAACCTTATTTCTTACGCTTATCAACCAATTGTCGATATTCATAGCGGTGAAGTGCTTGGCTATGAGGCCCTCATGCGTCCAACAGTGCCTAACATGTCTCCTCTAAAAGTCATTGACGCAGCAAAGAAATATAACCGTTTATATGATATTGAGTATTTAACCTTATTCAATGCGCCAAAAAAATATATTGAATCGAAAACGGATAAGAAATTATTCATCAACTCAATCTCTTCTCAGATTCTCTCTGATGTCGCTTGGAACGAATTCTTCGAAAAGAACAAAGGAATCGCCGACAAACTTACGATTGAGATTATCGAAGAAGACTTCGGACAAAATGATATCATGAGGAAAAAGGTCGATTTGCTTACTTCAAATAACATCGATTATGCGATTGATGATTACGGAACTGGCTTTAATTCGATATCAATGATTCTTAACTATTCTCCAAAATATGTCAAAATCGAAGGATCTTTAATTAGAGGTATCGATAAAGACGACAAAAAGAAACAACTTACAAAGACTATTGTTTCCTATTGCAAAGTCAATGGAATCAAGGTTGTCGCAGAAGCGGTAGAAACAATTGAAGAATTGAAATACGTCAAGGAAATCGGTTGCGATTATGTTCAAGGGTATTTTGTTTCCAAACCAAAATTCGAAATTGAAGATATACCAGAAGATTTGAAGGAATTAATAAGAAAGGCGTAATATATGAAAAAACAAACAGCAGGGCATGAAGCATTAGGTGAATTCGCGCCTAAATTTGCAGAGCTTAACGATGACGTTCTTTTTGGAGAGGTTTGGTCTAGAGAAGATAAATTGTCTTTGAAAGAAAGATCAATTGTTACTATATCAGCTCTTATTGGAAAAGGAATCCTCGATTCTTCATTGAAATATCACTTAGAATCGGCAAAAAAGAATGGTGTAAGTAAAGAAGAAATGGCTGAGATTCTCACCCATATCGCTTTTTATGCAGGTTGGCCAAATGCCTGGGCCGCTTTTAGAATGGCAAAAGAAGTTTATCAAGACGAAATTGATACAAAAGAGCATGGCGGTTTCTTTGGACAAGGCGATGAAAACGTTGCATATGCTAAATATTTCATTGGGAAATCATATCTTAAACCTTTAACGGATCCTAAGAATGATAGCCTTTTTATTGCTAATGTTACTTTTGAACCTTCTTGCAGAAACAATTGGCATATTCATCACGCAAAAAGTGGTGGAGGACAAATCCTCATTTGCGTAGATGGTGAAGGATGGTATGTCGAAGAAGGAAAAGAACCTAAAAAGATGCATCCGGGTGATGTAATCGTAATCAAAGCAAACGTAAAACATTGGCATGGTGCCACAAAAGATTCGTGGTTCTCTCATTTGGCAATTGAAGTTCCTGGCGAGGAAACTTCAAACGAATGGCTAGAACCAGTAAATGATGAAGAGTATTTAAAACTTAGATAATCACTAAAGAGGGGAAGAGCATGGAAAAAATAAGAAACAATCATATTTCTATCGAAGAAGAACTTTCAGATTACATTAGAATGTTCAAAGCTTTGGCAATCAATTATTTGAACGTCTATCTCGTTGAACCTGAAATTGATAAGGGACGTATAGTCAAATTGAATGGATACGTCACTGAGGGAATCGTTTCTGAAGCGAATGATTTTGAATATTCTTCTATGCTAAAAAGATATACAAAAGGTCGTGTTCACCCAGATGATTTGGAATATTTCTTAACGAAATTAGGTCCTAAAGAAATCATAAAAACATTCTCTGATGGAAGAGAACAAATGGAACTTTCCTATAGAGTCATCGATAATGAGGACATTCATTATTATTTGGCTCATTATATTCGAATCTCACGCGTTGGTGAGCCTCTTCGCCTAGTTGCTGGTTTCCGTAACGTTGATCAAATCGTTGCCGATAGAACAAAGGATCATAATCTTGGAATGTCTAAAGCGTATGCGGCCTTAGCAAAGGTCTATTATTCGATGTTCAGGGTTGATGTTATCAAGCGTACATTCACTGAGATAAAAACAAATGAGCATATAAGACATTCGCAAGTGCCAAACACAGATGATTTCGATGCTAATGCAAAAGCAATCCTTAATTACGTCGTTGAACCTACATTCGTTGATGAAGTTCTTGATTTTTGCTCTTTAGATTCCTTAGAAGAGAGAATGAAAGGGAAAAACTCAATCTCAATCGAATTCATTGGCCTCTTTTCTGGCTGGGTTCGCGCATCTTTCATCAAAGAAGATTTTACCCCTGATGGTAAGCTTCATCATGTCTTATGGACCGTTCAAGTTATTGAAGATGACAAAAGAAGGGAAAATGAGCTAAGAGCGCTCGCGGAAATAGACCAATTAACTGGAATCTTAAATAGAGGAACAGGCGAAAGAAAAATAAAAGAAATCATCAAAGAAAAAACACCTGGAATCTTCTGTCTTATGGACGTTGACCATTTCAAGGCAATAAATGATACATATGGTCACGAAGCCGGAGACCATGTCATCAAAGAAATTGCTAGATGCCTTAGAAAGATTGGCGATAAGAGCAATTCGATCATCATGAGACTTGGTGGAGATGAGTTTGCCGCATTTATACCTAATATTAACAATGAAGATGAAGCGGAATCTACTTGGAAGGATGTTGCAAATCTCTTCAAAAATATTCATATAGAAGAAGATCTTAGCAAAAACATATTCATTTCAGCGGGATGCACATTCTTTAACGGTGAAGAAGAAAGCGATTTTAACACCCTTTATAAGAAAGCGGATGATGCAATGTATAAATCCAAAAAGACTGATGGGTTCAAAATAACATTCGAAAAATAAAATTAAATACGTCCTCAAATCGAGGACGTATTATTTTATTTAAGGTCTTTTTTCGTTTCTTCAATCGTTTCGTCATATGCGTCTTTAACATGTTGGAAGACGGAACGTTTCTTTGCTTTTGAGGCAGGTTTTCTCACTGATTTTTCAAATGCTTCAGAAGCTTCAGCCTCACTTGCCGTGGCAGATGGTTTTGAACCTTCCTTTGCTTGAATGATTTCCACATGGGCATATGGGACATTGATGTTGTTTTTAACCATGATGAGATAAAGTTCTCTTCTAAGATCTCTTTCAAGTTGGAAACGGTATGGGGCTTTGCAAGTCGCATAAATCTTATATCCAATGCCTGAATCATGATATTCAGACATTCCTAAATATGAAGGAGGAATTATCGCTTGAGGAATCTTGTCTTTTAGAAGAGGGAGTTCCTTAAGAAGAATTGCTTCAACTTTTCTTGGGTCTTCTTCGTATGAAGCTTCTATTTCCATGAATATCCAGTTATCTTCTCTTGAAAGATTTACGCATGAGGTAACTGAAGAGTTGTTGATTGATTTAATTTCGCCAACTCTGTCATCTATTTTTATTGAGCGAAGACCGATTTGAGAAACATATCCTCTAAAACCATCGATGATAACCATGTCTCCGACATCGAAATAATCATCAAAAACCATGAATAAACCAGAAACAACGTCTTGAATGAGCGATTGACAACCTAAGCCTATGATAAGCGTTAAAACTCCAAGTCCTGCCACGATTGATGCAACATCAACTCCCCAAGTTGCAAGGATTATCGCAATATCGACTAATACGGCTATATATTTAATGAGAGAGCGAATCAAAGATCCGATTGTCATTGCTTTTTTGCCGTTTCTTGTGCAAAGTCTGACAATAAAATTGAAAATGCAGGTAATGATGATGGTAATAAAGATGGTGATGAAAGATATAACCAATTTATTGCCTGAATACATAAAGCCATTGCCTATTGCGATAAATCCGTTTTCCACTCCGGCTCCAAGAATTGCATCGCCGATTTCATCGCCAAATAATTGACGACAGAAAATCAAGCCTAGCAAAGCAAGGATGGAGATAATGACTAATATTTGGGAAATAATGAAGCCAATCTTCCCCTTTGTATCTTTTTCTTTCCACCATTTTGAAACTTTAGACATATAAATAACCTCCTATTTTGGCGTTTTTAGTTGAATTTAGTGTGATTTCTTTCTCATATATTATCTTTGAATAATCAAGCCTATTGTTGAAAGAAATCTTGATGATGTTTTTTCTAGAGAAATCTACATTATTATAGGTATAAGAGAATTCTTTCTCACCCTTGTAAGACATATCCGTTTCCTCTTTTAGGACATCGTCTTCAAATAATGATGAAATTACTTCTAAACCTTGAGGATTTTTGATTGATAAATTCATCGTTATGGAATTAGATGAAGTGCTTATCGTTACATTAGATAGAGTCGGTTCGGTAATAATTGAAGATAAAAGAGAGCCACCCGTTAAGATTGCTGCGCCTGATATAGCGAATAAAGATATCGATACGGCGGTTTTTCCACGATGATCTTTGGCATATGATGTGTCTTGGTTTACCGGACTTGCTTCATCTGATGTTGCAAGATTATTAACATTACCCCAATCAGAAATTGGAGCGTTATTCACCTCTATGACATTTTCTTCTAAGATATCCATCTCAAAGAATATAACACAAAAAGCATTTTAATTTATAAATTAAAAAGAAATATTTATACTATTTCAGTATGAAGATTTATTTAAATGAGCATTTTGTAGGTGAAAGAGCTTTATTCAAGCAAAAAGATATCAAAGTCGAATCGTGTTTGTTCGACGATGGAGAGTCTCCTTTAAAGGAAGGAAGAAACATAGAAGTTAGAAAAACTACTTTCGGTTGGAAATATCCTTTGTGGTATGGCGATAATCATAAAGTTAGCGATTGCAAGTTTTTAGCTAGCGAAAGAGCTGGCATGTGGTATACGAATAACTCAACATTTAAAGATTGTGAGATTATTGGCCCAAAGAATTTCAGAAGATGCAAAAACCTAACTCTTGAGAATATCGATTTTTTAGATGCATTAGAAACCTTATGGTGGAACGAAGATGTAAAAATCAAAAATATCACTGCAAAAGGCAACTATTTTGCTAAAAATTGCAAAAACATTGAAGTTGATAATCTTCACCTTGAAGGGGATTATGGCTTTGATTCTTGTGAGAATTTACATATTAAAAACTCCATTTTGCATACAAAAGACGCTTTTTGGAACTGCAAAAATGTCGTTATTGAAAATTCAGAAATCATTGGAGAGTATTTTTCATGGAATTCTGAAAATATAACTTTGATTAATTGCAAAGTTTCATCAAATCAGGGATTCTGCTATATGAAAAATGTGAAACTTGTTAACTGTGATTTATCTGGAACGGACCTTTCTTTTGAATATTGTGAGGATATTGACGCGGATATCCATGGTGATCTTATTTCAATAAAAAACCCTATTTCCGGAAGAATAATCGTTGAAAAAGTCGATCAGTACATTACCGATGATCTAGAGATAGATCAGACAAAAACAAGTTTGGAGATAAAGAAATGAAATACGACTTCGATAAAATTATAGAAAGAAAAGGCACAGACTCCTGCAAATGGAATGTTTTGGAAAACGAACTTCCTATGTGGGTGGCTGATATGGACTTTGAAGTTGCCAAACCTATTCAAGATGCAATAATTGCACGTGCATCCCATCCAATATATGGATATTCAGACATGCAAGATGAATGGTTTGAAGCGTATATCAATTTCTACAAAGACAGGCATAACCTAGATATTAAAAAAGAATGGCTGATTTTCTCCACTGGAGTCGTCCCATCGATTTCTTCTAGCGTTAGGAAACTAACAAATGAGGGAGATGAAGTAGTTCTTTTAACTCCTGTTTACAATATCTTCTATAACTCCATTATCAATAACAATCGCAAGGTTTTAGAAGTTCCCCTTAAATATATCGCCAATTCGTATTCGATTGATTTCGAAGCATTGGATAAGACTTTATCGAAGGAAAATGTTAGATTGTTAATACTTTGCAACCCTCAAAACCCCATAGGTAAGATATGGAGTGTGGATGATTTAGCGGAAATAGGTAGACTTGCGAAGAAAAATAACGTTATCGTTCTTTCTGATGAAATTCATGGAGAAATTACCTCCCCAGGCAAGAAATATGTTCCGTTTTTATCGGTTAATGAAACAAATAGAGAAGTGGGTTTTGCCTGCGTTTCTGTGACTAAGGCCTTTAATATAGCCGGCATACATACCTCAGCAATAATCTTCCCAAATGAAGAAATTAGGAAAAAAGTGGACCGTCAGCTAAATACAGATGAATGTGCTGAACCTAATACGTTTGCTCAGGTTGCAGCAATTTCGGCCTTAAACGATTCAAGAGACTGGCTTGACGAACTCAATGAATATATCGAAAAGAACAAGGAATACGTTTATGAATATATAAACAAAAATATTCCTGAAATAGTTCCCATCAAACAAGATGCGACATACCTAATGTGGCTTGATATTTCTAAAATTAGCAACGATTCGGAGGGATTTTGCAAATTTTTGAGAGAAAAAACTGGATTGTTTATTAACTCAGGAAGGCATTATGGAGAATCAGGAGAAGGCTTCATTCGTATAAACGTTGCCACTCAATTAGTAAACGTCAAGGATGGGATGGATAGACTGAAAGAAGGGGTCCGACTTTATAAAAACAGGTAAGGAAATAACAAAAAATGTCGCAATTTCTTGCGACATTTTCTTATTGCTTATCTTAATTAGGCAGCTTTGCCTTCTGTTCCGAAGAGTTCGATCTTCTCTTTGACACAGGCTTTGATTGCTTCATAGCCTGGTTTTAAGAGCTTACGTGGATCGTAACCTTTTTCTTTGTTTTCGGCTGTTGGATCAGCTTTGCCTTCAGCACAATATTTGATTGTTGCGGCTGCAAATGCTAATTGGCATTCAGTGTTGACGTTGATTTTGGAAACGCCTTCTTTGATAGCAGAAACGATTTGTTCGTTTGGAATACCAGATCCGCCATGTAAGACGAGTGGGATGTTTCCTGTTGCTTCATTGATCTTTTCTAAAACATCAAGATGTAAGCCAGTCCAGTTTTCTGGATAGATACCATGAATGTTTCCAATGCCTGCAGCTAAGAAATCGACACCAAGGGAAGCGACTTTCTTACATTCTGCTGGATCAGCAACTTCGCCATCGGCTGTGATTCCATCTTCAGTTCCACCGATTGCGCCGACTTCGGCTTCAATGGAGATGCCTTTGGAATGTGCTAAGGCAACAAGTTCTGTTGTCTTTTCGACATTTTCTTCGAAAGGAAGGGAAGAGCCATCAAACATAACGGAGGTAAAACCAGCAGCAATGCAGGCTTTGGCTGCTTCGTAGTTACCATGGTCAAGGTGCAAGGCAACTGGAACGGTGATTCCAAGAGACTTGTCTAAGCCTTTGACTAAGTTTGCAACTACTTCATAGCCACCCATATATTTGGCGGCACCCATGGAAACACCAAGGATAACAGGTGCTTTCATTTCTTGAGCAGTTGTAAGAACGGCTTTGATCCATTCGAGGTTGTTGATGTTAAAATGACCAACGGCATAATGGCCAGCTTTGGCATCTTTTAACATTTGTGTAGCGTTAACTAACATATATTAATATACTCCTGCGATTTTTCGCGTATCTATTATACATATTTTCGGTTAAGAATTACCAATAAAGTCAAAATATTTGAATATTTTTCTTTAGTAGTGCTTTTTTTGAGAGAATCTTTTAAAATAAAATTCATGGAAAGAAAAGCAATCGTATATTTCCAAAGTGGCGGTCCAACCCCCGTCATTAACTCCTCTTTATATGGAGTGATTAGGGAATATCAAGAACACAAAGACGTTTTTTCACATCTTTACGCATCTAGATTCGGGGTTGAAGGTCTCATTAATGGAGATCTTTTTGATTTAGATATGGAAGAAGATAGAGAAATTGAACTTCTAAAACAAACCCCTGGTCAAATAATTGGCTCCTCAAGGAAAAAGTTGCCTTCATTCGACGATCCTTTATTTGGGAATATCGTTAAAACAATAAAGGAATATAACATCGGGTACATTCTTACTAATGGTGGAAATGATTCGATGGACACTTGCAATCGCCTTAACAAATATTTCAAAGAAAATCATATGGATGTTCTTGTTTTAGGCATCCCTAAAACCGTGGACAATGACTTAATGAATACCGACCATTCCGTTGGATATCCTTCCTCAGCTAGACACATTATGGATTCAGCTATGATGGCTAAGCTCGATTTGATGAACTACCGTAAAGGCAAAATTCTTATCATGGAAATTATGGGAAGAGACACTGGCTGGCTTACAGCATCGGTTGCCCTTTTGCCAAAAGAGGTAAGGCCTGACTACATTTATATCCCTGAAATGAAATGGGATGAAGAAGATTGCCTAAGACAGATAAAAGAAATATACGAAAGACAGCATTGTGCCTTAATTGCTTTATCTGAAGGGGCACCTTTGGAAGGTAAGAACAATTCAGGTGAAGATTCTTTCGGACATAAGTCTTTAGAGGGTTGTTCAGAAACCTTAGCTAGAATCATCAAAAATAAACTGGGAATAGCAACAAGGGTTATTTCCGAATCCACCATTCAAAGAGCTGACTCAAGCAAAATAAGCAAGGTTGATTCCTTTGAAGCGATTGAATCGGCTAGATTTGCACTGAAGTCTTTCTTAAATGGAGAAAGCGGAAAAATGGTCGGAATAAAGAGGATTTCTTCGAATCCATACAAAGTTGAATTCGTTCTCATCCCTTTAGATAACGTTGCAAACTTGACTAAGAAAATTCCTGAATCATATATCAAAAACAATCAGGAAATGTCGGAAGAATTTGTTACCTATTTAGCGCCTTTAGTGAATGAGGTAATGCCAATAAGGAGAGAAGACGGAAACGTTTTATTCTCTAAATTTCGTTTCATAAAAGCCAAAAAAGAATAGAATATAAATGGAGGATTTATTATGAAAATTGCAATTACGGCTGAATCAACAATTGATTTACCACAAAACATACTCGATGAATATAAGATAAGAACTTTACCTTTCACCGTCATTATGGGTGAAGAAGAATTTGCGGATGGCACAATCGATCCTCAAAGGCTTTATGACTTTACTAAAGAAACCAAAAAGCTTCCTAAGACAAGTGCTATCAATCAATTCCAATATGAAGAATTCTTCAAAAAAGTCCTAGAAGATAGCGACCACATTATACATTTTTGCTTATCAAGCGCCATTTCTTCAGCATGCAAGAATGCTCAAGAAGCAGCAGAAGGCTTTAAAGGAAAAGTCACTATCATTGATACGAAATCTCTTTCAACCGGTATTGCCTTGCAAGCCATCTACGCATCAGAGTTAGCCGATGCTGGATATTCTCCAGAAGAAATCGAAGCAAAGGTTCTTGAAAGAAGAAAATATGCCCGCGCTTCCTTCACTATTGAAACTTTAGACAATCTTTTCAAAGGCGGAAGATGCTCCGCTCTTTCAATGCTTGGCGCAAACCTTTTACATTTGAAACCACAAATCATCGTTCAAGAAGATGGCTCAATGACAAAAGATCATATTTATCGTGGACCTTTGATGAAGGTTAATGAAAAGTATGTCGAAGATGAATTGGCCACTTATCAAAACATCGACAAGAAGCTTATTTTCATAACCCATTCTGGGTTGCCAGAAAATGTTCTTGCGATGATTAGGGAAAAACTACAAGCCGCAGGATTTTCTAGAATCGAAGAAACAAGGGCCAGTGCGACAATCACTGTCTATTGTGGTCCAAATACAGTAGGTGTTCTCTTCTATTCAGATGGCGATCATCCAATCACACCAAAAAATTAATTAGAATCACGAGGCGTTTTAGTCGCCTCTTTTTCTTTTATGAAAACCTTTTCAACATATTGAAGAAGAGGTCATAAATTTGTTAAAATAAAGTACGTTAAAAAATAAGGGAGTAGGTTATTATGTCAGCCAAATTTGTCTTTGTTACGGGCGGAGTTGTATCTTCATTGGGGAAAGGTATTTTCGCCTCATCTTTAGCGTTATTGCTTAAATCTAGGGGAATCAAAGTCTTCATGATGAAGCTTGACCCATATTTGAATATTGATCCAGGCACGATGTCGCCATATCAACATGGCGAAGTCTATGTTACCGATGATGGAGCCGAAACGGATTTGGATTTAGGCCACTATGAACGTTGGACTGATCTTCATCTTTCTAAAGAAAGTTCGATTACATCAGGAAAAATCTATTCCACCGTTCTTGAAAAAGAACGTAGAGGCGATTATTTAGGCGCTTGCATCCAAGTCATTCCTCATATCACAAATGAAATCAGACAAAGACTCGTTGACGCCGCAAAGGCTTCTCAAGCTGAAATAGTCATAGTCGAAATCGGAGGAACTGTCGGCGATATGGAATCGACTCCATTCTTAGAAGCAATCCGTCAAGCCCGTTTGGAACTCGGCTATCAAAACACTTTCTTTGCCCACAATACTCTTGTCCCATATTTAAAGAGCGCAGGTGAGACAAAAACTAAGCCAACTCAACATTCTGTTAAGGAACTTTTGGCTCTTGGAATTCAACCGGATGCCGTAGTTCTTCGTTCAGAAGTCCCTCTTCCAGAAGGACAAAAAGCAAAAATTTCCTTATTTTGCAACGTCCCTGTGAACGGAATTTTCGAAGCCGATGACCTCGAAAGCGTATACGAACTTCCTTTTGCCTTACATGAGCAAGGCCTTGATGACTACGTATTAGAACATTTAGGTTTCCAAAATGCCCCAGAAGCCAATCTTAATGAATGGCGTTCTTGGTGCGATTCAGTCAAAAATCCAACAAAGAAAGTCAAAATCGCTTTAGTTGGTAAGTACGTCGAGCTTCATGATGCTTATCTTTCGGTTGTTTCCGCATTAAAACATGCTGGATACTACAATTCATCCGAAGTCGAAATCGGTTGGATTCAATCAAATGACCTCAAAGACAAGAACGTTGAAGAGACTCTGAAAGGCTACGATGGCATTTTAGTTCCTGGCGGATTTGGCGAAAGAGGAAGTAAAGGAAAGATGGTTGCCATACGTTATGCAAGAGAAAATAACATCCCATTCTTAGGAATTTGCTTTGGCATGCAACTTGCTTGTGTTGAGTTTGCAAGGCATGTTCTTAACTTATCCGACGCAAACACATCCGAATTTGATACACAAACGCAAAATCCAATCATCGATCTTCTTCGCGATCAATATAGTGGAATCGCCATGGGTGGCACATTGCGTTTAGGGTTATATGATTGCGGTGTCAAAAAAGGCACTTTAGCATATGAATGCTATAAGAATGAAGCTGTTAAGGAAAGACATCGTCATCGTTATGAATTCAATAACAAATATCGTGAGATGTTTGAAAAAGCGGGTATGGTCTTCTCCGGAGTTAACCCTCAACAAAATCTCGTTGAAATAATCGAATTGCCACAAAACGATTTCTTTATCGCAAGCCAATTCCATCCAGAATTTACTTCTCGTCCGTTGCATCCAAACCCACTTTTCAGAGAATTTATTGCACATTCCATTAAATACAGTGAGAAGAAATAAGCTATAATTGGCTTATGAAAGCAATCTTCATTTATAATTCATCATCTGGTAAAGGTAAATTTAATAAATATTTTTCAAAAATCAAAAAAGAACTGGCATCAACATTTTCGGAGATGCTTTTTCTTTGCCCAAAAAATGAAAAAGAGGCGACCCATGTATATGAAAATGAGGTATCTAAATACGATGCCCTTATTGTTATTGGTGG
>CAVFKA010000010.1:0-193357 GCA_963623195.1 bacterium | reverse complement strand
GGTGGAGATGGAACGCTAAATTTGGCAATAAATGAACTAATGAAATTCGAGAAAAAACCAATTCTTGGATATATCAATGCTGGAACTTTGGGCGATGGCGGCAAAAACTTTGGAGTTTCTAAATCATTAAAGAAGTCTCTTGAAACAATCAAGAAGATGAAAATCAAAGAAATTGATATAGGAGAAGCTTCATTTGAAAGACAAACAAAATATTTTTTGTATTGCTTAGCGTACGGCACATATTCTTCTATTCCATATAGAGTAAAAAGTAAAAAACATATGCGAAAATTCGCTTATTACTTTTCTTCATTAAAAGAGATGTTCAAAAAGAAAACATATGCTTTTACATACGAATTTGAAGGAAAAACATATGAAAAAGAATGTCCATTCATAATGTTTTTAAATGGAGAAAATATGGGTGGGTTTAAATTGAATAAGCAAACCAAACTGGATGATGGGATGATTGAGGGGTATTTTCCACCCAAATCTTGTTTTAATGGAATTTTGAAGTTTTTACCGGTGAAAAAAGAAAAAGCGTTGAAAATCAGCGAAACGAAAATAACGCCAAAAGACGATGGATTTTGGTGTTTGGATGGTGAAAAAGGCGAACAAGGAACGGTTAAGATAAAAGTTATTTCGCGTGCAATTTCGATTTTTTCACGTTAAAACCCACCTCTTTTCTCTTTTTAACTCTTTACTTTTAAGTAAAAGGAATTTACGATTAAACTAGATGAAAGGATTTTTTATATGAAAAAGTCACCATTAGTTATGTCATTTATTTCGGCGATATTTGCTATTGCCGCAGCCTTATTGTTAATTTTCCTTCCTAATATCGGTGGGGAATTAAAGTCGTTCCTTCCAGGGGATTACATTAATGAATTGTTTACCAACTTATGGCCATCTTTTAAAGAAACTATCTCCTTTGCCATTGAGAGACCGATTTGTTCAGGTATCTTAGTTGGCTTGCTTGCTGTATTGGCTATTTTCTGGCTCTGGCATTTTATTGTATTGATTGCCACAAAGAGAGCGAATAGTTTATCAATCAATCTTTTCTATCTTATTTTTGGAACAGTGTCCATTTGGGTTCTTTTCTCTTTCATCGGTTATAAAGATTCCACAACTGGCTATTTGTTTAACGGAACAGTGAATTCTATAGAAGTGCATAATGGATTTACCTTAATGCACAATATGTTCATCGAAAACTTTGCTAACCACGCAGGATCGATTTTCTTACTCATAGGAATTGCCTTGCTTGCTGCCTTGTCTTTTGGCTTTGGCTTAGTTTCCGTAATTGGCGCCCTTGTTGATGACATCAAGAATCCTAAGGACGATAAGGAAAAAGAAGGCTTTACATCTCTTTCCTCAACAACAAGCAATCCTGATGGGAATGTTACAAAAGGCAAGAAAGACGATGCTAAAAAGACGGAAGAAAAACAACCTCTCATCGTGCAGAATATCACTTATAGCGGAGCACCTGCTCAAGCAAGTTATCCTCAAGGGGTTTTTGCGCCTCAGCAACCATTGCCTCCTCAACCAGCTCCAGTAAAGGAAGAAAAGGTCGAAAAGCCTGCTCTCACTGAAGATGATGTCAGAAAAATCATGAATGAATCTTTAGCGGCTCAACAAAGTGCTCTTATTGCCGCTTTATCGCAAAATAAACAAAGCGACGAGCATCAAGAGAAGAAGGTCGAAAAAATTGAAGAACGCCCTCTTACTGCAAAAGAACTCCGTTCCATCATTAAAAACGAACTTAGAGACCACGATCATCCTGAAGAATTGCTTCCTCTCACTGATGAACAATGCCGTGCATTGATTCGCGATGAATTGGATGAATATTATGCCTCAACTAGACCGCAAAACGAAAAGGCCGTTGAACCTGCTCCAGTTCAAGAGGAAAATCCTGCTCCTGATTTTGAAGAAGAATTCATGACAGCTGATGAGCTTAGCAAGATGATTCGTAACGAAGTTATCGAAGTAATCGATGAAAATAAAGGCGAAAATGAAGTTACGCTCGAAACGATAAAAGAAACGATTAAAGAGCAACTTTCTAACACCCCTAAAGAAACTTCTATCACCATTGATGAGATTTCTTCAGTCATCAAAGGCGAACTTGCATCTTTTAAAGAAAACGAAGACGATCAAAACAAAGCGATTGCAGCACTAAGTGAGCAATATGCTAAAAAAGAAGAAAGCGACAAACTTAAAGAAGAGGAAACAAAACTTGCTATTGAAAACCTTAAAGCAAGTCAACTTTCCGCTGATGATATTCGTGCCATAATTTCTGAGGAATTGAATAAAAAGCTTTCCACGATTGAAACGAAACCAGTCATAGAAGAACCTGCAAAAGAAGAACCTGAGCCTGTTGTTACAGAAACTCTTCCTGAAACCGATCCTTCCCAAGAAAAAGCCGAAAGAGTACCATTTGCCACACGTTTACTAAATTTAAGCGAAGATATTCAAAATAGTTACAACGAACTTAAAGAAGAAGCGCTCGCTTATGGTCTTAAGTCCCGCCTTTCAATTTCTGGAGATACATTTAGGCTCCATACCAAGACATATATAAAGATGGTTGTTGCCGGAAAAGGTCTTAAACTTTATATGGCTCTTGATCCAAATGATTACAAGGATTCAACGATTCCAGTAAAAGATGTTGGCGTTAAGAATTTATATAAGGATATACCTCTAGCCTTCAAGGTTAAGAGCGGGCTCTCTTTAAAACGCGCCAAGCAATTAATCAAGGATGTTTGTGAAAAGGATGGCTTAGTCAAAGAAGAAATAGTTCCGTTTAACTATGCCGCTCAATTGTCTTCATACCGTGTCGCAGGAAACGATGAGCCTGAAGATATCGAAGAAGATGAAGAATAATTAACACTTTCACTTTTTGACCCCATTTTTGTGGGGTCTTTTTTGTATTTTCCTCAAAGTATGCTAAAATAGCATGCATTCAAAAGGAGGTTGCTGACTTTGCCACATTGGGTAATATACTTGATATTGACAGTTGTTCTCTTTATAGCGTCCGCATTCTTTTCCTTAGTTGAGACTGTATTTTCTTCGATTAATCGTTTTAAATTTGAAGTAAAGGCGAACAATGGATCATCTAATGCCAAGGTTGTTCTTTGGTGTGATGATCATTTTGATTCCGCCTTAGTCACGATTCTTATCGGAAATAATGCTGCATCCGTCATTCTTTCTGCGGTAACGACTTTCCTTTTTGTCGATACCATAATGAAAGATTTGGACAATTCTTTAGCGACTTTGATTGGCTCACTAATCTTAACCATCCTCTTATATATATTTGGTGAGACGATGCCAAAGATGATTGGAAGAAAACTTCCTAATAAAATAGCCACATGGTCCTGCTATCCTTTAGCGTTTTTAATCATTCTTCTCTATCCAATATCTGCTCTTTTTAGAGGAATTTCTTGGGTTTTCAAAAAGCTTTTCAAATCAAAAGAAGAGCCGGAGATGACCGAGGAAGAGTTTCAAAACATCATAGAATTCAACGAAAATCAGGGCGTTTTAGAAGAAAATGAAAGTCAAATCATCCAAAACTCTCTAGATTTTTCTGATACGAAAGTTAAAGAGATTTTCACGCCTAGAGAGAAGATGTTTACAATCAATCTCAAGAATTTATCTTTAAATAAACTCGTAGAAATAATATGTTCAACATCCTATTCTCGTATTCCTGTTTATTACGATAACCCGAATAAGATCGTAGGAATCCTTCTAGTAAAGAACTTTTTGGCCGATTATCTAGATGATAAAACGGTTAAAACAGATTTAAATGATTCGATTGAAAAGCCTTTTATCGTTTCTCCTAACGTCACTATGGATGAATTGGTTGATGGGTTCCAAAAACAAAGAAAGCAAGTCGCCCTTGTTTACCGTAAAAATGTCCTTATTGGCATGGTCACAATGGAAGACGTTTTAGAAGAATTGGTTGGCACAATATCCGAAAAAGATGAAATCACTCCGTCTAAAACCACAAAAAGCAAAAAGAAAAAAGGAGCGAAAAAAGCATGAAAACAATAGATATTGTTTACATAATTGTCATTTTCATCCTAGCAATTCTCTCCTTTCTTTTCTCTGCGGCGGATATGACCTATTCCTCCGTTAATAGAAGGAGACTTGAAGCCCATTCTTTAAAAGGCGATAAAAAAGCAAAGAAAGCTTTAGAATACGCCAATGACTATGACCAAACGATTGCCCTTATATTGTTTGGAAATGATTTTTCAAACGTTCTTCTTTCCTCTATTGGCGCTCTTTTAGGGAGAGATTTGCTTGCTCCACATGTTGGAGAAGACCTTGCTAGCACAATTTCATCCTTAACTTTGCTTGTTTTCTTGCTTATTTTCTGCGAAATTACGCCTAAAAACATAGCATCAGACCATTCTTTCTCTCTTTCAAAAATTTTCGTGCCGTTCATGAAAACCATCAAAGCAATTTTCTTCGTTTTCATTTGGCCTTCTTACCATTTTGCCTCATTTGTTTGCAAACCTGTTATTAAAAAAGGCGGCGATGAGAACCCTTTAGCTAGCGATGAAGAACTTGAAGCCATGGTCAACACGATTGAAGAAGAGGGGATAATCGATGAGGAGCAATCTGAGCTTTTGCATCGTTCAATCGATTTCAAAGAAACTTCTTGCTATGAGGTTATGACTCCTAGAGTAAAGGTTTTTGGCTATGATATCGAAGAATCTTTTGAAGATTTCCTTAAGCAAAAAGAAGCATTCCACCACTCAAGAATCATTGTTTACAAAGAAAATATGGATCATGTACTTGGCTACATACCGGTGAAAACACTCCTAAGAGAATTAGTCAAAGGAAAAAAGGTTACTTACGAAGATGTTCTTTTACCAATAGTTGATGTTCCTAGAACGATGATGATTTCCTCTGCGATGGCTTTGATGAAAAAAAGCAAGCATCACATTGCAATTGTTCGTGATGAATATGGCGGAATGGAAGGAATTATCACCCTCGAAGATATTCTTGAAGAATTAGTTGGCGAAATGTGGGATGAAAAAGACCATCCAACTGCTGATATTAGAAAAGGTGAAAGAAGAAATTCATACTATGTTAACGGCATGATGAATATCGATGACTTTTATAATGAGATGGGCTTAGACCCTGATAAATTATTGCCAGATGATTATTCAACCGTTAGTGGATGGATCATCGATCATTTAGGAAGATTTGCTATAGTTGGCGATACATTTAGAATTGACAATATTTACGTTAGGGTCACTTCCGTTAGCAAATACACCGTTAAAGAGGCCTTCATTAGAATTATCAAAAAGAAATAAAAATAGCCGTTATTTAACGACTATATTTGGATTTTCAATTCCTCTTTCTTTTAATTTTGATACGTATTTTGTATACACATCTTTTGTTATGGTAACGATATCAGCATCGTCAGATTTTATGAAATAATCGATTCCGAGAAGCTTATCGGCTGTGAATGCCGCTTTGTCGTTCTCTAAACGCTTTTTGATATCTTCCTCTTTGTCCCCTCTAGAGTGCATCCTGCTTTTGCGAGTGCTTTCATTTGCATCGAGATAGAAAGCAACGATTGAAGGATCTTTTAACTTTAAAAACGATTTCAAGCCATTTGGGTCCACGACGACGGCTTTGTCGTCGGCTATTTCAGCCTTTGAACACCCGTAGTGGCATCCATTATAAAGAGTGGTTTCTACAAAAGCGCCCTGTTTTGCTAGTTGAGCAAATTCTTCTTCATCAACGAAATAATAATCAACTCCGTTTATTTCACCATTTCTTGGAGCCCTTGTGGTGTGCGTTATCGCTTTAGAAATCCCATATTTAATGGCTAGAGCCCTAGATATTTCAGTTTTACCACTTGCTGATGCACCAATTAACAAAATCATATTTATATTATAGAGCAAAAAGGCTCTAAATTGCATTCATTACATTTTCTTTTAAAAATTTTGTCCGTTTTTTAAAAAGTACGTCTTTATATAAGTGAGGGGAGAAAAAAGGAGGAAATTTATGAAGAGAAGCGGATTGATGTTTGTAACAATGCTTTTGCCATTAATGACGGGGGCGACTTCTTACGTTGAAGAAGAACATAAATTTTATTTAGGCGATCAGGAATTGGTGAATGAAAAGAACGCTGAAAAAATAAGCAATGAACTTGGATATTTTGGCGAATTTGAGTTCCCTACTTTGTTTTCTAAAAACATTGAGAATTGCAATCTTGAATTAAAATTTTATCCAAAAACAAGCATGAAATATCAAATAAGAGTGGTTTATGCCTATGGAAGTGGAGCAAGATTTAAAATCGGTGAAGCCGGATGTACTTATTACACCCTTTATCAAAGCGATTTCAGAAGTACTGAAATAGGAAAAGCACGTTCTTTCAAAATACCGTTAAAAGGTGCATATGGCAATTATGGAATCAGTACTGATGAGAGGGATGATATATATACAAATAATTTTTACATAGGCTTTTACGTTGATGAACATATCAATAATTACACAGGCAAATATTATTATATGAAATTTCCCACCACCTATTGCACTGGAGATATCTATAACATGCAAGTCGGACATTACGCGACAAATTACTATTGCCATCCTTCTATTCTTGTTGCTCAATTGTATAAATACGAGTATCACAAACGAGTTTTTCTTGGCGGAAAAGAATGGAAAAACGAAATGGAATGCGTTAGAGACGGGAGATTTGTAGACTGGCAGGACTTTCAAAAAGAAAATAGAGGCGAAATAACCAAATCATATTTTAGTGTGCCTTTAAAAATGGAATTAAGAGATTATGCGCATCAACCAACGTCAATAACAGTAAAGGAGGGGGATGCTAATTTATTCATATATGATGGTTATGAAAATTACAATTTAGGTGAACCAACCACTGGTTTTACAGGCGAGAAAGGTTACAAAATACCTTTGCGAGTTCTTTTTGATGGAAGATACATAACATTAAAACCAAAAGTAGCCTTTTATTTAAGTCCAGATTATCGAAAGGTTTATTTCAAGGAGACCATACCGAATGGCGTGAATAGCAGAAATTACGTAACTTTAAGAAACTATATCCCCATTCCGGCAATATCTGGTAGCTCTCCGGTAACATTTAAGTACCAGGTTGAATTATTGAATGCAGGCCCTTTAGGCCTTGTTAATATTTTGGCTGCATTTTCTTATACGAAGAGCAAAAACTATTTTGGATCCCATGCCGATTCGGCCTATTACGTGGAGGAAGTCCTCTAATGGTTAATTACTTTTTCGTGGCCGTAGTCATAACGTTTTGCTTTCAAATGTATTCTTACACTTCCCAATTAGGAAAGGTGAGAAGAGTCTTTGATAGTTTAGACTATTCGGTAGTGCAACGTTGCGTTTACGCGGTTCAAAATGATGATGAATCCGGATATGGGCCATATTTTGTTGAAGATTTTCTAAGGAATACCTTAAGGGAGTATTTCTCATCGAATTTTGACAAGGCTATCATGAAGATCGATTACGAATTTAACGTTGAACTTACTGATCCGTATATAGTAAACGAACAAACGGTTCAATTTTATAAAGGGACAAAAATAACCTTAAGAGCTAATTATTTTCAAAATTATACATACACGAACAACAAAAAATTCATCATAAAGGAGAAAACATAAAATGGCATCAAACCCAATAACATTTCTTGAAACCTCATTTCTTTCTCCGATATTAAAAATAGAAGGGTTAACTGATATTTCATTTAATGGTTCGAACTTATATTACGTAACGAACACAAGTGGAAGGAAAAAGAGCGACATCGAATTAAGCAATGATGAAGTTGGAGCTTTTCTTAGGCAGTTGGCTAACACATCCGAAAGACAATTTTCCTTCATAAACCCCATATTGGACGTATCGTTTGGCTCATATCGTTTAAATGCCGTCAATTCCTCTTTAGCTCGTGTGAGAAATGAAAAGGCGTATACATTCTCTCTAAGAATTGAACATAAAGGGTGCTTGATTGATGAGAATTCTGATTTTATGGACGATGAGAGTAGAAGGATTATCAAAGACCTTTTGGATAAAGAGGAGTCCGTCGTTATTGGCGGCCTTACTGGATCTGGGAAAACGGAATTTGAGAAATATTGTCTTTATCATATGAAAGAAGATTCGAGAGTTATCGTAATTGATAACATCGAGGAATTAGATATGCTAGAGATTCCTACATTAGACTTATCTACTTGGTTGATTAACGATCAAAATCCTAAAGGAATGAATTTCTCAATGTTAATAAAAAACGCATTAAGAAATAATCCTGATTACATCGTCGTTTCCGAGGCTAGAGGAGAAGAAATGCTTGACGCATTAACGAGCGCTATGTCTGGTCACCCGATTTTAACGACGATTCACGCAAAAGATGTTAATGCTATGCCAGATAGAGTCGCTAGACTAGCGATGATGGGGAACCCAAATTTGAAAAAAGATGAATTGATGGATGACATTGCTCACCATCTTCGATATTACGTTTATATCGTTAAAGAAATGAACCCGTCAATTGGAGTGAGACGTTATCTTAAATCGATATCTTATCTCGATGAAAAAACTCAAAAGTTAATTCCACTATATGAAAGGAAAGCATATGAAAAATAGGTTATTGATATATTTTGCGATATCCCTTGCTTTTGGGGGAATCTGTTACTTGCTAACTAGTAATTTCATCTATGCCGGATTGATTTTTGCAATCGGTATAGCGATCTTTGTTTTAATCATTGAACGATTGATAAAGAAATATTTTTCAAAAATGAAAAGAAATAGAGAAGCGTATAGATTTATAAATTCGTTCATTATTTCTCTATCAGCTTCGCGTTCACTTGAAATCTCATTCGAAAATGCCCTTGTGGGGTTAGATGAAGAAGAAAAGAAAATATTAGATTCTTTAAATGAGAAAGGTTTTGAAGAACGTTTGGAATATTTAAATACGTATTTTAAGTCGGACATTTACAAGGTATTCGTCTCAACAATTCGCCTTTATCAGGAAGAGGGAGGGGAAATATTGGATGTAGCCGGTCCCTTATTAAGAGAATGTACGTCTCTTGAAGAAGAAAGGATTGCAAGAGAGAAAAACGCCAATGCGGCTTTAATTCAATTCTCTTCCCTTTGGCTTATGAGTTTGCTTGTAATGGGAGTTTTGCGATTCGGTTTGTCGGCTTTCTATGATTCGTTGGTTGGAAATATGGCATTTGTCTTGTTAATCCTTGCCTATTTCATGATTGCATACGGATCTTTTGTGATATTTGCACTTGGGGTAACGAAAGAAAAAATAGATTTCAAGGGAGGTTTGAAAGATGGTTTCAAAAAGAAAAAACAAGCTTAAAGAAACATATGAGAGAGCCAAACTCGATTATAAGAAAGAGATGATAAAGCTCTTAATCGTCAATATCCTCTTTATTGCGGCAGGATCAGCTATTTATATTTTAAGTAAGCAAATATTGGCGGTATTAGGCATGACGGCATTCCTAGCCGCAATCGATTACTTGCTGATAAGCAGGCCTTCTCAGATCATAAAGAAAGAAAAAGAAAGGTTAGAAAATGAGTTTGTTCACGTGTTTGTTTATTTCGGGTTGTTTGTGAAAAACGGAAGACCAGTTTATAACGCCCTAGAAGATTGCCTTCGTTATTGTTCGGATTCGCTTTCGGAAAAGATAAGAAAGTTACTAGAAGATATAGACGAAGACAAGACGATAACGCCATATATGAACTTTGCAAAAAATTTTCAGAATTTAGAAATAAAGCAGGTTCTCATCTCTGTTTATAAGATGTCTATCGAAGGGGGAGGAGAAGAATATCTAAACCAATTTGATACGTTGTTTACTGCTTTATCAAACGCAAAGCGAGCCAAACTAATCGAAAATGAAAAAAGCAATTATGGCAATTTTAACTTCTTGCCAATGCTAGCTTCTGCACTTTCCATGGGAATAATTGCAGTTGCGGTAGTTGTCTTAATGGAGGGATACACTAATGTCATCTAATTTAAGTTTTCTCTTATCTTTGGTGTTTGTCATCTCGATGTTTGTATATGCTGGAGATTTATGCAATATGCAAACCACATACGCACAAGTTGACTCTATTGCCATTACCGCAGGCAAAATGATCACAAAAAGTTGGGGAATAACGTCAGAGATAATAATGACAGTGCGTAACCAAGGGGCATATATCGTCCCAACGAATTCTAAAACTTACACGCCAGCAGAAGGGGATATATTCTCCTTCCAAGTATATAAAAATTACAAGACGTACTCTTTTAATCAGAGCGTCAAAAAAATCAGTATCAATCGATCCGTGGTTCTCGGATATAGAGGTTGAAAGGAAAGGAGGAAAAATTATGAGTGAACTTAAAGGTCAATTATTAGCCATGATTCTTACTTTGGCTGCATTTGGAACTATTGCTGCAATCTTAGTCCCAACATTTACAAAATCAGCTGAAGCAGTTAACAAACAAATCAGCGTTAACGATTCCGGATCTATAACAACGGCAAGTTATATCGGATTTAGCATCTAATTTAGAAAAGGATGGTTTGCCTTAAAATCAAAACGCTTTATAATATGGACACTAGAGGTAAATGATTATGAGTGCAAACCAAGTAAATGAAATCAGAAAGCAATTCTGCGAAAAACTCCATGTTGAATCTATAAGCGATGACAAATTGATCAAGGACTTAGGCTTAGATAGCCTTGATGTCGTTGAACTTTGCCTCGACTTGGAAGACAAATATGGATTTCAATTTGCGACTGATGAATTAGCTTCTTTCAAAACCGTCGGTGATTTATTCGCCTTGATTGAAAAGAAGCTTGAAAATAAATAAGCAAATTTGAAAATGAAGATGCCCTTTTTATGGGCATCTTTTTTGTTTCGGTGCAGCCAAAGAACTAACTTTTAGAAAAAAAGAAAAATTATCTTGCAAAAATATTTCATAATAAGTAATATATTCCATGCACGGCACGTCCGTGTGATTGATGCGCTCACTTAGCTCAATGGCAGAGCAATCGGCTGTTAACCGATTTGTTGTAGGTTCGAGCCCTATAGTGAGCGCCATTAAATGGCCTGTTGGAGAAGAGGCTTAACTCATATCCCTTTCAAGGATACATTCATGGGTTCGAATCCCGTACAGGTCACCACAATCAAAAATTAGGACTAGTAATAGTTCTTTTTTTTTTTTTTATAATATGAATTGCATTTATGACAGTCGATTTATTTATTGAATACAATTTTGCACCAATAATAGGTTTATTCTTTCAACTTGTCATTTTAGTGTTTGGAAAAACTTTTAATAAGAAAGAGAAATTTATTTTTTATGCCGCTTTGGGCTTACAGATTTTAGAATTGCTAGCGTATAACCTGGAATTCTATTTTGCAAGCTTGGATCATCCTACTATATGGAGAACTTTGTTCTCGGTCATTGGCTACGTCGTTAGACCTGCGCTCATTTATCCATTTGTATATTTGATGCATCCAGACGTTAAGGGGAAGTGGTCAAAACTTATCTATCTTGATTTAATTCCATTGTTAATCGTCGTGTTTGTTCAACAATTTGCTTTCTACACGCATTGGGTATTCTGGTTTAGTGACTCAAATTCCTTCCATAGAGGGCCTTTAGGCTATATTTCTCAGATTATTACGGTTATCTATATGGTCGTAGCAGGCGCGGAAGTCATTTTAAGGAAAGCCCTAAATAAACATTTTAGCGTTGCTTTAATTGTCGTTTTGCTTATTTACGTTGTCTTAGCGATGCTCTTTGAAAGCATTTTCAATATTCATTCACTCGGAATAAGCGCTGGAGTTTTCTCAATCGTCTTCTTTATGTTCTCTTTGCAGACCAACCGATTAAACGATCTTTCTTCAAAACTAAAGACTTTGAGCGAAGTCGATTCACTTTCGCAATTATATAATCGCTATGCCGGAGAAAGAGCGGTAGATGAACTGATGTCTAGAAGAGAAAAAGGCGCTTTCATCATTATGGATATTGATAAATTTAAAAACATAAATGACACATATGGCCATTCAGTTGGCGATGAAGCCATAGTAAAAGTAGCGCAAGCGCTAAAAGAAACCTTTAATGAAAAAGGCGTTGTTATGCGACTTGGTGGCGATGAATTCGCTGTTTATTCTCTGCAAGATTTAAACGATGAAGGTCAAAAACAAATAGTTGATGCTTTGTTCGCTAGAATCTCAAACATTCGAATTTCAAGCGATGAGAACTTCAGAATATCGATTTCTGGCGGTCTCGTTAAATATGATGGTGAAGAAGAAACCTCCTTTGATAAACTCTATAAAGTGGCTGATATAAAACTTTATGAAGCGAAAAAGCAAAAAGGCAATTACATTTGCGAATAAAACTAACTAGCCTTGAATCGATTATGATTTAAGACTTTTTTCTTTTAAGCAAGCACATTAGAAAAGACAATTTAGGGAAATAAGGAATGCTTCTGTATATCCGATTTGAATTTGTTAAAGACATCAAAAAAGCCTCAGTTAAGAGGCTGACTTAATGTTTATAAGATCCAAAGATAGGAAATTGCTGGCAATAATATATACATAAGCAAAGAGAACGCCACAAAGAAGTAGAACAATACTCTAATTTTAACTGTACGATATGCAATTAGTGATGCATCTTGAATCTTATTCGCTCTTCTAGCGGCAATAGATTCATATCCCATGGTGAGAACCATTCCTAGCGTAAATATGTTAACCACCGATAAAAGCGAGAAAGTATCGGCGCTAGAAACGACGGAGAAACCTAATAATATTGCCGATATAGCGGAGAAGAAACCAGTTCCGATCATTCCGATAGAATCATCTTTATTGAAACTTTGGTTGAAGAAAGCAAGGATTAACCATGAAGCAACCGCGATGATATTCAAGAAAGAATTAACAAAGACGGAAAGACCATGCTTATTGGCACGCACGACAACTTCAAGCTGAGATTTAATTATCTCTTGACCATATGTTGAAGATGACCTATCTAAGTCTTTATCGACATAATAGTTATTCATAATAACGAAATTCTTGATGCCGTCGTTCTCTTTAACCAATGAGTATCTTCCCGAAATGCTGAAATACGTGGAGAAACCACTCATGGATTCATCTGGAATATAACGTATATAATCAGTAGTTCTTGTTGGCTGAATATAGATTCTAAACTGAGATGATTCTAATGGATATCTAGGGGAATCGAACTTCTTGTTTATGTTTGCGTTGAAATGAAGCTTCTGGCCAAATCTAAAGGCAGTTTCGCTCTTATAAGCCGTTCCTTTGTCTAAATATTCAAGGGAATCCGCAACGACCTTGCCATTTCCAATAGAAAATTCATCATTTTTTGTAGCATAGACATTTGAAGATTTTTCCCCTGGATATGCCGCTCTTTCTTCGGTATATAAAGAAGAAATGCTAGTTGGCGCAAGGGTAGGCGATAAATGTTCTCTTTCGCCTGTGACGCTTTCGAAATTGAATTGAATAACGTCAGGAATATTGTCTGGATAATTTAACCAAGAAGTTCCCGTTGAATCAAAACAATATGAATCCTGTGTCAACTCTTCCTCGGAATAGAAGTTATCTGAATTGAACGTCTCTCCTTTGGTTTTTTTCCACCACATTTTATGAAAATCCATTTGATCGAAATCGTATCTAAGGGACATTGCCACAGTATAAGAATTATTAGAGGTGGAAATGTTGTTAATGCTTTCTAATTGGGCACCGACATATGTATTGCAAAAATAAGATCCGTTTTCGCCATATGAAGGTAAGGAGTCTTCAATTTTCTTTTGTGAAGAGGATAGAGAGTTTTCTGTGCGATAAGAATTGAGCGTTTCTGCTGAATTTATCGAAACTGTTATTACTGAATATAATGCAAAAGCCAAAAAAGGAACACAAGTAAGGACTAAATTTAGAATGAGTTTCTTTCTTTTTTTCTTGTCTAAGGCCGTGAAATTCCTTTTTATGACGTTTTTCTCTTTTTTCTTGCCCAATTCCTTTTCATATTCATTTTTGTGATGGGCTATGATCGTTTCATCAACCGCCAAGGCATCATCGTGAGGCAATTCGGCCTCATCATTTTTAAGGGTGCTAACTTCCAAATAGAAAATTGCCGCAACCTTTGCCAATGTTTCATCATCAATGTTTATCTTTTCCTGAAGAATAAGATCAAAATCGTCGATTTCTAGAGCATCGCCTATTGTGATGTGGTCCTTTTTTAACAATATTTCGTTTAAATGCTTAATTTTATCAATAGTTTTATTCATAATGGTCCTTTGCTATCGCTAAAATATTATAGTTAGTTGAATCTTCTAGCGTGAGCATAATTTAAAAACATGGTCTTCTGACCATGCTAAGACTATTTTGTTTCTTCTTTAAAGAAGTCTCGTTTTGAGAAAGGCGCTTTCATGAACCTAAAGAATGCCTTTCTATTAGTTAACCAAGTGAATTTCGCATTGTTCTTGGTATTTTTAAGAATGCGCTTCACCATAAAAGCAGCGATTGTTTCGGGATAATCTCCAAGAATGTTATAAACTTTCTTTGTTTTTTCAGGAAGAGAGAAAGCTTCGCCTTCGCCTAGATTGTGATTGATGAAATTTGTAATCATGATCCCTGGGGTGATTTTGCCAACTTGGACATTTAATCCCTCTTTATCAACCTCATAAGCTAAAGCTTTCGTAAAGTAAGTGACGGCTCTTTTTGAGGTGCCATAGATTGATAAGCCAACTTGATAGGCGTCATTGGATCCAAAGCCTTCAACATTATAAATTTGTCCATGGCCTTGTTCTTTATAGAAAGAAAGGATTTCTTTAGAACAAAGAATCGTTCCTTTCAAATCTATATCGATTAATCTTGAAATTGTCTTTTCGTCAACGTCCCAAACGGGATTCATCTTTTGATTAACACCTGCGTTATTTATCCATATATCGATTGAGCCGATTTCTTTTTTGACATTCTCGATGACATTATGAATCGAATCTATGTTCGTTACGTCGGCGACATAAGATAAAATTTTGCCTTTTTTGTTTAATTTGGATAGCTCATCTTTTGCGATTTTTAAGTTTTCTTCAGATACGTCCAACAAAACGGCGTTGAATTCGTCTGTTAAATAGAAATCCTTCATCATCGCGAAGCCAAATCCCCTAGCTGAACCAGTTATAACTATAGTTTTCATATGATTTTCCTCTTTATTTATTATATCACTCAAAAAGCGAATAGAAATACGCCGTCATTTGATATGCGCTTTCGGTATGCGAATTGATAACGTAATCTTTTAACAAATCAACGAATGATCCAGACATACATGTTATTAGAATGTCATCTGGTACATTAGGATGAGAAATTTTGATGGTTGGTAAGGCCACTCGCATTAGGTTTCTGACCTCTTTTCCAAGAGTCGAATAGAAAAGATGGGAAGCGCCAGATGAGAAAATGGCGGTAATTAATTTTTGCTGTTCTTTGAAATGGTAGAAGATGTGAGTCGTCATTTCACGGTAGTCATACATCGTTATCTCTCCACCTTTTGAGTGATTGTTTGAAAAGGCGTGTTCAAAAACGCTAATGCAAACGGATTTTAATACGTCGTCCTTCTTTTTAAAATGGGCGTAGAAAGTAGAGCGTGAAACCGTGCTTTCTAAGATGATGTCGGAAACGGAAATGTCCGTGTAAGCTTTTTTCTCTAGAAGACGTTCAAACGCTTCGAGAATTAGTGATACTGTTTTTTCTTCTTTTTTGTTCATATAAACGAATTATAACGAATAATATGTTTGTTTGTTAAGAAATAAATCGAACAAAATATTCTAAATTGTTTGTTTTCTTGTATTTTCTAAAGAAAAGTTGCTAAACTCTTTATCGTTTGTTATGAAAAAAAGAGAAATTCCCGGAACATTTGACGTAAACAAAAAGAAGATATTGATGACCATTCTTATTTTATGCGTCATTACTTTGGTCTTGTTTCTCTTGTCTTTCATTGTTACCCCGAATTATATGAGCGTTGATCGTTGCCTCCTTGGCATATTTGGACAAAGCGATCAGGCCGCTAATCGAATAATGCAAAAAATAATGTTGCCAAGAAATTTGGGTGCTTTTGTTATAGGCGGAGGGCTGGCTTTATCTGGCCTGATAATGCAAACGTCCTTGAAAAATCCAATGGCATCACCAGCGACATTAGGCATTTCTAATGCAGCCGTATTTGGCGCGAACGTTATCATACTTGCTTTATATGGAACGAGCACAAGTTCCTTTGTAAGCGCCTCGGATTCGCCATTCTCAGTGGCCGGAGTCGCCTTTGCGTTTGCTTTTGTTTGTGTTCTTTTAGTTTTACTCTTTTCTTCTTTCCACCGCTTTCATCCGACAACGGTTGTCTTAGTTGGCATAGCGTTAGGCTCATCCTTTCAAGCCGCTACAACTCTTTTGCAGTATTTTGCGGATGATGTAGCCTTGTCAGCGGTTGTTGGCTGGTCATTTGGAAACCTAGAAAGATTAACGATGAGCGAAAATTATATTCTTTTGAGCGTTATCTTAATTTCGTTAATTTGCTTTTCACTTATTTCCTATAGATTTAATGCTCTAGATGCAGGTGATGGATTTGCTAAGAGCGTTGGAATAAATACCTCGCTTTTGCGTTTTGTGTCCTTACTTATTGCCTCGCTTATCGGAGCTTTATGCGTTTCTTTCTGCGGAATAATAGGTTTTGTCGGAATCATTGCTCCGCATATCATGAAAAGAATAGTTGGCAATGATCATAGAGTTTTGATACCAACTTCATTTCTAGCCGGAGCATCGCTTTTACTAATTTGTGATATCTTTACTAGACTCATCGGAGGAGGCACATCTTTGCCTGTTGGCGCTATAACGGCTTTGCTTGGAACGCCAATGTTCTTGCTCATCCTTTTTACAAAGAAAGGAGACAAATATGCTCTCGCTTAGTGATATATCTTTCGCTTACGAAAAGAAGTCAAAGCCTATCCTTTCTCATGTAGATATTCAACTAGAAGAAGGAAAGGTGGGGGTTTTGTTAGGACCAAATGGTGTCGGAAAGAGTACGATAATTAAGATTTTATCGGGACTAATCAAACCAAAAGAAGGAGAGATTTTTTTAGGAGATAACGATCTTAAGAAATTGAAACTTAAAGATAGGGCAAAATTAATAGCATATGTGCCTCAAAATATTGAATTCTCTTCCTTGAGCGTTTTTGATTCAGTCTTGCTTGGCCGTTTGCCTTATTTCTATTCGTTCCCTTGTTCGCATGATAAAAAAGAAGCCGAAAAGATAATTGAAAAAGTTGGTCTTAGCGAAATGAAGGATAGACCAGCAAATTCTTTATCTGGTGGCGAAAAACAACTCGTAGCAATAGCAAGAGCCTTAGTTTCTTCCCCAAAGTTGCTCTTGCTTGATGAACCAACGGCAAACTTAGATTTGAAACATCAGAAGATGATTCTCACCTTGTTAAAGGAAATTGCTAAAGAAAATAACATTACGATTTTGCTCTCTTTGCATGATATATCCGAGGCCGTGTTCATAGGCGACACATTCTTCTTTATGAAAGATGGAAAGGTTATTTCTTCCGGAGATTCCTCGACCATCACAGAAGAAAGAATAAAAGAAACCTACGACATTGACGCGAAAATCATTAAAGAAGATGAGGGAATTTTATTAAAAATATATTAAAAGGAGAAAAGTAAATGAAAAAAGCAAAATTATTAGTATTAGGTGTTGCATTATTAAGTGCTTGCCAAGGAAACACGAATTCAGAAAGTATCTCTTCGAATGAAAGTATTGAAGTGACAGATGGCATCGGAAGAGTTGGAACTTACAATCCTGGTAGCTACAAAAGAATCGTTTGCGTTGGTGCAGGCGCTTTAAGACTTTATTCCTACGTTGGTGATCTCGATCTTCTTTGTGGAGTCGAAGATATTGATAATCCTGCAAAAAGAGAATCTGCAACTTTACCATTTGAGGGGGTTGCAAGACCATATTACGATGCAAACAAAGAATCTTTTAGGAACCTTAGCAGTGCTGGCGTTGGTGGACCAACCGCCAATCAATCTGGTCCAAATCTTACTGCTTTGACTTCTTTAGCTCCTGATTTGATCATTTCAGATTTTGAAACTGAAGAGGTTGCTAAACAATTAGAAACTACCACAGGGGCAAAAGTTTTCACGATAAAATACGGAAGACAAGCGGTTTATGATGATACGGTGATTAATGTTTTAAAAACATTGGGGAAGATCCTTGATAAAGAAGAAAGAACAAAAACATTAACTGATTACATCGCTAATTCGATAACGGAAATCAAAAATTTAACAAAAGATGTAAAAGATGAAGATAAACCTTTAGTTTACGTTGGTGGAATAGGCAACTGGGGCCAAAAAGATTATCTTGCGACCCATTCAAATTACCCAATGTTCAATGTTGGAAACATCAAAAACGCTTTAAGCGTCGTTACTTTAACTGCTCAAGGTCAACAAGATATTAGTAAGGCGGCCTTTGAAGAAATCGCCCCACAAATGGATAAATTCATCATCGATGCCGCAGGTATGAAACAAACCATTTCCGCCTACAATGCTGATAAAACCATTTTCGATAACGTTAAAGCGGTTAAAAACGGTGAAGTATATCTTCAAATGCCATATAACGCTTACTATACAAATCTCGAAGTTTCCTTGATGAACGGCTATTATGATGCCGCTGTGACCTATCCTGATTTATTCAAGAACGTCAATTTGGAGGAAAAATACAAAGAAATACTCACTACATTTGTCGGCAAAGACACCTATGAATACGAGAAAACTCTAAGCGGATCCTATGGCGGATATCAAAAAATCGAAAACCTCAAGGAATGGTGTGAAGCTCATATAAAATAATTCCTAAATTGAATAAGGAAATTAAAATTCCATCGAAAAAGACTTATAATGTTTACGTTAATTATGAGTCATATATTCAAACATTTGCATTTAATAAATTCACATAGAAGACTAGTTATCAAAAATGCCAGGCATATGGGTATTTTTTGGCATGCCTTAAAACATGATCTAACCAAATACACTCCAATAGAGTTCAATACTTCGGCTAAATATTACGCCGGGAACCATTCACCGGTGTATGAGGAAAGGATTCATAACAATTACTTTTCCAAGGTTTGTCAACATCATACCAAAAGAAACCCTCACCATTGGGAATATTGGACGGATTTTTTCTGTGGAAGAATCTTAATCAAGACCATGCCATGGGTTTACGCTACCGAATACGTGTGTGATATGCTAAGCGCATCATATACATACAATCCAAAATCTTTTAAGCCGGAAACAACGCTTGAATATTTTCTTAGTCATTCAGAGAAATATTTCATTACGGAAGCGACTAAGGAATATGTTATTTGGTGTTTAACAAAATACAAAGAGTCCGGTTTTAACGAACTCTCTAAAAAGAAGACGAAAGCTAAGTATGCTGAAATCACCTCAAGACTTCCTGATGTTGAGTTTTTTGAAACAAATAAATCTAGTTCAACA
This sequence comes from bacterium, assembly GCA_963623195.1. Classification (GTDB taxonomy): domain Bacteria; phylum Bacillota_I; class Bacilli_A; order RFN20; family CAG-826; genus UBA4951. The sequence continues at coordinate 173,856 of CAVFKA010000010.1, read as the reverse complement.
TTGCCACCTTTAATTAAATAATTAAGTGGGGTAAAATAATTAAGTATGGCAATTAGGAATAAAATATTAATCATTGGCTGCGGAAGACTCGGAGCCATCATCGCTGATAGAGCATCGGCAAGAGGAGAAAACGTAATCGTTTTAGATCAATATGAATCATCTTTTAAGAAACTAGATGACGCTTTCACTGGCTTCAAAGTTCTTGGGGATGCGACCGATATCAACCTTTTAAAGGAAGATTGCTATATTGATTCAGTTGAAGAAGCGATAATCGTTACCGGTGACGATAACATTAACCTTTTCTTGGCCCATTTATTCGGAATCATTTACAAAATACCTAGAGTTTATGTTCGTTTTGATGATCCTGATAAAGATATCCTTATCAGCGGAATCCCTAATGTTAAGGCTATTTATCCAACGGATTTAAGCGCTAATAAATTCTTTTCCATCGAAGCGGAGGGTAATAAATAATGATAGTTGTTATTGCTAATGGTAACCTCGAAGCCAATTACATTATTGATTCCTTTAAAGAGGAAAGAGGAAATAAAATAATCGTCATCAACTCTAATAGGGATGTTGCCGATTACTTAATGAAGCATCAACATATCTCTGTTTATGTCGGAAACCCATGGAGAACGTATGCTTTAGAAGAAGCAAATATTTATGATGCAGATTTATTCATTGCCTTATCAGAAAACGATACAGACAACTATGTTTCATGTATTTTAGCAAAGAAAATCTTCAACGTAAGAAGATGCATATGCTTAGTTAAAAACCCTGATAACGTTGAGATTTATAAGAAATTGGGAATCGATTCCGTCATTTCCTCAACTTACCTTTTGTCACAGAATATTCGTTCAGAATCTCTCGAAGGTTCCCTCATTCGTTCAATGAATTTAGACTCTGACAAAATCGTCATGGTTGAAGCCACTCTTTTGTCACGTTATAAAATCGTTAACAAGGCAATCATGGAAATTAAATTCCCTTCATACGCCAATATCGCTTACATCATGCGTGATAATGAATTCATCATTCCAAAGGGTAACGTCGTTCTTAAACCACGTGATACCTTAGTTATCGCATGTAAAAAAGAAGACCAAAAAGAATTGACGAAGTACCTTACCCAAAGAGCTTCGGCAAAGGATCTAGAAAAGAACATAGCCACTCAAATTCAAAAAAATTTAGGCAAAGTAAAAGTTACTGAAGATTCAAAAGAAGCGCTCGAAGATGAAAAAGAAGCGACCCCTGTAGTAATTAAAGAAGAAAAACCTGAAGTGGTTGATGAAAAAATTACCCCTAAAAAAGAAGAAGTCGCAAAGAAGACCTCAGCAAAAGGAACTACTAAAAAATCAACTAAAACAGTGAAAAAAGCAACAGTTAAGAAATAAGAATTATGTTAAAAGGAAAACTCAAGGAAGCAAAAGGTTTACGATTAGTGCTTGGCTATTTCGGTCTTTTTATGATCGTCGAAGGCCTTGTCACCATTTTTCCTTTAATCATTTTGGCTTTTTATCATGATGAATGGGAATGTTATTTAGATTTTCTAGTTCCTGCTGCAGGGTCTATGTTAATCGGTCTTTTGATGTTCTTATTAACGACCGCCTTTAGGAAAAAAGGAAAACTTCAGAAAAACGAAGACTCGTTGTTATTAGTTCTCCTATGGGTTTCCGCAATCGCGATAGGGGCCTTGCCATTTTATTTAACTCAATTCCCGATTTTAAATAACGGCAACACGGATATCAACTTAGGCATGTCCTATACTGAATCTTTCTTTGAGGCCACATCTGGTTATTCAACTACGGGTCTCACTGTTTTGCCTGAAAAAGCTTATCTTAGTGGGCTTGATACGTCTGAATATGGATGGTCTCATGTATTTCTTTTCCACCGTGCAATAATGCAATTCGTTGGAGGAGCTGGGTTAGTTTTACTTGTTGCCTCTATTATATCTAGCAAGAACAATTTCAAACTTTTCTTTGCTGAAGGGCATAATGATAGACTCCTTCCTAATTTAGGAAAGAACGCCAAACTCATTTTCGGCATTTATTCTGGCTGGATTTTAGTTGGCAGCATCGCCTTATGGACGGCTGGAATGACTCCTTTTGACGCTTTTTGCCATGCTACTGCCGCATTAGCCACTGGCGGATTCGGGACTAGATATAATTCTTTAGGCTATTATTCTTCTGAAATATATCAATCTTTGCCTAATGGAAATCTCTTATATACTGGAAATGCACTTGCAATCGAATTGATAACATGTGCTTTGATGATTGCTGGTCAAACAAACTTCGTTTTGCATACCCTTCTTTTAACTGGCAAAATCAAGCAATTGTCAAAAGACATAGAAATTAAAACGGCTACATTTGTCATCGTTATTGCCACGATTATAACCACACTTGTTACATTCAATGAAAAAAATAACTATTACGAGAGCATTGAAGCACTAAGCATATGGACTTCTCTGCGCTATAATTTCTTCAATGTTGTTTCCACTATAACCACGACGGGCTTTACTAATTATCCATCTATATCCTATTTAGGACATTTCACCATTTTCATCTCCTTTATTGTGATGTCAATCGGAGGGGGAATGGGCTCAACTGCAGGTGGTTTAAAACAATACAGGGTCGCCTTACTTGCTAAAGAATTTTCATCATCATTCAGACATCGTTATTCATCGGACAGATTTATACACACGGATACATTTGTTAGAATGGGACAGGTAAAAGAGATGGATCCTGATGAAACAAAAGAGGCTACAGACTATTCCATTTTATATATCGCATTCACCATATTAGGTGCTATAGCTTTACTTTGTTTAAAGGATATAAGTATTGAAGATGCGACATACGAATGGGCTTCAGCACTCTCTTCCGCAGGTATCACAATTATTGATTTTGCTCAATATAAAGCAACCAATGGCTTGCTTCAATACAATTGCTTAATCTGGCTTTTAACCACAGCAATGTTCTTAGGACGTCTTGAAATATTGCCTGTCTTCTATGCATTAAGAAGAATATTTGTCACACCGATCGAAAATATGCAAAAACATTTTCAAAAGAGAAAACATCAAAAGATAATGGAGGAATAAAAATGTTAATCGATGATATCAAAAAAGCCAATTTAATGGCCATGAAAGAAAAAAATCAAGCAAAAAGAAGTGCTTATAGTTCAATAATCTCCCGCTACCAACTTTTAAAGAGTAAAGATCCATCCAAAGAAATAAAGGATGAAGACGTTCTTTCTTTGATTCAAAAAATCGTAAAAGAATTAGATGAAGAGATGGATTCGTATCAAAAAGCAGGGCGTACAGAGAATGTTTTAGAAATTCAAAAGCAAAAAGATGCATTAAAAGAATTCATTCCTGCTCAGTTATCAGAAGAGGAAATTAAATCGATAATTGCTAGCCTTCCAGATAAGTCAACGCCTGTCGTTATGAAACATTTCAGCATGAATTATCGCGGAAAAGTTGATATGTCACTTGTAAATAAGGTTTTAAAAGGATTATAATTCTTAAGCCTTATTTATGAGGCTTTTGCTAGGAGAATGGTTCAACGGCAGAACAGCGGTCTCCAAAACCGTTGATGAGGGTTCGATTCCTTCTTCTCCTGCCATTAGTAAAAACCCCGGAATTTATCCGGGTTTTTCTTTATTTTGATTCTTCGTTAATTTCAGTTTCTCGAGATAGAGAAGTTGCTTCAGCTTGAAGTTTTTTGATTTCTTTAACTTGCTTTCTGGCTAATTGTATTTCAAGTATGACCGAAACTATCAAACCGAATATGATAACGAAATAGTATGTGTATCCTCTCCAAAGAAGAGAAATTGTTTGAGAGGTGGCCCAAACATTTTCTTTAGCAAATAAACTTCCACCAAGGCCAATGACAGATAAAGAAGCAATTACAACAGCAAAAGCGTAATCGATTCCGCCAGTTGTTCCTGGTGTAGGAACCCATACAACAGCGGTGATGGCAAATGAAGTGCCAAACATAACAAGGACATAAACCCAAAAAGGGTTTACGTTGGTGAATTGAACTCCAACAGCTAGTAAAAGGAAGAATGGAATTGAATAATATGCCAAATCAGTGATCAAACGATAAAGAAGCGCACGAACAAAGGCGCCTTTATGCGCGAATATCTCCTTAAATGCGGTCTGAGTTCTATCGCAATAATCTTCGAAACCCTTAATTTTTGAAGGTAAGAATTTTCTGAACATCTTCCAATTAGATATCTTCGTTAATAAAGTAACTAAAAGATTTCTCACTTTTTTCGATAATCCAAGTAAGAGCATGATTATCAAGGTTAAGAAATTATTGAAATAGCCAATTGCAACGACAATTGTGAAAGCGACAGGGTTCAACCAATTGGTTAAGCCGGCAATTCCTCCCTCGGTTAGGCCTTTAATGTAAAAAGGAAAGAAGAAAAGAGCGATGAATCCAAAGATATTTGATGCAAGAACGTGCACAACAAAGGTAGCAAGAACAGAGCCGGTTGCTTTAGAAGTGTCAGCACCGCATTCTTTCATCAAATATATTTCCATTGGCTGTCCGCCAAAAGCAAAAGGAGTAACGTTATTATAAAATTGTTCGATTGTTGAAATTTTAAAAAGATTACGTTTGCCAACCTCTTTGTCAATTCCATTAGATCTGCAGAAGGCAATTAAGCTCATAGGCCAGAAGAACAAGAAGATTGCGGTAAGCAAGAAGGCAACCAAAAGCCAAATCCAGTTATTGTTTTGCCCGATTGTTGAGAAAACGTTGGCGATTTCATTCAAATCCGTGAAATTAACGATCATCATGATGACTGCAATGGTAAGTGCAACAATCATAATTGCGCCCATTATTGCTGAATTACGGGTTTTTTTGTCTTTTTTCTTTTTAATTTCTTTTAATGCTTTACGAGTCTCTTCTAACTCTTCTTTTGCTTCGTCAATTTTCTTTTCCATAGCCAAAAAATTGTAACATAAGAAAAAGATTTTCAATACTTTTTTAAACAAAATGTTTAACGCTTATTTTTTGAAAGATTCGAAATTAGAGGATTTTCCTTAAGTGAAAGTGGCCTTATTTAATACACGTCCCTCGCGGATTGTTTACTTTTGGGGCTTAAAGGTGTATATTTTTTTAATCTTTTAAAGGTGGATGGATTATGAAAAAAATTAAGAAAATTCTTGTTGTCTGTTTGTCTTCTATTTTGCTTTCAGGTTGCGGAGAAGCTCCTGCCTCAAGTTCTAATATACCTTCTGAAGATAGCGTTTCGTCGGAAGTTTCAATAGAAACGGATTCCCCATGGGAGAAAGAGCTCCAGAAATTGATGATCAAATATTGTGGAGAAGTTTTGCCTTATCCAGAAGGAATGTTAACTGGCGAAATTACATATTCTGAAACGACTGGGACAAATGGCGAAACGGTTCTTAAAATTTTCGATGAGTCTGATTCTTTCACTTTGGATAATTATTATGAAAAATTAGAGGAAAAAGACTGGTATGCCGTTAAAGGATATAATGGCGAGGCCAAACGTTCCTCCAATGATCTCCCCTTTTACGAATTAACTAAAGGAAATAATGGAATCGGGTATGATCTTTCCTATACTTTTAGAAATGCTGAAGAGGCTAGCACAACAACAGAGGCCGTTTCTTCTGGAAACGTCATCATTTGCTATAACAACCTAACGACTAAACTAACTAAGAATGTCAAATGGGATGAAAATAATGTTGCCGCTATGAATTCCGCAATAACGACAACTGTCCCTTTTATCGCCTTAGGTGAGAATTATGTGACCCATTGGTCTAGTACTAATGAAGATGTTCTTTTGATATATGACTATTCAATTCATGATTTACGTGAACAATATATCGCACTCCTTGAGGAAGATGGCTTTTATCTTAGCCCAGTATTAAGCAAATCATATAATTTCCATATCCTATATAAAGATTTGCCAGATGGTTCAAAAATATCTGCTGGTTTATCTTACACGAATGGCAATTATTTCCAATTCGCTTATTCAGCTAAACCTCAAAAGACCGCTTCCTGGCCAACTTCGATTCTAAAAGACATCCAAAAGGTTAGTGGAATCACCATTCCTGAATTCTATTCAAGCGATATATCTCAATATTATTCTTATGAGAAGAATGGAAAGGTCTACATTTACGCAGAAACGCAAACTAATTTCGAGTACGATACCGATTATTATAAACGCTTAAATAATGCAGGTCTTATCGATGATGGTTGGGGAAATTTCCAAGATTGGGAAGAAACTGTCAGTCTCAAAGCCTTAACTTTATATAATCAAGAAGGAAACCTTTATATTCAATACGGGTTCCAAATTATCGTTGAATTAACCGATCCTACATCAAGTTTCGCTGAAGAGTGGCCTATAGAAGCTCTTTCTTCTTACTTAAGTAATGCTAATATCGATGTTTCTTGTCCAGTTCCATCTTTAACAAATGATAAAAAGATGAAATATGGCATATCATCAGAAGAAGACGAAAATTCATTTGACGTTAGCATCCACGATCCAAATTCTAAACATTATTCTGAATTAAAAACATTTTTCTATAATCAAGCGTTCTTCGAAGGCGTAAACGAGGCAAAAGAGACGTATTTTGAGGATGCTAGCGGAAAACTTAGAATAACTTTGGAAAGAGACGGTATCATCACTAAAGCAAGAATTTCTTCAGGTGAGAAAAAAGCCCACCAACAAATATTCTCTTTCACCAAAGATGAAATTTCTCTTGGCTTAGGCACAAGTGAAAAGCTTAATTTAGACATTCAAATGTTGCCGTATAAAGTCACATATTCAAGTAGCGATACGACAGGCAAGGTGACGGTTGATGAAAATGGAGTGGTTAGCATAGCAGAGGATGCAACCGCCGGAGATACCGTAACAATTACGGCTTGGATGAACGTTCCAGGTGAAGAGGAACCTAGAAGGACGACTTGCACGATAAACGTTTTATCAAGAACTCCTTATACGGCAAAGACCGCTATGGATGCAATAACAAAATTGCTTAATGCATATCGAAATTATCCTGAAGGAAGCAGCGACGCATTAAGCGCTTGCTATAGTTCAAGCGGAAAATACTATTATGTTCTCACTAATTTCCTAGGTGGTTCGGAAAACCTTGAAATATTGCAAAATGCCGTTAAAAATAACCTTTTACTTGAAGATTTCGTCTTGAAGACCGATTGGAAGGAAGGAACTTCCGTGTATGGAAACCCTGAATATAAATGCACATATACAGGGGATGGTCTAACGATTGAGTACATCATTACTCTCAATGATGGCATTACGATGTTCGAAATCAGGGCTCGTTAAGAATCTTCTATTTATAAAGACTCCAATTGTGGGGTCTTTTTCATAACTTTTAATAAAAACTTGCATTAACTAATTTATAAGAGTAATATACATAGGCTACTTAAAGGTGGCAAACGTATCGCGGAGTAGAGCAGAGGTAGCTCACCAGGCCCATAACCTGGGGGTCGGTGGTTCAATTCCATCCTCCGCAACCAATCGAAGATCACAGCCCTATAGGGCTGTTTTTTATTGCTTTTATTTTGAATTTTGATATAAATTTTTAGAAAGGCTATATCATCATGAACATTACTGTATATCTAGGCGCATCAATAGGAAATAACCCTCATTTCAAAGAAAAATGCAAAGAATTAGGAGAATGGATCGCAAAAAACGGCCACACTTTAATCTATGGCGGGTCAAAAGTTGGCTTGATGGGAATTCTTGCCGAAACCGTTATGGACAATGGCGGCAAAGCCATAGGCGTAGAACCGGAATTCTTCATCGAAGAGGAAGTTCAATATGATGGCCTTAGCGAGTTAATAGTCGCGAAAGACATGAGCGAGAGAAAGGCAAAGATGATCGAACTTGGAGATGTATTTATTGCCTTCCCGGGAGGCAGCGGAACTTTAGAAGAAATATCTGAAGTTATATCAAAAACATCCCTTAAACAACTACATGTTCCCGCTATTTTTTATAATATCGATGGATTTTATGATGATCTAAAACATTTCTTTGACAAAATCATAGAAGAAGGCCTATCAAGTAAAGAAAGACTCTCTAATGTTCATTTCCTTTCTTCATTAAAAGAAATTGAAACGCTTTTAAATAAGTAAAATCTGCAAGGTTTTTCTTAAAAGAAAACATATATAATCCTGTAGAAACAATTTCTACTAACTGATATAGTCTTAGTAGATATTAAAAATGTATTTTTGCTCATATTATTATTTAGGGAGGAAGAAGTATGCTCGTAACTGTTATCGCAGATGTGTTTGGACAAGCCAATAATGGCACAACGATTGCTGCCCTTCATTTGATTTCGGCCCTAAAAAAAGCAGGGCATGAAGTTAGAGTCGTTTGTCCTGATCAAGATAAAAAAGATAAAAAAGATTTCTATATTGTAAATACATACTGGACTGGACCATTCCAGCCTATCTTTGATAAAAATGGCGTTTCCTTAGCTAAACCTGATCGTAAAACTTTAGAAGAGGCCATAGAAGGATCGGATATCGTTTACACGATGATGCCTTTTGCAACCGCAAGAAAAGCCGTTGAAATCGCTAAAGAAAAAGGCTTGCCTGTTGCTTCAGGCTTTCATGTCCAAGCCGAAAACGTCACTGCCCACTTTTTCAATTTGATGGATTCGAAAATCACAAATAAATTGGTCTACAAAAATTTCTGGAAACATTTCTATAAGAATATTGATGCCATTCATTATCCGACTCAATTTATTCGCGATACGTTTGAAAAAGCCGTAAATCAAAAAACTCCTGGCTATGTTATTTCTAACGGCATATCAAAGGATTTCAAGCGCATAGAAGTAAAAAGAACTCCAGAACTAGAGGGAAAATTCGTTATCTTAATGTCTGGCAGGTATTCTAAAGAGAAAAAGCAAACATTACTTATCAAAGCTGTTGCTAAATCGAAATACAAAGACAAAATTCAAATAGTTTTTGCAGGAAGCGGTCCAAGATTAAATCAAATGAAAACATGTGGCAAAAAACACGGCGTCACTCCGATTTATCGTTTCTTCCAAAAAGATGAACTTATCCAATATCTAAACATGTCGGATTTATATGTCCATACCTCAGAGATAGAAATTGAGGCGATTTCTTGCCTTGAAGCTCTCTCTTGCGGCTTAGTTCCATTGATCAACAATTCTCCAAGATCCGCCACCAAGACGTTTGCTTTGGATAAAATGTGTCTTTTCAAACTCAATGACGTAAACGATTTGGCTAAAAAAATCGATTATTGGTACGAACATCCATCAGAAAAAGAGAAAGTATCAAAAGAATACATATCTTATTGCAAACAATTTGATTTTGACGATTGCATGGCAAAGATGGTTAAAATGGTTGAAGAAACCGCGGAAAAAGGAAAAAAGGAAACTAAATGAAAGTAAAAAAGACGATTTATTACTCTGATCCAATAAACGAAGACTTTTCCGGTAGTAAGTTTAAAAGCGTGCCTCTTCCAAAGAAATATAAATTTTTCGTTTGGCGACCAATCTATTGGGTTTTCCAAGAGTTTTTATACTATGTCATCGCCGTTCCTGTTATGTGGATCGTCGGCAAAATAGGCTGGGGTTATAAAGTTAGAGGAAGAAGAAAACTCAAAAAAGCCCATCTAGGCAGAAAAGGTTATTTCATATATGGAAATCATACGACAAGAGCGGATGCGTTCTTTGCTCCTGTTGGGGTTTGCTTGCCACGTCATACCTACATAATTACGTCCGATAACGTTATGGCGCATCGAATATTGATTCCATTATTAAGAATGCTTGCGGCAATCCCTCTCCCTTCTTACCCTGAACAAGTTGAACCTTTTAATGAATGCATAAGAAGAAGATATCGTAGAGGTGACCCTATTGTTATCTTCCCTGAGGCGCATATTTGGCCTTATTGCACTAGGATTAGACCGTTTCCAGACCAATCATTTACCTATCCAGCTCAATTGGGCGCGCCAGTATTCGGAATGTGTGTCACCTACGAGGAACATAAAATATTCAAATTTAGAAAACCAAGAGCGATAATTCATATCTCCGATCCTATATATCCTGATATGACTAAACCATTGGGAGAAAGAACTCATCTTTTACGTGAAGCCGTCTATAATTACATGGAAGATACTTCAGCATCCTTAGATAATGTTGAATATTGGCGTTACGTTTATAGAAAAAAAGAAGAAGATAGCAAATAATCTAAGTTTTTCAAATAACTTGAAATGTTCGAGTAAAATCTTGAGCATTTTTATTTTTATCTAATTAATTTCAATGTTATATTTACTCATAAGGAGATAGTTCGTATGGAATTAAAAGGAAGTAAAACTGAAGCAAATTTAAAAGCCGCATTCGCTGGCGAGAGCCAAGCTCACACAAAATACCAATATTTCGCATCAAAAGCACGTAAGGAAGGATATGAGCAAATCGCAGCGATATTCGAAGAAACGAGTGGAAACGAAAAGGAACACGCTGAGATTTGGTTTAAATATCTCAACGGTATTGGTTCTACAATAGAAAACCTTGAGGCAGCCGCAGCTGGAGAAGACTACGAATACACTGATATGTATAAACAATTCGAAGCCGAAGCAAGAGAAGAAGGCTTCATTGAAATTGCAAACAAATTCAGAATGGTTGGTTTAATTGAGAAAGAACACGAGGATCGTTATAAAGCTTTAGTTGAAAAAGTTAAAGGTGGAGTGGTTTTCGTTGGAGATGAATTAAGCGTTTGGAAATGTCGTAAATGCGGTCATATCATTGTTGGAAAATATGCTCCAAAAGTATGTCCGGTTTGTGGTCATACGCAATCTTTCTTTGAACTTCGTGCAAAGAATTATTAATTAAAAACCAAGAATTTAAGGGCTCTTTTGGGCTCTTTTTCTTATTTTTGCGTCAAAATGTGATTTTTATTGATTTTTTTCTTGCAAAAGATTAATAAAATAGGCATAATTCTTTATGCGTCTTGGACCATTGGTGTAGCGGCCTAACATGTCTCCCTGTCACGGAGAAGACCACGAGTTCGAATCTCGTATGGTCCGCCAGTCGCAGGTGTAGTTCAGTGGTAGAACATTAGCCTTCCAAGCTAACCATGCGGGTTCGATTCCCGTCACCTGCTCCACTACAAAATTAAACCCGACCTAGTTGTCGGGTTTTGTTTTTGCCCTATAATACCTAAAGAGAGGATAGGAATCATGGAAAAGAAGATTGTAATTGCCACACATAATAAAAACAAAGTTCGTGAATTTAAGGAAATACTTGAGCCATTAGGGTATGAAGTATTGTCCGCTAAAGACTTCAATATTGACATTGAACCAGATGAAAATGGGACTACATATGAGGAAAACGCATATATCAAGGCAAAATTTCTTGCCAAGATCCTAAATATGACAGTTGTCTCCGATGACTCAGGAATTGAAATTGATGGATTAGGAGAACATTTCCCAGGAATCAATTCATCTAGATGGGCCTCTTCTATCTCTGATGATTATAGAAAAGTCGATGAGCATGTTCTTTCTTTATTGAAAGGCAATCCAAATAGAAAGGCCGCTTATCATTGCTCGATATGCTATTTAGAGGGAAAAGACGCGACCCCTGTATTCTTTAACGGCGTTTGCGAAGGTGAAATTGTTGATCATATTGGCGGATTCAACGGCTTCGGATATGACCCAATTTTCAAATCCAACGATTTAGGGAAGTGTTTTGGAGACGTATCGGATGAAGAAAAGAATCGCGTTTCTCATAGATACAAAGCTTCTAAAGCATTCCTTGAATACCTATCCGCTAAGAAAAACTAATAATTGTATAAATACGCATGAAATATTTGCGTATTTTTCTTTATAGAAAAGCCTAAAAATGAAGTTTTAACGAAAAAATAACTTATTCTATGAATAAAACTCTTTAAGCCCTTTAAAAATAAATGTAGAATATGGAGCGTAGACTTTTATGTCTAGTTGTTTTTTATTGAAAAGGACGTAAGAAAATTATGAAAAAGAAATCTAACACTAGAGTATTCTCAGTTCTCGTTATGATCTCTGCATTCGTAGCTATCATGTGTATGTTTGCCGATATCTTCTCTGAGAAAGTTAATTCCCCTGAAGGAAATATCTTCGTTGCAATGTTCGGTATGCATAATTCCGATTATTGTGTCGTTTGGCCACTCGTCATCGCCTTCTGCTTGCTTGGACTCTTAATCTTAGTCGGTCTTGCCGGTTTCTTACTTGGCGACGCAGGAAAGAAATTCATTCCATTGATCGAGATTGCCTTAGGCGTCGCAGTTGGTGTTATGTTCTTCTTTGCCATCCGTTTCTTCTATGATGCTAATGCAATTTCTTGTGATTTAGGCACTTATGACCAATTCCTCAAATCACACGCCGAAATCGCCCTTGGCTCTGGTTCAATTTGCGTTATTGTCTTCAGCTTCTTTGCTGCAGCACTCGCTCTTCTTAATTTCTTCGCTGAATCTAAGAGCAAATAATCATTGAAAAGAATTAAAAACCCCTCGTTAATGAGGGATTTTTTTGTAACCTTTCTTTGCTAGTTCTTCTTCTATTATGGCTACGCAATTATCGAGATCTTTGTTTATTTGCTCACCCCAGAAACGGATAACAGTGTATCCTTCCTCTTCTAGGTGTTTGTTAACTTCTACATCTCTTGCAATATTCTTTTCTATTTTAGGAATCCAATAATCTAGATGAGAATGTAGTTTCTTCTTGTTTTCTTCGAAATTCTTGCCGTGCCAGAATTCAGAATCACAGAATATTGCGACCTTATATCCTTTAAAAGAAATATCAGGGTGACCGAAAATATATTTAGAATTGGCTCTATAACGGTAGCCTCTTCTATATAATTCTTTTCTTAATTTAATTTCTATTGATGTGTCTTTGCCCCTAATCCTACTCATCGTGTAGGAAATGGTCGCTTCGCTTCTAGGTTTCATTCGTATTTAAGGGTATTGCTTATTTTCCCTTCAAAAGTTCCTGCGGGATAATATTGATTCGTTTTATCATTTATCGTGAAAGCGTATTTGGAGGAGAACTTCTCAATCAGTCCATCATCCATATACATATCAAGTTCGCTTGCCGTATCAACATTATAGTTATCTTGGAAAAATACGCTCTTCGAATCAAACCCATTCCCTTTAAACTCGATATCTAGATTAAGATCCCCGCTAGAGGAAGTTTGAATGCCGACAAGTTTGTTTTCTTTCTTATCGTTAAGATTTCCGACAGAATCAACTAGATCAAATGCCGTATTCACAAGTTTTTGAGAGATTCCCTTGATATATGTAGGAAAATCGCAAAAAGTCCAATAGAACTTATATTGCTCATCGTTGATATCGGTTTCTGGAGCATCGTTAAGGGAAATCATGTAAGTATCATTTGTTTTGCTTATATGCGCCTTAGCGTTATTTTCTTCGGTTGGCTTATTTTCCTTATTTAATACGGAAATCGTTATATCTAATGAATATGGGTCGGCTTGATATTCAAAAACGTATGTTTCTTCTAAATAAAGCGTAGGAAAAAACGTTGTCGTATTTTCTTCGCTTAACTTGGAAGTAAAGGAAACCTTCTTGAATCCTTTATAATCGGTTTCATATAGCTTGCTTTTGGTTGATTTGATAATTTCTTTAGCCGTGGCGATAGTTATTGGCTTTGAATAACTTATTTGGCAAGAACTAAGTAAAGTCACAAAAGCAAAAGCCATTAATGTTTTGTTAATGTTTGATTTTTTCATTTTAGTTAAATTGGGCATTATATAAATTGAAATAGAAACCTTTCTTAGCCATTAATTCATTATGGTTGCCGGTTTCGATTATTTCTCCATCTTTTAATACGACTATTAAATCGGATGAGACAATCGTGGATAAACGATGGGCAACGACGAGCGATGTTTTGTTTTTCATGAGTTGATCAAAGGCTTCGGAGAGGAGTTTTTCCGTACGAACGTCAATATTCGAGGTCGCCTCATCAAGAATGACGATTTCAGGCTCTAGTAACATTACACGAGCTACGCAAATAAGTTGTTTTTCACCAACTGATAAGCCTGAAGAATCAGAAATCATCGTGTCATATCCTTGTGGCAAACGTTCAATAAAGCCGCTGGCTTGAGCTTTTCTTGCCGCTTCTTTGACTTCTTCAAGCGTAGCCCCTTCTTTTGCATAGGCAATATTTTCGAATACGGTGCCGCTAAATATCCACGTGTCTTGCAAAACCATGCCAATATGGCGACGGAATGAAGACTTCTCTAAATCTTTTGTGGAAATGTCGTTTGCATAGAATGAACCTTCTTGAGGATCATAGAATCTCATAAGAAGATTGATTAATGTTGTTTTACCGCACCCTGTAGGGCCAACAAAAGCGATCTTATGACCTTTATAGATATCAAGCGAGAAATTCTTGATGATCGTTCTTTTAGAATCATAAGAGAATGTTATGTCTTTTGCTTCAAGAGTATCGACGCTGCCTTCAATGACTTCCTTTCCTTCATTGACGTCTTTTTTGCCATTGATTGTTTCATCAATTCTAGCAAAAGAGGCTAAAGCGTAGTCGATTTCGGTAACGACGTTTGAAATTTCGTTGAATGGTTGCATATAGGAGGATGCATACGTCAAGAAAGCCGATAAATCTCCAACTAAGAAATTATCAAGTCCAAGATTCTTAGGGGCATTGATGATAAGCAAAGCACCAATCAAGACAAGGGCCCCGTTAATTAATGAGTTAACCAATCGTGTGGATGGGTTGATTATTGATGAGCCAAGATTCGCCTTGAACGTGGAATTGCGGAATTCATCAGAAAGGGTATCGAATTCTTTTAAGCGGTCTTCGCCAATATTCAACGTTGCAACAGCTTCTGAATTAGTTAAGCTTTCTGATGCAAAAGAATTAACCATGCCTTGGCTACTTCTTTGTCTACGGAAATGTTTGCTATTGAATTTGGAGATGAATCTAGAGACAAAAATGGAGATTGGAGTTAACCCAACGACGACTAATCCTAATATCCAATTGAGCGTGAACATGAAGACCAAGGTGATGATAATGGAGATAATTCCATCATAGAATGCAGCAAAGCCACTAATCAAACCTGTTTGAACATTCTCCACGTCATTGACGAGTCTTAATAAAAGATCGCCTTTTCTTGATTGATCTATAGAGGAAATAGGAGAATCAAGCGTCGCCTTGAAAAGTTTGTTCCTGATGTTTTTGATAACTCTTTGTCCAATAAGATAGGTGATGAAATCAAAGATGTATCTAAAGATGGTTCCTACGACAAGGAGAATGGCCATAATGATGAAATACGTGGACAAATTCAATGATGCCCAAGAATTATTATTGATGGCGGCTTTCATCTCATTGACGCACTTACCAGCTAAAAATGGAATGAAAAGTTTTGACCCAGTTGCCAATGATGCGCACAAAAGTGAGATGATAACTAAACCGTATGAGCCTTTGACATAAGGCAAGAATGATTTAAATTTCTTTAACATATATTAGGCCCCTTTCTTTTGCATTTCGTATATTTCTTGATAGACAGAGCATGATTGCAATAATTCCTCATGCTTGCCTTGGGCGATGATTCGTCCTTTATCGAAAACCAATATCAAATCGCAGTCTTTTAAAGAACCGGCTCTTTGAGAGATGATGATTTTGGTTAAGCCTTTTATTTGCGAGATATTATGTCTTACTTGCTGGTCGGAAAGATAATCTAAGGCAGAGGTGGAGTCATCTAGGATGAGAAGATCCCCTCCTTTTAGAAGAGCTCTAGCGATTAAGAGTCTCTGTTTTTGGCCCCCTGAGAGGTTAGCACCCATCTCCTCGACTTCATGGTCAAGGAAATCATCGTATTTGGATACGTATTCATACGCTAAAGACTCTTTTAATGCGTGAATCATTTCTTCTTCTGTCGCGTCTTTCTTCGCTAAAAGAAGATTGGAACGTATGCTTCCTTTAAATATTGATGGTTTTTGGGAGACGAGAGAAATTTCACTCCTAAGTTCATCTAAATCGTAATCATCTAATGGTTTTCCTCTATATAAGATTTTCCCTAATGATGGTTCATAAAGTCTTTCTAAAAGAGAGATGGTGGTTGATTTGCCAGAGCCAGTTCCACCAATTAAGCCGACCCATGTGCCTTCTTTGATGTCAAATGAGAGGTTTTCGACAGCCATTTTATCTCCCTCATTACCATATGTAAGAGATACATCTTGGAAAGAAACATAAGGAAGAGATTTATCTTGGTCAGCCTTATGGTATTTCTTGTTATTGATGATGGCTGGTTCATAGACGAAAAATTGGTCGATACGTCTTTTTGAAGCGGCCGCTTTATTCATGGAAACAATAAGTCTTTGGAATGATATGAGGGCGGTCAAAGACGTTGTAAGATAGGAAATCAAGGAAACGAGTTCGCCGATTGTGACAAATCCGGCATTGGAATTCTCATCAAGTACGCCAAACTTGTATTCTAAATAGACAATGAGAACCATACCTAAATTAACAAAAAGGAATGTCGCTGGGTTCAAAAGAGAATTGAACCCGGCCATAGACATATTCTTTTTCTCGTATGAATCGACTGATTTGGCAAATTTCTTTGTTTCGTATTCTTGTTTGTCAAAAGCTCTAATCGGTCTTGCGCCTTGCAATGCGTCGTTTGACAAAAGAGAGATTTCATCAAGGTTTGATTGAATGGCCGCATATCTTTTTGGTGAGGCAAGCATTATTATTGCAATCACGAGAGAGGAAAATAACATTACGCCTAAGAAAATAAGGCCGCTCTTCCAATCAATGACAAAGGAAAGAATTGTTGCGCCAACGACAATGAAAGGTGGGCGGAAAATGAATCTCATGAAAAGCATTACGCCATTTTGCATTGAGAAAACATCGTTAGAAAGTAGCGTCAATAACTTCTGCTTTCCATATTTATTAAGATCAGATTCGGATAATTCAGCAATATGGCCATAGATATCTTTTCTTAAGTCATAGGAATAGTCCGCACTCACGCGAGCTGCGAAATATTGTCCAATCATTGTGAAGCAGAAGCCTAAAATTGCTAGAGCAAAGACAACTAAAGATAAATATACAGTTAAGGTAACGTCACCTTTGGCAATGCCATAATCGATGATGTAACGAATGATGAATGGGGTCGTTAATTCCATCGCGCATTCAAGCAGCTTAACGCTTGGGCAAAGGAAAACCTTCCAATATTTGCCTTTTAAAGCACTTAATGCATTTTTCTTTTCGTTTGCTTTCTTCATGCTATGCCTCCTTGATTTCTTCTATTTTTTCTTGAGGAATGTCATCTTCTAGGTAGATTTCCAAAATCGCGATATCCTCGCCTTTATCGCGAGTGTAAAAAATAATCGAATCTTCTTTTTTAATGACTTTGTAGAAATGACTTTGGTCGTCTTCTCCGTTATAAATGACCTCTTTTACATTTTCAAATGCCCAGGAAATCTCTTCTTCCCCAAAGGCACAGAATAGATGTTCCGCATCGATAACTAGCGGCTCACCTGGTTGGTAGGTGGTTGTAAAGGTGAAAGTCTTTGAATCTTCATCATATTCATCAGGACGAATGGTGAGCAATAATGGGAAAGGGATTGTATAGATTCCATTAACCATGTCATTGTTAGAAACAAAAGGCTCTAGGGAATTGAAGAACGTTTCATCATCCAATGTTACATGATCGGCCTTGTAACCGAGTTTCTTTGATAGTCTCTTAAGGCGACCATCGATATGTTTCTGATAGAATTCGCTTTCAAGGTTTGCGCGTCCCATAGAAAGAGCGTTTTTATATGCAAGGTTGCCAATGAGATAGATAATGATGGCTTTTTCTTCGTTTTTTGCACATCCTAAGCCTTTTTCATAAGCATATCCTAAACGGTAGGCAAGACAAGTTATGGGGGCTAGAAGGTTCCAAGATAGCTTGTATCGAGTCTCAATAAAGGCATTAAGGAAGGCCTGCTCGATAATTGCAAAGGCGAAATCGGTGTCCTTTTCGTCTATTTTGCCTTTCATATAGATATCAGAGAGGTAGCAAATTCCATAAATGGAACCTAAAGCCGCCGCTTTGCTAGCTTTCGTGTATAAAGACAAATAATCGGAATTGTATTTTGAATCGCAAACGCCTAAGCGAACTAAGGCATGGGGATCGTCTTTCAAACCTGGATAAAGGTAATAATTGATTGCCAAAGAATAATTTTGTTGGGTGTATTTCGTACCGAATTCATGCATTTCAGCTATCTTATATGCAGCTATCGGATCATCTTTTTTCGTTACTTTCAAATAAAGGAAATGCTTGTAGAGGGTCTCGCTTGCAAGATTTTGCACCATTTCCTTTTTTTCATATCTTTCCATGTATCTATTGATAATTTCAGGATATCTATCAAAAAGATCTTCAGGGTTATTGAGAATGAAATCAGAAACTTCTTTTAGAGAGGCATCGTTTATTGGATAGCCGAATCTATCCGCGATTATCGTATTCATCCCACAATGTGGACATGTGGCAGAGGCTTCCTCTGTCTCACTTGACCAATCATTAATTACCCTCGCGTCAAAAACGCAAGAGCAAAAAATGCAACCGCACTTCTTCGATTGAAGGATCTCGATTTCGTTGTTTTTTGTGTGTTTGTATATCTTATCAAATTCTTCCCAAGTCATTTCCATGGGTAATAGTCTATCTCTTTATCATAGATAAAGCAAAGAGAATAATCGAAAGTTACAAATGGACACTTTTCCGATATTTTGAAATTCTCTTTTCCTTGCTTAAATGGTATAGTTTTTAGGCATGGACTTATTCGCGATCAAGTATCAGAGAAAACAACGCCTAGCCAAAAGGTTTAACACTAAGCGCATATTCGAAATCGATTTTATGCGCGGTTTTGATATTCTTTTGATGATCGCTGTTCATTTTTGCTTTGCCGCCGGATATGACGGGTTGATATCGATATTATTCGATTCTTCATCAGCCAATAACCTAACGATTGAAGCTATGAATACATTCTGTGGAAGGACTTTTAGCGCTATAGTGTGCTCAATTGGTACTGAAAATCCTTTCGGCCCCGGAAGATTTTGCCTTTATTTCTTAGAAGTCTTCTTTTCTGGGCTATTCGTTTTTATATCAGGCATCTCCTGCTCTTTTGCAAGAAACAACGCTTCAAGGGCGTTCCAATTGGCTTATCTTTCTGAAATCATGACCGTTGGAATAATCGCCGCTTCAGTAATAGTGACGAAAATGAGCGGAACCACCTGCCCTATTGCCGATAATTCAATTGCTTGTCAGGTTTCAAATCATACGCCAAACTTCTGTATTGTTTTAGGGATATTGCAATCCATTGCCATTGCCTTGCTCTTATATGCTCTTTTCGATCATTTCTTTAATAAGCTTTATCAAACTTTTCTTGCTGCTATTTTTTGGTCAATCATCGCTATCATTACAGCCTACTTCTTTACTGATCCAAGCACAGGACTACAAAATACAATATCCTCTTCTAATGAATGGTGGAAGCTCCTTATTGGCACCGCTAGGTATGGTGGCGATTACTTCTCCCCTACCCAAGTGACCGCTACATTATTCTTAGGAGCCACCTTTGGAAAGCTTTTCTATAGGAAGAGAAAATCCCTACTTCCTGATGCAATAAATGGAAAATGGGCGACCCCTGTATTATTCTTAGGCAAACATTCATTGCTTATCTATATCGCTCATATGCCTGCTGTTTATATTATCTTATTTGTTGTTTATCTTCTTTGCGGTTATAAAATTAAAGGAATCTAAAAATGGAAAAAAGTATCTACGATCAATTTCATGATGTGGTTAAGAAATATCCACATAATCTTTGCATCAGATTTGAAAACAAAACTTTAAATTATCGTCAATTTAATGCTAGGGTTAAGCTTACTGCCCGTAAATTATTGGCGCTTGGAGTCAAGCCGAAAGACGTTATTTCCGTTTCCATTCCTAATTGCATTGAGGCGGCCGAGCTCTTCTATGCCATCTCTATGATTGGAGCGATTTCATATAACATTCACCCTTTGACTCCACCTGAGACCCTTAAGAAATTTATGGATAGAGCCAACTCGAAGATTCTTTTCTGCCTATGGAATACTGGTTTTAAGAATAGGGACTACTTTTCTAGCGAATACACGATTGTCGGAATTAATCCATACGTTAAAATCAATAAGCTTAAATCTGGCTATTTCCGTGCCGTTGGACGTTCTCGCGAAGGCTTGCTCAAATATCACCGACTTGATAAAGTCAAAGAAAAAGAACTCGTCGCCTATCATCCAGATGAAAATGAGGACGCGCTATATTTAAATACGGGAGGAACAAATGGCGACCCTAAGATCGTTAGGATATCATCCCGTGCCATCAATTATCTAGGAATCACTTCATATCAATTAATTGGTGGGCCTTATGAAGAAATCAAGTTGTTTGCCGCCATTCCTCTTTTCCATATTTTTGGTTTGGGGATGGGACTAGTCACCCCTCTTTCCTTCGGCGGTTCAACCGTTTTGATGCTTAAATTCAACACAAAAGAGGCAATACATCATATCAAAAAAGGGCATACGAACACTTTACTTGGGGTTCCTGCTATTTATAAAGCACTTCTTTCAAAGAAACAATTCTATGGTGATCACCTTAAAAAGCAACTTATCGCCTATGTTGGTGGCGACGCAATATCTCAAACTTTCTTGAATAGCTGGAACAACACGATGAAAATCTGGGGTTCCGAGGCAAAGCTTTACCAAGGATATGGATCAACCGAAGCTGAAGTCTGTATCGTAAACACTCGTTTCAAACGTTCAAGAAAGGGTTCTATCGGAAAACCTCAGCCAGGAGAGAAGGCCAAAATCGTCGATGAAGATGGAAATGAACTTCCAATCGGTGAAAAAGGCGAAATCCTTATTTCAGGGCCAATGACGATGAATGGCTACTTAAATGATGAAGAAGCAACCAAGAAAGCTCTAAGCAAAGACTCAAAAGGACGTACTTGGTTACATACTGGTGATTATGGCTATGTTGATGAAGATGGCTACGTCTTCTTCTTGCAAAGACTTAAAAGAGTCGTGAAGGTAAATGGGGAAACCTTATGCCCAGTTGACGTTGAATCCTCAATCATGGAACTGCCTGAAATCTACTCCTGCTATTGCTACGGAGTTGAAAATGATAGAAAAGGGCAGGTTTTTAGAGTTGCAGCAGTCACAAGAAAAGGCAAAGATGAAGTTTCTGAAGATGAAGCAAAGCGTCTTATTTTAAGCAAGATTCAATCTTCTTTGCCTCCTGCATATATGCCAGATAAGGTAATCATCATGAAAGAACTCCCAAGAACGCCAGTTGGAAAAATCGATGCGAAATTCTTTGATGAGAACCCCGATCCAGAAACTAAATAACGCCTTTAGAAGTTATTTCTAAAATCTTATCGAAATCAGTTGAAAGAGGATATTTAGCTAAATCCTCTTTTTTCATGAAGAAAACTTCCCCTTCGGAAGATGATTTTAATTCTCCAGAAAAATCCTTGCTTCTAAAAAGAAGACAAAGATGTCTTGCTTTCTCTTCTGGAAGATTCCATTCATAATAAGAAACGAATTCCGGATTCCTTATATCAAGGCCTGTTTCTTCTTTCATTTCCCTAATAACTGAAGCAGGTATGTCTTCGTTATATTCAACATGCCCTCCTGGAAAATTGATGCCTGGCCAATCTTTCTTAAGACGATTGATGACTAAGAATGAGCCATCAGGCTTATATAACATGCACATATTTGTGAGAATAATTTTGTTTTCCATAAAATAAGACTAACACAAGTTTGTCAAATTAAGTAGACTAGTAAAGATGAAAATTAACTTAAACGAAAAAGAAATAAGCCAATATGGCTACTACTTAGATACCCTCGAGAATACGATTGATGAGGCGGATTATTTCAATGAAATCCTAACTAATGGTTATCAAGTCAAGAAATCCATCGAACCATTTAGAATTGATTTGCTTAACGAGAAAGACTATCTTTCTAATCCTTATTACAAAACGGTCAAGCCATCTAAGAAAAGGATAGGCAATATTTCCCTTACGTATGACAAATACCTTCCAAAACAAGGCTTTGTATATGATGAAATTCAAGTGAGTGAGCCGTTTTTTCAAGAAAGAACCCCTTTTGGCTATTTTAAGAATGAATTCCCTTATCTCGCCTTAAAAGAGGGTGAAACAACCTGGATGAGTGTCACCCCTCATGAAATAAACACGATGAAAGAAAACATATCTCAAGCCAAAGGCCACGTTATCACCTTAGGTCTTGGCTTAGGCTACTACTCTTTCATGGTTTCTAACAAGCCTGAGGTTAAGAAAGTCACCATCGTTGAGATGAATCAAAAAATCATCGATATATTCAAAGGAGAAATTCTTCCTTTCTTCCCTCACAAAGAGAAAATTGAAATCGTTAAAGCGGACGCCTTCTCCTATTTAAGCAAACAAATTGACGGAGATTATTTATTCGCAGATCTTTGGCATATGCCAGAAGATGGCTTACCCATGTATGCAAAATTGATCAATTTGGAGGAGAAAAACCCTCAAATGAAATTTACATATTGGATAGAAAATTCAATGTTATCTCTTCTTCGTAGAGCTATCATCATTCTCATCGATGAAGAAATGAATGGCGCGGACGATGACGACTACAATGAAGAAGAAACCTTCTCCGATCATCTAATCAATCAAACTCATTTCGCCCTAAAGGAAAAAGAAATCAATTCCCTTAAGGACATAGATGAACTTCTCTCGCCTGAATCATTGAAATCGATTGTTAAAAAGATTACCTTTTAATTCCTTTAAAACATATAAAAAAAGTTCCCTACCGAAGTAAGGAACTTATTTTTTCTCTAATGCTTATGCTTCAACTTCTTTATAAAGTTTCGAGCCAAAGCATGCAGCTGTTGCAGCAATGAATGAGAGAGCATAGAAGACGAGGGTTACAATAGCAAGTGACCATGTTGTGTCTTCTGCTTCTGGGTGGTTGACAGGGATGAAGAAGATATCTCCAACGACTGCTTCAACGCTCCAAGCGATACCAGCAATGGATATTGCGGCACATGCAGCAACAAGAACATATCCGATTCCTGCGAATTTGCCGAGCTTATCGCCAAAGGCAACAAGGGCAATTCCGCCAAGGATTCCAACGATGCTTAAGATAACAACTAAGACATTGAGATTGCTTCCATAGAGGTAACCAGAAGTCGAGTTGATCATGAAGATGATGAAACCAGGAATGAGAAGAACGGCGGCGGCAAGGAGTAAATAGCTCCAAATTGTTTGTTTAGCTAAGATGTTTTTCATACTTATTCCTCCTTTTTCTTCTTAAGAGTTGTGAAGAGCGATAAGGCACCGAATACTGCGACAAGTCCAGCAGAGACGCCAATCATCGTCTTATACATCGTTCTCCAAGATGTTTCAAGTTGAACGGTCTTGATGGTAACATCGGTGTTGTTAAGGATGTTAGAATGGCAGACTGAATATAAGATGTACTTGATATCGGTCTTGATGGCTGCGCACATTTCTGGATATGTGGTGATTGTGTCGGCGTTCCAGTAGTCAAATGAAGGTTTGCCGAATCCGCAGAATGCGGTTGTACCAAAGAGGATTGACTCTTTTGGTGAAGCCTTGAGGGAAACGCCAGTGAAGTCAGTGACGTTATAGCCATGGAATCCCCATTCATTACGCATGATGTCGACCATGACTGATTTATTGGCAGATGGTGGAACGGCACCGATACGGTTATAGGAGGTCATGACACCAAGAGCACCTTCTGTATAGGTGTCATTCTTAGTTTCGTCATTGTACCATTTTGCTGGTTTGCCTTTTGCGGTGAAGGCTTTGTTGAGGTTACGTAATTCAAGTTCACGTGCGCCTTGTTCATTTAAGAAGGAGGCAACGCCAGAACGGTTGATTTCTTGATCGTTGAAGGCGGCGTGTTTGACGTTAACGATACAGCCTTTAGATTGAGCACCTTGGACGATAGCGGAGCCGATATATCCAGAGAGGACAGGATCTTCTGAGAGATATTCGCCACCACGACCGTTGTAGCCATGGCGTTTGATATTCATAGCAGGGCCAATCATGATAGGGAGATTGAAGATGAGGGAAGTTTCGCCAAGGATGATTTCACCATTTTCATAGGCTAATTCTTTATTCCATGTATAGGCGATATTTGTTTGAGATGGAGTGACACGTGTACCCATGTATGTGGATTCTGTGCCTTTGACCTTTGCTTCATCGGTATCAGTCCAAGCAGTTCCTTGGAATTGTCCTTCATTGAAGTAATGGGAGTCAGATCCACCTGGGCCGTCATCGGCATTGTATTTAGAAAGTCCAACTGATTCGATGCCTTGGAGGTTATGGAAGGCATTGGATGCGAAGCTGAGGAATTCAGCGGCGCTGACTTGATCGACGAGGTCTCCCCAACGTGGATCATCCCAATCAGCATTCTTGAAATCCTTGATTGTTAAGCCATTTTTGACACCCCACTTATAAGCGGATGTGTCACCTGTTTGTAAATCAATCCAATCGCAGGTGAGAAGTTTTTTCATTCTCTCTGTTGGTTCCATTCCTGTGTATGTTTTTGGGAATGTTCCGTTCCAGTTGTTACGGGAAAGATATGTTACTTTGCCGCTTTCAAAGGCATTCCAATCGGTTGCATAGTCACCTTCGGAAAGGTGGTTGGTGATATTGATTCCGTTATCGGAAACGGAGAATGTCTTGTCGTCGATTCCGCCTGTATGGCCAGTCCAATCGAATGAATAGACTTTCTTTGCATCGCCGCTAACTGCTGAGTTGTTTTGTTTTGCAAAGACGTTATTCAATGCATCGTGAGCGGATTCGCCAAGAGCAAAATAATATGTTCCATCATCAGCGATGAATGTTTTTGCTCCTGTGTAGTCGTAAGAAGCAATGTTTTCGAGTTCGACATGCATTGTGATTGTTTCAGATGCACCAGCTTCAAGTTCGCTTGTCTTTTCGAAATCGATTAATTGGATTGCACTCTTTTCGACATTGTTATTGATGTCATATTGAGTATATGGAGTTTGAGCATAGAGTTCGATAGCATGTTTGCCTGCTTTAGAACCTGTGTTCTTAACAGTGACTGTGACCTCTGCTGTCTTATGGTCGCCAGAGATATTGACATTGTCGAGCGTTTCTTCGAATGTCGTGTAGCTAAGACCATAGCCAAATGGATAGACAACTTCTTGATCATAGCTCCATTCGCCATCTGAAGTGCCTAAGACGCCGTTTCCGGTTGTATAGGAACCTGCTTTTGCTGTTTTTGCATTTGCTTTTCCTGCGATAACATCGGCATATCTTGTTTCATAATAACGATAGCCTGTGTAAATGCCTTCTGCTTCGATTAAGTAGGAATTCATGTTGGTTCCGTCAGCTTTTGCAGAATCAGACCATGGAGTCATATCACCGAAGTTTTGCATTGCTGGGGCGGTCATGCCATTTGTAACATAGACTTCGCCTAAACGTCCTGATGGGTTGATTTTGCCTTGGAGAACGTTAGCAACTGCTCTAAAGCCATAAGCGCCTGGATAACCAATCCACATGATCGCGGATACATCTGGGTCATCTTTGAGTTCTTTGACTTCCATGACGCATGTCGTATTTAATAAGACGATGACTTTCTTTGAGCAGGCCTTTGCTTCAGCAATCATTTCTTTTTCTTCTTTAGAAAGAGAAAGGATGTTGCCTGTGGTTGTTTCGGAACCGCAATTTTCTTGCCCTGGACGGAATTCTTCTTGTTCACCACCTGTACGGCCAACGATGACGATGGCTGCATCAGAATATGAAGAATCGTTTTGCTTATAATTAGCGTCGACTTCAGCTAAATCAGCCGAACCATATTCATAGACTTTGTCTGTTCCAGAAAGTTCAACATAAGCTGGAGGAACTGCGCCATAAGAAGGTTTTCCCCAAGTCATCGAACTTGTGATGGACTTATAGACATTAAGACGGGTTGGGTTGATATCGATTCCTTCTTCTTCGAAACATTCAGTGATTGTGTTTCCGTTGTCAATTGTGTTCTTATCGGCAATTGAACCGCCGCTATTTCCATAGAATGGTGCGAATGATCTGATACCAAAGAGAGAAACTTTTGGTTTTTCCGCTAATGGTAAGCAGTTTGAAGTATTCTTCAAAAGAACGAACGATTCTGCTGCTTCGCGAAGTGCGAGGTCTTTGTAACCTTCGATTGCACTCTTTGCGTTTTTAAATTTTGAGACATATGACCAGTTATTTTCTGATCCTTCTGTCTTTTCTGTCACGACCTTGCTCGATTCAGTGCCCCAGGTTTGATCCATACCTTGAGGATACTTCTCGAAAATCATGCCCATGACTGTGGATGCTGAAAGTAGTAAAACGCTTACTGCTGTCAAACCACGAAAGATTTTTGCTTTAGGCATAATGCCCTCCTTATCTTTAAAATTGGGTCATGCGACTCCAATGTGGCATTATTGTAAGCGTTTACATCAATCTATATTTAAGCCTTGGCGTTAATTTGTTTGATTTTTGACATTTTCGGTAAGCGCTTTCTTTTTAAGCGGGAAAAGCAAGGATACCTTAAATCTATTTCCTTTTTGTTCGAAAGAATATGTTCCATGATATTTGGAAGCGATGTATTTGATGGACTTAGTTCCAAAACCGTGATAAACCTGGTTTTCTTTAGTAGATATTGGCAATCCGCCTTTAGAAAATTTAACCTCTCCTTCTACGTAATTTTCTTCCGTTAGCGAAAGGAATCCGTTCTTCTCATGAGCTGAGATTTTAATAAGACGGTAATCTCCTTCTTGTTTGATTGCGCTTTCAATGGCGTTATCAATGATGTTTCCAAACAAAGCGGAGAGATCGGAGGCGCTCATAAAGGAAAAGGCCTCTCCTTCTATCACATATGTGAAAACGACATTCTCTTCAGAGCAAAGCAACGCTTTTTGCGTGAGGATGATATCCAAGGTTTCGTTGCCGGTTTTTGCATAATCACCATAAATATCAACTATTTTTTCAAGTTCGCTAAGCGATTCATTCTTTTCTTCTCCGCTCATCCCTTTGAGTATTCCGATTTGATGTTTCATGTCATGGAATTTCATATTGAGGATTTCTTGCTCTTTTTTCGAAGATTCAGATTGCTTAGCTTGGAGTTCTAGCAAGGATCTCAACGTTTCCTTTTCATCTTCAAGCTGCTTTGCCTTTGCGCCAGAAGAATGGGCAACAGGAATTATGAACTCAAGAGCGACTCCTAGAGTCATCAAAACAACCGTATATATACGTGAGACAATGCCCCAAGGATTAACATATTGGCTTAAAACCGCCGAGAAAGTAATCAAAATGGTGCCAAAGAAAAGAGAAAGAGAATCTTTCTTTTGCCAACGATATGGCTTTTTGAGCGAAAACATGAGTAAAAAGAATAATCCGTAAACGAATAAATACGTCCCGACGAAGATCAAAGTACAGGCAAAGAAGGGCAACTCGCTACCGTTATTAGGGCATAAGTCAAATACAAATCCCAATGTATTCCATGCGATGTGTTGAATGGCAAAAGAAATCATCGTTGCGCATAGCATCGTAAGCGGCGACTCATCATACATAAATAAAGATACGATAAAGAGAATTCCCGCAGTAAATATGTAATTGAAATTATAGCCAATGCTAGAAACCTCTAAGGTTGGCATCCAATAAAGGAAACATGGCACCCCTATGGCTCCAAGCAAGGAAATCCAAAAGAATTTCCTTTTCTTGCAAAACATCATCAAAATGATAAGCGGTATCAAAAGTTCAAGATAGAATTGATATTTTCCAAGAAAAAGTATTTTGCTTAATGGTGAACCAGTTTCCATAATTATCCCTCAAAATGATTGCCATAAAACTTGGCTATTTGAATAGAAAATTCTTTTTTATGCGAACGTGAGACGGGTAAAGACGATCCATCTTCCATGATACACATGCCATCATCTAATGAACGGACCTTTGAAAGATTAACGATGATTCCAGAATTGATTTTGACAAATACGTCCGGATTTAAAACGGGTTCGATCATTTTTAGAGAACCCCTTACCTTAAATGGCTCAAGGCCTTCTTCATGCATGACGATATTGTGGCCGACCATCTCAAAATAAATAAGTTCATCGTTATCAAACCTTCTAGCCATTGAACCAATTTTCAAAAAGAAAGAGTCATTTAGAGAATTTTTCTTCTTTTCAACGATTTTATCCATGGCAAAAGAAAGATTAGGGAAGGTTACTGGTTTAATTACGAAATCAATTGCTTCAACCTTGTATCCATCGATGGCATATTGAGGAAGATTCGTTGTAAAAACAATGTCGATATTTTTATTTTGATTACGTAATTGCTCGGCTGCATCCATGCCATTAATTCCTGGCATGTCTATATCCATCAAGACGGCATCAAAAACGGTCTGATCTTCTAGAAAATCCATCGCATTGCTAAAAATTTTCTTCTCAATCGTTATTTTGTTTTCTTCAGCATAACGTTCTAGAAGTTTTTCATCCTTTAGGGCAACATCCTCTTCATTTTCAACAATAGCAACATTAATAAGCAACATAGTTAGATTATTTAAACTCTTCGTTAATATTGTCTATTGAAATAGAGAAAAATGCAAGTTTCTTAAATTTGACTTGTTTTGCGTCTTTTCTGACTTATTCTGTACTAGAAAGCGCTTTCTTTTTAGTTCATAATATTCTTGAATTTAAGAAAAGGGAGCATTTTACTATGTTGTTTAACAATGATTGGATCGTCTATGAAGATGGCAAAAAAGAATTAGCCGAGAAAGTAACCTTACCAGATGATCGAATGCTTCGAACTGAAAGAGACATCAATAACCCTGGCGGAGTTAACATCTCCTTCTTCACCGGTGGAAAATATATCTATGAAAAGGATTTCGAGTTAGAAATCAAGGATGGCGAAAAGGTTTATTTTGAATTTGAAGGCGTATATCGTCATCCAACGATTTTCATCAACGATAACGAGGTTATTCACCGCGAATATGGCTACACAGATTTCATATTTGAGGCCACCCCCTATATCAAAAACGGCAAAAATCATATCAAAGTCATTGCCGATAATTCTGATCAACCAAACTCTCGTTGGTATACTGGTTCAGGCATTTATCGCCCCGTTCATATGTGGGTCTTGCCAAAAGAGCACATTCTTCCTAGATCCGTTAGAATCACAACAACTTCATACAAAGATGGTGAAATCAACATTACCGCCAAATTTTCTACAAATAATAAGGGAAAATTATGCATTTTAGATGGCGAAACCCCTGTATTTGAAAAAGAATTTGAAGGAAACGAACTAAACGAAACCGTCAAAATCGAGAATGCTAAGTTATGGAATGTCGGAAAAGGTAACCTCTATACGGCTGAAATCAGTTTCGTTAACGATATTTCAAAAACAAAATTCGGCATTAGACAAATAGAATTAAATAAGGAAAAAGGTTTCCTCATTAATGGTGAAAGAGTCATCCTCAAAGGCGCATGCATTCACCATGATAATGGCTTATTAGGTGCCGTATGTGACAAAGATGCAGAGGAAAGACGTGCAAGAATCCTCTTTGAAAATGGTTATAATGCCATTCGTTCAGCCCATAACCCAATATCTCGTTATTTCTTAGATGAAGCAGATAGATTAGGTTTACTAATATTAGACGAATATGCAGATTGTTGGTACATCCACAAAACCATGCATGATTGTGCTTCATTCGTCATGAATACATATAAAGAAGATTTAACTGACATGATTGATAAGGATTACAACCATCCATCAGTCATCATGTATTCATTAGGAAATGAGGTTGCCGAAACTTCAGAGAAGAAAGGCATCGCTTTCGTTAAAACGATGTACGATTTTATCAAAGGAATCGATTCAACTAGACCAATTACATGTGGCGTCAATATCTTCTTCAATGCCTTATATAGCTGGGGCATGGGTCAATATTCGGACAAGAAGGCAGCAAAGGACGCCAAAAAGAAACCAACCCAAAAGAAAGCATCAGTCGGCTCTCAATTCTTTAATGATTTAGCTGGTCTTTTAGGCGCTGATTTCATGAAAACTGGCGCTCAATTACACCGCTCAAATGTAAAAACAAGGGGGGCGTTTGCTGAATTAGACGTCGCTGGATACAATTATGGCATCAAACGTTACAAGCACGATTTAAAACAATACCCAGATAGATTTATCGTTGGTTCAGAAACTTTCTGCTCTGATGCACTTTCATTCATTAAGCAAGCTGAAAAAAATCCACGTTTAATCGGTGATTTTGTATGGGCTGGTTGGGACTATCTTGGCGAAGCTGGCGTCGGATCTTGGGTTGCCCTCGAAAGAGAAGGAATGAGAGAAGACAAGACTAATTGGCTCCTTGCCGGAAGTGGTAGAATTGACATTTTAGGCCACCCGTGTGCTGAAATGAATTACACAAAGGTCGCTTTCGGACTTGAAGACATCGGTTTAGCCTGCGTCTCACCTAAGGATCTTCACTATGGCCATTCCGCTTCTTCTTGGAAACTATCATGGGCCCACCGTTCTTATGATTATGAAGGATGGGAAGGCAAGAAGATGGTTGCTGAAGTATATTCCCGTGACGAAAAAGTTGAACTTTACCAAAACGGCAAATTAGTCGGCAAGCAAAAGAAAGATAAAGATTCTGGTAGATTCTATTTCAAAATAAAATATATTCCTGGAACCATTGAAGCAGTTTCCTATGACAAAAATGGCAAAGAAACGGCTAGAGCATCTCTTTCAACCGTTAAGAAAGAAACCTTCTTTACCGCCGTTCCAGAAAAAGAAACCCTTCACGCCTATGAAACAGCATTTATCAAATTGACCTTCGTCGATCAAGATGGTCTTCAAAAGCCTCTTGAAAACTCCGATATCGTAATTACGGAAATTGAAAACGGAGATCTTCTTGGCTTAGGAAATGCCTGTCCATATTTCACTGGTACTTATTTAGATAATATCACTCCTGCTTATTATGGCCGCGCACAAGCAATCGTTAGGCCAAATGGCAAGGGCGATTTGAAAGTTCATTTCAAAACAAAATGCGGGGAGAGCGTCGCTACAGTTAAGATCATTCCTCAAGTTGAAGTTGAAGATTTTCATATCTAACTTTGTTAGAAAACTAAAAGGCAACATTTTTGTTGCTTTTTTTCATTTATGAAAGCGCTTTAATTGACTACGCTTATCTATTAGAGAAAATAATCATTGAAAATTTTCTTTTTTGCTTTATCTTGATAGCCGTACTTTTTAAGTCCTTCTTATAGAAGACCTCAAAAAAGATATGCAAAAACGGAGAAATTTATGAAAAATGTCAAAAAATTATTAAGCACTTCTCTTCTTGCAGTCGCTAGCATCCTTGCTATGGCCTCTTGTGGAGTTACAAATTCAAGTGCATCCGAAGTACCTTCTAGTGAAGCTGTTAGTTCATCATCGTCTCAAGAATCCTCTTCTTCTGAGGCTCCTGCCAACTCCTCTTCTTCTGAGGCATCAAGTTCCTCAAGCGAAGAAAAAGCGACTTCCCATTCAGTCACTTTCCAAGCTGACGCCGATCATCCAAATACAATATTCACCCTTTATAACAACATCACTTCGATGCAAACGGTTGCAAATGGTGGACAAATTAAGATTGGAACCATCTTTGCAGTTGAAATCGATGATGGAACAGAAGGTAATAGCACAGTAAGAGGCGTTAAGGCAAACGGCATTTCAATGACTGCCCAAACTTCCTTTCTCTACAAATTCCAGATGCCTGATGAAGATGTCATCATCACTGTCGACTATGACAATCCTGATGTTGAATACACATTAACTTACAATGAAGACGCTTCTCACCCTGCCACTTTCGTTTCTTTCTATGATGGTGATCCAACCACTACCGGAAAAGGAATAACGACAGCCAAAAAGGGCCAAACAGTTTACGCAATGACTTCCTATGATCCTGAAAAAGACGTCATAACTGGCGTATATTTCAACGGAACGCTTGCAACCCAAGTCAACCCAACATATGAATGGATGCTTACTTCATTCACTATGCCTGAAGAAAACGTCGTTGTTACAGTCTCTTATCAAGGAAGCGTATCTGAAGGACATTCAATCACATACCAAGATAGTGGAAGCCATGCAAATACATTCGTCAATTTCGCTAAAACATTCGAAGATGCTTGTGCTCAAAACTTCATTGTCACGGCAAATGCGGGCGATACCGTATTCATCTATGTTCAAAACATGGACGATGACAACCCAACAAAGGCCGTCAAATACAATGGAAACTTAGCAACTATCTATAGTGCTGACTATGGCTGGATGCTCTCAACCTTCGTTATGCCTGATGAAGATGTCACAGTCACTGTTGAATATGAAAATGATGGTGCTGAAACGACATTCGATTACACTCTCTCCTATGTCACCGATACCGAGAATCCAACAGTAACAGTTTCCTTTGGCAAGACTTTATCACAAGCAACCGCAGGAACATCAATTGCTGGCGCTAATGAAAACGACGATGTTTATGTCTATATTCAAGGACAAGAAAAGATCATCACTGGTGTCTATTACAATGGAACGCTAGCAACCCGTTATAGTGAATCAGGCTATGGCTGGTCAGTTGTTTTCTTCACCATGCCTGCCGCTAACGTCGTTATTACAATCACATACCAAACCAAATAAGGAGTTATAAATGAAAAGAAAGATCAAAACATGTGCTCTCTGCCTATTTGCAATACTTCCTCTTGCCTCTTGTGGCAATGATGATGTTATTGCCTCTAGCAGCCAAGAAAGCATCACAACGGCTGAATTAGAAACAATCAGCAATCTAAGAAAAGGATTCTTAGTCGAAGGAAAGGTTAAGACAACAGTTAGATACTACTCCGATTCTTCCTACAACGTTCCTGCAGAAAAGGCAACGACTGAAAAAGACTACACTTTCAAGACGTATTATCAAAATAGCGATAATTACACAGGCGTTGATCGTAGATATTACAAAATTCTCAACAACGAGGAAAGATATCTCTCTGGCGAAAATGCCTACGACAATAATGGAAAAGTCGCTTTGAACTATGTTGATTACAACAACAATCTTAAATCCGACGGATATTCATCAAATGACGGATATAATGAGGATCCATACGGTTCTAGCGGACTCATCAACCCATTCTTGCTCATGAAAGATGGCGATTTCTCTAAAAAAGATGGAAAAATCTATCTTTCAATCACAAAAACAAACGTTCTCTATAACTATTTGCTTTCAGGCTTATCAAAGTTCTTAGATATGGACGTTTCCTTCGCAAGCGCGGAATTCTCCACTGACTTTGCTACGGCAAACATGACTTCCTACACACATAAAGGAACCGCATACGAAGATTACACCAACTATTATTCTTTAACTGATTATTCAATCGCCTTAAGCATCTCTGAAATTGGTACGGCAAACGCCAAAGACGCATTACAAGCTGAGCCAATCAAAGACGCAAACAATGATTTAGGCAATGCCTTAAGGAATATGGAAGGTCAATCTATCACCATCGAACGTCATTCAATCACTTATGATGGAGATACAAAGATCGATTCAGAAGAAACAGTTAGAACATATAACGATGGCAGAAACATCTATATGCAAGTATATGATTATGTTCTCTATCCAGATGCTCCAACTGAGGCAACCGCTTCAGACGTCTATTTAGCTCCTTCATCAAATATGACATTGACCCCTTATGCTTTGTCAAAGAAGAACGAAGATGGCACATATAATTTCTCCTACGCTGGCGGAAGCTATTCTTCCCTTGATGGATATTATTATTATGGTGAATTCCAACCAGATTTCACAATGTCCCAAAATATCTTCAACAAAAATGATGACGGCTCCTATTCTCCAACAGAGGACAACCTCCCATATATCGGAGGAGAATGTTTCGTTCCTGCCTTAAATACAACGGAAGAAATCGGCAATGGTATTTGCTCATCAATGAAGATTTACCTCACAGAAGATAAAGAATATATCGATCGTATCGTCTTTGTCTTTGATGAAGATATCTACACTGGCTATACAGGTGAAATCATCGTCACTTATTCGAATGTCGGAAATACAAGCATTCCATTCACCATTAACTTATAAGGAAGGAGAATAACAATGAAAAAGAAATATTTAGCAATCTTAGTCTTAGCCCCTCTTGCCGCCCTAGCAAGTTGCGATGGCAATGGCGCCTCATCAAATGCTCCTTCTAGTGAGGAGATAATTGACGAAACCACAATCGGATACAACCTCAAAACATTATCAAAAGCCGTTCTTCTTTCTGGTTCAATCACCCAATCAAGAACATATGCAACATCACAAAATGCTGATGGAAGCTATGTTTGGTCAACAACCGAAGAAACAAACGAATATGCCACCTCAATCGGTTTCTCTTCAAAGGATAGAAATGGCATCTACAAATATTCAGTTCAAGAATATCAAGGAGAAGAAACCGTCATTGAAGACTACACCTATTTCGAAGACGAAGAAGGATATGCCTACAAAGAATCCCTTAACCACAAAAATGAACTTGAACGTGACTATTCAATCAATTTGACAACCACTTCATTCGCTTCTAATGGTTTCTATAATCCATTTAGCATTCTTTCTGAAAAAGATTTCACTGTTGGAAATGATGGCAAATACGCTTTAGATGTCAATAAAGCCGAAATCATCTCCAACAACCTTCTTTATTCTCTTAACTCTGGTTTTGCCGGTTCAGTCAAAGAAGCATATTTCACCCTTGGAGATAAATTATTTGACCATTTCATCATCACGATGGATTCATATCTCTATTATGATTCTTCATATGGATATATGTATAAGGTCGAAAATACAGTTGATTTCGTTATCTCCAGAGGCGGAATTTACGAAGTTTCATCTCAACAACAATTTGCCGATAAAGGCTACACGTCTTTAGCCAATGGTTTAAAAGCATTAGGTAACAACTACACTTTATCAGTTGAGATATCAACTCTTGATCAAATCAATGAGACAAGAACTACGACATATCAAGACTTCTACTTCACTGGTTCTGAAATCTACCTCCATTCATATGATGACGCTAATAAACAAGATCCAGATAAGACAAGCGATTTCTATTTAGCCGCTGATGAAGACGGAACATTATATTCCTATGCCTATAATTCTGAGAATGATGCATGGGAGAAGAAATCAACGACCTCTTTCCCTTCTCTTTATCAGGGAAAGAACACATATAACGATTATCTTCCAGTCGCGAACGAAGTCTCTTCCGACTTATTCAAATATGATGAGACAAATAAGTCATATGTCGCCGAAGATGCGGCCATCTCTTCCTTGGTTGATTGTTTCTATCCAAACGTCGCCCCATTTAGAAAGAGTGCCTCAAATTCCTTCTATAATGTCGAAGTCGTTACAAACGGAGACAAGATCGTCTTAGTTACCTTGCCATTCTCTTACACTCATTTCCAAACTGCTACAATCCTCACAGGAACTTACACCTTGTCTTATAGCAATATCGGAACAACTACAAATCCAGCTAAATAATTATGAAGAAACATTTATTATTACTTGCTTCATCCGTTCTTCTTTTAGCGGGATGTGGCCAAACTAATTCCAATGATACACCAACCTCTTCTGAATCCTCTTCTGAAGTTGTTTCTCCAACATGCGAGATTTCAACTTCTTTAGGCGGAACTCTTGAAGCCTTCTATAGTGGGAAATCATTAGGTGTTGCAACCTCTTCATCTTCCTTAAGCCTCAAAGATTTAAGCATCGGCGAAACGATTACAATCAAAGCCAACATCGATGAAGGATATAAGACGGCATCTGCCACGCTTAATGGTGCAACAATCAAAGGAAACAATTCCTACTATTCCATTAAAATCGAGAAAGAAAACAACACCGTGTCTTTCTCTTTCAAGCTCATCGAAACTGATGCCAATGATTTTGGATACACTCTTGATGAGGATAAAAAAGAGGCCACAATCGTTTCTTATTCTCCTGAAGAGATGCCAACACCAGTCATCCTTCCTACCACATATACGAAAAATGGAACCTCTTATAGCGTGACTGGCATTGCCGCCAACGCATTCGATAATTGCGAAGCGACAAAAATCACCATTTCATCTTCCATCAAGAGCATTGAATATGCTGCATTCCAAAACGCTTATAACATGCATTATTTCAATGTGGATGACTCCTCTAGCACATATTCAGCAAAAGATGGTGTTCTTATGAACAAAGCAGGCACCGAGATTATCGCCTTCCCTGCAAGATATGAAAAAGATTCATACACCATGCCTGATGGAATCACCTCTATCGCCCCTTATGCTTTCTATTGCAACCGCGTTCTTAAAAACATCACCTTCTCCTCTACATTATCATCAATTGGAGAATATTGTTTCTATAATGCCAACGCCATGAAAGTGCTCTCCTTCCCTTCTTCCTTAAAGAAGATTGAGACATATGCTTTCTATCAAAACTCTGAATTAACGACAATCAATTTCTCTGAAGGATTAGAGGAAATCGGTTCTAGTGCATTCTATGGCTTAGTTAAGCTTCAATCCTTATCTTTCCCTAAATCACTTAGAAAGATCTGCGATAATGCCTTCTTTAAGTGCGATAGACTCTCTTCAATTACTTTTGCAGAAGGTATTGAGGAAATCGATACTCTCGCTTTCTCCAATTTAACAAACTTCACAAAGCTTGTTCTTCCTGCTTCTTTAAAGAGAATCGGAAATTCGGCATTCTCAGCATGTTCCGCTCTTGAGACTGTTACCTTCTCTGAAGGATTAGAGGAAATTGGCAACTATGCCTTCGCTTTATGTTCTTCTATTAGATCATTGAAATTACCTGCATCACTAAAGAAGGTCGGATTCAATCCTTTCTATGCCGTTCTTGAACTTGATGAAGATACCTTTAGCATCTCTTCAGCAAACGAAAATTACACAATTTCTGAAGGTGTTCTTTATACGAAAGACATGAGCAAGCTAGTTTCTTACCCATATGGCAAGAAAGCTACAAGCTATACAATTCCTTCAACGGTCACTGAAATCTCTAACCAAGCGTTTAGATTGAATGCGACATTATTGGAGGTAAGAATGCCTCTCTCCGTTACAAGAATCGATGAAGGTTTCTATAGCGTCTCTTCTGCTCTTCATATCGTTTATGAAGGAACTGAAGCTGATTTTAACAAAATCGACACAACCGGTTCTAACTCATATGATTGGAATGGAAGTTCATATTCTTTGTATGTAACTTACTCCGATTCTGCTGAATAATTGAAAAAATTAAAGAAAAGGCGAGCAAAATATTGCTCGCTTTTTTCAATTGCATTTCATTATGCTCTTTTGTGAATTCTTCACTAAGCGATTTCACTGCTTCTCCTATTTGCAAAATGTTGAAACATACAATCTCAAGCAAATCTTCATCTAGGGCAAACTTTTCCTTTGTTGATTTCGAAATCTTATTCTCGATTCTACTTGAATATTTAACTATCTTATTCAAAATTGTTTTATCTCTAACGTTTAGCATAGTTTTATAAGATCCTTTTTTAATTCTTTTTCGAAGCAATCATCCAATTTGGCCGTGGTGAAAATAACATTCACTTTCTTACCTAGGGCTTCTTCAAGTTCGTTCATCATTTTTGCTTGTTCAAAAAAACCCTTAACATTTCCACGTTCGCAAAATATATCAACGTCGCTTGATTCTTTTTCGTCTCCTCTTGCATATGAACCAAATAGGTATATTTCATTAATGTCATATTTTGAAAGAACTTTTTTTAACGTTTCTTTGATAAAAGACAATTTTAATGTCCCTGGATTGAGGTCTTTTTTGATCAATGATATTAGATATTGATTTCTCGATGTTCCATTTGAATTGATCTTATTCAATATTTCTTTATCAGTTTTTTTTGACTCGGAAAGGAATCATAACGTATTTCTCTTTATTGTAATCTGCCGTATATTTCGCTTGATTGAAACCCATGATGTTACCTCCATACATATGTTGTCATATTTGTTAATGAAAAAAGGAAAACCATTTGTAATCCACACACGTAGAGCTCTTACCGTTTCTTCTTTAAAGCTATAATCCAAAAAAATAAAAAAAACACGGAATAATCCGTGTTCTAGTCTAGGTTTGGCGGAGGCATAGAGATTCGAACTCTAGCTGGGCTTGCACCCACTATCGGTTTTCAAGACCGACCCCTTCAACCACTTGGGTATGCCTCCACTTGGTGGTCCATTCAGGGTTTGAACCTGAGACCTAACGATTATAAGTCGTTCGCTCTAACCACTGCGCTAATGGACCTTAGACTGCAACGCAGCCTAGATATTATATCTAAGAGAATGATTTAACTCAATTATGAATTATTCTTTTAATAATTTTTCTAATTCAGAAACGAGTTCATCCATTCTTCTTGGGCATGAATAGAAGGTTTCTTTCTTTGTGAAATCAACTCCCGCTTTCATGACTTCTTGGACTGGATAATCGCTTCCGCCCATCTTTAAGAGAGATACGTGCTTATCGAATGCGCCTTCTTTTCCTTCTTTAACGTTTTGATAAAGTAACATAGACGCAGTGAAGGATGTCGCATATTGATAAACATAGAATGGGGTATAGAAGAGATGAGGGATATAAGCCCAGACAAGCTCTTTGACCTTTTCTTCATGGATATCGATTCCATAATATTGCTTATAGAGTTCAATCATCTTGTTGGAGAGAACTTGATAATTGATTGGCTCATCTTTTTCAGCAAGGAGAGAGATCTCATATTCATATTGTGCGAAGAGCGCTTGACGATAGAAGGTCGAAGCAATCTCATCAATGGCCTTTTGGAGGAGGAAGATTTTGTCATTCCTATCAAGAGAATCGCTCTTGAGAAGATAATCAAGAAGATTATGCTCATTGAATGTTGAAGCAATTTCAGCAACAAAGATCGTGTAGTTTTGCTTTGTTATTGGTTGGGCTTCTTCGGAATAAAGGGTATGAATTGAGTGGCCAGACTCATGAGCAAGAGTGAAGACATCATCCAAGGTTCCTTCGAAATTAAGAAGGATATATGGATGGATGTTAGAACCGCCAGTTGAATAAGCGCCAGTTCTCTTTCCTGGGGCAGGATAGACGTCTACGTATCCCTCTTTTGTGACCTCGTGGGCTTTTTCTTGATAATCAGCAGGGAAATGTTTGATTGAATCGTAGAAGAGCTCTTTTGCTTCTTCATATGTATATTTCTTATCTGATTTGGCAAGTTGCAAGAAACGATCATATGAACGATGCTTATCTAAGCCAAGATATTTCTTTCTGAGTTCATAGTATTTCTTGAGCGAAGCGTTATCGGTTGATGCAACCTCGATTAAATTATGGAAAACAGAAAGAGGAATGTTATTGCCATAAAGGTGAGATTCAAGGATTGAGGAATAGCCTCTTGATTTCATCTCGGCATATTCTGCATGCAAAACTGTATTATAGATTTGTCCATAAGTGTTTTTATGCTCATCATACCAAGAATAGAGGGATTCAAAGACCTTGGCTCTATCTTCTGCTGAGGAGGCGCCTTCAATCAAAGTGTGCCAGTTAGACATATTGACTTCGACTTCTTTTCCATCTAATTCAACCGTCTTTGGCTTATAGTCGGCAACAGACAAATAAGAATATAACTCAGAGCCATCTCCTTCTAAATTAGAGAAGGAAGACAACAATTTCTCATCAAAAGCACTTAAGACATGTGCTTGTTGGCGGAAAAGCTTATCGATTGTGAAATCGAATTCAGCCTTATATTCAGGATTGTTATTCAAGAAAGAATCAACCTTTTCTCTTCCTAGTGCTAAGATTTCAGGATTTGAATAGGAACCTGCTGCGCTATAGGCATTAACGGCAGCCATGACCTTGGCCATTCTTTCGTTTGCTTTGACGTCTTTCTTATCTAAATCAGAAATGCCATTGGCATACATATAAAGTCTCTCTAAGAGAGCTTCTGTTTCTCTTTCTGTATCTAGATAGGCCAAAAATGTTTTTTCATCGCCAAGTTTTCCTTCAAATGAAGCAATTTTTGCGACAGATTCATCTTTGAATTTTGCTAAATCTTTTTCAAAATCCTCTTCTTTAGCGTAAAGAGGGGTTAAATCCCATGAAGTTTTCATCTTCTTTTTCTCCTTTGTTAACAAGTAGGTTCTTCTATGCCTGTTAGATCTTTGAATATCCAATAGGCGATCATGATTCCTGCAACCGAAGGCACGAAGGCGCTAGAGCCAGGAGTCGATCTTCTAAGCGGGTTTTCCTTTATCTCCCCATTACATTCTAAAGGTTTATGGGGTTTCTCTAAAGAGAAAAGCACCGGACAATGATATATTTTACGTTTTTTGAGTTCTCTTCGCATCACTTTTGCTAAAGGATCCATGCTTGTTTTAGAAATATCATCCAATTTAAGTTTGCTAGGGTCAAAACGATTCCCACATCCCATAGAAGAAATCACCTTGACATCGTTTTTGTAACATTCTTCGATTATCGATAATTTGCCAGTGACCGTATCAATCGCGTCAACGACATAATCATACTTAGAAAAATCAAATTCTCCTTTTGTTTCAGGAAGATAAAAACAATCGTGAATTTCAATGTTTGCATTTGGATTGATTGAAAGAATCCTCTCTTTTGCAATCTCGGTTTTCTTTTTTCCAAGGCTAGAGTGCGTTGCTAGGATTTGCCTATTTAGATTGGTGAGGGAAAAGGTATCGTTATCGACTAAAACAAAAGAGGAAAAGCCTGAGCGAGCAAGGGCTTCAAGAACATATCCGCCAACCCCTCCTAAACCGAAAATCGCTACACGGGTAGCCTTAATTTTCTCGATTTGTTCTTTTTCAAGCAATAATTCAAGTCTAGATAATTCGTTAAGCATCTTATTCAGCAATTATTTTGTTCTTGCCATGTTTCTTGGCTTCATATAAGAGAAGATCAGCTTCTCTAATTGATTTTTCAAGGGAAATTTTATCGCTAATCTCCACGCTCTTATAGCCTGCGGAGAAGGTGATACGCATATCAATGCTGACATTCTTATCGATGTTTTCTTGTAAGAGGGCTAAATGTTTCTCAAATGAGAACTTATCGCCTTTCTTGATAATGAGGAATTCATCTCCACCATAACGATATACGCATTCTGGGTCGAAGGTTTCTCTTAAAGCCTTTCCTACTTCTTCTAAGACCAAATCACCGGCTTGGTGACCATTGACATCGTTGACTAGTTTGAAATCATCGACATCCATCATCATCATGACAAGTGGACGGTTAAACAAATGCTTATAGTCTTCTTCGAGAGAGAAACGGTTCTTACATTTTGAAAGACGATCGATAAGGCAATAATTAGCCGCATTCATTCTTGAATTATAAAGAACGAAACAGATGATTATTTCCAATAGAAGCAAGGCTAACATGTTACCCATAAAGGCCACGTTTGCATCCATTCTTAGCACTTCTGTGGTATTTTCAGTATCATTGAATGTTTGAACTCCATCAGGGAAGATGACAGTTGGAATGTGGGCAATCAAGAAGAAATAAAGGGAATAAATCACGACTAAATATATGGTCGATTTGACTGGATGGAGTCGATATACCAAGAAGGTATAAAGAATCATCATCATGAAGACGATTGATTGCTCGTTTGTTTGATAATCCATTGTCGAGACAATAACGCCAAAGAGGTTACAACATATGACATATATTTCAACAACAAGGTTTGTCTTTTGGGTTAGATTTTTCCATTTATTGAGTTTTCCCATCAGATAAAGTTGAGAATAGATAAGGAAAAGAATGTTCACCACCAAGAAGAATCCATATAAGCTTAAATGGATTATCGACCAATATGGCGTGGTATAGAAATTGTTATTCCCTAAGCTCTTCTGATTATCTACGAAAATGATGAAAGATACCATGAAGATGAGTTCGAATATGGTCATGAAGACGGCCGTGATTCTAGCAAGATACATGTTTTCTCTGTCAATGTATTGCTTTTCTGAAACCGTTGTCTTCTCAAACCCTAAGAATCGTTTGAGATTAAGCCTACGTAAAAATCCTTTGAATCCTCTCTTTGAATTCTCTTTTTCGATGTTTATCGCGGCTTTTTCGCTATGGAGCCTGATATCGGTTGAAAGTAACCCTAACACCTTCGATAAGAGAGCCTTCGTGAAATCAAGCTTATCAAGCGAGTAATTGTTTGCAATAAGGAGGCCGATTATTTCATGTTTGTTTCTTATTGGATAGATGATGAAACGTTTAACGCCTCTATTTCTGCACCAGTTATATAATGATGGGTTCTTTTCGTTTGCTTCTTCGATATCGTTTTGAATATAGACATCATGCGAAACAAAGAAACCTTCGTAGTCGAAATTGGCAAAATCAAAATTGTGTTCAGGTATCGTCGTGCTTATGGAAGAAAATCCTTCTTTGCACCATTCAAATTTATTTTTGAGGTTTCCATCGCTAGTTTCAAGGATAAGAAGGTTGTCGCTTTTAAGAACGTCGCCAAGTTCAGACAAGACATGTTCCATTCTTGTCGAATATTCTTCATTCAGCTTAAAGATGGTTGAGATACGATAAGCTTCATCGGCAATGGTCTTTGTCTCATTATTTGAAGTCGCAAGTTCTTTGCTAAACGAAACTTTACTGATTGATACGGAAACGCAATTTGGGCTACCACTTGGGGAAATAATGTAATGGAGGAGGCAACCAGAAAGTTCGCCATATTTCTCCCCTTCGATTGTTCCATTCGTTTTAAGACATTGCTTAAAAAGTTTTATCCATTCTTTATCGGGATTGTTCACGACTTGGCAATATGTGGCGTTATTTTGGACTGATTTCTCTGGTATTCCAATGAGGGTATGTAATTCATGGTTCGCTTTGATGAGTCTGAAATCATCGTCGCCATATTCATTTTCAAAAACATTGACGATGGCTGTTGGAATATGGATGTCTTTGATTTCAAAAACAGGCGAGGTTTCACTAGAATCGACATAACCACCATGTGAAGAAATCTTGTGTTTCTTTGTTTTTGTAAGAATTGCAATAACGGAGGTGGCCCCACTTATAGGATTAACGGCAATCTTCCTAAAGAGGAAAGTCGATACAGAATCTTTTTCTTGGAAAGATATTTCTTCCCAGTTTCCTGAAGATATGCAAGTTTGGATCATTCTCATGAATTCAGGATCTGGCTCACGAATGAATTTCCAACCTTTTTTCTCTCTTCCGTCTTCTTTTATGAAACCTCTTCTAGAGCATGTTTCAATAAAATAAGAGGTACCCCTAGTCAAATAGAGTTCTCCGTTTGATATTTCTATGATGCCGGTTCTTGGGCCAAGCAAAGCTTTTTCTGCAATGGTTCCTTTATCGCCATTGTTCCCCATATCATCAAGGGAAAGGGTTCCAACAGTAAGGTAGTAATCATCTTCTTCAAGGTTTTCTCTGCCAATAACGCATTTTCTTTCGATGATGTCGCTTAATGGGCGAGGGTATGAGAAAAGATAGCCTTGAACTTTGTCGCATCCAGCGTCGCGAAGGAAAGAAAGCTGTTCTTCTTCCTCAACGCCTTCACAAATTGTATCAATGCCAAGTTTTTCGGCAATTTTAATGGATTCCCTGATGATATCCTGAGTTTTTGAGTTGCTCTTAAAGGAATGAAGGAACCCCATGTCAATCTTCATTCCGTCAAATTCGAAATCTTGCAAGGAATTAAGCGAGGAATAGCCTGAGCCAAAATCATCCATCCAAACTTTAAATCCAGCTTGATGGAAACGGTGAATTTGCTCTTTGAGGGACTCTTTATCATTAACGACAGCGGATTCTGTTATTTCAATACGAATCATTGATTTAGGATATCCTGATTCGTTTACTAAAGTTTCTACTTCTTTAACGATATCGCATGACTCAAAATCGTAACGGGAAATATTGATTGAAACAGAGGAATTTCCTAAGTTCAATTTGTCTTTCTTTTTGAAATCTTCTAAAACTCTTTTAAGAATGCAAAGATCAAGTTTGTAAATTAAGCGAGAATTTTCCAAGATCGGTATGAAATCGGCAGGAGAGAGGAAACCATAATATTCATCTTTCCAACGTGCTAAAGCTTCTTCATCACATACCTTACCATTTACCGTACGAACAATTGGTTGGTAA
Organism: bacterium; assembly: GCA_963623195.1. Taxonomy (GTDB): domain Bacteria; phylum Bacillota_I; class Bacilli_A; order RFN20; family CAG-826; genus UBA4951. The sequence continues at coordinate 129,669 of CAVFKA010000010.1, read as the reverse complement.
TATGGCATGATATTTCCGTTTTCAATTGCTTCGTCAAGATGATTAAGAATGTAGTCTTGTTTTTCAATTTTCGCCATCAAATCTTGGGTGAAATAGTTAAATTGTGAAAAATAAGAGTGACGTTTTACATCTGATGCTGTTTTTGCTTTATCGCATGCTTTGGCAATATCATCGAATTCACCATTAAAGATACCTGCTCTAATTGGCAAAGAGTTGCCTTCGCCTAAATCTTTCATATCAGAGAAAGAGTCTTCAAGTTTCTTTTCGATATCTCTATCTAAAGTCAAAATATAGAAATGGTCTTCACCAAATCTAGATAGAGTTGCATCAGGGAAGTTTTTCTTAAGAATCTTGCCTGTGTTTATGATCAATTCATTACCTTTAGCAAAGCCATATTTGATGTTGAATGACTTCATGCCAGTAAGATCTAAGGCGATAATGGCATATCTTCTTTCATCATGACTAATTATGTTTTGGGCTTTACGAAGGAAGCCACTCATATTAAGGAATGAGGTAAGTTCATCTCTTTCGACATATTCATGAAATGAAGGAATTTTATTTAAATAGTCGTCGTTTAGCTCCACTTCATCGTCTTCCATTTCACCTGCTGGAGTGCATGAAATGATGAGATAGTCTTCATTTTGAACTTGTAAATGTTGTCCTTTAGCATGAACTACGTTGATTTTATCTTCGTTATCTAATTCACGGAAATAGCAATCAAGCACTTCATCCTTATTTGCAGCAAATTCATCAAAATCCTTAGTATATTTATCTAAATCATCAAGGTGAATCCTTTTTCTTAGAGAAGATATCGAAAGAGAATCCAAATCTTCTTTAAGAACTGGATAAAGTTGAACTAACCCTTTGGAAACAAGCACAAATTCATATGCGTCTCCGTTAACTTTATATACGACGTATGGCAAATCCGATTGCTCAAGTGCACTTTTGAAAAACGGATCGATAGATTTATCTTCGTTTACGTTTGTATCAGATCTTTTTTTAACCATAGTCTTATTTTAACTCATATAGTAGAAAAAATAAAGAAAACGCAAGAAACATCGTATCTAAAATTTTGTCGGAATTATTAATTAGAAAAAGAGCCCTTAAGCTAGCTAGGCTAACATTGGACTCTCTTCAATTTGTTCTTTTGGCTTTTTCAAATCCTTTATTTGATTGTGATCCAAACTTCTGTATTTTTAATTTAAATATTAGTTTTTCGCTGTTAAGGCTTGAGTTGCGTCAACAACTAAGTCGAAATTCACTTTTTGATCCATTGCAGAATTGTTTGTGTCTAAATCTTCAAATGCGACTTTGACTTTGAATTCCTTGGCAGCATCGGCTTTGCCCATTTGACCAGTCGTTATATCGAATTTGCCACTATTTGTCTCTGTGTAGAGATAATCGGAAGCCGTATCATCGATATAGACCTTGATTTGGGAAGCTAAAGCGCTTGGTGTCTCATCACTAAGAGTTAATTTGACGGTGTAGTCAAAAGCAACAGATCCAACGTTGGATAATTTAAGCGTTGCTTCATAATAGCTTCCAGGAACAACTAATTCGCCCGTTTCAATATCAAACATATTTGAATTGGCGGTTGTAGTGTTGCTGAAATCTTTGACCGTCTCATCAGTTTTGGTAACTAAGTAACCTGTGTCGTTATTAAGCGTGCACTTGGTGAGCTTCGTTCTTTCTAACTTAAGTGTGAGATTGCCGGATGTTAAATGGTTTTCAACGCTAGATTTACTAGACCATAAGGAATAGGTAGCGCCAATGGCGATACTTCCAGCTAACAAAATTCCTAAGCTAGCGACCATTACGATTCCTAATGCTTTCTTCTTCATTATTGTTTTCCTCCTTCCTTTGTTTTATCTTCGCCATCATTGGCGAGTGTTTCCTTTTCTTCTTTTGCTTTACGTCTTTTTTCTTTGGCAAGTTCTTTCTTATATGCCTTTTCGTCATCTATTGCCTTTAAGGTGTAGGCAATGCCTTCTTTAACGGCATTAAGCGACGCTTCATCAACGACTTTTACGATTGATGGGGCAGCTTTTAGTGCGTTATTTCCTTCAGATGTGTATGTTTTGAAGGAGAGATTTGGGATGATGAGTTCGGCAACGACTTGTTCTCTCTTGATTTTGAGTCTTACGAGTCTGTTCTTGCCAAGTTTGTAGTCTTCATATGAAGCATTCTTGATTCGCTTGGAGTTTTCAACGGACATGGCGACTTTAACGATTTCATCGTAATATCCTTTGTATTCAGGAGACAATGCGAGGTATTTCTCTTCAAGGGTCTTAGATTTTACATCAAAACTGACATCGCTTTGAGGAACAAGGATTTCTTTTGGGGTTTCTTCCTCTTCTTTTGCTTCCTCTTCTATAACAGCAGGAGTTTCAGGAACGATTGGCTTTTCCTCAACTGGAGTTTCTTCTTTTGCTTCCTCAGCTTTGGCTTTTTCTTCTTTTCTTTCTTTCACAGCGTCTTTAACGACAGTAAATCCGATGAAGATGGTCACTAATGCGACTAAACCTATTAATATATAGATAAGAATTTCCATTATTCATCCTCCTTCTTATCGTTTTTAGCGTTAAGTTCTTCAAGTTGTTTCTTCAATTGTTCGATTTCAGCGTCTTTTCCTTGTTGGAGAGCAAGTTGTTTCTCTTTTCTTTCGGAAGAGAAGGCTCTTACGATCCTAATTATTTCCCAGATGATGATGAGGGTGCATGGAACGATGAAGATGCAGATTATTCCAACAGGTGTTTTTATCGCGTATACGAGAAGTCCTAAGGCGTATGATTGTCCGACAACCTTCCCAATGACATAGTTACTTGATGCTGTTAGGGAAGTATCGATGATTTGGGTTGAAACTCCATCTTCGGAATTTCTGTTATCACCTCTTAATTGGATGGTATATCCGTCATTGTTGGTATTTTGAGTGATGCTTGTGATTCTATGGGTGATTGTTTCTTGTTTGGTGTAAACGTATTTGAAGGTAAGGACATCACCTACTTTGAGAGAAGCATACCATTCTTTCGCTTCATTTTCTAAGGTAGGAACAGTTTCAATGAATACGCACGATTTCACTGGAATGTCTTTGATTTGGTATTGCGATACATCGACTAAATCGCATTTTTCCATCGAAGCGGATTGGACGAATCTCAATTGATGGCCAAATACAGTCGCTGTGCCATCGCTATCTTTCTTTGAAGCAATCGTTATCGAAATGGAGAAGATCGCTAATGCGGCAATAATTCCGACAAAGATATATTCAACCGTTTTAAGGATGATTTTAAATATGTTTTTCTTAGGTTTAATGTCTTCCATTGTTTTTATTTTCTTTTGGTGATCAAATCAACGTAAAAGGACGTCGATTGATTTTGGGTGGAGTTATCAGCTGATTCAGGCAAAGTGTAGGTTAAGGTGACTTCTTTAACGTTATCTCCAACGCTCATTCTTTCTTTGTTTAAAACGTCTTTGAGATTGGCTGTAAACGTGTAATCACTTGCTTTGATAGTCACAACAAGATAATCATTTAAAAGAGCGTCTTTGTCTTTTTCTCTGAAAGCAACTGAAAGAGAATAGCTACCTTTGTTATTCAAAGTATAGGTAACCTCTTCTCCCTTTCCTGGGGCGATATCGGTGATGTTTGTCACCATTTCTTTAAGCGATTCGCCATTGCTAAGGATATCGTTATTGTTGTTTTTGAAAGTATTATAGAGAATTACGGTCGCACTTAAAGAGCCTAAAAGAACGAAACTCATCAATAAATAAGTTAATTTCTTCGTCATAATTCTTTCTCTACAGAAACTTTCTTAGTAACAACTTAACGTTATCGCTTGTACAATATTTTAGCACTATATATAAATATATCAATCCATAAATTGACAGTCGATTAATCAAGTTATCAGAAAAAACTCGATGCAATGTGATAAATGGAATTAAAAATTGATGTTTAGGGATCCGTTTGATAAGAGAAGTTATTGTTTTCACAATCCTCATATTAATGAATAGAAAGAAAAACTTCAAAAACCCCTGATGATGATCCCGTAAACAACGAAAAGATCAGTCGAAAAAATAAGTTTTAGTTTACTTATTCGAAAGAGCGAATGCCTCAATAGCCTCTAGGAATCTTTCCCCGTATTTTTCAAACTTAACTTCTCCTACACCAGAAACATTAAGCATTTCTTCTTTGTTTGTTGGAGCCTTTAGGGCCATATCAATCAAGCATTTATCGTCAAATACGATGTATGGGGGCATGTTTATCTCTCTTGCTATTTCTAATCTTAGTTTCCTTAATACTTCAAACAATCTATGTTGAGATGAGTCGAGATCTCCTTTGGAGACGTTTTTCTTCTTAACTATGCGTTCTGGAAGTTTGTCTTCTTCGATTATTTTGATGATTACTTTCGTTTCTGGATTTTTTAGTTCTTCGATATTTCCAATACCTATTACTGGGAAATCATGAATCGTTCTTGAAACGAGATACTCCTCTAAGAGTAATTGATCGATGATTTTGTTAATCAAAGTCTTCTTCGTTGAAGACAATTTTCCATATGTTTTGAGGTTTGTAGCCCCGATTTGTTCCATCTTCGCACTTTTTGAAGAGGATAAGACGTCAACTATCACGCCTCTGCCATATCTGCCTTTAAGTTCGGATACGCAATTGATTATCGTTTTTGATTCTTCGGTGACATCCAGCGTTTCAAAGTTGTGGTTGCAATTAAAACAATCGCCACAAGGTTCAAGAGGGTTCTCGCCAAAATATTTAAGAATGTAGTTTCTTAAGCAATCTGCCGTATAGCAATATCCTTGCATTATTCTTAGCTTTTTAAGATTTCTTTCTTTGATGCTTTCGATTTCTTCAAAAGATAGATCTTCATTGTCTGAATGACCAATTAGCAATTCGTTAATCCTTACATCTCTTGGGGAATATAAGAGGATGCACTTAGAATCTAGGCCATCTCTCCCAGCTCTACCTGCTTCTTGATAATAATTCTCGATGCTTTGTGGCATATTGTAATGAATTACAAATCTAACGTTCGATTTATCGATGCCCATTCCGAAAGCGTTAGTGGCAACCATGATGTTCGTTTTATCGTAGATGAAACCATCTTGCATCATCTTACGTGCGTTTTCATTCATTCCGGCATGATATTTGCTAACTGAAATGCCATTAGATAACAAAACGTTATAGACTTCATCCACGTTATTTCTAGTTGAGCAATAGATGATTCCTGATTCATCTTCATGAGATGAAATATATTTGAGCACGTAATCAATCTTGACGTTTTCAGGAATTCTTTGGACTTCGAAATAAAGATTTTCTCGATTGAAACCATTGATCAAGACAAAAGGATCATTTAGCCCTAGAATGCAAATGATGTCTTCTCTTACGTTATTGGTTGCGGTTGCGGTGAAAGCACTCAGTATCGGTCTTTTCTTTAATTTCTTGATGAAATCGACGATTTTCATATAATCAGGCCTGAAGTCTTGTCCCCATTGGGAGATGCAATGTGCTTCATCGATGGTTAGCATAGAAATATCTAGTTCTTTGATGGCCTCGATAAATCTCTCATTGCTAAGTCTTTCTGGTGCGACATATACAATCTTATATAGGCCTTTTGAAAGATTTTCCAAGGCTTTGTTATATTGATTCATATTCAATGAACTATTTATGTATGCGGCCGCGATACCTGCTTCTTTAAGGGCTTTGACTTGATCTTGCATCAAAGACAAAAGAGGGGAGATAACTAGCGTGACTCCCTCTAAAATCAAGGAAGGTATCTGGTAACAAATTGATTTTCCAGCGCCTGTTGGCATGATTGCTAAGGTATCTTTGCCACTAAGAATGCTGTTAATGATTTCTTCTTGGCCTTTCCTAAATGAATCGTAGCCAAAATGATCTTTTAGGATTTCTTTTGCTAGAGTCTTAGAGGGCTTTTCTTCAGAAGGTTCTGGTTCTATAGAAATTGGTGTCTCTTCAACCTCTTCCTCTAAAGTCACGGGCTTTTCTTGAACCTCTTCAATTATTGATGGTTCTTCTTTTTCTATGGTTTCAGGCTCATTTGGAAATGGGTGGGATTTTAGATATTCTTTGTTATGAAACTCAACTTTCGACTTAGAGTTTCTAAAGAAAACGAGAAGTTCTATAACGTATGCATACAAGACATTTTTCTTCTTGCACCATTTCTTAAGGAAACTCTCATCCTCCATTCCTTGAAGTTTTGCGTGGGCATCCCTTGCCTTTTCGTATGAAGAAAGAAAAAGGCTCTCTTCGATATATCTTTCTTTGTTATTCAAAAGAGATTGAATGGTATCCCTAAAAGATTCTAGGAGCACTATTTCAATTGCTTTCTCTTTGTTTCCGAATAATGACATACCTAAAGATTATACCATTTCTTCATCATTCTTAGAACCTGCAATAGTTAGGATAATTGAATGTTTTTCTAAGAATGAGCAATCATCTTCATTTAAACCATGTTGTTGTTTTTTTTGATATTCATTTATCAAAAAAAGCCGGAACTTTTTTCAATTCCGACTTCTTTTTTGATAATTCTTTAACCGTTTGTTGGATGAAGAACAGGCATGAGGATTGTAAGAATGATAACAACTGCAACAATCATCAAGGCTATCACGGCAACATATAGAGCTGTGCTAGCGAAGATTCTATTCATGTCATCTTTCTTCTCATAGTAGATGTTGCCAGCAATCGATAAAGCGAGACCAACAACGAGGACAGCTATGCCAACATAGACAACAGGGGAGAGAGATGTGTTTACACCAATGCCAACCTTGTTTGATAAGGCTAAGCAGCCAACAAGAGCAAGAACGAATCCAATCAACGAGCCAATTACTGAGCCAAGATTGAGATAGTCTAATTTGTTATTAATTTTGAGGTTCATTTGTCATTTTCTCCTTCTTTTTTATCTTTCTTGAAAAGTATTGGGGATAAAACCCAGAGATAAAGGGCATAGACAATGATGGCATCGGCGGCAATCATGAAATATTTCCAAGCCGGTGTGACTTTAACGATGATCGAACTCGAAGAGAGACCATTCATCAAGTTAGAGTTGGCATATGCATAGCAAATTCTATGTGCTGAATCTCTTAATTGATTGAGAACAGCGTTATTTGTTGCGTAATCAGCAACATAAAGGCCTGTTCCGCTTGCTGTGCAAAGGAAGAGATCTGTGCCAGCCATAATCATCTCAAGAGCGACAACTTTGCTTGAAGCACCGCTGACGAAATCTGTAATGACGACGCCTTTAAAGCCCCATTCATTCTTCAAGACATCAGTGCAAAGAGAACGTTTGGAGGAAGAATAGACCGTTCCAACTCTGTTCATGGAGGTCATGACGCCCATCGATCCGCCTTCAGCGACGGCCATTTCAAATGGCTTTAAGTAAATTTCGCGGATTGCTTGTTCGTTAGAGAAAGTGCAGACGTTTGAACGATTGTTCTCTTGCTCATTCAAGGCAAAGTGCTTAACGTATGTTACAACGCCATTTTTCTGAGCCGATGAGGAAATAACATAAGACATAGCACCAGAAAGATATGGATCTTCAGAGAAATATTCTCTTGTTCTGCCACAAATTGCGACTCTGTGGATATTACATGCTGGTGCATACCAGCCTGTTGTACCTGTGATAAGGCAATCTTGTGAGATATAGTAGCCATATTTGCCGATGAGTTCTTTGTTCCAAGTGCAAGCAAACATGCTATCAGATGGGAAGGTATAGCAAGTATCGCCGCCAAGTTGAGAGGCGTCAAGTCCCGCTGGACCATCTTTATCTGTTGATGCTGGCTTGTTAATCGAGGAGACCGCTTCGGTTTGGAAACCGCCATGGGCAACCAAAGACATAAGCTCTTCAGCGGACATTTGATTTAGAAGTTTATCCCAATATTCATTGTCATAGTCAATGCCAATCATCGAAGCAAGGGACAATCCGTTGCTCTCGTTTAAAGTTGGGGCCTCTTGACCATCGGTGTCATATGTTGGGTTGAAATCAGCAAGAAGTTTATCGGTTGCTTGGATGTCTCCTGCTTTTTCGGCTGGTATTGTGCCAACCCAATTTTTTCTAGAAACGTAGGTTGTTGAACCTTCGTAATAGTAATTCATGTTGACATCGGCAAACTGATTTGTGATTGTCTTGCCGTCTTTTCCAATAGCGTAGGTTGTATTATCGAATGTCTTTTGGTTATAGCTTCCAACAAGTGTGGCATCACCATTCCCACTCATCAAGCTTGCGTTTACCTTAACATCGCCTTCATTGTTTTTTGCCATAAGGATATTATTGATGGCCTTATGGGAATCGCTAGCGGCAGTAAAGTAATATTTTCCATCATCAACGATATATGTCTTCGCTTTTGTTTCATCGTAAGCGCGCATTTCTTTTTTGCTGACTTCAACGGATATTGTTTCGCTCTCGCCTGCTTTTAAAGTGCTTGTTTTTCCGAATTCCACAAGTTGGACGGATGCTTTTTCGATGCCGTTTTCTTTGTCATAATCGGTATATGGAGATTGCATATAGAAGCCAACTGCTTCTTTTCCGTCAACTTTGCCAGTATTCGTTACTTTGACAGAGAGTTTAAATGAAGATCCGCTCTCTTGGCAGTCGAAATTAGAATAGTCGAATGTCGTATAGGAGAGCCCATAGCCAAACGGATATTGAACAAGGCTCTTATAGTCAAACGAACCAGTATTGGCATTTCCTAAGACCACATCTTCGTATCTTGTTTCGAAATATCTATAGCCAACATAGATGCCCTCGATATAATTGACGTAGTTACCTGCCTTTTTACCATCTCCTCCAATTATGGCTTGATCGGAAGAACTATTTTCATAGTTAAGCATTGAGATCGGCGATTCGACGTTGTAGGCAAAGGTGTCTGCCGTTTTTCCAGAAGGATTGATTGTTCCGTTGATGATTTTTGGAACAGAACCAATTCCGGCATCGCCAGCAAAGTTGATATACAAGGTTGAAAGATTGTTGAATTGTTCCAAGTATCCAAGTTCAACGGTATTTGATGTGTTTAGAAGAACGACAACATTCTTGAAATTCTTTGAAGCGTATGAGATTAAAGTTTTTTCTGTATCAGAGAAACGAAGGTCGTTTGCTGTGATATCTACGCCTTCTGCACCGCCGCTAAAGAGGACGACAACGGCAAGATCATTGTAATTTTGTATTGATGAAATCGCCTTGCTAGAGAATTCGGCTGGATCCGTTTCAGCATCAAGAGTCTTATAATAATCGACCATTGTTTGATTGATGTCGAAACCTGCTTCTTTGAATTTGTCTGCCATCTTTGGTGCGTTGCTAGAAACGGAAACGCCACCAGAGAGTTTGTCATCACGGCTATATAAGCCTAGAAGGGTCGTCTTGCAACCTTGAAGAGGAAGATTCTTATTTTGAAGAAGAATAACGCCTTCAGATTGGACTTCTTCCGCGTAAGCTCTCTCATCTTTTTCTAATTCTTCTACTGAATTGTAGTCAAGTTTGTAATCTTCTGTGTTCTTTTTTCCACCATCGTCATTATTGATGATCTTTGTTTCTTGTTGATGGAAAAACTTAGTTACCAATGAAGAATATTGATTGGCGGCCACATTACCTGCGATAAGAGCAGACAATATATAGGTGGCACCTAAGCATTTAAGAATAAACAGTTCTATTCTTGGTTTTTTACTCATTTTGATTAACCCTCCATATCAGCTAAGGATGCATATCCGGAGAATTCGACGATATCTCCAGTGTTAAGACCCCAGTTATATTGTGCGTCCACGGTTGCATAATATTTGCTTTCCGCTTCAATGAATTCCGTATGATATTTGTATTCTTCACCTGTGAAAAGATGATACTTATTTACGAATTCATCATAATCAAGTTGAATACGGAACTCAGGAGTTTCGCTATCTTTCGTGAATTTTGTCCACCATACGTAATGAGCTCCATCTTCACCACGGATGTTTAAATTTCCGTCAGTGAGGGATATCGTTTGATCGGTGAACCAATAATCGTATTCTTGGGTTTCTTCATTAAATTCCCATTTACCACTTCTATTGAAATACCAACCAGCGCCGGTGTTAGTAAGGTTTGCAACAACGCTTCCATCTTCCTTAAAAAGAAGGGAGCCATAACCATAATGGTTAAAGGTTGTATAGCCTGTAAGACTAAATGACGGAGGTTTTTTCCCTAAACCGATTCCATCGTATTTAGTTGCAAAATCCTCATCTTTATATGTGAGATTGACTTTTGGTTGGCCAAAATTGCCCATGTCGTAATCAAACATGACAGTAAATGTTTTGCTATCTGTGTGATACCTTGTGTAAGCGAATGTGCCATTAGCGTCGTTGAGGAAAATTTTGTAGCCTTTGTTTTCGACGTATTCCCAATTTCCGCCAATTGAAAGGGCTGGCATTTCCTCTACTGCTAAAGTAAGAGTTTTCTCTTCATCTTTGTTTCCGTTAAGATCAAGGGTGAAGGTTCTTCCTGTGACAGTTTCAACCGTCCCAGAGAAAGCAAACTGATAATCGCCAGTATCATTTTGCTTTTTTGCTGTGTTCGACTTGCTAGCATTGTTCTGGATAGCAGTAACAATGCCATAGCTTGCGCCAGCGACGGCGTAAAGCGCAAGAGGAATCAAAGCGACAATAATCTTTTTTGGTTTTGTCATAATTTCTCCTTTTAGATTTGATTGAATTTTAAAAAGGGAAAAATGAAGGTGCAACAAACCCAAAACACTCAGTATTCATTCCTGCATAACTTGCTCTTGCTCTTGCATAAGTTGTCGTTTTTCTTGCACGGTTTGCGTATAAAGCGCTTTCAATTTAACGTTTCAAAAGAATTCATTTGGTCTTTTCTTGATCGATTTGGATCAACACGGAGACACAAAATGCATCTTTCTTACGCTCCATCAAGATAGTTCCGTGATATATATCTTCGATTATGTATTTCATGCTCTTAGTTCCAAAGCCATGAAATGAGACATTGTTTTTTGTGGTTTTTGGCAATCCATTTACAAACTTGGCATCCTCTTGGCAATAGTTTTCAATCGTAATGCTAACAAAACCTGTATTTGTTTTTCTAACAATTATGCTTAGATCTCTTTTGCTTTTATCATATTTGACGAGGCATTCCATAGCGTTATCTATTGCATTTCCAAAGAAAGAGTAAACATCACTTGGCTTCATGAAAGAAATCGCCTCACCGTCCGCAACACACGTAAGTCTTATGTTTTCTTTGTTGCAAAGAAGGCTTTTCTCCGTAAGAACCAAATCAAGGGATTCATTTCCCGTCTTAAAGAAAGAATCATATATGGCGATGGAGTCTACTGCTTTTTTATAAAAATCGTCATCGATGTTTTCTTTTGAACTTCTTAAAGCCATAAGTTGATGTTTCATGTCATGGCATTTCATGTTAATGATATCGATTGTTTGCTCGGATATTTTTCTTTGTCTTTCGAACTCATCCAGCATTTTTTTAACGCTTTCGGTTTCGTATTGAAAATATGATTTGTCATAAGCGGTAGAAAGAAGCATCAAGACAAAAAGAGAACAAATAGAGAAAAGAAGGCAAATTATCGCGAGTGTTTTTGTGTTATCGGTAATATTAACGAGAACGGAACTTAGAACATTGAGGAAAAGAAGGATAAAAATAGAGATGACAACCAAGGATATATGGTTGATTTTCAAACCTTCATTGATTTTTTTCGACCATGGTTTCGTAAAAAGGAAATATGTAATTGCATATATGCCAACCATTAGCAAGAACGTCAAGATGTTATACAAAAGAGTTTCATCGGGGCTAAGCATATAGTAAATAAAGAATTTGAAGTCGACAAATAAATTCTGAATGGTATAGGCAGAGGCCAAAGCAAAAATAAAATTTGAAACATTTGTCTTATGGCAAAAGCAGACAGCAAAAATGGAATAGACGAACCAAAGCAAAAAGCTCCAATTATAAAAACCCAATTTGAAAAAGGGACTAGTAAAAAAGGTACTAAAGAAAAATGGAACGATTAAAAAAGGAATCCAAACCAGCGATCTTAGCCAGTAAAATGAGCGTTTTGGCAAATGAATCATGAATAAAAGTTCAGGCCAAAACAAGCGAAATTGATATTGTTGAAGCGTAACAAAAATGGCGTTAAGGAATTCCATTAATGTCCACCTTCTGCATAATAGAGACAAACGCGATCCATGAATTCTTTTTTGCGTGAACGACTAATTTTTAATGCCGCCCCTTTAAGATAAAGCGTTTCGCTCTCTATTTTTTCAATATATCTAAGATTAATGAGGTAACAATTGTTGCATTTAGCAAACGTCTTTCCTTGACCAGATAGCTTAGCTTCTATATTTTTCAATGAACCGCCTGTTTCAAATTCTCCATCCAACGTATGGAAAATAAGAGTATGCCTTACGACTTCAACGTAAGTTATATCGTTTGAGTTTATTTTAATGTGTGCATCCGATGTTTTAACTAGAAAAGAAACGCCATCATTCCCTGAATTGATTTTTATTCCATCGAGAATTTTGGAAAAGCGAAAAGCAAAAGATGAATATATGATTGGTTTAAGAAGGTAATCCTTAGCACTTACATCGAAGGCTGAGATGGCATATTGAGCCATTTGAGTTACGAAAACAATAGGAACATCTTTATCAATAAGGCGTAAGCGTTTAGAAATGCTAATACCGTTTTCATAAGGCATATTAACATCCATGAAAACCAGGTCGTATCCTTCATTGTATTTCTCAATGAAATCTAAACCATTGGAAAATGAATCGATTTGAAATTCCTCTGAATGTTCTTTCTCATATTGGGTAAGACAGGATAATAAATCGTTTAAATCTTGTTTTGAATCTTCAACAATCGCAACTTTTATCATTTGCTAATATTTTATATGTTTCTATTTTTTTATCGCAATAGTTTTCATTGCGTGGGTATGCATTTAAGTTTTCGGTTTTTTAAAACTTACGTCCTTAATATATTGCAAATCAATAAATTCAAAGAAAAATCCTTAGATTTCGCTCTAAGGATCTTTTTAATGCTATGTCATTTCGAAGGTGTTGAATAAAAAGTTGTTCCTACATATGAAGTCTCAATAAGGATTGAATTCTGATTTAAGGCAACGATTACATCATCACAAACCTTATGAACGGTTTCTAAGGTTATATCTTCTAAGATAGCAACGATTGTTTGCTCTTTTGTTATCTCACCTTTTTCATCTTTCCAATAGCCGTTTGCTTCATAGATTGTGCAACCATCCGTGTATTTGACGCAGATTTCAGTGACTTTCTCGATGCACTTATCAAATTCCATTACAGGTTTATAAGTATCTTTGTCGTTTGTACCTATATATAGGGTGTATTTTGTTTTCAAATCTTCGGTGATTGACGAAGTTGAAACATTATCCGCATTCGTTTGGCCACAAGATGTTAATCCGCCCGCGAATAACCCAGATATGGCTAATAACGTAACTAATATTTTGTTCTTTTTCATATTCTTTCCTCTAAAAATTCCGTAGTAGTATATCATTTTTATCTTTAGTCATGAAAAAAATCCTCTATTTTGGTTTCTTTTAGGAGTTTTTTCATAAGAAAAAGACCACCAATGGTGGCCTTGAGATAATCTTAGAATCAGAAGAATACGCCTTCTGCTTTTTCTTTGATTTCTTTTGAAGCAATGAATGGGATACGGGTTGTGTAGCCTTCTTGAGCTGCGACATATTTCTTTGCCCAAAGGGAGAAGATCTCAGTATTCCATTTTGCGACAGCATTGTTATAGACTTCTCTAGCAGCTGTGATTTCTTGTTGGAGATAGGAGTTTTGTTGCAATGCGTCTTGGATTTCTTGGTGAGCTTTGAGGTCTGGGTATTTCTCTAAAGCGACATTGATGGAATTTTGAGCCATATCAAGTTTGCCTTGGAGTTCATTACGAGCGACATCGGCATCACTAGAAGCGCCTGAGCGGGCTTTTGCAACTTCGACAAACGTCTCTTTGTCTAAAGCGATTGCCTTATCAAGGAGTTTTGCTGTGTTTTGAAGGATGGAAACACGTTGTGCCATGTAGTTATCGATTGTGGATGCATCGTGTTGAATCTTTTGCTCGAGTTGTTTGAAATAGCTTCTTGCATGATTCTTCTTAACGGTGTAAACAACACCTCCGATAATGAATAAGAACCAAACGCCAACGTTAACAAATTTATCTGTGCCATTGAGTTCGACAGGAACTTTCTTGTCAATGACGTGGACATCTCTGCCAGCGGTGTTTTCTAAGCTAACATCTGTTTCATCTAATTGTGCCATATTTATTTTTCCTTTCTAAATAAGCTGCCTATATTATATGCATTAATTATTTGCTTGCATCATTTTTTTCTTCGAAAACCTCATCAAGGATTTCATTGATGTCGTTACGCGTTTCTTCATCAAACATCGCCGATAACATTCCACGTCCGAAGAATGCGGCTTTAGAAGAATTAACGAGTCCTGAAAGCTTGCTGTTTTCTTTCATCTTGTCGTTGAAATTCTTTCTTGAAGAGCCAGTATATGCAAGAGAGAAAGACTTATCGTCATCCACTCTGTCATATTTGATCCAATGGACTGGGACATCATGCCAACAACCATCTCCACCATGGACAGGGACATAATCTGTCATAGGGGTTGTTTCATAGGAATAGGTATGAACATTGATGATATCGACCTTGCCGTTTTTCCTTGAGGAAGTCTCTCTAATCATGACTGGTAAGGAGTCATCTGCGCCCTCAGGCATAAAGAGGGATTGATCCATGGAGTTTGCCATCGCCTCATGTTCATAGAATGAATAATTGGATTCGACATCTTTCTCATAGATATATTCTCTAGGCTTATGCATCTGATATAGAGGGATGGAGAGTAATGGGGCTAAATCAAAGAAGAGATGTTTGATAAATTCGTCGCAATATGAAACGAACGTGTTCTTTGAAACAGTGTAATCATATGAGGTATATATGCTTGGGTCTGAAGAATAATCGAAGGATTGAGAATGTCTAGATACGACGTAGTTACACATGCCATCCTTTTTCATATAGAAATCATCGCCATATGGGTTAGGGTCTGAAAGCAAGGCCATCATGTTTGTTTGGGCAAGTGGGGTGAATAAGAGACGGAATTCAACTTCGTTGTCTCTGTCGGTTCCTCCGAAAAATACTTCGAACTCATCATTATCCATTTGAGTGAAGGTCGAACCGTTTATAATGGCGTTGTCAGCTTTCTTTCTAATATCCTTCATTTTGTTCTTCACTTCTTTTTCTCTTCCTTTTGCATCTAATGTATTGATGCTAGATGAGGAACGGCTGAAATGAAGGTGAGGGGCTGCCTCATTTCCATAAACGAGCATTGTGCCTTTTGAATACAAAGGGGCCTTATGATCAACTGAGGCGTGTAAAGTTTCCGAATGGTGATGAGCAACCGTGTTGCCTTTAGAATCTCTTGAATATGTCGTCCAGGTAATGACTAAAGAACCTGTATATGTCTTGTCGCAATAATGTTCCGACAATGTTTTCTTTAAGATAAATGGGTTCCCTTGAATGTTTCCTGAAAGAATCCCTAAAACTGATTCGTTTTCCTCGTCTTCTGTGGCAAAGCCGAATTTATCATGAAGATAATACAGTTTTGGGGTGGAAAAATATGGGTCAAGATCGATGATGTTGGTGACGTCTTCCATGATTTTTGAAGGCAAAGACCAATCAAATGATGAATTTAGTGTAGCCATGTCGGCATAGCATTCTTGAAGTTTTGCGTCAACTTCGGCTTTTAACTTGTTAACTGCTTCTTGTCTTTGGGCGATAGCTTTATTGACTTTGGTCGTGATATGAACGATGAGATATATCCCTAATCCAAGCATTGCTGCAGCAATAAGTAACATCCACCACATATTTGAGATGTTCATAGCTCCAACGATTCCGCAAATGAGCGCAGCTAAGAAAGTGACGACAATCAAGAAAATGAAGAAGCCTCTAAGTCCTTTTGAGGAACCTAGTTTGTCCTCTGCTTCTTTTTGCTTTGCAAGCAAGCTCTTATATTCTTTCACGTGCGTCGCGTTTGTTTGAATATCCGTGTTGGCTTCTTTTGCCAATTTATCGAAATATTCTTCCGCGCCTTTGTGATATTGATCTTTCAATTGTCTTTCGTAAAGCTCTTTTGGCTTATAGAGAATTTCTTTTGATTCCATATGTTAATTCCTCACTGAATTCGCTAAAAATATTATAGCAAAAAGAAAGCCGCTTGTTTATAGCGGCAGTAAGTTTATTTCAGAAATGGTTTATCTGCTGGAGCAAAATCTAGGTTTCGGAGATCTTCTTTCTTTTTCCAACAAGAGTCGATATGCTCAGAAAGAGCGAGGCTCCCTTCAATAAGCTTGCACCTATATGCATATAAGGTTATTGAAAATGACGGATACGGGTCGATATTTGTATATTCGTATGTGGATTCCCCAATATATTCGATTGGTTCAATTATTGAATTTAGTTCTTCTTTTATTTCACGAATGATTGTTTCTTCGTGCGTTTCATTCTCTTCGACCTTCCCACCTGGGAATTCCCATTTGTTTTCTAAGGCTCTTCCTGGGCCTCTTTTGCAGGCGAAGATTTCTCCTTTATCGTTTTCTATCAATGCGCATACGACATTATGGTGTTTCATCTTAAGCTTGCTCCATTTTCTTTGGTATGATGTCAAAGATTCATCCATTTTTGAATTCTTTTTTAGATGTTTGAAAATTCCTTTATTTGTTGTCAAAAAGTCCGACGATTTCAGGATTTAATTCAGAAAGAGATTTAGCATTGACGATGTCTTTGAATTTCTTGTTATATTCTTTTTTGACTTTGGAATAATTCTCGATTTGTTTCTTATTCATGAAGAAATTGTAATTAAGCAAGAATTTCTTGGCCCTAAAGAAATTTTTATATGGGAAAGAATTGTGGTTGATAAGCTGATATGCCTTAACGTAGGTTATGCAGGCGATGGTTGAATCCATCAAAACAAGTTGCTTAGTCCCTTTTGTATAGGAAACCTTTCTTTGGAGATATAGGTATCCCCTATATCCAGAAAAACCAATGTCTTTGTTTGTTTTAGCAAAGCAACGGAAATTGAAATTGACATCGTCATATGGCAAAAGAAGCTTATGGAAGGTGATGTTGTTATCATCTAAGAACTTCTTCTTATATATCTTGTTCCAGACAAAGCCCCTCATCCTTATGTCGTAAGCATATGCCTTCCTTGCTTTTTTGATGGATGATTGCTTTCTTAAGACGAAATG
Source organism: bacterium (assembly GCA_963623195.1). Classification (GTDB taxonomy): domain Bacteria; phylum Bacillota_I; class Bacilli_A; order RFN20; family CAG-826; genus UBA4951. The sequence goes on along the minus strand of CAVFKA010000010.1, from coordinate 112,390 downwards.
GGAGGTGAATTCCTTATGAAGTTTCTTTTCGTTTCCTTCGACGACGTTATAGAAATTTGAACAGCCTATATCTAAGTCGTCTTTAATGACGGAATTATATAAAGAGGAAATATATTTAGGAAGCACGCTGTCATCTCCATCGACAAAAAGGATGTATTTGCCACTCGCAATCTTTAATCCGTCATTTCTACTTCCTGATGGATTCTTGTTGCAAACGGATATGGATTTGAACATATCAGGATGCTCTTTGACGTATTTCTCGATGATTTCATCTGAATTGTCGTTGCAGTTATCGCTAACGCAGATGACCTCATATGGCTTATCAAAATCTTGTTTCAATAATGAATCAAGACATTTATCCAAATATTTCCCAACTCCATGAATTGGAACGATGACGCTAACTTCTTTTTCCATAATTATTAATCTTATTATTTAGATGAGCATATGATCCAAAGACCATTTTCATTCATGAGATAAATATAAACTATTTTGCATTTCTATTTAAGGATGAATTGGAAAAATAACGTTTTATTATGTATTAAGGAAACAAAAGAGAATATTTTCTTTCGATAAATCGGTATGAAAATAATCGCCATTTGGCCTTTGTTGGTTTATAATACGTCTATCAGATGTCATTACCTCTGCTAATTACCATAATTTCATTATCTTTTTTCGCCTTTTTGACAATTCTTTACTTTGTCATCGGTTTCTTTCTTGCTAGATATCTTTCTCTCCCTAAACGTTATAGTGCGGAATTCTGCAAGCAAGTGGACATAGAGAAAGGGCTAATTCCTCCAAATACGCCTGAATTAAAGAGGGAAGAATTGAATATTCCTTCATTTGATGGTCTTCTAATCCATGGAGATTATTCCCCTCACCCAAATCCTAGAGGATTGATTATTACCTCACATGGCTACACCTGGACTAGGGAAGGGAATGTCAAATATGCTCTCATGTTCTACAAACTTGGCTTTTCCGTGTATCTATTTGATGTAAGAGGGCATGGGGAAAGTGCAAGCAAATACACGACAATGGGGTATAAAGAGGGAAAAGACATTGCTACAATAGTTGAATATTTCCGAAAGAAACTAGGGAAAGATGCGTTAATTGGCATACATGGTGAAAGTTTAGGCGCCTCATGCGTAATGATGGCGTTAAAGGAGACAAGCGATGTTGATTTCGCGATTGAAGATTGCGGTTTTTCATCCTTAGAAAAACTTTTGAAACATCTAATGAAAAACATGCACATTCCCTCTTTCTTCCTTTTTGGGGCGGATATTTTCTTAAAACTTCTCTACCATTATTCTTATAAGGAGGTCATCCCTCTTAAAGCCGTATCAAATAGCAACGTCCCATTGCTTATAATCCATGGCGAATCTGATACATACATCCCATTAGAACATTCTTTAGATATATATGAAGCAACTTCTTCTCACTCAAGGAGAGAGACCTTTCCTAATGCGGAACATGCCCTAAGTTTTCAAACAGATTCTGATAGATATCAAAAAATTGTAAATGATTTTGTTGATCATATAAGAAAGGAGAAATGAATATGGAACAACAAACATTGCCAAAAAGAGAAGAGAAAGTAAAGACTTCCTCGGCCGTATGGCTTGGAGCGGCAAATGCTGGAACGGGGCTACTTTGCGCTTTTGCTGAGGGAGCGGCTTTCCAATATCTTTTTGTCAACAAATTAGGACTCGACGAGACCCTTAATATGATCGTCTGGATCATCTTTGGCATATGGAATGCCATTAATGACCCAATTTATGGCTTCCTTGCTGATAGGACCCACTCAAAACTTGGAAGACGTATCCCTTGGATTAGGTATGGCGCACCAATTATGGCGGTAATTTATGCTTTGATGTGGTTACCTTCCCTTCAAGGTGGAGGAGTTTCACAAGGATGGCTATTTGTCCAAGAGTTATTAGGATTATTCCTCTTTGATATCCTCTATACCGCAATCGCATCGGCAATATACGTCATGCCTTATGAGATGGCTGTCACCAACAAAGCAAGAAACAAGATATTCTTATTTAATATCATCTTCTCACTTGTTAACTTTGGCGCCCCAATGGTTCTTAATTCCCAACTAGACAAGCTTATTGAGTATCATTCCAACATCTTCCCTCTAGTTATGGCTGGAATGGGCCTTTTATGTGGGGCAATCACATTTGTGTCGACCTTCTTTTACAAAGAGAACGGCTATGTTGTTGAAGAAAAACAACCTAAATTCTTTGAAGGGTTGAAACTTTGTCTTAAGAACAAGTCCTTCCTTCTTTTCGAAGTGATTTCCTGGACGATCATCTTTGCCCAAAACGCATTGATGGTTGGCTTAACATATGTCTCTGGCATGTGGGCGATAGATGGAAGTGGAAACGGTTGGATGGGTGGCACTTCTATTATCATTCTTTATGGTGCTTTGGCTCTAGGGTTGATTATTGGCATTGCCATATTCCATTTCACGCGTCCAAAACTCGGTCTTCGTAATGAAATGCTTATCATGACTGCCGTGATGGGGGTTGGCTGCATATTAGGTGCTTTCCTTGGGAAATATTTCTATGCGCTTATTTTCACCTTCCTTTGTTGTGGGGTTGGTCTAGCAGGTGGAATCTATCTCATCCCGATGATCAACGGGGACGTCATCGATAAAGATGAGGTTGATAACGGAACTAGACGCGAAGGAGTCTATGCGGGCATCAATTCTCTCATCACTAAGCCTGCTGGCTCAATTGCGACCGCTTTATTCCCTGTCATGATTGCGCTTTTTGGTTTCAACAAAGATCTCAAAATGTCTGCCGTTGATGATATAACTGGCAAAACGGTTGAGGTTATCGACTATGCAAACCAAGCTGCAAGTGCAAAAGAAGGTTTATTCATTTGCTGGTTCTTGATTACTGGCATATTGTTACTTCTTTCATTTGTTGCTATGTATTTCTTCCCATTACGTGGAAAAGAATGGGATGAGACAAAGAAACGTTTGTCAGAAGAACATGCGGCAAAGCAAGAAGCATATGAGCAAAAGATTCTTGCTGAAGAAGAAAATAAAAGCCAAAAGAAATAGTTAAATGACGGCTTTCCAAACGGAGAGCCGTTTTTAATTAAAAAAGATGTGCCCTAGAGCACATCTTTTAATGTTCTTTGATTAATTGTCGGTGTAGGAATATGTTCCTGCTACTCTACTACCAGTATCGTCAGTACTTGTGTTTTCATCATATGCGCCAACATTAACGTGAGTTAGGATGTTATTTCCTTTAAGATTAGGCGTTAGCAAACCCAAAAGAGGCTTTTATTGAAACATTAGTTTCATTAGGCTTTGATCGAACTTAGAAATACATCAAGCAAGAGTTTGAGATTTACTTTTGCTTCTTCTAAGGTCGTTTTAAAAATGGCTCTTTGGGCAAAAGAGAGCATAGCACCTTGGATAACAAAACAAATGTTTTTCTCATTGCCTTTGAATGAAGGATTTATTGAGCCATCCTCTATGCCTTCTTTTATCAAAGCAACATGCAAAATGTTGTCTACTGCCTTTCTTAAATATGAGGTGTATTCTTCCCTATCCCCGAAATAATGGTCAAAATGCAAGGAGAACTTTATCGCATCAGGATCACTTATCGCATAATCATAGAAAGCATGAACTAGTTCTTTGATCTCTAAGAATTTGTTTTCGAATGTTTTATCTTTTATGGCGCTGATTTTTTCAATCGATAACAAGAAACATTTAGCGATATCGAAAGCAATTTGATCCTTATCGTTATAATAATTATACAAAGACCTTCTCTCAATATCACAAGCTGAGGCGATCTCTTGCATCGTCACGCTTTCGATTCCTTTTTTAACGAACAAGTCATAAGCAATGCTCAAAATATAGTTCCTTTGCTTGCTTTTGAGTCTTGATTCGTTGTAGTTAACCTTGATTTCCATATAATAGAGTTATGTTATCACAAATTTGCTTGATAAAGAACAAAAGGGAGGAACAGTCCTCCCTTTAATGTTTATTTTTCGGCTTTTTTAACTTCTTTTGCCTGCTTTTTGGCAAGTTTTTTGAATTTCATCTTACGTTTGATGATGATCGGTAAGAGTATCTTGAGTTTTTGCTCATTTGAATGCATTCTGCTTGCTTTAGGGTTGTCCCTCTCAAGATGGATTGCATCGAATTTACATCTAAGGGTGCAAATACCGCAACCGTAACATTTATTTGGATCGACGATTGTAAGACCACATCCTAAGCAACGTGATGCTTCTTTCTTTGCTTGCTCTTCGCTAAATGTTAAGCGCTTATCCTTGAATGATAATGCTTCAACATTAGGATCGACTCCTTCTTCTTGACGAGGGGTCTTATCGTAGGTTGGAAGAGTGACATTATCAACATCGAAGGCGATGAATTCTCTTCTGTTTCTACCTTTAAGGAGATCGGCTTGAGGTCTAACGAATAGGTTCAAGGAATCGGCTGCGTTATGGCCTGTGGCGATAGCATCGATAACAAACTTAGGTCCGGTCAACAAATCTCCGCCAATGAAGATATCTTCAACCGTGGTTTGATAGGTGATAGGATCTGCTTTAGGGTAGTTCCCTTTAGCCATCTCAACATTCTCGCCTTTAAGCAAGTTGCCCCAAAGGACATCTTGCCCGATGGCATATATGACATAGTCGGCATTGACTTCCAACAATTCATTTTCATCATATTTCGGGCTGAAATGATGTTCTTCGTCAAAGACGCTGACACATTTCTTAAAGATGATGGAGGTCACTTTGCCATTTTCGTCTTTCTTGATCTCTTTTGGACCCCAAGAATTCTTGATGTCCACTTTTTCTTCTTTGGCTTCGAGAACTTCATCCTTAGCTGCTGGCATTTCGTTTTCCTTTTCTAAGGAGAACATTGAAACTGAGCTTGCGCCTAAACGTGCGGCAACACGTGCACAATCTATTGCAACGTTGCCTCCGCCGATAACAACGACATTTCCAGCAAGTTTCTTTTTCTTGCCTTCATACGCATCATGTAAGAAATCTACGGCAATGAATGTATTTTTAGCATCATCTCCTGGAACGTTAGGTTTCTTGCCACCTTGGCAACCGATAGCGAGATAGAAGGCTTTGTACCCCTCTTTTCTTAAAGAGGCAATACTGATGTCTTTTCCAACATTGACATTAGTTTTGAATTCGACGCCTAAATCTTTAAGAATCTCAATTTCAGCATTGATGACGTCTTTTTCAAGCTTGTATGAAGGAATGCCATATGTCATCATGCCACCTAATTCTTTGTTCTTTTCAAAGACTGTTGGCTTATAGCCGTGTAACGCTAAGAAATAGGCGCATGATAATCCGCTAGGACCACCACCGATAATCGCGATTTTTTCATCCCAATGATCTAAGGTTGTAGAAGGCATTACGATTTCAGGAACGAATCTTGTTTCTTTCTTTAAGTCTTGTTCGGCGACAAATTTCTTGATGGCGTCGATTGCTAAAGCTCTATCGATGTTTCCTCTTGTGCATGCTTCCTCGCAACGTCTATTGCAGACACGGCCGCAAATTGCAGGGAATGGGTTGTCTTTCTTGATTAATTCCAAGGCATCTTTATAACGGCCTTGGGCAACTAAATTGATATAGCCTTGAACAGAAACATGGGCAGGGCAAGCCGTTTTACATGGTGAGGTGCCACTCTTATGGCAATTGACTCTATTTGTATCACGATATTCAAAGTTCCATTTTTCTGGTCCCCATGGCACGTTTCCTGGCAATTCTTGGGTAGGGTATGTGATAGGGCCATTCTTTGAACATAATTTTTGGCCTAACTTCAAAGCGCCGGCTGGACATGTTTCGACACATTTTCCACAAGCGACGCACTTGCTCTTATCAACATGAGCAACATATGCAGATCTCATCAAATTTGGAGAATTATAGATTTGAGAGCTTCTAATGGCTGTGCAAGAATCTTTGTTACAGTTACAGATAGCAAAGATTTTATCTTTTCCATCAATGTTGGTGATTTGGTGGACAAAGCCATTCTTCTCGGCTTTTTCAAGAATCTTCAAGCATTCTTCTTTGCTGATGTATCTACCTTTTTTAGTTTCGACTAAGTAGGTTGCATAGTCACCTAAGCCAATGCACCAATCGCGATAATCATCTGGTGTTGCATCGCCTAAGAAATGTCTTCCCATACGGCAAGAGCATGGGGAGGCGGCATATTTGCCTTCGTATTTATCTAACCAGTGAGAGATATGTTCAACTGAAGCGGATTTGTTTTCCGCTTGGATTGCCTTTTCCACTGGAATGACGTGCATTCCAATTCCAGCTCCGCCCATAGGTACAAGAGAGCCTACCTTTTCAAGAGGAACCAATGTCATGCGGTCAAAATAACGGGCAAGTTCAGGATGTTCTTCCATCTCTTCCCATCTCATATTGGTAAATTCAGCACTGCCAGGAACTAAAATAGGAAGAATATATTGTTTTTCTCTCTTTTTGTTTTCCCAGTTATATTCAATCATGCCATATAAGGCCATATGGTCTAAATCCTTTTGCAAGGTCTTCTCATCTAGGCCAGAAAGCTTAAGCAATTGAGCAAAAGTGTATGGCTTTCTTATTTTCATCTTTAGCATGATTTCCGCTTCTTCATCGCTAGTGATGCAAGCAATGCCATAATATTCTGGATCGCTTGAGGTAATACTAACCCCACTACGCGGAGTCATCTTTTGTGCTAAGGCTAAAATCTTTTCTCTTGGCGGATTATCGAATTGAATATCCGGTTTTACGTCTAGAAGTTCATCTCTTTTCTTTTTTAAATCTTCCATATTTTTCTCCATGTGAGTAAATTTATGTTAGCATTCAAAAAACACCCTTTCAACATTTATTTTCACACAATGAGAAAGTTTGCTATAACAAACTAAAAGATTAGATGGAATCGATACATTTAAAGCACAATTGGTATCAATTAAGATCTGAAAATAAGCAAGAAAAAAGACCCAACAATTGTCAGGTCTAAATTAATTATTGGTGGCTAAGGGGGGACTCGAACCCTCGACATATCGGGTATGAGCCGATTGCTCTAACCAACTGGGCTACTTAGCCATTTAAATGGTGGAACTTACCAGGCTCGAACTGGCGACCCCCTGCTTGCAAAGCAGGTGCTCTCCCAACTGAGCTAAAGTCCCACGTATCCGCTCACAATGAGCGGTGTTTATTATATTCAAATGAAATAAATACTGCAAGCAAATTATTCACTAACTTCAGTAATTTTTCCATCTGGGCCTGGTGTGGCCTTCATATAAGCGACAATTGGATCGAAGTTTTTCTCTTTTTTGCCAACCTTACAAGCGGTTACTTTCTTTGCCTGTCCGGTGACTAATGCTTCAGCAAGATCGTGGCATCCGGCATATCCGCAAGCACCACAGTTTGCACCTGGAAGCATATTTTCAACTTCTTTTATACGTTTATCTTCTTCAACATGAAGGAATTTGGCGGCCAAGGCAAGTAAGAAGCCTAAGAGCAAGCCAAGTCCTGCAAGGACGAGAACGCCCCAAAGTATCGTAAGTGGATCCATATTTATTTTTCTCCTTTATCTTCTTTGTGAAATTCCTCGAAGAATGGGCAATTTGTCTTTTGACAATTTGGACACATCTCGGGATCTGCTTTGACATCTTCACATCCCTTAGGGGCGGGCATTCTTCTATAGAGAATGAAACTAACGAAGAATGTGGCCGCTAAGACGATGATAAGAGCAATTGCAATGATGATATATGCGTATTGAGGCATATTAGGCAATCATTCCGCTTAAGCCCATGACGGCCATCGCCATAATGGCAGCGGTAATCAAGGCAAGAGGGAGACCTTTCCATGCTTTAGGGGAATCAGTTGATTCTAGTCTTACGCGGATTGCGGAGAATAGAACAATCATGATAAGGAAGCCTAAGCTTGTGCCAATAGCGTTAGCCATTGAATCAGCAAAGGAAAGGGCATTATTTTCTTGAACAACACCAAGAACAGCGCAGTTGGTGGTGATCAAAGGAAGATAGATACCAAGGCTCTTATAGAGGGATGGCGAATATTTCTTGATGAAGAGAGCGACAAGTTGGACTAATGAGGCGATGACTAAGATATAGACAATCGTATCTAAGAAAGAAAGTCCAGCTGGCACAAGAATATAATTATAAATAGGATAGCAAACCAATGATGCAAGCATGATGACAAAGACGACTGCAACGCCCATGCCAGCACTTGATTTGACTTTGTTGGAAACGCCTAAATAAGAACAGATGCCATAGAATCTTGAAAGAACGACGTTGTTGATGAGCATCGATGATACTATAGCGAGCAAGAATGCCGTAAATAAATTAGTGGCTGTCATTATTTTGCCTCCTTAGCTGTTTGAGCTTGTTGGGCTGCAAGAGCCGCTTTCTTTTCTTCTTGGGCTTTTAAGAGAGCAGCTCTCTTAGCTGCCGCTTCTTTATTTGCCTTAGAGATATTGACACAAGCGATGATTGCTTCAATAACACCATAGACGATGAAACCGCCAGCTGGCTTTGCAAATAGAGAGATCGATAAATCAACATCTCCAAACTTCAAGACGGGGATTTCAGTCTTTGGAATGAAAGTAAAGACGGCGCCGATTGTAATAACACCTGTTCCTAAGATTTCACGGATGGCGGCAATAATAAGAATAGCAATGATATAGCCAATGCCGTTTCCTAAAGCATCTAAGAATGAATCAAAGACCGTGTTTTTCTTAGCAAAGGCTTCTGCTCTTCCTAAGACGATACAGTTAACGACAAGCAAGGAGATAAACACGCCTAAGCCTGTGTAGAGTTCAGGAAGGAAGGCTTCAGCGAGCATCTTAACGATTGTAACGAATGTAGCAATGATAATGATGAACGCTGGGGTTTCGATTTCTTCAGGGATGAATTTTCTAAGAAGAGAAACCAAGACTGAGGAACCAATAAGAACAAATGTGAAGAGAATACCCATACCGATAGCATTCTCGATGGTGGTTGTAACAGCTAAAGCTGGACATGTTCCAAGAAGCAAGACAAAGAGAGGATTTGCTTTCCAAATAGGATTGATGAAATTCGCTTTGTGCTCAGAACGTGCAATAGAATTCGTAGACATATCTCTTTCCTCCTTATTTTGCTAAGTCCTTAGAATATAATTCTTTGGCCTTGTTGATACCTCTCCATACCGCTTTAAGGGTATATGTGGCACCTGTTTTGTTAGCAGAATCTTCATTTTGGCTTCCATCAAAGTTATCAAGGTAGTTGTTGATGGTTTTAAGTTGTCCTGCACCACCTTCAGATTTAAGGGTTGCAATCTTGCCAAGGATTGGCTCGGTTTCGCCAGAAATCGTGATCAAGAAAGTCGTATGGGATTCGATATTGGCATAAATTCCTTTGCCAGGATTCTCCTCTTCAGCCATATCGACGTTAATCTTATAGACTTTTGCGACTTCTTTTGTTCCTTCTTCATCGGAGAAGAGACTCCAATAACGAAGAACTCTCTCATTGTCAGAAGACGCCTCTAATACAGTTGGTTTGGAGATGGACTTATATGCACTTGTGTTAACAATTGTTGGAATCGCGTTTGTTGATGACTTAAGAGTGTTTGTCGCTAAATCAGAATGAGCGGCAACGACCATATCTTTGATGGCTGTGGCGTATTTTCCACTTGCCGTATTCAAAACATCGATGGATGGGTTTGCGTTATATGCGTCAACAAAGGTTGAGATCGTGTTCTTTTCAGCTTCATCTTCAACAGTATTCTTTGTGATGACAAGTTTGCCATATTCTTCAGATTCAAAACCAACGGTGATATATACGTCTCCTGCGGCATCTTTGAACTTGCCTGAATAGAGACGGCCCATTTCACCAGTCATCGTATCATCTTCATAGAACGAATGGTATTTCTTAAGATTGCTTGAAGCATCAGAGAAATTGCTGGTTACGCAATAATCGGTCACATATCCTGCTTTATCTCCCCAAATGGCTGTAATATCGCTTGCTAAATCTTCTTTGAAAGGATCGCCAATTGAGATGTAATGGTCTCTTGCGGCATTTACTAATTCTTGAAGAGCGCTAGCTGCGAATGTTGCACCACACTTGACGTCATTAAGCGTCGTATCAGATGGATTTGCGTTATATTTCTCAACATAATTGGATTCGAATGTCGTCTTGTAAGAAAGGGAATCTTCAACAAGATAGACTTTTCCAAGAGTTGGGGAATCAGTTGATCCGCTTACGCCAATCATGGCAGTAATGTTGCCATAGGCTTTGACGGCGATGGATTTTGTCGTATAGACATATCCAAGTTCGGCATTGCTTGAATCATATGCAATTTCATATGAGGCAAGGGTGTCGCTCTCTAAGGCAACCTTATCTCCACTATGATCATAATTAGAGAAGATAGAGAGATATCCACCAGCAGTCTTGCTAGCATTGTTCTTTTGAATGATTGGGGCGGTTAATAAATTAAGGGAAGTTAGAATAACGGCTGAACCACCTGCGATAGCACATAATATGCCACCGACTTTCAACCATTTAAGTAAGTCGTTATTTTTCTTATTTTCGTTTGACATATTTTTATGCTCCATAGTTATAGCCATTCATGCACCAGGCAAATACGCCTAAGGCAACAACGGCAATTGAGGCGATAGCAACCCAGCTCTTCCAATCGAACTTGACTTTGCTCCACTTATAGTAATCGACAAAACAGCCGATTGCATTGCCCATAACAATGGCATAGGCCATTCCTTCTGGAGCGGAAGCAAAGGTACGGATGAAGACGGCGATGATTGCGATGATCATTCCATACATTACTCTAGCTGGGGCGGTCAAAGGCATAGTGACTGGCTCAACAATCATATAGGCCATGCCGAATATGACTCCGCCAGATAAGAGTTGATAGAGGGTGTAATAAATTGGATTTATATCCTTTCTCATCATGAAGAGTCCTGCGACTAAAGTCATTGCTAAGAATGTTAAGAGGAAAGAAAGGACAACTTTCCAATCAGCGTCTCTTCTTATTAATAAATAGGCCATGCCAACTAAGAGAGGAATCTTGCATGATTCACCAATTCCGCCATTGAACGTGCCAAAGAATAAAGATGAGATATTCTCTAAGGTGTAATTAGAAGCGTTAAATCCTGCAGATAAAACTGTAGCATTAGTTTCAATTCCAAATGTAGATGAGGCACTTCCTAAGAAAGAAAGCCCAAATGGGTTATAGTGGGAGACTCCCGTGAATTTGCTATTGAAACAAATAAGCATGAAAATGAAGGAAACCGCTGCTGGATTGAAAATATTCTTTCCAAGTCCACCAAAACATAGTTTTCCGAAGATAATGCCAAACAAAGAGGAAACAATGAGGATGAAATAAATCAACCATGTTGGATTTGTGTCCCTGCTTTGAGTCATTAAGCCAAAGATAATGCCTGAGATTATTGGTGAGACAATATCAACGACGTTAAGAACTTCAAAGAAACTCTTTTTTGTCTTTTCATCTTTGCTAAAGAGAGCTTTGCGGTTTTTGATAAGAACGAAAACCATTTCAGAGATGAACATCGTCACCACTGGAATCAAAACGTTGCGAATGGCGTAAACACCATAGGCTAAAATTGAGAAAATCAAAGTTGGAGCTAAGGCAATAAGAACGTCAAATAACATCCATTCGACAGATTGCTTATGAACTTTCTTAGGCGCGCTAACTTCAGCTTGAGGTTTATTTTGTATTACTTCTTCTGCCATAAAATCACCTCATATTAAGGAAGTTTTGCAACAACTTTCGCTCTTTTGACTATTGTTGCTAAATCAATGTTGCTTGGACAAGCATCGTTGCATTTCTTGCATTCATCGCAAACGGTTGGATTTAATAACTTCACCTTTGCTTTATCCACAGGCATACTCTTCATCGTCGTCATGATCATGACTGGATTAAGGCCTAATGGGCATTTTTGAACACAACGGGCGCAACGAATACAAGCCTGAGCTGTTTTTTTACTCGTTTCCATATGTAAAAATCCTTTCAAGACAAAGTTATTTTACTTCGTAAATATATGAAAGTTAAACACAAAAATAGCGAAAAAACTTTTACTTTTTACTAGTTTGTAAAGGCTAACCAATATGAGGGAAATTCAAAAAGAGTTATTTGATGCCAATTTTTGAATAAATGTAATCAATATTTTTAAAATAATATTCGTTTGAAGTTAGTCCAGTTATATCTTTTTCGTTTAAATGAGACAATACTTCTTTGTTATTTAAAAGTTGGTTTATGAAATCTTCGCCTTTGGTAACTGAATTCATAGCCAAAGGTTGAACAAGATCATATGCTTCTTCTCTTGTTAACCCTTTCTCAATGAGAGCGTTCATCGCTCTTTGAGAATAGATAGCACCATGTGTTTTCATGATGTTTTCTTCCATCTTGGAAGGGAAGATAGAGAGATTATCGACGACTTTTTTCATTCGAATGAGCATGTAATCGAACAATTCGATCATATCGATGAGGGAAACCCTCTCAACGATAGAATGAGAAATGTCTCTTTCGTGATATAAGGCATTATCTTCTAAGATAGGAAGAAGATATCCTCTCATCATTCTTGCCGCGCCAGTAAGGTTTTCAGAGGAGATAGGATTTCTTTTCTGTGGCATGGCACTGCTTCCTTTTTGTCCTTTGGCGAATCCTTCTTCTAATTCTCCAATTTCCGTACGGGAAAGATTACGTATTTCCACGGCGATTTTCTCAATTAAGGAGGAGCCTATGGTCATTGCCGAGGCGTATTGCTCATGTCTGTCTCTAGATAAGACCTGAGTGGAGACGTTTGGCTTAGTCAAATGAAGTTTTGTGGCAACGTATTCTTCAACACGTGGGTCAATATTTGCATATGTCCCTACTGCTCCAGAGAGCTTTACAGCTTCAACTTGCTTCCTTGCTTCTTTAAAAAGGGCTAAGGAACGAGCCGCTTCATCATAGAAGGAGGCAAACTTCAAACCGAAAGAATAAACCTCTGCATGCATGCCATGCGTACGGGCAATACATGGTTGGTATTTGTATTCCAAAGCCTTCTCTTTTAAGGAATCCATGAGGGACGTGTAGTCGTTTTCGATAATATCGTTAGCTTTTTTGTATATTAAAGAAAGAGCTGAATCAACCACATCGGTTGAGGTTAAGCCATAATGGATCCATTTTCTTTCTTCTCCTAAAGTTTCTGAGACTTGGCGAGTGAAAGCAACGACGTCATGTTTCGTTATTGTTTCGATTTCTTTGATACGTGTGACGTTTATTTTTGCGTTTTTTTGAATTTTTTCTAAATCAGAGGAAGGAACGACACCTATCTTATTCCATCCCTCAACAACTGCTATTTCGATATCAAGATAGGATTGGAAGCGAGATTCATCGGAAAAGAGTTCCTCAATCTTTTTTGGGGCGTAACGCTCAATCATTAGAAGAGCTCCTTACGAATGATTGTTTCTTCTCTATCCGGTCCAACGGAAATGATGGCAAAGAAGATGCCAGTGATTTCTTCAATTTTCTTAATATAGTTTTGAGCGTTGAGAGGAAGTTCTTCAAAGCTCTTGCATTTGGAGATATCTTCTTTCCAAGATGGGAGAGTGATATAAATTGGTTCGATTTCTCCAACTTCTTTGACAGTAGATGGCATTGTGTCTATTTCTTTTCCATGGAGTTTGTATCCAACGCAAAGTTTCAATTCAGAAACAGAAGAAAGAACATCAAGCAACATAAGGGAAGAATATTTAACGCCAGTAATGCGTGCGCTGTATTTGAGTTGCATAAGATCCAACCAGCCAATCCTTCTTGGACGTTTGGTAACTGTGCCATATTCATGGCCTTTTTCTCTTATGGCAATAGCGTCTTCTCCTTCAATTTCTGAAGGGAATGGACCAGCACCAACACGAGTGCAATATGCTTTAGTGATACCGCATATTGTGTTAATGGAATCTAAAGGAAGTCCTGTATTAAGTGGGATTGCCGTAGCTAATGGGGAAGAGGAGGTGACATATGGGTATGTGCCATGCGTGATACAAAGCATGGCCCCTTGGGCACCTTCGAAAAGAACTCTCTTTCCCTCTTTGATGGCTCCTTCTAAATATAAGGATGTATCGGTTATCAAAGAAGATAAACGTTTTCTTGCCACTTCAAGGTATTCAAGAAGTTCATCAACCGTATATTCTTTTGCGCCAAAAGCTTTAAGTTCGAGATTTTTCAACGGAAGAACTTCTTCTAATCTAACTCGAAGGTATTCTTTATCAAGAATGTCGCCCATTCTTAAGCCTAAACGTGACGCCTTATCTTCATAGGAAGGACCGATTCCTTTGCCAGTTGTTCCAATTTTGGCGTTGCCAAGTGCTTCTTCTCTAGCCTTATCTAAAGCAATATGGTATGGCATAAGAATCGTCGCACGATTGGAAATGAGAAGTTTGATATCTTTGATGCCTTGTTCATTTAAGGAATCAAGTTCTTCAATCAAAGCAATAGGATTGATCGTGACTCCATCTGCAAGAACATTTGTGGTCTCTTTATGAAATACGCCTGATGGCAAAAGTCTTAAAGCGTATCTTTTTCCACCATATACGATAGAGTGTCCGGCGTTATTTCCGCCTTGTGAACGAACGACCACATCAGCGCGTGAAGAAAAATAATCGGTTACCTTTCCTTTTCCTTCATCGCCCCATTGCATACCTTGAATCGCGAGAGTTGACATTTTAAAAATCCTTCTTTCATTAACTATGTAATAAGGACTTCACTTATTACTTATAAAGTGTAGTCTTATTTTAGAAAAATTAAAGGGGTAATTAATTTTAGGTAAGAAAAAAGACCGATGAACGGTCTAATTCTTATTTAAGATTTTTATTTGTTCTCGATTTGTTTCTTTAATGCTTCGTAGGTTTCATCGGAAATGAAGTGTTCCATACGGCATGCGTCTTTAAGGGCAGTTTCCTTAGAAACGCCAATCGAGATAAGCCAAGCGGAGATGGTTTGGTGCTTATCGTAAACCTTCTTTGCGATATCGTATCCGGCTGGTGTTAGATAAAGTTGGCTTCTAAGGCCAAGAGCGACATAGCCCTTCTCCTCTAATTTATGTAAAGCGATTGAGATAGACGCTTTCGAATATCCAAATGAGGAAGCAAGATCGACAGCGTGAATTTCTTTCATTCCGCTTTCTTGCAACATAAGGATTCTCTCTAAATAGTCTTCTGCTGATTCTAACGCATCAATTGCCATAAAAATACCTCTCTTTTTAACTGAGTAATAATATTCTAACCATTTTTTTAGTTAAGTGGAACTAACTTTTTCTTGATTTGAAAATTTATACGCATATAATCATTGCATAAGGAGTAACTAACTATGCCTATAATGATTGCGCCAGTAGATACAGATCTAACAATCGTCAGAATTGTTGGAAATGACAAAACTTGCAAACATCTTAGAGAACTAGGATTGGTTCCAAACACGATAATAAGGCTTCTTTCTCATACTGAGAGTGGAATTATCGTTCGTGTTGGAGAGACTAGACTTGCTCTTGATAAGAATGTCGCAAGAAACATCATTGTTGAAACTAACTAAATCTTTATAAGAAGCGTAGGAAATTATTTATGGAAGAAAAAGAACTTGAGCCTGAACAAATCGGTTTAGGTGACGAACTTCCTTTGTCATCCCTTAAAATTGGAATGTCTGGAGACATCGTTAGAATTGAGGGAGAAGGAAGAATCAAAAGACGTATCTTCGATATGGGTTTGACTCCTGGTGCTGAAGTTTTCTTAAGAAAGAAGGCTCCGCTTGGCGACCCATTAGAAGTTACATTAAGAGGTTATGAATTAACCTTAAGAAAAGACGAAGCAATACACGTTATTGTCAAAGTCACAGATTTAAGCGTTGAAGAAAAGGAGGCAAAATAAAATGGCTGAGAAAACATTGAGATTTTGCCTAGCTGGCAACCCTAACTGTGGTAAGACCACCCTCTTCAACTCTTTGACAGGAAGCAGCGCATACGTTGGTAACTGGCCTGGTGTCACAGTCGAGAAAAGATCTGGAACCTACAAGAAGAAAGGTAGCAAGGAAGGAATCGAAATCGTAGACCTTCCAGGTATTTATTCCCTTTCCCCTTATACCCCAGAAGAAGTAATCTCTAGAAACTACATTCTTGAGGAGAAACCAGATTTAGTAATCAACGTCCTTGATGCAACAAACCTTGAACGTAATCTTTATATGACCACTCAGATCCTTGAGATGAACGTTCCTGTCGTCGTCGCACTCAATATGAGCGATGCTCTAGCTGAAAGCAATCAATGTATCGATGTTGATGCTCTTTCTAAGGAACTTGGTGTTCCTGTTATTGAGATTTCCGCTTTAAGAAAGAAGAATCTTCATGAATTGATGGATTTAGCCGTCAAAACAGCTTCAAAAGAACGTAAAGGCGTTTCTCTTTGGGCCTCAAAAGAGGATGAGGAAATCATCGAAAAAGCCATGAAAGAATATGAGGGTGATGGCATTGCCGATCCTCGTTTCCATGCGATTAAAGCCCTTGAAGGCGATGAAATCGAAAAAGAAAAGAACCAACATGCTTATGAAGGTGTCGAACCTCTAGCTAATCCAGAGGAATATGAAGCAGACACCGCCGATAAGCGTTATAAGTTCATTACCACTAAACTAGCAATCCACCGCAAAGGCGGAGTCACTCAAGAAAAGAAGAAACTCTCTAGATCCGACAAGATCGATAAGGTTTTGACCAATAAATGGGCTGCCATACCGATTATGATCGTCCTTCTATTCTTAATATTCCACCTTGTATTCGCCGGAGATTTGTTCTATCTAGGCGCTATGGGCGTTAACTTTGGCGAAGGATATCAAGGTTTGATCCACTGGACCGTCGATGGAGAGGAATTCTACCCATTTGCCGAACTCTTCTATACCGCAGATGGCATCAATTCACCTGGTGCGATCTTACAAGGCTTACTTGGTGCAGGCAACGATGCCGGTATCCAAGGTATGATTTGTATTGGTATCAAACAACTCTTAACCTTATGGAATTCACCTGAATGGTTAATTGGATTCATCTATGATGGCGTACTCAACGGTATCTCATCAGTTTTGGGATTTGTCCCTCAAATTCTTCTCTTATTCGCCTTCTTCTCTCTTCTTGAAGATAGCGGATATATGGCACGTATCGCCTTCGTTCTTGATAGAATCTTCCGCCGCTTTGGCGTCTCTGGAAGAGCCTTCTTACCTATGGTCATGGGATTTGGTTGTGGTGTTCCTGCCATGATTAACACTAGAACCCTTGCCTCCGATAAGGAAAGAACAAAAACAATCCGTGCAATTCCTTTCTTCACTTGCGGAGCTAAAGCTGAATTCTTAGTTACGATCGCTGCTGCGGTTGCTGCTGCAACTTCGCTTGATCAAGGCTTGTTCACCTTCTTGATCTACCTCTTTGGCGTCATTGTCGCCATAGCCGCAGTCATCGTCATGAACAAAACGACTCAACGTGAGAAGGTTCCTCCATTCATCATGGAATTACCTGCCTACCACGCTCCACAATTCCAAGCCCTTGCCTTACATGTTTGGGATAGAGGAAAACACTACATCAAGAAAGCATTCACCATCATCTTTGCTTCTTCTGTCATCATCTGGTTCTTATCCAGCTTCTCCCCAACCTTCCAATTCATCGACATGCATGAGGAATTAGGCGTATCCGATTCAATACTCGCCTATATCGGAAGATTCCTATCACCACTCTTTGTCCCTATGGGATTCGGTAATGTCCAAGGTGGTCAATATGGCTGGACATTCGCGGTCGCATCCATCCAAGGTATCGTCGCAAAAGAAAATGTCGTTGCCACACTTACCCAATTAGCAACAGCCGTTGGCACCGAAACTGAAGAAGGTCTCGAAGGCTTACAAGCAATTATCAATGCCGCTAACGCAACAGGTGGTAACATCACTACCGCTTCATTAGTCGCTTTCGCCGTCTTCAATATGACAACTATCCCATGCTTTGCCTCAATTGGTACAGCAAAAGGCGAATTGCCTGGAAAATTCTCAATCCTTTGGACAATTCTCTTCTGGATTGGCACTTCATATGCATTAGGATGTCTCACATACGTCACCTTCAATTGGGCCGCATGGGGATGGGCAATTCCTGTCGGTATCATCATCCTTGGTGGAGTCGGTCTCTTCCTTTGGGACAGACACGTCAAAGCTAAAGAAGCTCTTGCCGCTTAATACCATTAATATCTTTATAAGAAAGGAGGTTTATTATGGAATGGGCTGGATATGTCGTATTCGCGATGGTCATTCTTGCTTTCATTGGAGTAATAATTTACTTCATCATTGAAAAAAGAAAGGGACATCCAATTCTTTCTGATGAACCTCATCTTACAAAGAAAGAATTAATCAAGCTTTACAAGATCCAAAAGAAAGCTGATGAGAAAAGAAAAGCTAAAGAAGCTAAGAAATGTCATCAGTGTAGTGGGTGTTGCAAAGTAGAAAACGAATGAAAAGAAAACGTCATCTCTCGATGGCGTTTTTTGCTATATGGGTCGCTTATTTTTTGAAAATGGAGAAGAAAGACTTCTTCACGTATGGCCTCTCTTGCTCAGAAAGGACGCGGTACCCTTGTGAAGTTATTGCTTCCTTGATTGCTTCTTTTGAAGCATTTCCTTCCATTATGACAACGCAATTGTTTTTAGTATGTGAGGAATTTACTTTCTTAACTCCTTCTACTCTTCTAACGACGTCATTGACGTGGGATTCGCACATCCCGCATTTCATTCCCTCTACCCCAAGAATGTATTCAATTAAATTTTCTGCCATGTTTTTCTCCTAACTAGATATACATATAGTTTAAACCTTGCTTATTTTATTGCAAATTTAATGATTAGAAAGTTACTTCTAGTAACATCTTAGGAAAAAGAGTTCTATAATATCGAAGTTAAGCGAGGTAACGTAATATGAAACGTATCTTATATCTCTTCTTGGAGAATTCCCCTATCGCAGTTGAAGTTCTCTCATCAGTAAAGGAAAAGGGTTTCAATGGAACGATGTTAGAAACCATTTCCGTCAGACATGCTATCGATTCTCAAGTGGAAGAAACGCATTTCTTCTCATTGATGAACTGGGATATGCTCAATAACCGTGAATCAACGGTCACAATGTTCCTTGTCGACGAAGAAAAAGTCGAAGATTTGAAGAATGAAATTCGTTCCCACACGAATGATTTCAAGAAAGTCAAAGGCGGAATGTTTACAAAGAAAGTCGAAGATTTCGAAGGTACCATTTAATGAATATCTACATATATCTTTATATCGCCGCTCTTTTTTGCGCGGGCCTTCTTTCAACGCGTTTGATGAAGAAAATCAAATTGCCTAATGTTACTGGCTATATCATCACCGGTATCATCATGGGTCCATTCGTCTTTGGTTTGTTCTTCAATGGATTTGATTTCGCCAAAGCGGGAGATCCTTCCTCTCCAATATACTCATTCGTCAAAGAATTATCCTGGGTTTCTAATGTTGCCTTAGGATTCATCGCTTTCTCAATTGGTTCATCTTTCAAAGCCAACGTTCTTAAGCAAGTTGGCAAAAAGGTCATCGTAATCACCATCTTTGAAGCATTAGGCGGATCCCTCGTTGTCGCCTTATCTTTGATTCTTCTTCATTTCATTTGGCCTGATGCCGTCTCTTTGCCTTTGGCTTTGACTCTTGGCGCGATTGCCGCTGCTACGGCTCCTGCCGCAACCTTGATGGTCGTCAAACAATATAAGGCCCATGGCCCTGTCACTCAAACCTTATTGCCTGTCGTCGCCTTAGATGATGCGGCAGCCTTGATTTTGTATGCAATTCTCTACCAGATTGCTAAAGCATTGGCCCTTGGAAATGGTTTTGACTTATATGAGATGTTAGCAAAGCCAATTATCGAAATTCTTATTTCCTTAGGCCTTGGTTCAGTTCTCGGTTTCATCGTTGCAGGAATGTCTCATTTCTTCAAGAGTAGAACGAACAGACTCATTTGGGTCATTGTTACCGTTTTTGCCGCTTTAGGTCTTTATTATCTCTTCCAACAAAGCTTCATGGGATCATTTGAGCTTTCTAGCTTGCTTATTTGTATGGCTGCTGGAGCAATATTCGCCAATTTCCAAAAAGATGCGGCTGTCACCTTCGATTTCATGGACAGATTCACCTCTCCGGTCTATATGCTCTTCTTCGTTCTTTCTGGCGCTTCCCTTGATTTAAGCGTCTTTGCCTCATCAACCGGTTTGATTGTTCTTGCTTTGGCTCTTATATATGCCACCATGCGTTTTGCTGGAAAATGGGTTGGAACATTTGGCGCGGCAAAAATCACAAGAGCCGAGCCTACCGTTCAAAAATTCTTAGGATTCTGCTTAGTCCCTCAAGCTGGTGTTGCTATTGGCTTAGCCTCCACCGCTTCCGTTTCATTTGGTAACTCAACAAACGTTGGCGCAATGGTTCTTGCAATCATCCTCACCTCGACGCTTATCTATGAAATCGTTGGCCCTATCTCCACGAAAATCGCTCTTGCTAAGGCAGGAGAAATCACCTTGGAAAGAAAAATCGCTCCAAACACAAATAGCGCTCAATAATTAGTGAAAACCTCTCAATTTTCCTTTATGATTTCTTTGTAAAAGAAAATAAGAGGTTTTTATTTATGGCATGTACGACAATTCTCGTAGGAAAAGGGGCATCAAATAATGGGAGCACATTCATTGCAAGAAATGATGATTCTCCTTCTGGAAAATTCCACGCAAAGAAATTAGTCAGCGTTGATCCAGCTCGTCAACCAAGGCATTATGAAGCAAAAGGTTCGGCTTTCAAAATAGAGTTGCCTGACAATCCATTACGTTATTCTATGGTTCCTAATGTTGATCCAAGTGAGGGTATTTGGCCTGCTGCAGGTTTTAACTCAGCTAACGTTGGAATGTCCGCGACTGAAACAATCACTTCTAATTCACGCGTTTTAGGGGCTGATCCATATGTTGGAGATGGTCTTGGCGAAGAAGATTTGGTTTCAATCGTTTTACCATATATCCACTCAGCCAAGGAAGGCGTTATACGCTTAGGGAAACTTCTTGAGCAATATGGAACCTCTGAGCCTAACGGAATCGCCTTTTCGGATAAAGATGAGATATGGTGGTTAGAAACTATTGGTGGCCATCATTGGATTGCAAAAAGAGTCAAAGATAACGAGGTCGTCATAATGCCTAACCAATTCGGCATCGACAATTTCGATTTCGATGATGCTCTAATCTCTCAAAAAGAGAATATGTGTTCACCTGATTTGCAACAATTCATGAAAAAATACAATCTTGATTGCAATATTGATGATATCGATTTCAACCCAAGATTGGCTTTTGGATCCGCTTCAGATTCCGATCATGTCTACAATACCCCAAGAGCCTGGTATCTTGCCAAGCGTCTAGGATATGATTATTTCTCCCCAGAAGACGATGACATACCATGGTCTCTTAAGCCAAATAGAAAGATAACGGTTGAAGACGTGAAATATCTCCTTTCTTCCCATTATCAAGGAACCCCATATGATCCATATGGAAAAGGAGAGTCCCCAGAAAAGAACAAATATCGTCCAATTGGTATCTCAAGGACTTCTTTCATGGCTTGTTTAGAAGTCAGAAACAACGTTCCTGAAGAATTAAGTGCCGTCGAATGGATTTGTTTCGCCTCAAACCCATTTAACGCATTTGTTCCTTTATATGCAAACGTCAAGAAATTCCCTGAATACTTCTCTAACACGACTTTAGATGTCGACACCAATAACTTCTATTGGAATTCTCGCCTCATCTCTTGCCTTGCCGATTCTCATTTCAATATATGTTCGATTCATATTGAAAGATATCAAAACAATGTTGCAACTTCTTCTCATATCATTCTCAATAAATACGATGAATTAGCTGATGGAAGTAAGCTTGAGGAAGCAAACCAAGAACTTTCTGATATGGCTCAAAAGTTAACTCAAAAAGTCTTGAATACCCTCACATATGTCGTCTCTTGTGCGATGAAGAATGGCTTTGCTAGATCAGATAACTAAGAAGTTTCTTGAAAGAATGATGAAATAATGGTTTAATTGTTGTCGCGGCCCTGTGGTCAAGCGGTTCAAGACGCAACCCTCTCAAGGTTGAATCCCGGGTTCGATTCCCGGCTGGGTCACCAATTAGCCGCATACAGTCGATGATGAGTCGGCTGTTTTTTATTTTCTTTGAGTTTCCATTTATTTGCGCAATTTCTTCAACAGTTTGTTTTTTTCGGCAATCGATTTCATAAAAGCTACATCGTAGCCACAAAAGGATTCAACATATCTTCTTATTCCATCAAGTCTTTCCTCTCTGAAGGATAGTTTTTATTTGTTGACACAAAAAATCAATTGAGTTAAAAATTAGATATGTTAAAGATTGCTTTAGTTGAAGATGATCAACATTTTGCCGACGAAACGGTTAAATATATCCAAGAATACGGAAAAGAAAAAAACATCAATTTTGAAGTAACTCATTATAAGGATGGAGTCGCTTTTTTAAATAATTACGCCAATCAATTTAATTTGGTTTTTATGGATATCGATATGCCTAAAATGAGTGGCATGCAAGTAGCTTCCGAACTAAGAAAGATCGATTCGAAATTAACTCTTGTCTTTTTAACGAACCTTTCCCAATACGCAATCAAGGGTTATGAGGTCAATGCCTTGGATTTCATTCTTAAGCCAATTAACTACAACACCTTCAAAATAAAATTAGATAGGATCGTTGAGCGTTTCGAAAACGAGGATGATTCCACATATGTCATCAATGGTCAAGATGAATCATACGTGGCTCATTTAAGTGAAATTGTCTTCATTGAAACCGAAAAGCATTATCTTCTTTATCATCTCTCGAATGGCAAAACATTAAGGGAGAGGAACAAGATGCAAAACATATCGTCTTCTTTTAATGGCAAATCGTTTGCCTTTTCAACAAGATCCATATTGATCAATCTATCATTCGTCGAATCTTTTAAGGCAAATGAAATATCTGTCCAAGGAGAACGCCTACCTCTTAGTGATATCTACAAAAAAGAATTCATGCAAAAACTAACAAGCTTTTTAGCTGAGGAAAAACAATGACTGTATCAGATGTTTTTTCGATAGGCGTTAATCATGGCTACATCATCCAATTGTTGTTAGCCATTCTTATATATGGATATAAGGCAAAAAGAAGGAATCATTTCCTAATTCGTATAATTCCTGGGACTTTAGTGTATGCTCTTTCTGTCATTTGCATCCCGAATATTATCGCATATTTCACTCCAGGTTTTTTCTCCTTCATCATTTTTCTTTTGACTTTAGGCTACTTCTTTTTCTTATTTGAGGTTGATTTGTCCTCTTTGCTTTTTATTGGTGTCTCAGCGCAATTCACTCAAAATCTTTCATACAACATCGAATCGATCTTCTATTGGGCGTTTCCTGATTTCTTCACCGATGCGTTATGGTTTGTTTTATCAGTAACGACAAACGTCATCATATACGGAATTTGTTACTTTTTCTTTGCTAGAAAAATCGACTCAGGGAAAAATGTTACAACAATCAAAACGGGTTTTATGTTCCTTTTTGCCATAATAACCGCAGTTTTCATCTATTTCATGCATTTCATGCTTTTGCAATTCGATCTAAATGGATATTGGATTGTTCATATGCCTTTGGCCATATGTTCTTTATATGGGTTAACGTCCTTATATTATTTTCTCTATTATTCGAAAGAAAAAGAAGAAAACAAAACACTCGAGGAATATAGCAGATTGCAAGCCCTTCAATTTGAAAGTTCCAAAAAGAACATGGAAGTCATCAATTACAAAGCTCATGATCTTAAAAATCAAGTTTTGATGATGAAGCAGGGACAAAACGATAAGTTCATAAATGAAGTCATTGACGTAGTTAACGAGTATGACACCCAAGTCATCACCGGCAACTCCGCCTTGGATATCATCCTTACCGAAAAACGTTACCTTTGCATTAAAGAGAAAATTGAATTCACGATAATAGCGGATGGCTCATTGCTTTCTTTCTTATCTCCAGGTGACATCACCTCGATTATTGGAAACGCATTAGACAATGCCATTGAATACGAAAAGAAAATCGAAGACCCCTCTCTCCGTTATATATCATTGAAATTATTCAAAAAAGGCGGAATCATTTGCTTGCACATTGAAAACTATTTTGATGGAGAATATTCACTCGTTGACGGTCTTCCAAAAACAACCAAGTCAGATCAAAATATGCATGGTTTTGGTCTTAAATCTATTAGGTATACCGTTAACAAATATGAAGGCAATATGAATATTGCAATCGAAGATAAACTATTCAAATTAAATATAATTTTCCCTCTTCAATAAGGTAATTTTGCCAAAAACGGCTTTAATTTTGCCAAATAGAAATATTTTTCTTTTGTAATGTTAAATTTTACACGTCAAAAAGGAGACAACTATGGGATTTAAAAAAATCACTAAGCCCGCGAAGATTCTTTCAGTGGCTCTTGGCGGCATTTTACCAGTCTTGGTCTCAGCAACAGTATGGTCAAATTCCTACAAATCATTACTTTGCTCGACATTTTTAGGTGGCCAAACTTCTAAAATCATCAACAATGACGAAAATGCTCAAACGGAGTATTACAAAACAAATGGCCAATCTATTGATGAATGGATCAAGAGTGAGGAAGAAATCGAAAGAAAGGTTCAAGCTGAAGGCACAGTCCTTTTAAAGAACAAGAACAACGCCTTACCTTTAAGCGTAGGAGCAAAGGTTTCGGCATTTGGTTATGGCACGATTAATTCCATTTCCACTGGCATGGTCCGTTATGGATCACCAGCGCCATACATTTCTTTCAAAGATGGTATGGAAAACGATGGGAATTTAAAAATCAATCCATCCTTATATAACTTCTATTCAACCAATTCCACCGCAAAGCTTGCGTTCAATACCGTTAGTGAGGTTGATGTATCATTAATGAAAGATGCTGACAGAGCCGATTATAACTCATATGGCGAAGCAGCTATCATCGTTATCTCCCGTTCTGGTGGGGAAGGCGGAGACTTATCAGTCGGCGATTTTGCAGGCGGAAAGAAATTCTTAAGTCTTCAAGATTCCGAAAAAGCAATGATTCAGGAAGCGAAATCGCATTTCAAGAAAGTTGTCGTTTTACTTAACACCTCTTACGCCTTTGAGCTTTCCTTCTTAGATGAATACGACATCGATGCATGTTTAATGATCGGTGCTGTAGGCCATGCTGGATTCAAGGCAGTTTCCGATATCTTGGTCGGGAAAGTCAATCCATCTGGAAAAACAGTCGACACATTTGCTGCTGATTCCCTCTCTTCTCCAGCAAGTGTCAATTTTGGCGACTACACCTATCAAAATTCTGAAGAAATCGTTAATGAACTTGGCGCTGGAGCCAATGCAACAAAATACGTTGTCGAAGCCGAAGGAATTTATGTCGGATACAAATATTACGAAACAAGATATGAAGATTCCATTTTGAAACAAGGAAACGCCACTTCTTCTAAAGGGGCATTCAAGGACACGACTTGGAATTACGAAAAAGAAGTCGTCTATCCATTTGGCTATGGCTTAAGTTACACAACATTCAGCGAGACTTTAAAAAACGTTGAAGACAAAGGAGATTCATTCCTTGTTAATGTAGAGGTTAAAAATACCGGTAATACCGCCGGAAGACATTCCGTTCAAGTTTATGCCCAAACCCCATATACTGATTTCGATAAGCAAAACAAGATCGAAGTTGCGTCCGTTCAATTAGCCGGATTTGAAAAAACCAAAACTCTTGGGGCTAACGAAAGCGAAACCCTTTCCATTAAAGTCAAGAAAGACGACCTCGCTCATTATGATTCATACGTGAACAAAACATATATCATGGAAGCAGGCAACTACTATCTTTCTATTGGTGAAAACGTTCATGATGCATTGAACAACATTCTATCCAAGAAAGGTGCTGCAGTTAATGGAAATAGCGAGGACGTGTATCAATATAGCGTTTCCTCTACTGACACAAAGACATACTCAAAGACTTCTGAAGGCGTTCAAATCACAAACATCTTTGACGACATTGATCTTAACTATTTTCAAGAAAACGCCGTTACATATCTTTCTAGAAACGATTGGAATGGTACTTGGCCAAAGGAATATACGAGTTTAAGCGCAAATGCCGCAATGAAGAAAGCCCTCAATATCGAAGGTGAATATCAAAAGGGCTCATCTGACTTAAGCGAATACACGCTTGGTGCAAAAAACGACTATACGGTCGCAATGATGAGAGAAGCTGAATTTGATGATTCACATTGGAAGGATATTCTTGATGAATTAAGCGTTGAAGACTTAGTGACTCTTTGCGGACGTTCAGGTTTAGTCGCAGTCGAATCGATTGCCTACCCTTCAACATTTATGAAAGATGGATCACATCGTGTATCCGATAGAACATATCTAGATAAAACTGATACATATGCCTACACCTTCCCTTCTGCTGTCATTATGGCCTCCTCTTATGACCGTGATTTGATGTATGAAATCGGCCAAGCTTTTGGTGAAGACAATCTTAGAACTGGCACAACTGGTCACTATGCCCCATCTGTCAACATCCATAGAACACCATATTCAGGACGTAATTTCGAATACTTCTCTGAAGATGGATATCTGAGTGGTGAAATGGCTGTCCCATCAATCAAAGGCATGCAAGAAAAAGGAGCTATCCCATTCTTAAAACACTTTGCAGGAAACGAACAAGAAACCAATAGACAAGGTGTTTCAACCTTCATCAATCAGCAAGCATTCAGAGAAATCTATCTCGAAGGTTTCCACACTGGCATAGTCGAAGGCGAAGTCAAAGGATTAATGGGTGGCTTCAATAGAATTGGCTGCACCTGGACTGGTGCTTCAAGATCCCTTCAATACGATCTTTTGAGAAGAGAATGGAATTCTACCGCCATCTCCGACACTGATGCTGTTTTCTCCTACAACACCTCAATGGGATTCAAAGCAGGATTGGAAGCTGGCACAACAATGTGGGCAACTTCAGGTGCAGGAATCTATGATAAAGTTATCGAAGATTGCAAAACTGATGCTAAATTAGTTGGTTACCTTAGAGATTCAGCTCATTATCTTCTTTATAACGTTGTCAACTCTATGGCATTCAATAACATTTCTTCAACTTCAAAGATTGTTGCAGTTAACCCTTGGTGGTTAACGACAATCATCGCCATCGATTGGATTGTTGGCGGATTGTTCGTTGTCTCTTTAGCTGGAGCGGTCGCCGGTGAAATTCTAAAAGGCAAAAAAGAGGAGGAAAAATAAGTATGAAAAACTTCTTAAGTAATAAGGGCTTGGGCTTCTACGCAAGTGCTCTCGCAGTAATCTTATCCGCAATAAGCGCGATCTGCTATGGGGTTTGCGTTGAAAACAACTACTCCTTACCTCTTATCTTCACGATCATTACAGCTGTATTGGCTCTATTGATTTGTGTCAAGAACATTAAGTTCACTTCTTACGTTCCATTTATCACTTCGGCATTAGCCTTCGGGTTCTTCTTCTTTAGACTGTTGAATAACCTTGCCGATATAATGGCTAAAAACGATATGGATGGGATTTCCTTCCTCTTCATCTTCGCTATGGTCTTATCTTTCTTGGCTCTAATTTGCACAGCCATTAGCGTTTGTGCAAAACACGAAAAAGAATAAAACACAGAGGGCAAAGGTCACAAGAAAGCCTTTGCCCTTTATCTAAAAAGGAGAGAATTATGAACTTATTTAAAAAACACACGATGAACATCCTTTGCTTTGCCATCATGGCGATGTGTCTTTTTTCAATAGGTAAATATTTCGTTCAATTCGAATGGGTCTCCTTTGGGGTCATCCTCTTGCTTAACTTATTCATGGGCGGATTGGCTTTTATTTCATTTCGCCATCATTGGTATTTTTTACTTTCAATCAATGCAGCGCTTTGCTTTATCTTATTCTTCAATACAAATTATTTGGAAACTAGTCTCTACAATTTTGACTTTTTGATTAACGCAATACTCTCAACTATCGCTTTCATCGTTGGAATCATGACTTTAATTGTCTTTGAGAAACATCTAATAATAAAAAAGTACCCACTTGATGTGGCGTTGACATCTATATTGCTTCTTTCGCTTGTGATTTACCCATTATCCGCTTACATTACAGATACAAACAAATCCACAATTGAGAATTCCATTTATAGCGTCCCTTCTTTTGTTTATCAAGACTGCGAAAAAGAAGGAAAAATAGACGAAATTGAATATTCTAGCAAAGCTTACACGACAGATAATCGCGACGTTAGTAAAAAACTATATGTATACACTCCATATAATTATGATGAAAACAAGCAATACAATATTTTGTATTTGCTACATGGCACAGGAGATGATGCGGAATCCTGGTTAATTAAAAACAGCAAAAACAAAAAAATGCTCGATTATATGATAGGTAACAATATCATTGAGCCTTTAATTATCGTGACCCCTACCTTCTACACCGAGAATGATTCGGCGAATGATTTAGACCAATACACATATCATTTCAAAGACGAATTATTAAACGACATCATGCCCGTAGTTGAGGATAAATATTCCACATATGCCACATCATTAGATGGGGAAGGTTTCCTTTCTTCTAGAAACCATCGTGCATTCGCTGGACTTTCTAGAGGAGCCGTTACCACATCTAGATCGATTCTTTGCGGGGCATTAGATTATTTTAGCTACTTCGGGTTATTTTCCGGCATGAGAACGAGTATAGAGTATTTTCAAGAGCACCTTCAAAGCGAGAAATTCAAATCGTTTCCGATCAACTATCTTTATATGACTTCAGGTACGTTTGATTTCTCCCTTCACCAACAAATAATCGATTATCGAAACCTCTTGAAAATCGAAGATAGATTAATTTTAGGAAAGAATACGTCTTTTGATGTATTCCCATTCAAAAAACATTCATTCTCTTCTTGGAATCTTGCCTTATATAATTTTGTACAAAAAATCTTTTAAAGGATATCAATCGACGATTTCTTCTAAGCTCGTCTTTTCGTAATGCTTAAGTTTCTTAAATAGTCTAATGGTTAGAACCAAGGCAATGAAGAAAGCGAGTACATCCGCTATCATTGGAGCAAAAAGAACGGCAACGATTCCACTTCCTGCTTCATTATTCTCGGCAATAAAAGGCAATAGAAGCACGCTAGGGATGAAAAAGAGTAAATCCCTTACAAGAGATGAAACGGTCGCTTTAAGAGGCTCTCCGCATGATTGGAAGAAGATTGAAGACATCTTGATGAAACAAGTAAGGATCGTCGTGGCTAAAAATAGGCGGAATACAAGTTTGGCATATTCCATATATAGAGGTTCTTCAGACCCACCGAATAACATGATTATTCCTTCAGGATAGAGTTCGAATAAGAGAGTTGAAACAATACCGATTCCTAAGCTCCAAAGAAGAATGATTTTATATGTCTTTCTGATTCTTTCGATATTGCCTGCACCTTTGTTATAGCCAATTATTGGCTGAGCACCAAGGACTATTCCAACAACGACATTAAGAACAAGCGTGAATACCTTTGTTTCGATTGAGGTTGCAGAAATAGGAATATCCTGGCCATAAATGGAAAGATTGCCATATTTAACGACCACGGCATTAGCAACAAGGTTAATAACAGCGATTGATATCTCGGTTATAAAGGAAGATATGCCAAGCAAAAGAGGCTCTTTGAATATTTTGAAATCAGGTATCAAATCTTTTATTCCAAGTTTGAATGTTTTTGATCTGAGGAAATAGATTAGCGTTAAAACAATTGAAAGCAATTGCCCTATTACGGTAGCCCAAGCCGCTCCTTCCATTCCCCAATTTAGGACGTAGATGAATATAGGGTCGAGAATGACATTCAATATCGCACCAGCACCTGTTGTTATCATCGCGTATATCGGAGATCCATCCGCTCTTATAACAGAGTTAAGATAGGCGATAAGCATATAGCAAGGGAAGAAAGAGCCAACGATGAATAAATATGTCTTTGCATATTCAAGCGTATTATCTGAAGCACCGCAAAATCTCAAAATCGGGTTGGCAAAAATAAAAGACACAAGAAGAATTCCTAGAGCAGCGAGGATAGTTAAAAGAGTACCTGTCCCTATTGCTTTAGCCGCTTTAGAAGAATCTTTCTTTCCTTGGCAAATACTTAAGAAGGCCGCAATGCCATCTCCAAAAGCCCAAGCAAAAGCGTTAGCAACGATAACGATTGGGAAAACAACCCCTGTTGCAGCATTGCCATAATACCCCAAAGACGAATTGCCAATGAATATCTGATCAACGATGTTGTATAAAGAAGATATCAATTGGGCGACAACGCATGGCAAAGAAAACCTAAAAAGCAAGGTGCCAAGTCTATCTTTTTCTAAATCGAGAGTCTTTTGCATGCTCTTTTATTGTCCCATACGGTCCAAGAAATAACCAGTTAAATAAGCGACATTGAGAATAATGCTCAATGTTGAAGAGAATATAGTTCCAATGAAATCCTCTCCTAAGCCCGATCCCATTGTCGCAATAGCCACGAAGAATATAGTATAGAGGGCAAGCATCGTTATTGCATAAGGCCCGACGAATTTTTGAAGTTTTCCTCTGCCAACGAATCTTGAAACTGCAGCAAGCCCGCCAAGAACGCGCAAAGTTAATAAACCAAGCCAAACAATAAGGGCAAAAATAAAGGTAGTAATAAGCACCGCATTATTGACCTCTTTTCCATCGATTGTGGTTGTTCCGTTATTTCCAGTAGCGAATATCGACTCTAATGAAGGCCTGATTCCACTGACAAAGAAGAATACCGTAGCAATACTTGTGGCAATCATCAAAAAGCCAGAAACAAGCAATATATACTTACCGCTTCTTTTGATTTTGCTTTTATTCCAATGATGATCGCTTAAAAGATACGAGGAATCCTCCTCAATTGCATCCTCACCTTCTTTTTTAGAAGAAATGGTCAAGGAATGAAGTCTGATTCTTAAAGAATTCTCAACGATGGATTCTTCAGTTGGAGAAATAAAGAGTATCGAGACCGCTTCCCAAATAAATACCCAAGCAGCAATGTCTAAAATCTCTTTGAAAACAGAGCCATTCGTGGTGGAAACCCACTCTTCTGCCGAAGATGCTAAGAAAGCCGCCGTTAAAAGGATCACCAATCCAACAAGAATGAAAATCGAAGCAAGAACCCAGTTCTTCTTAACTTGCTTATCAGAGCGGTAATGGGAGAATTCAATTGAATCCTTGATGGCTTCCATAAGGGATTCATTCGTATATCCTTCAAGATCCTTGATATCCAATTTGACGTCTGCTCTATATGTTTCAGGGAGAGAGCGTATCTTTTCGGATATCATTTCCAAAATCTCATATTTAATTAAGGGTTTTTCTTTCGTGGAGATTTCTTTTTCTACCAATTCTGAGGCAGAATCAAAACGAAGGGTAAAACAAATAAGCTTGTTTTCATCATCGACCTCATAATATTTTTTGTATAAATCTAACTCTTTTTCGAGCAATGTGTCTTTTATCTTCTTCATAAGCCTAATGATTGTAACATACTAGGATAACTTTATAAAAAGTTATTGCAAGAAAAAAGCCCCACGAAGGGGCTCAATCATATTTAGAAAAGTTTTGTCAAACGTTCTTTGACTCTTTCTTGACCTAAGATTTCAATTACCTCATGGAGATTTGGGGAATCTTTTGAGCAAGTAAGAGCGATACGGATGATTTCAGCTGCGTCAGAGACAGATCCTTTATAGGCGTCTGGGTTTGCTTTGTAGTCTTTGTTGGCGATTGCAAAGTTATTTGCCGCGGCCACTTCTTTAACGGAATTCCACCAGGTGGATTCATCAACGTTATAAGCCATCTTTTCGGCTGCGTCAGCCATGAATGCTTTAAGGAAGGCCTTATCGAACTTAGGATTGAATGGAAGTTCGCTAGAAATTAAATTCTTATAGTCTTCATCATAGAAGAAACGTGTTGCAGGTTCGATATCGGAATATTTAGCATAATCCTTTCTTGGATTTGCTCTTTCTCTTTCGATACCTAAGACCTTTGCGAAATATTCTGGGTCTTTCTCAATTTTTGCATTGAGAAGTTCATCGTTATCTTTTGCCCAAATGGTTACGTCATGGACCAATTCAGTTGTTGGAATTGTGGCGATTGTCTCTTTGGCGAAGAAATTAAGCTTGCTTTGATCGAATAAGGCACCATCTAATGACATCTTAGCGAAAGTGAATTTGAAAGCTTTGTAGTCATAAGATTTATTGGAAAGGGTCCATTCTTCAAAGTTGGAATTAGCAATGCTCATAAGGTAAACGAGCAAGGCCTTTGGTGGATAACCTGTCTTAAGGAAGAAGGAAACTGCTGCTTCAGGGTCTTTACGTTTGGAGAGTTTGCGTTTATTACCATGATCAAGTTTCATGATAACTGGCAAGTGAGCGTATTTTGGGGCTTTCCAATTGAGTGTCTTGAAAAGTTGAATATGGATTGGGGTCGATGGAATCCATTCTTCACCACGTGTGACAACCGTCGTTCTCATGAAATGATCATCAACGACGTGAGCAAAGTGGTATGTTGGAAGACCATCAGATTTGAGGATGACGATATCAACATCATTATCAGCAAGTTCGATGGTTCCACGGATTCTATCAGTGAATTTGATCTTTTTGTTATGATCTCCTTCAGATTTATATCTAATAACCCATGGGGTGCCTGCTTTGATCTTCTCGATTGCTTCATCAACGCTTAATTTGCGGTCTCTTGCATATGGGCCATAGTAACCTGGAAGAATCTTATTGTCTTCTTGGAATTTTCTAAGGGCTGCAAGTTCATCGGAAGTCATGAAATCTGGGTATGCTTGTCCTTGACGGATAAGTTCTTTGATAACAACCTTATATATATCCGCTCTCTTGGATTGTTGGTATGGGCCATAAGCACCTTTATCTTGACCTGGGAAATATCCTTCATCGGCGACGATTCCAAATTGAGACAATTGCTCAATCAATTCATCAGCTGAACCAGCGATTGTGCGTTTTGTGTCTGTATCTTCAAGTCTAAAGAAATAAACGCCGTTGGATTGTTTTGCCAAAGTGTAGGCGATAAATGCCGTAAATAATGATCCAGTATGCAAGAATCCTGTTGGGGATGGAGCAAAACGAGTTACTTGTGCTCCTTCAGGAAGATTACGTTCTGGATAACGTTTTTCTAAATCATCAATAGTTTCGTTAATATCTGGGAATAAGAGGTTTGCTAAATCTTCGTATGTTGCCATATATTCTCTCCTTAAATCAGTAACGGAGAAGATTATAAAACAGATATTTAAAATTTGCTATTGCATATTCGTTTTAACATAGATATAATAATCCACGCGTCAAACGAAAGACGTGTTAAATGCAGGCGTAGTTCAATGGTAGAACACCACCTTGCCAAGGTGGATACGCGGGTCCGATTCCCGTCGCCTGCTCCATTTAAGTTTATAGGTCTGATATATGGTGTCAGACTTTTTTTATATTAAAAGGTATATTTAAGGATTTTTGATTAATTATAGAGTATCAATATTTTCTTTTTGCTTAGGAGCGTAGCCAAAAAAAGATCCAATTACTCTTTTGGATCTTCTTTGTTATCTTCGTCATGTTTTTCATCGACGACTTTATCCTGCTCTTCTTGTTTCTTTTTTAGCTCGGATAACGCTTTTTCTATTTCTTCTCTTTCTTCAGGTGAATATTTCTCTAAATTCTTTTGAATATTCTTCATTTGCTCGTTAGCAAATTCCATTGACGCTTCTTGGAACATTGGCGAATATTTATCCATTATGAGATAAATACAGTCAAAATAATACGGAATGGTAAAGGCAATAAAGATACCCATCATGAGAATGCCACAGAGTGCAACGAAAGATTGAGCATAGAAATATGAAGAGTAATAAAAGAATTCAGAAATCTTTTCAATGTCAGTCAATTTATAGCCAATGAAAATTCCTAGTCCTAAGCCAAGTAAGGAAAAGAGAATTATTGGTAACATAGCAAGTATGTAATCTTTGTTATACCCCTTCGTCTTCTTTGATCGTAAAACCACACGATACATGAAAAGCCCTTCTCTTGGATCTCCTTTCCCTATTGTCATCGAACGGAAATAGGTCAAAGTCGAATAACGCATGATATGCATCCAGAAAGAGAAAGCGAATACTGATGATTCAAATATTGAAGTCCAAGATATAAAGGAAAGCAAAGGCTCGGCATTCATTGCTTCAGTAAGTGCCGAAACATCTTGAGCCATATATGCCTTATATATTGCGTCAAATGCCGAATTGAAATCCAATCCTGCTGCAGCTCCTATTCCATAATATGCACCAACGAAAAAGAATGATGATACAACAGTTATCAATAAAGATATCAAAGCGGATCTTAAAAGACGGTAACTTCCAAAGAATGCCGGTGAATAATAAAGTTTTACGAAACCTTTGAACTTAGAATTATCGAAATCATTTTTGAAACGAATATAATTCCCTGTTTGTTGCAAAGCAAAAAAGAAAGGGATTAGAAGGAAGGGGATAGTTATGAAAAAGGTATATGTGCTAAGGAATCCTAACGCGCATATTATAATAAGGATGAAAAGGAAGTTAAAAAGCCAAAGGGACATTCCTGAGAATGCCTTCGGGTAATGAGCTATCGCTTCTTTAATTATTGGTTTCTTTGTTTTTTCTTGATTGAGCATTTTCTTTAATTCTGTGTAAATCTTGGATGGTTTGCCATAATTGCTTTTTTGCTAATGGCTTAACTTGGCTATTTTCCTTAGAGAGAATGAACTTATCTAACTTTGATAGCCTAACTATGTTAACGCTAGATTGATAATTTTCAATTCCAACTATTTCGCAATCGTCATTTATGAGGGCAACGCCTTCGAAAAATTCTTTAGGAATGCCAGTTGAATTCGCTAAAGTCTTAATTGTATGTTCAACTAACTCATATGGATTTGCTAACTTTAGTTTGATGTTGTTTTTCTTATAAATGTAAGAAAGAGGATCACCTTGATGGATTTCTAGTCCTCCTTCAACATAATAATCAATGATGACATAGATGAATTTGTCCCCACCAATTAAGTGATCGATTAGGAACATTTGAGGACCCTCTAAATCCATCGTGAAATTGTTGATAAGATAATAATCATTGATTTTCACACAATGATCGACATGCCTAAAATAGACTTCTTTGTATCTCTTGTTTAAGAAGAATTTCCTAATCAATGGGAAAAGCCACCAAAAAGAGAGGGAGCCAAAGACGATAATAACGAGAATAATGAATATTGTTAATTTTACTTCGTATGGCATGAGTTGAATTTCATTGCGACATCAAGAGCGACTTTGATCATGTTATCAAGACCTTCTTGACGTTCTTTAGAAGTAAGGATTTGTTTGAAGCAGAATGAATCTGAAACAGAGCAGATGGCTAAGGCTTTTTTGCCAAGCTTAGCTGCTGTTGCATATAAGGAATATGCTTCCATCTCGACGCCTAATACGCCAAGAGATTGCCACTTCTTCCATGAATCTGGGTTAGAACCATAGAAAACATCGGATGAGAGAATGTTACCAACATGTGATGGAATATTGTTTTTCTTTGCTGATTCAACCGCCCAAGAGAGCATGTCATAATCAGAAATAGCGGAGAAGGTTCCACCATTTAGTCCATATTCGCCCATCCAATTGCTATTTGTACAAGCGCCTTGGCCAATAAGAAGGTCTTTTAATTGAATTCCTTCTTGATATGCGCCAATCGTACCGATACGAATGATTGCTTCGACACCATATTCGGTGAAAAGTTCATGGGAGTAAATGCCAATTGAAGGCATACCCATGCCTGAGGCCATGACAGAAACTAATGAACCATCAGGCGCTTTTCCGGTGAAGCCAAGGATTCCTCTTACTGAGTTAACGAGTTTGATATCAGTTAAAAATGTTTTAGCAATCCATTCGGCTCTTTTTGGGTCTCCTGGCATTAAAACTATTTTGGCGAAATCGCCTTTTTGCGATTCAATATGTGGTGTTGGCATAATAAAAATCTCCTTTGCATTTTTTACTAAAGTAATTTTAAATGCAAAAGGAGAAAATGTGAATGCAAGAAGAAGAATTATTTGTTTTCTTCTGAGACTTCGATACTTGAAGTTGAAACCATTGCCTCAGTGAAGGTTCTTAATAACGTATCAGGGTTTACTGGGGTGAATTCGCCTTGAATGGCAAGGGCGATTCTTCCTGTTTCTTCTGAAACAACGATTGTAACGGCATCAGAATTTTCGGAAATGCCTAAAGCAGCTTGGTGACGAGCCCCATATTTTCCAGTTAGCGCTTTGCTTGTTGATTGGAAGAAGACGGCAGCACGTGCAATCTTATCGTCTTTGATAACAACTGCTCCATCATGCAAACGAGTTCCTTCATAGAATATAGTTTCTAAGAGCTCTGCTTTGATAGGCGCATTTAAATCAACGCCCGTTTGTTTAATGACGGAACCCATTTGGGATGAGTCAAGGATGTCATCGTTTTTCATGACGGTAATCAAAGCGCCACATTTGACCTTAGACATATCAATGGCGGCTTTGCAGATTTCACGGTAAACCTTTTCACGATCAAAGATTGTTTCAGGCTTGACCCCTTTGTCCCTCTTCTTGAAAATCTTAGAGAAATCTTTCTTCCAGGATAAGCTTTCAACGGCAGCGCGGAGATCAAGTTGATTGATAATGCAATAACAAGAAATGAAGAGAATCAAGGAAATGGATGCAATCAAAACAAGGAACCACATTCCAAAAGCGATAGGAATGATGATGCAGATTTCTAAAATAGCTAAAATTATCCAAGCCCAGACCTTCTTCTTCAAAAATTTAAAAAGGATGAAATCTAAGACGGCAAGCAAAATAATGCCGAAAATGAAGGAACAAATTCCAGCAGCGCTTTCAAAACCATAACCCGCAGTTGGGTATGAAGAACTCATCATTTTCATCACCTCGACATCTCTAGAAAAATCTCTAGTCAATAATAATATACCAATATGAAAAATATTTTCAAAGAAAAAACCATAAATTAGCGACATTTTTTAATATTTTTGTTACCTAAAAAATCTTAATCAACTAACGTATCCCTTATTTTATTTGTTCAAAAAATTCAAAAATCCACTGCAAAACCCCTTCATTCTTATTTATACAAGTATTTTTTATCACCTAAATTTATAGAAAAAGGTTTGGAAAACCAAACCGAATTTTTAAATGGAGCACCTGGCGGGAATCGAACCCGTATAGCCAGCTTGGGAAGCTGGTGTTCTACCACTGAACTACAGATGCACGCCAAAAGGCTCTATAATTATAGCTAGAGCCTTTAATTTGTCGATAAGTAATTTACTTATTTTTTGCCTTTAACGATGGCTTTAGAGATTTTGCCCTTATTAGCACCCTTAGATTTATGGACTTGTAAGGTAGCGCCTTGGTTGATAGCCATCTTTGTGCAATATTCTTCGGCTTGAACCTTTGTGTCGAAGAGTTTAATGACTTTATCGCTGCCTTTGATGAAGACTTGCCATTTGTTGTCGGAAGCACGTTTGGAAACGTGATAGACTTTAACGCCAGTGTTTTTCTTTTCAGTCGTTTCCTTTGCGGCTGTAGCCTTCTTTGGCTCGGCTTTCTTTGTTTCGGTCTTCTTTACGGCCTCTTTTTTAGCAACAGCTGGTTTTGTGGCTGTTGTTTTCTTGGTTTCAACTTTTTTTGTTGCCATATTTTTTACCTCGTTTCAATTATTTTAGGCTTATTCAATTATATTTTCTAGTTCTTTTAGGGAAGGAATCACTAAAGCGTTTTTAGCGCTAAGCAATCTCTCTTTATTTTGGTGGCCTCTTGAGATAAGAATAGAGGACCCGTGTAGGGTTTCCGCTACTTCATTATCGTGCAATGTATCGCCTATGAAAGTCACTTCATTCATGTCTATCTTTTCTTTGCTGAAATATTCAATCGCTTCATTAACCTTAGATTTTCCATATATATCCTTGATGCCTATTACCGCATCAAAGAAATCATGGATGCCTTTTTCTTTAAGCTCAATTTCTAATGTAGATTGTTTTGTCGCGGAAAGAATGATTAATTTCTTCCCTTTCTTTTTGAAATAAGAAAGGACTTCTTTTACATCGGGGAAGAGTTTTAGAT
Organism: bacterium; assembly: GCA_963623195.1. Classification (GTDB taxonomy): domain Bacteria; phylum Bacillota_I; class Bacilli_A; order RFN20; family CAG-826; genus UBA4951. Next base: position 74,138 of record CAVFKA010000010.1, on the reverse strand, counting down.
CCTTAAACGAATCGCAATAATCCTTATCAAATTCCTTTGCTAAAGCAGGGAAATCATCTTCCGGGAAAACAAATCCTGACGCAACATAGTAATCGATGATCGGGAAGGTAAATAATGAGAGGTATCTTTCTTTGGAGATATTTCCATCATGCCCTTTCTCCTTTAACATATTATTTAATAAGAATAAGCATATATCAATGTCATCAATAAGTGTTCCATTGAAGTCGAATACGAGATATTGTGATTTAATTTTTTCCATGGAGAATATCTTACCTTAAAGAAAGAAAAAAACTCAAGTTTCCTTGAGTTAATTTTAGGATTGGTGGGTAGTAAGAGGCTCGAACTCCTGACCTTCTGTACGTCAAACAGATGCTCTCCCAGCTGAGCTAACTACCCAGTCCGTATATTTAGCGGCTCTTGCAAGTCGCTTAAGTATTATAGATATATCATAAAATCTAAGCAAGAGAATTTTTAATTTTTTTCGAAAAAAGAAAAACGCACGCTTGAAACGTGCGTTTGGTGGGTTCTTTTTACTCTTCTGAGGCAAGTCTTCTACCAAGGACAACGCCCATGACAGAAGCCATCATCAAGCCTCTTGTCCAGCCAGATGAATCGCCTAAGCAATATAAGTTTTGGATGTTTGTCGTTAGATTCTTATCCATTTTGACTCTATTGGAATAGAACTTGATTTCTGGAGAATAGAGCAAGGTTTCGCTTGAGGCAAATCCAGGAACGACATGATCAACCGCCTTGATGAAGTGAATGATATCGGTCATCGTTCTATAAGGAAGGGCGGCAGTTATATCGCCAGCGATTGCATCAGGCAATGTTGGTGTGATATTCGATCTATTGAGTTCATATTGCCAAGTTCTCTTTCCGTCAAGTATATCGCCAAATCTTTGAACCATGATGTGACCATTTCCTAACATGTTGGTCAATTCGCCAATTTTTTGAGCATAAAGAATTGGTTGGTTGAATGGCTCACGGAAATTGTGGGAGCAAAGAATGGATACGTTGGTGTTTTGGGACTTCTTTTCTTTATAGGAGTGCCCATTAACGACAGCGAGATCCCCATCATAGTTTTCTTGGGCAACAAAACCGCCTGGATTTTGGCAGAATGTTCTAACCTTATCGCCATAAGGACCGCAATAGCCAATCAATTTAGCTTCATAGAGATTCTTATTGAGTGGTTCCATGACTTCGTTACGGACTTCGACTCTAACGCCAATATCAACTGGTCCTGGAGCATGGGCAATATCATATTTGGAGCAAATCTTTTCTAACCAATCCGCTCCTCTTCTTCCAGCCGCAATAACTATATCATCAGCGTAGATTTCTTCTTCATTTGTTGCGCGATATTTATGAGCACGAACGCCAATGCACTTCTTTTCATCGAGAATTACGTCGTTACATTCATAGCCATAACGAATCTCAACGCCATTTTCCTCTAAGTATTTTTCAATTGCTAAATAGATATCATGGGCTTTTTCTGTTCCTAAATGTCTAATAGGGCAATTGACTAAATGGAGGCCTGCTTCGATAGCGCGAAGACGAATTTGTCTTATTTCCTCGGTTTCGTTTTCTCCTTCGATATGCTTATCCGCCCCAAAAGATAGGTATATGGAGTCAGCATATTTAATAAGTTCATCAATTGTATCGTAGCCTAAAAGTTCAGGAAGAGCTCCGCCAACGGATGAGGAAAGAGAAAGTTTTCCATCAGAGAAAGCGCCAGCGCCAGAGAAACCTGTTGTGATAGCGCATGGATCACAATGAGCGCATTTGCCTAATTTTGCCTTTGGACAAGCACGTTTTTCAACGCTTTGCCCTTTTTCGATCATGAGAATCTTTTTCTTTGATCCTTTTTTGACCATTTCTAACGCGGTAAAAATCCCTGCTGGACCGCAGCCAACAATAATTACATCATAACGATTCATAAATATTTCCTTTGGGTTTCCCTTTTAGAAAGATACACTTATTTTCAATAAATGTTGATTAAAATTTGCTAAATGTTAGAAAAAAGTGCTTCCTGGAAACATCATTTTTATGTTTATGTTACAAATATAATATTTTTGTTTCTTTTTTGCTTATTGTGTTCTATACTAGTTCCATAAATAAATTAGAAAGGATATTTTATGGAAGAATTCGTTAATGCTTTACGTGAAGCAACAGGATTCACTGGCGCATCAGATATTGTCTTGATATTGATGTTTGCGGTTGGTTGTCTCCTTATCGTCGCTTCGCTTGTTGCTCTTGTCATCTCAATTTGTCTTGCAATCAAGTATGTCAAATACAACAGAAGAGCAAATTCCATCGGAAAAACAGGCGAGGAAGTCGCTAGAAAAATTTTAGATGACAATGATTTGCAAGATATCAGGGTTTCTAAAAACGGTTCGATCCTCTTCGGAAACTCTTATAGTCATTATTTCAAGAAAGTTCGTCTTAGAAGATTGACTTGGCAAAAAAGCTCGGTCACCTCTCTTGCTATGGCCGCTCAAAAATCATCCTTGGCTGTCATGGATAAGGAAAAAGATCCTGCGCTTAAATTACAAATCAGGCTGACACCTTTTATCTATTTTGGACCTTTGGCATTCATTCCACTCGTAATAATTGGCATTCTTCTTGATCTCTTCATCCTTAAGAATAGTGCCTTCCCATGCACAATTGTTCTTACATGTATCGGCCTTCTTTTCTACATCATTTCCTTTGTTATGTCGATTCTTGTTCTAAAAACAGAGAAACGTGCTCAAGAAAAAGCCTTAACCCTTCTAAAAGAAGATAACCTTGCAAACGATGAAGAAATCGAGATGTGCAAGAAACTATTCCATCTTTATAACATCGAATACGTCAACAACATGATCATCGCCCTTCTTGAACTTGTCTATCGCGTATTACAAATCGTTGCCATCTTCCAAGGAAATGGCAGCTCCTATTCATCCAGTAACGATTAATAGAATTTGCATCTATTGACCCATCATCGAAAGATAATGGGTTTTTCATATATTCAACATCAGGTAACAACTTCATTGAATTGTGTTAACATATGTGTATAGATAGGATAACAAAATATGATAGAACTTAAGATTTTCAATAGCATCTTTGAAATGAATGAATATTTATCGAGCAAGGTGATACTCACTCTTCTTTTCATGTTCATCATCGGCTGCATGCTCGGCTATCTTTTAGAGGTTCTTTTCAGAAGATTCGTCTCCGCTAAGAAATGGGTCAATCCAGGTTTTATGAGTGGACCTTGGCTACCTTTATATGGATTTGGCGTGGTCATCATGTTTATCTTTAGTTGGATCGTCTTATCCTTCATGCCTGAAGATTTAAAATTCTACAATCCTACAGGTGGATTATTCGGGCTAAATTACTATAGTGGGCCAACAGTCTATGATCTAATACCTATTTCTATTATGGGCGTGAGCATGGTCATATTGGAATTCGTTGCAGGCCTTATCTTTGTTAAAGGTTTTAAGGTTAGATTGTGGGATTATACCAATATGAAGGGGAACATCTTAGGAATCATTTGCCCTTTGTTCTCAATTATTTGGTTCGCGGTTGCAATAATTTTCTATTACGGATTCAATCCATTTATGTATTTGGCATTTAACGTAAGTTTCGATTATATGTTTGGAAATACTACATCCGGAAGCGTAGCCCATTTCGGCTTTATATTTCTCTTAGGTATTGTCTATGGAATCTTTATTGTTGATCTCATCAAATCCATTGGTCTTTTCAATAAGATTTCCAAAATTGCTAAAGAAAGCGGAATTGTTGCACGTTATGAAAAGCTCGTCGCAGAACAAAAGAAGCAAAGAAATGAATATCGTTTGAAACTTGAGGCCGCCTTGCCTGAGAATCTCAAAATCACGAAGGACAAAGAGAAATTAGCCAATACCACCAAGAAATTCTCCAATTTTGCTAGAAAGATCATATTGATTGATCCATCAAAAGAGAATGCAAAAGGCAACTATGATGAAAATGGACGACCAATAAAAGAGAAAGAAAAATAAAAAAAACGAACCACTGGGTTCGTTATTTTTCTTTTATGGTGCCGTCTATAGGGATCGAACCTACGACCTACGCGTTACGAGTGCGTTGCTCTACCAACTGAGCTAAGACGGCGCATGGAAAAGAATAAAACAATTAGGATATTTTTTCAAGAATCAATAGTTAGACTTAAGACGGCAAATCGTAAAGAAAACAGATAAGGCTTCAAAAATGATGGCAAAGTAAATCAATAAGGTTAAGAAGGTTTGAAGAGTTGGCGAAGCAATCAAAAGAAGAGTAGGAATGGCCAAGTTAAAGAGAATGACAAGAATGGTGAAAGCCAGTGCAAGATTTCTTAAACCAGTATATGAAGAATACCTTCCAGTAAGGAACTGTCTCAATTTGATATAGAGCATGATACCAAGAACAAATGCGGCAATGTTCCCAGCAAGGCTTATGATTGTTTCAGCAATGATAATCGGCTCGCCTGAAAATAGGTTAAGGAAGGTTCCGTTAATCCAATTAACAACCACTGTTGCACCAAAATCCCACATAAGATAGAAAACGAACATCATGATTCCGTTATATGCAATAGCTGTTCCGTTAATCGTGCCATAGAGAATGAAAATAAAGGATATTAAAAGAATGACGTAATTCCAAACGGAACCCATCATGGTGTAGGAATCCGTTCTATTAACGATGCCAAAATAAGTGAAGGCCCCAACTAAACACGCTAAGCCTATCGATGCAAAGATTATCGAGAGATATCTTTTGTAATGATATTTAAGTTTTTGAAGAAAAATTCCTTTATTCATATGAATTATTTTATACATTTTTAGTATACTTGGAAATATGATTGATTTTAAATTTTTTCATGAAGAAAATGAGATGGTGAAAGAAGCTATCGAGAAAGTAGGTTTCATAGAAAGAACTCCATTCTTAACAAGCGAAAGAAAACCATGGTATTTGATCATCTATTTCAAGAATATACCTATAGGGGTCGCCTCTTTTAGGGAATCGGATCCTGAAACTTGGGAGATAACTTCAATATATGTAAGGGAACAAGTAAGAAAGAAAAAGATCGGTTCCTATATGCTCAAATTCATGCAAACTAAGATTAGAGATTTAGGCGGACGATGGTCAATTATCTTCATACCATATGCCTTAAAAGAATTCGTTTTCAAAAACGGATATCATGAATCGAATAATGGCGAAATCATCAAAAAGGACGGGGACGTGTATTTAAAAACGGCAAGATTCTTATGCAAGAAATCTTACCGTCCACGTACTAGGTATTAGTTATTGATGATGCTCAACATTGAATCTATATAAGTCAACATCCTCATGCAAAGGAATGTTGGCTTTTCTTTTGCAAATCTCTATTTGTTTCTCAGGAGTTAATATTCCCGGAAGCTTAGGGAGAAGAACGGCATGCTTGTCATCCGCTTCAACCATAACTCCATAAATCTCGGAGTCAAGATCATCGCTCGAAAGAATAGGGATGAGATCTACGACCACATCAACCGTGATAATTAAATTCTCAAATTCTTCCTCACTTATTGGTTCAAATCTATCATCGCTAAAAGCGGCCGCAATAGCGTTTGCGATTATTTCTTCCGCGAGATTCTTTTTCTTTGGTTTTACGGTTCCGATGCAGCCTCTAATCTCCCCTTCATGATATATGGTTACAAAGACCCCTTCTTTTCTATCGCCAATATTATTGAGCGTTAGTTGGCTAGGCTTAAGCACTTTCTTGCTTTTAAGATATGTCTCAATTGCTTCACGGGCTAAGCAAACATATTTATCCGCTTTCTCTTTTCTTTCTTTTGCAATGAGTCTTTCACGTTCTTTGTACAAATTTAAGAAAGCCCTGGATTGATTATCTCCTTTTGGGGTGTAGCAACAAAATCCGTAGCCTGTTCCAAATGGCGCTTCATGAGAAAGGCGAAGGCAATCTAAATCAAGGCGGTCAAGACATCCAGCAAGGATTGTAAAAGCCCCATGTCCGCATTGGACGGCTTCTCCAAGAAGAGATCTATTAAACGATAAAAGTTCCCCAAAATTCATCTTGGACATCGTCTTCATTATTTGTTCATCATATATCGCACCTTCAGGACGATAACCATATGTCCCTTCTTTTGATTGGCAATGCGATAAGTCTCCTGAAGCAATGACGACGGCTTTCCTTCCTAACTTATCTACGGCAGATTTAATCATTTCGCCAAAGCGGTAATGCTCCGCTAAAGATTGTCCAGAAACGCCAACCCTCACATTTAGGAAATCTCTGAACTCATGATTGATGAAATATAGTGGGACCATAGTGCCGTGATCGAGTTCTTCCTCAGTGCTATTTTCAATTCCACCATTCACCTTATTAATCTTGCATTCTTGGGAAATTTCTCTGGCTAGAATTTTGTCATAGAGCATTCTAAAGGACACTTCAGGAGCCCCATATTCTTTAAATGAGCCAACGGCTACCTCTCCATCAGCAATCTGGAAAAAGTCCGCATAGCTTTCGGCGTGTGGGGAAATCCAAATGATTGTATCTGGTTGAATTTGAGCGATTTTCTTAGCGATTAGGTTAAAAGAAGCTACAGTAGCGGCGAGCTCTTTTTCTTTTCCTTTGCCAACTTCTGGTATGGCAAATATAGGGTGTGGAAGCATAAAAGCAGCAACAATAGGCATATTAGAAAAGACCTTTCTTCAGATATATCGAATCCTCTTTAGTTATTTTACGTATAGGTTTTGCTGGAATTCCATAGGCAAGATATCCATCAGGTATCTCTCCAGTGACCACCGAACCTGCGCCAATCACGCAGTTATTGCCGATTTTAGCGCCACCGATGATCGTCACGTTTGCGGCAATCCAGCAATTAGAGCCAATCGAAATACTTTTGCCGTATTCCTTATCGGTCATGTATCCTTTTTCACTTAAGTACAAGGCTCTTTCTTCTGCGATTAGAGGGTGGAGAGGCGTGTTAATTGAAACATTAGGCCCACACAAAACATTATCACCAATATAGACTGGACATGTATCCAAAACGGAAAAATTGAAATTGCAGTAAAAGTTTTTTCCTGAATGAAAATTGCAACCATAATCAAAAAAGACGGGACCCGTTATATAAATTCCCTCTTGGGCATTTGGCAACAACTCTTTGATGATTGTGTTTCTTTCTTTGGCATCATCTTCACTTAAAGCGTTAAATTTAGCGCATAAAGCATGAGCGTGGTTTCTTTTTTCAAGCAATGAGGGGTCGTTACAATCGTATATCATACCCTTAAGCATTTTCTCTTCTTCGTTCATGAGTTTCTCCGACATTAACATTCTAAATGTTTTAGGGAATATTTGTAGTCTATTTCTTTAAAAAGAAAAATGAATTGATTACAATAATTAGCATAGTTGGAGATTTAAATATGAAGTATACATGCCATCATGTCGATAAATGGACCTATGCCAATATGGATTTGGCCGAAGAGGAATTAGAAAGACAGCCGAAAGCGTTGATTATCATCTCTGGCGCCTCCTCATCCGGAAAAAGTTTCTTATCAACTTCATTGACTAATGCCTTTAAAGAGCATAACAAACGTTGTCTAACCTTTTCCATAGATCAATATAACTATGGCTTATCAGGTATTGTTCCTAACAAAGTAAATCTTAACTACTTCAACTCCTCACTTAAAAACATCGAAGAAATTTCAAAAAGGATCAAAGAGATCATCATCAATGTTCCTTTTGAATCCAAATATGATGATGCATCAATAGCAAAAATAAGGGATACGTTAGTTGATCTTCTCCCAGAAAACCAATTAGAAACATTCTTAAAAGGTCTTAAAGAAGAATGGCATAAGCTAAATTTCGATGAACCTACTGTATATAACCTTAAAGAAGCCGCGGAAGACATCAATAAGCTTTTCAATAATGAAAAAATAGACGCAAAAAACTACTCCAAATTTTATTCTGAAAGATTGCCAAGCAAAGAAAGTTTTGACGGAAAAGACTATGATGTCATAATTATCGAGGGCATATACGCATTAAATGAAGAATTCGTTTCTAGAGTGTCCTCTTTAAGGCCTATAAAGAATTTCATTGAGGGAAACCCTAAAACTCTTTTCCTTAGAAGAATCATCCGTGATAAGAAAAATACTTCCGCTAGCACTTCTTTCACTATCGACTTATATTTCAAATACATTCTTGACTCATATTACAAAACCATTCTTCCAACGAAAGAATGCGCCGATATCGTTTTAGAAAACAACTTCTCCTTCATGGAATTAAGATCTGGTGACTTATATGTTACAAGGGACACCTTTCCTATAATAAACAATGCAGGTATCTCCTATCTTAAAAAGAATTCAGTGATTGAAAATGTTTCATATCAGAAAGATTTTTATTTCACCGTTCCTGGCGAGAATCAAGAAAATCAAAATCTTTTGAGATATCGTGAAATCTCTTTTGATGAAGGAAAAACCTATATCCCCGGTTCCTTAGTACATAAGGGAGCGCCTAAATTCAGAATGGACTCAAAGATCATTAGACCAGTTAACGTCTTGCTAGATGAAAATGAAATTCAAAACGTTTGGAAAAATAACGACGACGCGATATTCGCCTTCTTGAATAACGGTTTTCAATTAGATAAGGCTGAAGAGAAAATCAAGACAAGAATAACCTATAAAGGCCAATCTTTCTCCATATATGAAGTTAAAGGGAAACAAGCGTATATTGAGATTGGTCATGAGGCCAATTTAGTAGTCATTCAAGAAGTTAAAGATTTCGTAAAATAGTTACCCCCAAAAAAAACAACTGCTTCTTTTCTAAAAGAAAAATAAGCAAAAAATTACATTATTCTCATTGACATTTATTTAATTATGTCTATATTAGTTCGAGTGCGAACTATCGGAGGTAATTGAATGTTTAAATTATTGAAAAAATTCCGTCCTCTAGATTGGCTGTTCGTCTTGCTAATTGTCGGACTCACTGTATTTCAAGTATGGTGCACGATGAAATTAACGGACTACATAGCTGAACTAATGAGGGAAATTAACTATATCGCCTATCAAAAGGATCCATCTTTGCTAGGTGATCAAATCTATGAACTATATAAAGCATGCGGTTCGGATTGGAACACTCTCATAGAACAACTTTCCTCCGTAGAAGGATTGGATCCTACATATATTGCAACAATTGAAGCAATCGCGAATGTTAGCATCCATTCTGTCACGATTAGTGCATGTTATTTTGCCTTATTTGTCGTTTGCTATACCTTAAGCGCGATGGTTATTTCGATAATCGCATCAGCAATAACTGCTAATTTTGCTACGACCATCAGATCAGAGGTCAACGCAAAAGTCTCATCGTTTTCCCTTGCTGAGATTAATAAATTTTCAACCGCTTCCCTTATAACTAGGGCCACAAACGATATCGAGCAGGTTCAGATGTGTATCCTTCTTATGCTAAGAATGGTTTTTGCCGCACCAATTACTTGTATTTGGGCAATTTGCAAGATTCAAGCTACCTCTACTGAGCTTACATTAACTACTGGGGCCGCTATTTTCTTATTGGTTGCCGTTCTAGCTGTAGCAATGGTTTTAGTTCTTCCTAAATTCAAAATATCTCAACGTTATATCGATAGACTTAATGGTATTACAAGGGAACATATCGGTGGAATCCGTGTCGTTCACGCTTATAACGCAGAAAAATATCAAGAAAGCAAATTTAATAAAGCCAACGATGATTTGACAAAGCTCAATCTTTTCACATCAAGAGCCATGGGCGTTCTTTCTCCTATGATGACCGTCGTTATGGACGGAGTCACAATCGCCATTCTTGGTGTTGGGGCCTTAGTCATCAATAATGGCAAAGCCGATTACGCTACAATATCAGCTTTCTCGAGCTTGGCAACCCAAATCATTATGTCCTTCATGATGTTGTTAATGATGTTTGTCATGTGGCCAAGAGCTTCAGTATCCGCAAATCGTATCAACGAAGTTCTTTCTACAAAAACCTCAATCAAAGATCCTGAAAATGAAATTGAAGGCACTTCTAAAGGGGAAATTGAATTTAAAAACGTTTCTTTTACCTATCCAGATGGTGAAAAGCCAATCATTTCAAACGTCTCCTTTAAAGCAAAAGCGGGCGAAACAGTAGCGATTATTGGGGCAACTGGTTGTGGAAAATCCACTCTTGTTAACCTAATCTCAAGATTATATGACGTTAGTGATGGAGAAATCCTAATTGACGGGGTTAACATAAAAGACGTCAAACAATCTACATTACGCTCAAAAATCGGATTTGTACCGCAAAAAGGCGTTCTTTTCTCTGGAACGGTCGCTTCTAATATTTCTTTTGGAAATCCATCATTAAGTGAGGAAGACATGAAAAAATCCGCCAAGATTGCCTGCGCCGATTCTTTCATTGAAGAAATGGGAGACAAATATGATTCTAAAATCGCCCAAGGCGGCACTAATGTATCTGGCGGCCAAAAGCAAAGGCTTTGTATTGCTAGAGCTTTAGCAATCAATCCAGAAATAGCCGTATTTGACGATTCTTTCTCCGCCTTAGATTTCAAAACCGATTTGCAAGTAAGAGAAAACATCAAAAACGAGTTACCAGAAGTAACTAAGGTTATAGTTGCTCAAAGAATCGGAACGATTATGGACGCAAACGAAATCTTAGTACTTGAAGATGGCAAGGTCGTAGGACAAGGAACGCATAAAGAGCTCCTCTCCTCTTGCCAAACATATCGCGATATTGCTTTATCGCAACTTTCAAAGGAGGAATTAGGTTTATGAGCCCACGTCACGGACCAGGTCCAAATGGAAAAATGAAACTATCTTCAAAAGATGGCGCAGCCACCCTCTCAAAATTAATTCAATCCACTAAAAAATATTGGTTTGCAATTATTTTGGCCGCAATATTCATTCTTGTTAACGTAATCATTGCCGTAGTCGCACCAAACTACGTCGAAGATTTGACAAATGAGATTTCAAATAATGCCGCAACCGCCTCTATTAGCATGAGCATTGTCATTAAATACATCACAATCTTAGCGATAATGTATGTTACATCTGCCATTTGCTCATATTGCTCATCTTTTATTATTGCAACCGTTACTCAACGTTATGCAAACTCTTTAAGAAAGAGCATAGTCGCAAAGATCAACCTTCTTCCTCTTTCTTATTTCGATTCAAGGCAGATTGGCGATACCTTATCGCGTGTCACAAACGACGTTGATTCATTATCTCAATCAATTGACACAGCTTTATCATCATTGCTTAGTGCCATCTTTATGTTGGTTGGTGCTTTAATTGGAATGTTTGTTAAATGCTGGCAGTTAGCCTTAATTTCACTAATCTCAATTCCTTTGATGCTACTTTTCCTCATGGGTATCATGAAATTAGCCATGCCCCAATTCGTCAATAGGCAAAATCAAGTTGGCGTCGTTCAAGGAAACGTCGAAGAAAAATTCTCCGGTCAATTGGTCATCAAGCTATTCAATGCCGAAAAGAAGCAAGATGAAATCTTTGAGGAAAAGAATAGCAAGTTAAAAGAGTATATGTTCAAAGCGCAATTCTTTGGCGGTTTGATGATGCCTATGACTTCATTCATTTCATATTTATGTTATGGTGCGGTCATTGTCGGAGGAGCCCTTCTTATCATCAATGACATAGGAGGAGTAACGATCGGAACCATCATGGCTTTCATGATCTATATTCGTCTATTCCAACAACCATTCACACAAATATCGCAAGCGCTAAATCAACTTCAAACAGCCCTTGCCGCAGGAAAGAGGGTCTTCGATTTCTTAAACGAAAAAGAATTATCCAATGAAGATGGTATTTCCTATAAGTTATTAAACGGAAATAAGATGGATGGTAACATCGTCTTCGATAACGTCTCCTTCTCATATGACGAAACTCGTGAAATCATTCATGGATTCTCTGCCAATATAAAAGAAGGAATGAAGGTTGCAATCGTTGGACCTACAGGTGCTGGCAAGACGACGATGGTTAACCTTTTGATGAGATTCTATGAAATTAACGGGGGACGTATAGCAATTAATGATGTTTCTACTAAGGATATCTCCCGTAAAGAATTGCATGATATCTTTGGCATGGTCTTACAAGATACATGGGTGTTTGAAGGTACAATTAGAGATAATTTAATCTACAATGGGGCAAATATAAGCGATGAGGAGATCTGGGAAGTCTTAAAAGAAGTCAAGCTTGATCACTTCGTTGAATCATTGCCTCACGGACTTGATTACATCATCAAAGATGGAAATAGCATCTCAGGCGGTCAAAGACAGCTTATTACGATTGCTAGGGCAATGTTACGTAACTCTTCCATGATGATTCTAGATGAGGCCACTTCTAACGTAGACACTAGAACGGAGGAAGTCATCCAGGAAGCAATGGACAAGCTAACAAAAGGCAAAACATCATTCGTTATCGCCCACCGTTTATCAACCATCCGCAATGCCGATATGATTTTAGTTATGAAAGATGGTAATATTATCGAGCAAGGCAACCACGAAGAGCTTATGAAACAAAATGGTTTCTACGCTTCCTTATACAATTCTCAATTTGCCTTTGAATGATATTATGGAATACAAAGATTATTTAGTTACGGCCCGCTCCGAAAACGATGAAGTTAAGGCCATTGCCATCACAAGCAAAAATTTAGTTGATTACAAAAGGGTGTTATTTAACCTCTCCCCTATATGTGCAGCCGCCTCAGGTCGACTCATGAGCGCCGCATTGATGATGGGAAATTGGTTGAAAAACGAATCTGATACGATTTGTTTAGAAATCGTTGGTGATGGAGAATTGAACCATCTTGACGCCATCGCAAATAACAGGGGCGAAGTTCGTTCTTATATTTCCAAAACAGACATAATCTTGCCACCTAACGCCGCAAATCATTTAAATGTTGGTGGAGCAATAGGCAAGGGACATCTAGTCGTTATTCGTGACTTAGGATTAAAAACGCCTTATGTTTCTCAAGTTGATTTGCAAACTGGCGAGATTGCAGAGGATTTGGCTTTCTATTTTGCAAAATCAGAGCAAACTCCTACTGCTATTGGCTTAGGTGTTCATTTCAACAAGGAAACCGTTACGGTCGATCATGCAGGCGGCTACATCGTCCAACTGATGCCTAACACTTCAGAAGAGACAATCAAGAAACTCGAAGAGAATCTTTCAAACACTCCAGCAGTCACTCAAATGCTTATTGAAAACGGTGATTCCCCTGAAAAAATATTGGAATATGTGCTTGCTGGATTATCCCCAAAATTCGAAACCACGAGGGACGTGTGTTGGAAATGCAACTGTTCTCATGAAAGAGGGTTACGTATTATCTCTTCTTTATCACTAAAAGAGCTTAAACGAATTTTAGATGAAAAAGAACCAGTCAACATTAACTGCAATTTCTGTGGAAAAACATATAAGTATTCTGAAAATGAAATCAAAGATATCATCGATAAGAAGGAAAACAAAGATGAGTGATACGTTTTTCGAAACTGATTCCGGACTAATGGAATGGAAGCTTGAAGAGGTCAAGCAAGAAACACATAATCGTTTTTTGAATTATTTTGTTTTGCGTTACTTAGTAAATAAAAACGGTTCAAATAAAGAACATATTTATTTCACCGCTTCAAGAAAATCGCAAGAAAATCTTAGATCTTTGACTCATGATTACACGCATCCTGATGGAGTCATCATTGGCATATATCGTTTCAATGAAGGCAAACTTGAAATCCTCTTAACGAAACAATTTAGAGAGCCTATTGGAAGTTACGTATTTTCAATACCTGCAGGATTGGTTGATAACGATGAAGACTTATTTGAAACAGCGAAAAGAGAGGCCTCCGAAGAAGCTGGAATTGCATCCTTAAAAAACATGGAGATTCTTACTCCATTCTCTCCTACTTCTTCTGGATTGTCTGATGAATCCAATGCATTTGTGATGGCTGAAGCAGAATATCAATCATCCTCAGCCTTAGAAGAATTTGAAGATATATCCACGAAATTTGTTCCAATCGAAAAATGCTTAGAGATGTTCAAAAATCCTAAATATATCATCCCTCTTCATGCAAGAATGTGGATTCTATATATGTCTGAAAGATTTAAGGCAAAATAAAAAGCTGGTTTGAGCCAGCTTTTTTCTTTCTTCTTATTCGTGATCTGCGGATAATTCCACTAAGCATTCGCAAGGGAAATCTAAATTTTTCCAGCCTTCAAGTTCTTTAAGGTTGATAAGAGTTAAAGCTGCAACAGGTGTTGCACCCGCTTCTCTAACAAGTTTCGCCAAAGCCTTTAAAGAACCGCCTGTGGCAAGTAAATCATCTATCAACAAAACTCTTTGACCTGGTTTTAAAGCAATGGCTGGAACTTCAATCTTGGCTGTTCCATATTCTAAAGAATATTCAACCTTATATGTTTTTCCAGGCAATTTACCTGCTTTTCTAGCCATAATGAAGCCTTTATGCATCTTTAAGCCAAGAGCGGCTCCAAATAAGAACCCTCTAGCTTCAGGACCAATGATGACATCTGGTTGATATTTTTCGGCTAATTTAGCGAAATCATTGATACAAGATTCAAATGCATCGGCATCGACTAAAATAGGAGAAATGTCTTTGAAAGAAATGCCTTTGGTAGGAAAATCAGGCGTTACAGCAATATATTTAGAATAATCCATGTTTGTGACCTCACCTAAATATTATAGTCACATTTCTCAATTCTTGAAACAATTAATACTTTATTTAAATATGTGGTAGCAAACACTAAATATATGTTATGATAAAGAGCTGAAAAGAGGCATTATTATGGACTTAAAAAAGTATCCAAACGTCACCTTGCTTGATCATCCTTTGATCAAACACAAAATCAGCATTCTTCGCGACAAGAACACTGGCACAAACGAATTCAGACGAGTCGTAAAAGAGATTGCAATAATGGAGGGTTATGAAGCTCTTAGAGATCTTCCAACTCACTTAGTTGAAATCGAAACACCTATTGAAAAATCCCAACAACCAATGGTTTCTGGCAAAAAGCTTTGTTTCGTTCCAATTCTTCGCGCAGGACTCGGAATGGTTGATGGAATGACAGCTCTTGTTCCTTCAGCAAAAGTCGGTCATATCGGTTTATATCGTGATGAGGAAACCCACATCCCACACGAATATTACTGCAAGCTTCCATATGATTTGGAAGATAGAGAGGTCTATGTTGTTGACCCAATGTTGGCTACTGGCGGTTCAGCAATTGATGCCATCACCTTGCTTAAACAACACGGTGCTAAAAACATTCATTTCATCTGCATCATCGCTGCACCGGAAGGTGTTGAGGCATTCGAGAAAGCATATCCTGAAGTTCCTCTCACAATTGGTGCACTTGATCGTGAGTTAAACGAAAACGCCTATATCTGCCCAGGTTTAGGGGATGCAGGCGATAGAATATTTGGCACGGTTAAATAGGAAGATATTAAGCACTCTCTCTTGAGGGTGCTTTTTTCTATACAAAAAAAGCCCCGAATTAACGGGGCTAAATTCATTAAGAAGTCTTATTCTTTTGGCTTTGCTTCAACTTCTACTGCATTTTCTGTCGAAGGTTTTTCTTCAACAGTGAATGTTTGTTGGGAAGCGGCAAGAACTTTCATTCTTTCTTGACGACGAATCTCACGTTCTTTATCTGATGCGTCGCGATGAGCCATTACATTGAATGCGATGAGCATGATTGCAACAGCGCCAGCGATAAGAATGAAGCCAAACCAGCGATAATCCATACCGGTTGCAGCCGTAAAGACCGCATTGCCAGTCCAGTTTTCGCTATTCTTCTTTGGAAGATAATCAGAGATAATCCCTAAAATTATCATGATGATCCCAACCAAAGCTAAAGCAGCATCAAAAGTGCATACGATGGAACGCCATACGATATGCCATCTCTTGCTATGGACCTTCTTTGTTTTAAGTGATGTCTCTGCCATAATCTAAATCTTTCTAAAATTAAGCTTCTTCTGCTTCGTTTGCTGGAGCAGCTTCGCCATTGCCGCCAATCTTGTTGTCATTGGCTTGAGCTTGTTTGATTAATTCGTCTAAAACTGGAACGTAGGCATCACGGAATGCTGGTTCAACTTCACGGACTAATCCACCGATGGAATCTTGTGTTTCTTTGATAACATCGCCAAAACCTTTGCCCATTGGTAAATCACGACGGCCTGTCATGAATTCAACAAGTTCGAAAACTTTATCTTGGACGCCCATGAAACGGGAATCTGTGATATGGGAGTTGCCACGGATGATATTTAAATATGAAATGACTTCGTTGATGTCATTGCCGATGAATTTGCTAGCGGCAGATTCTTCGCCTTTGGCTTCTCTACGAGCTTGGTTATAATCGCTGAATAATTTAACTAATTGGTTTGTTAATGTTAAGTATCCAACTGTGCGATACATTCTTTCTTCTAACGCATCGACATTTGCGACTGTTGCAACATCTAAATTGTTCTTTGTTGCATCAGCGAGAATGCCTCTGACCATTCCTTCGATATTTTCGTGAATTGGAAGGACGGCTTTGAAAATAGCAAGGTGTTGGGCATGATCAACGCGGAGACCATCGTCTGCGACTTTGATGATTGTGGATCCATCACCATAGACTTCATCATAGAAGTCACGGATTAATTTTTCTAATTTTTCACCATTTTCTCCGGAATTGGTGATAATGCTCTTAAGTGGAGTATTTTGTTCGATTTCAACAAGAATGCTTCTCTTCTTTTCGTTATAGGCATTCATGTCATAGTTATCTCTTGGAAGGGTGTATTCAAGAGTGTCTCTGATTACTACTTTATAGTGTTCGAGTGTAGTAATGACTTGTGAAACTTGATTCATTGTTTCTTTTCCTTTCTTCAACATTAGTTGTCTTTGGAACTTTTGCTCTCCTCAGATGGGTAGATATACTTTTCCAAATCGCTGAAACGTTCTATTGCTGTTTTTGCATGAGATTGAACTTTTTTGGAGGCATGAGACATGCAATAGCTCTGCTCGTAATAGCTGTCAAACATGGAAATATCATTTCCAGAGTCACCGACAACTATAACATTATCTTTAGAAATTCCGTTATTTTCAAGATAAAATGCAATTCCTGATGACTTTGTGACTCCTTTTGGGGTAACTTCGATTGCTTGATTGCTCGATGCAAAGTTGAAATCTGGGTATCTAATAGATAAGAGTTCACACAATTCTTCAGATTTTTTGATGTATTTCTTCCATGGGCCAACAAAGAGAAGAACTTTGAATACTTCTCCTTTTTCTAATTGTTCATAGAAGATTCTTTCGCTTTTGAAGACTCTTTCATGGTAACAACCTTGATAGAATTCATAGAGTCTGTATCCGATTCTAGGGAACAATTTCATCATTGAGACATCTATTACGAAGTTACAGTTCTTGCAGAATAGAGAGATGAACATAAGTTTGTTTTCTCTTCTTATTTCTCCAAGAAGTTCCTTTAATTCCTCCCTAGAAAAGAAGGATTCCCTAAGAACCTGTTCGTTACTTACGATCAAGGATCCGTTGCATCCAACAACATCTACTGGTCTTTTCAATGATTTGGCTACCTTATCAGCAAAATATTTTCCTCTACCGGTAACAACTAGGAGTTTTCCTCCATCATCGATGAACCTTCTAAGAAATCTTTTCGAATCCTTAGGGATGAGCATTATGCGTTTCTTAGGGTAAAAAAGGGTACCATCTAAATCTGTAGCAATAACCTGGGTTTTCATCATGCTTGAATATTTTATATATATAAATGCTAAAAGTTAAGCAGTTTTTATTTCCGGATATTATTAAGGTTGATTTTTTATCATCTCAAATGGTCAACCAAAGATTTTGCTTTCTTTACTGCTTCTTTAAAATCGTCGAGTTTGGTTTCACTTGGAGAGTAGGCTACCATGAACTCATATTCCTTTTGATTTTTTATGAAGAAAACTAAGTCAATATATTCATAAAGTTCAATCAGCCCTTTATATGAGGCATCATACGTCTTTTTGAAGGCTTCCTCATCGAATGCCATTCCATCTGAAAGAAGTCTAAAACGGTTTCTAGCAATCGATAATTGTTTTCCCGCAAAGATATAGTACATTGTAATTTTGTAGCCGTTCTGGCTAGCGTATTTGATGTAATTGATATGTTTAGGGTCATTTAAGGAGGAGGTTGCAACAAATGATCCACCGGAAATAATTCCCTGATATAAAGGCATTATTGGGAGAGATTGCATAAAGGAATTCTTAAAACAAGTTGCAAAAGTTCCACGACCGCATCCTTCGACGCCACAAACCAATATAAGTTCTTTTGAGTTACTTCTTTTTGCCATTTTTCTCTACCTTTACAACTTGCAATTTTGAATTCAGAAATTCTTTTGAGCCATTCGAATATTCGTAAATCAAATACCCATCTTCAACATAGGCAACAGGAATACCGTTTTTGAAGTTATTTTGACGAACTTTTTCAAGACCATATTTGGAAGCTTTATGGGTCAAAGCGTACAAGTACTTTTTATATTTAGTTGACGATGCTGTACCTAAATATTCACTAACCACTTTTTCACCTTCCCTGTGTGAGAGGTAATAGTAGTAATGTCCGTTGATCTTTTTTCTGGTTAATGTCTTCTTCATGATGATATTTTATACCATTATTTTTTATTAGGCAACATTTTATTTTTGTTGGTTAAGTCCATTTTTAGAAAAAGAAAAGAGTGCCGAAGCACTCTAGACTTTTTGATGTTTCGTTATTTCAATTCGTTTTCAGTTTCGATTACGCCATAGCCACCGTCGATTCTCTTATAAGCAACGGCGACTTTGTCGTCATCTTCATCAAGATATACGAAGAATGTATGTCCTAATGCGTTCATTCTAGTAATGGCATCATCAAGAGACATTGGCTCTAAATAGATTGACTTTGTTCTGACAATCTCATCAGAGCTTTCAATATCATCTTCATCAGCTAAATTTTCGAATGCAATTGCACGGCCTAAACCCAATCCTTGACCAGCGTTTTTAGAACGATTCATTCTTGTTTTGAGTCTGCGCATTTGATCTTCTAACTTATCAATTGCTAAGTCAACGGCAGCGTATAAATCGTTGTCACGAACCTCTGTTCTGAAGTCCATTGCCTTAGTGAAGACAGTGATCTCGATCTTGGCCCCAACGTTATAAGCAACGGCCACAACTCTCGTAAGAATTTCTTCGTCACTCTTAACGAAATATTTCTCTACGCGCGCTAATTTCTTTTCGACGTTTGCGCGAATAGAGTCGGTAATTTGAATGTTCTTACCGACGATTTGTATCTTCATTTATTTACCTCCTGGGATGTATTATCCCTTACAACAACATAATAAATTAAGTTCAAAAAAAGTAAATAACTTGTTTTTAAAAGCAAGTAACCATCGTTACTATTTCGTAATTGTAAAATTGTAAGCGTTTACATTATCTTATTAAAAACCCCCGCTTATTATTTCAAAGTGGGGGATTAATCATTAACTTAGGGGTTTTAGACTATTTTGTTTCGAAGAAATTCTTAAGGGCTTCAACTTTGTCTAAGGCTTCCCATGGAAGATCGATGTCCTTTCTTCCAAACGCTCCATAGTTAGTTGTGTCAGCATATTTGAATGATGGTTTTCTTAAGGAGAATTTCTCAATGATTGCGCCAGGTCTAGCATCGAAGAATTTTCTTACTGCTTCAAGGATGATTTCCGTTGAATAATGTTCTGTGCCAAATGTTGAAACATTAATTGAGAGAGGTTCTGCAACGCCAATAGCATATGAGAGTTGGACTTCCAATCTTTCTGCTGCACCAGCTGCAACTAAGTTCTTAGCGATGTATCTCGCATAATATGAAGCGGATCTATCAACCTTAGATGGATCTTTGCCTGAGAAAGCTCCTCCGCCATGTCTAGCTGAGCCGCCATAAGTATCAACGATTAACTTTCTACCAGTTAGGCCTGTATCGCCTGCTGGACCGCCTATTGAGAAACGGCCAGTTGGATTGATTAAACATTTGAAATCTGTATTTAAACCGAATGATTCTACGACTGGAACCATGATTTCATCGTGGATGTATTTCTTGAATTCATCAAGATTAACACTTTCATCATGTTGACAAGACATAAGGATCGTGTCGATACGAGGATTCTTCTCGTCGGTGTAATCAATCGTTACTTGGGATTTCATATCTGGACGTGCATGTAAGAATTTGCCTTCTTTTCTTAAAGCGGTGGCCTTTCTAACAAGCTTATGAGCGATAGAAACAGGGAATGGCATGTAATTAGAAGTTTCCCTTGACGCATAGCCAAACATAATGCCTTGATCGCCTGCACCCATGTCAAGCTCATTGGCTCTTTCGATGCCCATATTAATGTCTGGTGATTGTTCTTTGACTTTCACTAAAATCTCGCAAGAATCGCAGCCAATGCCGTCTTCTGGAGACTTATAGCCGATTTCTCTAAGAACATTTCTAGCAATTCCTTCATAATCTGGGTGGCCAGCAACAGTGATTTCTCCACCGATGACGATGAATTCTGTTGTAGCGAAGACTTCGCAAGCAACGTGTGCATGAGGATCTAGAGCCAAGCAAGCATCTAGAATTGAATCGGCAATCTTATCGCAGACTTTGTCTGGATGTCCTTCGGAAACCGATTCGGACGTAAATAAAACTTTTTCCATATATACTCCTTTTTACAGAGCGAAAAACTTCCACACTAGTAGAAGGTTTTCCTTACATTCTTCGAATATCGTTAGGGTGTGTGGGCCCTCTAAGAACGAGCACTTACCATCGATTTAGATGGAGTTGCTAACGGTTTTTTTCAGTTCTTCTTAACCGTTTCGGGATATCCGACTTTCGCCGTGGGTATATTCTATTGTTTTCTTATTCTTCTTTCAAGAAAAAAGCACTCACAAAATTGTAAGTGCAAGCAAAAAAACTTTTAGTAATAAGAATGGATCTAATCTTTGTATTGAGTAAGCTCATCCTCCAAGTACTCACAAAGACAAAACGCTCTAGTTTGCTCTTCATCAAATTCCAAGAGATAAACATTTCCATTGTCTGTTTCAAATATTTCGCAAACGCGACCGATTGATCCGACTTTGATTTCGATTTCTCCATCACCGGCCATGTAAGTCGTCTTCTCAATAACAGTTTTTGCTAAATCTCCAAGTTCTAATTTCATTTTTTCTCTCCTTTAGGTATTAATGTTATAAGACTTAAATTTAATTCTAATGTCAGCTTCCAGTAGGTGGTTACATAATGCCCAGCAAGAATTGTCGTAGCCTTACAATTTAGTGAGTAAATTGAAATTCTGCTAAAGTTCAACGTTTTAAAATCGGTAAACCTCACGATATCACCCAATAGCAGCCCCTTATCGTCTATATTATAGCCAATTCTATTAAGAAATATGCTTTTATCATCCTGTTCTTGTTTGGTTAGCAAGTATTTAATCTTTCCTTCGGGGACGATGTATTGTTTTATTCTATCCCTGCACATTCTCACAAATAGCTTACAATACTCCTCATCCGATACGCCGTATTTGGGAAAGACCTTTATCAACGTCTCGTCGTCGGCCCCCAATTCGCTTAACAAGGAGAGCAGCAAAATGGAGTTCTCCCTGACATGGCCTGCCTCCTTAACGTATCTGCCATTCCTCTCACCAAACGCTTGGAGGCGATTGCCCGCACCTTTTTTAACCTTCATCAGACTTTCATCGTTTCGACAGAGAAAATGTAGCGTACTACCGATGGCAGTTCCATTGCATGATAGTTGTTAAACTTTTGTTTAATAGGCAAAAAAGGATTGACGTGCTAAATCGGCAAAATTCATATCAGTACATAATTATCTTTTAATGATGGTTCATAAAATAAAAACCTATGTATAATGAAGAAAAAAGCAAAAGGAAAAAATGCATGAAAGATGGATGGAACATTAGATTAAAAAACGCTAGAGAAAAAAAGCAATCTGACCTTAAATCAAGTCAGCGAAAGAAACATATTCAAATTAACTCAGCAATCAATACTCAAATATGAGCATGGGGTGACCGCCCCAAAAATTGATGTTCTTGAAGATTTGTGCCGCTTGTATGGATGCACAATTGATCACATAGTTTATGGTTCTGAAGAAGTCAATGTCATAGTGCCTAATAGTGATGTCTTAATGTCCATATGGTCTCTGCTGCATTCGAATAAAGTAACTTTTGATGGAGAAGGATTAAAAATCAACGATAAAAAGCTTTTAGATAATATTAATATGATAAGTTATTTCAACGATCATATTAAAGAAACCTCTTGCCTAGAATATGCACAAGCTTTATTAAGAGGCATCAAAAAGATGAGCAAAGGAATGGAAAAGCAAACATCATCCGAAGAATAAATTTATTTCGATATAGATTCGCTGTGGTATCTAACGAATTCATCCTAAGCATATTCACAAAGACACCATTCGCTTGCTTCTTTATCATCAAATTTCAAATCATAGACATCTCCATGTTCGGTATCGTATATTTCACAAACACATCCAATGGCTCCAGCTTTAATTAATACGTCTTTGTCATCAGCCCAATGAGTTGTTTTTCAATCAAAGTTTTCACTAAATCCCCCATTTTCGATTCCATAATTGTCGTCCCATCAAAATATCAGGATAAACCTTATAATGTTTTATTTAAATTAAATATCAAGCACATAAAAAATCCAACCTATTTCTAAGTTGGATTATTACTTATTTGATTTTGAGACCCACTTGGTAAAATCTTTCAAGTTCTCCAATATGTTCTTCTATATTTGTCGGTTTCTTGCAACCTTTTATATATAAGAATTCTTTTAAATCCCATTTTAGATGGTTTGCAATGAGTTTTGTTTGCTCTCTAAGAGGAGAGATGATGGTTTCATCATTTGAACCCATGCTAATGAAACAAAGAAGTTTCTTGCCACCTATATTTTCCAAAGTCTGGAAACGATCGATGACGCATTTAAGATAAGCGGAGAAAGAGAAATAATACAAAGGCGAGGCAAAGATGACGTAATCCGTTTCAAATAACGAATTGGATATCTTCTCCATATCATCATGAATCGGATAGTTTTCGCCTATTGAATCATGAATGTTCATGAAGGCAAGGTTATATTGAATGATTTCGTTATCGTTTTTATTTAGACCGCTTTTGAAGGTTTCGATCATTGAAGAAACGTATCCTTCTAGATGCGGCGAGCCATTCAATATCAGTATCTTAGCCATTTTGATGAGTTCTCTTATATTCTTCGAGGGCTATGGCGATTTGATCTGGGCATGAGGTGCAATTGCCTTTGGAGCCAGGGCATTTGATGCCCTTAAGAAGAGAGATGACGTCATCTACTTTTCTTCCTGCGCAAAGTCTAGAGACACCTTGGGTGTTACCAGCGCAACCGCGCATAACTTTAACTGAGACAATCGTGTCCCCTTCGATTACGAATTCAAGGCCTTGAGAACAAACGTTTTGTGGTTTGTAGGAAAAATTCTCGGCCATCTTTATTTAACGATTGTTCCCCAGATTTCACCAAATGCAGCCGCGGCATTGCATTCATCTGTATCAATGTGCATTGCTAAGGCATAGCTTGGGGAAACACGGATGACAACATCTCCAAAGACTGTTTCACGGCCAGTTCCTGCAACTTTGACAGAAACGATTTGACCATTTTCAACACCAAAATTCTTTGCGTCTTCTGGTGTCATATGGATATGGCGTTTTGCAACTATGACCCCTTCTTCGAGATCGACTTCGCCACATGGTCCTTTGATGGTGCATTTTCCTGAACCGGCAATATCGCCAGATTCACGAACTGGAGCGCTTAAGCCAAGAGTTCTTGCATCAGTGAAAGAGACTTCGACTTGGTTATCTTTTCTTACTGGGCCAAGGATTGAGAAAGCGGCGCTTGGACGTGGGCCGGCAGGATCCTTTTTGTTATAGCCGATAACTGTGACTTTGTCAGTTGAAGCGTATTGACCAGGTTGAGAGAGATATTTTCTTGGGGTCAATTCGTGACCTTTGCCAAATAAAACCTCGACAGTTTCTTGTGTTAAGTGGACGTGACGAGCACTTGTTTCAACAATAAATTTTAATTCAGACATTTTTAACTCCTTAAATTACGTCAAGTATTATAAAACTCTATTGCTAGTTAGTGTCCTTAAATTTTAAAAATTTAAACGTTTTTTGTTTTCAAATTTCATCAAAATGACTACACTAGGCACTATAGGAGGATAAAACATGGAAGAAAAAGAAAACAAAAACGAAGAAGAAACGATTCATCAAGATGACATTGAGAATATCGATGTTCCTATAGATGAGCTTACTTCTGAAGATATCACTGACGCATCTTTCGACTCTGAAATCCTCTTAGCCGCAATTTCTAAGCACAATAGAAAAGAACTAAAAGAAATATTTGATAGGATTCCTGATGCGGATATTGCTAAGGCCTGCGAGGAACTTGATATCAAGGATGTCATCACTCTTTTTAGAGATACGAAATCCGATCAAAACGCCTCGCTTTTTGATGAATTATCACAAGATTTGAAAGAATCGCTCGTTCAAGCGATGACAAACAAGGAACTTGTCGAGCTTGTTAATTCCCAATACGCAGACGACTTAGCCGACTCGGTTGGAGACATGCCTGCAAACCTTGCTAAAAAGGTTCTTGCAGCCGCTGATCCAGAAATGAGAAAGGACATCAATCAGCTCCTTAAATATAAAGAGGATTCGGCTGGCGCAATCATGACCACTGAGTTCATCGAGCTAAAAGAAGGCATGAGCGTCAAAAAAGCCATCGATCACATCCGCAAAAGAGGACGTGAGGCTGAAACCGTCTATACCATCTTTGTTAAAAACGAAAGACGCAGATTCGTTGGAACTGTCGACCTCGATGACCTTATTTGGTCAAAAGATGATGAATTATTATCCGATATCATGAACAAGGACGCCCCATTCTGTCACGTCAACACAGATAAAGAGGACGTCGCTAACATGTTTAGAAAGTACGATCTTAACGCAATGGCCGTCTTAAATGAGGACAATTGCTTGCTTGGTATTGTCACAGTTGACGATGCTATGGACGTTATCACAGAAGAAAGTAACGAAGATATCGCTCACATGACCAACCTCGTTCCATCAGAAAAGACCTATAACGAGACTGGCGTATTCGAAAATGCTAAAAAATGTATCCCTTGGATCATCGCCTTATTGGTTTTAGGAACCTTCACGACAATGGTTCTTAACCGCCTTGAATCCCAAGCGATATTCGTTTCTTTGCCAATACTTGTCTCCTTCGTTCCTACCCTTATGGATACGGGCGGAAACGCCGGAGGACAGACAACGGGCATGATGATTAGAGGATTGGCCACAAATGAATTTGGCCCTAAAGATGTCCTTAAAATCATATGGAAAGAATTTCGAAGCGCTCTAATTGTTGCCACATTCGTTGCTTTATTCTGCTTCATTTGGGTCACAATGGAACAATATACTGGCATTGTCTCCTTAGGAAAGGTTAGCTATCCTGGAGAAATAGAAGCATATGATTTCTCCGAGTATATGGTATGGAATGGGGTTGCCTTCACTGGAGAACATGCGGCACAGTTCGCGGCTCACTCCTTAACATTCTCTGCCTTAGTCTCCATCACGATGTTCTTTGCCATCATCTTCTCTAAGGTTGTTGGAACAAGTCTCTGTATGGGAGCAGCGGCCATAAAGAAAGATCCAGCCTTGCTTGCTCAGCCAATGTTAACCACGGTAATGGACGTATTAACGTTACTTGTCTACTTCGGAATCGCATGTCTATTCTTCCCAAGTTTAGCTTAAATAAAAATTTCTCTTGCTAATATAAACGTCTTTATTTATAATAATCGGCGCTGCGGGAATGGCGGAACTGGTAGACGCGTACGTTTGAGGGGCGTATGGGATTCCCATGTCGGTTCGAGTCCGATTTCCCGCACCAGAAGAAATTTAAGGCTCAGGTAATACTGAGCCTTTTTCTGTATCTAAAACTCTTAAAGATTTATTGTGACAATAAGTCACTTAATGTATAATGACAATATGTCGGTTTAACATCGACATCAGGAAGCCTTTACCCCTTGAGTTTAACGCTCTTAAGGAGGTTAAGATAATGAAGAAATTCATTAGAAAAGCCGTCATAATGGCGATTATAACGGCTTTGGCTCTTGCGTTGGTTGGATAGTCTGACGCAAAGGGGCCCGGGCTTCCTGCCCACTATCCGAATTATAACACCCGCTCAATTTCATTACAACCAATCAAGGTACAAGCCTAAACGAGAAATAATTATCTTTATTTGAACTACTAATTTCATCTTAAAATTTGTATCATTATAGAGATAAGAAAACGGAGAATTATTTATGTCACGTGCAGATCAGATTTTCATAGAAAATTGCAAAGAAATATTAAATGAGGGAGTTTGGGACACCAACTTAAAGGTTCGTCCACATTGGGAAGACGGCACCCCTGCTCATACAATCAAAAAATTCGGTATAGTTAATCGTTATAACCTTCAAGAAGAATTGCCAATTCTCACGATAAGAAAAACGGCATTCAAGAATTGCTTGGATGAACTTCTTTGGATTTGGCAAAAGAAATCTAACAATGTTCATGATTTAAATTCCCATATTTGGGATTCTTGGGCTGATGAAACAGGATCAATTGGCAAGGCTTATGGCTATCAATTAGGAAGAAAATCCATCTACCCAGAAGGTGAATTTGACCAAGTTGATAGAGTCTTATATGACCTTAAGCATAATCCTGCATCAAGAAGGATCATGACAAACATCTACAATTTTGACGATCTTCATGAGATGCATCTATATCCTTGCGCATATTCGATGACATTTAACGTATCTGGCGACACATTAAATGGAATTCTCAATCAAAGATCAAACGATATGTTAACAGCTAATAACTGGAATGTTTTGCAATATTCATTGTTATTAATAATGTTCGCTCAGGTTTCAGGTTTAAAACCAGGCACCCTTATACACGTTATTTCAGATGCCCATCTTTATGATCGCCATATTGATTTAGTAAAGGAAGTCATGGAAAAGCCTCAACATCCAGCCCCAAAACTAATCGTTGATAAGAGCATCACTAACTTCTATGACTTCACTGTAGATTCCTTTGAGTTAGAAGACTACGAATTTGAAAAATTAGGAAAGAAAATCCCGGTGGCCATCTAATATGTATAAACTAAGAGCAATCCTTTGCTGTGATAACAAATTTGGAATCGGAAAGAAAAACGATCTTCTTTTCCATTTGCCACTAGATATGAAATTCTTTAGGGAAACCACTTCAGGGCATACAGTGGCAATGGGCGAAAACACCTTATTATCATTTCCGAACTCCAAACCATTAAAAAATAGAACAAACATAGTTCTTTCAGGTGACGTAACTCATAGTTATGATGGAGTCATTAACGTTCATTCGATGGACGATTTCAAAAAAACAATTAAAGAGCATCTTCAAAATGGCGATGTGTATATCATTGGCGGGGCCTCAATATATAACCAGATGTTGCCATACTATGATGAAATCTATCTAACGAAAGTTAACGAAGATGGTGGGGCGGAGGTATTCTTTGCGAATATTGACGAAGATCCATCATTTGAATTGATAAAAACAGGCGAACCCCTTATTGATAATGGACATGAGATATCCTTCTGCATTTATCAAAACAATAATAAGAAACCTTTATAGAATCCTGGTCAAATCCAGGATTTTTTAATAAAAAAATGGATGATAATCATCCACATCAATTAATGATTGCGTCCAGAGCTAACTTAGCGTTAGATGGTCTCATCATACCCAAGGTAACAAGATAAATTAGAAACGGTTATACATCATTTCCAACTCTTGTTGGCGATTGAAGTCTTCGATCTCGCTTAATGGAGCTTCAGATTCATCTTTAACAGAGCTTTTTTTGGCGAGTTCTTCAAGAAGTTGAGTATACTTTTTATTTGACATAGAATTTGCCTCCTTCTGTATCAACACCGGTATTTTATGCATTACAGTAATGTTTTCAATCACATTTTAAATGTAAACGGTTACTGAAAAGGCTTTCATAAAAATATTAACTGAAAAATAGTGATAAAAACTGATTTTTTAATTTCAACAAAAAAAATAATTGAAGTTAGTTTTTTAATATTTTAGACCTTATTTTCAAGTCTTTACATTTAACGTCTTCTTCTTTGTTTTTAGCACTAAAAACTGCAATTATTCATAACGGTAAGATTTAACCGGTATCAATAAGCCGGTAAAAATACACCGGAATATTGCATATCCCCCTAAACTTAATATAATTTATATGAACGTGTTCATAAAGAAAGGAATAATATGCCGAAAATCATCAAAAACGTAAGGGAAAATATCTTAAGGACTGCAAAAGATATCATCGCCGAAAAAGATTTTAATTCCCTCACGATTAGAGATGTTGCAAAAAGAACGGGATACGGCGTGGGAACGATTTATAACTATTTTCCAAATAAGTTAACCATCCTAGCCGCTATTCTTCTTGAAGAATGGTCAGTTAAGGAAACTGAGTTGAGTGAGAAAATCTCGAAATCAGAAACTTGGAAAGATTCCTTAAGCACTATCTATTCTGAGATATCTTCTTTCTATCTATCTCACAAACAGTTATTCTTCTCCATCCAAATTCCAGAAGACTTCCGTTCAAAATTACATTTTGGCCATGACGCATTTATTCGTAACGTTGAAAAATATGTCATAAAGGCTCAAGAGAAATTCTCTTATCTCTCAAATGAAAAAGATCGATATGTCGCTTGCCTGATTCTAATTCAAGCATCCGCCACTTACGAGCTTCCCTTTGATGACATTTATGAATCGTTAAACAAATTGCTTATAGGAGGTAATCAAAAATGAGCGATTTTAAAATATTAGAAGCAAAGGACAACTTCTACCAAACCTCCCTTTTCTTCCCAATGCCTGTCGCAATGATCGGCACCTTGGCAGAAAACGGTGAGACAAACCTTGGACCATATTCATTATTGGCCCCATATTACATTGCCGGAAAGGAATATTACGCAATGTTGCTTGAATGCCGCAATTCATCTAACACCGCTCAAAATATCCTTCGTACTGGCAAATGTACTCTCAACTTCATCCCTGATGACAAGAAATTGTTTAAGGAAGCAGTAAGAATGGGCTGGCCAGGAGATACGACAGAAGAAAAGATGAAAAACTGCATCTTTGAACTTGAAGATGGAGAAATGGCCAAAGCCAATCCAAATGAGAAGTTCCCTAAAGTCGTTAAGCAAGCCTTCCAAGTCATCGAATGCACATGGATGAAGGAACTTGATAATGCCCAAGACGATAAGCCAGGCGAAATGAACGGATATCCTGAGCCATATCACAATTTCAATGGCATTACTTCTAAATTTGGCGCTCATTTCATCCTCAGAATCGACCGTATCTTGATGAAAGAGAAATATTACAACACGATCGTCAATGGGGTAACGGCTAAGGGATTCCCTAAAGTTCCAACCGATTTTGGCTACCGCGATTCCAAATATTTCTGGTGCTCGAGATTCAAGAAACCATACCCAGAACTCCTACCAATGAGACAAGCTTCCGTCTCAAGCGTTAGATATGCTGCCGATAGACTTCAAACGGATGTCAAATTCACCGATGATGCCTTGGAAAAATTAGTTAAAGTCCCAAGAATCTTCCTTCCAACAGCCTTGAAAGGTTGTGTCAAATGGGCTGAGGAGCATAACGTTAAGCTAATCACCGCAAAAGAGATGGAAATCATCAACGACAAACGCGCTAAAGAGAAAGGAAAAGACAAATAATGAAATTAGTCATTGCAGGTGCCTTTGGAAATTTAGGCACAGATATTCTTAAAGCGGCCATTGCTAGAGGCGATGAAGTCGTCGCTCTTGATATGAAAGAAAAAGATATTCCCGAAATCAAAGGAAAATACGTCTTCCATCAAATCGATGTCACCAAACCTGAGACTTTAGCGGGCACATGCGATGGAGCCGATGCCGTAATCACGACCGTTGGCTTAGTTGGCGCCTCAAAGACCCTCTCCAACTACGACATCGACTTAAATGGCAATCTCAATCTTCTAGAGGAAGCCAAAAAAGCCGGCGTTAAGAAATTTGGCTATGTATCCGTCATCAAATGCGATACCGATCCAAGCGTTCCAATGCTTGAGGCCAAGCATCAATTCGAAGAAAAACTTAAAGCAAGCGGACTTGAATATGTCATCTATCGCCCAACGGGTTATTTCTACGATATCGCCAAGGTATTCATGCCAATGATTGAAAAAGGCAAGGTTACATTATTAGGACGTAAAGACTATCCGGCCAACGTCATTGACACCTCCGATTTAGCCGAATTCATTCTCCTTCATTTGAATGATACGAATAAAACGTATAACGTTGGCGGAAATGAAACATACACATACAAAGAAATTGCCGAAATGTTCTTTGAAGCGGCTGGCAAGAAAGTCAAAATCTCACGTGCTCCTGTCTTCCTTTTCGATTTAATCATCAGAAAGGCTGAGAAAGAAAATAACGGCAAAGGACCTATCGTCCGTTTCTCTAAATGGACTCTCACCCATGACTTAGTTGGTGAGGACAAATACGGAAAGCTCTCCTTCAAAGAATACATTAAATCACGTTACCCTAAGGAGGAGAAATAATGGATCCAGTAGCATTAATTTGGATAGTAACCGGAATTTTAGCTGGAGTTGCAGCAATCTGTTGCGTTATCGGCTTTGCTAAGTTCGTTTACTTCATGTCCGTCGGATATGGTTTCGCCATTGCTGGAGTTGCCATCTCCTTACTCGTGATGTCCTTAGTTGGATTCATTCCAGCTTTAGGCATTGCTGAATATGTTCTTTTAGGCCTTCTTATCCTATATGGCTTCCGCTTATCTGGTTTCTTACTATTTAGGGAAATCAAATCTGCCTCATATCGTAAGACATTAGGAAATGTAGCAGGCAAGACCGAAAAGAAAATGCCTATCTTTGTCAAAGCCACGATTTGGATTTCAGTCGTTGTGCTTTACGTTTGCCAAGTTGCACCTATAACTTATAGAGCAGTAAGAGGCGTTACATATGTTGCAACCAATAGCGTTCTAGACTTAGTCTTCCCAATTGTTGGCGGGGTAATAATGCTTGTTGCTCTTACTATTGAGTCTGTGGCGGATCTTCAAAAATCCAAAGCAAAGAAAGTCAATCCTAATAGGTTTGTCGACACTGGCTTATATCGTTTTGTCCGTTGCCCAAACTACTTTGGTGAAATCCTCTTCTGGACTGGCGTTCTTCTCTCTGGCGGCTCAGCAATGAAGACTTGGTGGGAATGGCTCATTGCCATCTTTGGCTGGATTATGATCATCTACGTCATGCTTTCAGGCGCAAAACGTCTTGAAAAGAGACAAACGAAGAATTATGGCGAAGATCCAGAATACCAAGCATACGTCAAAAAGACACCAATCCTCATGCATTTAATCCCTGTGAAGACTTTGCAAGGATGGAAATGGATTAAGTAATATGTTTATTAATTTCCTTGAAACTGTGGCAGATGATAGTTCCTATGCCGCAATATACGCCTCTTCTTCTTGGGCGATCGTTCTCCAAGCACTCTATGATTTGCTTCCTACAGCTTTATTCTTAGTTGGGGCGATAGTACTTCAACGTTGTCTCTATAACAAGATGGTCAAAGGTAACTACGTATTGTTTGCAGGCGGATCAATAATGGTATTCGTCGCAGGTTTCCTTAAGGCCATGCATAAGCTCATAATTGGCCTTAGCGGTTACACTTATACGATTCTTGATAAGCAATTCACCTCAACTCAATCTGTTGGATTTGCCCTTATGTTCATCGCTCTTGTTGGAATGTTCACAAAATACAACAAGAAATACACTAAAGTTCAAGTTCTTGGTGCAATTCCATTTATTGGAACGGCAATCCTTGCTAGCACAGAAGGTCTTCCTGAATTTAACAATACCATGCCATTCATCATTATCATGATAATTGGCGCGGCAGGAAGCTTAGTAATGTTGATGATCATCTCAATAAAAAGAAAAGACGTTCTCTCAGCCATTTTATTTGGCTTAGCAATCGTCTTCATGGTTGGAATGGGATATCTTTCAACAAAAGGCTCGTTCAAATTCAATTGGATTGCAATATCGGTTAACGTTTGTTATCAAGCATTGTTCATGATTGGAGCAATTCGTCTTCAAAAGAAAGGCTTCATGGCAGAGGACGCCTTAGCAAAGGTAGCTGAATAAAAATCAAAATATCCAAAAAGAGTGGGTAAAACCCAACTCTTTTTTTATGTTATTGAAGAGAATCGGCCATATTTAGCAACTGCTGAATGGTCATCTTTTTTAGATTGTTAGAATATCCTCCGCCAGACTTATCTTGAAGCATGCCTGCTGAAATTAGTTGATATATGGTTGAATTAGCAATGATATCATTCGTGTTTTGATTTGTTTCGATGTCCGAATATTTATATGAGGCTTGTGTGTATTGGTTTGCACGGCCATTTGTTAAATCGGTTTCTGTAACGGTGTAGCAAAGCAAAGTTATGAAACCCATCTCATTTGAAACGTAATAGTCCCCGCTATAATCTCCATCGGTATCTAAAGTGAATGTCACTAATCCGTTAGCGTCAACTCCCTTAACGTAATGGTCATCCGAAAATGCTGCCTTTGTTTCATCTTGAGTGAAACAATTTTCGCCATATATGTCATACAATGGCATATTGTTTATCTTCTCACCTAGATTTGAGATAGTAATCGTATCATCTTTCAATAAGGCGTCTATAACAGCGTTACCAGTGTCATTCTTAATCACGGTAGATAATTTAACGTTATCAAGCGAGAAAGAGGAAAGATCGCCAATTTTGAGATTCTCTTTTGAAACTCCTGTTGCCTCAGAAAGAATATCGTATAACGTATCATTCTCCCCTAAGATTGTATATAAACGAACATTATCGATATTAAAGCCATTAGAGAGATCAGAGACCTTCAATTCGTCGTAGTTTGACTTATTAGTCGCTTCAAGAAGAATTGAGATTAATTTGGCGTTTGCAGCGTTATTTTCGATAATCAAGGAAAGAGAGAGATTATCCAAATTGAAATTATTCAAATCAAGGAAAGTCAAAGACTCATATGAAGATGCGCCAGTTCCATTAACGAGAACGTCTTTTAGCTTATCTGATAAGTCTGGCATGACATCATTAAGAAGAACCGCATTGATATCAAAAGAAGAAAGGTTTCCAATCTTTAATTCATCAAAAGAGGAGACTCCGCATCCCTGGCAAAGGATCTTTTTGAGTTTTTCATCCAAAGAAGATATGACCGTGCTTAACTTAATGTTATTGGTGTCGATATTCTTCAAATCACTAAGATATATGTCATTGTAAGATGGCTTGCCAGTGATTGAGACAAGAATATCGGCTAATTGTTCGTTTCCTTCATAAGAAATGAGAGAAGAGAATTTGACGTCTTC
Organism: bacterium; assembly: GCA_963623195.1. Lineage (GTDB taxonomy): Bacteria > Bacillota_I > Bacilli_A > RFN20 > CAG-826 > UBA4951. The sequence goes on along the minus strand of CAVFKA010000010.1, from coordinate 40,611 downwards.
AACATTTGCGTTCATGATGTCTCCAACGGTTATTTCCTCGTTTGTGGATTTTCCAGTCACATCTCTAAGTAAGGCGTAGAAATCTTCGTTATTTTCTGAAGGCTTAAGAATATCAACAATATACGCTTGTTTGATATCAACCTTAGAGAAATCAGATATTTTCAATGTCTCGGGAGTTGGTTTATCTTCTCCTTCTTCTCTAACTATTGCCGAACAAATTATTTCAAACATTTCCCTATTATCGTCAGTAACTGAAAGAATATCGCTAACGAGAATGTTATTGACGTCAAATGAGGAGATTCCTTCAATCGTATAACCATCAAAGAGTTTTTGGAAAATAGAGCCTTCTTCTACATTTGTAAATAATTTTAGAACATTCAAGACTTTCTCTTGCCCGATTCGCTTAGGCAAGACTTGCACTAAATCATCCACAGGAATCTTCCTTAATGCAGGGTAATAAAGCTGTTTCCCTTCTGCTTCAGAAAGAAGATTTCCTTCATCGTCATATGCACGTTTCAAAACGTTGTTGTCATTCAAATAATAATACAAATATGGATTGAAGGATTCCTCATTTGGATCGACCTCTTCAGTCACTAAAGTATTTTCATTCATGATGGAAAGATTGGCGAAATCCCCAAGCAAAGATGAGAGTCCTAAAGTATCAATCGTGCAAATAACCTCGATGCATTCCTTATAGAGATCATTCAAAGAAATGTTAGAAACATCAAAGGTCAATGCTTCAGCTAACTTATCATAATCAACTTCAATATATTTATCTAAGCCCGCCACCTCAACAAGTTTCATCAAGGCTTTCTTCAAAACAGGGAAATTAGAAACCGAATAATCCTTGTAATTGCTTAAGAATTGCAAAAGGGTCTTGTCCGCCGTTTCTTCATCAACGTATTCACCATCTTTTCCAACATATGTGCTCATAGGAAGAACGCAAATGCAAATCGCGGCAGTGGTTCCGCATATTGCAAAAGAAGAAAGAAATCCAAAAAACCACCACCAAAAATTCTTTAACCCACGAAGGTGTGCAATCTTTTTGGCCCGTTTGATTTTCCTTTCTTCTTTAGCAAAGGCTTTTGCCTGTTTTTGTTCGTCTTTTGTAAGCATATCTAATTATATATGTATAGAAGCTAAAATTTCAATTTAACCGCAATAAACATTCCCTAAAATGGGTCAGTGATATGAGGTTAATTCAAGTATATGTGCTCTTGAATTAACACAAAATAATTTGAAAAGAGGAAACAAACTCACCCTTGAAACATCCTTATATAACCTTTTATTTATCACCAAATCACTTTAATTATCCCCAAATATGCGCTATATTTTTGGCGATAAATAAAGAAAAGGGTTCATTTTATGAAAAAAGTTTTCGACTACTCAAAGCTTGCCGAAAGGAAATTTGACAAGGAAATCATCAATTACATCGGCCTTATCCATGAGCTTAAAGGAAGACAAAACCTTTTCTTAAAACAAAGGAAAGATGATTTAGACAGACTTATTGAGATATCTAAAATCCAAAGCACAGAGGCTTCAAACGAGATTGAGGGAATCATCACGACCAGCCAAAGGCTTAAGGAACTGATGGCCAATAAGACGACTCCTAGGAATAGAAACGAGAAAGAAATTCAGGGATACCGTTACGCTCTTAATATGGTTCATGAGAGCTTCGAATATATTCCTCTTAGGCCAAACGCCATTCTTCAGTTACATAAGGAAATGTACCAATTCCTAGATGTGAGATTTGGAGGAAACTTCAAGAATACGCCTAATCAAATAGACACAATATACCCAGATGGCAAAAAGGCCCTTCTCTTCAAACCTTTAGAACCGTATGAGACTCCTGGAGCCATCGAAGCAATCTGCGAGGAATATGACAAGGCGATAAACAAATATAACGTCGATCCACTAATTGCTATCCCCGTTTTCATTCATGACTTCCTTTGCATCCATCCTTTCAATGATGGTAACGGCAGGATATCAAGATTGCTAACTACCCTCCTTCTATATAGAAGTGACTACCTTATTGGTAAATACATTTCGCTTGAGAAGAAGATTCAAATTACAAAGTCCAATTATTACTATGCGTTGCAACAAAGCTCAGCAGGCTGGATGGAATCGACTCACGATGACACTCCTTTCATCAAATATCTACTAGGCACAATATTAGCTGCTTATAGAGATTTTGAAGAAAGAATAGATATTGTCGACCATAAGATGTCAGCGTTAGAAATGGTTGAGAAAGCCGTCAAATCAAAACTTGGAAAATTCACCAAGAGCGACATCATGGAGCTATGCCCAGAAATCGGAAGAGGTTCTGTCGAGCAATCACTTAAGAGACTATGTGAGCAAAACGTCATCAAAAAGGAAGGAAGTGGCAGAGCAACCTTCTATTACCTGAAATAATAAAATGTCGCCGTAAAAAACTCCAGGAATCCATAAAGCCTGGAGTTTTATTTATTTCTTAGTGTTTGTTCGTAAGAAGGTCGGAACTCCTCTTTCGCTCCCAGAAATTAGTTTCAAGTCCTTGCGTTTTCAATTTAAATACAAAAAAACATCCTCTAGATAGGATGATAAGAAGGTTGTGGTGCCCGAGGCCGGAGTCGAACCGGCATGGGTTATTCGCCCGAAGGATTTTAAGTCCTTTGCGTCTACCATTTCGCCACTCGGGCACTTTGCTTGGTCCCCCGTGAGAGACTTGAACTCTCGACCCCTTGATTAAAAGTCAAGTGCTCTACCACTGAGCTAACGGAGGATAAATGATGGCTGGGGTGACTGGGATCGGACCAGTGTATGACAGAGTCAAAGTCTGTTGCCTTACCGCTTGGCTACACCCCAAGAACCAAAGAGATGGTGGGCGAAGATGGATTTGAACCACCGAACCCGAAGGAGCTGATTTACAGTCAGCCGCGTTTGGCCACTTCGCTATTCGCCCAAAGTGTTAGTCTTGCACGTGTTTTTTAGAAGATGGTGGATGCTATAGGGTTCGAACCTACGACCCCCGCCTTGTAAGGGCGATGCTCTCCCGCTGAGCTAAGCATCCACAAGGTGCTCGCTTAAAACGTGCTTGACTATTATACTTAACGACTTTTTTTAAGTCAATCAAATATCACAATTTTTTTGAGATTTTTTCTAATCTCTTTTTTTGTTCCTAAATATCGGGACTTTATTAGAATTAATAACCAGGTTTCCCTAAGAGATGGAACATATTGCGCTTATAAACTTCGACGCCTGGTTGATTGAATGGATTGATGCCAAGAAGGTATGCCGACATAGCGCAGGCTTTCTCAAACCAATAGAACAAATATCCGAGGTTATAGGCATTCATTCTGTCTAATTCGAGAACGACGTTGTTGTTGCCACCAACTTTTGTGTGGGCTTCTATGGTACCTTCAAACGCCTTATCTTGGACTGAGCCTAAGCCCATTCCTTCAATGAAGTTAAGATTATCGAGATTTTCTTCATCATGAGGAACTTTGATCCAATGACGGTGATGAGTCAAATGGAGAGTTGTTTCAAAGAATGAATGAGTTCCTTCTTGAATGAATTGTCCTAGGGAATGCAAATCCGTCGTGAAGGTTGCGGAATCAGGCAATAAGCCTTTTTGGCTCTTTCCTTCTGATTCGCCAAATAATTGTTTCCACCATTCGCCTAATTGGACAAATGAAGGGACGTATGTGATGAAGAATTCAGCGGTTTTGTTATATTTAGCGTACATCGCATGTCTAACAACGGCATACTTATATGCTTCATTCTTTTCCAAGGAAGGATCCATTGTGTCTAAACGAGCTTGGGCTGATCCAGCAAGGATGTCATCTGGGGAGATGCCAGCGACAGCGATAGGAAGCAAACCAACAGCTGTCGTAACGGAATATCTTCCACCGATGTCATCAGGGATGACGAACATCTCGTATCCTTCTTTCTTTGAGAGGGTATAAAGAGCGCCTTTCGCTTTATCTGTGGTTGCAAATATTGCCTTACGAGCCGCTTCAACTCCGTCTCTTTGTTCAAGAAGATTCTTAAGCAAGCGGAATGAGACGCTCGTTTCGATTGTCGTTCCGGATTTGGAGATAACGTTAACGGCAAATTTCTTATCGCTTAGATATTCAATGCTTTCTTGAATGTATGTTGGGTCTAAGCTTTGTCCTAAATATATTATTTCAGGTTTATTAGAGCGGAAGGTTCCTTTGATTGCCTCAATGGCTGCTCTTGCACCTAAATATGAACCACCGATACCGCAAACGACAAGAATATCATAATTCTCACGAATGTATTCGGCATCTTTCTTGATTCTTTCCAATTCTTCTTTATTGTAGTTGATTGGCCAATCTAGCCATCCAAGGAAATCACTTCCTTCACCACTACGATTATTGATCATTTCGTTGATTTCATTCACACGAGTTTGATATTCAGAAAAATCAACTTTATCAACTAAATGATCTAATTTGGTTTCGATAATCATAAATCACCCTCCTTGCTCTTTTCTTGAATCCATTTTGGCAAAGATTCTTTCAAGGCTTCACAAGAAATATTTTCTTCTTTTACGCGTACACGTGCAATAGATTCGCGTCTCTCATTTTGAGTAAGCGCTTTCAATGAAACTCTCATCGAAGGGCCCTCAGGATCATAAGAAACAACCTTTACCTTATAGATGTTTCCCGTCTTCACATAATCAGTAAACGAATGAATGTAATGATTTGATACTTCAGAGATGTGTAATAGGCCTGTCAAGCCATCATCAAAAAGAAGAATGGCATAGCGAGGATAAACCTTGACTACCGTCCCCTCAAGAATATCTCCTACTTTCACTTCCATATTAGTCCTCATTTAAAATATCAATATCATGCTCGAAAGTGACTTTGATATTGATGTTATCGCCAACGACCAAGTGTGGTTCCCTTCCAAGCGTATCAAGAACCAAGGAGCCTTCATCGGTATATGAAGATAGAGGTTCTTTTGCATTAACGAATGCCTCATAAATCAAAGAGAATTTGAATGCTTGAGGAGTTTGAACCAAATATAGGGTTTTTCTTGGAGCGTATTCGCCTATTTTTTCTCCATCTTTTGAAATTGCAACCGAATCTGTTGATGGGGTAGCAAGAATGGCAATTTCATGTTCGGTGGCAACCTTTATGCACTCATCGATTGAAAAATAACTAACCAAAGGCCTATCCGCATCATGAATCAAAACGATCGAATCAGGATTGACTTCGTTCTCTGATAAGTATTTGATCGCCTCAAATGCTGACTCTTCCCTACTTTCGCCACCAGGAATGACAACGCACTTTTTGTGTATTTCCTTCAAAACAAGCGAAAGCGTATGGGATTCATATCCCTCTGGAACGACGAATATGAACTCATCAACCATAGGATGCGACGCAAAGACTTTCGTGCAATACATGAACAATTCTTGATTGTTGACTTTAATAAATTGTTTTGGGGTCTCAGATGAGAATCTCTCACCTCTCCCAGCCATAAGAATGATGGCAATGTTTTTCTTTTCTTCCATATGTTAATCCTGTGCCGCGTTAGGGTTCTCTCTTTTTGCAAGGCTTTCGTTGATTCCGATGCCTTGGATTATTAAATGCATGACTTTATCAAGCTCTTTTCCTTGGCGATAATCAGCTGGGCAAACATAGTTGACACGGCCATCTTGGAAAAGATCGGCAACCTTGTCTTCTTTGCCCTTTGGATAAACCGCGATTGATTTTCCACCGGAGTTTTTTGCGACTATCATAGCCGGAATATCCGTCATTCCATCGCCAATATAAATCATATTCGTGTATGGGACACGACGGTCTGGTTGCTTTTCGTTAACGCCCTTATCATCGGTCGCATCAACTGCACCTTTTGATATGCGGTAGAAATATTGTGTCTTTTGCGTGAAGTTAATCGCCAATTTTGGCCAAACTGGTTCTCCTTTTTCATCATAGAAGAATTCGCAACCATATATGACCTTGAACTCTTTTGCGATGGCACATCCCTCAACGATTTCCTTATTTCCGGATGAAACTAAGTAATGCTCGACCTTCAATCCATTCTCATGACCATAGTCGTTAATTCTTTGAAACCAGTCAATGACACCAGGCCAGAACTCAATGTTCTTTCCTTGTTCTTTGAGCCATTCTTTGGTCATATCGATGCCTCTTTCTTTGCATGCTTGAAGCATGACAAAAAGATAGCCAAGAGTTCTTTCCATTCCTGTTTTCTCACAGAATTCACCGGTTTTAGACCAAAACTGTTCTGGAGTTAACCCAAGGGAGGGAATGAACCCGAAATTTTGCATGTCGCTTTTTGCAAGCGTTGAATCAAAGTCGTATAGGATTGCTACAATAGGTTTTTTCATAATCTTCACTCTTAAGAGTGATAATAGTTTACATTCAATATATAAACGTGTCAATTTCTACTTATGTCCGTTTTCGTGCTAAAAATGTCTCGCTAAAAGATGATTTGCCTTTTTCTTTCAAGAAAACTAAACTAAAGTCATGGAATGGTGGCAAATTCTTCTATATGTAGTATCAATAATCCTCGTTCTCTACGTTTTTGGCTTTTTCTATGCACTAGAATGTATCTTGACTTTCAAGGAGAAAATCAGGAAAAAGACATTGGCTATTTCAATATTGCTTTCCGAAAAGAAAGACGTCCTTACCTCTTTGTATAATCTGATGAAAAAAGACATTCACGAAAAGTCAATCAACGAAAATTTTGAAAAGGTTGATTCATTGAATTTGAATAAACTGAAAGCAAACGATATTGAAAGTTCCTTATTCATTTTGACAACGTTACAAAAACAACTAGTCATGTTCGCTAATTCAAATGAATACAAAACAAGTGAGAATTACAGGACATTTTTCGATATTTTAACGGATTTGGACACGAATTATCGTAAATTGGCCGCCGTCTTTAATTCGGATGTCACTGGATATGACTATTGGAGAAAAACCCCGTTATATAGGTTCGTTTTCTTTGCTTTGAGATTTAAGGAAATCAAAAGATTGCCTTAGAAATGTAGTTCATAATCTACAAGTCCATCATAGAAATCTTTTTCGTGTGAAACGATGATAACGGATCCGGGATATCTTTCGATGCAGTCGAATATCGCGTCCTTTGCTTTCTGATCAAGATGGTTAGTAGGCTCGTCTAAGACAAGGAAATTGCTCTTTTTGAAAGTCATCAAAGCGAATCTTGTTTTAGCAACTTCTCCACCAGAAAGTTCTTTCATTGGGCGTAAAGCCAATTCTTTCCTCACCCCACAATTTCCTAACGCTTTACGAATTTCTGTGTTATTGAAATCTGGATAATGCGAATGAAGATACTCAAACGGAGTCATGTTCATATCGATTTTCTCATCTTGGTTGAAATAATTAACGACTATTCCAGGAAGGAAAGAGAATTCTCCTCCAAGAGAAGGTATGTCCCTCAAAATGGTTTTTAAGAATGTGGATTTGCCAACGCCATTTTGGCCAAGGATGGCAATCTTTTCTCCTTCAAGCAAATCAAAGGAAATCGGATCGAGCAAAGGCTTATCGTAACCAATAAGCAATTCTTCAACATGCAAAGGAATCTTGCCAACTGGGTGGGTGTAAGGGAAGGAAATGAACACACGCCCCTCTTCTTTTCCTGGTGCTTCCATAACATCTAGATGGGCGAGTCTTGCTCTATGAGACTTAGCCGCCTTAGCGGAAGTCGCACGTACGATATGTTTAGCAATAAATGTTTCTTCCTTCTTAATATAACGTTGTTGAGCTTCGTAATCCTTTTTGTATTGTTCTTTGTCTATTTCGTGTTGGGTTAGGTAATGTTCAAAACTTCCCTTATATCTAGTAACTGTTTGGTTCTCTAAAACAAAAACAACTGTTGCAATCTGCTTAAGGAACTCTTGATCGTGAGATACAACGAGGAAAGCCTTTGGATAATTTGTTAAGTATTTTGCTAGCCAAGCAACCTGTCCTTGATCTAAGAAGTTGGTTGGCTCATCCATGATAAGAACGTCTTTTTCTTCTAATAACATCTTAGCAAGGTAAGCTTTCTCCCTTTGACCAGAAGAAAGTTTTGCTAAAGGGGCATCTAAATGTTCTTTATCAAATCCAAGTCCATCAGTTAAGCGACCGACTTTTTCTTGGAGGGCATAAAAGCCTTTGCTATCAAGTTCTCCTTGAATTCGTTCGGCTTTTGCTAGGTATTTTTCGAAATTATCAGGATCAAGAGCACTTTGTTCATAAAGTTTTTCCATCTGTTTTTCTTTTTGGAAAAGATCTTCATAAACGCCATAAAGGTATTGGTGAACGGGCATATCCTGAGCAACTTTGAGTTGTTGGTCCAAATAAGAGTAAGTCGTTCCATTTTCCCAAATGATTCTTCCTTTATCTGGTATAAGTTCTCCAACGATCATGCTTAAAAGAGTGGTTTTTCCACATCCATTAACTCCAACAAGAACGCAATGTTCCCCAGGATTCATTTTCAAACAAACCTGTCTATATAATTCCTTATCAGAATAGTTGAATTCAATATTATCGAGTTCTAGTAAAGCCATAACGATTTAGATTATCTCAAAATTAAATATATTTTGCTAGAAATTATAGAGATAGATGACTATGCTTGTATAACATAAAAACAAAGTTTTGTGTTTTAATTTATCTATGAAAAAGAATCGATTTATAAAAATAGCCCTTCTTGGCATTCTCCTCTCATCTTGTGGGAGTTCTAATAACGTTCAAGAAGACATCAACGAATATAAAAATCCAATAAATAACTACGAGAAAACATTAGTTCAAAAAAGTGTTATCGAAAACATCTTAAATGTTTCGAGCATCCAAACATCTCTTGTAAATTCCTCAGATGATGAAAAACTTTATGGAAACAGTTCTTCTAAATCAATTAGCAAAATCGAGAGTTCTTCAAGCAAGGTGACCGCCATTTATTCAAATAACATCATCGTTGAAAATGAAACGGTAACCTCTTCAACTTTAGAAAACGGAATAAGAATCGTCGAATCATATGAATTGAAAAATATGATTGCCGCCTTAGAAAATCCCCAAGAACAAATTTCCTCTGGCAAATTAAGTAGCAAATATGGACTTTATAAGAAAAGTTTTTACAAGGCCTCAGGCGCTAAAGAATTTGGAGTCACTTATTCACTTATTACGCCTAATTTTGCTTCCGAAGATGATCTAGAGTACAAATGGAATAATTATCTAATCACTTCTTTTGATAAAGTTTCATCAGTCTCTTATAACTATTTCAAAAACAGTGAAACAAGCATTAACGCATTATATTCTTCAATCTATAAGACAACGGTCACGAACCCTCTATATCGTAACGACTCCACTAAATCCGTCACAGCCGTAACGAGCAATATTTCAAAACTCAACTTAGAAACAATCGGTGATGATTATCGTATCAAGAGCTTAAGCACGACGAATACGGTTGATTACCTAACTGACTATTACTTAAATTCTCTTGAAAATGGCAATGTATCAACATATCAAGAGTCATCTTCTTATTTCTATGGCAAGACAATTTTTGCTGGCGTTCCTTTTGAAGCGAGTGAGTATTGGAACCTAAATAGCTACACGCCTGTCCTCGAAATGTATTACGAGGATTCCATAAGTGATAAGACGACTTTCACAAATATCACCCGTGATTATCAACAAACATTCGGAAACGACAATTTCGCCTTTGAGTTAACCTTCCAACCAAGGAGTTCAGAATATAAATACCGTTTAAGCGACGTCTCTAGTAAGAACGTTTATTCTCCATCAACCTTTACCATGAACGATAATATCGGATTGAAAGCAAATGAAGATTCCACCTTTACCTTAGATGAAAATTCAACATATCATTTTGTTGTTGAGCTTAAGCCTGATTTCAGTCTCAAAGGAATAACGGTTACATTAAAATGAAAATATATCTGATCGTAGGCAAAAACATCGATTTAAAAAATTATCCTTTCGAGGAAAACTCTTTGAAAATCGGCATTGATAAAGGAGCGTCCATCGCTTTAGAAAATGGGATTTCTCTAGATTATGCAATCGGTGATTTTGACTCATCTTCAAAAGAAGAAAAGGCACGAATATTAACACACGTACCCCATATAATTGAGCTAAACCCCATTAAGGATGACACAGATACGAAACACGCTTACTCGATGTGGAAAGACAAAAAAGACGTAACGTTTCTCATCCTTGGAGGGATAATCGGGGAAAGAATTGAGCATTTTTATGCAAACCTTGAATTGGTGATGTTAGATAAAAGAATCTCAATGGAAGATAACAACACAAAAATATCTTTAATCGATGGCAACGTCTCCTTAGAAAGAAACAAATACAAATTTGTATCCTTTTTCCCAATAGGGGAAAGTGGCGTTTTGACTCTTAAAGGATTCAAATACGATTTAGAAAAAGAAACAATTCATAGAGGGCAAGGTCTAGCCATATCGAATGAATTAAAAAACGACGAGGCTTTCGTTGAAGTTAATGATGGAAAATTCTTGCTCTTTTTAAGCAAAGACGACAAAGAGTGATTGCATTTATTTTTAAAGTGCTATAATTAATACGGCTAAAAGCCCGGGGAGCATCCGCTAAGATTGCTGAGAGGTCACTGATTCGTGACGACCCGAAACCTGATCTAGATAATGCTAGCGTAGGTAGATGTTTTTAATAGCTTCTCCGCACATTTTCTAGATGATGCGGTTTTTCTTTTATCTAGGAGGAATTTATGGATAAAAAGGAAAAGACATGGAGCGTTAAAACGATAGCGGAAATTGCAATATTTTCTGCTTTGGGATACGTTCTTGATTTATTGGCGGGGATTTATTCAAGCCCTCTCTTCCCTAATGGAGGTTCATTAGGCGTTGCAATGGTATGCGTATTCATCATCTCATATCGCAGAGGATTCCTTCCTGGATTACTCACTGGGTTAATTATGGGGTTATTAGATATTGCAGACGGTTTCTATGTCGTTTCAGGGGCTAGCTGGTATATGACCTTCATCCAGGTCGCTCTTGATTATTGGCTTGCCTATCCTTTAGTTTCCCTTGCTGGTATTTTCACGCATGCAATCAAAAAATCAGACTCAAAAGTGAAAATGATGATATTTGTCATCATTGGCTGCATCATTGGCGGACTTGCTAAATATATGTCGCACGTCCTCTCTGGGGCAATATTCTGGGGAAGCGACGCTTCATCTTTCGCTTGGTCTTTCAAGGATAGTTCAATTAATGCCTGGGCCTACTCCTTTATCTATAATTTGGCTTACATGGGACCAGATATCTTACTTTCGACAATCGTTACCTGCGTTTTGATCAAAGCGTGGCCAAAAATGATTTATCCAGAAGGAAATATAAATAACGAGGAGGTAGCAAAATGATGCAAAACCAAAAATATATTTTATTGAGACCAATATGTTTCATTTTAAGCGCAATGTTAGCCTTCGCCTTCTCTCTTACTGGTTATATTATCACCGCAATTCACTCATATTACGATGATGGATATGGTTTATCGATTTCTTATGGCTCAAAAGGTTTGCTCTTTACGTCAATCATCTCGTTTTTAGTGATGATTTTTGGAATTTTCCTATTAGTGAATATTCTAAGCAAAAAGAAAGAAAACGATCATTTGCAAAGCATTTTCATGGGGGTTTTACTGACGATAACGTTCTTTTTCTTCTTGTCTTATATCATCAAGCCAATAATCGAAAACGAAGTTGAATTCAATCTCACATATATCATGATGATCGTGAGTGCAGCGATATCGTTGATCGGTTTACCTTTTGCAATCATTTTAGCCATAGAAACTTATAAGCAAAAGACTTCCTATAATTCGATCATTTACTCTTATATCATCTCCATCTGCTTCGCTTTATCTCTTGGTTTATATGGAATTGCAAAAGGAATTGAGATGTCCTCTGATATAGTTGGCATCTTCTGCTATCTATTTGCAATCGCTCATGTTTTCGAAATCGTTCCGTCCATTTTAGGTATACACGATACTAGATTACGTTAATGGACTTTCATTCAAACAATATCTATAATTCTTTTTGTTATTACAAAAATTAGAGGTATCGTTATGAATCACTCAAAAGAATTTCTTGAATTAGAGCCTTATTTACAAAAAATAAGACACGATAGGTTTTTAGGCGCCATCATTGGTTTCGACTTATCGACTTCATGCCCAACTAAATCACTTGAATTAGAATCGGAATTAACAAGCGAGCTTGATGAAAATGTTGCTAAGATTTTCTCATCTACTGATTTCGTTAGCAAATTGAACGCCCTTCTAGAAAAGAAAGATATTTCAAAGGAAGAAGAAAGGTTGGCAAAAAGCCTCTCACGTGACGTCGAACTTCTAAAAAAGATGCCGATCGAAGAATACGTCTCCGCAAAGAAATCTTTCTATAAATCCAATGAAATGTGGCGTAAATATAAGCCAACAAGCGAATATGACAAATGGCTTCCATATTGGAAAGAATGTATCAAAAACGCCCGTAAAATTAATAAATTAATGATGAGCGGCGATATGGAAACCCCTTATGATGCCGCTTTAGACGCATATGAGCCAGGTGAAAGAAGCAAACAGCTTGATATTATTTTTGAGCCAGTCAAAGAATGCATCAAAAATCTTTTGCCAAAAGTTTTAGAAAAGCAATCAAAAACGCAAATTCCCCCGCTAAAACCCTACTCAATAGATCTACAACGTCATTTGGCATACGATCTTTTAGAATGGGAGAGATACGATATGGAACAAGGGTGTTTAAGAGAATCCATGCATCCTTTCACTATTGATATTTCTCAATATGACACAAGAATAACGACTGAATATAAGGTTGAAGACTGGAGAGCCGCCGCTTATTCAGAGATACATGAAGCAGGTCACGCCCTTGAATTCCAAAATAAGCCGCAAGAAATGTATGATAACTATCTCGAAGGTGTTGGAACGGCCGCCATTTGCGAGACTCATTCAAGACTATATGAAAATATCATCGCTAGATCCCTTGAATTCATGCCTACCTTTAAGAAATTATGTGCAAAGAATCTTGATCCAGATTTTGAAAAAATGTCCACGAATGACTTCTATCATTTGATCAACCACGTCGAGCCTATTCCAAACCGTTGCGATTCTGATGAGCTAACATACTCTTTGCATATCATCATTCGTTATGAAATAGAAAGAGATTTGATAAATGGCGTTATCGAATGCGAAGATGTTCCTGCAATTTGGAACAAGAAATACAAAGAATATCTCAATGTCGATGTTCCAAACGATTCCGAAGGATGCATGCAAGATATCCACTGGTCAGACAACGAGATTGGCTATTTCCCTTCATATCTCTTAGGGAACCTTTATGGCGCTATGATTTTCGAGAAGATGGAGCAAGACATAAACGTAAGAAAACTCATCTCTGAAAACAAGATGGATCAGATTCTTGAATATCTTGCAGAAAATGACTACTGCTATGACTGGATGGAGCCAAACGACTGGATCAAAAAGGTCACAGGAAAAGAATTAACAAGCAAGCCATTCATCGATTATCTTGAAAACAAATATGGAAAAATGTATGACTAATTTAGAAAAAGCAAAAGAAATATTATCTAGTGGAGATTACACTCTTGTCCTCGTTTCTTCTAACGATACTCAAAAGGACACTTTAAGGGGAGTCCATCCTTTGCTAAATAGGTATGGAAAGGATCTTTCTTCGTATTCCGCAGCAGACAAAGTCATCGGAAAAGGCGCCGCTCTTTTGTATGTAGGATTAAAAATCAAAGAAATATTTTGTTATACGATTTCTAAACCTGCATTAGAAGTTTTGAATGAATATAACATTCCGGTAACTTACGAAAATCTCGTTGATAATATAATAAATCATAATAAAAATGGTCTTTGCCCGATTGAAACTGCAACAATCAAAGCAAAGACCCCTGAAGAAGCGTTGCCTTTAATCATCAATAGATTAAAGGAGCTTGGGGAAAAATAAAAAGCGGCATCAGCCACTCTTACTTTTCTTGATGATTAGAAGTTGTTAAACGAATTAACAGCGTTGATATAATCATCAAACAGACAGGACGCTAAAACGGATAATTTATTATCGTCGCGTTGCTTATCTTCGTAAGCGGTCTGTAAGTTCTTGTAATGTTTTTCGATCATACGTTTTCCTCCTTTTCTGATTTTTATATACACTGGCCTGTTTAGGTCAGGAAGAACGATTATACTCGTTTTCTAAATTTGCGCAAGCATTTTTTAAAAATTTTTTATAAAGAGAAAAATTATATTTATCTTGACATAATGTCATATCAACTTATATTATTATTTCACCCTAAATTTAGTGAAGGGATGGGTGACATGGGATTGCTTCTTTGGGATGAGAAGAAAAATGTCACCTATTTCTTTTTGGCAAGAAACTCATCTTTGTAGATGAAATATATTTCTTCTTTATCCCTCTTTAACGACTTCTTCTTCAATGGTTTTAAATCTAAATCAAAACATTTATCTGATAATGTTAAGAAATGCACATCAAGCGAAGAATCGTAATCAAGATTTATATAATCGAGGTTGATTAAGTAATGTATTCTATTCTTCAATTTCTTTGAGGCAAGCGATGGAAGATATCCAAAAGCTTTCGAAGCCGATAGTTCTCCAACCTTCTTATCGCCTATCAAAATTAGGCACAAACCATTCGAAGTGACTTTATATCCTTCTTCCTCTAAAGTGAGTATTGCCTCAAGGATCGTTCTTTTTGCTAGAGAAATTTTCTTTTCCATTAAAATAATTATAAGCATAATTATTGCGATAATTAAACTTTGAAACTACAATATTGAACGCTATGGCAGATGAACAAATTGAAAAACAAATAGAACAAGTCTTAGATAAGGTTCGCCCATTCTTACAAAGAGAAGGCGGAGACATCGAATTCATTGGTTTCAAAGAAGGCGTTGTATATCTAAGAATGGTGGGAGCATGTAATGGTTGCCTCTACGCTGACGCGGATATCTCTCAAGGCGTTGAGATTATTCTCATGGAGGAAGTTCCTGGTGTCATTAGATGTGATGCTTCAATGAACGTTCCGGAAGATGTAATGAACGCATATCTTGATAGAAAAGGCAAAGAACATAATCAACCAGAAGAAGAAAAACAGTCGAACTAATCGACTGCTTTTTTTAATAATGAATGTTCTCTTTTTTATTTGCGGTCACATAACCATTACGGTTATAGACGTCTTCGCGGTTATATTTCATTACTTCCATGCTAGGTGGAACGAGCATTATGCCACCAGCTTCAGTAAGAATGATATCTCCGGCTGCAACATCCCATTCTTTCGTGTTGCCTGAACAACGATATGAAATGTCGGCTTGTCCATCAGCGATGTGGCAGAATTTCATTGCGGCCCCTAATGGATTTATTGAACAATAAAGTTCTGGATGCTTATCGTATATGGCCTTTTCCTTTTCATTGAAGAATGAAACGGAGCGGACCGCACGGAGATTTTCGTTTCTATCAGAAACATGAATTCTCGTTTTTGTTCCATCCGAAGAAATCTTGTATGAGCCATTTCCTTTTGATGCATAATAAACCATATCGAGAACAGGAATGTTGATAACGCCTGCGACAACTTCATGGTTTCTAACCAAAGCGATATTTGTGGTGAATTGGCCGTTTCTTGAAACGAATTCTTTCGTTCCGTCAACTGGATCGACGACAAAGATAAATTCTTTTTTCAACCTTTCTGGCGTATCAATACTCTCTTCAGTTAAGAAGCCATATTCAGGGAATTCTTTAGAAAGAATGTCTCTAATCATTTTATCGGCTCCCTTATCGGCATTAGTGACAGGGGATTCATCCTCTTTCGTGATTACTTCAAAATCGGTATGGTAGACTTCTAAAATCCATTTTTGGGCTTCTTTTGCGGCCTTAATCATCATTTCAACTTCATGTTCGTACATATTATTACCTCTTATTCCTTATCTATATATTCTCTGATTGCGTAAGCAATTCCGTTATCTTTGACATCCAACGTTACAAATTTAGCGTTAGCCTTGCATAATTCTATTGCATTCCCCATCGCAATTCCATTGTAATTCTTTATCATCCTAGCATCGTTTTCTTGATCGCCAAAAGTGTATACGTCTTCTTTATCGATTCCTAAAAGACCAATTAAGGTTTCTATGGCCGTGCTTTTATCCGCGTCTTTATTTACGAATTCAAGATATTTTGGATCAGATAAAACGATGTTGTATTTTTCTTTATCTTCCTTGAAAGACAATTTAGCCAAGACATTTGGTGAGGCCGCAATCATTACCTTGAGAATCGTTTCATTCATATCTGGATGTTCATCGATTACATTAATTTTCACTTTATTGTATTTAATTTCGTCGTCTGTCCATCTAGATTCAAAGAAACATAGAACATTGCCATCTTTATCATAGGCATAGATTGCTCCGCCATATGGCTCAACAATATCTTTGTATTTTTCTCTTATCTCAAAAAGGTCTTTTAGAAGTAAGCCATTGACATTTAGGACTTCTCCTTTTGAATCTTGAATGATAGATCCGTTAGCACCTAAAGAATATCTATGTTCTCCGACAAACTTGGATAGGTAAATATCAATTCCGACAAAGGGTCTTCCTGACGCTATCGCTATAGCGTTTCCTTCATCTAGTTTGTTTTGAATCTCCTCGATGTTTTCCTTGGATATTTCCCCACCGTTATATACAAGTGTTCCATCTACATCAAAGACAAATAATTTCATAACTTAAAGATTATATAAAACTTTTAATTTTTTGTGCCTAAATATTGATTTAAAAAATAATGAAGTTACAATTGTAACGATCAAAAAGGAGACATATATATGGCAGAAAAAGTTGAAGCCGAAGTCGTTGATGCAAAAGAAGGAAAGGCCGAAGAGAAAAAGGAGAATGGTTTCAAAAAATTCTTCAAAAACATCGGTAAGAACATCTCTGATTCATCACGCGAATCAAAATTAGAGAAAACATACGAAGATACGACTGACATCGAATTCGAAGTCTTCCAAGAAGGAGCGACATTCGGAATGGGTTCAGGAAGCAAGAAAGGCAAAATGATCGATGAAAACCATATCGAAGTTTATGGCGATATCAAGAATAGCGATTATCCTTTCTCCTCTATCTTAGTGATTTCCCCAAAAGATAAAGATAAGGAACTTCCAAAGTTCTTCTATGTCGATGAAGTCAAACACGAAGATAGCAATATGGTTACCTTAAAGCTCACCGAAAAGGTCGATGACAAAGAAGTCGTCAATGAATATGAAAGACCAGTTTCTATCATCTCTTTAGACAAAGACGCCAAAGAAGTTCGCGTTATTAAGGCTCATGACAAATATTTCTTAAGAAAAGAAGAAACAAAATAATCAATCATCGTTAAAAATAAAAGAGACATCGCTGGATGTCTCTTTTTTGATTCTAATTTTGAATTAGATAGATTTGAGAAGATCGGAAGTGTCGATATTGCCTTCTTCTTCGCCATCTTCTGAATCACTTGAATTATCTTCGGATTCGCCTGCTTCTTTTTCGGCAATGATTGGTTCTTCTTTGCCTTCAACTGAAGCGTTGTATTCATCATCTTCTTCTTTGTCTTCTTCTTCCTTGTTGGCGCTTTCTTCATCCATTTGAGAATAAGCGAGATTGCTTGAATCATCGTGGTAAGCGGCATAGGAGTGTCTGATTTTTAAATCCCATGTGTTATTTCCTAAAGAAAGTAAACGACCATCAATTGTCAATTGAGTATAGAAGATACCGATGTTTCTTGTTTTGGTGGCGTCATCCATTTCTAAGATTGCTGCAACTTCATCATAAAGTTCTTTGAAGGTGTATGCTTTCGCGCCTTGTTCAATGACATCATATGCGACGTCGATCATGCTTTTTTTGTCCATATATTTTCTCCTTTTATATGTTTACATTTTTTCTGGTGCGCTTACCCCAAGCAGGGCTAAGGCATCTTTGAGGACGATTTGACAGGCTTTAACGAGAGCGAGTCTTGAAGATGTTAATTCGATATCATCTCTATCGATGATACGATTTGCGGCGTAATATTCATGAACCATTTTGGCTAAATCATGAATGTAGCCCGCAATCTTATAAGGCGCTCTTGCAATAGCTGCGGTATTAATCATACTAGGAAATACGGAAAGTTGCTTTAAAATATCTCCTTCTTTTTCGTTAGTAAGACGTTTTGCCGAATAATCGAGCTCTATATCTTTACCCATTTCAAGAAGTGAAGAACATCTTGCATATGCGTATTGGGCATAATAAACAGGATTCTCTTTGCTCTTGGAAGTGGCTAAATTCATATCAAAATCAAGGTGGGCGTCAGAACTTCTTTCGCAGAAGAAATAACGGACTGCATCCTTGCCAACTTCTTCGATTAGTTCTCTATGCGTGATGCCTTTACCTGTACGTTTAGACATCTTTACTTCTTCTCCATCCTTGAAAACTTTAACGATTTGATAGATTTCAAAGTCGATGACATCGCTTGAATATCCTTTCATCATCAATGCACTTCTCATACGATTGAGATAGCCAAAGTGATCAGCTCCAAGGCAATCAATCAATAAATCATAGCCTCTATCTAACTTATTGTAGTGATAGCAGATATCAGGCATGAAATAAGTGTATTTGCCATCAGCCTTAATGATTGGCCTATCTTTATCATCTAAGAATTCAGTTGTTTTTAGATATGTTGCACCATCTTTTTCGTATACGTATCCCTTATCTTTCAAGAAAGAAATCGTATCTTCGATAGTGCTTCCCTTACGAATATCTGATTCAAAAGAGAATTTATCGAAACGAACATCGAAATCAGACATGTCTTTTCTGATTTTATCAAGTTCTTTTTCAATTCCATAATGAATGAAGAAATCATGGGATTCTTGTGTATCGGTTAAATATTTATCGCCATATTCATCTTTGATTGATTGGGCAATTTTGATCAAGTCTATTCCGTGATAATCATCTTCGGCAAAATTAGGGGTTTCGCCATAAAGCTCATGATATCTTTCTCTGATTGAATGGCCTAAGTGTTCGACTTGGTTTCCGCAATCATTGACGTAATATTCTCTTGTTACGTCGTATCCTGCTTTAGCGTAAAGATTGGCAATTGAGTCGCCTAATGCAGCACCTCTTGTGTGGCCAAGATGAAGGTCTCCTGTAGGATTTGCCGAAACAAATTCGACATTGATCTTGATGTTTTTCTTCTCTCCATCACCATAATGTTCTTTTTCATCAAGGATGGTTTTGACGATAGCGTTTAAGGAATCAGCATTCATAAAGAAATTGATGAACCCTGGACCCGCAATCTCTATTTTCTCGATCTTGTCGGAAGAGATTTCTTTAACGAGTTCTTCGGCAATTTGCTTTGGCGCTTTATGTAATGCCTTGGCTGATTTCATGGCTAAGTTAGTCGCATAATCACCATGGGATGCGTCTTTGCTTCTTTCGATTACGATTTCTTCTGGGCTGATTTCTAAGCCAAGTTTTTTTGCTGCTTCAGCAAGAATGTTTTGTAATTCTTTTTCGTTTGACATGATTACTCCTTTTCGATTAATACGACGGCAATCGCTTTGATTGCCCTTCCCTCTCCTATGGCGTCAAGCTTCTCATTTGTCATCGCTTTGACGGAGACATTATCGATTGATGTCTCTAAGAGAGAGGCAATATTTTCCCTCATTGCATCGATGTATTTTGCTAGATGAGGTTTTTCAGCAACAATGGATAGATCCACGTTGCCGATCTTGTATCCTTTATCTTTAATTTTTTGGAAACAGGTTTTGACGATTATATTGGAAGCAATACCGGTTATTGATTCATCTGATGGTGGAAAATATTTTCCGATGTCCCCCAAGGCAAGGCTTCCAAGTAAGGCATCTGAGAGAGCGTGATAAACAACGTCTGCATCAGAATGACCGTCTAAGCCAAATTCAAATGGGATATCAACTCCGCCAAGAATCAGCTTTCTTCCTTTTACAAGGACATGTATGTCTTCTCCGTAACCAATTCTCATAAAACTATTTCTTTGTGACATTAAAACGGAAGAATACGACGTCTCCGTCTTTCATGACATATTCTTTTCCTTCAGAACGGATCTTACCCGCTTCACGAACCATTTGTTCGATTCTATCGCCAACGGATCCATTTCCGATGAAGGTATCTTTCGTGATGGTTTCACCAATCTTTTTGAATTCGTCGAATGGATAGACATCAGCTTTGATGAATCCTTTTTCGAAATCAGTATGAATAACGCCGGCACATTGTGGGGCGAGCATGCCATTACGGAAAGTCCATGCGCGGCATTCATCAACGCCACAAGTTAAGAATGTTGATAAGTTCAAGAGCTTGTATGAGGCTTTAACCAAACGATCTAAACCAGATTCCTTAACGCCAAGCGTTTCCAAGAATTCTTGTTTTTCTTCTTGGCTCTCAAGTTGGGAAATCTCATATTCGATACCGCATGAAAGAGGGATGCATACCGCTCCTTCGGAATCTGCAACAGCCTTGACCTCTTGATAGTTAGCACATGTATCAAGTGAACCGTAATCATCTTCTGCGACGTTAGCAACATAAAGGATTGGCTTAAGTGTTAACAAGAAGAAATTCTTTTTTGCATATTCTAATTGTTCAGAGGAAAGTCCTTTGACTAAACGAGCTGGAAGGCCTTGTTCAAGGGTTTCTTTCAATGCTGTCAAGATTGGCATTTCATATAAAGCGGTCTTATCTTTTGTGATTCTTGCCTTGCTTTCTTGTTTTCCGATACGATTGTTAACGGAATCTAAATCGGACATCGACAATTCGAGATTGATGATTTCGATATCTCCTTTTGGGTTAACTGGTTCATCGTTATAACGAACGACGTTTGCGTTATCAAAACAACGAACTACTTCAACTATCGCATCGCATTCTCTGATGGCGGCTAAAAACTGATTGCCTAAGCCTTCGCCCTTTGAGGCACCTTTAACCAAACCAGCGATATCATAGAACTCGAATGTAGCGTTAACTTTCTTCTTTGGATTGTATTTTGAACATAGATAATCCAAACGTTCATCTGGAACGACAACGATTCCACTATTTGGGTCAATCGTTGCAAAAGGGTAGTTTTCAGCTAAAACATGTGAGTTTGTGATAGCGTTGAATAGAGTTGATTTGCCAACATTTGGAAGGCCTACTATTCCTGCTTTTAATGACATATAAATATAATTTCCTTTTTTTACGCTAGAGATTATATCTCTAAGTTAAGAGAAAGAAAACGAAAGAAAACACCATTTTCGAAGAAATGGTGTCATCGAACAAAATTTATTCAGCGGTTAGTTAACTTTCTTGACATTATTTGCGCGTAAGCCACGTTCACCTTGAACTGGTTCAAATTCAACATTTTCACCAATTTCAGCGGTTTTGTAGTTATCCATTTGGATGGCACTATAATGGAAGAAGTAGTCTTTTCCGTCTTCTGCATGAATAAAGCCGAAGCCTTTATCCTTGAAGAAGTTTTTGACTGTTCCCTTCATATTTCCCTAACCTTCCTGGTCTGGTTTTTATCTTCAAGACCGCTCTATATTTTAACACAAGTATCCTAAACATCATAAGAAATTGTAAAAATCTTTCCTAAAAAGATTTGTTTCTAGAGAAATCAGCCTTCTTGATCCAATGGTTAATGAAAAAGATGGAGATAAGCATGCCAATAAATATCGCTGCGACCATATATAGCATTGGCGTGCAATCCAGCTTAAAATAGTTACTAGCGTTCCCGAAATTATTTTGCAGAGTCTTGTTTATCGTATACTCGGCAGAAACCAAGGATGCTAAAGACGTAAATAAGGAAATCAAACTGACTAGCAAAATATTGGATCCGAATGAATCGACAATATTCCTTCTTCTAACGCCAAGTTCGAATAATAGCCTTGCCTCTTTTTTGTTTTCAAAAGAAATGAGTAAGGCATTAGAGACGAACAAGAAAAAAGACGTCGATAGAGTAAGAAACGTAGCAAACATCAATATTATTTCAACATATTCAATAACGTTGCTAATTGATGATTCAATAGTCAAAGAAGGATCGGTAAACCTTAATGAAGGGTAATCATTAGCAAGGATTGGAAGAATTTCTTTTGACCTGCTTTTATCACAATAGAAAATCGCTTGTTTTGGCTCTAGGGAAAAAGAACTCATGCCAAGTTCATCCCGCCAATAATCAATAGACCAATTAGGGGTTACGTATATCGTGTTTTCGTTCCCTTTTACGATGCCAACCACTTCTAACTCTCCCAAACGATAATCGTTTTCGATGTAATCATCGCGTTCAACATTGGAGACGACTCCTGCACAATGGAGTTTGCTTGCCTTATTAAATTTTGAGTAAAGTTTCTCTGAAAGGCATATCTCCGTTGGTTTTTGTGGAATCCTCCCTTCAGCCAAAGAGGTAAAATCACTAGAGATGGTCAAAGAATCGTTTCTGCTCATCAAATAATGTCCCATCGAAACGTTGTTTGGAAGAGAGACGTCCGTATAAACGTTATTTTTAGAACTTCTGCTCATTGATTCACTTATGGAAAAGATTTGTTCTTTCGAATCGCTTAGAAAGAAAGGATTCAAAAAGCCAGAAATCATTGAACTTGGGTAAGAAACATATGACGCCTCGCCATAAACTGAATAATTATTAAGGGAGCGTTTCGAAGATATTTCATCGAGGATTTTGTAATCGAGCGATTGTTTGTCAGTCAAGAAAACATGAAGACGTTTACTTGATGATGTTTCATTCTTCTTATTATGGGTTTGATCATAATCATAAGAATCCCTTTCAAAGACGTATTTATTCAGAAGGCCGCTTTTCCTAGCCTCAAAAAAGAATTCTTCCTTACTTCCTTTTGGCAAGATGTAGTAATTCTTTCTTAAAATCCAAGGAAGGGATGAGTCTTCCTCTAGACTAGTCGGAAAACCCATGCAGTCTTCTAAGACATATTCATTCCAATCATGGCGATAATGATATATGGTTTGGTTTTCTTCTTGAAACACTCCAACGAGAGAAAACAATTGAGTATCTCCATATCCCCAATCGGTATTGGATGTTTCTAGGAATATTTCTAACGGATAACGTTTCAAATAAGTCCCTAAGGCCTCAAAACTTCTTTGAATATGCAAAGAAAGACACATATTCACCATATTTGCATACGTCAAAGACAAAACTATTTGCTCATTCTCTAAAACCTTTGGCCTTTCGGGATATATTTTAGTTTCGAGAGGAAGATAATCGAGCCAACGATATTCATTTATGTTTCTAACGCCTAATGATTGAATACGCGCTTTTGAGCCAAAAGAATCAAAATAGAATTCATTGACGTCTTTGAAATAGTTTTCATACGAGCAAATGTAGTTTATTCCGTAGTCTTCAATTGTATCCGGATTATCCTTTATCAAAAACTTCATTTCTTCGTTTGTAGGGGAGAGGATATTGCCGAACATGGATTCGTCTTTTCCGTTTCTTTCTACGGCAATGCCATTAATCCCTCCCCATTGATTAAACGCATTGTTAAGTTCTGATTGAAGATCCCTTTGAACGTAAATGGATAATCCAAGAGACAAAAGAGAGAAAGTTATGATACCGACACTTAAAGACGACCTGACTTTCTTTGCCTTAAAAAGGTTTTTCGCATGTTTCAGCCATGTGATTATTCCCCATTTAACAGAATTCTTTTTTGGAGGGGAGAAGGTTACGTACCTATCATCGATGGCCTTATAGGAATTATTGCTGACGACATTAAGTTTTCCGTCTTCAAGATAAAGAATTTCATCTGCGTATGTCTTAGCTGCATCTCTATCATGGGAAACAAGAATAACCAAATGCTTTTTGGATATTTCCTTCAATATTCGATACACGCCCTCACTGTTTTTGCTATCAAGGGCACCAGTTGGTTCGTCCGCAAAGATGATTTTAGGGTCGATGACTAAAGCTCTAGCTATCGCCACCCTTTGTTTTTCCCCACCCGATAGAGTGTTTACTTTTTGAAACGCTTTTTCTTTTAGCCCAAGAAATTCCAGCGTTTCCATGATTTTTCTTTTTCTGAGTCCTTTTTTCACTTGAAGGCCAAGCAAGGGAAGAGAAACGTTTTCAAAAACGGTTTCAAGTTCTAACAAATCATACGCCTGCCTGATAAATCCAAAATGTTTTAGCCTTAGATCGCTGCGCTCATCTTCTTCTAATTCTTTCAATGCCTTCCCTTGATATAGGACATCACCAACATATGAATTGTCACATCCGGAAAAAATATCAAGCAACGTCGATTTGCCAGATCCAGAATCCCCAAGAATGAAATAAAGACCGGTATTAGAAAAAGCACATGAAATCCCCTTTAAGAGACTTTGACCATTAAAGTTCTTGTACAAATTAATTATTTCTAAGCGTTTCATTCGTCTCTAAGTTCCTCCAATAAATTTCTTTTCCTTGTGACAAGTAAAGGTATTGCAGCAGAAACAAGAGCCACAAATAAGGAAAGGCCAATAACCATGAAAATTGGGAAAAACGGTATTCCTAAGAAATCAAAATAGGGAATGGATATAAGCGAGGCAATTTTGAATTTATTAAATAATAAAGTTGAAACTAAGTAAGATACGGGGATAGATAATCCGATAGCTGCTATCGAACTAACGGCGCTTGTCAAAAATGGTTCAGCCATAGATAGAATATTTATTTCATTTTTAGATGCGCCAAGCGCGGTAACGATTGCCGTTTGTTTCCTTCTTTCAAGAAACGAATGATAAGTAAAAGACGAAAGAATAAAAGCAACCCCGAAAAGCTCAATGAAAACAAATGGCAAGGCCGAAGTAGAGAAAGCATTGCTTAAGCTTTCGAAAGAGGAGTTAATCGTAAATGCATTCGAAGAAAGAAGGTACCCATTATCGTTTTTTGCTAACTCGTCCGCTAAATCTTTAACCCCTTCCGCGTCTCTTTCTTCAAAAAACATGTTATAGGAATAATTTAGATATGGAGAGTCATCATGCTCATCATCCAAAAAAGTCCCTAAACTCATCTCAAATTTATCTAGTTGGATCCGAGTGAGCATTGCCTCAAAAGCTGGATAAGAATAAAAGATTTTTGGGTTATTCAAAAACGAGAACTCTTTTACGACGCCAATTATGAGGAAAGAGAGATTCACGTTTATATTTTCCTTTACCCCTCCTCTTTCAATCGTCGTCTCATTTTCAACTTTGATTCTTTTTCCAAGCGGATTTTCACCAATTTTGTCTTCGAATTCCTCGTTGACCAAACAATAATTCAAAGAATTGCCACTTGGCAGTTCTCCTTTTGAAAGAAAAGAATAAGATCGATTCCTTAAACTAATATCTTTAAGTGGAACTAGATTCGTACTTTCCTGTGGAAACCCGTTCAAGGTAAAAGAATGGTAAGATGGCAAGAAATAAGAATAATCATTACGTATCTGAATGTCTTTGAAATTTTGAAAAACTTCTTTGCATTCTTTTAGGGATGGCCTTACGTTTCTAACTAAAGACATCGGGGAATTCTCTACCTCAAATTTGCTTTGCTTGGTGAATGAGGCTTGAAGATAATTCAATGAATGGCTTTTCTCATTAACCAAAACGGATTTGCTACCTGAGTAAAAGCCTAAGCAAACTAGCAAAGACAAATAACCAATTGTTCCGCTCAAAATAGAGAAAATATTCTTGATGTAGTTTTTTCTGTAATTATGTGCAAATAACTTTCCGACCCATCCAAGAGAGGATTTCCTTTTTTTCTTCTCTTCCTCCTCTTTCCTATCATCTTCGTAAACGGAAAATGGTTTGATGACTTTTCCATCTTCAAGTCTCATCACATCATCCGCGTATTTCTCTATCAAATTCTCATTATGCGTTACTAAAACAACAAGGTTAGTCTTTGAGAATTCTTTCAAGGAATCCATGATTATTTTTTCGTTTTCCTTATCTAAGGCACCAGTTGGCTCATCAGCAAAAAGCACCTTTGGAGATGTAATCAAAGCCCTAATAAGGGCAACTCTTTGTTTCTCTCCACCAGAAAGCAATCCCACCTTTTTATCTTTATGCTGGCTTAAGTTGAACTTCTCAAATAAGGAGTTGACTTCATTTTCATATAATTCCCACTTATCTCCTCGAATTTTAATCGGCAAGAAAACGTTTTCTAAAGCACTTAGATCATCAAGCAAATTAAAATGTTGATAGACGAAGGAACACCAATCATTCCTGAATGTAAGCAAATCTTTTTCTTTAAATTTTGCAATATTCTTATTTTGAAAATATATGTCGCCGGATGTTGGTTTTTCCATCCCTGAAAGTAGATTTAGAATCGTCGACTTGCCAGAGCCCGATTTCCCTGCAATGACAAACAAGCCTTTTGAGGGCAACACAAAACTTGTTTTTGCTAAAGCTACGCATTTGTTTTCTTTCTTGCCGTATGTTTTGCTTACATTAACTATCTTGAACATTTTCTCTCCTCACTTATATATAGACGTGAAAAAAGAAAAAATGCCAAATTAGTTTTTATTTGGCATTGGTCCGATGACTTTTTTTAGAGAATGATTGAATTTATCACGATCAATCATGATGATGTTTCCACATCCAAGGCACTTGATTTTAATATCAGCGCCAAGACGAACAATCTGGAAACGTTTTGAATGAGTGCTACATGGATGAGGTTTTTTCATCTCTACCTCATCAAAGAGGTTATATTCCGTTATCACCATGGTTCTTTCTCCATTTTGATGGCGGCAGGCTCTTTAGGAAGCCCAGGCATCGTCATGATTGACCCAGTTAAAGGAATCACGAAATTAGCACCACTAGAAAGATTTACTTCGCGAATATGAATAGTATGACCTTTTGGAGCCCCAAGAAGTTTTGGGTCATCGCTTAAAGAGTTAGGCGTTTTGGCCATACAAATATAGGCATCTGAGAACCCCATTGACGCATATTTCTCTAATTGCTCCTCTGCTAAAGGCGAATAGACAACATCGCCTGCGCGGTATATTTCTTTGCAAATCGTCTCTATCTTTTCCTTAAGCGGTTTCTTTCTATCATAAATAGGATGGTAGGAAGATGTTGTTTCTTTAAGAAGCTTTTGAACCTTCTTCGCTAAGTCTATAGCACCTTCTCCTCCTTTAAGGAATGCATCAACAAATGAATACATGTATCCCTTACTTTCGCAATAATCAATAAGGGTTTGAATCTCTTTTTCCGAATCGGATTCAAAATGATTTATGGCAACCATCAAAGGCACTCCGAATTTTTTGATGTTTTCAGCATGAGTGTCGAGGTTTGACAAGCCTTCTTTGAGGGCTTCAACATTCTCTTTATCTAATTCAGCAAAAGCCACCCCACCATGCATCTTTAAAGCTCTAATTGTTGCAACAAGAACAACGGCATCACATTTCATATTGCCTTCTTGGCAAGCAATATCAAGGAACTTCTCAGCTCCTAAATCTGCCGCAAAACCAGCCTCAGTGATAACGATAGGAGCCATTTTTAAGGCAAGACGTGTAGCGATTAGGGAATTGCAGCCGTGGGCAATATTTGCAAATGGGCCACCATGAACAAAACATGGTTCGTGTTCAAGTGTCTGGACTAGATTTGGCTTAAGGGCTTCTTTCATGAGCCTCATTACCGCATGAGAACAATTTAAGTCTTTCACCGTAACAGGTTTATCGTCCATATCATAGGCGACGATTATCTTTAAAAGTCTTTGGTGGAAATCGAATTCATCTCTAGCAAGGCACATGATAGCCATAAGTTCGGAAGCAACGGTAATCAAAAAAGAACCATTTCGCGTCACGCCATTTTTCTCACCGTTAGCAACCGTGATGTTTCTTAAAGCGCGGTCATTCATATCCATCGCCCTTTTCCAAACTACTTTTTCAGGGTTAATTCTTAATGGATTTCCTTGAAAAATGGAATTGTCGATGATGGCTGAAATAAGATTGATCGAAGAGGTTAATGCATGCATGTCCCCCGTAAAATGAAGATTTATGTCCTCAGAAGGACCAATCGAAGATTTTCCTCCGCCCGTTGCTCCTCCTTTGATTCCAAAAACAGGGCCTAAGGCTGGTTCTCTAAGACAGAGCATTGCTTCTTGATTGATTTTGCCAAAACCTTCTTGCAAGGCTATGGACATCGTTGTTTTTCCTTCGCCTGCTTTAGTTGGAGTTATGGCCGTAAGCAAAACAAGTTTGCCATTTGGCCTATCTTCGAGATCTTTATATAGGGCGTTATCGATTTTTGCTTTATAAAACCCATACGGTTCGACGTATTTTTCTGGAATTGATGCAATTTTTGCAATTTCATTAATCTTTAAAAGCTCCATATAGATAACCTCCTATTTATTTTCTATAGTTAAGATAGAACTTATTTGAGCGAAAATAAAGAACTATCTTTTAGATAAGAAAGAATTTCTCCCTCGTTAGCAACATTAATGCTTGGGAATTGATGTCGGAAGAATGTTTCTTGCCTTTTGATGTAGTGACGTGTGTCGATTTTTATTTGTTCGATCGTTTCTTCAAGAGTTTTTTCTTTATGAATATAAGGAATTAATTCTTTCACGCCAATTGCTTGGAATGCACTTCTTTCCTCGCCGTATTTTTCAATCAATGGAAGGGTTTCCTGCAATAGCCCTTTTTCAAACATCTTATCAACTCTTTTGTTGATGAGTTCATACAGGGTCTCTCTATCTTTGGTTAAAGCAAAAAATAATGTTTCGTAGATAGGCTCATGATTTTGTTTTGAAAGAAGAGACGTCTTGCTTTCGTTGGCAGCTAAGCATATTGCAATATCGCGAAGAACTCTTCTTCTGTTTTGCATCGGTATCTTTTTTGCCTCTTCTGGATCTAGTTTTTCCAAAATCGCATGCAATTCTTCATCGCTTTTATTTTCATATTGGCTCATATCGACATTTGTTGTATCAATCGAAAGATCATAATCATATAAAGCGGAACGAATATAAAGGCCGCTTCCACCAACGAGAATTGGCGTTTTGTTTCTAGCTAGAATATCTTCTATCGTTTTTCTTGCGTCGATTTGGTAACGTGAGATGTCATAGCTATCATCAAGAGAGACAAAATCATATAGGTGATGAGGTACTTCTTTTTTTTCTTCATCTAACGGTGCAGCCGTGGCTATCTTCAAATCTTTATACACTTGAAAAGCATCCGCGTTGACGATTTCCCCATCAATTTTCTTAGCAAGAGATATTGCTAAAGCGGATTTTCCTACCCCAGTTGGACCAGTTAGAACGATAATCATTTCAAAGTTTCCCTAACTATCAAAAGTTCGCCTTCGACAAGTTCCTTAAGATGATCGTGGTTATTTAGCAAGGGGTGATTCTTAATCTTCTTAAGAATGTCTTCATATTCCTTTTTGCAAGAAGAATATTTATCTTTATCGCTCATCGAGGTCGCCATAGCTTTCTTTGTTTCAACGAGTTTTTCGGCTAGTTCTTTAATTTCCGGATCGTTTTTAATTTCCTCATTTAAGGAAAGATATTCTTTTAAAAGAGGTGACGCATTTAAATGAAAGGCCACATCTTTCGCTTTTGAAATAAGAGGATCCTCAACCATTTCTCCGCTTAAAGAGTACACGTGTGACTCCTTTACCTTAACAGGGACAAAACATCCGCTTAGATATTTTGGACCAGGGAAGTTGATTAATTTGCCATTTGGCGCATAGCCAGAAAGAACATTCTCATTCTTCTTTGATGGGCCATCCACAAGGACCGTGTATGTTTTTCCAACACATTCAGCAGATGATTTTTCTGTTAAATCATCGATAAGTTTTTTCAAACGGTTAAACCTTTCATGAGTTACCTCAGGTGGAATTTGTTCCCAAGAAGCAGCTGGAGTGCCTGGACGAGGGGAGTATATGAAAGTGTATGCACTAGAATATCCAACCTCTTCACAAAGGCTAAGGGTCTCTTGGAAATCCTCTTCTGTCTCATATGGGAAACCAACAATAATATCGGTGGTCAAAGCCATATCAGGTATACGCTCTTTTATTTTTCTGACGACATTCAAATAATCTTCACGGGTATATCTTCTTCCCATTTTATTTAAAGTATGAGTTGAGCCTGATTGAACAGGGAAATGTAACCAATGATCGATATTTGGGTATGTGGCCATGATATCTATCATTTCATCGGTGAATTGTGATGGATAGGAGGTAAGGAATCTTAAATGAGGAATATTAGTTTCCGCGACTGCTTTAAGGAGTTTTGCAAACGTGGTTCCGTCTTTGAAATCCAAACCGTAAGAGTTTACGTTTTGGCCTAATAAGGTGATTTGCTTGTAACCTTTTTCAACTAATTCCCTGCATTCATTAACGATGTCTTCCATCTTTCTTGAACGCTCTCTTCCTCTTGTATAAGGAACAATGCAATATGTGCAGAATTTATCACATCCGTATGAGATATTTACGAAAGCTTTAGAAGAATCTAAGCGAACGGACGGCATATTTTCAACGACCTCAGAGGCAAAAGACCTAACTGAAACGATCGATGCCTTCTTCTCTAAAGAGGAAGTTAATAAAGAGTTGAGGTTTGAAATATCGTGTGTTCCAATGACAAGGGTTATCCATGGGTATGTTTTCATTAGGTTTTGGGCAACGTCATTTTCATCCATGACGCATCCGGCTAAAACAAGAATGAAATCTTTATCCTTATCTTTGTTTTGTTTGAAGGTTCCGATTTCTCCATAGACCTTATCCTCAGCATTTTCTCTAACCGCGCAGGTGTTGATTATTGCTAAGTTAGCCTTTCGAGGATCTTCAGTTCTCTTAAAACCGGCATCGCTAAGATATCCAGCCATGACCTCTTCATCACGAATATTGGCTTGGCAACCGTAAGTTTTGATGTAGAAAAGACGATCTTTGGCGAAATTCTTAAGAATTGGAGAAATTTCATTTTTAGAAATTGAGCGTTCTACCTCAGGACGTTTTGCCGCATCTTTTTGTGAGGCGACATTTTCATAAATAACCTTTTTCATATCTTTCCTATCTTTCTACGATTTGATTTATCGTGATGATATTAGTTGCTAAGTACGTATCTTCATCTACATCAATTATACAAGCGTTGATCATCATTTTCGCTTCTTCATCAATCTTAAATGAGCCAGCGTTCCCAAAAACCATTTTATTGATTACGGATTCTTTTTCAAAACCGATAACACCATTAGGGTCGCCGCACATCCCCACATCAGCCATGAAGGCACTCCCTTGAGGGAGAATTCGGGCATCATTTGTTTGAACGTGAGTGTGTGTTCCTATGACTGCCGTTACTAGTCCGTCAAATTGATATGCGAATATCTGTTTTTCCGATGTTGATTCACCATGCAAGTCAATGAAATGAATACATGGCTCAGGATTATCTAGTAGAAGTTTGTTCAAAGACTCAATTGGATCTTGAACCTCTTCTTTCATGAAGGATTGGCAAAGAATGTTGGTGACGCGGATTGGGAGACCATCCAAATCGAAAGTAAGGCTGCCAAAGCCTTTATCGTAATTCAAGAGGTTCAAGGGTCTAACAAGCGCATCGGCATCATCGATAAATCCATCAATTTGTTTCTTTGAATGCCAATGGTTTCCTAAAGTAATACAATCAGCGCCATCAGAAAGGAAATCTTTGTAATGTTTTTCGATTATGCCTTTTCCATGGGTTGCATTTTCGCCATTGACTATAACGAAATCAACGTCATATTTATTGACTAGTCTAGGCAAAGAAAGATGGACCGCATCGCGACCCACCTTACCAACTACATCTCCAAAAAAGAGAATACGCATTTTATTTTGCCGTTTCTACCGCTCTATATTCGCGGATGACAGATACCTTAATTGTGCCAGGGTATGTCATTGTGCTTTCGATCTTATCACGCATTTGTTGGGCCATCTTAATGGCTTCAGCATCAGAGACTTTCTCTGGAATGACCATAACGCGGATTTCTCTTCCAGCTTGGACGGCATAAGCTTGTTGCACGCCTTCAAATTGTTGAGCGATTTCCTCAAGTTGAGTTATGCGTTTTGTATATGTTTCAAGAGTTTCGGAACGTGCACCAGGTCTAGCGGCTGATAAAGTATCTGCGGCTATGACTAAGTGAGCGATGACGCTTGTGGCAGGAACATCGCCATGGTGGGCTTCAATGGAGTTGACAACAACTTCATTTTCGCCGAATTTACGAGCCAAAGAAGCACCTAATGAAGCGTGCGATCCTTCTTGTTCATAATCAAGGGCCTTACCAATATCGTGGAGTAAGCCAGCACGACGTGCTAAGTTTTGATCAAGGCCAAGTTCAGCGGCCATTATTCCGCAAAGATAACCGACTTCAAGGGAATGTTCTAAGACATTTTGTCCAAAGGATGTGCGGTATTTCAATTTGCCTAAGACGGCAATCATTTCGCGATTGACCTTAACTAAGCCAAGGCGATTGACCGCATCTTGGCCAGCCTTAAAGCAATCGTTATCGACTTCTGCTTTACATTTTGCTGCCACTTCTTCGATTCTTCCTGGTTGAATACGACCATCTTTAACAAGAATCTCAAGAGTGCGTTTTGCAATTTCTCTACGAATTGGGTTGAAGCAGGAAACTGTAATGACTTCCGGCGTATCATCAACTACCAAGTCAACGCCTAAAGTTTGTTCGAGAACACGGATATTTCTTCCTTCACGGCCAATGATTCTTCCTTTTAATTCATCTGTTGGAAGAGAGATGACGGCGACAGAACGCTCAGTAACAACATCTTGTGCGTATTTGTCACATGCTAAAGATAATAAATCTCTAGCTTTTGCTTCAGCTGTATCGTGAGCTTCGTCCTCAGCGTTTTTGATATATTGAGCGATTTCGACTTGCATCTTGCTCTCGACTCTATTCATTATTTCATCGTGGGCTTCTTTAACCGACATTCCTGAAACCTTTTCAAGCTCAGAGAGGATTCCATCGATCTTTTCGTCTAATTCTTTGCTCTTTTTGTCATTGTCAGCAATCTTCTTGTTGAGAACTTCGTTCTTTTGCTCAAGTGCGTTTTCTTTTGCTAATAAAGCATTATCTCTAGCATCGATCGCATCTTCTCTAGCATCGAGTTTTGATTGTTGAAGTTGAGCTTCTTGCTTCATTTGACGAATTTCATTTTGAGCTTGTTGTTTCATCTCAAAAGTTGTTTGTTTTGCGTCAATTTGCGCATTTTTTGTGATACGTTCAGCCTTGACTTCAGCATCACGAATGATTTGTTTGGATTCTTTTGTTGCAGATTGAACCTTGCCTTTTCCAGTTAAATGCATAACAAGGAAAAGTCCGGCGGCACCGATTAAAAGTGCGGCAATTCCGACGATTAATAGCCACCACCAATCAAGAGTTCCTGATTGAAGAAATTTCATAATATACTCCTTAATAAACGACCAAAAATAAACCTAGCCCATAGGAAACAGGTTCATAAATTCAGTTTTTAGAATAATTTATTTGACGGGTAACCCCGATAATAAAGCTCCCAAAATCTATGGGCAGTACATTTCAGTACATATACATTATAAGTTTTATTTAAAAATAAAGAAGTAAAAAAGTAATAAAAAAAATCCCATTTTGCCAAAAGTGACTATTTAATCAACTTTTGAATTGGGATTTTTTAACAATTATTGAAATTTTATAGATGAATAAGGTTTTTATTCGTCGCTTTCAGAAGCTTCAACGCCTTCGCCATTTTTTAAAACTTCACGAATTTTTGCATTGATTTCCTCGGCTTTTTCAGGGTTATCGTGGAAATAGGATTTAGCCGCTTCTCTGCCGTTTCCAATCTTTTCTCCATCAATGTCATACCAGTTGCCTGTCTTTTGGATGAACCCATATTGAACGCCAAGATCAACTGTTTCGCCATCTCTAGAGATGCCTTGTCCGTAGATGATATCGATGCTGCAGGACTTAAATGGCGGTGCAACCTTGTTTTTGACGACTTTAACTCTGACGCTATTGCCAATGATGTTAGTTCCAAGTTTGATTGCGTCTTGTCTTCTAATGTCTAAACGTACTGAAGCATAGAATTTTAAAGCGCGACCACCTGTAGTGGTTTCAGGATTTCCATACATGACACCGACTTTTTCACGAAGTTGGTTGATGAAAATGACTAAGCAGCTAGATTTCGAAAGGATACCAGCTAATTTTCTCATAGCCTTGGACATCAAACGGGCTTGCAAACCTACTTGATTATCAGACATGACGCCATCAAGTTCTTGTTGTGGAACTAAAGCAGCGACTGAATCGACAACGATGACATCGATTGCGTTAGATTCAGCAAGCATTTCGACGATTTCAAGGGCTTGTTCGCCTGAATCTGGCTGAGAAAGAATGAGTTCATTGATATTAACGCCTAAATGAGCCGCATATTCAGGATCGATTGCGTGTTCTGCGTCAATGTAAGCGGCTCTGCCGCCTTTCTTTTGGCTTTCGGCCACGGCATGTAAGGCTAAAGTGGTCTTACCTGAAGATTCAGGACCGAAAATTTCAATGATTCTTCCTTTTGGATATCCACCAATGCCAATTGCTTGATCAAGAAGCAATGAGCCAGATGGAATGACATCAAGATCGACATGAGGTTTTTCGCCCATTCTCATGACTGATCCCTTTCCATATGCCTTTTCAATTGAGCGTAAGGCTGCTTCAAGGGCTGCATCCTTATCTTTTGTGTTTGTGAGTTGTTCTGTTTCTTTTTTTGCCATAAATACTCTCCTCAATTATTAATAGACGTATATTTTCAAAAAATGCCATTTTTAATCTTCAAAAATTGCAATTAATCTGTCTAACATGACATCAACGCATGTTTCTCTTAATTCATTTCGAGACATATTGAAGTCGTGTTGCATTTCGATAATTCCAAATTTTGTCGCGATACACATGTTAACTCTGCCAACAGGAGCCATTCCTTCTTCCTTAGTTGGCCCAGCGTTGCCAGTAAAGGAAACGCATACATCGACATTAAGTGTTTTTCTACCATTTATCGCCATCGAATTGGCCACTTCTTTAGAGACAACTCCGTATTTTCTTATTGTTTCCGCTGGGACATCATCTAATTTAGTCTTTAAATCCGTCGCATAAGTAACGATTCCTCCACGGAAAACCTTGCTTGCGCCAGGAATAGAGCACATCGAAGAAGAGAAAAGGCCTCCAGTTAAAGATTCGACCGCGCCAAGGGTCAACCCTTCTTTGACAAATGCCTTAATGACTTTTTCCGCTTTATTGGAATCGATCATTTCTTCTCCTCCTTAAAAACGGAAATATTTTGGGCAACATAGATGATTCCTGAAAGAAGAGACATCGCTGTTGCTATATAAATAAGGATGTTGCCTATGCGTAAATAAGGATTCCAACCCATATCGAAATA
This sequence comes from bacterium, assembly GCA_963623195.1. Classification (GTDB taxonomy): domain Bacteria; phylum Bacillota_I; class Bacilli_A; order RFN20; family CAG-826; genus UBA4951. The sequence continues at coordinate 5,231 of CAVFKA010000010.1, read as the reverse complement.
AGAGAATGGCCATCCATTTAATAAAACGACAGGAATGGCGACCATTTGGAAGACGGTTTTTAATTTCCCGAAGATATTAGCGGCCAAGACGATGCCTTTACTGGCGGCAACAAATCTCAAGGCATCAACGACTAAATCCCTAGCAATCATGACAATAACCGCAAAAACAGGAATCGACATATTGCCAAAACGTGAAACGAGTAGATAAATAAGAATCGAATTAACAAGCAATTTATCAGCAACCGGATCAAGGAATTTGCCTAAATCAGTGACTTGATGCCATTTTCTTGCCAAGTAACCATCAAGGAAATCAGTCATTGAGGCAATAACAAATACAATCATGGCAATTAGGTAGACAAGATTTATCGAATTGTTAGGGCCAAAATAGATCGGTTGAAAATCAGGGATGAAATCAACCACTAACAAAAATGATAAAAGAGCCACGACTAATACTATTCTTGCTGTTGTTATTTTTGTAGGTATATTCATATTTTCCTTCCTTAGTGAGTATCCGGCCCGATAAGCCATGTTCTGTCGAGGGCGATAATTAATCTCAGATTTCTCTGGAAGAGATCATTTCAGTTCACTTTCTCTTCTTCCCCTACCAAATTTGGGTTTCTCGCTTGTGGGGTTTACCAACGTTTCACCTTGTTATCGCTAACAAGCTCGTCTCTGTGGCACTTTATGGTTCCTTAACTACAAGAGCTAATTCGCCGCCGTCACGTACTCCTACGTGCCAAAGCTTATTTATTGGCTTTGCGCAATCACTACAGTCATCGCAGACTGTGCGAGCATGGACTTTCCTCTAGTTTCCTAGCAATCGCCTGGACCGGATGAAATTATTTTCTTGGTTTGAGCGTTTTTGCATCATATCCAAGCTGATAGATAAATTTTTCTAATTCACGAAGACGAACAATGTAATTGTAGTTTTCTTTGTTCACGTTGCCTTCGTTTCCAATATTATCAAGCTTGGCTCTAAATGAAGCGTTCTCAACTTCAAGATCATGGACGCGTTTCTTCAAAGCTGCAACGTTTGGCTTATCGTTACTAGCAATTTCCAAACGATGAACATCATTCTTCAAAGAAGCGATCTTTGCATCATAGTTGGCAACTATTTTCTTAAACGAGAGGTAATCCTTAATAACGACATCCAAGAACGCATCTACTTCAGAGGCGTCATAGCCTTTGACATCTTTCTTGAATTTCTTGTTAAGAATGTCTTTTTCGTTTAATGCTAAATTGTCTTCCATATGCAACTTCAATTATATTGAAATACCAAGAAATATTAAAGTCATAAACACTAAAAAATAAAGAAAAAACTCTTTACCATATTTTCTTACGAACTACTTCCGGTAAAGAGTATTTCTCTAATGTTTCAAAACACTAGAGTTGTCATAATGGTTAGTTAATCGAATTTTAATATTCGCTTACCTAGATTCCATTTGCAATTATTTGCAAAGGAGAAGATGGTTGAATAATAAGACCCAGATTAAGTCGATCCAGCTGAAGACTGGGATGATGATACCAAAAATAACGCCTAAGATGTTTTCGAGTGTAGGCTTTTCGATAACGCCTGTAACACGGACAATGATCTCAGTAATCCAACCAACGCCTGGGATTAAGAGAAGAAGAATTTGGATTATTCTTGATTGTTTGTTAAACCAACTCATGTTAATGACCTCCTGTAACAAAACATAATTTAACACAATATATATTAGATTTAAATTAAAAATTTTAAAAATGACTGTCACTATATCTAATAAGTTATTTTTGCAATAATAGGTCATTTCTTGCAAATCGTTCTATTTTGATAAGTATAGTTAGAGACTTGTGTTACAATAAACTTATGGAAATTTTCTTGAAAGAAACCAAAAACATTAAAGCATTAGTCTTCATGGATCTCGAGGCAACCTCTCCTTCATTTGAAATGATTGAAATTGGCGCCTATCTTGCTGAAATAGATAAAGATGGAAAAATAAAAAAGGTTCATGAGCCATTCAAACATTATGTAAAAGCCAAGCATCCAATTGGCCATATGGTAACCAAACTAACAGGAATTAGCGAGCAACTCCTCCAAAAAGAAGGAGAAGATTTTGCTTATGTCCTTTCTTCTTTTAGAAAATACGTCGGAAAGTTTTGGGAAAATTGTCGTTTCGTTACCTTTGCCCAACATGATATCGTCATCATCAAAAGCACGATGGAACAGCATAGGGAAATCGATCCACTTTATGCAAGAAACATCTACCGTCGTCATCTAGATTTGCAAAAATTGCTCGATACATATATTCAAGATGAACACGGAAATCCTTATTCATTGACAAATTACCTTAAGGTATTTGGCTTAGAATTCGATGGAAAAGCTCATGATGCAATCTATGACGCTTTAAATCTTATGAATTTATACAAAGTCGCTCGCGTTAGTGGAGACGTTTTCGTGAGGGAATATAAGAAAACCTTAGCATGTGGCAAAAACAAACCAGTCGTCAAAGAAATCCTTAAAGCCCTCAGCAACGGAGAAACCGTAACGCCTGAGAAATATAGCGAAATACTGGAGAATTCCTTTAAATGAGTATTCATTATCCAGCAGGCGTGAAAACGCCAGTATCTTCAAAAGGTGTCAAAAAGAAAGAGACGGCCAAGAAGAAATACAACATCAAAGTCAAAGCCGGAAACCGTGGCATGGGCTTTGAAGACGAGATCAATCAATCAAATAAATATTATTTAGACAAAGGCATCGCGGTCATTCATAAGAAACCAACGCCAATCAACATCGTAAAGGTTGATTATACTCGTGGTGCAAAAATCACGGAGGCTTTCTTTCAAGAGCCTTCAACCACAGACTACAATGGAATATATAAGGGGCGTTATATAGATTTTGAAGCAAAAAGCACTCATTCAAAGACGTCCTTCCCTCTAAAAAACATCCCCTCTCAGCAAATTGCTCATCTTGAGGCGGTTATCTCACTAGGCGCCATCGCTTTCTTTTTAATCGAAATAGTTCCGTTAAATAAGGCATATCTTCTCCCTGCTGCATATGTTTGCAAATTCTATAAGGAAAAGCCTAGAGAATCCATACCAGTAAAAGACATACAAGAAAATGGCTATGAATTAGTTGAGAAATACATGCCAAGATTAGATTATTTGTCAGCCGTGGATGAATGTTTCTTTAAATAAGAACAATATTTTCCTAAAGGGCAATCGGAGCATATCGGTTTTATAGCCTTGCATTTTTCTCTTCCAAAATATATGAAAGCGTGATGGAGAAAATTCCATTCGTTTTCAGGGAACTTCTTTTCTAATTTTTTCTGAATTTGGAGAGGCCCGTCAGTCTTTTTAGCATATCCAAGTCTATTAGAGATTCTACTAATATGAGTGTCAACTGGGAAATAATTGCCCTTCCCCATCTCTAAAAGAAAAACGCATGCAGTTTTATTTCCTACACCAGGCAAAGAGGTCAATTCATCTTTTGAAAATGGTACACGTCCCCCATATTTTTCTTCTAAAGCCCTCGAAAGAGAGATGATGTTGTTTGCTTTGTTGTGGTAAAGTCCTAATGAATGAATGATATTTTCAACATCCTTAGGTGAGGCCTTTGCTAACTCTTTCGGGCTTGGATATTTTTCAAATAAAACAGGTGTTACCTCATTTACTCCTTTATCGGTTGATTGGGCGGACAAGGAAATGGCAAGGAGGCATTCAAAAGGCGAAGAAAAATGCAATGAGCATTTTGCATTTGAATATCTTTCATGAAGAAAAGAAACAATATCTTCTTCTTTATTTGTCATCGTTTGGATCGCCCCAAAGAGCTTTAGCGGCCGCGACCGTCTCATCGATGTTCTTATCCCATCTATCAGAAACAGCGGAGGCCCCTTCTTTTTGAATATCATCTTGTTTTCTTCTATTAACAAGAATCTTATTCACCGATTTAACTGTTTTCTTATTTTGTCTTAAGGCATCGAGCAAAGCGTTCTTGATGTTATCTTCCGTGTAGCCGTTATTAAGCCAATCGTTTATCGTGGAATTTTCAAGTGGAGTTAGAGTTCTAGCAAACTTATCTTCAAACAAAGAGACAATCTTTTGCATACTTTTTTCTCTTTCTTTGTTCATGGAATTGTTTTGTTCCCTAGCTAAAGATGAGGCAAATTCTTTCTTTATTTGTCTCTCTAGATTATCAAGTGAAACGGAAAGGCCACCTTCTTCAGAAGGGACGTAAGTGAGATATCCTTTCTTCATCAAAGAAGCAATATTTCCATCAATCTCTCTCGTTTTTAAAGACATTTTTAAGGAAAGCATGTCAGCCGTTATAAATGAATTTCCTTGTTCATTAAGATGCTTGATCATCAAACACACGGCCAATTCATTTTCTGAAAGTCCTAAACGTGAATAAGAATCCAAAAGAAGGTATTCAAAACTTACTGCATTCACTAAAAGATTACTATGGTTCATTTTCTTATCCAGCCTTTCTTTTCTTCCTCAATTAGTTTTAGAGGATTTAATTCGTTGAGAAGATAACGATTCTTATTTATCGCCTCTAGGGTTTCCTTTTCGATGCTAAACCCTAGTTTTGTGGCAAACCTCTCGGCTCTAGCGATTCTAAGTGGATCTTCTTGAATCCTTACGCTTGGATCGCCAATAAACTTGATGATTTTGTTTTTGAGGTCCTCTTTCCCTCCGCAAAAATCTATTACATTATAGTCTTTATCAATATATATTGCATTGATGGTGAAATCTCGACGAACATAATCTTTTTCTATTTCACGGACGAATTCTATTTTGCTTGGATGCCTGCGGTCGTTATATTCTCCTTCAACACGAAAGGTTGTTATATCAACCATCCTATTCTCAATTTTTAAATGAATGGAGCCATATTTCGCGAAGGCATATGATGCGTCAGGTAGAAATTCTTTTTCTTCTTCAGGCGTTGCATCACTCACGAAATCTAAATCATCGGGTTCAATCCCAAGAAGGAAATCCCTACTTGTTCCACCAACCATATATAAAGAGTGGCCGTTTTCTTGGAATGTCTTTTGAAGGATGTCAAACTCTTTGATTTTCATGGCTATGATTGTAGCATGAAACGTTTTTCTTTTTAAGAAAGATATAGTTTGTCGGAAGATGCCCGTCCATTGACATCTAACCCTGTTTGGGCTAAATTAATAGTGCTTTAAAGATTTCTAGTAGCAGCTTGATTATCGTTAATTCGATAACTAGACGCTCTAGAATTTTCTTTT
>CAVFKA010000009.1:111279-129623 GCA_963623195.1 bacterium | reverse complement strand
TCTTGAAATATTATTGGATATATGATTAGTATCGGTAGTTTCTACCTTTAGTGCGTTACCTCTCTTTTCGGTAGCGTTGTTTTTATTATATTGCCATCCCGGACGCCATTCGATCCGGCTTTTGCCGTCATCGGGGGATATCGGGAGGGGGCGCCAAAAAAACAATTCACAAAGGAGTGCAAAGACACACTATGAACACAAAGACAAAACTCATGCTCGGCCTCTCAGTCTTGACGGCCGGCACATTGGCCGCAGGCGCCACAGGAACCTTCGCATGGTTCACCACGAACAAGACAGCTGTTGCAAAATATACATCCATCGTTGCAAAAGCTGATACAAGAAAGCTTAAGGTCACAATGGGCACTTTAACTGATTCCGGTCTTACAACAGAAGAAACAAACTACGATGAAAGCAAGAGCGAATGGAAGGATGAAGTTAAATTATCATCAACCGCTTCTTATACAAGCGACATCTCTTCTGGTGATGGAATGACTTTTAAAAAAGCCAGTTTGGGTCTCCAATGCCGCAAATGATGCAAAAGTTGAATCTGTTAAGGATGTCGCTGCAAGTGATAATTTATATACACAATATTATGTCAATTTACAAAATACTGGATCTTCTTCTCTTAAAGTTTTCCTCAATCAATTGACAATGGTTACTGCTACAAGTGCGTCTAAAGATGCCGATGTTGCTTTAGCAAAATGGACACGCGTAGCTGTTGTCAGCTGTGGCGAAACAAAACCAACTGCAGGCAGCACAACCGGCACATTGACATGGTTATTCGAAAATTCAGTTTCCGAAACTGGTGCCACTAAAGAAAAATATGTGAGCGGATTTGACTCTGATAAATCAGAATTAACATTGGGTGATGTTAACGCAAATAAACATGTAGTTGGCGCATTTTCAACAATCACCTCTGCTTCTACAACAGACACAAAAGGTTATTTAACAGATCTTGCCTCAGGCAAAAACTGCTACTATATGATTTCTGTTTGGATGGAAGGCACTGAAATGACAAATCAAGATCTTGCAGATACAGGGTCTGTTGATGTTACATTAGGCTTCTCAGGCATTGACGCGTAATCTTACGTTATAATCAATTAAGAAATCTTTAGCCCGTCATTTATATGATGGGCTTTTGTTTATATTTAATTTCTTTCATCGGGACGGTGAATGGTTATTACACTAATAAAAAAGGCACCGATAAATCGATGCCTCTCTAAATAGCCTAATCAATAAATGATTAATTATTGAACGTCAACTGCGTTGAATGTTAATTTAACAGAAACGTTTTGTCCGATGGCAGTATCTTGGTTATCAGCTAAAGTACCCTCGAGCCAAACAGCGACACCAACAGTGCAGTTTGAACCTGAAGCAAGGCTGTCCTTAACGGTGATAGCAGTAGTTAATGATGCTGCAGCTGCAGTAATAGTTGCATCATTTTTCTTTGCGTCTGCCATAGTTCCGGTTGTGTCTTGAGCTAAAACATATGTTGTTTGAGTGTTGTTGCTGAAGACGCCTAATGTAGTTCCGGCTGTAATATATCCTGAAGTAGTAGTATATCCTTCAGCAATAATAGCAACACGGACGTTTTGTTTGATGAAATCTTCACCGCTGATTTCGACACCAGTCAAATTAACTTTTACGTTTGCTGCTGTTGAATTGGCTCCATCGGCTGCAACGTTATAAAGATTAACTGCATATTGGGTGTAATATCCAGATTTTGATGTAACGTTTTTGATTGAGTTGAAAGTGACTGCGTCGTCATTTCCGGATTGTCCAACCCAGTCTGGTTGGGCAAAGCTAATACCATCTTTTGAAGAAACGTCAGATGTATTTGATTTTGTTGCGGAGGCGGTTGTGTCTTTAGATTGTGCTCCTGTTGCAGTTGCGTCAGTAATACCAGCAATGGAAGCTTGAAGGTTACCTTGAGTACCGGCAGCTAAAATATTGCTGTATGTGGCTGTTGCGCTCTTGTTCGTGGTGAACCATGCGAAGGTTCCTGTGGCGCCTGCGGCCAATGTGCCGGCCGTCAAGACTGAGAGGCCGAGCATGAGTTTTGTCTTTGTGTTCATAGTGTGTCTTTGCACTCCTTTGTGAATTGTTTTTTTGGCGCCCCCTCCCGATATCCCCCGATGACGGCAAAAGCCGGATCGAATGGCGTCCGGGATGGCAATTTTGGGCAATGCTTCGGAAGGTTTGAATCATAATGACGCTTGGGCAAGCAGCCTTCTGAAAGCAACATAAGTATCGCCCCAAAAAAGATTGATTGCAACAAAAATTATCAAAACCGGCAAATAATCTAATAAATTAGGGGCTTTCTTTTACTTTTCTATGTGCTAAAATATGTATCGACATCAAACACACAGGTAAATACGTATGGATAAGAAAAAGAAAATAGGATTGATTATCGCTGGTGTAGCCGAACTCGCTATTGTTGTATTCGTCATTGTAACTTCAATACTTGTTACTGTTACATTTAATGACCCAGACCTTGATCCAAACTACATGGCTCATAATTTGGCTAATAATGGCCCATTTATCGGATGGTTACAAAACAATCCAACAGCATTCTTATTTATTGTTCTCATTCCGATCTTCTTGATTCTTGCTCTTGATATCATCTATCTTGTTGTCGTTGCTACAAAGAAACATGTTGATATCTCTGATGCTGAACAAGCAGCAATCACTGAACAAGCAAAGAAAGAAGCAAGAGAAGAACTTCTCAAAGAACTCCAAGCTGAAATGGCTCAAGAGAAACAAGAAGAAGGCAAAAAAGAATAACAACTACTTCATCTCCTGTATGCGTCTCACTTATGTGGGACGTATTTTTTTTATTCTTCAATGCATAAATATAAATATTTAACTAACTAAATACATAAAAACATTGATTCTTTCTATTATTTTCAAACTAGATAAGAAAATTGTCTCAAAAATTTCGAAACATTTATGAGTATCATAAATAACGAAAAGGGTTGACAAAGAAACGTGTTTAAATGATAATTCTTGTCGAGAAACGCAAAGTCAGAGAAATCTGGCGGCGCAAAGCTAAAGGGCCTTCTACGAGAAGATGGCAGCCAGCTACCGCGGAACATTCGAGACATTTCGACTTTGTGGGCAACTGGCTGATACGTTTCTTGTTCCAAATTGGGCTTACATCTATAACTATACTAAGTTGGAAAAAAAGAACGTCCCTAGGCAAGGCTTAATATAGGAAAATGATGTTTTACGGAGCGATCTTCTCATTCGCTCTCCAAGTTTTTCGTTTTGGAGGCATACACCTTGGCAGATTTAGAAAATAAACAACCAGATTTGCAATCCGGTGATAAGTCAGGCAATCCTGATGCTTCTTTGTATCCTACGTCCGCGAAATACGCACGCAGGAGGAAGCAAAGAAATATTGCATGCATTGTTACTGGAGTCGCAGCCACCGGAGTTTTGATCTTAGGCATCATCTCCTTTTTAGGCAAAGTCTCAGGACAGTTTACAATCAAGATGGACCCACGTGTCGCCCCTTCAACGTTGCAACTATTTGACAAGGCAAAGGATGGTTCTGCGCAGAGCATTTTAACTGCAAAAGGACTAGACAACGCCCATGTCACGACAGCTGATTCGGTTTTCAAATACCTTGACGACACAGTCAAAATCAAAGAAGACAATGATCTTAATGGCTCACATAATATGAGCAGAGAAACCACTTCAGCTTCCACTGGAGAGACAACGAGCATTGATACTGCTCTGATTTTTACCTTCTATGCGGAAAACATCTCGCCAAACGAAGATGCAATCTTCGATTACAAGATGACAATAGATGATTATGTTTCGCCTACTAATAGCGCCGTCCAACCATACTCTTATCTAAGAGTTGCTCTTTACCAAAATATCTGGAAAGAGGATGGCTCAGGTAGCCACGATTTCACTGTTTATGCCTTAGAAAGTGTTAACGAGAACGCCGCTGGCGATCATCGTGAAATTCTTTCGACATATAGAGAAAATGACGGGAAACATTCCCCTATATACACTTACGATGGTACACATGGATATTGCGAGACTTTTGAAGATCCTTATACGATTTTCAATCGCCAAGCTATCACACTTAAGCCTTCTGAAAAGATGGGTTTCACTGTCGCATGCTGGTTAGAGGGAAACGATCCTGATTGTTACGGTACCGCTCCAGAAGGTTCATCTTTCACATTCTCGATGGCCTTCAGCGCTCACTAGTACACAATCATGGCGAAGAAATATAAGTCACACTACAAAGGAAAGAGGGTAATGTCCAACCGACAGCTATTTTTGGTTGGTCTTTTGTCTTTTTCCCTTACATTAGCCGCTTCTGTTACTTCAACATTTGCATGGTTTGCCGTTTCTGATTCTGGCAAAGTCAAATTCATGGACTTCAACATTACAGAAACTCATGCTCTCAAGATAGGTCTTAAAGACTCATCTGGAGAAGTTAAGTACTACGATTCATTGAACGATAATATTCTTTCTGAGCATTATCCTTCATATCATGCAGGATCAGCACTAGCTGACACCTCTAGTATGTATCAAGATTTATGGCTCAATGAGAATACCGATTATGAAACGGCTCTACCAGTACTAAGAGAAGCATATTCCAAAGATGGTAATCACCACTCTTCAAATGTCGCCACTTCCGGATTCTTCCAATTTGAATTCTACTTCTTGGCTGATTCCGATATGTATCTATTCTTAGATTATGAGGATACGTACGCGAAGGCGCTTCATGATGAGAACCTAAAGACAGCAAGTACGTCAAAAGATGTTACAGTTGAAGAACTTGATAACATCGTTAACGCTACACGCGTCTCCTTCTTCTCTAAGGATGGGTTCTATATCTATGAACCAAATCAATTACATTCATCTAACACCACTTTTGGTGGGGCCTTGGATGCAACTGAAAAAGATGGTTACTATGATTATGATAGTGACACATCAAAAGAAATCGTCTATGGAGAATATGACGATGAGTCTACCTTAGTGTATGAGGAAGCATCTTCAACTGATTCAGATCTAGATGTTCCAGGAGCAAGAGCAACTTGTTTCAATGCCAAACATAAGGCGGGCGTGCAACGATTCAACTATAATAAAAGCGTTGAAAATGGCCTCTCATTTAAAAAAGAGGAAACATACACCCTTGAACAGCTTTCATTGAAAGATGGACAAGGCAGTTACGACCCTACAAACGTATTTCCAATAGCAAGATTGAAAGAAAATCAAGCCACAAGGGTTGTAGTTACGATATATTTAGAGGGATGGGATTTAGATGTCACCGAAGCAATTGGAAACGGTGCGTTTACCCTCGCACTAGGCTTTACTGGCTTAGGAACCCAATTCAGTGATTAACAAAAGGAGAGTAACATATGGCTGCTTACTTTGAATATTTGAAGGAGATGATCGTCGCCTTCTTCCAAAACCTAGGGACTTGGTTCAACATGCGTTTTGCATGTCCATGGGCTCCTGTTCCAGGCGAATTTGATTATTACAACTCCCTTTTTGCTACATATTCCCCTGACTTTGGCTTTGGTGGATGGCTTTTCTTTGTTATATTTGCCATTCTCCTTGTCGCTCTTATCGGCGGGGTTTGTTTCTTAATTTTCTGGCTCATCAGAAAATATGTTCGTTTCAGAAAATCCACTGCTTCAGAAGAAAAACTTCAAGCTGAAGTTGAACGTCTCAACCTTGAACTTTATCAAACCATCAAGGAAAAAGACAGAGTCCTTGGCTTACAAGTCCGTTCTTTAGGCGTTGGCGTTCTTCCTGGTGAAGGAAATGCCATAATTGGTGCTGAAGACGAAGAAAACACTGAAGAAAAGAAAGAAGAGCAAGACGAAAACGATATTCGTTTCCCACGTTTGACCTTAGTTGATCAAAAATATGAAGGAAAAGAAATCAATACAACTCTTCCAGAAGATGCCCAAAATATCACACTTGCTGAAATTTGTGAAAGATTCAGAAACTTCGCATGCTCACAAATGGGCCTCTATTACACTATTGATACTATCCGTGTATTCTTTGCAGCCATGGGTACAGGTAAGATCATCATTCTCGAAGGTATCTCCGGTACAGGTAAAACATCTTTGCCTTATGCTTTAGGAAGATTCTTCAAACACAATGCTGCTATCTGTTCAGTCCAACCATCTTGGAGAGACCGTTCAGAACTCTTAGGCTACTACAACGACTTCACTCATAAATTCACCGAAACTGAATTCTTACGTGCAATTTATGAAGCAACATATCGTGATGATATCAATCTCGTTGTCCTCGACGAAATGAACTTGGCTCGTATTGAGTACTACTTCGCCGAATTCTTATCCATCATGGAAATGCCTAACGTTGCTGAATGGAACATTTCCCTTGTTGCAGCTCCTCGCTCTGATGACCCTAAACACGTCACAGACGGCAGAATGCTCATTCCACAAAATATTTGGTTCGTCGGAACAGCTAACAACGATGACTCCACATTTACAATTTCCGATAAGGTCTATGACCGTGCTATGTCTCTCTTCTTTGATAACAAAGGTATTGAATTCAAAGCACCATTCACTGAAGCATTGCCTCTTCCTTATGAATATTTGAAGAGCTTATACGACAATGCTATGCAAGATTACGCTTTATCAAGCAAGACATTAGAAAAATTCCAAGAACTCGACACATATGTCATTGAACATTTCCGTCTTGCCTTCGGTAACCGTATCATGAAGCAACTTGGCTTATTCGTTCCTTGCTACGTTGCTTGTGGCGGAACCGAACTTGGCGCTGTTGACTATGTCTTCCAATCCAAGATCTTAAAGAAATTCGAAGTTCTCAACGTCGCCTTCTTACGCGATGAGTTAATCAAACTCGATGCTCAATTAACAAAACTCTTTGGCAAGAATGAATTCAAACTTTCCAAAGCAAAAATCAAACTCTTAATCAAACAAAATTCCTAATTTAAATTATGGCAAAAGAATCCTCAAACAAACAAAAACTGACAAGTGCCCAAAAAGCATACCTTGCTAGAATGAAGAACCTTATTTCCTCTTCATCCGCTTTTCAGTCTTTGCTTTTAGAGGTCAGACAACAAGGAAAGAACTACATTCGTCAAACGGAACGTCTTGAATCTAAGCAATTCGATTCAAAGTTTGTTGATGAATTAGAAAAAGGCTTTGACGCCATTGATACAATCATTGCCAATCCACGTACCTTCATTAAAGATGAGCCAGAACTTGTTGAGGCTGGTCTAGCTAAGAAAATCAACGCTCAATCAATTACACACTTAGCCTCTCATACCCAATTCGTACATTCCGTCGATAAAAAAGGTAACGTCACCCCTGAAAAGATTTTAACCATCCACGCTGAAATCGATACGCAAATCTACGAAAACAGATTTGTCATGACCTTAATCAAGAAATGTTCTCTCTTTATTGAGAAACGTTTTAACTTCATCAAAGATCATGGCGAAACGCTCGATTCAGATCTTATCCTTATTAAATCTCAATCCAATATCGATGGAGCAAAATACGAAATTGATTCACGTATCAAGGTTTCTTCTCCATCAAAAGATAATGGCAACAAAGAAAAGAACGAAGAAACATTAAGAAGACTATCTGTTCTTCGTGAACGTTGCGCTTACCTCATGCGTTCACCATTCATGGTCACAGACATGGCTGGCGCTAAAGATGTTGCCAACCCAATCCATATGACCAACATGATCGTTAAGAACCCTTACTATCATGCCGCATACGAATTATGGAAATTCATCGACTCCTATACTGATTTAGGTGTCTCTTATTCTGTTCAAGAAACCGAACAAGATTTCACCCAAGAATATTTCGAAGAAATCTTTGGCTTAGTCTTAGCCGATATGCTCACATTGCATTCAAATCGTGTCAAAGACAGAGAAATCGAAAACAAGAAAGTCAAAGAGAAGACAATCAATCCTAAAGTCCTCTTCACAATGGAAGATGAAACATTCCATGATGGCAAATTCTTATATGATCAATTCCCTGAACATAAGAAAGAACGTACTTCACCTATGGCCTTAACTCCTGAAGAGGCTAGAGCGGAACGTCTTGCCATGGAAGAGAATTACCGTGACGAAGTATATAAGAAGACACTTGTTGATGAAGAAATCGAAAAGCAAAAGACAATCGACATCGCCAAAGAAGCCGTTGAACGTCAGAAATTGCTCGAAGCTCTTGAAAAACAACGTCTTAAAGAACAAAGAGCTCGCGAAAGAGAACTCGAGAAACAAAGAAAAGCTGAAGAGGAACGTCTTAGAAAAGAAGCTGAGGCAGCTCGTAAAGCTGAACTTGATGAACTTGAGAGAACTCGTGAAGAAATCCGTCGTCAAGCCGAACTTGATAAAGGATATGTTCCACCAGAGCCAGTTGAAGAAGAAATCGAAGACATCTATATCCCTCAACAAGCAGAGGAAATCACCTTCGAGCCAGAATCTAATGAGAATGAACCTCTCATTGAAGAAGCTCAAACAGGAAATGGCAGAAAGATTAAAGCGGAATTCATCAATGCTAAAGGCAAGAGAGTTGTTATCTACGAAAAAGATGAGCCAGCTCCAAGCGAAGAACCTCTCATCGATGAAGAACCTGAAATTGAACCTGAACCAGTCATTGAGGAACCAACTCCTGAACCAGTAGTTGAAGAACCTCAAGCTGAACAAACACCAGAAGAAACTCCAGTAGAGGAAACTCCAAGCGAAGAGCCTCAAGGAGAACATAATGGCCGCAAGATTAAAGCGGAATTCGTTACAGCTAAAGGAAGACGTGTCATCATCTACGAAAAAGAGACTCCAGAAGAGCCTCAAGAAACCCCGGTAGAGGAAAAAGAGGAGACCCCTGTCGAATCTAAGGAAGAGGAAACACCTACGGAACCAGTAGTTGAAGAACCAACTCCTGAACCAGTAGTTGAAGAACCTATCCCAGAGCCTGTAATCGAAGAGACTCCTGAGGAGCCAACTCCTGAACCAGTAGAAGAACCTACAGTTGAACCTCAAATTGAGGAGACCCCTGTAGAAGAAACTCCTGCTGAACCTATTGAAGAACCAATAGAAAATGAACCTCGCGAACCACAAGAGGAAACTCCTGTGATTGAAGATACACCTGCTCCAGAGCCAGTTGAGCCTGAAGTTGAACCAGAACCTAAGGTCGAAGAACCTCAGCCTGAACCAATTCCAGAGCCTGAAGAGGAAATTCCAACTGAGGAGCCTCAAGAAGAACAACCTCAAACTGTACCTGAAGAGGAAGAAACGTTAGACGAAGACTCAAATGAGAAGTTCGTGCGTGACGTTCCAACCTTCAGAGCAGAAAAGAACTTCGTCTTCATCAAAACGAGGAAGAGCAATAAGGCTAAAAAGGTCGTCTTGAAAGGAAAACTTAAATAATGAAGAAGATCATTTCAAGAATCGTTGACGTTGTACTTGGCATAATTCTCATATTCATGATTTATGTCCAAGCCTCAATGCTCATTACGCAAAATAAAGCAGAGAACTATGGCGTCCCATCAGTATTTGGAACTTCATTCCTCTATGTTGCGACCGATTCTATGGAAGGAGATAATCCAGATTCCTTAAATACCGGAACTGGCATAATCATTAAAAAAGACGATCCGAAAAATGTTAAAGTTGGTGATGTCATCACCTTCTACTATCCAACACTTGGTGCCCCTGATACTCATAGAGTCTTAGAAATAACGACTGATGACAAAGGACTAGTGTTCCACACCCGTGGTGATAACCTCAATGCGTGGTCTTGCAGAGATCTAGCAAATGGTTGCCCAGAAACTGCTTGGGAGACAGTTCCCGAGAAATACTACATCGGTACCGTTGTCGCTCATTCTGACGCCTTCGGTACGTTTCTGACCTATGTCTCGCCACAAGCCGCGGCAGCCACAGGTAAAACTCCATGGCTTGTTCCTGTCTTGATTGTCGTCCCAATTGCTGCGATTGCAACAATCACAATAGTTCAGACGATTCTCAATTACAAAAAAGAGAAGAAAGCATATGAAGTTGAGCTCTTTGAAGCAGCAGATAAGGCTGGCGTTGATAGAAACGACGAGAAAGCCATGATGCTATTCGAAGAGAAATTCAATCTCAAACGTGAGTTGCGTGAGCAAATCGCCAAAGAGAAAGAAAAAGAAAAAAAGAAATTGCGGAAGCAACTTGAGAAAGAAGAAAAAGGAGGAAAATAACAATGAACAAGAAAATCAACATCTTACGTAACGTAATCATTGGCTGTTTCGTCCTTTTAGCCATCTTTGTCGCTGGTATCATTCTTCCTGCCGTTGCTTTAATTGCTAAATACGATTTCCTTAACGAGCTAGCCGCCACAATAATCATTCTTATCAGCTATGTTTTTACAATTGCTGATTTGATTGTTATTTCACGCTTATTCTCTCGTCGTGAATCTTTATTCCGTCGCCAAGTCTGGATCAAAACCATCTTCGATAATGATGTTCTTATTTGGGATGATGAAACATTCGAAAGAGAAGCATCAAGCCGTATGGGCAAGCTTGAAAAAGGCAAAATCCAAATGACAGGTGTTATTTATGTCCATGGTTTCAACAACCAACCTATTTCGACATTCAGACAAGTTGATATTTATTCTTTGAATGAAATCTTCTTGGCCTCTATTGAAAAAGAACTCAACGGAAAAGACAACTGGATTTATGGCGTCAATAGAGAAAACAAGTATTACTTCTTTGCTAGCGTTGAATCTAAAGAAGAATTCTTCAACACTCTTACTAAATTAGTTACCGAAATCAACAATGAACTTGGACGTTTACCATCTTTGCCAATGGCTTTTATCATGGTTGGCGCTAACATCATTAAAGATGGTCAATCAATCTATGAAGCAATCGATAATGCCAATACTGCTGCTAGATTCGATGCAGGCATGCGTCTTTCTGGCGATATTAAGTTGTTTGATCCTCAAATGATTGATACAAGAGACTTTGAAAAAGAAAGATCCCTTGAACTTGACCAAGCTCTCGAAAAGAAACAATTCCTTATCTATTATCAGGCTAAATGGAATATTGCTGATGGAAGATATTATGGAGCTGAAGCTCTTATCCGCTGGAGACACCCACGTCGTGGCTATCTTCCACCATCTTCATTCATTCCTTATGCTGAGGCATCAGGCAAAATTGTCGACATCGACCATTATGTTTTTGAGACTGTTTGCCAAGATTTAGCAAGATGGAAAAAAGAAAGAAAGAGAAAACTCATTATCTCTGTTAACCTTTCTCGTAGAACAATCTATGATCCAGGTTTGATTAAATTCTTTGACGACACCATTAAGAAATATGGCGTCGATGCAAGCTCAATCGAAATCGAGTTAACTGAATCCTTAGCTGCTCAAGATACATCCTTCATCAGCTTCATCATTCGCAAAATCAAGAGTCTTGGTTTCTCTACCTCAATCGATGACTTCGGTGTTGGATATTCGTCTTTATCCGCTATTAAAAACATTGATTTCGACGTTCTTAAACTTGATAAGTCATTTATTGATGACGTCGAACTTGATAAGACAAGTGAATCTCTTGTCGCATCCATTATTTCTCTTGTTCATGGCTTAGGCATGTTTGTTATTGCTGAAGGTGTTGAAAACCCAACGCAGGTCTCAATTCTTACTAAGCATAATCTTGATGCCGTTCAGGGTTACTATTTTGCTAAACCTTTGGAAGTTAGTGAATTTGAAGCTCTTCTTGAACATAGCAAGCTTGAGGAAGAAGCTCAAAAAGAGAAAGAAAAACTCAAGAAACAACAAGATGAGGAAGGAGGAGATGAAGAATGATTGCCATTTTAGGACAAACAGAAGACGATATCCTCTACTACACGTCTCGTTTCACATCTGGACAGAAAGTAGACGAATTACCATTTGGCGTTAAAGCGCATCGCGGTAATTTTGGCATTGATGAAATTGTCATTGCTGCAACAGGCTATGGCAATACCATGTCCGCTTTAGTCACTAATATGATCATCGATAAGTATGATCCATATTTAGTCGTTAACACAGGCTCTTGTATCTCCTTAGATAAACATCTCCACCAAGGTGACTTGTTTATCGCTGACCGTTATTATCTTGACGGTGTTAGATACAACCCACTCATCCACACCCCATATGGTCAAATTCCTGGCCAACCTGAATTCTATATCTTCCAAAATTCAATGAACGGGCAGGCTGAAGCTGCTTCATTTGAGGTTGGTAAGGGAAGTTTTGCTGAAAGAGGATATCTTTTAAGCGGAGAACAAATCTATACTTCTTCTAAGGATATTGATGAAATTAAAAACAACCACTACGGATATGTTAAGAATATGCTTAGAGCATATGACACTTCTTCTGGCGGAATTGCCATGGTTTGTTTCCAAAGACAAGTTTCTTTATTAACAATTCGCGTTGTTGCTTTAGAACTTGATGCCCCTGATCAATTATTGAACTATACACGTAAGAGCTTAGAAGCCACTCCAGTTATTGGACGTGTCCTTACTAAGATTATCTTAAATAACCGTTCAGACTTTTCTACGTCGGAGGAGGTTTTAAATGGAAAATAAGAAATTTGATTTCAAAGAAACCTTCAAAAAGATCTTCTCTTGGAGAAAGAGCTTACCATTTTTGATTGCCTTCCCTGCAACAGTATTGGGATGTCTAACGATATTTGCCATTCTTGGAATTGTCCTTGCCTATAATGGCAATGACGCATACATTCCATTCTTGGTTCTTTCAATTATCTGCATCATCTTATTGTTTACCTTTGTTGGCTTATTAATTTGGAGCTACAAGAGAGGGAACAATGAACTTCAAGATGCGACTGCTAGCTTCCTTGATCAAATCGATTCATTGGATGCAGGCCGTATTAAATTGCTTAACAAAGAATACAAGAGTGAGCATCTTCTTTCCTTACAACACAAGATTAACAGCTTGGCTGCAAGAATTAATGAAAGAAACAATAACGAAGATGAAACTATTGTTATCGAAAAAATCTATACGGAAGAAGAGTTCTCTAGTGTTTTACGTAACACGATCAGAAATTCTTCATCATTCACTAGTGCTTTAGTCGCAATTGAGACTGTTGGTTCAGAAAACATTCCTGACTTAGTTGATGCAACGTTGCTTCGTAGCATTAAGTTGATCTTTAATCCAACAATCATGTGTAAGAAAAAGAATGGTTCTTATCTTATCTTGGTTGAAAAGATCAGCGCCGTGTCTCTCTTTAAGGTTCGTTGCGAACAATTTATTCGTTCCTTCACTGTTACAGATATCAAACGTGAATCTGGTTCAGTCATCTTCTATTCTTCAAGAGTTGGCGCGGCTATCTTCCCATCTATCTCTGAAAGTAAGCTTATTTCTGCAGCTGAAATTGCTTTAAGACAAGCCAACCCTCTCAATGTATTAGAAGGCAGTGATGAATTGGTCTTACCATATGCAGGTATTGGCGAAAAACCACGTAGGGCTATCCTCCTTTCTGCAAATGAATCGTTCTATAAGCAATTCTTGTTAGCAAAGAATGAGCAAGAAATGATTGAGACTGTTTCTAATGCCCTCAAGTATTATTGCTCCGCTATGCAATTTACGAATGCGGGCGTCCTTCTTTATAACGAATCAAATGATACGTATTCCGTTGTTCTTGAACATTCCAATACAGGAAATGCCGAGGAACAAGGGTTTAACTTATTCGGTACAGGTAAGAATATTCCTGGCCGTTACCTCAATCCAATATTTGACCATGTTGGAACTGATGGTTTCTTCTTTGTCGATGATGTCAACCTCCTTCCATTTGAAGTTTCTGAGAGGATGCAATCAATTAATGCTAAATCTGGCTTCTTCTTCCCTATGTCATGCGCAGATGGAAAGAAAGGATTAGCTTACTTCCTTTCTGACACAAAGAAAACTTCACAAGACTTGCTTGAAAGAGAATGCGCAGACTCCTTCTTCTCGATGGTGGCTGTCATGATTGTTGGTTTGGATTCTCAAAGACAAATCAAGCGTCATCAAGTCGTTCTTAATTCTCTTGCTGAAAGAGACAACAAACTCTTCTATACCATCGATAACACCACATATCGTTTAATCGAATTCTCTGAAAACATGGAGAAGAAATTCGATAAGATGAAACATGGTGAGTATTGTTACAAAGCAATCATGGGATTAGATGAGCCATGTGAGGATTGTCCATTAAGAAAAGGCACCTTAAAGAAGTCTATTGCTGAATTAGGCCCTACAGAACAATCCATGGCCGTTCTTGCTTCTAATAGAGGCAAAGGTGCTAATATCTCTACCATCGTCATTGAAGGTGAGGCTCGCCTTGCTGCCTCTTCTGCTAACCTCTTTGATAAGGCTCTTGGCATCTATAACTCCAAGACATTATCTAATGAAATCAACAGAGAAATTAGAACAAGAGGAAATGGTCTTGTTCTTGCCATGCGTGTCACAAATTGTGATGATCTTGTAACTCGTTATAGATTGGACAATAGAGAAGTTCTCCTTCAAGCAATGGTCAATCTTATCCAAGATGAAGGATATGGCAATGTCTTATATAGATATGATGACAATACATTTGCATTCTTGCTTAAATCAATGAACAAGAACGGCATGTATGCCTTTGCTGAAGAAATTGCTCAATTATTCCAAACACCACTTCAAGCAGGAGGAAATTCCTTAACGCTTAAGCTGGCCTATTCTTCAGTTACATATCCAAACGAAGCTCAAACAAACTTCGAAATGATGTCGTTGCTTAGTTCTGAACTTACACGTTCTAAAGAGCTTGGTGAAGGACTCTTACTTGAAGTTGGCCGTAATAAGCCTCGTAAAGCCGATCGTAAACAATACATTCTTCAACTCTTACAAGACTCTCTTGCACGTGGACAAGTTGAAACTCGTCTATCAGCAATGATTGATACTCCAAGTAGAAAACCTGTTGGTATTGAGTTCTCCTTAGGACTTAAGGGATACTCATCTGAGAATATCTCAAAGCGTGAATTCTTACCAATTGCTCAAAACAACTACATCTTAGATAAGCTTGATTTCCAAGCTTTGAAGAATGTCGAGGAATTCTATAAGAACTTTGCTGATACGACACTTAAAGCAAAAGGTATCAAACATATTTGCTTAACTATGTCTCTATCGTCTGTTCTTTCTAAATCGTTCTTAGAGAACATCGAAAAGTTTGCTCAAGAATCAGATATGCCTAAGAACACGATGATTATAGCCATAGGAACGCATTCGATCTCTGGATTGGAAGAAGATCTAGCCAAGGTCATAAAAGCCGCCAGCGCCTTCGGAATCCTCTTCTCAGCCAATTCTTACGATCCATCTAATGAATCGGCAGAGAAATTACATGAGTTAGGATTCACCTATGTTAGAGTCTCTCACCAAACTTTCCAAAATGCTATGGCATCTCAGTCTTCGAATACTTCATTCATTCGTATGGCTGCCGAACTTGATGAGAAGAAACTTACACCTATCGTTAATCGTGTATCTGATGCAGATCAAGCTCAATTCTGTCTCGATCTTGCAATGCCTTATTACATCGATGGCGATAAGGGTAACAACCTTACTGAAGCAGACTTCATCACATACTTGAATTTCAAGCGTTAACATCAATGCCTATATCGAAAGATATGGGCTTTTTTCTTTGCGTAAAATAAAAAAATTTATCGTTTGATGATAAATGCTAATTGGAGGAATATTGATACACGCATCAAGTGTTTTTGCTGAAAAGACTTAAAAATTCATCAACCGTTACTATCTTCGTGTCGTCTATTTGTTTTAGAACTAGTAAGTCATTATCACCTGTGATTATGAAATCTGCATTTGCTGATAGTGCACAATCTATAAATTTGTTGTCTTTTGGGTCTCTACACGTTATGAGCGATCTCATAGGCGCTAATTTAATGGCGCTTCTTATTGTGTAGTTTAATATCCTTTGCGCGTCGTTTTTTGGGTGAAAGCCTTTCTGTTTCATTCTCTCAAATACTTCTTGGTATTCATTTCCAATATCTTTAGATACGAAAAATTCAATTGAGTTTTCCTTTATGATTTTTATAGTTTGTTGGGGCTTTCCGCCAAAATATGATGCTGAAATTAAAACGTTTGTATCAATAACGACTTTCATTTACCAGATTCTGCACGAACCTGTTTTATTACATCATCTACATCTTTTTGAGTTAATCCTACTTCTTTTGCCCATTTTTGGCATTGATGCATTGATTCAAGAAATTCTTCATATGTTGGCATTTCAATTGGCTTTAGGACTATTGTGTTGCCATCGCACATTGCAACAATTTTGTCTCCTGGCTGTATGGATAATTGATCTCTCATTTCTTTTGGTATGACGATTTGGCCTTTGGAAGAAATGGTTATTACATCTTTTTTCATAAGAATTCCTCTTTGTAAGAAAATCTTACTTCTAACAATTTCTCCTTTCAAGTTCGTCTTCTCCTTTCACTTATATAAAGACGTGGTTTTTGAATTAAGGACAAAAATATTTAAGAAACCCAATTTTCTACTTTTAAGTTTTTAATACGTTTGAATTCTCTTTCGTTATTCGTCACAACGGTTAAATTGCTAGATAATGCGTGGGCAGCAATGAGTTGATCCATATTACCGATTATGTTGCCTTTTTTCTCTAGATTGGTTCGAATATTAGCATACGCATCGGCTGCTTTTGAATTGAAGTCGAGAATTTTGATGTTCGAAAGAAATGTCATCAAAGCGATATATGATTCATTTTTTCTTTGGGATTTTTCTACTCCATACATTAATTCCGAGTACGTTATTACCGATATGCAAAAATCTTCAGGATCATTATTCAAAAACCTTTGCAATAATTTTGCTGAAGAATGTTTTATTAGGTATATGCATATGTTAGTGTCTAGCATGTATTTCATAAGGTTTCACGTTTTTGAGGAATGTCATCTTTTCTGCCATCATTCATGAAATCGGATGGGAACATAGATAAACTAGCAATAAAAGGCGCCCATTTGCTTTCTTTGGGCAATAGAATAACCGCATCACCAACTTTGTTGATTATTACGCTATCACCATCAAAACGATATTCTTTTGGCAAACGTACAGCTTGTGAACGACCATTTTCAAATAATTTTGCTTCCATATAATTACCTCTATTGTAAGTATATATCAAAGTATATATCATTCCAAGAAACATCCTACCTATATATAGGCGTGGTTTGAGAAAATTCTTTTAGAAAATAAAAAAAGATGCGCTAGGCATCTTAATTAGAACCTGGAACAACCGTTATTACAAAATCAAGCGTCCATTTAATTGTGTTGCTCGTATCGCCAGAAGAATCGCTACTGCCAGCTTCATTATCGAATATAGAGTTACCGATGTTATATGAATATATGGCTTCGACTGCTTTTTCATTGTAATCGACCATAATATATACTGTATTCGTTGAAGCAGCTCCACTTGCTAAAGGAGAGAGCGTAGTTGTGAATTTTGGAGTTGATTCACTTGCATCAACAAATTTCTTTTCGTTTGTTGGGCTTGTCTTCTTAACTGTTATAGAAGAATCCTTAATTTCAGAAACTAAATCGCATGTATCAAACTTAACGATCGTGCTTAATGGGAAGTTGTATGATCCGTTGTCATGTGCTTTCCAATTGATATCGCCCCAGGCAAATTCTCCATCTTTTTTTGGCGTGTTATCTCCTTCGGCAGTTGCTTTAACGGTGAATGCCTCGTGGTTTGCTTTGAGATTGATTTTGATTAATAATTTGTTTTTCTCGTCATTGTAAACACGATCATATTTTGGCATCATATGTGTTTGCGATGTTGTGTTAAATGTGTAAGTGCCTTTCTCAGTATCAACGTCTTCGATCGCGTAATATTCAACTGAAAAAACCATATGGGTATCTTGAGCGACGATATTTAAATATTGAGCCGATGCTTGCTTATTTGTTGTAAACCAAGCAAAAGTGGCGGTACCAGCTGCAAAGAGTGTGCCTAAAGAAAGGAAGCAAACTAAACATGCTTTAAGTTTAATGGATTTCAATCTTTTGGAACGGAAATCTGCCATGCCTTTCTCCTTTTCTCTTCAAGCGGCAACTGGCTATCCATGACTGGATCCTTTAGTTTTGCGTCGCCGGATTGCTCCGGGTTTGCCTTTCACTTGCGTTATTTTACTAACCTTTGTTTGTATTATCAATTGTTATTGATAACAAAAGTAAGTTTACCACGTTAAACTCGTTTCCGTTAGTATTGACTTAAGAAGATAGGGTTTTAAGCAGGGATTATTTGTTGGTTTGTTTGATTTGCAGTGACATTTACCACCCGATTTGGTTAATTGGCATTTTTATGGTGACATTTAT
>CAVFKA010000009.1:108187-110789 GCA_963623195.1 bacterium | reverse complement strand
AACGTCATAAAGGAAAACGGAACTAGATCGATGTTCCGTTAAACGTTATTGAATACGTATTCGTTGAACTACCTTTTGTGGCAATATAGTCATTAAATGAATCATCACCATCCTTTAATGTGAAATCATATCCTGCGACAGTCGTTTGATAATTAGTTGCATCAGTTGATATCGTAGGTTTGTAATCAACCAATAATTATCATGCCAATTAAAGTCTTCTATTTGTCTCAATTTTTTCTTTTTCCGTGTTAGATGAATTAACTTGGCAACTGGCTATCCTTGACGGATCATTCAGCTTTGCTTTTTAACCAAAAATAAGGCTATTGCAATTGTTTTTTCAATAAAATTGGAAGTTTTAAAAGAATAAACTATGTATCGAATTACGATTTTAGAATGAACGCAAATTCTTTTAATTGCTTAAAAAACTTGTCATTTAAACTTTACTGACAATGAATGGTTTGCGTATTTTAATTAGATGTTGTTTCTTCGTTACATGTTGAATCTTTCGCTTTAGAGGTGTTTGCTGTTGTGCCTTCTGCAGTTAATGTGAATCCAACATATGAAGTATCATAGTAATATAAGACTTTGTTCCCTTTTCTACGGAAGTAATATTCGTATGCCGTAGATGATGCTCCATTAACAGAAAACGAAATGTTTGATTTAACGTAGTTTTGGTCATTAAGTTTAACGATTGAACCATCATCATTTTTATCTACGAAGTCAAATGACCATGAGAAAGTTTTTTCAGTTGAGGAAGAATCACTTCCAGATGTACCTATATCAAGATAATGAATATATTGTACGCTGGTTGAATAATTTGATGCTGACGTGATGAAGAACTCATAACCATTATCGATGTCGCTTTGCGTAATCTCCAATCCATAGTAGTAAATGCTACTATTAAACCATGATAGACCTACCATGTTACCGGACCAATCGTTATTAAAATTGCATTTATATTTCGTGTTTACGAAGCCAGTTGAATAATCTTTTGGCGTACTTCTTTGCAAACGGATGACCAGAAGGACTTTCATAAATCCACTTCCAGACGTAATGAACTCAAACCTTCCTGGTTTAACTGGTGCGACCCATATTCCCTTTGTTGGAATGAATAATTTGCCAGTATAACTACCGACCGTAGCCTTTTCAACAATTGTGTAAGAGGATGAATCAGTAGGCCAATCCACTTCGTTATTTCCTTGGTTAGCTTGAAAGTTTGAACTTCCACTTAACTGAATTGCATTATCTCCCTGCCTACCAGTTGAAGTACTTTTCGTGAGGAATGATTGAATTTTTGTCTTTTCGTCGTCGGAAAGACTGGAATAATCAATTGGTGAGTTTGTTGCTTTGGTTATACTTGTAAAATCTAAAGTTGAAAACTTGTCTTTATGGACGCTAATGCCATCGCCAGCATAGTATCCAATGTTTGTTGCTTTGCTATCTGCAGCAATACTTGAAGCGTTATTTGCGGTAATTGATGTTCCGCTTGAAGTTACGGTTGTACTTCCTGAGCCTGCAGTAACAGATTTTGTTGAATCGAATTTAATTGGGATAGCATAGTTACTAGGTATGCTCAATGGATTAGACGTTGAGCCTAATGATGAACTGAGTTTGTTGTAGAGGTCATAGACATTGATACTAGTACCGTAATCATCTCCGCCTTCACCGCTTCCAGGTGCGGTTTCCCACTTAAACTTTTCTTTGTTATAGTCACCAATTAACGTATAACTAGAAACATTAGTGAAACCAGAAATATTAGTAACCCCACTAGCAAGCTTTAATGAACCATAATGGACACCTGAATTCGTTAATTCACCATTAACGTATCCCGCTAACATACCGCATAGAGTGTTTTCCGCATACGCGTTGATTGTTACATCATCAAGATAAACGCCTTTGACTGAATTGACGCTAGACGTGTATGTGTATTCCGTATTGTTGTAGGTGTATGAACTTGTATTTGCTCCAGATGTAGTTGACCCAACAATTCCAAAAAAACCAACAATATTTATGTTAACGTTGTTGAAATCATCTTGTGTAACATTTGATGGGTGTTTGGTTATATATCCATTGCTAGAACCTATTTGAGTAGATATTTTTAAGTTTGATATCGTATGATTATCACCATCGAAATTTCCAACGAATGGATATTGTTCTGTACCTATAGGTGGGAGAGTCCAATCATCGGTCATGGTTATATCAGCATCAAGCTTAAAATAATATTGCTCATCTATTGTTTTATCGTTATTGCCATCTTTATTAAAATAACCGATATATTGAAGCCAAGCGAGATTATAAAGGTGGATTGGCTTATTGATGATATATGGCTTATCCTCAGTTCCACTGCCACCAGCAAAATATGCACCTGCTGTATTGCCTTCAATCGCTTTAGTGACGTTATTACCATTGCTAAACCATGAAAAAGTAACTGCTAATGCAGCACCACAAGCTAGTAAGACTGAACCTAATGTGCAGCCGATTATTATTGATGATGAAGTTTTCTTTTTCATAAATTAGCGTTACTGAAATACTTTTAGTATTTAGTAACATAAATCATACCAACTTTTATTGATATTTAAAGATTTTTTGTTTAATGGTTTTT
>CAVFKA010000009.1:0-108127 GCA_963623195.1 bacterium | reverse complement strand
AAAATATTCATTTATCTGTTACAAATTCAAAAAAATTTTAAGTTTGTAACACATGTTTGATATTTTTCTTGCTATTCTAAGTTGATTGTATAGCTGCTATTTCTAGAAATTTCTTCAATTTTTCTATCTGTTATTGCACTTGCAGTAATGTTATATCCTGATGGAGTTGGATTTGTTTCACTGAATGTTGAACCATAATATAGATCTGTCCCAACTGAACCTGTTGGAAGATATGTTAAAGTGTCTACATTTCTTAAAGATATGACAGGCGTGGAGGTGTTTACGTTAGAAATATCGTATTCTGAAGGAGATATTGAAGAGGGTTCCGCTTCCGCTCCTGTATCATCATAGAACTTCTCTTTTCCACCACTACTTAATGTATATATGCCATCATCAGCTTTAGAACCTGCATACCCAGTGAACGTTGTAGGGATATCGCTTGAACTACTTGTTTCCATCATATAGACATATAACTCATCAGTTCCATCACCATAGTAATGATCGTAATAGGTTAGTCTGATACTCTGAGTTTCTGCTTTGGATTCAGATATAGCATTATCTATAGTGATTGCTGTTCCATTTTCGCTTACAGTTAACGAATCATCAAAATAAGCGACCCCTGTATCAGTTGAGGTGGTTGTCAATGATGTTGTAGCGGTGTTATTACTTACATCCATTGTGGCTGTACCAGAATATGTTTTGCCTAATTGAACGCAGTATGTTTTCTTGTCGTTAACGATATCTGTTTTACTTAGGTCTGTAACGTATACTCCAGTGGGATATGTGAAGGTAGAATTGATTTGTTTGAGGAGTTCTAAGACTTTGGTGCGGTAAACGGTGTTTGAAGTAGCCTCTGAACCATTACCGGAAGTTCCAATATCAAGATAAACGATAAAGGCGGTGTTATTTGAAGTCCCTTTTTCGTTTTTGCCGATTAAATAGTCACCTGGCTCTACTGGAATTTCAAAATAATATAGAGCGTTTTCTGTGGAAGGACTAATTTTCGTGAAATCAAAAGCTAAAGTCCCGTTATGCGAATTCGTATTATAGTCATATGAATATTTTGCATTGCCAGAACTATCAGTTCCTGATTGGTATTTATAAATTTGCTTGATTTGCTCTACGTTAGTTACTGAGTGTTCATCTGAACAGTTTGCAGTTGTTGAGCAACCGCTTCTACTTATTTTATAAAGTTCAAACATCACTTTAGCTGACATAGCAGTAGACATAATTACTGTTATGTAACCTTTTTCTTTAACGGTAAAATTCAATCCGGATTGCAAAAATTGATATTTGGAATAAGTTTTTCCTATTAATTTAGCGTTTAAATAATCTGTATAATTCGAAGAAGATGTTAGATTATCAGTTCCGTAAAATCTCAAGCCTTGAGCCCATCTTTTGCCTTCCATGGTGGTATTGAATTGGTTGATAACGGAGTTTGCCCTTTCATAATTCATTGAGTTGCCCGTTACATTACCTTGTTCATCTTTAGTAAGGGTTAAAGTGCCCTCAGTTCCTGATTCATTGATGTATCTAAATATTGTCGAAGATGAACTATAAGCGGTACCTTGGGTTGAACTTTGCCCGGCAGAACTCATTGCTGAACTTACCAATTGACGTCTTATATATAGATAACCACCGCTGCTGGTACTGATCGTTCCACTATCATCCATCGTTCCTCCACCAATAAAATAGCCAGAATTAGAATTGGCGATAATGTCGCTTTCTTGCACTGAACTCGAATCATAAAAATCTGTTATATGGTAAGCGTATGAATTTAACGTTATCTCATTTTCTTTATCTTTAACGCCATCAGTCACGAATGCTTCATCAGTATTGATTGTTAATGGAATTATCGTTCCTTTAGCGAGGTTAGCATAGCCATTGATAGTGGCTTTCTGGTCGTTCCAATACCATTCACCAGTTTGTCCGTATCTTGCGTATAAATTAAAACGACTTGATTGAGTAAATCTTGTTGCGGTACCGCTTTTTTCGTATTTTGTGTATGAAGAAACCATATAGTTGATTCTTCTATTGATGGTCTGCATGTTAATACTTGCACCCCAATCATTCCCGGAGCCTCCGCCACCGCTTTGATCTGCAAAAGATGATTTACCCACAAAATAAGGTTCATATAATGTTGTTACATTCTTTACGTATGAACTCTTACTTGTTGTATATCCAACGGATGTGTAATCAGAAATATTATTAAAACCACTTATATTTGATGTGCCTGAATTGATATCTAATTTTGAGTTGTTTAGATGAATTCCTTCAAGCTCTCCATCGACATATCCAGCCACAATACCGCTTAACGCATGGCTTGTTTTTGAAGTTACGGTCTCATTATCGATATAGAGATTCTTTACTGATGGAGTTGGTTTGCTAGAAGACGTTGAATCGCTTGCAATATAGCCAAAAAGGCCTGTTATTTCAGGCGAGGTGAATGTTGAACTAGTAATATTCGCTGGATGAGTATTATATGAACCGAAATCATTGCTAACCGTTAGATTCTTGATCGTTACTGGTTCAGTTTGACTGGTTTTGCTATATGTTGTGTCATATCCATCAAGATGGCCATTAAATGGATGGTCTTTTGTTCCTATTGGTGGAAGAGTCCACCCAGACATATCTAAGTCTTTTTCTATGATGAAACAAGGCTCTTGTCCATCGAAATAACCGATGTAATAAAGCCACGCAAGATTATATAAATGAATGGGGCTATTAATGACGTATGGATCATTTGATGAACCTCTACCTCTAGCGAAATATGCGCCTGCAGTGTGCCCTTCTAGGGTTTTGTTTGTGACGTTGTTCGTGTTTGAAAACCAAGAAAAAGTAAATGCTGAAGTTGCGGTTCCAGCAGCCAATATAACCGAGCCCAGAATGGCGACAGTTAATGGTTTTTTGATGCCTTTTTTCCTTGAATCTCTCATGAATAAAATACTTTGGTTAGAAAAATAAGTTTTCGCCAACAACTATTCTATTCAATTCGGAATTTTTTTTCTACAGAAAAACCCATGTGCTTGGTTTGATGATTTAAGGATTATTAGTTCAAGTGTTGCGCAACGTCATCTGAACCTATCTTTAACTTGATTGGCAATGGGTAATTCTTGTTTGTAACAACGATTGAGATTTCATTGCTTTAAATCGAAAGAACGTTGATGAGTTAAATATTAAGACATTCAAAACCTCATGATAGATGGACTAAGAGCTTTGAGTATTATGAAAAAATGGGGGTTTGTATAGCGATATTATCGGGTGAATAAGGCTGATATTGGCTGGTAAGACCATCCAAAATGGAAGTAACAATGACTAAAAGATGATTGTTTCCATTGATTAATATAAAACCGAGTTTCTGCTTTTAAAAAAATGAACTTTTATAGGGTGGTATGGCATTTAAAAAAGAAACGTAAAAATGTGGGGAAGGGCTTCAATGGAGTGTGTGAAAGCGAAAGGGGGCGAACCCACAGTTGATTGAAAGGACTTCTCTGCCGAAGTAAAGGGATAGACATAAAGATAAAAGGTTTCCCTACTCTATAGACAGTCATTTTAAAAAGCGATCGGTTCCTTCATATATCAAATTGTCGAAATAAAGAAATTGTTTTTTGCTTGAAGGACCAATAAAGGAGTCAATCGATGAAATTCCAAATAAATAAGAATGGCAAATTGTAAAGATTTCGACTGATTTCATGTTCAAAATATTCATCAATTAGAATGTGTGAAACAACTGTAATTTTGAATATTAATTTAACTGGGTTTCTATGCTCCATTGATGAGTCGTAAAAATGTACTCTCTGCGAATGCGCGTTATTTTGCAGGCATCAAAGCTTTTTCATTGATAAAAATAAAAAATTCAAAGCTTTTAGACAATGTAACATCAACTATATGCCTAAAAACTAGGTAAAGAATTTGTCGAAAATATCTAAATTATTTAGTATTTATCGATACTAGCACTCTTAATTTTAGAGTGCTAACAATTCATATTTTTAGCTCAAAATTGCACTGTAACGAAAAAAGCGTTACAATAGCGTTACACAAGAAAGGTTTAACCAATTGAAATTATGCCGAAAACAACGCTAAATCTTAGGATTGATAAGACATTAAAAAAGGACGCAGAAAAGGTTGTTGATGAACTTGGCATAACTATGTCGGCTGCAATTAATCTTTATCTTAAAATGATTGTCAGGACTAAGGGTATACCATTCGATTTGAAGCTTACTAAAGCTGATCCCAAAAAGAAGGTTCAACCAATTTCAAAAGAAGATTTGGATGATGATTTTGAAGACTTGGATTTCGATTCATCTGATTCTATTCGTAAAGCTATAGATAAATTATAAAACGTCAATTTATTATGAATGAGATTGAAATTGTTAATTCCCTTATTGATTACCTACTCTTAGAGATGCCTCAATATGTCTCTTACTCAAAACGATACGCCAATGATTTAAATGGACGTAAAAGATTGCTCAGATCATTAATGAATTTACGACCAGCAAAAGAGGGTTCTAATAACTTCCTAAACTACCAAGATCTTTATCTAAAAAATGAACTAAAAAATTTTGGTATAGTTGACTGTTTTTCAATACCGTTAACTGCTTATACAAAAATAGCCCTCTGGAGAGGGGATATAGTTAGGGTTAAATGTGACGCAATAGTTAATGCATGCAATTCTGATATGCTTGGCTGCTTCGTTCCAAACCACAATTGCCTTGATAATGAAATACATACTTATGCTGGCGTACAACTTCGTTTAGCGTGTAAAAACGAATTAGCTAAATTTAAAGGCTCTAAAAGGGCCGTAGGAGACGTTTTCATTACTGTGGCTTATAATCTTCCATCGAAGTACGTAATTCACGTCCTAGGGCCTTCTACGCGTGGCAGAATTTCTAATTACGAGAAAAACGAATTGAAGAAGTGCTATTTAAACATCTTGAACTTAGCTAGAACTCATAACTTAAAGACTTTGTGCATTCCCTGCATATCAACGGGCGAACAAGGGTTCCCTAAAAAGGACGCGGCTCTAATCGCGACAGAAACCGTAAAAGACTTCATAATGGAACATCCTGATTCACCTGCAGTTATTTTTGATACTTATACTGACGTTGATGAAAAAATATATTCAGATTTGCTTCTAGAAAATAATTGATTTTCACTTTAGTAAGAACGTTTTTATCAAATTCTTTTCCAGTTTTATAAAAAAGCGTGCTTATCTCTCCTATAAAATAAGCACGAAAGTTTTAAATTATTATACTAATTTCTGATATCCTTTAAAAATTATTACACTTGGGTTTCGCATAGGATTTTTCAATTTTTTGTATAAAAAAGACACCTCCGAAGAGATGTCTAATTTTTACTCAATTAATCCTTATTTGGCATGCTTGATAGCAGCTTGAGCAGCAGCTAATCTAGCAAGTGGGATACGGAATGGAGAGCAGGAGACATAGTCGAGACCAACTTCATCGTAGAATTCGATGGATTTTGGATCGCCACCAGTTTCACCACAAACACCAATCATGAGGTTTGGTTTTGTCTTACGTCCACGTTCGACAGCAATCTTAACGAGTTCGCCAACACCTTCAACATCAATTGTTTGGAATGGGTCGAATTCATAGATCTTGCGATCATAGTAGAATGGTAAGAATTGGCCAGAATCATCACGGGAGAAGCCCATGGTTAATTGTGTTAAGTCGTTTGTACCGAAGGAGAAGAACTCTGCTTCTTTGGCTAATTCGCCAGCTTTGAGAGCGCCTCTTGGGATTTCGATCATTGTACCGACTTGGTAGACAAGCTTCTTGCCTTCAGCAGCCATTTCAGCTTCAACAGCATCAACGACAACTTTCTTTGCCCAGTTGTATTCTTTGAGTTCGCCTGCGAGAGGAATCATGATTTCTGGTTCAACATCGTGGCCGAGATCTTTGCTGGCTTTGATAGCAGCTTGGATGATGGCTTTGGCGAGCATTGCGTAGATTTCTGGATATGCAACACAGAGTCTGACACCACGGAAGCCCATCATTGGGTTGGCTTGGTGTAATTGATTGATTCTGTCTTTAACCTTTTGCTCGGTGACGCCGAGAGCACTTGCTAAGGCTTTGATGTTCTCTTCATCATGGATTTCTGGTAAGAATTCATGAAGTGGCGGATCGAGTAAACGGATGTTGACGTTTGAATCTGGGTTTGTCATATACATTTGATAGAAATCACCCATTAAGAATGGTCTGATCTTCTCAAGTGCAGCTTCACGTTGTTCTGTTGTATCAGAAAGAATCATAGCTCTCATGTTGAGAATTCTGTCTTCTGCGAAGAACATACGTTCTGTACGGCAAAGACCGATACCTTCAGCGCCGAACTTTTGACCGTTCTTGGCATCTTCTGGAGTATTGGCGTTGACACGGACCTTTAATCTTCTATATTTATCGGCCCAGTCCATCATACGACCGAAATTACCACCGAGGTCGGCTGGTTGCATTTCGATTGTGCCTTCATAGACATCACCGGTTGAGCCGTTAACAGAGAGGACATCCTTTTCTGTGTAGACTTTGCCATGAACTGTGAGGGTCTTGTTTTCTTCATCAACGATGATATCAGAGCATCCTGCGACGCAGCATTTACCCATTGAACGGGCAACGACAGCGGCGTGGGAGGTCATACCACCACGGGCAGTGACGATAGCTTCAGCGTTGACCATACCGATGATATCTTCTGGAGATGTTTCGGAACGGACCATAACGACTGGACGTCCTGCTTCTTTTTCGGATTTTGCTTCTTCAGCGGAGAAGACAAGGTGACCTGTACCTGCACCTGGAGATGCTGGAAGACCTGTGAAAACAGCGGTGTGTTTCTTTAAGTCTGTTGGATTGAATGTTGGGTGGAGAAGGTCGTTTAATTGCATTGGATCAACACGTAAAACGGCGGTCTTTTCATCGATTAATCCTTCATCGACTAAGTCACAAGCAATCTTTAAAGCAGCAGCGGCAGTTCTCTTACCATTACGTGTTTGTAAGAAGTAGAGGGTGCCTCTTTCAACTGTGTATTCCATATCTTGCATATCTTTGAAATATGTTTCCATACGGACGATTGTTTCTTCGAATTGTTTGTAGACTGCTGGCATATTTTCTTTGAGCCAATCAATCTTAACTGGTGTACGAACACCTGCGACGACGTCTTCGCCTTGAGCATTTAATAAGAACTCAGCGTAGACTTTCTTTTCACCAGTGGATGGGTTACGGGAGAATGCGACACCTGTGCCGGAGTCATCACCCATGTTGCCGAAGACCATTGTTTGGACGTTAACGGCTGTTCCCCATTCATATGGGATACCGTGCATTTGACGATAGACGTTAGCACGTGGGTTGTCCCAGCTGCGGAAAACGGCTGCGACAGCTTCTTTTAATTGAACATAAGGATCGGTTGGGAATTCTTCGCCAAAGACGCCTTTGTAGTACTCTTTGTATTTTGCAACAAGAGCTTTGAGTTGTTCGGTTGTGACTTCGGTATCGAGTTTGTAACCATTGTCAGCCTTTAACTTTTCGAGCATCTTATCCATTTCTGTTCTTGGATGTCCTTTAGCAATGTTGGTGTACATCAAGATGAAACGGCGGTAGCTGTCCCAAGCGAAACGTTCGTTGTTTGCTTGTTTTGCGAGTTCAGCGACGACTGTGTCATTTAAACCGAGGTTGAGGATGGTATCCATCATACCTGGCATAGATTCACGGGCGCCAGAACGGACAGAGACGAGTAATGGCATGACGTTATTTCCGCCACCAAATGATTTGCCAGAACTCTTTTCGATTTCGTGGATGTGAGCCACGACATCATCCCATACATAGTCTGGAATTGCTTTTCCAGATTCATAGTAGAGATTGCAAGCTTCGGTTGTAACTGTGAAACCTTGTGGAATGTTGATTCCAGCGGCAGTCATCTCAGCGAGACCGAAACCTTTTCCTCCGATAATAGGCTTGCCGAGTTTTGCTTCGTGAGCCTCTTTGAAGGAGTAAACGTATTTCTTTTGTGCCATGTTGTCCTCCTATGACAATCTTTAAAGGGTTTGTGAAAACCCCTGACATTAAAAATATATCACTTAAAAATTCTTCATAGAAGAAGAACACACATATTTTTTCAAAATAGAGTAGAATTATTATGTATTTAGGAGCTAATTGCATGAAAAAGAAACATTTTAAGTTGTTTGGAGAACAATATTTCGGCCCTGTTGCCCATCGTGGGTTGCATAATGAAGAATTCACGGAAAATGGTATGAAAGCTTTTGAGAATGCGATAAACAACAACCTTGCATTTGAACTTGATATTCATCTTACCAAAGACGGGAAACTTGTTGTTTGTCATGATTCCGAATTGAAAAGAACAACAGGCAAGGAAGGTATTATCGAAGATTTAACTTTTGATGAAATTAGAAATAATTACAGATTATTAGATGGTGGCGTTGTTCCATCTTTCCAAGAAGTATTAGATCTTAACAAGGAACGTTGCTTGATATGCGTTGAACTTAAATGTTATAAGAAAAATCATAAAGCATTAGCCAAAGCGGCAAATGAAGCCCTTAAACAAATAAAGAATAAGAAATCCATAGTCATTATTTCATTTGATCCT
This sequence comes from bacterium, assembly GCA_963623195.1. GTDB lineage: Bacteria > Bacillota_I > Bacilli_A > RFN20 > CAG-826 > UBA4951. Next base: position 99,520 of record CAVFKA010000009.1, on the reverse strand, counting down.
AGAGCATTAATTCGTGCAAAAGGGTTTGCAAGAAGTCTTTTAGTTTGCGAAAAAGAATTCTGGGTTTGGCATTTCAGGCATTTCTTTGAATCTGTCGATCTTGAAGGTTGCTTAGCTGATAAGAAGTGCGTTCAAAAATATTACAAAAAGCATTATGTGAATTATTGGACTATCGAATCTATTGAAGATGCAAATCATGTTGCAAAATATGCGGATACGATAACTTTCCAACTTTGTGATTTTAATGGAGTCAAAAAGGCCCTAGAAAACAAAAATAAGTAACTTTTACCATTGATTTTTCGATTTTTTTGAAAATTGGAAGAAATATTTATTTATTTTTTGTTTGCTTTATATACATCTTTTCAATATCATAATCGTTTTGTCGGAGGACAAGCGGTCGGAACCGTAATTTGTTGGATAAGACACTAGGTCCGCCTAGCTAATTATTAAAGGGGTATAAATTATGGCACACGTTTCTTTGTCGGAGCACTTTACTTATCCTAAGATTTTTAGGATTGTCATCGCACCAGTATTGATGATGATATTTTCATCATTCTATTCTGTTATTGATGGAATTTTCTTATCTAATTATGCAGGAGAGGGCGCCTTCAGCGGAGTCAATCTAGTTTTCCCTTATATCATGATTCTTGCCGGTATCGGAATGATGTTTGGTTCTGGCGGGGTTGCCTTGGTAACAAAGACGTTAGGTGAAAATGATCAAAAGAGAGCCAATAACTATTTTTCCTTGGTCATTTACTCGGTCATCGTTGTTGGCATTCTTTTCACGATAGTTGGCTATTTCACGGTTGAACCTTTTGCTAGAGCAATGGCTTCATTAACTAATGAGACCGATTCAATTGGCATGCTTGATGCGGCAATTCGTTATGGCAAAATGATGATGCTTGGCATTGGCTTGTTTATGTTACAAAATGTATTCCAAACTTTCTTCTCTGGTGCCGAAAAACCATTCACGGGGTTCTTCTTTATTGCTTTGGCCGGTATTACTAACATCATTTTAGACTGGTTATTAATCGGCGTTGCTAATATGAATGTTGAAGGAGCTGCTATTGCCTCTTTAAGTGGCATGTTTATCGGTGGGGTCTTTCCTATCTTCTATTTTATATTTAAGAAAAATTTACCTTTCAATTTAGGAAAATGTACATTCGATTTCAAAGCCTTATTAAAAGTCATGGGCAATGGGTCTTCTGAATTCGTTACCAATATCGCAAGCTCAGTTGTTTCCATGTGTTACAACATTCAATTGTTACGTTATGTGGGGGCGACTGGGGTTTCAGCATATGGAATTTGCATGTATATCTCATATGCTTTTATGGCTGCATTTATGGGCTACTCAGTTGGTATCGCTCCAGTTATTGGTTATAACTTTGGCGCTCAAAATCATGAAGAATTGCACAATGTTTTCAAGAAATCCATCATCATTATTTGCATTACGGGTCTCGTTATGTTTGGCTTAGCAGAACTAGTCGGACCATCGTTTGCAAGAATATTCTCTAGTGGCGATGAGGCTTTAGCAAATCTTGGTTCTAGAGCGTTATTTATCTATTCCTTCATTTATCTTACATGCGGTTTATCCATATTTGGTTCTGGTTTCTTCACTGGCTTAAATAACGGATTGATATCAGCGGTTATTTCACTAGTACGTTCATTCGTATTTGAATTAGCAGCTGTTTGGTTATTGCCTTTATTGTTACAATCAGATGGTATTTGGGCAGCGAGCGCTTTTGCAGAAATTGGATCCACTGCAATGACTCTTTTCTTCTTCATCCACGAAAAGAAAAAATACGGTTATTAATTTAATTTTTAACAAAGATAGGCGATGCGTGTATGCGTTTTCGCCTTATTTTTACCTTTAAGAAAAATTATTTTTTGCATTTTGTAACAATAAACTTAAGTTTATGTGTTAAAATCAATTCGTACTTAAGGTGTTTTTATGAGTAATAATGTTTTGACGATTGATTTCGGAACACAAAGTGTTCGCGTTGCCATTTTTGATAGAAACGGCAATGAACTTGCTATGGAGAAGGAAAAATATAATCCTCCATATTTCTCCACAAAACCTAATTACGCAGAACAAAACCCTGATGTTTATTATGAATCGTTATGTAAATGCACCAAAAGATTAGTTGAAGAACATTCTGACTTACTCAATAGTGTTGCCGGAGCTACCTTAACCACCTTCCGTGATTCAGCTGTTTTGCTTGATAAAGATCGTAACATCATTCGTCCAATGATTCTTTGGCTTGATCAAAGAAGTGCAGAATGCAAAAAACCTCTCCCTTGGTATCATCGCGCATTATTCAAGATTGTCGGAATGACTGATACCATTAATCTAAATAGAAGAAGATCTGTATCTAACTGGATAAAAGAAAACGAGCCTGAAAACTGGGCCAAAGTAGATAAATACGTAAATATTTCAACATATTTCATCTATCGTTTAACTGGTGAATTGAGAGATTCAGCAAGTTGTTTTGCTGGACATTATCCAATAGATTTTAAGAAAAAGAAGTTTTATTCAAATCCTACAAAACATTACAAGGGTCAAATATTTTCCGTTGAAAAGAGAATGTTGCCTGATATTGTTCCTGAAGGAGGAATGCTTGGCACTATAACAGAGAAAGCCCATCAAGAAACTGGATTGCCAGAAGGACTGGCTTTATATTCTTCAGGATCTGATAAATCATGCGAAACTTTCGGCTTAGGCGTCTTAGATGACCGCACGGCTGCCATATCTTATGGAACAGCATCAACTGTTGAAACCACGACAAAACGTTATATTGAGTCTGAAAAATTCTTGCCTGGATATCCAGCCTGCATTCCTGATTATTACAATATGGATGTTCAAATATATCGTGGATATTGGATGATTAACTGGTTCTTGAAAGAATTTGGTGGCAAAAAAGTTGACGATATTGTGATTTCTGATGTTTCCGCGGAAGATTTCAATAAGAAATTAAAAGACGTACCTCCTGGAAGTGATGGCTTAGTCCTTCAACCATATTGGGGAGCGGGTCTTGCTCGACCTCTTGCTAAAGGTGCTATAGTTGGCTTCTCTGATGCAATAACATTAGAACATTTCTATCGCGCAATTATTGAGGGTATTGCATATGCTCTTAGAGAATCGTTAGAACATTTTGAAAGAAAGATTCATCATTCTATTAAGAATATTCGTATTTCTGGTGGAGGAAGTCAGTCCGATGAGATTTGCCAAATTACGGCAGACATCATGGGAAAGCCTGTTACAAGAGTTCAAACATTCGAAACGTCATCTCTTGGCGCGGCTATGGCTTGTTTCTTAGCTTTAGGTGAATTTAAAACTCCTGATGAGGCAGTCAAGAACATGGTTCATGTTACCGATACTTTTGTTCCTAATGAAGAAACTCATGCTCTCTATGACTATTTATTCGAACATGCATATAAGAAGATGTATCCACGTTTGAAAGACATATATAAATCCATTAAAGATTTCAACAATAACCAAAATAAGAGGTAGCGTGTATTAATTTAGATGGAAAAGGATGCTTAGTTGCATCCTTTTTTGATAGAAAAAATCCACCAGTAAACTGATGGACTATATTTGTTGGGTATTTAGAATTAAGCAGCAATTAAGGAAAGGATGAATTCTTCGCTGATAGAGTTGATATTCTCTTTCTTGACTAAGCGTAATCCTGTTTCTGTTAAGAAAAGACTGATTAAGGTTTTTGCGAAATCTTCTGGGAGACCAGCTTTAATTGTTCCGTTTTCTTGTCCTTTTTTGATGATCGTAATTAATTCTTTATAAAGATCGATACCGCTTAAGGCTTTAGTAGCACTATTACATTGATAGAACTTGTTTAAAGCGAGTCTTGCATAGCAAACAATAATTTCTGATTCACCTAAAACATTATAATAGTAATGAATTATGGCTTTGATGGCTTCAAGAGGTTCTAAAGTTTCGATTTCGTTGAAATTTAAGACCTTGGAAGCGTATTTTGTTTCGAATTGAGTAACGATAGCGTTATACAAATCTTCTTTAACCTCAAAGTAATGGTAGAAAAGACCGTGAGCGCAACCGGATGCTTTTGAAATGTCATCGATTGTAATCGCATCGAAACCTTTAATAGCAAATAACTTAACTGTTTTGGCGATGATTTTATCTTTTCTCTTATCACGAATTGCTTCATTTTGAGCAGCTGTTCTTGGCATAAATTTCCTCCTTAATTAAAAGAAACTATGAAATCATACTACAATAAAATAGTTAGTCAACGAAAATTTAAAAACAAGGTAAAAAGTTACAATTATTCTCAAAAAATGCAATATAAGTTTGTTTTTTATTTTAGATAACCGTGCTACACTTTGTAGGTATGAAAACTTTAATTATTTACGAATCAAAATACGGTTCAACCGAGAAATATGCAAAAGATATCGGCACTAGAGTAGATGCTGATGTCGTGCCATTCAAGAAATTTAAATGGAAAAGTATCGATAACTACGACATTGTTGTATTCGGATCATATATTCGTGGTGGCAACATTACAAAGGTAAATGATTTCCTTCAACATTGGGGAGAAATGGATGGAAAGGCCGTCATTGTTTTTGCGGTTGGTATGTCTTTAGCCACAAAAGAATCAAGAGAGCAATTAATCAATTCAAACGTTCTTTACGATCTTCATTTACGTTTTTATCAGTTCCAAGGAACATTCGATTTTTCTAAATTGAAGTTCCCTGATAATTTTATGTTCAATCAATCAATCAAAATGATGCAAGCCCACCCTGAAATGGGCGGTTCTCCAGAACAACTAGATTGGATAAAAGAGAATCCTATTAACGTATACGATTCAGATAAGGTCGAAAGAGTTGTTACGGTAATTCAAAAAATCAAAACTGGTGAGGCAAGTAAATAATGAAGCTTTTCGTTGGATTAGGAAACCCTGGTAAGGAATATGAAGGAACTCGTCACAATATGGGTTTCATCACTTTAGATAAGTTTGCTGATATGGCAAATGGGTCTTTTGATCATAGCGATTTTAAGGGTGAATACGGAATTATTAAGAATCCATCCTTTAGCGAGCCAATTATCATCCTTAAGCCTCAAACTTTTATGAACCTTTCTGGCCAAAGCGTTAGACCCCTTGCTGATTATTACAAGATTTCAATTGATGACATATATGTTGTTTATGATGATATGGCCATAGCAGAAGGAACCATTCGTTTACGCATCGATGGCTCTAGCGGTGGTCATAAAGGCATGCAAAATATCATCGAACAATTTGGTGGAAATAACAAAATTAAGCGCATACGTGTAGGTATTGGGGAGCCTCCACATAACAATCCAATTGATTTTGTTTTAGGCAAACCAAAAGGCGAAAGTCTTGAACAAATTGAATTCTCTACAGACAATGCCGCAAAGGCATTAAGAGACATTGCTTTTGGAAAAGACAATTTCTCAAAAATAATGGGTGTATATAACTCAATTAAACCAAAGATTAATGGCTGATTTATATTCTCTTTTAAAAAACATCAACTACACTTCCCTTTTGAAAAAGAAGAAAGGGTCTTTTGTTTTGGATGATATCATTGGAACAGGCCTTCTTTTTGCCTCTTTATATCGTGAAAAAAGAGGTTCTTATGCAATCGTATCCAATAACTTCTATACCGCTCAAAAGGTATATGAGTTTCTTTTAAATTTTGTTCCGGAGAATGATTTAGTTCTTTTTCCATCTGATGAACTCCTAAGGGCTGAAGCACTTTCTTCATCCAAAGAATTAATGGCTCAACGGCTATACGCTATGGGCCAATTGGCTTTTGAGGATGATAAAATTCTTATCACTCACCCTTCCGCACTTACTCGCTATCTTCCTAATAAAGAGACTTTTAAAAACTTAACGATCGACTTAAAGGTTGGAGAATCTTACTCTCTAGATGAACTTAAAAACAAACTCGTTAATGCAGGATACACTAGAGTTAACAAAGTAGATCAATCTCTCCAGTTTGCATTACGTGGAGACATACTTGATATCTTTTCTGTTAATTATTTGAAACCAGTTCGCGTTGAATTCTTTGGTGATGAGATTGAATCGATCAAGTATTTTGATATTGCTACCCAATCTTCAAAAGAAAAAATAGATTCAATAAGAGTATTGCCTGCTGTTGACATCATTTTCACCGATGAACAATTAGATGATTTTAGGGTTCATTTTCAAGAGCTAACAGATAAAGATCTATCTCAATTAAAAAGTGAAAACGCGAGGGACGTGTATCAACAAACGATGCAAAACGATCTCGAAGATGTTCTTTCTAGAAACTACAAGAATCGCCTGTATCGTTATTATGGTTTTGCAACAAATGAAGCAAACTCAATCCTTTCTTATTTTGAGCCAAAGGTTGTCTTCATACCTGATAAAGAAGGCTTTGATGAATCTTTAGAACTCTTGCTTACAGATGCAAGAAATTTCTATAACGAACAAATTGAAGCACACCTAATACCAACTCATCTTGAAGAATACATGTCTGTTGATGAGGCCTTTAAGGGGAAGGTTGTCTCATGTGGACATAAATTTTCTCACTCTCCAGATGATGAAATCTTTCAAAGCAGAAATCTCGTTTCAACTGGTGCAGGAATTGCCTCATTGATTCCTTTGATCGATTCATATAGAGGTTCTCAAAAAATAATCCTCACATTAAGCGATGACCATCAAAGAGAAACGGTCATGAACATCTTAAAAGAGTTCAACGTGGACTTCGAAAAAGTTAAAGGATTATCTCTTCCAAAAGGTCAACTTGGCGTCTCTGATTTTTCGCTCAATGTTGGCTTTGAATTGCCTCAATATTCACTAACGTATATCTCATCTAGCGAAATTTTCGGGAAAAAACTGGTTGCAACAAGATTCTCTGGAAGATTTAAAAATGCAACGATTTTGAAATCATATCAAGACCTAAAACCAGGCGATTATGTCGTTCATGAATATAACGGCATTGGTCAGTTCATCCAAGTTAAAACATTAGAAACAGATGGCATGCATAGGGATTATCTTGAAATCGCATATGCCAACAATAGCAAACTCTTTGTCCCACTTGATCAATTTAGATTGGTTCGTAAATATTCTGGAAGAGAAGGATACGCTCCAAAGTTATCTCATTTATACACAGGTGAATGGGAAAAGAAGAAGACCAAAATTAAGAACAGGGTAAACGATTTAGCAGACAAACTTATCGCCCTGTATGGTGAAAGAGCCAAAATAGGCGGCTTTGCATTCTCAGAAGATGATGAATTTCAAAGACGTTTCGAAGATGAATTCGCTTATCCTTTGACTCCCGACCAAGCTAAATCATTAGAAGAAATAAAAAAAGATATGGAAAAGCCATATCCGATGGATCGTCTTTTATGCGGCGATGTTGGATTTGGAAAGACAGAAATTGCTTTTAGGGCCGCTTTCAAAGCAATAAATGATGGGAAACAGGTCGCAATGCTTGCCCCGACTACTCTTTTAGCCATGCAACATTACGAGGTTGCAATTGAACGTTTCCAGACATTTGGAATCAAGATTGCCCTGCTTTCTAGAATGGTTTCCAATTCTCAAGTGAAACTAATTCTTGATGAGTTAGAAAGAGGAAAAATCGATCTCGTTATTGGTACTCACAAACTTCTATCTAAAGATGTTCATTTCAAAGATTTAGGACTTTTAATCGTTGATGAAGAACAACGTTTTGGCGTTGCCCAAAAAGAGAAAATTAAGGAAATGAAGGCTAGCGTGGACGTGTTAACGCTCTCCGCAACACCAATTCCAAGAACGTTGCAGATGTCTTTGATTGGCGTTAGACCGATATCCACAATCAACACTCCTCCAGAAGCAAGGACGCCTATTCAAACATATGTAACTCCATATGAAGACAAAGTGGTTTATGAGCTTATCAAAAGAGAACTTGCACGTTCAGGACAGGTTTTCTACATACATAACGTCATTTCAAATATCTATGAAATTGGCGCTAAGATTTCTAGACATGTCCCTCTTGCAAAAATAGGTGTCGTCCATGGTCAGATGGAAAGAGAAGAAATAGAGGGTGTCATGCAAAAGTTCTATGACGGGGAACTTAATGTTTTAGTCGCGACTTCCATCATTGAAAATGGAATCGATGTTCCTAATGCAAACATGATCATTGTCGAAAATGCAGATAAATTTGGTCTTTCTCAGCTTTACCAAATCAAAGGTCGTGTCGGTAGAGGTGATAGAGTCGCCTACGCATATTTGATGTATAAGCCTCAAAAGAAAATGAATGATGATGCTATCAAACGTCTCAAGGCCATACAGGATTTCACAGAATTAGGATCTGGCTACAAAATCGCTCAAAGAGATTTAATGATTAGAGGAGCTGGAGATATTCTTGGTCCTGAACAAGCTGGATTCATCGATTCTGTTGGTCTTGATTTATACATGCAGTTACTCAACGAAGCAATAGAAGAAAAGAAGACAGGCATCAAGAAGAAACAGCCTAAATCCAGGATGCTTTTCAACATTGACGCATACATTCCAAGAAACTATGCAATCACTTCAGATAAGATAGAACTTTATCAGGATTTAGATGGCTCACAAAATGACGAAGAACTTGATAAAGTCGCCAAACATATGAGGGACGTGTATGGAAAATTGCCAAAAGAGGTTGAACTTTTACTTCTTCAAAAGAGGCTCAATTTCTTAATGGAAAAAGAGGAATTCCTCAAGCTTGAACAAATGGATACATACATTGATATTTTGTTAAGTGACTCCTTCACAAAAATCCAACATATCGCCGTTGATCTTTTCAATGTTATGTTGCCTTTCATGAAAGAGATAAGCGTGAATTTCATAGATAAGAAAGTTCATGTTCGTCTTAAAAGAGGAAAAGATGATAGTTGGATCCATGAACTATACAAAATCATGCAGACGATCGATGAACTCTATCAAAAACGCCTAAAGGAATGTTAATATTTGTTTATGAGAATTGATAAGTGGCTTAAAGTGTCTAGATTAACCAAAAGAAGAGAAGTAGCAAAAGAACTCTGCGATGACGGAGATGTTTTGCTAAATGGCAAGGAGGCAAAACCTTCAAGTGGGGTATGCCCTGGAGATATCCTAACCTTAGTTCTAGGAAGACATAAAATCACGGCTAAGGTTATTGCTAACAAACCATATGCAAAAAAAGACGAAGCCAAGGAAATGTACGAAATCCTTTCTGATGAAGTTAGAGAAAATAACGCATAGATTCTTTGTTTTTCAAAACTACTTAAAAATTAACAAGCAAAAATATTTATTTTTCTTTCCTTTTCACTCTTAAAGAGTGTATCTTAACTATAGCGTATTTTATTGGCGCGCTTTTTCGAATAAAAGGAGGCTTAAAATGAACGATAACAAACAGCAAAAAAGAAGCAAATTCTCATATTTACTCCCATACTTACTAACAACCGCATTAATCGTTCTAATCGTTTGGCTAATTGTTTCCCAATTTTCAAATACAACAGAAACATGGGCTGAAAGTCAAATCGATGATCTTATTGGTTACAATGTAAACACGAAACAAGTTACCGTCACCGATGATAATTATTATGTTTCCCATGTCAGTTACACTAAAAAGAACGACACAGTCGTAGTTGTTACTGGTCGTCGTTATAAAAAAGGTAAGGAAAATACCGATAGAGCTGACTTTAAGGTTATTGTGGACGCATATAATTGGAATAACGAATTTAATTATAACGCAAATGCTTCAACAACTGGCAAATTCTTAACACACGCCTCATATTACAGCATTTTCCAAACAGCGACCGAGTTATGGAGCTCATCTGGAAATGCCGCTACTTACAATGATAAGGCCTACATTGTCGCCGTTGACCCATATGAAGTCACTTTCTGGGACACATGGGGACCAACAATCATTGAAGGTGTTCTCTTCCTTGCTCTTGCTGGCTTCTTGCTTTGGAGACTCAACGCTTCCGTTGGTTCATCCAATAGACAAGCAATGGACTTCAACCGTTCTCCAGCTAGAATGGAAACCTCAAAAGTTCGTTTCAGCGATGTCGCTGGATGCGATGAAGAAAAAGCGGAAATGGTCGAAATGGTCGACTATCTCAAAGACCCAAAGAAATATTCCCAATATGGTGCTCGTTTACCAAAAGGTGCCCTCTTGATTGGCCCGCCAGGTACAGGTAAGACTTTACTTGCAAAAGCTGTCGCAGGTGAAGCTGGCGTTCCTTTCTATAGCATCTCCGGTTCTGACTTTGTCGAAATGTTCGTCGGCGTTGGCGCTGGTCGTGTTAGAGATTTATTCAAAAAAGCAAAACAAACTGCCCCATGTATCGTTTTCATTGATGAAATCGATGCTGTCGGTCGTCAAAGGGGAGCTGGTCTTGGCGGCGGTAATGACGAAAGAGAACAAACTCTTAACCAATTACTCGTTGAGATGGACGGCTTCGAATATAACTCTGGTATCTTAGTTATCGCTGCAACAAACAGAGATGACGTTCTTGATCCTGCTTTGTTACGTCCAGGCCGTTTTGATAGAACAATCACCGTTGGTCTTCCAAATACAGCAGGACGTGAAGCGATCTTCAAAGTTCATGCTCGTAACAAAAAGATTGACCCATCTGTTGATTTTGCTGCATTAGCAAAACGTACAGTCGGTTTCTCCGGCGCTGATATTGATAACATCCTTAATGAAGCAGCAATCCTTGCGGTTCGTTTCCATAAAGATTGTGTCGGTATGCCTGAAATTGATGAAGCAATCGATCGTCGTATCTCTGGTCCAGCAAAATCTAGCAAAGGCATGTCTGCTCAAGAACGCAAACAAGTTGCCTTCCATGAAGCGGGCCACGCCATCATTGGCTTAGTCTTGCCACATGCCGAGAAGGTTCAAAAGATTACAATCATTCCTCGTGGAAACACTGGTGGTCACGTCTTAATGACTCCAGAAGATGATCGTTTCTTAATGACTAAGAACGAGATGCTTGCCATGATTACTGGTTTGCTTGGCGGTAGAAGCTCTGAAGAAATATTCTTCAATGATGTTTCTAGCGGTGCATCAAACGATATTCAACAAGCAACACGTCTTGCTCGTAGCATGGTCACTGAGTACGGTATGTCCGATTTAGGCCCTATCCAATACGAACAAGCTGGTGGATCCGTCTTCTTAGGAAGAGATTACGCTAACACAAGCAAAAACTTCTCAACACAAATTGCCTACGAAATTGATAAGGCCGTTCGTGAAATAATTGAGACATGTCATGAAGAAGCAAGAAAAATCATCCTTGAACATAAAGATGACGTTACCTTGATTGCTCAAACTCTTCTTGAGAATGAAACAATTACTGCAGAAGAAATTGAATCTCTTGTCAAAACAGGGAAACTTCCTTCAAAGAATGTAGCAACCGTTCAAGAAAGCGATGTTCTCTCTGATGAGACAAAAGAAAAATTAAATAAGATTGTCTCCTCTCCAACTAAGAGAGAAACTGAAACTGCTACAAAATCTGAGCCTTCCAGTGAAGAAGAGAAACCTGCAGAAGAAGTTAATCTTCATAAAGATGAACCTTCTGAAGACGATTCTTCTGAAGCTAAGAACGAAGATAAATAAAATAAATCCGAGAGGGTCCCAATATTGAGGCCCTCTTTCTCTACTTAATATATTATGGAAAAGATAAAAATTGGTGATATTGAACTTGAAGGGCGAGTGGTTTTAGGCCCTATGGCTGGCGTAACTACTTTGCCTTACCGCGAATTTATGAAACCTTTCGGCGTTGCTTTAACGTATTCTGAAATGATTTCCGATTGCGGACTTTATTACTCGAACAATAAGACATTGACTTATTTTCGCACTTCCCCAAAAGAGAAACCTGTCGGTCTTCAATTATTTGGGTTCGATTTTAAGAACACTGAAAGAGCAATTGAAATCTTAGAACAATATGCTGATTATGATATTCTTGATATCAATTTTGGCTGTCCTGTTCCAAAAGTAACGAAGACAGGTGCTGGTTCTGCCTGGATGAAACGCCCAGATGAGATGATTGAATATACAAAGAAAATTATCGAAAAATCTCATAAGCCTGTCACTATCAAAATGAGACTTGGTTGGGATGAAAATCATATCAATTGCGTTGAGATCGCCCACCGCATGGAAGAGATTGGCGTAAAGATGATTACAATCCATGCTAGAACAGCCACTCAAGGCTACACGGGTACCCCGGATTTTGAAAAAATAAGGGGCTTAGGAAACGAATTAAGCATACCGTTATGCGTTTCTGGAGACATTTTCTCTCCTGAAGCAGCTCTTTCTGCCATGGAAATTAGTGGTGCTAAATTAGTTATGGTTGCAAGAGGTGCTGAAGGAAATCCTGAACTTGTAACAAATATCAATCGTGTCCTTGAAGGAAAAGAACCTTTGCCAACTCCATCAATATACCAGGATGCAGAATACGCTTTGCAATTTGCAAAAATGTTATGTGATTATTTAGGCGAAAGAGATGGCGCAATGATGCTTAGAGGCCTTTTACCTAAGTTCTTCACGGGATTCCCTGGATATAAAAAAATACGTGCTGAAATATCTATGAACATCAAGAGTTATGATGACATACAACGCATCCTTAATGGAATTAAGGCACGCAACAAACTATAAACTTTTACTGATATACCAATTTGGAAACGCTTTCATAAAAAATGTATAAACATTTTCGTTTTATCTATTAAAATGTTCGTATGCGAACTATTCGCGGAGGACTTATGAAAGAAGATGTATTAGGAGTAGAAGTTAAACAAACCTCGAAAGCTATAAAGGGATACGTCAATAAAATCATAGGCTCTTTTTTAGAGAAATATGACGTTACTGTTTCAGGTACTGAAGGAATGATTCTTCAATATGTGTATAGTCACCAAGAAAGAATCGTTTCAGCTAAGTTACTCATGGAACGTTTCGGAGTATCTAAAGCAACAATGTCTCAATCTTTGTCCACTCTTTATAAAAAAGGTTTAATCACCTATGAAGAATGGAATGGGGACGGCAGAGTCAAAAGGATTATCTTAACCGACTATGGCACCTCACTAGAAAACGACATCGAGAAAGCTCTTTTGGAAGTTGATGTTTTCCTTAAAGGAGCTTACACAGAAGAGGAATTAAAGACTCTTCATGATTTGTTACGTAAACTTCGTGAACGTATCGAATCAACAAACAATTAATTAAATTAGGAAAGGAGAAAATATGGAAAAAACCGAGAAAAAAAGAAAAACTTTAACTGGTGAAGAAAGAAAATATTCCATTTCGCATGTTTTATCTGTTTTGGCAACGCACATTAAAGGCTTCTGGCGTGATTGCATCCTTACATGGATTTGTGTTCTAGCTGAAACTGCTATCGAAATTCTTATCGCCTTCTTCATGCAGTATTTACTTGCCGAAGTCAAAAACGGCAATATGAACGGCATTATAATGTGGTCTTGCATCCTTGCAGGAATGGCCGTTGTAGCAGCTATATTAGGTATTTTGGCTGGATATTGGGCATCAAGTGCTTCAGCTGGATTCGGCCGTAATTTACGCCAATCAATGTTTGAGAAAGTTCAAAAATATTCATTCAAGAACATCGATAAATTCTCGCCAGCCTCAATTGTCACTCGTACGACAACAGACGTTACTAACGTCCAATTCTCATTCATGATGATCATTCGTATGGTTCTTCGCGCACCATTCATGATGATTTTCGCTTTGATTATGTGTTTCATCATGGCCCCAGGACTCGCATGGATCTTCTTGATCATCATTCCTGTTGTCTTATTCGTTTTGATCTTCATTGCCTCGAAAGCGCATAAGAGATTCGTTCTCATTTTCAACACATATGACGAATTGAATGAATCAGTTGAAGAAGACGTTGACGGCATACGTGTCGTTAAATCATTTGATAGAAAGAAACACCACGTTGATCATTTCAACGGAGTTTCTAACTTCATTTACAAGAATTATATCGCCAACGAAAGGGTCCTTGCTTTCAATAACCCATTCATGAATTTAGCAATATTTGCAGCCATGATTCTTATCTCCATTTTAGGCGCATATGCTATTACTTCAAACGTTTCCACTAGCACTGGTGCAGACGGAACAATAACGGTCATGTCTAACATCCTTTCCGTTGAATCGTTATCCTCCTTATTCACATATGTCATGATGATTCTTACTGCTTTGATGTTAGTTTCAATGGTTTACGTCATGATCACAATTGCTCGTAACTCCGCTGAACGTATCGTCGAAGTTATCGATGAAGTTCCTGATATTCAAAACAAAGAAAACCCAATCATGGAAGTTAAGAATGGAGATGTCGATTATAACAACGTCTCATTTGGATATGTCGATAACAAATATGTCTTAAGCAATGTCGATTTACATTTCAAACAAGGCGAGACAGTAGGTATTATTGGCCCTACAGGTTCATCTAAAACCTCACTTATCTCCCTTATGGCACGTTTATATGACGTCAATGAAGGATCTGTTGAGATTGGTGGAGTCGATGTTCGTGATTACGACATCGAGACTCTTCGTGACTCAGTCGCGGTTGTTTTGCAAAAGAACGTTCTTTTCACCGGTACAATTCGTGACAATCTCAAATGGGGAAACGAAAATGCTACCGATGAAGAAATATGGGCTGCATGCGATATCGCTCAAGCTTCTGAATTCCTTCATAACTTCCCAGAAGGATTAGACACGATGATTACCGAAGGTGGAACTAACGTCTCCGGTGGTCAAAAACAACGTCTTTGTATTGCAAGAGCTCTTTTGAAAGATCCAAAAGTCTTGATTTTGGATGATTCAACAAGTGCTTGCGATACCCATACGGATGCTCTTATTCGTGAAGGCTTATCAAAGACAAAACCAAGCGTTACAAAGTTCATAATCGCTCAACGTGTCCTCTCGATTAAGGATTGTGACACCATTATCGTTCTTGAAACTGGTGGCAAAATCGTTGATAAAGGAACCAATGACGAGCTTATGCAACGTTGCGATGTTTATAGAGAACTTTATGAATCTCAATTAGGTGGAGGTGATTTCGATGTCCATGAATAATAAACCAAACAAAACTCAAACCAATGGTGCTATGAAACGCCTTTTGGGCATGGTATTCAAATATTATCCTGGATACTTTGCTATCGTTATCATTTCAACGATTATCGTTTCTTTCACCTCGGTTGCCAACTCTTACTTTGTCGGTACCATTCTTGTCGACCAATTTATCACACCAGCCTTAACCAAATTCGGTGAATTGAATCCAAACATCAGTAACGGATCTGCTTGGGGAATCATGACTCAAGAGATTACAGTTTGGGGAATGAATTTCTTCACCATCATTTCAATTATGATTTGCATCTTTGCCTTAGGCATTGTTGCATCGTATTGCTATAACTTCTTTATGGCCTTCATTGCTCAAGGCTTACAAAAGAAGATTCGTGATGAAATGTTTGATCACATGCAAGACTTACCTGTCTCCTTCTTTGATCAACATACCCATGGCGATATCATGTCTGTTTATACAAACGACGTCGATTCCCTTAGAGAAATGCTTGCACGTTCCATTCCAATGGTCGTTTCTAGCATTGTTTCTATGGCCTCATGTTTCATCATCATGTTGATGACCGATCTCTATTTGATGGGTGTCGTCATCATCTTTGCGATCATCATGGGTTTCTTGACAAAATACTTTGCAAAGAACTCCGGTAAGCACTTCATTCAACAACAAATCAAATTAGGTCAAACCAATGGTTATGTTGAAGAAATGATTGCAGGCCAAAAGGTTGTCAAAGTCTTCAATTATGAAGAAAGAAACATTGAAGGTTTCAGAAAAGTCAATGACGCTTTATATGCAGAAGCCGTCAAAGCTAACCGCTATGCAAATACCTTAATGCCTACCGTTAACCAATTAGGAAACATGCAATATGCTATTCTTGCTTTAATTGGAGGCATCTTCGTTATCAATAACATTACTGGTTACGCTTTAACGACTGAATTTGCTCACCAATACACTATTGGTATCATTATTTCCTTCTTGCTTTATTCAAAGAGCTTCGTTCAACCAATAGGTCAAATGGCTCAACAACTTAACACTGTTACCATGGCTTTAGCTGGTGCCGCAAGAATCTTTGCTCTCATCGATGAACCAGGTGAAATTGATGAAGGATACGTCGAACTCGTAAATGCTAAAGAAGACGAAAACGGCAATCCTGTCGAAGTTGCTGAAAGAACTGGCAAATGGGCTTGGAAACATCCTCATACAGATGGTTCAGAAACCACCTACACTTGGTTAAAAGGCAAAATCAATGTCAACGATGTTGATTTCGGATATACCAAAGACAAGATTATTCTTCATAATATCAAAGTCTACGCTGAACCTGGACAAAAGGTCGCATTCGTTGGCCCAACAGGCGCTGGTAAGACGACAATCACAAACCTTCTCAACCGTTTCTACGATATTGCTGATGGAAAGATTCGTTATGACGATATTAACATCAACAAGATCAAAAAATCAGATTTACGTAGATCTTTAGGCATGGTTTTCCAAGATACTAAGCTATTTACTGGCACAGTTATGGAAAATATCCGTTACGGTAAGCTTGATGCGACAGATGAAGAAGTATATGCCGCAGCTAAATTAGCAAACGCTGACACATTCATTAACCAGCTTCCTGAAGGATACAATACCGTCTTAAAGAATGGTGGAGCTTCTCTCTCCCAAGGTCAAAGACAACTCTTAGCCATTGCCCGTGCGGCAATCGCCAATCCTCCTGTTCTTATCCTTGATGAAGCTACCTCATCCATTGACTCACGTACTGAAGCAATGGTCACTAAAGGAATGGACGCCATCATGGAAGGAAGAACGGTCTTCGTTATTGCTCACCGTTTATCCACGATTAAAAACTCTGATGTCATTATGGTTCTTGACCATGGCAACATCATTGAACGTGGTTCACATGATGCCTTATTGGAAGAAAAAGGCAAATATTATCAACTCTACACTGGCAACGCCATTAAAGAGTAAAGACTTAAAAATGATTGGAGGCATGTCCTTTGACGTGCCTCTTTTCTTTAATTTAAGGGGTACGTGTATCGATATTTAAGAATTTTAGTTGACTTACTAACGTAAATAAGGTGCAAACTAAAACATTTAGAGATAAACTATTTAAGCAATTTCTTAAGAAAGAAAGGATTTTAGTATGGAAGAAAAATTAACAGATCAAGAATTGGCAAGACGTGCCAAACTTCCAAAGTATAAAGAATTAGGCGTTGATCCATTTGGAGCAAGATATGAATGGAAGAACCAAATTCGTGATATCAGAAAAGACTATGGTGATATTGAAGCGGAAGAATTATCCGCAAAAGAAGTAAACGTCGATATCGCTGGTCGTATCATGGCAATCCGTGATATGGGAAAGGCCGCTTTCTTCAACGTCAAAGATGAATATGGAACAATTCAAGTCTGGATTGGAAAGAATGTCGTTGGCGAAGAAAACTATGCCATTTTCAAATTAGAAGACGTTGGTGATATTTGCGGTGTTCAAGGTACATTGATGAAATCACGCACAGGAGAATTAACAATTCGCTGCAGCAAGTTCACCCATCTTTCAAAATGCTTAAAACCATTAGCTGAAAAATATCACGGCTTAACAGATCTTGAAGAACGTTGCCGTCGTCGCTATCTTGACTTGATCATGAATGATAACAGCAGAAGAACTGCTATCTTACGTCCTGCAATCGTTAAAGGCATTCGTGATTATTGTGATCAATTAGGATTTACTGAAGTTGAAACCCCAGTTTTATCTCCAATTGCCGGTGGCGCATCCGCAAGACCATTTGTTACGCATCATAACGCTTTAGATAAAGATTTCTATCTCCGCATTGCTACAGAGTTAAATCTTAAGAAATGTATGATTGGCGGCATAGATCGTGTCTATGAAATTGGCCGTATTTTCCGTAATGAAGGTATGGATAACCGCCATAACCCAGAATTCACAACCATCGAACTTTACCAAGCTTATGGCGATCTTAGAGATATGATGGCTTGGGTTGAAGGAATGATGCATTACGTTGCTGATAAAGTTGTCGGCAAAGAAGAATTCGATTGGAATGGCAACGTTATCAACCTTGCTAACCCATTCAAAGTCATCACCATGGCTGAAGCAATCAAAGAAAAGACTGGCGTTGATTTCACAGAAGATATTCCATTTGAAAAAGCTGTTGCTCTTGCAAAAGAACACAAAGTTCCACTTGAACAATCATGGAACAGCACTGGTTACATCATGCAAGCCTTCTTTGATGAATTCGTTGAACCAACCCTTATTCAACCAACATTCATTACGACTTACCCAATTGAAGTTTCTCCACTAACAAAGAAAACTTCCGATCCAAGATTTGTTGATCGTTTTGAATTATTCATTGGCGGATTTGAATTTGGCAATGCCTATTCCGAATTAAATAACCCATTTGATCAAATGGAACGTTTCCAAGCTCAAATGGCTGCAAGAGATAGAGGAGACGATGAAGCAAACCTCATCGACTATTCCTTCCTTGAAGCAATGGAATATGGTATGCAACCAGCAGGTGGTATCGGTGTTGGCATCGACCGTCTTTGCATGTTGTTAACCGAACAACCAACAATCCGTGAAGTTCTTCTCTTCCCAACAATGAAGGACGAGAAATAACTCTCATAGACAACCTTAGCGTCATCATTTGGTGACGCTTTTTTAATATTTTTTGTCCTTTTTTGAAAAAGTACGTCTTTATATAAGTGAAAGGTGGAAAAACTAATGAAATGAGAAAAAGGTGCAAAATTTAAAAAAACACGGGATGCGTGTATCAATATTCAAACAAAAAACTATCACAGAAAATTCTAGTGAAAAGTAAACATTTTAAAAGTCAACGTAATCTTGTTTGATAACTCCGAATTTTGAGTGTATAATTCTATGGCTTTCCTTATGAAGGAAGGAGAGCAACATTCTCTTATGGTCGCACATCGATGCGATCCATTAGACCAATTTAGGAGGTGCTATCATGAAAAAATACGAGATCATGTACATCTTAAATAGCGTTCTTGAAGAACAAGCTAGAAAAGATGAAATCGCCAAAATTCAAGGTGTTCTTGAAGCAAACAACTGCAAAGTCACTGCTACACAAGAATTAGGCATGAAAGATTTCGCTACGCCTATCAAAAAGCAACTCAAAGGCTTCTATGTCGTTCTCAAAGTTAACGGTGAAATTGCTGGCCTCAATGAGTTCTCACGCTTAGCGAAACTTGATCAAAACGTTCTTCGTTTCTTGATTACGGTTGACCAAGACTAATCGTTTAATACGAAAAATAACATTGGAGGATCGT
Source organism: bacterium (assembly GCA_963623195.1). Taxonomy (GTDB): domain Bacteria; phylum Bacillota_I; class Bacilli_A; order RFN20; family CAG-826; genus UBA4951. Next base: position 80,163 of record CAVFKA010000009.1, on the reverse strand, counting down.
AAATTATGTTAAATCGTGTCATTTTAATCGGCCGTCTTACTCGTGATGCTGAATTACGTAGGACAGCTAGCGGTCTCTCTGTTGCTTCCTTCACAGTAGCAGTTGATGACCCTCGCAAAAATCCAGACGGAACAAGCAATACATTATTCATGAATTGCACTTTGTTTGGTCAACGTGCTGATAACTTTGTGAAATATACTCACAAAGGCTCATTGGTTTCCGTTGAAGGTAGACTTCAACAAAGAAAATATGTCAACAAAGCTGGCGTTAACGTCACAGTTATTGAAACACTTGTTGATAACTTCGATTTCTTGGACCCAAAGAGTGCTAATGCAGGCACTGATAATGCAACCCCAGCAGGTTTCAATCAAACAGAAACTGCTTCCGAACCTGAAAGTGGCAATTTAGATGCCATTGATGTGACAGAAGACGACCTACCATTCTAATTTAGAAAGGAAATTTTATGGCTTTTAGAAAAGTTAAATCCAGACGTAAAGTTTGCTATTTCACAAAGAATCATATCACCCATATCGATTATAAAAACGTTGAACTTCTTCAAAGATTCATCACACCTGATGGAAAAATCATGCCAAGAAGCAGCACAGGTACATGTGCAAAATATCAACGTCAATTAGCAAAAGCAATCAAAAACGCCCGTTTCATGGGATTACTCCCAGAAGTTGGCGCAAACTAAGCTTTAATTAACGTCAAGGTAGCCCCACCATTGGTGGGGTTTTTCATATTCTTTGTTATTTATACTTTTAACCCATAAGGGGTTAAATTATAATAGTTATATGAATGCATTAATAAAAAAATATAGAACAATAACTGTAATTGTAGCCTTGATTGAATTGGCTCTAGCTGGAATAATGACATTCTTCTGGCTATATAACACTTTCGATATTCGTAATGTTAAGAACATTGAGGAGTATTTCTTCGTTGCCTTTATCATCATTTTGATTATCGATATTTTGTTTGCTTGGTTTGTTCTTGCCCGTTTAGGAAAGAAGAGACAACTTAACGATCTTGAAGTATCTTCCCTTATTGGTAATGATATTCAAATGGCCTATAACTTCAATCAAATTGGTATGGTTGTTATTGATAATGACAACATTGTTTTATGGACGAATGGACTTTTCCATGAAAGACATATCGATTTAGTTGATACGAATCTTTTTGCTAGTTATCCATCCTTAAAGGAACTTACCAAATACAAATCTGATAAAACAGTTCACCTCGAAGCTAAAGGAAGATCATATGAAGTTCGTTATTTAAATGAACCACGTATGTTCGTTTTCAAAGATGTTACGGAATACGATAACGTCGTTAATTATTCAAAAGAACAAGCAATTGCTCTTGGTGTTATTATCATCGATAACTTCAATGACGTTGCTTCAGATACTGATGAAGTAGCGGATGCTGTCATGAATGTTAGAGCTACAATACGTGAATACTTTAGACAATACAAGGTCTTGCTTACGCAAGTTAAACAAGATAGATATTTTGCCGTTTGTAACTTCAACGCTCTTGCCCAAATGGAGAAAGACGGTTTCTCTGTCATGAGCAAAGTTCGTGCTATTCAAGATAAAGAAGACACCCCGTTAACGCTTTCTATTGGATTTGCCCATGATTTCCCTGATGTTGGAAAATTATATGAAATGACCGAATCGGCAATTGATACAGCTCTTGCTCGTGGTGGTGACCAAACGGTCGTTTCTCAATACGGCAAAGATTTACGTTTCTTTGGTGGAAAATCTGCCGCCATTGAATCGAATTCCAAGGTCAAAGTTCGTTCAGTCGTTGGCTCGTTAACCAAGATGATTAAAGATGCTAGCATGATTTATGTCATGGGCCACAATGATATGGATATGGATGCTTTAGGTTCTTGCTTAGGCATCAAAGCCATTTGTGAATGGTGTCAAAAACCATGCAAGGTCATTTATGCCCCAAAACGTACTGAAAAGAAGACCCGTTTGGCTTTCACAAACTCTTTCTCAAAAGAAACACTTGATCAAATTACAATCACTCCTGAACAAGCAGCTTCTCAACTAGATGAGTCAACGCTCGTTATAGTCGTTGACGTTTCCGTTCCTAGAAACGTCATGGCTCCAAGAGTACTTGATTTAGCAAGAAAGGTAGTCGTTATTGACCACCATAGACGTGGAGATTCATTCATTGATAGACCATCTCTTACTTATGTTGAACCATCCGCTTCAAGCGCTTCGGAATTAATCACGGAAATGATTTATTATGCAGCTGCGAACCCACGTGTTGAAATAAAACCTGCCTATGCCACGATTATGCTTTCTGGCATCTTTATGGATTCTCAATATTTCAAGAGTAGATCAGTTGGCAAACGTACATTTGAATCTGCTGAAATATTAAAAGACTATGGCGCAGATAATACTCTTGCCGATGAATATCTCAAGGATGACTATGAAGAATTTGCTTTAACCAACAAGATTCTCTCAACAATGAAGACCCCTGCATATGGTGTTCTTTATTGTGTTTCTGACGATAAAGACATTGTTGAAAGAAGCGCTATTGCAAAAGTAGCCAACTCTCTTTTATCCCTTAGAGACGTACACGCCTCCTTCGTAATTGGAAGAACTGCTGATAAAACCATTAGCATATCAGCTCGTTCAGATGGAACGATTTCTGTTCAATTACTCATGGAATCGCTTGGTGGAGGTGGCCACTTGCAAATGGCCGCTACCGCTTTCCCTAACCCAAAGGTTAGCAACATTAAAACTGTCGCTGAGGCAGAAAGAAAATTAATTGAATGTTTAGATACGTACTTAGAATCATCTAAGACCGTAGGTAATGGAGGAAAAGACGCATGAAAATAATTTTATTAACTGATGTCAAAGGCGTTGGCAAAAAAGGCCAAACCATTGATGCGAAAGACGGATTTGCAATGAATTATTTAATTCCTCGTAAATTAGCCGTTATTTCAACTGACACAAATCAAAAGATCTTAGCAAAGAACAATGCTGAAGAAGAAGCAAGACAGCAAGCCCTCAAAAAAGAAGCACAAGAACTTGCTAAACGTTTAGAAAATATCAACGTTGAATTTAAAGCGAAAGTTGGATCTGATGGAAGAATGTTTGGTTCAATTTCACCTAAGCAAATTGAAGAAGGTTTGCAAAAACAATGGGGAATCACCATAGATAAACGTAAATTTGTTGATAAATATCCAGCAAACGCTCTTGGATATACTCGTTTAAAAATTGAACTCTATAAAGGCTCTGCTGGTGAAGTTATTGGCACCGTTAATGTCCACATTTCTGAGGAAAAATAATGGCCAAAGTAACTAAAACTACATTACCATCAAACATAGAGGCCGAGGCTACCGTCCTTGGCTCAATGCTTGTTTCATCCCAAGCATGCTCAGTTGGCATCTCATCTTTGAGCATCGATTGTTTTTCTGATGTCGAACCACGTAATAAAATCATCTTTTCAGCAATGGAAAGCCTTAACAAGCGTGAAGAAATAATCGATGTTGAAACAGTAACCGATGAGCTTATCAATACGAATAAATTAGAAGCAGCAGGCGATACGGCTTACCTTATGGAATTGATGGATAAAGTCATCAATCCAGACAATATCGAACATTACATTAAGCTTATAAAAGATAAGAAGGTTCTTAGAGAATATCTTCTTAAGCTTCAAGAAATTCAAAAGGAATATTCTGAAGGGAAAGTTGATGATATTGGCAATTTTATTACTGCCGCTCAACAGGATTTAGGCGCTATTGCAAATAGGCGTTCAGTAGGTGAATTCCGTCCAGGTGGAGAAATCGCTAGAACTGTCAAAAATCAAATCATCGAGGAATCTAAGCGTTCTGATCGTAATTTGACTGGCGTAGACACTGGCTTCCGTGAATTAAATAACTATACTCACGGTTGGCAAAAAGGCGATTTGATCATCCTCGCCGCCCGTCCATCTGTTGGTAAGACTGCTTTTGCATTAAATTTAGCTCTTAATGCTGCTGAGCATAAGAAAGAGACGGTCGCTATCTTCTCTGGTGAAATGTCTTCTGAACTCATCATGAAACGTATGCTTTCATCCATTTCTCGTGTCAGCATCAACATGAATACATACTTAGGCCAAAAAGAATTGGCCCAAATATCTTCGGCAGTTAATGAAGTTGAAGGCCTTAATTTATATATTGATGATCGTCCAAATCCAAAACTTGGCGATATCATTGCTAAATCAATTAAATTAAAGAATACAAATCCTGATTTATGCGCGATTTTTATCGACTACGTTAACATCATTAAAACAGAAAAGAAGTTTGAATCTCGTTCGTTAGAAATTGCTGAAATTACTTCCTCCTTAAAGGAACTTGCTCGTGATTTAAAGATACCTGTTATTGCTTTGGCTCAGATTAACCGTAATGCCGATAGCAACGAAAACGGTATTCCTTCCATGTCTAACCTTAAGGACTCCGGTTCTATCGAACAGGATGCTGATATCATCATGCTTATGTACCGTAAGGATTATTACAACAACCAAGGCAAGAAGATGAGTAAACCTCAAACAGAATACGAACAAAAGATGGCTGAAGCAGAAGAAAGAGCCAAAATGAGCCCAAGTAAGTACAACACTTCAATTACATCTATTAACGTAACTAAGAACCGTAACGGCCAAACCGGTACCTTTAAACTCGTTTTCTCCAAATCCATCCAGAGATTTGATAATTTCTCCGAAGAAGCGGCAGAAGAAGAAAGACGATTAATGGGAGAAGATGGATACCCATCTCCTGATGGTGAATGATTAAATACGTTATTGCTTCCTCTTCTTCAAAAGGAAACGCATGTTTTATATATTCGAAAACAACGCTCATTCAAATCGATATGGGCGTTACTTTAAACGCACTTCAAACCGCAATAGAACAAACACCATTTAGTCTTAAAGACATCAAAGGCCTCCTTATAACGCATGAACATTCAGATCATGTCAAAGGCCTCTCTTTAGCTGGATATAAGAAACTTAAAATACCAACATATGCAGGTGAAGGAACTCTTAGCAATCCAACATATGTAATTGAAGAAGAAAACTCTTTTGATATTGGTGATTTCACAATCATTCCAGTTAGAACGTCCCATGATGCAAACCATCCTTTAGGATACATTCTTATTAATGATGGAGAAAAGATGGTCTATATGACCGATACGGGTTATATTCCAGAAGAAACTTTGCCATATATGGAGAATGCAAAATATTACATCATCGAGTCTAATCATGATGTCGATATGTTAGAAAATTCTAGCAGACCTAGAATATTAAAAAATCGTATTTTATCTGACCATGGTCATCTTTCAAATATCGATTCCGCGGGGTACGTGTCGTCATTAATTGGCGAAAAGACAAAGGAAATAACACTTGCTCACCTCTCTGAGGAATGCAATACTCCAGAGATATCTATTTCTACATGGAGCGATGTATTTTCCTCCAAAGGGATGGATATAAAAACATACAATCTTAGATGCGCACCTGCCTCTAACTATATTATTGGAGGAGATAAAGATGAAAATTAGAATCTTCGTCATTGGTAAACTAAAAGAAACATATTGGAAAGCAGCAGAGCAAGAATATCTAAAAAGACTAGCCCCATATACCAAAATAGAAATAATTGAATGTCCTGATTTAGCATCAAAGGAGACTGCATCAAAGAAAGAAGAAGATGAAGTTAAAGCTAAAGAAGGAAGAGAAGTTCTTTCTAAACTTAAACCATCTGACTATCTTGTCTTATTGGATTTAAGCAAGGATGAGCCTACCTCCCCTCAATTAGCGAAGAATCTCTCTAAGTGGATGGAATTATCTGGCGCCAATCTTTCGTTTGTCATTGGTGGTTCTCTTGGTCTTTCTGATGAACTTAGAAAAAGAGGTAACGCCTCCCTTACTTTGTCCCAATTGACCTTTACTCATCAAATGACACGTGTCATTCTTCTTGAAGCAATCTATCGTTCATTTAAAATATTAAACAATGAGCCATATCATAAATAGAGGTAACAAATATGAAATATCCTGAATTTGACAAATATGAAGCAATCTCAGATCCAAGTAACCCTTATTGCAATGCATATAAGACATCAAGCGGGCATATCTTCTATGTTGAACCTGGTTTCTATTCTGGTATGCAAGGATTCAAAGAGAAGAGAGCGGAACGTTATGAAGATCTTCTTAACGCTATATATAAGGTTATAGACGATAACGAGAAGGTAATCTTCACCTGGTCTTATGAATCACCATTTATGGAAAAAGAAGGATTCATATATAGGGAAATAACTGATATCTCTGACCCACTTAAGATTTATGTTGAAGATAAAAGCCGTGGTTCAGATTACGGAGACTAACGTGTAATAAGAAAAATGGAGTGATCAATTCACTCCATTTTAATTTTGCTTTTACGTTATTGAGCAGGTCTAAGGCTTCTCATGGACATCCAAGTGACTCTGAGGATGTAAATCATTGGGAAGAGGAACATCGTCATTTGAGAGAACATTGGGACGAATGCAAGCAAGGATAATAATGCTGGTGTAGTTGCGGCATAATATCCAATCTTTTGGCATTCCCAGAATGTGTAGATTCTGAATGGGTTGTTCTTGCCTCTTGTCATGATGAAGATAAGGAGACCCATTAAGAAGATGATACCAACGGCAATTGCGAACATGATTCCGCTATATTGCCATGCTAAGACAATGCGTGTTGAGGAATATCCTTCATTAAGGAATGCACCCCATGCTTCAGTTATCTTTTGACCATCATTGGCTTTAACGAGTTCATGGAAATCCTTTCCTTCAAATGATTGAGAATCGAATTTAGCATAGACAGCGCCTTGGATGGAGGAAGATGATTTAACACCTTTAGCCATATAGATGGCCTCTTTGCCAATAACAACGATATTTGTGGAATAGTTGGATATTGTCGTGTGGCCTAATAAGTAATTAGGATCATTCAAATAGTTGGATAATTTTGTTGAAGCGTATGTTGTTGGATTCTCATCGCCAGAGAAATAGACTGCCAAGCTGCAATACCATTCATCTTTTGTGGATGTTACGCTTGTTGTGTCTTCGCTCGTTGTGGTTGTAACTGTTACTGGAACTTTGTAGAAGTAGCCCCAGAATGGTGCGACGTCTGTTTTCTCTGCTAATGGAGTTCCTTCGAACGATGCTTTACATGCAGCCTCCCAGGAAGTCTCATCAACGCTTAACTCTCCTGAGGAAATCTTCATAGATACGGAAGAAGTCTTATCTGCAAATGCGGTAAGAGCATTCTCGTAGTCATATGTGTATCCGCTTGTGAAGAAACTAGAAGCTTGGATAGTGAAACGTCCAACCATCGTTGGAATTGTTGCAATAACAGCTGAGAGGATAGCAATGATAACTGGTGCGAACCATTTATGCTCTCTCCCATCGATACATGTGTTATTTGAGAATAGTGTTTTGAAGAAGAATATTATCTTCTGAAGGAATTTATTTTCTTTCTTTTGTTTGATTGGTTTTGCTTTTGCCATAATAGATCCTTTAAATTAGCATTGAAACTTTACAACAAATCGAAGAATTATACAAAGGAAACATTACATATTGTCTCTAAGAGACAAGGAAAAGCCCTATTTTTTAGAAATAAATTTGATTTTTAGTCTTTTGAGGTTATACTTTTTAGGCTTGTGATTCATAACAAGTAAAGATGGGGTCGTTCTGGTTTTGACGGGGGACCGATCTTGCCTGGACTGCAGTAGCGTGATGAGCTTTAACATCAAACAACAATAACTGACAACAGTTATATCTATGCGAACCGCGCAAACCGCGTTTCGTATGCTGCCGCTTAATCAGTAACCTACGGGTTTCCTAGCAACGTCTAGGAGGAGCACATTCTCTGTTAGTTTCGCGTCTTACTAACAAGCAGAATGCTAAATAAGACGATAAGCGCCAAACCTTGGTTGGGGAGAGGCGACGAAAATCATTACAACCTCGCCAATTAGATTCTGATCTTATCATACTAGTTGGTTAAATTACGATGAGGTCTAAACTGTAGACGTCCTTGTGGGAGATTCTTCGGACAGGGGTTCAATTCCCCTCGACTCCACCAAACATTAATTCAACTCTTGAGTTTCTAAGAGTTTTTCTTTAAATCTAAAAGACATAAAAATATAAAGCGATTTTAAAATAAATAGTGGAAACAAAAATCAAATCGACATAGTATTTATTACTAGTTGGAATTTAAGCAACAACCATGGCAAATTTTTATAAGGATAAATATGATGTGATAATCATTGGCTCCGCTTTAGCGGGTATGGCCACAGCTTTGAGATTGAAACAAGCTGGAGTTAAAGACATTTTGATTCTTGAGCAGCATAACGTTCCTGGTGGAGTTGCAACCTCATATGTTCGTAATGGGGTTGAATTTGAAGCGTCTCTTCATGAGATGATGGGAATTGGCGACAAGCATCAACTTAGTACGGGCAAATTTTTCGATGAGTTTGGAATCAATATTGAATGGCTAAGAGTTCCTGAAGCATATCACTACGTAGACAATGAAACTGATGTAGTTATTCATGCTGGAAAGGATGGTCATTTTGAGACTCCTTGCAAAGAAATAGCCGATGCGTGTAACGATTTAGATGGTTCAATATACAAAAAATTAATGAAGTTTTTTGATATGTCAAAAAGAGTTCATTATGCGACAAATTATGTCACTCTCCATAAAACAAGCATATTAAAAATGGTTCTTAAGTTCCCGGATCTCGTAAGAACTGCAGGATATTCATTTAAAGAAGTAATTGATAGATATGATCTTCCTAAGAAGGCCATAGACATTCTTTCTGCATATTGGGTGTATGTTGGAAATACATTAGAAGAACTTCCTTTCAACGTATACGGATATCTTCTTGTTGAATATCTTGGATATGGTGCCTATATTCCAAAGAATACTTCATATGAAATGGCTATGAAGATGGCCGAGAAATGTGAAGAACTTGGCATCCATATTGAATATTCTCAAAAGGTAGAAAAAATCCTTGCGAAAGATAAGAAGGTGTACGGAGTAAGAACCGTAAATGGTGATGAAATTCATTCAGACATTGTCATATGTGGTGCATATCCAAATATCGCATATACAAAAATGATCGAATCTTCTACTGAAGTTCCTCAAGACGCAATCAAATACGTTAATTCTAGAGAAATATCCCTTAGCGTTTTTTCAGTAACTTTATTGTTAGATACAACTCCAGATAAGCTCAATATGACCGAGTATTCAACCTTCTATGCGCCAAATGGAATGGATCTAAATAGAATATGGGAAAATTACAAAACACTAGGACCATATGATTATTTAACGTCTGTTTGCATGAATTTAGCTAACCCATATGCCGCTCCTGAAGGTAAAACTGTCTATGCGATAGTTGTTTTACCACGCCCTGAAGCATGGGATTCAATAACTGAAGAGAATTATCATTCAGTAAAAGAAAACGTTGCTAAAGACATCATTGATTTGGAGTCTAAACGTTTAGGTGTTGATTTATCTAAACATATTGAGAATTGCATTTTAGAGACTCCAGTTACAGTCTCCCATTATGCTGGTGCATATAAAGGAAGCATATATGGCTATACTCATTCAATGAAAGATTCTGTTGTCGCAAGACAATTCATGGAAAAAGATGAAATGTTCATCAAAGGCCTTTTCTTTACGGGCGCTCACCAATTGATGGGTGATGGAATGGCTCCATGTATTAGTAATGGACAACATACAGCAAGGGTCGTCCTTGAATATATGAATAAGGGAAGGAGGAGAAAATAATGAAAATCAGATCGATTAAGCAAGATTTGTTAGGTGCTTTTAAGGTTACTGATAAACGTAAAGAAACTGTTAATAATGGATCTTCTATAATTCAAACAAATGATGCCACATCAAATGTAGCAATTCACCTCCATCCTGGAAAAATCCAAATTAAATTAATTGAAATCGAGCAAATAAATGATGGAGTTAAAGTCTTCACCTTTGAATCGCTAGACAAACATTTTCCATATTTCCAAGCAGGACAATATCTCTCATTAAGCGTTCAAATTGGTGAAACAATCACTACACGCCCCTACTCGATTTGTTCTGCACCATATCAAACTCAAGGCGAAAATCCAATCGTTCAAATTACTGTTAGAGAACAAGTAGAAGATGGTTTCGTTTCCTTATATTTAAATGAGACGGCAAAAATAGGCGATATCTTCTTTGCTGAAATTGGCCTTGGGGATTTCTGTTACGATTCCATCAAAGATAGTAAGAATGTTGTTGCTCTTGCTGGCGGAAGCGGAATCACGCCATTCCTATCTATGGCTAGAGAAATCAAAAATGGTTCACTAGATATAAATTTAACGATCCTTCATGGTTCAAGAACAACAAAGGACATAATTCTTAAAAAAGAGTTAGAAGACTGCATTTGCTCAAAAGTTAAAGTCATTGATATTCTTTCTGATGAAAAAGATTATCCTGGAGAAAAAGGGTTTATTAACGCTGAGTTGATTAAAAAATATTCTCAAGAAGATTCTACATACTTTATTTGTGGTCCTCAAAATATGTATAAATTCGTCATTGGAGAACTTTCTAAATTAAACGTTCCTTCAAAGAGAATCCATTTTGAGGTTTTTGGGAACGTTAAAGACCCTAGAAATCTTGATGGATATGACATAAATAATTATGAAAAAACATTCTCAATGAAAGTAATCCGTGGGGAGCGTGTAGATGTTATTCCTGCTTCAGGGAGAGAAAGTATTGCTACCTCATTAGAAAGAGCTGGCATAAAAATTCATACAGGTTGCCGTGCTGGTTCATGTGGTTTTTGCCGTGTGAAAGTCCTTGAAGGGAGTTATTTTGTTTCTCCAATCAACGATCAAAGAAGAGCCACAGATAAAGAATTCAATTACGTCTATTCTTGTTCTACATATCCAACATCAGACATTACTATAAAAATATCAATTTAACAGTCAAAATATTAAATAGGAAACACGTGTGATTGTGTGTATAATCTCTTTTCGTGAGGGAAATAAACAAAATGAAAAAACACTTAATTACACTAAGCCTACTATCTGCTGGTTTCATTCTTTGCTCATGTGGCGAAAAACCAGTCGAATCAAGTAATGGTGATTCTCAAAATGAAACATCTTCAAGCATTCAAGAAATTGAAAGCAGCTCTAATGGCGATTCATCCGTAACGTCAGACGGTTCTTCAGAAGAAGAATTTGCAACAGCATGGTCTGAAGAAGACTTGGCTGATATGGAAACATATCTTGCTGAAGGATTTACTCTTCCTTTTGCAACGGGATTAACAACGTCATACATCAACGCTAGTGGAACCGATTATGATGGAGAATGCTTCATCGTTTATGACTACGAATGTGGCGATCTTTCTGCATCTTATGGAAAGATTCTTGCTGATGCAGGCTATACCTGGGAAATAACTGATGAAGATGATGGAGTTACATATACCAACTATTACTATCCATTAGAAAGTGAACTCGCTTCAATTTACGTTCAATATTATTACGATGAAGAAAATGAAAGTTTCAACATCTTTGCTTGGCGTGAAGAAGGAGGGGTTACAAATACTTTCCCATACTCTTATATCCAAGAATATTTTGAGTTAGAAATCACCTTAAGCGATTCTAATCTCCCTTCATTTACCTTAGCTGAAGGGGAAAGCTATGATGCCTATTCTGGAGGCAATTATTTCTATGTCGGCGGATATTTCGATGAGAATACTGATGAAGATGCGTATGTCAGTGCTTACGAAGCATCATTAACCAAGGCCGGATATACTGTAGATTCCACAAACGCTTTAGCGACAAATGAAAATGTTGGATTGAATGTTGAATATATGACCACTGAAGGTTATTTCATCATTCAATTATCAAAAGTCGCCGAAAAGCCTGCTTTAGGTGATCACGTTACAAACATCACTTGCGATTATTTCGCTAATAGCTATGCGGATGCAGATTCATCTGTAACAATTGACTCCGTTGAATTCAAATATACAAATGTATGCAAGGCTGATAATTACGTTCAATTTAAGAGAATAAAAGATGAAGATGTTGGTGGAGAACTTTATAACGTTACAAATTTAGGTACAATCAATTCAATTGTAATTACATCAGCAATCGAAAGAGATTCTCAGTCCTATTCTTATTATTCTCCTCTTTCCTTATATGTTTCCGATTCTCAAATAACTTCGGATAATGTTGGGACAAAACTTTCTTATACGGTTGATACATCAAATTCAACTGATGTATACACATATAATGTTCCAACGGGTTATTCTTATTTCAAGCTAATCGATGAATCTACGCAATACGCTTCAAAGAATTCGAACATTGCTATCAATTACACAATTGAATAATCAATAAACAAAATCAAGGGCTTCTAGATTGAAGCCCTTTTTTGCTATACATGTCCTCACACTGTTTTTCTGCTTATTTTTGGATCTAGTGTGTGCCAATAGAAAAATGCAACTACCAACAAGTAGAAACAGAAATGTAATGGAATTGTGAAATGATGATTTATTCTAATTACAAAAAGAGGGGATACGTGTATTAATTTATTTGTCATCAAATAACATATTATAAGCGACAAATCACATCAAATTATCTTTATCTTTAAGTTCCCAATATGCCTCTTTTACTAATTTTTTAGGATCGAAAGAGATATCTTTTCCTGTATTCGAAATATTGAAAAGGAATTCTATATTTCCTTCTTTGTTTCCTAATATTGGAGAATATGAAACATTAAGAACATGAAGCCCGTTGTTTTTTAAATAAGTTAAGAAAGATTCTATCGCATCAACAAGATATTCTTTTTTTGCAACGACGCCATTCTTATTTAATCTTGCTGGGCCAACCTCAAATTGAGGTTTGAACAATAACATTATTTTGAAATCTTCTTTGAAGGAGATTAACGTGTCTAAAATCGTTCTTATCGATATGAAAGATACGTCACATACATAGTAATCTATCTTTTCTTGAAAGGTGTTTTTATCAAAGAAACGGAAGTTTGTATTTTCCAAAACAACTACACGAGAATCTTCTCTTAATGATGGATGCAGTTGATTTGTTCCAACGTCAATCGCATAGACTTTCTTTGCTCCGTGTTTTAATGAACAATCCGTAAAGCCGCCAGTAGAAGATCCTATGTCGCATATAATCTTATCTTTAAAATCCAAAGAAAAAACGTTGATGGCTTTCTCTAATTTATGACCACCGCGAGACACGAATTCTAATATATCGTTTTTAATGATTTCTATTTTATCGCTTGGAGAAACGTCATACCCATTTTTAGATATGACCTTCCCATTAACTTTTACTTTATTTCCTTTGATTAGTTGAGATGCTTTATTTCTAGTCTCAACATAATGGTTTTCTACGAGGAAAACATCTAAACGCATACACGCCCTTATTATTTTTTGGTTTCTTCTTTAACTGAAGAGACCTCTTCTGATTTATCTTCGGAGGTTTCTTCTGTTTCTTCAACGGCTTGAATTAACTTCTTTCCGCCTAAACCAACCGTTTCATCAACTGGTAAGGAGAAAGCAATGCCTTGGGCAGGAGAATTAAGCCCGACTTTTTGATATATGGCATGGAGGATTCCATCACGTATATCTTCATCGGTAATTATGAGGACTAATTCTTTTTCTGGGTGGATGGTAATACCAAAAGTTGCTTCAGCATCAGGATTAGCTGTGCCTCTAGCATTGATTTTTGTTCCACCTCTTGCGCCTGCTTCTCTAGCTGCTTCCATGACGGTATCAGAGAAACCGTTATTGACGATGCAAATAATTAACTCTTTCTTGTCGCTCATATTATGCCTCCATATTGGCTAAGAATTGATATGATGCCTTTCCAATGATACTTGAGAAAGGAACGGTAAAGGCAATTCCTTGGCCATTTATTAATCTGAAATATTTATCTTCATATGCGTCCATGATTGGCTTGACGTAATCTGCATTCACAATGCTAAGGATAACTGCTTTATCTGGACTTGCATGTAGTTGAGCCGCTAGATCTTTTGGCATTGTTCCTGTGCCAAATAGGACCATTTGCATATTGATTTCATAGCCTTTAAGTATATCAAGATAGAAATCGGCTTTATTTCTTGGGACGATTGTGAAAAGAACCTTAAGTTTCTTTGGAGCCGTTAGAGGAGTTTTTTCGTTCTTTGTTTGAACTTTCTCCTGAACCTTTTCCTTGATTTCTTCAACTTTCTCTTTACGTTCAGTTTTCTTCTCTTGGATGGCTTCTTTTACCTTCTTTTTAACTTCACTCATAAAGGGCCTCCTTACTTGAAAATGATGATTTCTTCATCGTCCGCGCTAAGAACACGTTTCGTTCTAGAACGTTTACGGATCTTATTTTGGATAACTGATTTGAAACCTAATACTTGAATTGCGATAAGTGGTGTCATAGCGACCATTGCGACAACGCCAAATGCATCTTGAAGGATGTTTGGAGACGTTTCGCCATATAAGGCAACGCATGCGCCAATAGCCATAGGTAAGATGAAAGAAGAAGTTAATGGACCTGATGCAACTCCGCCTGAGTCAAAGGCGATAGCGGTATAGACTTTTGGAACAAAGAAAGACAAAACCAACGAGATCAAATATCCAGGGACAAGGTAATAAAGAATTGAGAAATTAAAGACGATACGCACCATCGATAATCCAATTGAGATGCCTACGCCAATACATAAAGCCAATAACATTTGTCTCTTAGAAACGCCACCCATTGTGACTTCTTCGACTTGTTTTGTTAAAACCTGAATGGCAGGTTCAGCTAAAACAACAATGAATCCAAGAATGAAACCTAAGCCAATTAGCCATGGCGCGCCTTGGCTTGCAAGCATTTGTCCAATTTGATATCCGATAGGCATGAAACCAACTTGAGCAGCGGTTAAGAAGATAACCAAACCAACAAGAGTGAAAACTAAACCAATGATGATATGAATGATTTGTTTCATTGGAAGTTTGATAAAAATCAATTCGATGACGAAGAAACATGCCGTGATTAAGCCTAATGCTAAAGCAACTTCTTTGAGGGAATTCAATACCGTTGCCCCAACCGTTTGCAATATAGCAAGAGGTTCTGTTGCTAAGGTATAGTCTGCCGTATTTATGATTTGATCAGGCACATTTTGAATTGTCATAGATAAAATGAGAACAACTAAGACTGGCCCGATAGAGGAAAGAGCGACCAAGCCGAAGGAGTTTTCTTTAGCATTTCTTCCGCCAACCGTTTGAGCAACGCCAAGGCCTAACGCCATGATAAATGGGACGGTAATAGGACCTGTTGTAACTCCGCCAGAATCAAAAGCCAAAGCCAAGAATTGAAGACCGTTTGGTGAAATCATTGCTAAACAAGCAAGGCCAAACATCATCATGTAAAGAAACATTAATATGGAAGAAAGGTCGATTTTGAGAATGATTTTTAAGATAGCAAGAACCAAGAATATTGCAACGCCTATGCCAACCATGGCGATAAGTAAAACACTATTGATTGCTTGGCTGACTTGTGTGGCTAAGACAGAAAGATCTGGTTCAGCGATTGTAATCAACAAGCCCATTAAGAAAATAATTGCTAAAGCCAATTTAATTCTCTTTGAACGAATTAAGGAGGAACCGATTTGCTCACCCATTGGAGACATGGCCATTTCCGCGCCGACATTAAAGAGAGCGATACCGATAATTAGGAAGACGGCTGCAATAGCAAAAACAACGATTTCAGTCGTGCTTAATTGTAGTAGTGGTGTGAAAAATAAAATGATAACGATAGCCGCTACAGGTAGAACGGATAATGAAGATTCTTTCAATTTGTCTAATAGATTCTTGAACATGGCTTTATTATACAAAGATTAGGTGAACTTTTAATGACTAAATTAAAAATATTTTTAATTGCCTCACAAATTACGGTATAAAAATGATTGCTTGTAAGCGCTTTCCTATTATAATTATTAAGTCATTTAAAAATAGGAGGCTCATATATGGGCAAACTAATGCAAAGGATGATTGATAATGGTACTTATGAAGGGGATAGGGTACCAAAGTTAACGAGAATCCTTTTTCCTTGGTCAGGCATCTTCCGTGATTCCTGTTACCAATTAGTAGGGACCTTCCTTACTCAATATGCTTTAGCATCAGGAGTTTTAGATTCTGGCGATGCTTTTAAAGCACAATACGCGGTTATCACCATCGCCTTAATGCTTGCGCTCATATGGGATGGTATTAATGACCCAATTATGGGATTCATTATCGAGAAGTTCCGTTTCAAACTTGGAAAATTCCGTCCTTGGATTGAAATTGGCGCGATTGGTAACACAATCACCGTATTGCTAATGTTCTTGATTCCTTCTCTTGGCTTAGTTCGTGGCTGGGGTTATGTCATTTTCATGATCATCATGTATTTTGTATGGGATTTGATGTTCACGATGAATGATATTGGTTATTGGTCGATGTTACCTGCTTTGACAAATGATCAAAAACAAAGAGCGAAGATATCTACCTCAATGACGATTGCCGCCTCTATTGGCACATTCTTGTCGTTTGCCGTTTTAACACTAGGCCCTGGTAATTTAGGCACATATAAAGAAGTATTCCTTTGGGCTGCTGTTGGACTTTCTACCTTATTCTTTATCTCTCAAACATTGGTTTTCTTCCTTTGCAAAGAGAAGAAGAGGGATCCAAAACAAGAAGAGATTTCCGAAAAGACTCATTTCTTGGATTTATTTAGGGTCGTAATTCAAAATAAGGAACTACGTGCAGCTGCAATCGCTATGTTCCTTTGTTACGCAGGACAAGGATTGCTTACTGGTGTAGGAACCAATTATTACTATTTCTTATATGGATACCCAAATGGAGCAATGATTGCGACAGTCATATCTGTCTTCTATATTGTCGGCACAATTGCAGCTCAGGCATTCTATCCATTGCTTGCGAAAAAGATATCAAAGAAGAACATCCTCTTATTTACGACAATTATTATTGCTGTATTCTATGCGGCATTCTTCTTCCTTGGCTTCCCACTAAATGGAAGATACCCAATACTCAATTCAGCTGAATGGCTCTCGTGGCAAAATATCATCCTGTATGTATTTGCATTCATATTCTTTGCCGCGTCAGGTTTGTTCTATCTTGCCCTCATTGTCATGTTTCAAGATGCGATCGATTACAACGAATATACGTTCGGTGAAAGAAAAGACTCCATTTGTTTTGCTTGGAGACCACTTGATGTCAAACTTTCATCTGGTTTGAATCTAGGTATCCGTTATCTTGCTTATTTTGCTGGAGGTTTCTATGCCGTATTCCAATCAATCGGAGAAGCTGAAGCAAACGTCAACTCAGGAGAAATGTCTAGAGAAGTGGTTAATGAAACGATTAATAATCAAATCAACCAACTATATACAGATGGTAAGGCGAATTTGACATTATTCGGCATCATTATCATTGGCTTGACTATTGCAATGTTTGTTACTGCTTATCTTATTATGAGATTTGGTTATCACATTACGGAAGAACAAGAAAAGATGATGGCTGAAGAGCTTGCTAAACGTAATGAAGCGAATATTGCGGCTCAGGAAAATGTTCAACCAGTAGAAAACCAAACTGTTGCTTAAAAACTATTTGTCAAAAAAATCTCCAATTCGATCAGTTGGAGATTTTTCTTTTAGATCAATGATGAATTCATTTAGATTGTAATCAACACGAACAACAGCCTCTTAAGAGTACGATGATATTTCAAACCTCTCTATATCTACGAAGTTATTTTTCTTATTGTTAAAAACAATAAAAGAAGATACGATAATTTTGTTATGAATACGTTGGCAAGCTTATTTCCTACATCAGGACAGACATTCAAATTTGACTGGATATCATTGATATTCTTATTTGTCTTAATTTTTTGCGTTTTTAGAGGCGTAAGAAAGGGATTTATATTTTCACTTTTGAAGTTATGCGGATTGACCGTTGTTTTCTTTCTTGCTTACTTGTTAGCTAAGCCAATGGGTTCTTGGATATATTCTCTCAATGGTTGGGGAGATTCCTTAAAAGACAATCTTGTAACTATTTTTGTTAATAAAGGATCTAACTATTTAGTTTCAACTGGTAACGATATAGCCGATGCGTATATCAAATTAAGGTTTGGATCGGACAATGTCATGAATTGGATTGTCAGCCAAGCAAATCTTAATGAAGCGGTCTATCCAGGGGCTGAATTGACGGTTGCCGAGGCCATACAATCTAGATTAGGATCAGTAGGTGTTCCTTCTTTCTTACAAGGCTATGTCATGAATTTCTTCATGAGTGCTTTACCTGAAAGTGATGCAACATTATCTGTTGCAACCTATCTTGCGATGAACGTAGCTTCATTGACGTTTGTTGCTATTGGATTCATTGCTATATTCATCATTGGATTCATTATTCTCTTTATCTTGAAGAGATTTGCTAAGAAGTTAAACAAAGTGAAAATAGTTGGCCCTGTTAATAGATTATTAGGCCTCTTAGTTGGCATATGTGTCGCCTTTGTTGATATTTCTGCTTTAACGGCTTTGATGGTAGCTTTGTCTTCTTTCGAGCCGATTTACAACTTCCTCGATGGAATTCTTTATTTGTCTAACGATTCTGTTTATACCATTGGAAAAGCTCTTTATAACGAAAACTTATTCCAGGTCTTAATGGGATACTATAATGGTTTGGTTACTGCAATAACCGCCCAATAAAGATTATTGTTTATATTTGATTATTTCGTCTTCAATTGCTTTTTTGGCTGCATTTGAATTGAATTTATCGCTCAATTTACCGATGAAGAAACGGTACTTGCTTGGCTTGATTGATGAAATATAAGCGACTCCGTATGTGTTTGGGCCAGAATGGACGGCATTTGTGGAGTTAGTTTTTGATTCGATAACTTTTTTGAAACCTTTTGCCTTGAGTTCATTGATGATGTCATCAACCGTTGAATCTCTTTCGGAGGTATATCCAACTAAGGCGAGGGAGTAATCGATGTTATCATATCCTTCGAGAATAGTGTCAACATACTTAGCGCCTAATTTTTGAATTTTTCCGACTAATTTCTTATATACGGAGAATGTTCCGTCTTTCATCGTGAGAATTGGGTGGAATTTTAAGAGACCTGCGCCTAAAGCGGATGCTCTAGAAATTCTTCCTCCACGAGCCATGAATGTGAGATCATCGACAATCAAAGATACGTTTGTATTATGTCTATATTGTTCCATGACATCGATTATTTCTTTAAGGGATTTGCCCTCCTCGGCCATCTCTTTTGCTTTAAGAGCTTGCAAGGCAATGCCTAAAGAAGAAGATTCTGAATCAAATATTTCGATATGGGGGTTGTCTTCTTTTGCGATTGAAGCATTTTGAAAACCTGAAGATAACTTTGAAGAAATAGAGAAGTAGAGGAGATCGTCTCCGTCTTTGCCTTCTTTCTCAAAGAATTGCATTGCTTCGCCGACATTTACGGCACTAGATTGGCAAATATCTTTATGGGTGTTGTTATATTCGTACATTTCCTCATTTGGGAATGAACCATCTTGTCTAGGCGTATCACCAAATTGAATAGAGAATGGAACGCAATGAATGCCTAATTCTTCTTGAAGTTTTGCTGATAGATCCATTGTACTATCGCCGATAATTTTAACGCTCATTTGGGACCTCCTAAATATTTAGCTAGTCCATAATACTAGATATTTTTAAAAAATGAATAAAAATTTATCAACTATATCAATTTAAAACATTTTTAACATGTTATTTATGGCTGTTTAAAAATGCAAAATAAGTCGGTAATTATTGAAATTTACGGTTGCTCTTGTAACAATTGTAGCCATGAAAATAGAAGAAAAAGAATTGTTCATTGATTTTAAGGGTTTTAAGACATATGTGAAGATTGTAAATCCTAATGGCAAAAACCCACCTCTTATTATTTTGCATGGCGGCCCTGGAAGCACACATAATTCTCTAGAACTCATAAGTCCTATTGGAACATTAAGTGATAGGCCACTTATTTACTATGATCAAATTGGCTGTGGAAATTCTTCAAAACCAGATAATCAAAAAGATGAAATATATAACCAAGATTTTTGGATTGATGAGTTAGAAAATTTAATTGAAACGTTACATATTGAAAAATATCACCTTTTAGGACATTCATGGGGTGGTATGCTAGCACAGCTCTTCTTATTAAAAAAGAACCCTCAAAATGTTTTGTCCTTAACTCTTTCATCAACATTGTCTAGTGCAAGACTTTGGAAAGAAGAAACCCATGAGTTAATTAAGAATTTAAGCAAGGAAGATCAAGACGCGATTAGAATTGCAGAGGAGCAAAACAACTATACGCATCCCCTCTTTTTAGCTGCAATAGATCGATATATGAAACTTACTGTCTCTGATTATTCCCTTAAAGACCCAACATTACCTGAATGCTTATCTAGAAAGAAGATAAGAGGAGATGTTGCATATTTAACTGCATGGGGTCCATCTGAATTTGCACCTACAGGAAATCTAAAAGATTATGAAACGACCCCGTATCTTAAAGACATAGGCGTTCCGACTCTTGTTTGCTATGGCTCAAGGGATGAATCCACAAGGAAACAAAATGAACTCATGTATTCCTCTCTTGGTTCAAAGAAAAAGAAAATCCTCGTTTTCCAAAATGCAAGACATATGACTTATTTTGAGAGAAACGGGGAATATATTAAAGAAATAAACGATTGGCTGGTTTCTAACGATTAATCGTTTGGGAATTTTTCTTTGTAACGTTGGATTGCTTCCTTAATGACTTTTTTGGCGTCGTCTTTGCTTCTTAGGCCAGGAACTCTAGTTTCCTTTCCTTCAAGAACCTTGTATGTTTCAAAGAAATATGTAATTTCTTGGACGATGTGATCTGGCAAATCCTTAATGTCGTCATAGTTCTTATAAAATGGATCATCAGGGCATACGGCCAATATTTTTGCATCAGGCAAACCTTGATCAACCATATCTATCATTCCGATAGGCCTTCCCTTAACTAATGTCATAGGGATAATTGGCTCAGATGTGATAAGAAGAACATCAAGTGGGTCATGGTCTTCGGCATATGTCTTAGGGATAAATCCGTAGTTATGTGGATATTGAGTAGACGTGTATAAGATTCTGTCTAATCTCAATAAACCGGTTTCTTTGTCTAATTCGTATTTATTTTTGCTGCCTTTAGATATCTCAATATAGGCAATAAATTCATCTGGGCTCACTCTTTTTGCGTCAATATCTTTCCATGGATTCATAATTTCTCTCCTTCTAACGATGAAATTATACATTTTTGCTCAATTGTAAAAAATAATTATTGAAATTTATGGGAGTTAGTATTTAATAACAACATAATTTTACTTAAAAAAGGAGATTTAAATGAAAAAGAAATCGTTAGTCTTAATTCTTAGTTCATTAACAATTCTTGCTTCATGCGGAGAAGTTATTGATTCAAATAAGGATACATCAAGCAATGTTGAAGAGAGTAGCAGTGTTCAACCTATAGAAAGCTCATCTTCAACTGAAACGCCTGCGCCTGTCACATCTTCATCTTCATCTGAAGCAAGTGTTGATCCAGAACATGCAAAATTCACTCTTCATATGGAGGGCGCTCTTCGTTTAAACCAATATAGAACCATCTACGCCATCTTCAAAGATAGCAAAACCGAGGGTAGCGTGAAGTTCTATTCAAGCGATACGTCTATTATTACCTGCACGGAAATGGATGGCGTTTCAAATGAAGCATATATTGGTGCTAGAAAAGAAGGAACTGCAACAATATATGCATATCTTGAAGGAGAAGAAAATATTCTTGTCGCTCAAGAAATTACGATTGCTCATGGTACAGCCTTACCTGAAGAGACATTCAATAAGTTAACTGGCGGAATGAAAGTTAACCTTACACAAGAGCTATATGATTATGATGCCAAGACCCTTGCTAAATCTTTATATAGTGCATACGACATCACGACAATCTATGAAGAAGTGGATGATGATCCAAATTACCCATACCACAATACAGACGCATATCAATTAGATGTCGTCGAACGTAATGGAACAGGAAAGAATGACTTCCACACAAAATATGTTCGTAGCGGAGTCCGCCTTGCAAAAGAGTATTTAACTTCCGAAAACAAAGTAGGTAAAGTCACTCAATATGATGAAGAAGGCAATGAATTCCATTGGGTAAATTCATATTACGAAAACCTCTTCAAATTTGATGAGGATAGCGACACGGCTGCCACGGTTACTGCTGCAGACTTCGAAACATTCGACAACGGAAAGACATATGAATACGTTGGTTCAGCCATTTGGGCAACAACATATCTCACTGTTTCTTTCGTTTTAGAAAATATCACTCCTGATTCTTTTGCAATTACTGTTGCAGATGATGGAACGCTTGGTTTTGAAATTGTCACCGATCCATATGGAAAAGATGAGGACGGCATCAAAGGAGGCCAAATCATCAAAGGAACAGTTTCTGAAATTGGAACGGCAAAGATTGACCACCTTCAACCATATGCCCATGAAACATATCATGACAAATTAGAAACGGCTAGAGCAGAACTTGCCTCAGCTAAGAACTATACGGCTACATATAAGATAATCGACCCAGATACGTCTTATGGCACGACGACATACACCATCACATATACTGAAGATACAATCGAAGAGAAGATTGTTGATAAAGATGGCAACGTCACACAAGATGGCGCCCATAAAAACGGAACAGGCTATTTCACATATACAGTTGATTCAACTGGTGCAATAACCAAAACGAAAGATTACGAAGCAGCATTCGATTCTGTAAATCGTTATCCAACATTTGATTTTGCGGTCGAAATCCTTGGCGAAACCTCAACTGCAAATAAATATGCAAGCCGTGGCACATATACCGGAGATTTCTTCTCCACATGTTGGCAACTTCCTAAATATGCATATTACTATGCCGCCCAAGAAGGAGTTGAAGTCACCCTTACTGATGATGGCCATCTTGATGGAATGAAAGCCACTTTAGCAAGTTCAACACTTTCTGATGAAATCAAATTTGAAGGAAACTACACTTCCATTGGCACAACAACCATCAACCACGACTGGGATTCCGTTATCACTCCAACTGAGCCAACTCAATATCCTGCAACCCTTCTTGCTTCTTTGAAAGAATGGGGAGTTGATGAAGTCATACCATTCTTATATCCAACAAATACCGGATATGAAGATGATACAGTCGCACGTGTTGATGATCGCAATAACTCTGGACATGCCAAATACGCCTCTTTCACGACAAACAAATTCGAAACTGAGGCTCAACGCGATGATTATATTGAAAAATATAAAGCATTGTTGATTGAAAAGGGCTGGACATTATCAACTGAAGTAGATGACAACCTTGGCTATACTTATTATGTTGATTCAACTGGTGAATGGAAGTTATCCGTTGGTGCAAATAAATATTGGTCTGGCGGTTCGCCTCTAACTAGCGTTTGTTTCACCTTCAATAATAAAACAAACGATATGGTTGTTCCAAGTTCCTATTATAATAACGATGATTAGTTAACGATAACCAATTTAAGGCCATCTTATGATGGTCTTTTTTGTTATGGAAAAGATATAAATAATGCAATTTATGTCGGTAAATCAACCAGTTATTTATATTGATAAAAAAATACTTGTAAGTTATAACTGATTCATTATAATTTTTAGCCGTAAAGGAGGAGCAATCATATGATGCTTCTAAACATCTTAAGTGCCGATGCTAGCATCGGAGATAACCTTGTCAAAGCTCTAAGTTCTCAATCTCTTTGGGTCAACATTGCTAAAACGGTTATTTTTATTCTTCTAGGCTTTTTCTTCACAAAGAAGAAGTTATTGCCAGATGCAACAGGTAAGGTCTTGACCAAATTCGTCATGACAGTTTGCTTACCATGCCTTGCTTTCTGTTCATTTATGAAAGCCTTCACTGCAACTGAAGGCGTCGGAGCCATTGTTAACTTCGTCATGGGCTTCATTTTCTATCTTGGCTTCATGTTCTTAGCCAAACTTATCTTCTTCTGGGTCAAAGACAAAAAGAAGAGAACGGTTTTATCGGTCTTATTTGCCTTTGGTTCTACAACATTCTTTGGCTATCCAATCGTTACAGCCGTTTATGGCAGCACAGCAGGCAACTATTTCAATATCATGAACGTTGCCTATCGTGTCTTCTTATATTCTTATGCTTACCTTGCTATTGCTGGCATTGAAGACGCACCAGCAGTAGAAGATGAAGCTGCAGCTGTTTCTCATGATACAAAAGCAGCACCAGTTGTTGATAAATCTGCTAAAACAATTCTCAAAAAGGTCTTCCTTAACCCAATCGTTATTGCTACATTCGCTGGTTTAATTCTCTGGGTCTTACAAGCTATTTCAGCCGTTAACTTTGTCCCTACAGATTGGTTAAGTGGTGGAACTTCTACAACGAAAGTTGCCCTTTGGAGATTCGATGTAACATTACCTTGGATCTATCAAGCAGCTAACACTCTTGGTGGATTGTCTTCCACAATCATCTTATTTGCTATTGGCTGCACATTAGGTGGCACAAATATCAAAGCTGCTGCAACCGATAAATATGCTTGGATCTGGACTGGTCTTAAAGTTATCCTTGCTCCAGCTATCGTTTTAGGCGTGCTTGTCATTCTTCAAGTTGTTGCAAATGCGACAGGCTGGCTTGTTCCAGAAGGCGGAAAGGTTTCTCAACTTATCTCTGTTGAAACATTATGTTCCTCTGTCATTACATGGATGGTTCCACCTGCAACTGTTGCTGTTGGGTATTGCATTAGCTTCGATAAAGAGAAAGAAATGGCTTCCCATATTTCCTTAATTGGTACATTCGGATCAGTTATCGGAATTGTTATCTGGGTTATCTTACTCACTGTTCTTACAAGCACAGGAATCTTCTACGCTGCATAATCTATATAGAGGGATTTAAACATGGAAAAGAAAATGATTTGCTTCGGATGCCGTGGCTATGAATTACCATATTTTGAAAAACTTGGAAAACAATATGGCTATGAATTAGTTACCCGTCCTGAATATTTAAACAATGACAATTATGAACTCGCTCTCGGATATGAGAACGTCATGGTTCGTGGTAATTGTGTCCTTGATAAGGAACATCTTGCTAAGCTCAAAGAAGCAGGTTTGAAATATTATCTAACACGTACGGCAGGATATAACCACGTTGATGTTGCCGCATGTAAAGAACTTGGCATTGAAAGTGCATTTGTTCCTGGTTATTCACCAAATGCTATCTCTGAATTGGCTTTAACCTTAGCGATGATGTTGCTTCGTAATACCGCTTATGCTACATCACTTGCTCATGAAGGACATTTCAAAGTCACAGATCAAATGTTCTCAAAAGAAATCCGCGATTGCACAGTCGGCATCTTAGGATGTGGAAGAATCGGTAGAACAACCGCTTCCCTTTTCAAAGGCTTAGGCGCCAAAGTCATTGGTTATGATGTCTTCGTTTCACCTGCTTGCGAAGGCTTGATTGAGATGAAGAAGACCGCAGAAGAGGTTATGGCTGAATCTGACGTTGTTATCTGCCATATGGCATATATCAAAGGTCAAAATGATAAATTCATCTCTGCCGAACTCATCTCCAAGATGAAGAAGACTGGCATCATTGTTAACGTTGCTCGTGGTGAAGTCATGGATAATATGGCCGCCCTCCTTGCTGTTAAAGAAGGAAAACTTGCTGGTTTAGGACTTGATGTCATTGATAATGAGAAAGTTCTCTTCAACAAAGATCACGATCCAAAAGCAATGCCAAATGAAGAAGATCAATTAATCGTTGATCTCTATCCAAGAGTTTTGATCACTCCACACCTTGGTTCAGCTAGCGAACACGCTTTAATCGACATGATTGAAATAACTCTTCAAAACATGGAAGAGTATCGCACAACAGGTAAGTGCAAGAATTCGCTCATAAAATAGACAAAAATATAAAAATGCAGGCATCCTATGATGTCTGCATTTTTTTGTTTATCCAATTAAAACAAGGGAGGCGTGTATTCATTAAGCTGTTTTACGAACTAGTATTTCAATTCCAACTGGAATGCTTCATTCACGAAATAATATGAGTTATCTTTTAATCCAAATTTGACTGGCAACTTACTTCCAAGAGGGACTTCATGTGCGTATTTGATATCAATGCCTTTTAAGCGATGATCTTTTAAAAATTCAATTGGCATTAAATTTTCAGCTATGTCTAGATAACATGTATTGTTGATATGACCATTGATATCGCAGAAAGAATATTGAGCGACGATTTCTCCTCCTCCTTCCAAATCAAAAGGAATCCTATTGCTTAACGGCATATTGAATTTCCTTCCTTCAGACATATCAGGAACATTAATGTCATAATCTACTGGATTGACCATTTTTCTTTCTTTGATGTCTATCAACGCCCATATTGATTGAGCGGTAATTATTACTTCACCTTTTTCATCTCTAAATTCATATGTACGCGGAAATAGGACATGCATCGGCTTGTGCGGATAGGTTGAGACTGTGATTATTTCGCCATACGTTGGCAATCTTTTTATATCGACGTGCTGTTTTGCAACAACCCATATGACGCCTTTTTCATTTGTTACAGATCTTGGGTATCCTAAAGATTCGGTATGTTCAACCGCCATCTCTTGCAATATACGTAAAATAGCAGAAGATCTAAGTTCTTGAAATGGAGAAACCTGTTCGGGAATTATTTTAATAGTTTTCGTAAAATCGCTCATATTTCTTATTCTATCGCAATGGATGAAAAAATAGAGTAAAAAAATTAATATTTTTGTTTGATTTTTATTTAATAAATTGTATAACTTCCATGTTGCATTTTTTAGGAGGGATGAAACATGTTGAAATTAGATAAAATCAGAAAAGTATATCAGACAAAAGACATGAAGGTTGAAGCCTTAAAAGGAATTAGTTTGTCTTTCCGAAGAAATGAGTTTGTTTCTATT
Organism: bacterium; assembly: GCA_963623195.1. Lineage (GTDB taxonomy): Bacteria > Bacillota_I > Bacilli_A > RFN20 > CAG-826 > UBA4951. Next base: position 53,112 of record CAVFKA010000009.1, on the reverse strand, counting down.
CTTGGCCCATCAGGATGTGGTAAGACTACAACCTTGAATATTATCGGTGGTTTAGATCATTACACAGATGGAGATTTAATCATTGATGGAAAATCTACAAAAGAATTCAATGATCATGATTGGGATGTCTACCGTAACCATAAGATTGGTTTTGTTTTCCAATCTTATAATTTAATTCCTCATGAGAATATTTTAGAAAACGTTGAACTAGCCTTAACGATTGGCGGTATTGGTAAAGAAGAAAGAGTCAAACTTTCCAAAGAAGCACTTGACCGTGTTGGTCTTAAAGGCATGTACACAAAGAAACCAGGAGAACTTTCTGGTGGACAATGCCAAAGAGTTGCTATCGCTAGAGCCTTGGTTAATAAGCCAGATATTTTATTGGCAGATGAACCTACTGGAGCTCTTGATTCAGTTACTTCAGTTCAAATCATGGATCTCATCAAAGAGATTTCTCAAGAAAAACTTGTCATCATGGTTACTCATAATCCTGAATTGGCAAAGAAATATTCAACAAGAATCATTAATCTTTTAGATGGTGAAGTTGTTGGCGATACAAACCCATATTCTCCTGAAGAAGAGGAAAAAGAAGGGGTGCGTGCATCAAATAACGAAGAAAAAGAGAAGGCTAAGATGTCTTGGTGGACTGCTTTTAAACTCTCCGCGAAGAACCTCTTATCTAAATCAAAAAGAACTGCTTTGATTGCTATAGCATCATCAATTGGCATAGTTGGTGTTTCAGCTGTTTTAGCTGTGTCTCAAGGTGTCACAGGTTATATCAACAACATGCAAGATGACATGCTTTCGGAGTATCCTGTAACTATTTCCGAGTCTTCTTGGGATTTAACGTCTTTACTTTCTTCTACGACAACTGGAGAACGTACTAAAGCGGTCGTTCATTCGTGGAAAGATGGCAAGATTGATGTCCAGTTTGTCACAAAAACTCTTATCAATTCTTCGTCTTCAATGTCAGCAGCTTCAACAAAGAATACCGTTACGAAAGATTATGTCCAGTTTATCAAAGATATGCCTAGCAAATACTATTCTGCTTTAGGATTAGAATATGGCATCAACATTAAAAACAATCTCTACACACATTCAGATATACATTTGGATGGATATAGCGATGAAGAACTGAAAACTAATCGTTATTCATTATCAGGTATCACAGGCATCTGTACAACTATTTTAGAAAACATTAATGACAAGGAATACAAAGCGTTCTCATCCATGGTAGATAAATACACGGATTCCGTAAATCAAGCTTTGCCAAATGAAGATTACGTTCTTAACCAATATGATGTTGTCGCAGGTAAATACGCTACAGAGGCCGATGAAATGGTCTTGGTCTTGAATCATAAGAACGCCATGACTGAATTTGTTTTGACTCTCCTTGGCTATTATGGACAAGATGAATTTGCCAATGCCATCTATTACTATTCCGATCAAAAAGATAAGATGGACGCGGACTTATGGGAAAAACAACAATCTTTCGAAGTTGAGGATTTATTAAACAAAGAATATTATTACTATCCAAACGATTCCATATATGAATATAACGATATATATGATCCATCATCTATGAATGATGTCTTAAAGATGCAGGCATATGACTACAAATTCTGTGATAAGGGTGATTTAGAAAACGGAACAAAGATGAAAATCGTTGGTATCCTCGCCCCAAAAGAGAATACTTCCTATGGCTGTATGTCTTCCGGCTTATATTACACTGAGGCGTTCGTCAAACAATATCTCAAAGACAACATGAATTCCTCTGTTACCAAATTCGTTAAAGAATATATGGAAAAGAATCCTGACGCGACAGGCTTTACTTCCGCTGTCATGAGTGCTTCCAATCATAATTTCATTTCCGGAATTGGCTTCACCTATGATGTTAATTTCCCTAATGGAATTAATTCAAAAGAATATGAAACGTATAAAGGGGCCGCTTTAATCGGTTCCTCGAATTCTTTAACTGGCATCATCAGCATGATCGGTGGAACTTCAGGAAGTTCTTCTGGCTCTAGTAGCTTAAGCAAAACTGCAACAGTAAGTGACAGAGATTTAGGAGGAAATGACGTTCCTAGCACGATTAAGGTTTATCCTCATTCATTCAAAGATAAGAATCTTGTTACTGATTACCTCGATCAATGGGAATCGGATGATAGCATCACTCTTTCTACTGGCAAAACTCTTCTTAAAGCAGATAGAGAACAAATCAAATATACGGATAATATGGCTGTTATGATTGCGATAATTAATGGTGTAATCAATATTGTTACAATCGCATTGGTTTGCTTTATGTCTCTTTCATTGGTTGTTTCAACCGTCATGATTGGAATCATAACTTATGTTTCTGTTATGGAACGTGTAAAAGAAATTGGCGTTATCCGTTCTCTTGGTGGCAGAAAGAAAGACGTTTCTCATCTATTCAATGCGGAAACATTAATCATTGGCGCCGTATCAGGAATATTTGGATTAGCCGTAACTTACTTAATTGAATTAATTCTCAATCTAACTCTTGGAGTAGCCTTCGACTTAGGAATGATTGCAAACCTCAATTGGTACTCAGCAATTATTATCTTAGGCGTTAGCATAGCATTAACGATGATTGCTGGCATAATTCCTGCAAAAGCAGCGGCTAGACAAGACCCAGTTGTCGCTTTAAGAAGCGAGTAAAAGGGAAACGAAAAGTTTCGTTAGTAAAAAACCTAGCGAAACTTTTTTCTTATTTGTTTACGATGCTTAGCCTAAACTTTAAAGAATAGTCATTTTCACCATCTAATCTATATTGTTGATGAACGTTGGCTCCCCATGAATCATCTCCTCCAATACCACGCATTGCCGCATATATGGTCAAATGATTTTTTCTAGAGATTGGCAATTCATCTAAATGGTTTGCATTATCGATTTCAAATTCATCATTTTGCAAATATTTGAATGAGAATGGTTTGTCTAACGCTTCAACCATTAAAAAATGCTCTTCATCGATTTCTAGACTAACGTATCTAGTTTGTTCGTGGTTTCCGCATTCTTGAGGAATTGAATAAGGCAATAATTCATCGTTAACATTAGAAATGTATTTTGCAATATTTTCTCCTTCAAGCCTATCTGAATATGAATCTAGCGGACCCATGCCATAATATTCAAAGTCTTTAAGATCTTTTTTAAGTGGTAAATCGATTCCAAAACATGGCAAAGATGGCATTCCTTTAGCACCATAATAATGAATTTCGATATCGATGTATCTTCCTTTGCCGAAGATGTATGAAACGGATGCTTTAGCACCCTTGTCACCGACTAAATAAGTTAACGTGATGCCTTTTTCGTCAGATTTGACTTCAACTGGTGCATTCCATCTAGACGCCCCTAGATACATTGATGATTTAACTGCAAAGAGGTTGCCTCTATCATTGTCAGATACAGGACGATAGAAAGTTAATCTAGCTTGAGATGCAAGGATTTCTTTGCCATCAAGTTCAATTCCTACCAAACCAGTTCCTAGACCCGATTTAGAAAAAATGAAGGCGACATTATCATCTCTCAAACCGACATAACGATGTGAGGTGATATATTTCATAGGTGAATGAGTCTCATTGGCCTTATATGCAAAAGCGGCCGGTTCATCAAACAATATTTCTGATTTGTTAACCTTATTGAGGGCTCTCACCTTTCTTAGATGTTCTCCGTCGAAATTTTGCATCGGAAGTAAAATTTCTTCCTCTCCGTTCCAAACGATCTTTTTCTTGTTGATTAATTCGCCGTTTGAATAATCTTCTAAATATAGAGTGAAGTCTTTGTATGAATAAAATGGATCTAATGAGATGAATGCTTTGTCATCTTTGAATGTTATTTGAAGAGGGGAGTACATGCGCTTGACTATGGCTAATTTAGATACACGCATGCCCTCTTTTCTCTCTGAATAGATAATTCCATTGCAGTTGAAGTTCAAATCGTTAGGCACATCATTCATGTCTCCGCCATAAATTAATTTTCCATCAACATAGAGTCCTTGATCGATCCAATCCCAAATGAATCCACCTAGTGAATTTGGGTATTTTCTGAACAATCTCATATATTCATCAAAATTGCCACAGGAGTTGCCCATTGCATGTTCATATTCGCATTCGATAACTGGTTTTGATGGGTTTTCTTTTAAATACGTTTCTAACTTATCTGGTGGAAGGTACATGAAAGATTTCATATCAACATATGGGGTTAAATCTGGATTGAACCATTCAGGCTCATAATGAATTAAACGTTTTTTATCTTTTGAATGGAAATAATCAGACATCTTTGCTAGATTGTTTCCTCCACCTGATTCATTTCCTAAACTCCAAGAAAATATGCAGACGTTGTTTTTGTCTCTTTCATACATCGATGAAGCTCTATCTAAGGCAATTTTTGTCCATTTAGGATTTGATCCAGGAAGATATTTGCTAACATCCGTGAAATTACCTTCATAGACACGAGAATGTGATTCAATGCAACATTCATCCATGACGAAGAACCCCATTCTATTTGCATATTCATAAAGTCTCTTATCGTTAGGGTAGTGGCAACATCTTATTGCATTGATATTGTTCTTTTTCATCAAATTAAGGTCGAATAACAAATCATCGATTGATGTTGCTCTACCGTTAAAACAATCGATTTCATGACGATTGACCCCTTTGATTAATAAAGGCGTTCCATTCCAAAATACTTGGCCGTTAATTATTTCTTGATGAGAGAAACCCATTTCTAAGGATGAAGTTTCTTCATTGCCATTCTCATCTTTAAGAATGATTGTTAACCAATAAAGGTTTGGCTCTTTTGCAGACCATGGTTTGATGTTTTTGATTTCTTCATTTAAAACAAAACCGTTTTCTTTGATTTCGATTTCTTTATTCAAAAGGGTTTTCTCTCCTTTATAAAGAGAAACATAGGCGACCCCTGTATGATTTACGAGCCCGTTTATGTTCAATAAGCCTGTTTTGAAATCATTTGTCAAATCAGATTTGACAGAGATATCTTCCAGATGGATTTCATTTATGCCAACAATGGATATGTCTCTGAAGAGTCCTGAGAATCTCCAGAAATCTTGATCAAGCATCCATGAAGACGCGCTCCAGCGGAAGTTGTAGATAACGAGTTCGTTTTCTTCTTCAATATATGGAGTTAGATCGAATTCTGAATCTACATATAGTCTTGTTGAATATCCAACAAACTTTCCATTTAGGTAGACGTACATAGCGGATTCAAACCCTTCAAGTCTTAATAAATGTTTCTTTCCATGAGGCAACTGTTTTTTCGTGAATGTTTTTCTAAACACGTTAACGGGGTCCCTAAGTAGATTGATTTCGCCTGGTTCTAAGTCCTCTTTACCTTCCCAAGGATATTCTGAATTGGTGTAGATTAATTCATCAGGAATTTCCATTTCGGCAGATCTAGGCAAACTTACTTTTTTGAATGCAAGAGTTTTATAGTCTAGCAATTCATCAACCCAGCCACTAGAACGGTAAAAATCCCATTTTCCGTTTAGTGAAAGAATTGGCTCTTTGCCGTTTATAAAGAAATGATGAGAAGAATGTTCATCTAATAAGTTAATACCGACAACTTCTGAGTTGCTTAAGTAGGATAAATCAATTGGATCCATATGTAATTACCTCATAAGAATTGTCTTCCTTTTTAGGCGATAAAGCAAAGAAAAAAGATGCCACACGTGACATCTTGCTAAATTCAAGTTTCGTCTTGTCCCGTAAAACTATCGCGACGAGACATAGACAGCAGGCATATGACGGATCCTAAACTAGCCCAACTATCCTTACGGCAGGAAGATCCATTTCTGTTCCTATGGCATATATTATAGAGGTTATCTCTCTTTTTGCAATACCCAAATTAGGTAAAAATAAATAAAGATAGCGTAAAGACTTTTTAACTATTTGCATTATCCCAGATTTTATGGACTGCTTCAGGATGATCGATGAATGGGTTACGATTCTTTTGGAGTTTGTATGCCGCATCGTTACGTGCGGTTTCTTTTTCCGATACAGGATCTAAATCATTCCATGCTAGATATGTCTTTATAGCCCATGAAGAAAGGGATGGATACGTGTTCTTTGAGAAAGCGTCGTAACTCATTGATGGAATTGAAGATTGATATCTAGTAACGAAATAGAAATATGTTCTAGCAAAATCTCCCTTATATTCATCAATTGGTTCAAATACCGTTCCGTTATATCCGTTATTGCTTCCAGTTCCTAATTTTGAACCGTTTTTTGATGTGTATGTTGCATTTGATACATTTCCATGAGGATAGGAAGAACGTCTATTGTTAACGTAGCCATCTGTTGGATAGACATGGAAAATATCTGATTTCATTTTTGATGAATCGGTGCCTGCAAATTTAGATTGAGGAATTGAATGCTCACGGTTGTAACAATCGCCTTCAGCTTTATAGCTTCCTGCTCTATCGTTTTTAGGATTGAATTTCTCATTGGAATACATATCCCAGATGTATCCTTCAGATGTTAAATCCGTTTTTTCATAAGCTGTCCATAAACCGTCATATCCAATAGAAGTGGTTCCCTTGCTAATAACATTGAATAATGAAGTCTTTAATGTGGCTCCTGTAGCGTTCCAATCAACACCTTTGTAATATCCGCTTTCATCAATATCTGGTTCAACGGTGCCTTTATCTTCTGAGGAAGAAGACTCTTTGTGTTCACTCGATGAAGAAATGCCTTCACTTGATGATGAAGAATGATTTTCACTAGAAGAGGAAGAAGATCCACTCTTGCCTAAGACTAATTCAATTTTATGAACGTATATTCTTCCTTTCGCGTTGGCTTTGAAACTAATAGAAGTAGATGCCTTATTTTCATCATTATCCATATATAAATATGAATATTTAGTGGAAGATTCTCCATCTATTGTAATATCCATGCCCTTTGTATTGGCGCTTGATGATAAATTGTATGTTACAGCGGTATCCCCATCGTATTTAGTCGCATAGATATTAACTGTATAAACAACGACGGCCGTTTTGAAATTGATATCAAAACTCCCCATTTTCTTTCCGGAGCCCATCTTTAAGGCGTTGCTATCCGAATCGTTATTTTTTCTTGCGCCACCGTAGCAATTCAAGAAATAGAAACTTTTTAGTTCAATGCCCTCAACGGAATAACTTTCTTCATTTGGAGTAGTCGAAATGGTCTTATCGGTAATGTCACCAAAAGATATCGTTGCAATCTTGCTCGAAGATTCTCCTGATTCTGAACTTAAAGAAGAACCATTCTCCTTAGAGGAAACGTCAGAAGAGACTTCTTGATTAATAGAAGACGAATCTTCATTTTCACTAGAAGGAGTTGGGGTTGGACTTACCTCTCCACATGAGGATAAAGGCAAAAGCATTCCGCTTATACCGAGTAATATTTTTGAACTAAGTTTTTTCATAGTGACCATTATACTTAAAAAATAGTTAAAGAAAAAGTGCCATCCATAAGGATGACACTCAAACTTTTTAAGAAAGCTTATTTTGCGAATTTGGCAAAGCGAGCTTTTGCTTCAGGAGAGAGGTTGTAGAAAGCATCAATTCCTGGGTATTGGGCTGTTTCGCCGAGTTCTTCTTCAATTCTGATTAATTGGTTGTATTTGGCAATACGATCTGTACGGCTCATAGAACCAGTCTTGATTTGTCCAGCATTTAAGCCAACAACTAAATCAGAGATTGTTGTATCTTCTGTTTCACCGGAACGGTGGGAGACAACACATGTCCAGCCATTTCTCATAGCTTCTTGGCATGTGTCGAGTGTTTCTGTTAATGTACCGATTTGGTTGACTTTGACTAAGACAGCATTGGAGCAGCCAAGTTCGATGCCTTTCTTAACATAGACTTTGTTTGTAACGAAGAGGTCGTCACCAACGAGTTGAACTTTCTTTCCGAGTTTTTCGGTAAGGAGTTTCCAACCTTCCCAGTCATTCTCGCTGAGGCCATCTTCGATTGTGATTAATGGATATTTCTCAACGAAGTCTTCTAACATAGCGACCATTTCTTCGGAGGTCTTCTTGCCTTGGCCAGATCTCTTTAAGTCATAGACGTGTTCTTCGGCATTATAGAATTCAGAAGAAGCAAGGTCCATACCTAAGCAGATGTCTTTGCCTGGGAGATAACCAGCGGCTTTGATAGCTTCGACTAAGACTTCGAGAGGTTCTTCGTTGCTCTTAAGTCCGTTAGGAGCAAATCCACCTTCATCACCAACAGCTGTGATGTCGCCTCTCTTCTTTAAGATTGTTCTTAAAGCAGCAAAGGTTTCAGCACCCATTTGAAGGGCTTGGGAAAGGGATTTTGCACCGACTGGCATGATCATGTATTCTTGGAAGTCAACAGAGGAATCAGCATGTTTACCACCATTGATGACGTTCATCATTGGAACTGGTAATTGTTTGGCGTTTGGTCCGCCGATATAACGATAAAGTGGGAGGCCGACATAATCAGCAGCAGCTTTAGCAACAGCAAGGGAAACACCGAGCATTGCGTTTGCGCCGAGTTTGCTCTTTGTTGTGGTTCCATCTAAAGCAATCATTGCTTCGTCGATTGCGACTTGGTCTAAGACGCTCATACCGACTAATTCTGGTTCAATGATCTTATTAACATTTTCGACTGCTTTTAAGACACCTTTTCCACCGAAGGCATTCTTGTCGCCGTCACGAAGCTCTAAAGCTTCTCTTTCGCCTGTGGAGGCACCGCTAGGAACAGCAGCTCTTCCGAAAGCGCCGCTTTCTGTGAGGACATCAACCTCAATTGTTGGGTTTCCACGAGAGTCAATTATTTGGCGAGCATGGATCGATTCAATAAATGGCATGTTTTTCTTTTCTCCTTTTATTCTTGAATTTTAAACATGCTTACATAGTAAGCGATTAGATTATAGTGCAATTTAAGAGAAACTAGTATTAAGAATAAAAAATTAACGAATTATCGATTGAGAAAAAAGAAAATATTTATAATATTGAATTTTTAAAAATAATAGGGTTTTGCAGTGGATATTTCAAAAAATTTAAGTTTCTATACATGTTGGAAAGAAATATGTTACATAGTAAAAAATATTTTCATTTATAATATCTTCATATGATTAAAGACTGGAAAGAATTATTTGATAAGGTTGAAGAGGAGGACTATTCAAAGTCTTTGAAAGCCTTCTTGGACGCCGAATATAAAACAAATGTCATTTATCCTCCAAGAGATATGATGTTTCAAGCTTTTAAGTTCACCTCGCCAAAAACATTGAAAGTCGTAATAATCGGACAAGATCCTTACCACAACCCAGGCGAGGCTATGGGAATGTCCTTTTCTGTTCCTAGAGGAATAGATTTGCCACCATCTCTTATTAATATTTATAAGGAAATTCAAAAAGACCTTAATGTTGTAATGAATTTTGAAAATGGAGATTTGACTCCATGGGCTGAGCAAGGCGTTCTTTTGCTCAACGCTTATCTTAGCGTTAGAGCTGGAATACCTCTTTCTCACAAAAGGCCAGAATATGAGAAATTCATGTCGGATACTCTTGCTTATATTGAAAGCTTAGATCAGCCAATCGTATATATGTTATGGGGCGGATTTGCTAAAAAATACGAATCTCAAGTTACTAATCCAAAACATCTTGTTTTAAAAGCGAATCACCCATCTCCTCTTAGTGCAAATAGAGGAGGTTGGTTCAATAACCATCTTTTTAGCAAATGTAACGAATATTTAGCTGAAAATGGTCTTTCAGAGATTGATTGGAAAATAAAATAGAATTAAATTTCATTTAAATATTTCAAATTCGTGATATATTGCATTGTCGAAACAAAAGGAGAACAAAATGGAAAACGAAGAAAAAGAAGTTAAAACCGAAGCCGAAACACCTAAAGAAACAGTCGAAGCAGAAGTTGTGACCCCTGAAGAAGATAGTGATTTCGCAGATCAAGTTAAACCTGCAGTCGAAGAAACAAAAGAAGAAACCCCTGTAGTTGAAGAAGAGCCTGAAGAGGAAATTAACCTTTATGCAGAAAAGGAAGAAGAAACCCCATCAGTTGAGGAACCTTCAACTGAAGAAAAACCTGCTGAGGTTAATGAAGAACACGCTAAAGGCGAATCTCAATATGTTTACGATGATCCTGAACTTCAAGGAATTGAAGAAGCAAGAAAGAATTTCCACAAGGTATATAAGAAATTAAATATTATTAAATGGATTATAACCGGTGTTGGATTGGCCCTTATCGTCGCTGGATGGCTTATTCCTACCTTGATTAAAGGAATAAACTCTAGCATAACGATGTATATTTCCTTAGGCGTAACTGCTCTTGTCTTAGTTGGAATTGGTACTTATTCCATGATTTTCCGTAAGAAAACCAATGCTCAAATGAAAGTTTATTTCAAAGAGTATTATGAGCATAATAATGCATACGTATACCCTGAATCCATTGAAAACCTCACTGGAACAGTCGATGATAAACTTCCTGAAGACGCCTTCCTTGACTCTGGTATTTATAAGGATGTCGCTAAAGTTGGATCTAGAGCATATATGACCTTCGATTACAAAGGTTATAAAGGTATCATTGCTGATGCAGCCGCTCAAAAGAAAGGCGACCGTCAATTAGAAACTCTCTTCGTTGGTAAATTCATCCGTTTTGCAGATATCACTTCATCTGACGCAAACCTTCTTATTTACTTCAAAGGAAACAAGAGAGCTCTCCCTCCTAATTCATTAAAAGGACGTAAGCTTATCGAAGATAGCAAAACCATGGTTATATATGGAGAGGGCAAGGCAAAGAACTTATTGACTAAAAAAGTCCGCGATGCTCTTTCTAAATTCGATACGAATAAAACCTTTATTGATTTAGCAATTGCAATTAATGACCAAGGCTTGTTCTTTGCTCTTGGATATGAAGATGACTTAATGGTTTTACCTCTTGAGAAACCATTCAATCCTGCTCCAACAAAGCAAAACAAAGGCGATATCGAGAAAATACTCAACTTTGTTGATGCTCTCCTTACCCGTCACGAACATAACTAACAAATTAGATTGTCTCCAAATGAGGCAATCTTTTTCTTTAAGAGTTCAATTTCTTAAAATATAAATATTCTCATTAAAGAAAAACATTTATACTTTAAGCGTGGTCTTATAAATAGACTTTGGCTTTTTATGAATGATAAGAAAAACGATTTAAAAAAATGGACCTTAGTACAGGCCTATAAGCATGATGGTAGCATGCATCGACAATGGTCGCCTGGTTACCTTTTAGAAGAAAATGATGATTATTTCATCATATGCTCTCGCTCTTCTTTAATAACTGAAAACGATGGAAGGCGATGGTTAACTAAAGAAAATGCCGTTTTCATTCTCTTCAAGAAAGAATGGCTTAACGTCATATGCATGTTTAAGGAAAGTGGCGGAATTTGCTATTATGCGAACATGGCTAGCCCAACTATCATGGATGACGGTTTCTTGAGGTATATTGATTACGATTTAGATTTAAAACTTTATCCAGACAAAAGCATTAAAGTCCTTGATGAATTGGAATTTGAAGCTAATTCAAAAGAATATGGTTACTCCCCTGAATTAATCAAAGTTGTGCGTCATTCATTAGACAAGACTCGCAAAATGATGGAGGAGAGAAAATTCCCATTCAACGATCAAACCATCGAGGACATATATGCGTCTTTCCTCAAAGATACCATTCCTTTCTTGCCAAAAGAGAGCTACGAAAAACACTAGTTTTGATTGTCTCACTAGTATCTTATTTCCAAGCGTTCTATAATTTATGAGTTCTAAAAGAACTCTCTTATCCTATGAAGTACAATTTTATTTCAAAATCAAAAGAAGAAACCCAAAAATTTGGTGCGTTTATCGCTACTTTGTTCCAACGTGGAGACGTAGTTTTGCTTAAAGGTGATCTTGGCGCAGGAAAAACAACGCTCACTGGCGGAGTTGCTAAAGCCTTGAATATTGAAGAAGATGTCATATCCCCAACTTTCAATATCATGAAATGTTACTTCAAGGGAAAAATACCCCTTTATCATATCGACGCATATCGTCTTGAAGGCCAAAACATTGAACTTGGCCTTGAAGAATATATTGAAGGTGATGGCGTTTGTTTCATCGAATGGCCTCAATTCATCGAACCTTTGTTGCCAGATGAAACATTATCGATCTCCTTAAATAACCAAGGAGAAAATAACCGCATGATCACTCTCGAAGGAAATTCCCCTCATTTTGAAGAAATCATCAATGCCGTGAAAGGAGCCTTTCATGATTAGTTTATTAATTGATACATCAAACACGAATCTTGCTGTAGGAATTGCAAAAGACCATTCCTTAATTGCCGAAGTTCAATATGAAGCGTGGCAAAGACAATCTGAATTCCTCATTCAGGAAATCGACAAACTTTTTGCTGAGAATAACATCACAAAAGATGATATCGATGAAATCATAGTTGCTAAAGGTCCTGGCTCATATACTGGGGTACGCATAGCAATGACGGTTGCTAAAGTCATGGCATTTGCCATAAAGAAGCCTCTATATTTAGTTTCGTCCCTTGAAGTCTATAAAGCAAAAGAAGGCCGTTCCATTTGCTTAATGAATGCTCGTAGCAAACGTTCATACGTGGGTGTCTATTCTCCTAACGAAGTAGTTTTGGCCGACACCATCATGGATAATGAACAAATCAAGATCTATATTGCTGCCCACCCTGAATACAAAATATGTGGAGACGTATCTTATCTTTCTTTTGAAGGAGAGAAAGTCAACGTCTTAGAAAATTTAATGAATGCGGACATAGAACGTAATCTTTGTAATGATGTTCTTGCCGCTAAACCAGTTTATTTGAAGGATCTATAATGGAAATCACAATTCGCCCAATTAAAAAGAACGACATCGAAAAAGTCGCCGCACTTGAAGCCTCTTGCTTCATCAAACCTTGGCCACTAAATCAGATTGCCTATGAATATAAAGGCAATCCTTGTGCCAAAGTTTTTGTCGCATCAGATGAAGAGAACAACATTGTTGGATACATTGATTTCATGATTACTTTCAATTCTGCCACTATCGATAGAATTTGCGTTGATGAGAAACATCGTGGAAACGGAATTGGCTCGAAACTATTAGAAAAGATGGTTGAAGTTTGCAAAAAACAAAAAGATGTAGTCGAATTCATCACTTTAGAAGTTCGCGTTTCCAACAAGAAAGCCATCTCTTTATATTCCGACAATGGTTGGCAAAAAGTCGTTATCAAACCAAAATACTATGATGATGGCGAAGATGCCTTGTATATGATTAGGAGTATTATCGCATGACACGTATATTAGCAATCGAATCAAGCTGCGATGAAACAGCCGTAGCCATTACTGAAGATGGCAAACTCTTAGCAAATGTAGTCTCCTCCCAAGTGGCAGTTCACGTTAAATATGGTGGAGTCATGCCTGAGGTTGCTTCAAGACTTCACACAGAGAATATTGATGTTTGTCTTAAAGAAGCCTTAGAACAATCGGGTCTTACTTTTGAAGACATGGACGCATTTGCCGTTACTAGAGGACCAGGTCTTATTGGATGCCTTCACGTTGGTCTTCAAGCAGCTAAAACTTTAGCGATGTTATATAAGAAACCATTGATCCCTGTTCACCATTTGGCTGGACACATATATGCAAATGAATATGTTGGCGAATTCAAATTCCCTCTATTATGCGTTGTTGTTTCTGGCGGGAATACTGAACTTGTATTAATGAAAGATCATCTCAATTTTGAAATCATTGGCGAAACGAAAGATGATGCGGTCGGTGAATGCTACGATAAGGTAGCCCGTGTGCTTGGCTTACCATATCCTGGCGGTCTACCAATTGATCAACATGCTAAAAAAGGTAAACACACTTATAACTTACCAGAGCCTCTATTAGGAAAAGATGGATATGACTTCTCATATTCAGGACTTAAGACATCCGTTATCAATCTTGCTCACAACCTTGAGCAAAAAGGAGAAACGCTCAATATCGATGATATGGCGAAATCCTTCCAAGATGTTGCAATAGGTATGATTATCGACCGCGCAACTAGAGCCGCTAGAAATTATCATGTCGCGCAAGTTGTCCTAGCTGGTGGAGTTTCTGCTAATTCTTATCTTAGAGAACAAATGAAGAATAGATTAGATGGAACTGGAATTGATTTGATCATTCCACCATTATGGTGCACAACAGATAACGCAGCAATGATCGCAAAAGTAGCGGAACGTTTATATAAAGAAAACGTCTTTGCCCCATTAACTTTGGGAGTTGACCCGAACTGGAAGATTTCCGATTTCAGAAAATTTGAATAAAATAATAAAAAGGAGTTACAAAATGACAGAAAAAACATTAAGCGTTAAAGAACTTTACGCCCTCGATCCTGAAACATTAGGAAAATTAGGCACTATCACTATCAATGGATGGGTTAGAAATAATCGTAATTCCGGTAAAGTCGGATTCCTCGCATTACATGATGGAACCTGCTTTAAAAACGTTCAAATAGTATATGATGCAGACAAGTCTTTCTTTGAAGAAGTTTCACATTATAAGATGGGTTCTGCAGTTGAAATCGTCGGTGAAGTTGTTTTGACCCCAGAAATGAAACAACCATTCGAAATTCACGCCACGGGTGCCACGCTTTTAGGAGATGTCGCTGATGATTATCCTCTTCAAAAGAAGAAAACATCATTCGAATTCTTACGTGATATCGCTTATCTCCGCCCAAGAACAAATACTTTCGATGCTCTTTTCAGAGTTCGTTCAGTTTTAGCCATGGGCGTTCATACTTTCTTCCAAGATAATGGATTTGTTTATGTTCATACCCCTGAAATCACTGCAAACGATGCAGAAGGAGCAGGATCTGTTTTCTCAATCATTACCGATTCAAAAGAAGATCCAATCAACGATTTCTTTGGAAGAAAGGCGTCTTTAACTGTTTCAGGACAATTACATGTTGAAGCGTTTGCCCTTGCCTTTAAAGACGTTTATACATTCGGCCCAACCTTTAGAGCTGAAAAGAGCAACACTCCACGTCACGCTTCCGAATTCTGGATGATTGAACCTGAATTAGCTTTTGCTGATTTAAATGATGATATGGATTGCATCGAAAGCTGCATTAAATTCTTAATCAAATGGACTCTTGATAGATGCCCAGATGAGATGGATTTCTTTGAAAAATGGATTGCTCCAGGCACAAAAGAGAAACTTCAAAAGGTTCTTGATACACCATTCACAAAAATGGAATACACAGAAGGTATTAAGATTCTCCAAGATGCAGTTAAAAATGGTCATAAATTCGAAAACAACAACATCGAATGGGGAATGGACTTACAAAGTGAACATGAACGTTATCTCACAGAACAATACGTTAAAGGCCCAACTTTCTTAATCAACTATCCAAAAGAGATCAAATCCTTCTATATGAGAGAAAATGACGATGGAAAGACGGTTGCAGCCGTTGACCTTCTTGTTCCAGGAGAAGGCGAAATCGTTGGCGGATCTCAAAGAGAAGAGCGTTATGATATCCTTAAAGCTAAAATGGACAAACTTGGCAATACAAAAGGCCTTGAATGGTACCTTAACCTCCGTAAATATGGCGGTTGCATCCACTCAGGATTCGGTATTGGATTCGATAGATTGCTCATGTATATCACAGGCATTGCAAATATCCGTGATACAGAGCCATATCCAAGAACGTCTTCTGCATTAAAGTATTAATTTATGGAACAAAATACGCAATACGTGAACCCTCAAGCTATTGAAGGCCAAAGCAACGAAACACCAACTCAACCAACACCTGAGGACATCAATAAGAAAAACCTCTCTCGTAAGAGAATATTCTTTGCGATAGTAGGAATAGATATTGCTCTTCTAGCCTTCCTTCTATTTGAAATAATTAGCTTATTCTTCTAAAAGAAAATAACCCTATCAAAACGATAGGGTTTTTAAAATTCAGAGGGGTTTTACTGAGGATTATTTGAATTTTGAGTAGGATTTGCAGCCTGATTTGCATTTCCTAGTTTAACATCATCGAAGAAATTGAAATCATCAAGACTCTTTTCGAAAATTGAATGAGAAAGCTTGTTTAATCTAACTGCTCTAGCTAAGTAAGCTTGAATGACGACTAAATACCAAATGATTGAAGTTAACCATAAAGGAACCAATAAATACGATCCCCAATATTCATTTATCCATTGTGGGGAAGCAATCAAATCTGGCCACCTTGCTAAGAGCGTCAGTCCCCAGAAGTTAACGAAATTCTTCTCGTTGCTCCAATCGAAGTTAAATAACAAAGAGGAGAATTCTTTGAAATAGTCCCTTGCCCATACTCCATATACTGTTGAATAAATGATATAGACAATCAATGAGGCTAAAGCGATGCAAAATGGAATTATAGACATCTTTACTAAGAGCCTGTTGTTTTTAATTCCGCCATATTTCTTTAATTGTTCAGGCGTAGTTATTACACGAAGAATTGCCGCTTCATGTACTTCATAGTCCATTCTTCTTCCAAATCTATTGGTTACGAATCTGATTAAAGCGCCAATAAGGCCAACGATGATGAAGAGGAAAATCATGATGACTAAAAGAATAATCAAAAGACGTTTATCGGATTCATTAAGTGAAAAATCGAATAGAAATTTCATAAATTATCTCCTCCTAAATCATCTTTTAATATATCGATATATTGGTGAGAACTATCATCTTGGGCGTTGGTTGGCACTTCATTTGAAATAACTGGAGTTGGGCTTTGAGCGATAGGTGTTGGCTGAGGTTCAACATGAGGCACTTGATTATAGTAGTTTGGCTGTTGATTTATTGAGTTTGGATATGGTTGTTGATTTATTGAATTAGGATATGGTTGTTGATAAGGCGGGATATTTGGTTGTTGAGGCTGTGGTTGAGGGTTAACTTGTTGTGGTTGAGGATTTTGATAATAGTTTTGTTGAATATAAACACGATTGTCTGGCTGGGCAGGTTGCTGAGGTTGACTTTGTTGCACTGCTAATTCAGCCTGCTTATCTTTGATTTCTTTAACTTTGATATCTTCTGGAAGAGGAGCGAAGAATTTGTCTCCCTTGAAGAAACGGATCAATCCCTTGAAGACGTTGAAAATGATTATTCCTAGAGCATATACTCCAGCAATTGTTGCAATTACAAGGAAAATAGGCAACAAAAAGAAGTAGACTAATCCAAGACCAAAATTTTTTAATGCTTTTTTCATGCCTTTTCTCCTTTCTGCTCCTTAAATGATAAACTTGAAATGCAACTACATAAAGAAACGGATGCAAAAAATGATAAAAATAATAATGGAGCAACCCCTTTCTCCAATTTTGCATAGAAGAACGCAGACAGATAGAAAGACGTTGCTAATAGGATAGCAAGGATAAGGAACACCCACCAAGGATTCTTTCTAAAAATATTTTTAGAACTAGCAAGAGAAAGATATACACCCATCGCACCAAGAAGGTATGCCAACCATGGCAAAACAAACCCAAGACCAAATGCCCCTCCTAGAATAAGAATTGCAATTATCGATGTAATGATATCCATTTTGTTATTAGGAAGAGTGGTTATTAAATTTTGAGTGGTGAAAGATATAATCACGAAAGAGATCCCAACCTGAATCAACGCATAAGCAAAAACAAATGTAGGAACTAAGTCATATATATTCGTTTTGTCTTCTAAGGAGAAAAGTTGGATGAAGGTCTGAATGATATCGACGCCATAGATTCCTTTTAATAAGAGAATCATAAGATAATTCAACCCAACTTTTAACAAAGATAAGATGAAAATGGTTAACGTATTTGGGATATTCTTTTTTAAGAGAAAACCAAAGAAAGATCCTAAAAAGACGGCAGGCGTTACATCAAATAAGGTCACTGAGAGGTCATAAACAGTGCTTAGCAAAGCCACCCCAATTGTCCCAACAATATAAAAAGGAAGATACTTGTCTTCGCAATAATATGTTGTGAGTGCACAAACAAGAGGCAAGAAAAGAATTACGAACAAAGAGGAGAGAGGAACGAATGTCGATAATAAAGAAATAGCCACAACAATTCCGGCTGAAATTCCCATAAAGGCAATGTTTTCTGTAGGCTTCTCTCTCTTTCTAAATATCGTCATAGCGGTAATATTATCTTCAAAAATCAAGACAAAATAAAGAAATAATACACTGTATGATTTTTTACTTTTTTGACCTCTCTAATATATGGAAGAAAGAGACAAAAAATAGTAGAATTAACTTCAGTTAAAATATTATGAATTACCAAGCACTTTTAAACGACAAACAATACGAAGCAGTATCTACCACTTCCCAATTCGTGAGAATCATTGCAGGCGCTGGTTCAGGAAAAACCAGAGTTCTCACATACCGTATCGCCTACCTTATTTCTGAGATGAATGTTGACCCATCGAGGATCCTTGCCATCTCCTTCACCAACAAGGTTGCAAAAGAAATGAACGAGAGAGCCTCAAAACTTGTTGAGGATTCTTTAAACATCTATCCGATGTTGCATATTTCCACCTTCCATGCATTCTGTTCTAAATTTTTACGCATTGAACATGAAGCTATTGGCTATCCTCAATCATACACAATTTATGATGAAGATGATCAAAACAAACTTATTAGAAATTGTGCGGCCGAACTTGGCTATAAAAAAGGTGACGATATTGTAAAAGAAGCCACCCGTTATATCAAAAACAAGAAAAGCAGAGGTATCTATCCCGAAGAAATTTCTATTTCAACTGAAGTTTTCAAAGACGAAAAAGAATGCCTTAAAATCTATCTCAATTATGAGAAAAGGAAGACTGATGCTTTCGCTTTAGATTTTGATGATCTTCTTTGCAAAACAATTGAAGTCTTAGATACTAATGAAACAGTTCGTGCTAAATGGTCAAGAAAATACCAACACATACTTGTCGACGAATTCCAGGACACAAATGATATTCAATATAAGTTGTTAAAGCTTTTAACAATTCCTACAACTTGCGTTTATGTCGTCGGAGATCCTGATCAGACAATTTACACATGGCGTGGAGCTAATCAAAAGATCATACTTGATTTCGACAGGTATTTCCCTGATTCTGAAACAATCATTTTGAATGAAAACTATCGTTCAACAAAAACTATTCTTAGTGCAGCAAACAAGCTCATTCTTAAAAACAAGAAACGTGTTCCTAAGGATTTATTCACGAATGGTGCTGAAGGTGAACCAATTGTTACCTTCGGTGCACCAACAGGCAATGATGAAGCTGATTGGGTTGCTAAAAAGATATCAGGCTTGGCTTACGATAACAAAAATAGCAAGGGCGAACCAACATATGACAATATTGCCATACTTTATCGCTCCTCATATATGACTAGACCTTTTGAATCCGCCTTAAAGGATCGTGGAATCCCTTATAAGATTTTTGGTGGACTTAGATTCTATGAAAGAATGGAAGTTAAGGATCTTTTAGCCTACTTCAACCTCCTTTTGAACCCACTTGATAATGTCGCATTTGAAAGAATCGTAAACGTCCCAAAACGAAAAATAGGGGATACGTCTGTTGAAAGAATCCGTTCTGAAGCTATCAATGCCGGTCTTTCGGAATACAATTACATCAAGGATTTGAAAGACAATGGCGGAGAGAGTGCAGTACCTTCTAGAGCAATCAATTCTCTTGCCACATTAGTTAATTTAATGGAAGAAACAAAGAAGAAGCTTTCTGACAACCTTGAGGTTTATTCTTCTGTCTTGAAAGACTTTGTCACAAGCATTGGATATTATGAATATCTAAAAGAAAGCGAAGACGTTGATGAAGATAGACTCAGTAACGTCAATGCTCTTTTTGACGATATTAATCATTTTATTTCAAATAATCCTGAATCTACTTTTGCTGAATATCTTCAAAATGTTTCGCTCCTTTCTTCCCAAGATGATATCAATGGTGGCAATTTCGTCTCACTTATGACGATCCACGTTGCTAAAGGATTGGAATTTGATAATGTTTTCCTCATCAGCATGAATGAGGGCGCATTCCCTTCACAAAAGAGCCTTGCTGAAAAAGATAGAGATGGCGATGAAGAAGAAAGAAGGCTTGCCTATGTTGCAATAACTAGAGCCAAGAAACGTTTATTCTGCTCATGTAATAATGGCTACTCCTACGTAACAGATTCTACCGCTCAACCATCTTGCTACTTCAAAGAAGCAGGACTAACGCTCAATCGTGGCGGAGCATATTTCAGCGATCCAACAAGATCTAGGTTTGGAAATACAAATAGACCAGCCCCTCATCGTGGTGGATGGGATGATGGATATTTCCCTGATGAAGATCATGATGAATTCGATCCAGGATATAGAAGACCAAAACCAACGGTCAATAAGGTTGCGCCTAAACCAGCAAGCAACGGCATTGAAAATTGGCGTGTCGGCGATATGGCCCATCATGAAAAATTTGGCGATGGAAAAGTCGTTGCTTTAGTAGATGCAAGTATTATCGTTATAGATTTTGGTGCTAATGGTCAAAAGACATTGCTTGGGAAACACCCTTTGCTTACTAGAATTAAATCAGTAGGAGGAGACGCATGACATTTATTGAAGCGGAAGCTCGTGTCAAAGAGCTAACGACCCTTTTAGAGAAATACAATTACGAATATTATGTCCTTAACCAATCAAGTGTTTCAGACCAAGAATTTGATCGCTTGATGGAAGAACTTCAAAAACTCGAAGAAGAGTTCCCCGACCTAAAAAAGAAGAACTCTCCAACCCAAAGAGTTGGTGGCCAAGTTCAATCCGAATTTAAAAAAATCCCCCACAAAAGGCTCATGCTTTCGCTTGCGGATATTTTTAATGAAGATGAAATTAGAGATTGGGATAAGAAGATAAGAACGGCTTTAGGAAAGAATGAAGTCGAATATGTTGGCGAACTTAAAATCGATGGTTTAGGAATGTCTCTCATATATGAAAGAGGAGAATTCCAATATGCCGTTACTAGAGGTGATGGCGTCCAAGGGGAAGATGTCACCGCCAACGTTATCACCATTCAATCAATTCCTATGCACGTAAAGGAATTAAGACCATTTGAAGTCCGTGGTGAAGTCTATATGCCAAAGTCCTCATTAGAAAATGCTAATGTTCAAAGAAGGCTTAATGGGGAACCTGAATTTGCTAACTGCCGTAATGCGGCCGCCGGTTCGATTCGTAACCTTGATCCAAAAGTTGCCGCTTCAAGAAAACTCGAAGGATATTGGTATTACCTTGTTAACGCAAGAGAATTAGATATCCGTGTCCATTCCAACGCCCTTGATTATCTTGATGAACTTGGTTTCAGAACAAATAAAGAAAGAAGAATTCTTCATGGTGCAGATGAACTAGTCGCATATGTCGAAGAAATTGCTAAAAAACGTGATTCATTGCCATACGATATCGACGGAATTGTTTTTAAAGTCAACAATTTAAATGATTATGATACCCTCGGATATACAGCAAAAGTCCCTAAGTGGGCAATTGCTTATAAGTTCCCTCCAGAAGAAGTTACAACCAAACTTTTAGATATTGTTATCACGATTGGCCGTACTGGAAGAGTTACTCCAAACGCCATTCTTTCACCTGTTCGTGTTGCTGGTTCAACCGTCCAAAGAGCAACATTAAATAATGAAGATTTCATTAAAGAAAAAGGACTTATGATTGGTGATGAAGTTGCCCTTCATAAGGCTGCCGACGTTATTCCAGAAGTAACTGGTCCAATCATTTCTAAACGCGATGGCACCCAAAAAGAATGGATTATGCCTGACACATGTCCTGTATGCGGTCATAAATTGTCAAAAGTCAAGAATATGCATTATTGCTTAAATGCAGAGTGTGATTCTAGAAAAATTGAAAAGATGATCCATTTCGCATCAAGAAACGCTATGGATATTGATGGAATGGGTTCTAGTGTCGTTGAAGAATTCTTTGCAGAAGGCTTCATCAAAGACATACCAGACATTTATCACATTTCTGATCATGTTGATGAGATAAAAGCGTTGGATGGTTGGTCTGATAAATCGATGAATTCTCTGCTTGATGCCATTGAAGCATCCAAAAAACAATCATTAGAAAGACTCCTATTCGGTCTCGGCATAAAAGAGGTTGGTGAGAAAATGGCGAAGGTTTTAGCCAAGCGTTATAAGAACCTCGACGCTCTTTCTAAAGTCACCGAAGAAGAACTTTTGAAGATTCCTGATGTTGGTCCAGTCGCCTCTAAATCCATTGTTGAATTCTTCTCAGAAGAAAAGAACAAACAAGAAATTGAGCTCTTGAGACAAGAAGCACTCAACTTTGAATACCTTGGAACTGACACCATCGATATTAATTCATATTTCTATGGTAAAACAATCGTTTTAACGGGTACGTTAGTGCATTATTCACGTCAAGAGATGACAGATATCCTTGAAGGTATTGGCGCTAAATGTGCTGGATCTGTGTCTAAGAAAACCGATTTAGTTATTGCTGGTCCAGGTGCAGGTTCTAAACTTGATAAAGCTAACGAACTTGGAATAACCGTCATCGATGAAGAAAAAGCATTAGATTATCTTGCAAGAACAACAGGAAAATAAAATTTTTTGTCCGAAATTCAAAAATGCCCCCTTTATATAAGTGAAGGAGGCTTTTTATATGAGCTTTGTTTGTGAAAGATGTGGGAATGATGATCAAAAGTATGTAGGCGTGCTTAATGGAAGGCAATATTGCCGGAAATGCATCACTTTCAAAGGCAAAGAGGTTGAATATAAGAAGCCTTCTCCAAAGGAGGCTCCACTCAATCTTCATTATTCTCTTTCGCAAGAACAGGCTAAACTTAGCGAAGATATCGTTTCTAACTATAAAAAGGGGATTGATACTTTAGTTTATGCTGTATGTGGAGCTGGTAAAACGGAGATCTCTTATGCTTTGATTTCTCATGCTATATATAATGGCCTGAGTGTTGGCTTTGCTCTTCCAAGACGCGATGTTGTAATAGAACTTTATTGGCGAATAAAAGATGCTTTTCCAAAGAATAAAATCGTTGCAGTTTATGGTCAACATACAAACAATCTTGAAGGAGATATCATTATTCTTACAACCCATCAGCTTTATCGATATAAAAATTATTTTGATTTGCTCATAATGGATGAGATAGACGCCTTTCCTTTTAAAGGCAATGAAGTTTTGATTGCTATGTATAAAAGATCTGTGAGAGGGCACGTTCTTTTAATGAGTGCAACCCCATCAGATGTTGTTCTAAATGAATTTAAAAAGGAAGGGCATGCCATATTGGAACTTCGCACTCGTTTCCATAAAAAAGAGATACCTGTTCCAACATGTAAAATCATTCCAAAAATAACCTCCTTTTTCTATGTCTTATACAAATTAAAAAAGTATCAAAAAGAAAATAAGCCGGTTTTCATATTCACTCCCACCATCGAACTATGTGAGAGACTATATTTCAAATTATCAAAATTTGCAAAAGGAGGGGATTTTGTCCACTCAAAAAGAGAAAGTAGGGCGGAAATAATAGGGAATTTTAAAAATAATCGATATTCTTATCTAGTTACAACGTCCGTTTTAGAAAGAGGTGTAACATTTAAAAATCTTCAAGTAATTGTTGTTGATGCAGATGAAGAGAGCATCTACAATTCTGCGACTTTAATTCAAATTGCTGGACGTGTAGGAAGAAAGATGGATGCGCCTGGAGGAGACGTCATATTTCTTGCGGAATTAGAGACTAAAAGTATTAGGAGGGCAATAGATGAAATTAAGTTTTGCAACACCTTTTTGTAAAGTTTGTTTTAGAGAAAACCCCTCGGATTCCTTAGCGACATTAATAAACCCAGAGACTCATTTATGTTATGAATGTTTTTCTCAAATGGGCCCGAAACTGATGAAATTCAAGTTAGATTCATTTCAAGCAATGACTTGCTATTATTACAATGAAAAGCTTAAGGATATGATCTACCAATTTAAGGGGTGTTTCGATATTGAATTGGCTGATGTATTTCTAGTCAATCAAAAGAAATATTTCCAGATGAAGTTCAAGGATTATTATCTAGTTCCCGCACCAAGTTTTAATGATAAAAACATAGAAAGGGGTTTTAATCACGTTGAAGAGATATTTAAAGGAATAGGCAAGGGTTATCTAAAGCCCATTAAAAAAATAGATAACGTGAAACAAGCTGATTTGAATTATTTCGAAAGACAAAAAATAGGCGAACATCTCATGTGGAATGAGGATGTGGATGTAAAGGGCAAAAACATCTTGTTTGTCGATGATTTGATTACGACTGGCGCAACCGCGAAAGCATGTTGTTCTTTAATAAAATCGCATGGTGCTAAGAGGGTAAAAATCCTCTCAGTCTGCCGTACAAAAACACCAAAGAATAAAAAACATTGAACGGTTTCATTGATTACCATTAATGGTAATGGTAAAATCTCAAAGAAGTTTTTTTAGGAGATTACTGTGGCTAACATAATTGAAAAAATATTCCATCTCGAAAAAAGAGAATTAAACAAGTATTATCGTGAATCAGAACAAGTCTTAGCTTATGACGAAGCTATGACTAAACTCACAGATGACGAACTTCGCGCAAAAACAGTGGAGTTCAGAGAAAAATTAAAAAATGGCGCTTCGCTAGAATCAATTAAATACGAAGCATATGCCGTTGCCCGTGAAGCTGGCTGGCGTGTTTTGAAACAAAAACCATTCCAAGTCCAGATCATCGGTTCTTTAGTTTTGAATAATGGCGACATTGCTGAAATGAAAACAGGTGAAGGTAAGACCTTAACCGAAACAATGGCCGTTTATTTAAATGCGTTAACCGGAAAAGGCGTCCACGTCATTACAGTTAACGAATACCTTGCCTCTCGTGATGCCGAGTGGATGGGACAAATCTATCGTTTCTTAGGTTTGACAGTCGGCGTTAACTTAGCATCTAAATCCCCTGCTGAAAAACGTGAAGCATATGCCTGCGATATCACATATACGACGAACTCCGAATTAGGTTTCGATTATCTTCGTGATAACATGTCACCAGATTTATCGGGTCGCGTCTTACGTGGCTTATATTTCTGCGTAGTTGACGAAGCTGACTCTGTCTTGGTTGATGAATCAAGAACCCCATTGATCATTTCCGGCGGAACACGTACGGCCGCTTCGCAATATCAAGTCGCCGATCGTTTTGTTAAAGTCCTCAAAAAAGATGTTGATTTCACTATCGATATCAAAGATAAGACATGTTCTTTAACTGATGAAGGAAACAACAAAGCCGAAAAGATGTTCGGCATCCGTAACCTCTATGATCCAGAATATCAAGATCTCGTTCATAGAATTCACCAAGCTTTGAAAGCTAACTACATCATGGCACGTGATGTCGAATACATGGTTGATGCAGATCATACCATTCAATTAATCGACCAATTCACAGGCCGTATCATGCCAGGCAGAGAATATAACGACGGTCTTCAACAAGCCATTCAAGCTAAAGAAGGCGTTGAAATCAAACAAGAAACAGTCGTTATGGCTACAATTACATATCAGAATTTCTTCCGTTTATACGAAAAACTTTCTGGTATGACTGGTACTGCTAAGACAGAAGAAGAGGAATTCCAAACAATCTATAATATGAAGGTTGTTGTCATTCCAACAAATAGACCAATTCAACGTATTGATGCTTCAGACTATATCTTTGGCACACACAAAGAGAAACTCGAGGCGTTAGTTAAAGCAGTTAAAGAAAGACATGAAAAAGGACAACCTGTTCTTATTGGTACAGTTTCGGTTGAATCAAACGAAGAAATTTCAGCCTTATTGACAAAAGCCGGTGTCCCTCACGAAGTCTTAAATGCTAAAAACCAAGCTCGTGAAGCTGAAATCATTGCTCACGCTGGCGAAAAAGGCGCCGTCACACTTGCTACTAACATGGCAGGCCGTGGTACCGATATTAAGTTAACTGATGAAGTTAAACAAATGGGTGGTCTTTGCGTATTTGGCACAGAACGTCATGAGTCCCGCCGTATCGATAACCAGTTACGTGGTCGTGCTGGTCGTCAAGGTGACCCAGGTTTCACACGTTTCTTCATCTCCTTTGATGATGAATTATTAAGAAGATTTGCTCCAGATAATCTCCGTGAACAATTCCAAAAGAGCGCTGATGGTGAACCAATTGAATCAAGATTGTTAACAAGCGCTGTCACAAATGCTCAAAAACAAATTGAAGGTAAGAACTTCGATATCCGTAAAAATTTAAAAGACTACGACGATGTCTTAGCTAAGCAAAGAGACATTATCTATAAGAAACGTGACGCCATCCTTATGGCTGATGATATCGTTGATTTAATTCATGATTTCTTCAAAACAACAGGCCTTTATCTTTGCAAACAAGCAATCGATAAGAACGCTAACTTAGATATTGTTTCTGGCGAAGCATTGAAACGTATTGTCGAACCTCAATTCTTACCAGTTGGTTCCATTACAGCGGCCGCATATGATGGTGCTCCAATTGATGAAGCAGGTGAAGACTTAGGTGAAATCTTATACGCCTCCTACTTAGAGAAACGTAAGACATGGCCAGCAGTTGATGCCGACAATATTGAACGTAACATTTCCTTAAGAGTCATTGACCGCAACTGGCAAGGACATATTGATACAATGTCTCATTTACGTGATGGCATCAATCTTAGAAGTTATGCTCAAAAGAACCCATTACAAGACTACGTCAATGAAGGCTATGACTTGTTTGCTGAAATGAATGAAAAAGCAGCAGTTGATACAACCTTTAATTTGATGAACGTTCGTTTACAAAAGAAAGCTCCTCAAACTCCAGTAAAAGAGGACGCTATTGATAATAAAGAACAGCCTAAAGCAGAAGGAACAGCAATCGGAGCGATAAAGCCTGAAAAGATAGTTGTTGCAAAACCTGCTAAGGAAAACGAAAAGCCTCTTGAAGTAAAAGAAGAGAATAAAGCTGCCACACCAGTAGCTTCTGAAGTTAAAAAAGATGAAGGAGAACCAATCGTTCCTCATCTTACAAAACCAGATCCTCTTCCACAGCCAACAGACGATATGACTTTAGAGCAAAAAGTTAAACTCGCTGAAGGTAATTTACGTCGCGCGAATCGTGATCTTATCGGTGATGAAGCTTATGCAAAAGTCATCAAGGATTATAACGATGCAGTTGCGGCACTCGAAGCAAGCAAAAAATAATTGATAATATAAAAGGAATATATGAAAGAGCTAGTCGAATTAAAACAAGAAGCCCAAGAAATTGGGAAACTCGTCTCGCAGCTCGGTGGTTCTCTTTGACCTCGTTAAGCTAAAAGATGAAGTAGATTCTTTGAGTGAAGAACAAAATAAAGAGGATTTTTGGAATGACCAAAAGTCCGCCTTAGAAGTAGTTAACAAACTCAATGACGCTAAATACAAATATGACACCTATAATCAAATTCAAGGGGATTTTGATGGGGTTTTTGAGCTTTTGAATGATTCTGAAGCTGATTCAGAAGAAATGAGAGGGCTTATTGAAGACACGATTACATCATTAAAGAAAAAGATTCATGAATTAAGAAATGATCTTCTTTTTACTGGTGAATATGATTCTTTGAACGCTACGATTGAAATTCATCCTGGGGCTGGTGGAACAGAAGCTCAAGACTGGGCGGACATGCTTTTTAGAATGTATGGCCGTTGGGCTGAAAAACACCATTACAAATGGCAAGTCTATTCTTATGAAAATGGTGAAGAAGCGGGCATGAAATCCTGTATGGTCAAAATCTCAGGAAAGAATGCCTATGGTCTTCTTAAAGGGGAAAAGGGCGTTCATCGTCTTGTTCGTATTTCTCCATTTGATGCAAACGCAAGAAGGCATACTTCATTTGCGTCAGTTAACGTCGTTCCTGAATTCGGCAAAGTCGCCGATGTTGTTATTGACCCAAAAGATTTACGAGTTGATACATTCCGTTCAGGCGGAGCTGGTGGACAAAACGTTAATAAGGTTTCTTCCGCCGTTAGAATCACGCACATTCCTACAGGCATTGTTGTTTCTTGTGAAATTGAACGCTCCCAATTGTTTAATAAGCAAACATGTATGGAAATGCTTGCTGATAAACTCATGCAACGCAAATTAGAAGAACGCGATGCTAAGATGAAATCAATCGTTGGAGAACAAAAGAACATCGAATGGGGTTCACAAATCCGTTCTTATGTATTTTGCCCATACACAATGGTTAAAGACCATAGGACTGATTATCAAAGCGCTGATGTGAGCGGCGTTATGGATGGCGATATTGATGATTTCTTATCATCTTATTTAGAAATGCTCTCTAGAGAAGGCAAGAAAGGATAAAAATATGGCAGACAAGATTAAGCAAGTATTTCGTTCTGAAACTTATAAAAAAGTCAAAGATTTCGGGCTTGTTATAATTGGCTGCATTCTTTTTGCTTTCGGCGATGCTGTTTTCCTTAATAAATGGGATATCGTTTCTGGCGGAGTATCTTCCATTGGTATTATTGTAGATACATTCATGGAGCCTCTTTTGGGTTTTGGCATACGTGATATTGTTGTTGCTATTGTTCAAATTGCCTTATGGTTTTTAGGTCTTTTCTTCTTAGGAAAGAAATTCTCAATCAAGACCGCTTTAGCAATGGTTGCATATCCTGCTTTCTATGCTTTATTTTATCGTTTAGATATTGGAGCCCATCTAGGTTTAAGTGGTCTTTATCCACCTGAAGGAGTGTCTTTAAACACATACGCCCTAACTGGATCTGATATTTCTAACTTAATTATATGCGCTATCGTTGGTGGCATTCTTGATGGTGTTGCAGTTGGTTTGGCCTTCTTAGGACACGCTTCTACTGGAGGCTTTGCTATCCTTTCGAGCATCCTTGCAAAATTCACGAGCATCAAAGAGGATGTTTCAAGCTTCTTCATTGACGGAATTCTTATTATTTTGGCGACTTTATTAAGATTGAATCAACCAGGCATAGGAATTTGCTGCTTAGGCGGTATTCTTTCTTCTTTGACTTGTTCTATAGCTATTCAGTTTGTTTATATTAATGCAGACCGTTTCATTATCTGTGATGTTATTTCCGATCATTATCAAGAAATTGCTGATTTTGTAATTAAGGATTTGGAACATTCAGTCACTCTCATTGATGCAATAGGTGGTTACACTGGACAACAAAGAAAGCTTTTACGTGTAATTATTAACAAATCCGAACAAGTGGATTTGGAAAATAAGATTGCTGAAGTAGACCCTAACGCTTTTGTTTCTTTTTCTAAGGCAAACACAATCAATGGCGAAGGCTTCATTCCTCTTTCGATGAGAAAAAAGAAAAAGAAGGAGAAGAAAAAAGATGAGTGACGCATCTCATCCTTTCAAATTAGTATCTCCTTTCAAACCTACAGGGGATCAGCCAAATGCCATCAAGGAAGTCCTCAAAGGAATTGAAGATGGCAAACGTTTTCAAGTTATCAAAGGGGCAACTGGCACAGGTAAAACATTTACTGACGCAAATATCATCGCCGCTTTGAATAGGCCCACCCTTGTCATGGTTCATAATAAGACTCTGGCTTCTCAATTATATGGAGAGTTCAAAGAACTATTTCCTGAAAATCGAGTTGAATATTTCGTTTCGAACTTTGATTTCTATCAACCTGAGGCATACGTTCCAAAAACTGATACCTATATCGCAAAAGACGCGATGATGAATGATGAAATAGAACAATTAAGAACAAGTGCCGTTAATTCTATTCTTGAAAGAAGAGACACTATCGTTGTCGCATCCGTCGCAGCCATATATGGATTAAGTGATCCTGAAGAGTATTCTGGACTTGTATTTGAGGTTCGCGTTGGAGAAACTCTTGACCGTAATAAATTCTTCACTAAATTAGTTGATTCTCAATACACAAGGAACAATTTCGATTTGAATCCCGGAAACTTTAGAGTTCATGGAGACGTAATTGATATTTGCCCAATGACTCCAAGCGATTATTACATTCGCATCGATTGCTTTGGGGATGATGTTGAAAGCATTGCTGAAGTTGATAAATTAAGTGGCGAAACTCGTAAATATTACCACACGTACCCCATATATCCTGCTTATGACCACGCTTCATCAAGGAATAGAATCAATGCTGCATGCAAGAGTATTTCTGAAGAATTAGAAGAGCGTTTAGCTTATTTCAAATCCGAAGGGAAACTTCTTGAAGCGGAACGTTTAGAAATGAGAACAAGACAAGATATTGAGTCCATGCAAGAGTTTGGACGCTGCCCCGGCATTGAAAACTATTCAAGACACATAGACGGAAGAAAAGAAGGAGAAAGACCATTTTGCTTGATGGATTATTTTCCTGATGACTATCTTCTCTTAGTTGACGAATCCCACGTTACTTTCTCACAAGTAAGAGGGATGTATTTTGGCGATCGTTCTAGAAAAGAAACATTAGTTGAATATGGTTTCCGCTTACCTTCCGCTTTAGATAATAGGCCTCTTAATTTTTCTGAATTTGAAAATTTAATGGCTAAAAATGTCGTTTGCACCTCAGCTACTCCAGGCGAATACGAACTAAACTTAGCTAATAATGAAGTAGTTGAACAAGTCATTAGACCAACTGGCCTTCTTGATCCAATAATCGAGGTAAGAAAGCCATTAGGCCAAATTGATGATATGATGCAAGAAATCAAAGCACGTGTTGAAAAGAATGAACGCGTAATGATTGTTACCTTAACCATTAAGATGGCCGAAGATTTAACTGCCTATCTTAAAGGAGAAGGAATCAAGGTAACCTATCTTCAAAATGAAACAAAGACTTTAGAAAGAACAGAGATCATCTATCAATTAAGAAAAGGAAAATATGATGTTCTTGTTGGCATCAACCTTCTTCGTGAAGGCTTAGACATACCTGAAGTATCACTTATTTGCATTCTTGATGCAGATAAAGAAGGTTTCCTACGTTCTAAAACATCATTGATTCAAATCACTGGCCGTGCAGCAAGAAATGCTAACGGAAAAGTTATCATGTATGCTGACTCTGTAACTGATTCGATGCGTGGTTGTATTAATGAAACCAACCGCAGAAGAAAGATTCAAGAAGCATATAATCTTGAACATAATATAACCCCAAAAACTATCGTAAAAGATATACGTCCCCCATTATCTAATAGCGAAGCAGAAGAAGATAAGATTACAAAAACAATTACTAAGAAGCTCTCTAAGAAAGATTCCGAAGCACAAATCAAGAGGCTTGAAAAAGAGATGCGAGATGCAGCAAAAGTGTATGATTTTGAAAGAGCTGCTCAAATCCGCGATATTATCATTGAGTTGAAAGGAGAATTAAACTAATGAAGAAATACAAATATTATTATTTCGATTTTGATGGAACCTTAGGGGATTCCCTTCCAGGCTTAATTAAACCTTTCCAAGTAGCGTTTGCAACCGAGAACATCATTTTAAGTGAAGATGACGTTAGAGAACTTACCCATATGGCATTCATTCAAATGTGTGAGAAGTTTAATATTCCAAGCGAAGAAAGAATAATTGAACTCTATAAAATCATGAATGCGGAGATGTTCAAAGAAGAAGAAATTGCTAAGGTAACCTTCTTTCCAGAAGTTGAAGAAATTCTCATTAAATTAAAAAAAGAAGGGGTGCGTGTAGCGATTGTCTCCGGAAATCACACTGATTACATCCAAAAAACACTTGTCGCACATAAGCTAGATAAATATTTCGATTTCGTGGTTGGGGGTAACTCTTGCTCTAAACCAAAACCATATGCCGAACCTCTTTTAAAGGCAATGGAACTTTCTGGAAACCCAGCAAAAGAGGACTGTATTTATATTGGTGATTCCTTGCAAGATGTCGCATGCGCTAAGAATGCTGAAATTGATGGAATTCTTTTAGATAGAAGAAATGAATATCTTGATTATAAAGAAAAGAAAATCAAAACATTAGGAGATATTTTTGATGAACAATAATGAAGAAACAATCAACCTTTTGTTTTGCTTAGATAAGAAATGCTTTGATGGCTTGTTGATAACTTTGTTATCTATTGCAAAAACCACTAAACACCCCCTAAAGGTTTTTATTGTTACTGGTGCATTTAAATACAAAAAGAAAGAGTTCTTTTGCTTCACTCAAGAGCAGTTAGACTTTATTGATAAAGCAATTAAGAAATACAATCCAAATATTGAATTAACCCTTATGGATTTGACTGATGAAGTAATGAAACATTTTGGAAAGTCCGTTAACCTCCATGGCAAATTCTCACCATATTCGATGATTCGTCTTCTTTCTGATTTTCATCCTGAATTCGGTAACAAGCTTCTTTATTTGGATGTTGATCTTGTTATTATGGACGATATCTATAAAGTTTTCTCTACAGATTTAGGAAACAATGATATTGGCATGATAAAAGATGAAGTTGGATCGCATTGGTTGGGAAAAAATTATTGCAATTCGGGCGTCCTTTTGATGGATTTAGCAAAATTAAGAGATAACCATCATTTTGATTTAGTTCGTCATAAAGTTATTAATAATCGTTACTTTATGCCAGATCAAACCGCACTAAATCGTGGAATGAAAGGAACGAAACAGATCTTATCTCCTAGATTCAATGATCAACATTTCATTCATGAAGATACGGTTATTAGACATTATTGCCAATGGATCAAACCTCACAAGAAAGGAATTGGCAATGTTGCAGAAAAACCATGGAACGTTTCTAAGTTCAGAAAAACATATGGAGAAGACGTTCACAAAGAGCTTTTGGATGAATTCCTTCTTCTTAAAGAAGAATATCTAAAGGAAAATAAGTAATGAAACAATCAATCTTTCATTGCGAAAATCTCATTTCTATAATAAAGTTATATGGCGTTCATTTAAAGAATGCTTGTTTAGGTGAATAAAAATTATGCATTGGTACGATATTATCTTCATCATCATCTCATTGATTGTTATAGTTCTATCCCTTCTTCAAGGTGGTAAGTCTGAAGGTGCTTCAGGCGCTATCACTGGTGGAGGATTGAACGTTTTTGCAAAAACCAAAGAAAGAGGCTCCGAAAAAGTCGTTTCTTGGATGACATTTGGATTTGGAATTCTCTTCTTATTCATGGCCATCTTAGTCATGCTTATCAATTCCACATCATCGTCTTCTAGCGATACAGCTTCTAGTGAATCTACTGCAACAGCAATCTCAATGATTCTTCCATTCTTTGGATTCTAATAACAAGATAAAAAATAACCCTAAGCCATTTGACTTAGGGTTTTTCTTTACCTTCAAAAAATTAGGCAACAATTACTGTTCCGTCTTCTTTGATTTCAATCGTATCACCAGTTTTAACTGCTTCAAGGAAATCGTCTCCGAGTTCATCGATAGCAATGAGTCCAGCATTATTCCAAACGTTAGATAGAATGATGCCAGAAGCGGCCAATGGATCGATATGATGGGAGAAGAGCCACGCTTTAGGAGCAAGGTTTCTAACGGCAATCGTTTGAATGACCATGCCACCGGTTGTTGAACCGATTGTTTCAGGCATGCATAATGCTTTGCCAGTAATGTTCTTCTTATAAAGATCTTTGTTGTTTTGATCTGATACGACAATCTTCTTTGAAGTTGCTAATAAGGCACTTGTTTGGCAAGATGCTAAGGTATTGAAACCTTCATGAGAAACAACTGCTTCGCCTTTCCAAGCGCTTGCAGCAATAACGCGTCCATGGAATTCTTTCATGTTATTTGACCTCCTTTTGACCAGTAATTATCTCTAAGACCTCTTTGTCTTTGAAATAACGAGCCTTGGTATATGTTCTTAATTTATTGGAGTTAGTCATTAAGACTTTCTTTCCTGATATAGGATTATCAGCATACATGAGTGGGCAAATATATGAAATATGAGCACCTGTCTCCAGTAATTTCTTATATCTATCTTCTTTTTGGAATTCTTTGATTACGGCTGGTGAGGCAGTTAAGACAGTATCAACGACAAGTTTTTTCTTGCCACTTGCCTTAAGCCCATCGACGATATCATCGGCCCATGTCTCTAATTGTTTCAAAGTTAAATGAGGACATCCGATGAAACAACGGTGAACCTTTGCATCAGGTTTCTTCCACATGACTGGATATGCTTTATAAACTCTTTCGAGTTCTTCATCATCGATAATGTATTCTTTAGCATTATCTTTGATGAGCTTTGTTCCAAGTTCTTTTGCTTCAGGAGTAATTCCATCAATATGATAGAGACCGACAGCTCCATTAGAAGCAGTAGCGGCACCAAAGTCTTTTAAATAGGCTAAGGTATCTTCACTTGGAAGTCCTTCAAGATATTGATCTAATCCAACAACATAAGGAACTTCAGCCATGACTTTAAGACCGATGGCGGAACCTAAGATTTGTGCTTCAGGTTTCTTGCTTGTCTTAAGGACGATTTTCCAATCGGCTTTTCTTCCTTCATCTGTGATAAAGCCAAAGTTTGGAGTTTTTCCTAAAATGGCTTCAAACATATCTAAGATACCAGAGTTTCTGTTACATCTAGCACCTAAAACAGAGTTAGCAAATACGACAGCAGAAGATTCGCTCCAAGCAAGGATATCTCCTTTCTTAGGCGTATTTCCCATCTCTTTAAGATAACAGGTGCAAGAGAATGCATCTTCGGCGTTCTTTAAACCAATTTTCTTTAATTGTTCTTCATATACTCCTTGTTTGTTGTACATGAACTGATTGAATACTAGTTTTTCAATTGGGTCGCATTTAACGTTTTCATAGTCAAGTGGACGTGGGTCCATTGTGAATCCACCTTCAACACTTAAACCTGCGGCAATAAGTTCATCCATAAGAGGATAAACACCTTTAAGAAGGCCTAGGCCGAAGCTTGTTACGAAATGGGCTTTCGTATGAGTGACAGGAATTAGGCAATCAGCTCCGAAGGCATCGCCATAACGAACGACAACTTCCATGATTTTCGCTTTTGTTTCGCCTTGCTTACCTTCTAAAATTTCTAACTCTTCTGGAGTTAATTTCATCTTTGGTTGATACATGTCTCGCTCCTTTTAGATTTTCATGACCGTTTCATATGCACCCCAAATGACTGAACGGAGGTTGCCAATCTTCTTGCAATCACCAACAAGATGGACGTTGCCACCTTCTTCAGCTAATGGAGTTGGTTTATAGCCAATTGAAAGAATAACTGTATCGGCTGGAATTTCGATATCGCCATCTTTAGTCTTACAAATGACTCTATCATCCTTGATTTCTTTCAAAGATGTTTCTAAATGCACTGGAATCTTATGTAAGGCGAAGTAGTCTCTAAGATATTGAGAGTTAGCCATACAGATACCTTTTTGCTTAACTAGATCATCGACTGCTTCAACGATAGTGACGTCTTTGCCATCTAAGGCTAATTCATATGCGCATTCGCAACCAGTTAAACCACCACCAATGACGACAACTTTGTTTCCAACTTTAGCACCGCTTAAGAAATCTGTAGCATCGATTCCTTTTTCAATGCCAGGGAGAGGGAATTTTCTAGCAACGCTGCCGGTGCAAACAATATATTCATCAGCTTTGATGTCTTTGATGTTTTTAACTTCGGTATTTAAGTGAACTGGGATATCCATCTCTTTCATTTGAAGGATATACCATGCTAATAAGTCTCTTAGCTTGCCTTTAAATGAAGCGGCAGAAGCAGGAACGAATACACCACCAAGGTGGTCGCTCTTTTCATAGATTTCTGGTTGATGTCCACGGAGTTTAGCTACACGTGCTGCCTCCATTCCACCAATTCCGCCACCGATAATGGCAATCTTCTTTGGAGAAGATGTCTTCTTGATGTAGTGAACGTTTGTTTGCATTGTTTCAGCATTAACTGCGCAACGGGCAAGGTGTAAGGAATCACCTAAGCTTTGGTCATTTGCCGTACCTTTGTAATGGCACATATTGAAACAACCATTATGGCAATAGATACATGGTCTGATTTCTTCTTCGTGACCTTCTTTGAGTTTTGTGACCCAAGCGCCATCTGCTAAGAATGGACGAGCATATCCAATAGCATCGATCTTGCCTTCTTTGATGGCTTCGGCTCCGACATATGGAGACATTCTACCTGCGCAGACGACTGGAATATCAACGAATTTCTTGATATGTTCAACTTCTTCTAAGTTGCAGTTTTCAGGCATATATATTGGTGGGTGAGCCCAATACCAGGCATCATATGTACCATTATCACAATTAAGCATGTCATAACCTGCTTCTTGGAGATATTTTGCTGCCTTTTCTGATTCAGCCATGTCTCTTCCTGCTTCAACGAAATCTTCGCCAGGTAAGGCGCCTGATCTGAATCCTTTTGTTTTAGAAACAACTGAATAACGTAAAGAAACTGGGAAGTCCTTTCCGCATGCTTCTTTGATGGCTTTAACGATTTCTACAGGGAAACGATATCTATTTTCAAATGAACCACCATATTCATCTGTACGTTTATTGACGTATTGAAGGGTGAATTGATCAAGCATATATCCTTCATGAACAGCGTGAATTTCAACGCCATCAACGCCTGCTTCTTTCAATAATTTTGCAGTTTTAGCGAAGGCGTCTATGAATTTATGGATTTCTTTGATGGTCATTTCTCTTGATGGAACTTTATCTGACCATACGTTTGGAGAAGCACTTGATGATGCACAAATCTTGTCGAAATTCAAAACTGGTTTGGATAATGCGCGTAGGAATTTGTTTGTATATAACTTTTCCATTGTTGGGGAAATCGTGAATGATCTTCCAAATCCGGCAGTAAGTTGAACAAACATTTTTGCACCATGCTTATGGATTTCTTCCATAAATGGTTTGAGTTTCTTGTACATGCCTTTCTTCTTATAGAGCCATTGACCAAACATTGGGTTATAAACTGGTTGAATGCCAGGAAGAATAAGTCCAACATCATGCTCCGCTTTGTCTAATAAGAACTTAGCTGCTTCTTTATCGAAATGGTTGATTTCCATCCATCCAAATAAAGATGTTCCACCCATTGAAGTCATAACAAAACGGTTTTTAATCTCGCAGTTGCCGATCTTCCATGGCGTGAAAAGAGGGTTTAATTTTTCGTCCATTGTAAAAATCTCCTTAAGACATATATATTATACAAAGGTATAAATATATCAGTCCATAATTATCGGTTTAGCGATTTAACATTGAGTGCAATAGTCTAACTTAAATAATAGAATAGAAAATGTAGGTAATAATTATGACAATCAAAGAATATGTAGCTTTTAGAAAAGAACAATTAAAAGAAGAAATTAACGCAATGGATAAAAAACCAGTCTTATCGATAATAACAGTCGGAGATGATCCTGCATCTGAAGCATATGTCCGTGGAAAAAAGAAAGACGCGGCAGAAGTAGGCATTGAAGCAATCCATACGGTTTTCCCAGCAGACATTACTGAAGAAGAAGTTCTTAACTTGATCATCAAGCAAAATAACGATCCAACAATCAACGGTATCATTGTCCAACTCCCTCTTCCAAAACATATATCAGTCGAAAAGATAAATGAGACAATTTCACCAAAGAAAGACGTTGACGGTTTCACCCTCGGAAGTCATTTCGACCCATGCACTCCTAAAGGCATCATCAACTACTTAACTAATGAAGGTTTCCAATTCACTGGCAAGAACGCTGTTGTTCTTGGCCGTTCTGAAATCGTTGGTAAGCCAATGGCTAGAATGTTATTAGAGAAGAACTGCAACGTTGTCCAACTTCATTCAAAAACATCAAGGGAAGACAAAGAATTCTATATGGCTCATGCAGATTTGATTGTTTCAGCAATTGGCAGAATGTTCATTTGGGATGAGACATATACATATAAAAAGGATGCATACCTTATTGATGTAGGTATCAATAGAGGAGAAGATGGTCATCTTCATGGAGACTTCGTTCCATCTCTTCCAGTTAAGCTTCAAACTCCAGTTCCTGGAGGCGTTGGACTTCTTACTCGCTTAGCTCTTCTAGAAAACCTTCTTGAAGCGGCTAAATAACCTTAAAAAAGAAAAAATCGTGCATACGTGTGCACGATTTTCATTATTTTCTTGAAGATTTAAACTACTCAGCTTTATTTTCTTCGGCTGGTTTTTCTTCGTTATTTTCTGGTGCATCAACTACATCAGGATTTTCAACGACTTCGACGTTTTCCTCTTCAGCGTTTTCGGCATTTTCTTCTTCTTGCTTAGCGGCCTTCTTTGCTTTGACTTTATGAATTTCAAATCCTGTTAAGATTCCCATAGCAATACCGGCTAAGATAAGGATGATGCCTAGAACAATCAAAGCAATCATATAGACTAAGCTTGCGTTTCCAACAAAGAGGCAAAGGACGACGATGCCTAATGCAATAAGTGCTGCGCCAAAGACGATTTCAATGATTGGAAGATAAATCTTATAAAGTTTAGAAATGATGAATCCGATTGCAAATAAGACTAAGCTAACGCCAGCGATGATTAACAAAACACCAGTAAATACAGCTAAGAATGTTGCAATGACTCCAACTGTTTCTGTAAGCTGACCATTGTATTTGTTGTAGGCGACAATTAACGCGATACCTCCAGCCAATTCAATCGTTCCACCGATGACCAAATCATAAGACAATTGGGATTTGACCTTTGCTTTAACTGCTGCATCAACGATATTCTTCCCGACGACTGGTAAGAAGTTGAAGATGATTTTCAAAGCTCCGCCGATGATTAAGAAGATACCTGCAATCAAGATGATTGTAGAGATTACTTGAACATAGGCTGCTTCTTTTTCAACTGCAGTGCCTTTTCCTTCTGCTTGTGCAACAAAGACAAAGCAAATAACACCTAATGCTAAAATCAAAGCGGCTTCCAAGAAGTTCCAGATTGACCAGATGAGTCCGCCTTTAGAAACATCGATAATCTTTTTCTCTTTTTGAGGTTTTTCATCTTCAACTGAAGTTTCTTCTACTTCAGGAGATGCCGATTCTTCCTTCTTTCCTTCTTCGCTTGTGATTAATTCGTTATTTTCCATAAATTAATACTCCTTTTAAGCAAGGAAAATAATACATTATTTTTTCAAAGATGGTTACTAAATTAATCTTCAAGAGTAATGCTTGTTAAGTATCTAAAAGGTATTTCGACATCTTCAATAAGTAAAAACCTATCCATCGTTGATATTTGCCTTATCTTTCCATGTATTGTGTATATGTATCCGTCATGCCAATATTTAGCGACCAATGTATCGTTTTGATGGTTCGTTAGAATATAGTTGATTTCTTCCGCTTTATCAGATGACATTTGGGGACAGGGTATCTTGTTTCTTTCATATTCTAGCTTTGCAAGATAATCTGCCTGTCTCTCTAAAGATTTATAAGGTGCCCATTTGAGCATTCCACGATCGTTCATTCTCTATGTCCTCCTATTTGTGTGTGACGTTGTTTGATGGTTGATTTTTCTAATAAGGATGAGCAACGAAGAACGCTATTACGACCATACGTATCCCTTATTTTGTCCAAAGTCATGTTCAAACTCTTCTCTTTTCTTAGAGATATTGGATCCTTCAAAAACGATGTTTGAACCATATCCCCATTTGATAGATTTCCATATGAAATCCCTAATCCATATATCTCTTCGTTGCCTATATGGTCGAAGAATGCTTCTTTGATATATTCAAATAACTCAGAAGGTGATTCTGATGGATAAGGCAAGGAGAGTTCTTTGCTATATATACTCGTTTTCCTTGAAGCCCATACTCCAACTTTCTTAACTAGATATCCGCTACGTCTAAGCCTTTCAGATAGATCATCATTCATTTCTCTTAGCAATAGTTCGCAATCCTTTGGAGAATATGGATGGATTAATGTTTGTCCATTCGATAATGATGGATTGCTAGGAACTATCTTCTCCCTAATATCAGATTCATCGACACCATTAGCTAGATTTCGTAGTTGGATGCCCATAATTCCAAACTCTTTTTGAAGAAGGTGTGGGTCGGCTTTGGCAAGCCTTTCGATGCTATTGATACCAATTCTTGCTAAATGATTTTTTGTCCCATTTGCTATCGACCATATCTTGTCTATCGGTTTGATTTTCCATAATTTCTTTTCGACATCGTCATATGTCCATCTTGCAAGGAATGGCTCTTTCTTTTTCCCTTCATTGTCCAAAGCGATTTTTGCTAAAAACATATTTGGGCCAATGCCTGCTGTGGCAATTAGTCCTAACCTGTCCTTGATTTCTTTTTGAATCAATTGAATCATCCTTTCGGCTGAACCATACATCTTTATATATGGGCCAAGGTTG
Source organism: bacterium (assembly GCA_963623195.1). Classification (GTDB taxonomy): domain Bacteria; phylum Bacillota_I; class Bacilli_A; order RFN20; family CAG-826; genus UBA4951. The sequence continues at coordinate 12,813 of CAVFKA010000009.1, read as the reverse complement.
AGAAAACTTTCATCAACTGAATAAACGTGTAAATCTTCAGGAGAAACATATTTTAGGAATATAGCGACCACCTTAGTTGATATTTGAAGGTAATAAGACATTCTAGGCACAGCAAATATCATATTTGGAACGTTTGGAAGATCTCTTTTCCTGCAAACATTTCCAATGCCATATTTTTCTTTCAAATATGGAGTTACTGACATAACAACCGATGATTCTGAACGATATGGATCGCAACAAACCAATGGCGTTTTGAAAATATCAAGGTGTCTTGCTGCACATTCACATGAAGCGTAGAAACTTTTTAAATCAATAATTCCAATTACTTTTTCCATGCAACAATTAAATTGATTTTTTATTGCATTTTTAAGTCTTGACATTTCAAAGAGTAGAAGTGGTCAAAAGAAAAGAACAAAATCTTTACAATTCATAGAAAAACATCTTTAGACAATGACATAATTAATCAAAAAGTATAGATATTTTCGAATGAATATTTTTTGAATAAAAACTCATGAAAACGATTTTCAAAAACTTACACGAAAAACGACCACCAAAAAGAATGGTCGCCATCAACATTTTTAAAGTAACTTTACAATTAAAGGAATAATTCCATAAACGTTCAGTTTCATTTTTTTCTTTTTAAGAATATAATTGTTCACGCTTGGGACATTAGCTCAGTTGGGAGAGCGTCTCGTTCGCAACGAGAAGGTCGACGGTTCGATTCCGTTATGTTCCACCATCTTAGATGACAGTCGAACGGACATTGTAGAGATGTATCTATACAATGGGACGTTCGGGATTAGGTTAGATGCTAAAGACATTCTAAAGCGTTAACCAATATACACAAGGCGAACTTGAAAGGGTTCACCTTTTTTCGTACTTAGTTAAGTGTGATTTTTGTTATAATAAAGCCGTGATAATTCAAAAGTACTCGATTTGGGGAGGCTCAAAGGAGGTACTTAAATTGAATAATTATCACAAAGCCACATTAGATAAGAAAACAACAGGTTTACTTCTACGGAAAGCAATCACAGACTCCTCGATGACTATAGAAGAGATTTCTATTAAATTGGAATTATCTACTTCTAGAGTTATCTATTCTTGGATGAATGGTGAAAAACTCCCTAATCTAGAAAACCTTGTGAATCTAAGTCTGATGCTAAATACAAAATTGGAGGATCTTGTCGCTTGGCGATAAGCCTCCTTTTTTGAACTACTGGTACATAGGGAAAATATTATTTTAACAATATAATATGAGAGTACCGAGCCTCGATTTACAACAATTATCAATTATGATAAAATAAAGTTCGATACATAAGACAGGTTTCAAAAGTGTTTGTTTGAAACTTTACCTATATGAGATATCAGAGCGAAATTCACGGCTGGGATAATCCGTGTCTCTAGTAAACTGATTGTTAAAAGCAGATTCTCAAGAGTGGTATGGCCGTATCTAAATACAATTAACCAAGAGGGTAATTTGATTAATTGGAGATGATAGTGGCATACCGTCACTATCATCTTTTTCTTTAGGAGGCCAGTATCGATGAAAAAGAAAAGCAAAGTTCAAAAGAAAGACTATTCAAAACTTGAAGGACAGCCTTTATCTTTAGAATATTTTGGCGTCCTTATGAAAGATGATAGGGCAAGAATTGATACAAAAAGATACAAAAAATTCATAACTTTACCCGATTTAAAGATCGAGCATAGAAAAACCGTTTATTACATTCCGACAAAGAGACATAGATACGACTATATGTCCAACGTGTTTTATGATGCGGCACAAGATCTTAAAAGAGAATGGACACAAGAATATTCGAGAATGATAAAAGCTATAAAAACGCCTAAAGAAATCGAATCTGATTCTCTTGTTTCTAATCTAGCAGACGGTGTTCTTGAATATGATGAAGCTTGTATGGCAAGTAAATACTCATCAATGAAAAGAGAAGGTGAATATCGATTGCTTGTTAAATCGATATATTCTCAGTTCTTTCAACTTGCAATGTCAAAAATCGATGCAACCATATTAAAAGTTCTCACGTTTAACGGCTATAAAAATGACAAATTCTCAAGAGAAGACTTCGATACGTTTATTCAAGGTAAGCAAGGCAAAGAAGCCAAGAGTTTTTATGATTTCGAAAACTATCATATTTATGAACGTGCATATCGTGTCTGGAATTTTTTGAAACACAATTCCATTAAGGCTTATAACCAATTGAAGAAATGGCATCCTGAGATGATTTATGATCCTGATAGAAAATATCAAAACGGAGATTCAGCGTTAAGTGTCCTTAAGTTAGATGAAAAATTCATGCTTAAGGCATTAGATGAACTTCCTTTATTCTTTGATGAAGTTTGTGAAAAGGGATTTGGTGAAAATTCCAAAGACGCAAGATGGGATTATGATGATTATTTCATCGAGCAAGCCAGCGATAAAATTGAATTAATTGAAAATCCGTTGGGTTTACCTGATTTCTTATAAAGGAGGGCAAAGGAAATGGCATATTTATTTTTATCGTTTTGGGAACATTTAGAAACCGAAAGCAAACGTAGAAGCGATTTGTATAGCGCTTCCTTAATTAATCAATTTGAGAATCTCCAAAAAAGAATTCCTCAAGATAGAAAAATTTTCAGTTTTCCTAAATTTATCGAATGTTGCTTCAAAAGTGGATTTCCAAGAAAATACTATATTTCTTGTCCTAATTTTTTGAGAGAAATTAAAAACAGCGATGATGGTAAACCTACTTATTTAAATAACGTAGTCGTTAGACCAGAAATGTCTCTTGACCTAAAAAGATATCTACCTGACAACCAAAATATCATTTTGATAGGCGATGTTTTTGATAATGGAAAACTGAGATGCCTCCAAGTAAAAGGCATTGAATTTATAGATGCTGATATGTCTTCTCCAAACGATATGATGGTAAATGCAGCTGCCTGTATTTCTCTTGAACGCCAGCAATGGTCGGTATCGCGTGTGGATTATAACGACACGGTTTTTACTCCAGATTTCATTCAAGACCTCATTACAACTTGCTATACCGTTAAAAATCCTAAAGATGTAAGAAAGACATATGAAGAATGGAATAAGTACATTGAGTTTAGAAACTATTATTTAGAGGAACAATCAAAAAGAAATTTCCATTTAGATTCCTGCGAATTCATAGATTCTTACGCTGTTAACCGCAAGGAATATAGAATGAATTCAACCATATATGATGATTATATTCTCGATAATGTCGAAATTTTCAAGAATGGAGATATGGTTGTGCTTTCTAGCAAAGTTGCCGACGCAGAACCATTTCCTTTAGTCAAATTGACAATCGATAGAAATAAGAAAGAGTTTGAAAATGCCAAAGTTCTAAAAGGAAACAAGAAAGTAAACGAAGAAGAAAGAAAAATAAGGTCTCTTGCTAGTGATAACGTTTTGATTACCACATTAGATCCGCACTCAGATGAGGCTAAAGATAATAAAGGCAAATGCAGTTTTGGCATTCTTCTTAGAAATGGTTATGAACTTGGCGATCGTTTTAGAATCATTGCTCAAGATATTGAACCAATAGAGCATCTCGATGCACTTGACTACCAATATGAAAATGACGTTAAAGAAGCTTTTGCAAATATCGATGCAAAGTATTCAAAGAAAATTGATGAAGAATTAAAAGCAAGTGCTTCAACCTACGAATATCAAATTACGGATAGAATTTCCTCTTTGATTGAAAAGAAGAAGCAAGAACTTGGTTCAACAATTGATAATGATGTTAAGAACAATTCTGACTTAACAATTAACAAGCAAATCGAAAAAGAAAAAAACAAAATCAGAGCAAGCGTTCAAAATAACACAAAAAAGAATAACAAGGAAAATGATGAAGACTTCAAAGAAAGAGTCCGGAAAATCATTGATGAGAATATATCAAAAATAGATATCAGACATTATTATGAAGATAGAAATAATAATCTAGTTTATGAGCTTGAAAGCAAACTTATAAATGACGGAAAAAAGGAATTGTCTCAATACAAAGAGACTAAATTGAAGGAACTTAAAAACAAATATAGCGAAGATATTCGTAGCGAAAAAATAGCAAAGCAGAAAGAGCTGGATACTCAATTAAAAGTAGATAAAGAGAAGGCCATCGAAGAAGAAACAATACATAGATTCTCTTTGTATTTCAGACTAGGTGATATCAATAACGAAATTAAAGATAAACAGAAAGATATTATCAAAAAATGTCAATACATCGTCTATGACAATAGAGCTGAAAAGGCAAAGATCAAAAGACAGCAAACTGCTTTAGAAAACTTTTATTCCGGATATGTGAAGAATCCGTACCTTTCTACATATTTATTCAACCCTGAAGAGCTTCAACCATCGCAAGCGGATTATAGCGATTGGGTTTGGTATTTAAATTCCTTGAATGAAAAGCAAAAAGAAGCTGTCAGAAAAGCGGTAGCCAGCAACGGCGTATTCCTTTTGCAAGGTCCACCAGGAACTGGAAAAACTCAAGTCATCGCTGAGACGGTTGCCCAAATGGTCAAAAAGGGCAAGAAGGTTTTAATATCCTCAGAAACTCATAAAGCCATAGATAACGTTTTTGAAAGATTGCCAAAAATTGCTGAAATTGTTCCAATCAGACTAATACCTTCAAACAATCGTAAAAGTGATAACGATTACGATCCTAAATTTCTTGTGGATAACTTCTATAAGAACATTAGAACAAACATGCTTAAGGCGGTTAACCGTTATAATAACTTTAGCAAAAACAAAGAAGAATTTGGTGAGACTTTCGGAAGGCTCCAATTGTTGAAGTCCAAGATAGATAAGAATCAAGCCGTTCTTGATAAAGCAAATGACGAAATTCATTCTTTTGAGAAAGAAACGACAAAATTAAGCTCACAAATCGCTGAATTGAATGATAAAAATGATGAGTTGAGGCTATCTTTGGAAGGCTTGAGAAGAACAATTAGACATATTGAGAAAAATAACTTAAAACCAGACGAAGATATAGAAACCGATGTCATTTTAAAATTGCATTCGGAGCTTAAAGATATCATATCTGGTGATGATTTTACCGAACTTGAAACCGATAAATTAGTTAACAATATCGTCTCTATTAAGACTGACGAAATTAATAGAGAACTTTCATTGTTGGATCCGAACACTAATGCTTCAAAATTGGAAGTTCAGATTGAAGAATTAAAATCAAAAATGAAGGCATGCAAAGACGATTTTGACGAGGTTTTGCCGGAAAAAGAAACTGAATATAAAAATCTTCAAACGGAATTACGTAAAGCGATAAACGATAAGAATAGTCTTAGCCAAGGATCCTCAAATACTGATTTGAAACTATGCGGAATTTTTAAGTATCAGTACCTTGTTGAAAACGGTGATAAAGTCAATGACTCTATCGAGGAATTGAAATCAAAAATTAGCGAAGCAAAAGCTCATCATATAGAGAAACTTAATGAAACTATTGAAACTTTAAATTCCAAGTCAAAGGCTCTGGACAATGAAATCGTCGCTCTTAAAAATCAAATTAAGGAAATCAATGACCAAATTATTGATATCCAAGAAAGAAGCGATATAAGAGAACTGCAAGAAAGTAAAAGAAGCCTTGAATTGCAAATTAACAAGTTCTTTAAAGATTTTGAAATTTCCGAGCCCTATAAAGATGTTGATGAAGGCTTAATGATTATTTCTAAAAAATGGCAAGAACTAGAAACTGATTACAAACGAAAAGAAAAAGAAAATAAAGAAAAAATTCCTATGTATAAGGAAATCTCAGATTATCTTTCAATGGACGAAGTAATCGAAGAAGATAGAAAAACTTATACAAAAGACCTTTTTGAAAGTGCAAATGTATTTGGAATCACCTGCACGTCCAACGATAGATTCGGTGAAAATAATATGGATGTTTTAGCCGAGTACAATATTGATGAAATAAACATCAAGTCTATTGGAATAGATGTTGTAATCATTGATGAAGTTTCGAAATCGAGCTTCATTGATTTGCTCATTCCTATTTTGTATGGAAAAACCGTCATTCTTGTTGGTGACCATAGGCAATTGCCACCTATGTATGAATTTTCAAAACTTCGTGATGATGATTTCGAAGGGCTTGATGAGAATGTTATCAATAAAGACACCAATAAAAAATTCACCGAATTATACGAAGAATGTTTCTTTAAAACTCTCTTTGAAAAAATACCAGATAGCTACAAGACCATGCTTGTCCAACAATATCGTTGCCATGAACATATCATGAATGTTTTTAATTCGTTCTATCAAGGTGAATTGAAATTGGGCTTTGCTGGACAAAACAACACTAAGAATCACAACATTAAACTCATTTCCAATGGCAGAACAATCATAGAACCTGAAAAGCATATTTACTTTGTGGATTGCAAAGGCAAGGAAACTCATGAGCAGGATTCTACATCTATGTATAACACTGATGAGGCCGAAGTAGTTGCCGAGCTTTTGAAGAAGATAAATGACTATTTCAAGAGAAACCAAGGAATAGAAAAGTTAAGCATTGGTGTAATTTGCACATACGGGGATCAAGCTAGAAAGATAAAAGAAGTCAATAAGAGGGAACACGTTAAAACCGATGCCTTTAAGACTGATTCTGAAAAGATGATTATTTCTACAGTCGATGATTTCCAAGGCGACGAAAGAGATATTATTATTCTTTCAACGGTTAGAAATCCAGAAAATCCAGCAAGATCCAATCCTGGATTTATTAATGCTTATCAAAGAATAAACGTTGCTTTATCAAGAGCTAGAAGATTGCTCATTGTAGTAGGCAATCGTAAATATCTGGAAGATAGAGGCGTTATTGATTTACCTGATGTTCATGGAAAAAGCCATGATAGGCGTAATTTCCACGTTTATGAAGAAATCATCGGAACTATTGAACGCTATGGAAAGATCATTGATGACACCGACGTATTAGGAGAAAAGGAGGCAAGAATAAATGGCTAATTACAAACTTGAAACATCTATTCAATTTCCGTTTTTCAAACTCAACGAATTGGTTTCCTATACCGAAGTCAAGAAGCCTAGTGGTGTAGCTTTTATGATTCTTGTCCTTTTGAATGAATCAAAGGATAAATCTCAAAGAATATCAACTGTTCTTTCAAACTTTGGTGTTCCAACAAATCTTCATTATCTTTTTGCCAGTGCAATAGAAAATTTGATAAGACAAGATTTTCTTGAAATGACTGATGATGATATGGATTATCATTCTTCTGATTTTGAAAATTATGATATAGCCGATATCAAATTCACTCAAAAAGGGACAAAGATATTTGCCGAAAAAGCAATTCCAACCGGAACAACGAAAGAAGCTAAGATTCCGGTTTACTATAACATCGCTTTAAAGAAATTCCTTTTAAGTATAGATAATTCATTAGAGCCAAAGCCTTTGATGGATAGCCCTATATCACCTGAATTCATGTCAGCTCACTCCGTTGATAAAGATGTTGAAACATTCTTGAACCTAAACAAAGGAAATAAGATATCTATTTACGAGAACGGGAAAGTAGTTAAAACTGAATTAATCAAAAAAGAAGAAGTTATCACCGACATTTCTGAACAATCTAAGGAAAACTGGATTGCGAAATATGATTGCACAATCAATTTAAATGGTAACAAATGCACCTTTGAATTCGAAGATAAGGCCCTGCAAAATTTCTTTGATGCAAATTATTCAAATGAAATGATTAATGGCTTCATAGGATTCAAAAGCAAGTTCAAATTTAAATCGGCGTATTCCGAAAATTTAAGATTAGAAGACTATCTTAAAAAAGACATTCTCGGCATCATAATCCCAAAAGATATCGATAACTATTTGAAGCAAAAAGGACAATTATTCCTAACCAAGGGTAATTATTTGTCTACGAGTTATCAAAATACAGTTAACGATGTAAAGTGTCTTAATGTTTATGATTCAACTTGTGAATTTATCACTGTGGATCAAGCAAACAATAGAGTAGCTTATTTTCCTGGTAACTTTGTTTTTGATTCTGAAAAATTCGGTAGCATTACAATTCCATTAGTTGCAAAGGTGAGAGTCACTGAAAATGAACTTCAAAAAACATTGGATCCATATCTCGAAACATTGAGCGAATATACTGAGGAAAATTTTAGAAATCTTGTGAAAATAACTAAGATTTCGAAAGATTATGAGAATGCCTATAAAGTTTTCTCTGACTATTTAACAAACGATTACGAAAAGAACATAGTACTTCTTAATGAGATGAAAGCATCGGCTTTGATGGATGCTAATATTCTTTCCAAATATAAGGAAAAGTTGAAAGAAAATTACGATTCGTATCTAGAGAAGATAACGGAAGAAAACCTTGTGACGACTTTGAAAATAACAAGTTCTATACCAAAGTTTTTAAATATTCAAAATAAAGATGTTTTATCTAAAATATTTAATTCTTTGGGAAATGTTGATAGTACGGTATTTGTTTATGAAACGTTAGTATCCAATGGTTTTGACAAACAATTGGTTGTTTTATACGTTAACCCCATTAGGGACGCCCTTAGCAATGCCGACGTTTACGATAAATCCTTAGTTGATTTAAGAAACTTCGATAGCAATGTCAACTCTTTGAAAACCTTATCTGGAATTAATGATTATAGGTCCTACTCTTTTGATATGGAAAATGTTGATAGAGTGGCTTTCAAGAAATGCTATACAACCGCAAAATCGTTGATGAGTCAGATTTCGTTCTTTAAAGTCGAAAATGAGGATTTGTTCAACGATTATGATGGATTCATGAAAGTTTTTGGCTCTATTAACGATGAATTCAATATGCTCGATGCTGCTCTTTCTAATCCAAAGAACATTAAGAAAGAATTGATAAATAGAAAGATAGATTCTGGCGATTTTCAATATGCTTTTGTAAATCTTTCTGCAAAACTCGAATTGATTCTTAAAGACAAATTCAAATTGTCTGGAAAACTTTCCGAAATGTTAAGCGAAGCTAGAAGAAACAATTTATTTGATAGAGATATCGCAACGGATCTTCATGATTTTAGAGAAGTCAGGAACTCATTCGCTCATGTAGATGGTAAGGCACATAAATTCACTCCAGACGATTTAAGACGTTGGTGTGATGAAATATTTGTTTTAGAGGAGGATAAGAAAGATGAGCCACCAAGTAACAATTGATTTTGAAGGGATAACCATTTCAATCCAGTCACAATGCGAAACTGCAGCTCAATCACTGTGCAAAATCGATAAGGTATTGGATAGAGTTCACAAGACTGCAAGCAAACTTGAATCTTCTAAGGTGAAGGAGTATGAGGATTACCTTTTAAAATCAAAAGATGAGATTCAAAAGAAAATAAAAGAATTCACTGAATCTTTAGAAAAATATAAAGAACTAAAGACTCAAAAATTTGATGCAGACATTCGTTATGGTGATGCCCACAGCAAAGAGCTCGCCAAAATCTACACTGAACTTGAAACAACAATCAAACAGCAAGGCGCAGATTTAGAGAAAACAGTGAATGAACTTACCGGCTCTAGACTAGCTGCCCTTGATCAAATGATTGATGAAAAACTCTTAAATGCTGGAGAAGAGGCTGCACAAAGACTTTTAAGTAAAACCGATAATATCATTGACATTTCAAAAGAAAATTTGAATAAACTTAATGCAATCGAAGATATTACATTAAGAGAATTGACTTACGATGAACTGATAAAAGAGTCTAACAAAGGATCTTCTTTTGACGATTTAGTAAAAATTGCTCAAGAAAATTATGATATATTGTTAGGCAAGAAGACCAAACAAGTCATCGAAGAATACAAAGAAGAACTTAAATCGAATGGATTATCAACTGAAGTGGTTGATAATGCTAAAACAGTTGATGAAGCTACGAAGGCTGTTAATTCAGCCATTACCGATGAAAAGATTAGAAAAGAAACGCTGAAAGTCATCATTAAAGCAATCAAATCTAGAGGGTTCATCGTTGATACAAAGAAAAATCTCAAGATTGATAGAGATAGAAATGTCTTAAAACTTGTTGCCTTGAAGGCATCGGGCCAGAAAGCTGAATTCGAAATTCAAATCAATGGAAAATTCATGTATCACTTTGATGGATATGAGGGCCTTGCTTGCAATAAAGACATTGAACCATTCATGGATGATTTAAAGAATATCTATGATATCAAAGTCTTGCATGAAGAAGTCCAATGGTCTAACCCAGACAAAATCTCGACTCAGAAATATCAATATGTAAATAAAAACAAAGGAACAAACTAAGGAGGAAAGCCAATGTCATTACAAAATAGTTTCAACAAAATCAAAAGAAACACCGGTATCAAGAAATGTGTCATGATCGATGGGAATGTCGGTGACGTCTATCTTGATGATAAAAAGAAAATCGTAACTTTGAGAGAGTATCTCGAGTCTATGCTCAAAGAGATGGAGTACCAAGATATTGTCTACTGGGATAGAGTAGAAGGTGCAACTGGTGCTATCGATAAACTTCAAGTCACCGATGAAGTGGAAGTGGAAGGCGATGCCTATGATCTTGGAGACGATGAAGAAGAAACTCCAAAGGGTCAGCAAGGTCTATTTAAGGCTCCATCTGAAATCCTAAATGTCGTTTATAAAAACGTTATCGATAAGAAAAAGAAAGTCGCTTTTATTCTCAACTGGTCAGAATACCTCTTTGGGACAAACGGTTTATCAGAAGAAGAAAGACAAAATATCACACTCTTGGGCAAAGCTTTAAAAGACAGGAAAGTTGATTATCTAAATAGTGATTCCAACGAAAGTGTTGTTATCATGATTCTTAATAAAGCCTCTGGACTTCCATTATCTTTCTATCAAGGAAATCCAGAAGTTGAAATTGTCACGCTTCAAAAACCTGATAGGGAAGAAAGAAAAGAAATCATTGAGAAAATCGAGGATTCTTTCGATGTCAAGTTAAAAACGGGCACAACCTCATTGTTGGATAACGAAAACATTGAATGCATTGATATGCTTGAAGATTTCACAAACAGAGAAATCATTCAGTTAGCAAGACTCTCTAGAAAAGAAGAGAAGATGACATTCGACAAGCTTTTCTATCTCTTTAAATATGGTGAAAAAGAGAATCCATGGGAAAAGTTAGAATATTCCAGAGTCAAAAACATCAAGAAAGAACTTTCTGATAGAGTTATCGGTCAGGAAGAAGCCATTGAAAAAATTGAAAAGACAGTCGTCAAAGCTTATATGGGTTTAACTGGTCTTCATAAAACTTCTTCTAGATCTATGCCAAAAGGAGTCTTCTTCTTTGTCGGCCCTACCGGTGTTGGTAAAACAGAATTATCAAAAGCGTTAGCTAAATTCTTGTTTGGTGATGAACAAGCCTGTATCCGTTTTGATATGTCAGAATATGCTCAAGAAAACAGCGATCAGAAGCTCATTGGTGCTGCCCCAGGCTATGTTGGCTATGAAGAAGGAGGTCAACTTACTAACGCCATCAAAGAGCATCCTTTCAGCGTTGTTCTCTTTGATGAAATCGAGAAAGCAGCTAAACCAAATCCAAGAATCTTGGATATTTTCCTTCAAATCTTGGAAGATGGTCGTTTAACAGATTCCAAAGGCGAAACTGTTTATTTCAGCGATACCATCATTGTATTTACATCTAACTTGGGCGCTAATGAAGTCCAAGCCAGCGCGGATAAAGAGGGCGTCGCCAAAGAATTCATCAAAATCGTTAAAGACTACTTCGACAATGAACTAAAGAGACCTGAACTTCTTGGACGTATTGGATACAACAACATTGTTCCATTTAACTTCATCCAAGATAGAGAATTCCAATATAAAATCTGCAAGAATAAACTAAAACCAGTCATTAAAGGTATTGAAGAAAAATATAAGCTTGAACTTGAATTCGAAAAGGAAATGGATTCCATCAACTATATTCTTTCTGGTGTTGATTCATCTAAGGGTGGTCGTGATATTCTTAACGCTATCAATGATAGATTATTAGATCCTTTGGCCATGTATCTTTTCCAAAACAAAGAAGATTTGCGTTCCATGAAAGGTTCTAAGGTTATAGCCAAAGTCGATAAAGGTGGATTTAAGTTTGAATTCGGAGATTAAGTTTAACGTTGCATATATCAAACTTTCTACGAGAACTGAAGGTCCTTTCAATCGTTGTTGCATATGGTTTCAAGGCTGTAATTTGCACTGCAAAGGATGTTGTAATGAAAGTTTGCAACCGTTGGTTCCTAATCACATCGTAACCTTGAATAAGCTTGTTGATATAGTGAAAGAAGCGAAAGATAAATTCGACATTGAAGGAATAACACTTAGTGGTGGGGAACCTGCACTTCAAAGCGGTCTTTTGGAATTCAACAAGAAGATTCATGAACTAGGTCTTGGAATTATTATGTTCTCAGGAAGAAACAAGTCTCAATTAAACCAAGAACTAGTTAACAGCGTTGATTTGCTAATTGATGGCCCTTTTATTGAAGATAAGTTGGATACAAAAAGAATCTTAATAGGTTCTACCAATAAGAATGTTTCATTCATAACTGGTAGATACATAAGCCAATCGAATTACTTTAATAATCCAGTATCAGTTGAAGAAGTCACCATTGACGACTATATGTTTATAAATGGCGATTGAATTTAAGAACAGGCATTTCTAGTTTCTAGAGGCCTGTTTTTTGTTTAAAAGTTTTTCTAAATTTAATTGTCAAAATTACTAAAATGTAATTAAAAATTATGCTGATTGCACAAACTTTAAGAATTTTTCTCAAGTTTTGCCATTTTCGTGAGGTCTATAAGTGAGGGGGTATAAAA
>CAVFKA010000008.1:0-29806 GCA_963623195.1 bacterium | reverse complement strand
AGAATATTACCCAAGAAGAAATTGCTGATAAATTAAATGTTTCTAGATATACAGTAATGAGAGATTTAAAGTCTTTAGAAGAAAAAAATCTTGTTATAAGAGATGGTTCTAATAAAACAGGATGTTGGAAAATAAACAATTAAAATTATAATACAAGACGATGCAAAATCTTGCGCTTTGCTACAGGTTTGCCTAACGCTAAGCGCAATCAAACAGATCTTATTTAACATATGGTCATTAATTTATTAGCCATTCTTTTAAACTTATGACTTCAACCCCGCCCTCACTTATATATTTTTGATATGATCTCTTGCGATTATTGATTTTTGAAATTGTTCCTTATGCAAATGTGTAACACCACACAGTTAAGAATTTGTAATGCCCTAGCTACTTTTTGCAAGTTCTTGCAGTTTTTGTGGTTGAAGGATAATTTTTGACCTCGTTAATTAACATAGCACTAAACGTTCTTGATGAATTTTTCTTTTTCGCCTAGTTCATTTTCTTTACTCTTTTAGAGTATAATAGTCTCACCTATGAAAGAAATTAGAGTCACTAAAGCTAACGACGGACAAAGAATAGAGAAGTTCATCCGTCATTTTCTCTCTGAAGCCCCTCTTGGATATATCTACAAGGCTTTCAGAAAGAAAGATGTAAAGATAAATGGCCACTGGGTCAAAAAAGAAGCAATCGTCCATGAAGGAGACATAGTTAGAATATACGTCACCGATCAACAATTAGAAGACTTTGCCAAACCAAAAGAAGTCGTAGCAAAGCCTTTCAACCACCCAATCGTCTATGAGGATGAAAACATCCTAATCGTGAACAAACCATCTGGTCTTCTTGTGATGGGAGATGAAAAAGAAAAAAGAGTCACGCTTGCAAATGATGTACTCTCTTACTTATATGGCAAAGGAGAATACGACCCTAGAGATTCCTCCTTCACCCCATCCCCAGCTCATAGGCTTGATAGAAATACCTCAGGCATCATTGTCTTTGGAAAAACAGATGAAGCCCTAAAAGAGCTCACCCGTCTATTCAAAGATAGAGACGACATCGATAAGAGATACCTTGCTCTTGTGGCAGGAATTCCACCAAAAGATGAAGGAATGATCGACGCTCCTCTCTTAAAGGACTCCTCTATGGGACTAGTGAAAGTCTCCAAAGAAGGAAAAGAAGCAAGAACGAAATACAAAGTCCTTGAAAAATATGAGGACTCATCTCTTGTTGAACTTGAACTTTTAACTGGAAGAACTCACCAAATAAGAGTTCATCTATCTTATATTGGCCATCCAATCATCGGAGATGGAAAATATGGCGATTTCGAGATGAACCGTATCTATAAAATGAGATATAAGGTTAACAATCAGTTCTTAATCGCATATTCTCTCTCTTTCAAGAATGTGCAAGGGAAGCTACAATACTTAAGTAACAAGACTTTCAAGATATCACTAGATAAAGAAGAAAAATCTTTGCTTGATATCCTAAGGTCACAAAATAAATAAAAAGAAACTGTTTTTGGAAGGAAAAGTATGGACAACGCAGTTAGCAAAAACTACAAACGTTGGATTGAATCCAACAAACTTAGCAAGGAAGAAAAAGATACCCTTCTAGGTATGAGCGAAGAAGAAAAAGGCGACGCTTTCTTCAAAGATGCTGAATTTGGCACAGGCGGCATGAGAGCCAAAATTGGTCTTGGCACCAACCGTATTAACAAATACATCATCCGTAGAGTTACTATCGCTTTCGGACTTTATCTAAAGAAAGTCACTAAAGACATCGAATCAAAAGGAGTCGTTATCTCCCATGATAATCGTTTCTTCTCAAGGGATTTTGCCCTCGAAGCCGCAAACATTCTTAACGAAGAAGGAATCAAAGCATATCTTTTTGATTCATTACGCCCAACTCCAGAATTATCATATGCCGTTAGATATATGCACGCTGGTGCCGGTATCATGATCACCGCCTCCCATAACCCAAAGGAATACAATGGCTACAAAATCTATGACGACACTGGTTGCCAATTAATTCCTGCTCAAGTCGATGAAATGCTAAAAATCTTAGATTCTCTTCCAAATGAGCTTGAAGTTGAAACACCTAAAGGAGAAAAGAAAGCAGAAACAATCATTCTCCCTGCTGAAGTTGATGATACATATTGCGCACTCGTTGAGAAATGCCAAATGGATCCAACAATGAAGAAAGATGACTTCAAGATCATCTATTCCCCTCAACATGGCACATCATACGAAAACGCCATGAGAGTCTTCAAAGATTGCGGATACAATGTCATTCCAGTTGAGAAACAATGCATTCATGACCCTGCATTTGGCGGAACTCTCTCCCCAAACCCAGAAACAGCTGAAGCATTCATCGAATCAATCAAATTAGCAAAAGAAGAACACGCCAATCTCACAGTCATGACCGATCCTGATGGCGATAGATGCGGTCTTGCGTATCTCTCTAGCAAAGGAGAATATGAAAGATTCACCGGTAACCAATCTGCCGCCCTCTTGCTTGATTACATTCTCTCTAAGAGAAAAGAAAAGGGAACCCTCTCGAATAATGGTGTTATCTATGACACGATTGTCTCCTCTGATTTAGCAAGAAAGATTGCTAAAGCATATGGAGTTGGAGTTGAATCCTTCCTCACTGGTTTCAAATATATCGGAAACCGTATTGGATATTATGAGAAATTAGGCAAAGGCCCTCATTTCGAATTCGGATATGAAGAAAGCTATGGCTGCCTCATCGAACCATTCGTCCGTGATAAAGATGGCATCCAAGCAATTCTCCTGTATTGTGAAATGGCTCTCCATTATTACCGTCTAGGCATTCCTCTAGATATTGCCTATGACAATCTTGAAAAGAAATATGGCTACCACGCTTCAGAAACGCTCTCCGTCTATTTTGAAGGAGAAAAAGGTGCCGCAGATATGGCTTCCCTTATGGAAGGAGTCCATGCTCACCCATTAAATGAAGTATATGGCAAGAAGATAGTCAAGATTGAAGACTACCAAACTTCTATTTGCAAGGACTTGCTCACAGGAGAGGAAAGCCCAATCGAACTTGAAAAATCAAACGTCATCCGTTGGACATTTGCTGATTCTTCTTGGGTTGCAATCCGTCCATCAGGAACTGAGCCAAAATGTAAATTCTATATTGAAGTCTTCCAAAAAGAAGGAGATGGCATCAAAGAGACTCTCTCTGGCATGATGTCTTCTTTAAAAGAACAACTTCATTTGAAATAAGAATCTAGATTGAATAAGACCGTCAGAAATGATGGTCTTTTTTTTATGGATTCACATTCTTTTTTTCAGACTTAGGATTGTGGTTTTTGTAAAAACGGACAAAAGTGCCTTAAAAAATGTTGTAAAAACGGACAAAACCATAACAAAAAATGTTGTAAAAACGGACAAAACCATAGTATAAAACCTTGTAAAAACGGACAACTGCAATTAAAATAGTCCTGTTGAAGGACATATTATGTATAGAAAAATTATATCAAAATTGAAGGACTGGTATGAAAAAAGCAACAAAGCTTTGATGATTACTGGCGCAAGACAAGTAGGCAAAACATATATTATTCGAGAATTTTTAAAAGAAAACATTGGAGAAGAATATTATTTAGAATTCAATCTATTTGAAAATGATAAGGCAAAGGAGACGTTTGAAAATTCTAAAGACAGCAATGATTTGCTATTTAGACTCTCAGCTTTATCCAAAAAGAAACTAATTAAAGGGAAGACGGTTATTTTTTTAGATGAGGTGCAATGCTGCTCAGATGTTATTACTGCGATTAAATTCTTGGTCGAAGAAGGATCTTACAGGTTTATTTTGAGCGGGTCTTTGCTCGGGACTGAATTAAAGAATATCAAGTCAATTCCTGTTGGATATATGGAAATAGTGCAGATGTATCCCTTGGATTTTGAGGAATTTTTACTTGCTAATAGTTTGAACGCTAACGTTATCGAAAAACTTAAAGACAATTTTGAAACATTAACAAGGGTTGATGATATCGTTCACGAGAAAATGATTGACATGTTCCATTTGTATTTGATTGTTGGTGGCATGCCTTCGGTTGTAAAGAAGTACCTAGAATCGAATAATTTGAAAGATGTTGTAGCGGAGCAGGAGACTATTTGCGCCTTGTATAGGCAAGATATATCCAAATACGACATCGATAATAGATTGTATATTAAAGAAATCTTCGATTTGATTCCTAGCGAACTAAATAATCAAAACAAACGCTTCATCATGAAAAACTTGAATGAAAATTTAAAGTTTTCGCGATATGAGAATAGCTTTATTTGGCTTAAAGATGCAGGAGTGGCCTTACCTTGTTATTGTGCAGACGAACCAAAAGTGCCTCTTATTTTAAGCAAATCAAGGAATTTATTTAAATTGTTCTGCTGCGATGTAGGTTTGCTCGCAAGCCAGTATATGGATAATAATCTACAAATTAAAATATTGAATAAAGAGAAAGATATTAATTTTGGATCTATTTACGAAAATGCTATAGCTCAGGAATTAGCGTCTAAAGGATTCGGCTTATACTATTTCAAGAGTAATAAAATAGGGGAATTAGATTTCCTAATTGAAAACAAAGGCGAAGTTGTTCCTTTAGAGATAAAATCCGGTAAGGATTACCAAAAACATAGTGCGTTGAATAATGTACTTGAAAGCAAAGAATATAACATCAAAAAAGGCTACATATTATCCAATAAAAATATATCTGTTGAAGATAAGAGGGTATACTTGCCGATATATATGATTATGTTTTTTAAAAGAGATGAATTGAAAGATATGATTTATAAGGTGGATTTATCTCAACTTTAAATATTTGCCGTATATAAATTGTTCATGATGGATATTTAAAATTTAGACTTCTTTGGATTTCGTTTAACAAAAATGTTTAGTTAAACTCTTTTTTCATGCAAGAGATATTAAGCCATCACCATTTATAATTCCCAAAACTTACTAAAAAACATCAATTCTGGGGAATTATCTCAAATAGTTGCGATAAAACCTAGATTAAATTATAGCAAAATTCTATTTAAAGTATCTGCAACACCGTCATGGTCGTTGTCTTTTTCAGTCGTTTCAAAAGAAGAAGACAGCAAAGAAGATCTGCTATTAGATAAACAATAGCCCTTTCCTGCAATGGATAACATTTCGTAATCGTTGTCTGAATCTCCAAAGGCGATGCAATCATCTTTAGAAATTTTAAGTTCTTTCAATAGATATTCTAAAGCACTCCCCTTATTAACATTAGGCAAGGCTCCTTCAGAATAGGTATTTCCATTCCAATGACGGAAGATGATGCCTTCTCTCTCAAGGGATTTCTTTAATTGAGGAACGTCCTTATCTAAACAATTGAAGAGGGACGTGTAGCAATCTTCCTTAATGATATCCTCCATATTGCCAATGAAATATTTCTCATTAACATATGGAAAATAGTTATTTAGATATGTATCCTCATTTCCTAAATAGATGTTCTCGCCATCTTCAGCCATAGAAGATAGGAGAATGTCCCTATTGTCTCTATATATCTTTTTAAGGGATTCTTTTGGGAACCTTCTTTCTAGTTTAGGGAAGAGAGGATCTTTTGGATTGAAGACATATGCCCCATTATACGCAATAAGAGGGAAAGAAAGATCTAAGGCTTCGTAGATATCTTTAATTGATCTATACGGTCTTCCGGATGCTAAAACAACTATATGTCCGGCCTCTTTTATCTTTCTAAGGGTGGAAATGGTAAAAGAAGACATCCCTAAAGATGAATCTAGAAGGGTTCCATCTAAATCTATTGCAATAAGCTTTTTATTCATTATTTTGTCTTAGAGAAAGAGATTGAATCTTCAAAATGTAGAGTTTTTGACGCGGAATTGATATCTTTCCAATTTCTCATCTCTTCGTCTCTGCCTTCATAGATGGCCATTCCCCACCATGGTTCAACACATACGAAAGAAGATTCTTTTGCTGGAGACCATATAGCAATAAATGGGCAATCGTAATGATATTCTAAAGAATAGCCGACCCCTGTATCTAATATGAGGTTTTCTTGTGGCTTCTCAATAAGGATCGTGTCATATTTAGCAAAGTCTTCTTTGCTTAAGAGATAGTCTTTCTTTTCTAAGAAAGAGATAGGTTGAGCAAGGAATTTCATATCTCTTCTTGGGTAATAATAGATATTGCCTTTTCCAAAATGAATGGTCGCTTTCCCAAATTCAGCAATGAAACCAGGGTGATCACCTAATTGGAAAGGAAGTTCGACATCGTTTTTGTTAATGACGTCATACTCTCTCTTAAGAGAGTTTCCATCCAAGGAATATGTTGCTCTTAATGTGAAATGAAATGGGTATGATTTGAAAGTTTCTTCATTATCGGAGAATTCCATGACCATTTTATTCGAGGTGAGTTCAACTAATTCAAATGTGGCAGTTCTAATAAAGCCATGTTGGGTTGGACATCCAAGTTCTTTCCCATCTATAACATAATGGGAATCAGGTCCAATGAAAGGGAAAAGGATGACATCATGGTGTTTCCATTCCTCATTTGCTTGATATAGCAATTCTTGATTATCAAGTTTGCTAATGACATGGAGAAGTTCTCCACCTTGAAGACTTGCTTCAACTTTTAATAATTCGTTTTCAATAATAGGCATGCCTACATTGTAGTCTTATTGACATCTATTTGCTATAATCTTCTAGTAAAAAGAAGGTATACATATGCGTAAATTTGAAATAGCTAAAGGATTTGAAAATGAAAATGTCGTCATTCCACAAAGGGCGACTTCTAAGAGTGCTGGATATGATTTCCGCGCTTTAGAAGGATACACGCTTAAGCCAGGGGAAACGCATTTCTTCAAAACAGGACTTAAAGCAAAGATGGAAGATGATGAAGTTCTCTTAATCTTTCCACGTTCATCCTTAGCCATCAAAAAAGGATTACGCCTAACTAATTCTGTCGCAGTTATCGACGCGGATTATTACGGAAACGAAAATAACGATGGACATATAATGATTTCCTTATTCAATTTCTCTGATCATGATGTCGTTATCGAAGATCAAGAAAGAATTGCCCAAGGCATCTTTATGAAATATCTTCCAACTGATGACGATGATGCTAAAGGTGAAAGAGTTGGCGGCTTCGGCTCAACGAAAACTCACTAACTATAGATGTTAAAAAAGTTCTCAACTTATCGTTGGGAACTTTATATATTTTTCGTTTTAAGGACTTTAAATGATGGATCGTCCATCTTTTCGAGACTTTTGAATTTCTTTCCTTCCATCTTGCAAACTCTTATCGCGGCATGTTTGCCAGAGAAGAGAGCGATAGGAAGCCCACCTGGTGGCATTACCCATTGCCCAGCAAGAACGAAATTATCAATTCCATTAAATTCGCCTTGTCTCATCAAACCTTTTGATTTCTTCGTGGTGATGAAGGACATATATGCGCCTTTATAGGCGTTGCAATATCTTTCATACGTCAAAGGGGTGGTGACATCTAAGACTTCAATATCATCTTTGGAGATAGAGAAGGCTTTCGCGGATTCGTTTCTAAAGAATTCGCCGATCTTCTCTTTTTCCTTGATGTATTCTTCCTTAGGAAGGGATTTTAGATATTCGTAATCTTTAGAATCCGCAGGAAGAAGGATGGTGAAAGTCGTGTATCCATCTTTGTGTAACAATCTATCGAAGGAGAAGTTCCTGATGCAATAATGATTTATCTTGTTTTTAAGGAAGTCTGTCTCAGGAATTAGATAATCAACCATTTTAGGGAAGGAAGATATGTCTTTCTTAGTGCGGCAAGAAACCTGAACGGAAGAAACGACAGGATAGTCAATCTCATTTCCAAAACGGGATTCAAAGAATTCGTCTTTATATTTCCCGTCAAGGAGTTTTTCTAATGTATGGTGGGCATCACATGAAGAAATGACATAATCCGATCTGATTTGCTCTCCAGATTCGAGAGTAACTCCGATTGCCTTATCGTTTTCTATATCGATTTTGGAGACTGGCTTATTTAAATAAAGCTTCCCACCTTTATGAAGATAGGTGTTCTTAACACGGTTGATCATTGCTAAAGAGCCTCCTTCAACCATGCCTGCATCAGCTAAAGAAACAGCTTGGCAAATATAAAAGAAGGAATGGATGTTATATGTTTCAGGCAAGAAACGAAGGAAGATGTCACCAAGTTCCTTATTTTTGAAACGGGAACAATATTCTTTCATTGAAACGTGTTTGTAATGGGCAAAAGGAATGGCCATAGGCAACATCCTTAAACCAAAAGCCATAAACTCAAACGGATTCATATATTCCATAGGTTTCTTTGTTGGAATGGCTACGAATTGATAGAGTTTGACATTGCGGATGAAGTTGCCAATCATTCGTTTGTCGCTCGGGAAATGTCTCAACATTTCTTCTTCGAGCTTATCTATATCGGCATAGAACGTGAAAAGCTCTCCATTTGAGAGATAGAATTTCGTTAGATATTCAGTCTCAAAGATGGTTGAAGATTCATCGAATGCGCCAACATGTCTCCATAATGGGAAAAGATCGCTCTTAGGGTTTGTGCCAACGATCCAGTGGGCACACCCCTCAATATAGGTGCCTTTTCTATACCAGCCAGTGCATTCTCCACCAGCTATAAGGTGTTTTTCATATATTGATACATCAAATCCGTTATCTAGGGCGTAAATACCGGCCGTTAAGCCAGATAAACCTGCGCCGATAATCGTTATTGAAGGTCTCTTAATTTTTTCCATGAATGCTATTTTAATATATATTGCATTTACTTTCTTTAAAAATATTTAAAAATGCTTCTTTTGTTAAGCATATCTATATAAAATCCAACTCTTTTAATGTAAAATGAAGGCATGATTAAGATCTTTTATTCTCCAAGTTGTTCTTCATGTAGAAAAGTAAGAAAATGGTTCGATGAACAAAAAATACCTTATGTTGCTAAAGATATTTTCACCTCTTTAACGGAAGATGACATCAAAGAGATGATCACTAAATCAATAGACGGTACAGATGAAATCATCTCCAAACGTTCCAAAGTGGTTCTAGAAAATAACATTGATTTTGATTCGATGAAGATTTCTGAACTCGTTTCTTTCATCAAGAAAAATCCATCCGTTTTAAAAAGACCGATCATCGTTGATGATAGACGCCTTCAGGTTGGATATAACGAAGAAGATATTGATATGTTCATTCCTCAAGCTAGAAGAATGGCCTATATGTTTTGCAAAGAATGCCCAAAGAATCCTACATGCGATAACGCCTCAGAGGAGAAGAAACAATAATTATTTCTTTTTGAAGAAATGGTGTTTTTTCTTATTTTCTTTCTCTTCTAGGAACTCGTTATATTCCGTGGAAATCTCCCCGATGCATTTATTGATGATGATTTGATCCTTCTTAGGGTCGTTTTCTTTATCTTTGTCTTCTAGATACAGCAAAGTTCCTCCAACAATGGATGCGTTGTCTTCATTTATATACACGTATCCCTTCTTTTTGTATGATTTGAGGAATTCAATGAGGTTAGGGATTTGCTTGTATTCAGCATTTGAGTCATCAAATTTGGTTTTTTCTGTTTGTTTAAGCAAAGATTTGAACCCTTTCTTATCGTTTAATAGAGAACGAGCTTTTTCTTTGAAGGAGGAGTATTTCTTTAGGAGCTCCTCATCTAGTGGAGTTTTCTCTAATTTCTTTCTTCTTTCTTCCTCTTGAACCTTATCGATATTGGCTAATTTCTCTAAGATAGCAAGTTCATCCTCCGTATATGTTTCCCTATCTTCGTTAAGTTCATCTAGATAGTCTTTATGAGAAAACTTAAGGAAGAATTGAAGCTTCTTTGAAGAACGTATATCTTCTTCAATGGCAAGTTGGAGGATATTCATATAACGGTTCACTAAAAGGACTATGACATCAAAGATGATTTGAACAATCAAGATGATTCCTGAGACGATTGTGGCGATAATTGATAAATCCGTGGCACCCTGTAGGGCGATTTCGATTATTGCAACGACAATTGAGGACATCTTGCAAATATATTTCAAGGACTTGATGAAAAGGAGAACAACCTTCCTTTCTTTCCTTTTGAGTCTCTTAATTGCCTTATTGTCATCAATATCAATCTTATAGACTGGCTCGATGATGAAGGTGAATATGGTCAAAACGAATATCAATGAATATATGATGATATAGGCTAAAGAATCAAGGTTGGAGAAAATAAGATAAAGACAATATGCAACAAAAACAAGCTGAACGACGACGTTGAGTATCTTCTTTAGCTTGTTTAATTCTCCTTTGATGAGCTTAAACGCGGATAATGAGTGAGAAAAGGTGTTAGCCATATGAAAATTATAAATCAAAGGAAGAGAAAATAAAAAGGTTACCACAGAGGTAACCATTTCATTATTTGGATTCTGCTTTTTTGAGAGCTTCTAAAGCACGCACGGTCTTGCTCTTTTTGTTGAGAGTGAAGGGAACGTTGTTACTTTCAAGGAATTGTTGGAGATACCTTTCGGCATCGCCTTCGTTGTTATGTTCCAATTCGATTTCGTAATCCTCACATCCAGAATATGTGTTCTTGTCGATTGATAATTTTCCATTTTCGTAAGGAACATCAATACGGTCTGTCGTAAGAGAGGTCTTGATCTTCAATGTTTTCGTATGGATATCAAGCATGTTAAGCATTTTCTTGATATCTCCATCAGGGAAGATCGATTTATCACGGAAGTTGGTGAAATCTTCTTCGCTCCATACGCAATTCTTTTCAAGTAAACCTTGGGAAAGAGGAACTTTGAGGGTCATCTCGAAACGATTGTCCTTTTCTCTGATACGTAAAGAAAGTTTTTCTTTAGAAAGAATGCTGTCTTTTGAGTCGATGTAATAGTTTGTTTGGGTATAAACACCAAATTTCATGTATTTTAATGCTAATTTTTCATAGTCTGCTTTAGAGACTAATGCCTTGGCTTCAATTTCAATTGTATTACTCATTTTCTTACCTCTTGTGATATTATAACTCATGTATGAAAAATTGTGTGTTATTTCTCGAAAATGATTTCTTGCTTAGAAATCTTTGGTGGATCATCGCCCTTGCCGTTATTTTCCTTGGTGGGCTCCTTATTCTTTTAGTGAGAATAAGACATAAAGGAAACAAATCTTCAGCTAAGGTATCTATTGAAGATAACTTGGATGCAATAGGTGGGAGAGATAACGTAATCGCTCATTCTTTAAATGGTTCTAGAATCGTTTTGGTATTAAAAGATTATGATGCAATCGATAGAGAGAAATTAAAGAATGCTGGAGCAGTGGGCTTCGTTTTGAAATCAGATAAAATCACCATCGTCTTCAAAAAAGACGCCAAAAACGTATATAAAGAGATGTTTGGAGAATAATATGGAAAATGAACGTTCTTTCAAAGAAGTTGTTTTGGATTTTCTTAGAGGAATCAGCTTAGGAATATCCGCGGCTGTCGCAGGTCTTTCAGCCGGCACTATTGCTGTTGTTGAAGGGATATACGATAAGCTTATTTTAGCGATATCGACCTTAAGAAAGAACTTCAAGAAGAACGTCCTTTATCTTCTCCCGATTCTCATTGGTGCAATATGTGGAGCTCTTGCAGCCTTAATTGGCATCCAAAAAGGATACTCTCTCGCTCCATTTTCAATGACATCATTCTTTGCTGGTTTGATTTTTGGCTCCTTGCCATTCACCTTCAAAGAGTTAAAAAAGGGCGCTTCAAATAAAGAAAGATTCAACCATATCCTTTCTTTCTCTCTTTGCCTAATTGTTGCAGCTGGCTTAGGCATCGTTACGGCCTTAGCTAAATGGCAAATCAGTTTCATTAGTCCAGAAGAAAACATCTACTGGTATGCTTATATTCTCATTATTCTTGCTGGATTCATTGGTGCATTTGCCTGCATTGTCCCAGGTGTATCAGGCTCAATGTCCTTAATGGTTCTTGGCGTATATTATCCAATTTTGAATATGTACACTGGCGATAAGGCCATATGGCATACGAACACGACAACCGTTGTTTTAGGCATCGTCTTGCTCTTTTTATTCGCTATTGGCGTTCTTGGCGGAGTCGTGGTTGGCTCTAAAGGAATGAAAAGGCTCTTAGAAAAACATCGTGAGACCACTTTCTGGGGAATTTTAGGCTTGATCATTGGCTCCTTGGTTTCGATGTATATCAATTCCTCGATATTCCCTCTATATGCCGGATATGATAAGAACGCAGGAAATATCTGTTACGATATCGATAAGTGTCCAGAAGAAATCGTGAAGATTCAGAATTGGGACTATATTGTCGGGGCCATCCTTTTTGTTGTTGCTGCTTTAGCAATGATCGGCTTATTCCTTTACGTGAATAAGAAAAAAGCTTCTAAGGAAGAAGCTAATTCCGAAACACAAATTTAAGAAGATCCTCGGTTGGAAGACCTTTGATGTTATCAAAACTTCCCTCGATATGGTCGATAAGAGGATAGTCATCTTGGATACCAAATGATCCAGCCTTATCTAATGGGTTGAACTTATCGATATATTCCTCGATTTGTTGTCTATTTAATTCATTGAAATACACATAGGACTTAACTGTTCTAGATATTTCTTGTTTGCTAGAGAGATAAGTATAAGAAGTAAGAACGACTAATCTTTTTCCTGATTGTTTCTCTAACATCCTAATCGCGTCATTTTTGTCTTTTGGTTTTCCTAAGACTTCCCCATCGCAAATAACGATCGTGTCCGCGGCTAAAATCTCGTCATTCGGATAAAAGGAGTGGACCATGTATGCTTTAAGGCGACTTTCATCATACGAAAGATTGTATGATTTGAGATATCCTTGAATTAGAGATTCATCGACATTTGGTGAAAAAACGATGAAATCTTTCCTTATTTTTCCTAAAAGTTCTTTTCTCCTTGGAGAAGAAGATGCAAGTATTAGCATAATTAATCAGAAACGTTCATGATGATTGGAACGATCATTGGAGAACGAGCCGTACGGCGGTAGATGTAGTGGGAGAGTGCTTCCTTGATGGCGGATTTAATCTCAGCATATGTCGTTTTATGAGACATGACTTGCTCAACGACCTCATTAGCGTGGATTTGGGCGTGTCTAATGACGTGAGTATCTTCGGAGACATTGAATCCTCTTGAATATACTGTTGGAGGAACGATGAGCTTGTTACGCTTGTAATCGATTGTAAGGAGAACGCAAACGACACCGTTGTTCTTAAGTTGGTCACGATCATTGATGACGGCACTAGAAAGCCCATCTAAATCATTTCCGTCGACATATGTGTCATCTGCAGGAACGTGCATGCCTGTCGCTTTAACGACGTGGTCATGAAGTTGAAGCATATCGCCATTTGCGCAAATGAAGGTATTTTCCTTTGGAACGTCAACTTCTTGGGCAAGTTCACCGTGCAATTTAAGCATACGGAACTCACCATGTGCAGGCATGAAATATTTAGGCTTGAGAAGTCTTAGCATCAAACGTAATTCTTGTCTTGATGGGTGGCCAGAGGAATGGAGAGAGAATGCTAAGCCATTTTGCTTAACGTCAGCTCCTTCTTTGACAAGAAGATTGACTAATTTATCAATAAGGGCTCCATTTCCTGGAATTGGGTTAGATGAGAAGATGATTGTATCGCCTGGAATGATATGGACATTCTTATGTTCACCTTTGGCAATACGTGATAATGCGGCCATCTTTTCGCCTTGTGAACCTGTGCAAAGGATGCAAACTTCATTTGATTTGAAATTTCTGATTTGATCATCTTTAATCAAGGATGCGTCAGGTATCTTGATATAGCCATATTGTCTTGCAATACCAACTACGGTCTCCATTGAACGACCTAAGATGCAAATCTTTCTATTATGTTCAACGGCGACTTCAACGACTTGTTGAATACGGTTGATGTTTGAAGAGAAGGTAGAGACGATAATACGGGCAGGAGCCTTATCAAATATCTCTTCAACGCCACGGCGAACATTTGTTTCTGATGGTGTGTATCCTTCGATTTCAGCATTGGTTGAATCTGCTAAAAGAAGATCAACGCCTTCGGCTCCGATTTTGGCAATCTTAGAGATTTCAAATGTTGGTCCAACAGGTGTCAAATCGATTTTAAAGTCACCTGTATCCACTATTCTTCCGTCTTTTGTATCAACGCAAATGCCAAAAGAATCAGGGATGGAGTGGGTAACTCTAAAGAAAGATACGGTGAAATCATCACCAACTTTAACAACTGTATCTGATGTGTATTCAACGATCTTGATTTGATCTTTAATACGGTTTTCCTCTAATTTATGACGAATGAGGGCAGCCGCAAGCTTTGGCGCATATATGACAGGTATATGAACTGAACGTACAAGGAAAGGAATGCCACCGATATGGTCTTCATGGCCATGGGTGATGAATAATGCTTTGATCTTGCTACGGTTATTTTTTAAATAAGTGTAGTCAGGAATAACATAATCAACTCCTGGGAGAGTCGCTTCAGGGAAACGGACTCCAGCGTCTAATAAAATCAAACTTTTTTCTGATTCAATGCAGTATGTGTTTTTGCCAACTTCGCCTAATCCGCCAAGAGCAAACACATTAACACCATTTTGAAAACCTATCATAAAGGCCTCCTTATATCGTCATAAACGAATTCATATGTCTTTCGTCAACAAAAATATACCATATGGGTTGACTAATTACCAAAGGTAAATTAATGAAAGCGTTTTCTAAAGGAAGAAAGAGGAAATAACTTTAAGTTATTTTTTAATTAACGTACGAATGAAGAAATATATCGAATAGCCTAAGGAAGGTAACGTTATAAGATAAAGGAAGAGGGTTAAAGAGCCCATGAAATCAAGTGGGAGCAACATTTGGAAGTTCTCCACAACATATGATGGATTGTAAAATAGTAGAGAATATGCAACGCCAACAAGGATGATGATGAATGTCAAATAAGCGCTTGAAATGATGATTTTTGTTTTCTTATCAAAATTAAGAGGAATCTCGCCGACATTTCTCATAAAGAATTCGTAATAGAAAAGGGCTAAGGAATTAACGATGATTAGCACGTATACGACGAAATATGGCAAAGACGTATCATTGAAGTTTCCGCCAAGCAAAGAAACGATGAAACCCCCAAAGAAATACATCGAAAGGATGATATAAAGAGGTCTTGTGATGATTGCTAACCCCTTTAATTTAGGAGATCCAATATAAGGATATGTTTCAATATTCATGTCTTTTTTGAAAGAGAGTTTGAGCATATATGCCCCAAATAAACCAGTCAAAACATAGATGAGGTAAAGCTCACCTGGGAAGATAAGAGAGAAGTTTCTGTTTCCCCAGAAAAAGACGCCGACACCAAGCAATATAGAGGTGTAAATCACACCAGCTAAAGCAAGGCAAGAAAAGATAATTCCGTTGACACGTGTAGTTGTTTTGAACCCTTTTTCTGATGTTGGATGCATCGCTAAATGAAGAATGAAAAGCCAATAGAGCGGTAAGAAATAAGCACATTCAATGCATATGTCCCACCATTGATTTGGAAAACCGTCAATATCAGCGGCAAAGAATTGGAATCCCTTGAAGAAGAGAATCGAAGCAAAAACATAGAGGATGACTTCGGTAATTTTTAAAGACAAACGTAATTTCTTTTCCATATTACTTACTCTCCCAAACTATGCTTCTTTGAATGTTGGTATGGTCGTTATAGTCCATAAGAACGTGCTGCATGCTCCAAGATTTGTCTTTTTTAAGAGAATATGTCGCATAGCCAGTTCTTGTAAAACCAGTCTCATCCTTATAGTAATAAAGTTCGATATTCGATTTGACACCATACCCCATAACGACATCTTTGTATTGAGTTACGAGATCGTTTGAATGGTCATGTCCAAAGAAGAATCCTTTCATATTGATTTCTTTTGCCGTATCAAAGAAAGGCGAATAGACCTTTGCCGTGGCATTTCCTTCATGAAGTTCGCCTAAAATCGTGGCGCTTTCATCCTTGACGGCCTCTTTTAATTCAAGGGTAGGGATATGAATGAAACCTAAGGAAGGAAGATATTCACCGTCGACTTTTGATGATTCTGCGATATTTTTCATCCAATTTGTCTGATTTTCGTGGATATAGTCGTATTGGTATCTGAGCATGTTTTTGCCCATATAGGAATTGCTATCGAGAACATATATTTGCCAAAGCTTCTCGTCCCCGTCTTTGATATCGATGAAATAGTTGGTATTTCCTTGAAGATCGTCATCAACTGTTTTGGTGATGAAATTCTTTGAAGTGGAAACCATCTTATTCATCCATGAAGTATTCCATTCCCCTTGTTTGTCATGATTTCCATAGTTAACTGCAACAGGAACATTCCATGAAGAGAAGAAATCGAATAATGTTTCAACGATGTATTTATTGGCGTTGAGGAAAAGGTCTCCTGTGACCATAAGCAAATCAATATGGCCTTTTTCTTTCTTTGCATCATCAAATAAATCCTGCATGTATGCCATGGATTTCTTTAAATCCGTCGTGTAGGTCCAATGGACATCGGTGAGTTGCATGATATTGAAAGTATCGGATGCAAAAGAAAGCGTATTGCGGTAGTCGTCTAATGTAACGTTCGGTTTAGTTGAATTACAAGAGACAAGCATAAATACACTTGTAAGAATAAATAATTTTTTGTTTTTCATGGACCTTTATTTTAAGGGAAAAGAAATTAGATGGCAACGGCACCGATTACTTTTTTGAACGGATCGACCTTATCGATTCGATCATAGAAGAAAATGCCTGATAAATGGTCTATTTCATGTTGCAAGACGATTGCGTCGAATCCTCTAGCAACAATGGTGATATCTTCATTCTTGATGGCGTCAAACGCTTTGACGGTAACCTTGAAATCACGATATACGTATCCTTTATGCTCACCATCGACTGAAAGACATCCTTCGCCAGATTCGAGATAACATTTCTTGATTGAATTGGCGACGATTTTAGGATTAACGAGCTTATATTGGACGTATTCCCCTTCATTTTCGCCTTGATAATAGATGACAAGCATATGCTTATATACCCCAATTTGTGGAGCTGCAAGTCCAACGCCTTCTCTGACTTCTGGATGTTTTTTTCTAAATTCAGGGTCTTGCGTTTCTTTTAGATAATCGAACATATCATCGATTGTCTTCCTGTCTTCCTTTGATAAAGGCATCTCCACAGGAAGGGATGGTTGGTGGATTCTTTTGTTGGTATCTTTAACAATTTTTAAATTCATAATACATGAATTGTAGCATAGATTTAACTAATTAGTTAAAATGTTAATGCTATGCAAGAAGATATTCTTAAAGTGATAGATGAATTAAGCGTTGCCTTAAAAGAAGATTCACGTATCAAACGTTTGAATGAGCTTGAAGAGAAACTATACGAAGATCCCTCTTTGCTTGAGCTCGTTAAAAAGAAAGACGCCTTAGAAAGAGACTATGAAGACACTCTTTCATATTCTTCTTATGATTCTCCTGAGGCTATTACAAAACAAAAAGCATTATATGAGGCAAAACTTGAGCTTGATTCGTATCCTTTAGTGAAGGAATATAACGAAATATATGTCCAAGTTAGAGATCTATATATGCAAATAGATGACATCATTTTTGCTCCATATCGTCTAAAAACATTAACAAGTGAGGCTAAATAATGCTAAAAATCACAGGTGGAAAATATCGTTCAAGACTAATTGAGGTTCCTGAGGTGGTCACCGTTCCAACAAAGAACATCGTTCGTGAGGCTCTAGCAAATGCTTTAAGGGAAAAGATAGGAGATTCTGTCGTTCTTGATTTGTTTGCAGGTTCAGGGGCTTTAGGAATTGAATGCCTCTCTCTTAATGCAAAAAAAGCGTATTTTGTTGATAAATCAAGTGATGCAGCAAGGATAATTCGTAAAAACTTGGATTCTTTGAAAATAGATAACGCTGTCGTAATTAATTTGGATTTCAAGGATTCGTTAAATAAAATCAACGACAAAATAGATATCGTTTTCATGGATCCGCCATATAAAGACGTATCTTTCTATCAAGAGGGAGTATCTCTCTTACTAGATAAAAGGATCCTTAAGGATGATGCCGTCATCGTTCTTGAATATGAGAATGAGATTGAGATCGATGAAAGCCCATTCTCTCAAGTAAGAAATTACAAATATGGACGTAATAAAATAAAGATAATGTGGAGATAAATATGAAAATTGCAGTATACCCAGGCTCATTCGATCCAATAACGAATGGACATATAAGCATTCTAAAAAGATCAGTGGAAATCTTTGATAAGGTCATTCTTCTTTTGGCCGTAAATCCTAATAAATCATCGACCTTCTCCAAAGAAGAAAGACTTCAGATGATGAAAGAAGCCGTTAAAGACATTCCAAATGTCGAAGTTGATTACGATCCAGGATTGGTTGTTAATTATTGTGTGAAAAAGGGTGCTAAACATATCATAAGAGGATTAAGGGCCGTCTCTGATTTTGAATATGAATTCCAATTAGCGGCCGCCAATGAATATGCAAATCCAGATATCGATATGGTCTTCTTCATGGCTAGAGCAAATGAGACTTTCGTTTCTTCCTCAGCCGTTAACGAACTTCATAAGAATAACGTTGATATAGCAAAGCTTGTTCCACCCGTCGTCTTAGAATATTACAAGCAAAAGAAATAACGCCTATATATTATATAAGGATATATAAGAGTAAAAGAAAACCGACCTTGACGGTCGGTTTTTGTTTTTTTCCTTAACTCTTAGTTTTGTTTTGTGAAGAGGTTTGTTGTGCTGTAAGCGTCAGTATGGTTCCACATATTGAGGAGTAATTGAGCACGATTTAATTCAGAATCACCAGTAACGGAGAAGAGAATTTCAGAGATGCCTGCACGTCCTTGATCGATAGCTTTTTGAGTGAAATCAACTAAGCAAACACATGGGAGAGGGAATTCTGAGAGTGGGTTTGCTGTTGAGGAGGAAGTATTGTTAAGGGCAAATTGGTCATAAGAAGTTTCAGAAACTGAAGCTCTTGTGCGATATGAAGCCTTATAAAGTTGAGGTCCTGCAGCAGAGAAGAGTTTGGAGTTTGTGTATAAGTAACGATTGAATGCACTTTGTCCGCCGATTGTGATTGTATAGTCTGAATCATTATCGGAAACATATGTTGTATCGATTGCCCATAATTTGAAGGAAAGATTTGTTTCGTCATTTGCTTTCAAGTTATAGGAAGCGTTGTTCCAGTTATCTTTTAAATAACGTAAGCCTGATTCGATGTTATCAGATGAAGAATTATCTTTCTTATAGAAGACAAGATAGAATTTTTCGCCATATGCATCGACAATTTCTTTATAGTCGGATGTTTTTGTGACTTTTGCTTCAGCATCATCATATGCCTTGGTGGTATATGTGTATAAGCTTTGGGCTAATTTATCGCCATCAGTAACGACTTTGTCTTGAACGAACTCTTCATTATTGATTGAAACGTCATAGTTTTTGAAGAATTGTCCGCTTCCTTCACCAGAGAAGGATTGGGCCCATTTGGTGATATATGGGATTGAGAAGATAATTGCAAAGATTGCACCAACGATAAGTAATGGTTGAACCCATGCGGTTTCCTTAATCCAGCGCCAAATTTTAACAAAGAATGCACCGATTGCTTTTAGTAATATCATGGAATACCTCCGAGAAAATAGCCTGTTTTACGCAAACAGTGTTTAAATATTACCATTACTGAAAACAGTAAGCAATAAAACAATCTTCTTTTTTCTAAAGAAAAAGAGAAGGAAACACAAAACTTTAAAGAAATAACGTGATTTTTCTTGTTTATGGGCTTGCAATCTTTATAATCTTGTTTGTTAATTATGAAAAGAATTAGAAACTTTATATCTTCAACCCGTGAGAAAGCTAATAGCTGGTTATATGATCATTTGCCAGTTAAACATGGGATTGATTTCACTTGGGCTTTGATTATCTCAACCATATCCGCTTTAGTCTTTGCTTTCGGCTTTAATTGCTTTGTTTCCGTTCAAACTCTTACTGCTGGAGAATATGTGACTGATAAGTTCGTCGCTGGAGGGGTCTCCGGTATCTCTCAGACAATCACTCTCTTTTTAACGATTTGCGGCCTTAAATTTACTTCATCGCAAGAACATTTGCTCTTCTCTATCTTATATTTTGTAATTAATATCCCTGTATTCATTGTCGCATTCTTCGGAATTGGAAAAAGATACACTCTTTTGACTTTGATAAATGTTTTGGAAACGTCTTTGTTTACTGAATTGCTAAGCCCTCAAAATGTAGGTTTCATCTATGATATTGCCCAATATGTACAAAGCCATGGAGGGTTATTGGCCCGTGTTATCTTCGGTGGCGTTACAACTGGACTTTCAGCTGCTATAGCATTTAAGGGAGACCTATCTACTGGCGGAATCGATGTCATCGCCTATTTCATCGCTTTGAAAAAGAAATCAAGTGTTGGCAAATATTCCGTTATCATGAATGCTTGCACCTTAAGTGTCTTCACCTTCCTCTCTTGCGTACAAGATGGCTGGGCAGGCGGAGCATCGGATAATTCTGTTGGCGCACATCTTGCCCGTGCTGTTTTCTCTGTCGTCTATCTTTTCGTCTCTGGTCTTGTCATCGATAAGATTCACACAAGAAACAAGAAAGTCAAACTCGAGATTGTTACAACCCAAGAGGATATGGGAACATTCATCATTTCTCACTTGCCACATGCTGCAACAATGATTAAAGGAAAAGGCGTTTATACCGATTCTGATAAGTTCATCTTTGATATCGTCATCTCTTCATATGAGTTAAATGGTGCGATTAAACTCATAAGGAAAGAAGATCCAAACGCTTTCATTGAAGTGTTGCCTCTCACCCAAGTAGAAGGCAGATTCTACATGAAACCAATCAAATAAAGATCGAAATGAAATGTTTCAAGGCGTCTAAAAGGCGTCTTTTTGCTTACCTTAGTTGGTCTATGGCCTCTAAATTATGAGGGTTTAGACATGTTTATTCTTGGACAGAGCCTAATAGATGGAGATAGAGGACCAATCTTTGCTAAGCATGTAATCCTTTAAAGTTATGAACGTTTCTGCTAAACCTTGATTAAGAAAGATGTTAGGCAACGAATCAAAGAGGCGAAGCGTTAGCGTGAGCCGTCTATCAAATTCAATTCGTTGATAAGTAACTCATCACATTAACTAAGGTCTTTTTGATTTAGATAAATTTCTAAAAATAAATGTATGTTAATCAAACAAAGGAAATTAGAATATTTGTAGTCACTCAAAGAATGTAAATTAACGATTTGTTATAAATTAAGTTAAACAAGCCTAACTAAAATAAATTGACAAAATTATGAAAAATCTAATTTTTTGAAAGAAAAAAGAGCCTGAAGATCGTCAGACTCTGAAAAACGAAAATTTTGGAAATTATTTGATATAGGTAACGCGGTTTTCTTTTCTTTCTGCTTTTGGTTTGTACTCGATAGCTGGATAACCAAGTATGAGATTACCAACTCCGATCCATTCATCTGGGTTGTAACCATTATCAAGAAGAAGTTTCTTTCCAAATGGCGCCAAGCAGGTTTCCTTTGCTCTATGAATCCAGCAGGAGCCTAAGCCTAAGGAATACGCGGCATTAAGCATGTTGTCCATCGTGCATGAGCCGTCATATATTCCAGTCACCCCTCTAGCGATAACAAGAATGACAACAGGTGCATTGTAGAAGGGGTGGATTCCTTCTCTTCCCATGACTTTTGCATTCTCTTGCTCCAATTGATCTCTAATCTCTTTATTCGTAATGACTATGCAGGCCGTATTTTGTTGGCCCATTCCATTTGGCGCATATAAGCCCGTTTCAATTACTTGATTGATTAATTCTTCAGGAACGTCATTATCTAAATAAGACTTACAAGAAGATCTGTTTAATAAGGTTTTAATTGTTTCGTTCATCCCTTTTCTCCTTTGTGATTTTTGTAATTATACGCCAAAAAAGTAATGGAGATAATTTCTTGATCGTTTCTATTAATTTTCAAAAAAAAATAAGTAATTTTTAATATCGAAGCGTTTATTGTGCTAAAATAAGTCAATCAAAGGACTGTGTTTATGAAAAATAACAAGAAATTCCTCTCAACATTCATTCTAGGAATGAGTTCTATTGCCTTATTTGGCTGCACTTCGACTAACTCTTCCTCATCATCAATCGGAGAGTCATCTGTCACCTCCCAAGAGTCAAGTCAAGTTCACACTCACACTAAAGCAACCGCCTATTCTTTCGATGAGAATGGACATTATTACAAATGCGCTGGATGCGATGAGAACATCCGCTTTGATTATGAGGCGCATAGCCTCGTAGAAAAAGATGGAGTGCTTTCTTGCTCCATTTGTTCCTATGCCCCATATGAAGAAAATAACAAGCTCTACAAGACCCTTAGAGATGGATTGAACAATTTCTTAAATGATGAAGAAGATGTTACCTTTGATTACGTTAAGGTAGAGGCTAACGACACAAACAAGACCGAAAGAAAGGAAACTTGCAAAGGAACCTTTGATAGAAAGAATGGAACTTTCTATACTACCATAACTAGCGAAAACACATATTCTGGTAATACAAGCTCTTCCCTCAATACTACTTATATCTCTAATGAAAACGGTCAATATAAAGACTATAAGAGCGCACCTGGAAGACCAAGTCAAACCTATCAATATTACCAAGCTGATAGCAATACCGCTCAAAGGCTATATGACTCTTTCACCGAAAGTGCTATCGACCTTGAATTGATCAATCGCATTAATGCATTTGACGATTTCGAAGAGCTCTCGCACTATCTTAATTTCTACCTTGGCAATGGCTTTGCCGATTTCACGCCAAATTACTCTTTCTCCGTTACGGAAAATTCCCTCACATTCAATATTGGCTATAGAGCAATCTCCACAAATAGCAACACCCTTTATGAAGATTTCACATATGATGCAACACTCACCATCACCGATGGTCGTTTAAGCGGATATTCCCATGTGTATAATTACGATTCTATGTGGGCCAATGGCAATGAGCAACTTGAATCCAAAGGCATTACAACAAACATCAAAAAAGGCTTCGACACTGAATTTTATAACAGTTTCTCTGACAAAGATTCCTATACTGACACAGGCTTAGGAACCCTTTATAAGATTACGTTATATTATCAAGATTATAAGCTAGTTTCCTACAATCAAAGAATCAATGAGAAACTTTCCAATGCCATCTATGATCAATATGGTAGCTATTACTATGATAAGGAATACACCAGACCATATAATGGCGAGAATCTCACCTCTGAGGTCAATGCTCTTTATCTAAAACCAAAAGAGGATGTCTCCTCTGAGCAAGCATTGGTGATTTCCCTCACTGATTATGACTATGTTTCCCCATATTCAGAAGCTCTCTCATACAATGAGAAAAAGATATATGGAGCACCATCTTTCTTTGATGCAGGATATTCCTACCCATTGCTTATAACATATGAGTCAGTCAACCCTCAAATTATCGTCAATGGAACCCAACTTACACCATATACGACAACGCAAAGCCTTGAAGGTGGAAAGACTTATATCATCATATATAAGAGAACCTATTTCGCTTTCTAAGATAGGCAAATAAGAAAAATAACGGATTCAAACACGAATCCGTTTTTCTTTTAAAAACCCCTATCCGAAGATAGGGGCTAGCTTACCTTTACCAGTGGATGCTATAGCGGGCAACGTTGCCATAGTTATATGAGTCGCCTCTATAGAAATGATCGATTAATTCTGAAGTGGAGTAACCGTCGCGGTGTCCGATTGTCCAATCAAGCGTTCCATTAAGTGTTGCATTGTCCTCATTCATGAAGGCGATGAACTTCTTATTGATGTTCTCTTCATACATTGTCTCATCATCGTAATGGTTCCAGAATGTTTCGCCAACACGGCAGTAGTTCTTGCTTTGTAAAGAACCATACCAGTCGTAATATCTATAATATGCATAGAAGTCTGTTCCTCTAAGGAAGCCTCTAGCAACCCTATTCACATCGATGTTTTTATAGATGCCTATTGCCTCATCGAATGCTTCTTGTTTTCCAGATGGAAGACGGAAACCTAAGTCTCTGAGGTAATATTTGAGGTTATATCCATCTTCGACTTGATAGTTGCTGATATAGAAGGAGTA
This sequence comes from bacterium, assembly GCA_963623195.1. Lineage (GTDB taxonomy): Bacteria > Bacillota_I > Bacilli_A > RFN20 > CAG-826 > UBA4951. The sequence continues at coordinate 5,596 of CAVFKA010000008.1, read as the reverse complement.
GTCAGAATAGATTGTGTTGTAGAATTCTTGGTTTGCCACATACGTCTTGAAACAATGTGAGTAGTTATCGGCATAGAAATCATCGACTGTGTTTTTCCAAACGACGTTATTAAGTCCGATTGTGGCGATATATGCAGAGACTGTGTAATCGCTTGTGATATGAACGAATCCATCCGCATCGAAGGTTCTCTTTAAGTGAGACATCGTTGGTTTTTCTGCATCATCGTGCTTATCTTTGATTTCTTGAAGATTGCTAAGTTCCTTTTGGAAGACGGCATTGACTGTTCCAACGGCTGAGCACATCTGCTCAATTGAGTATTCGATGCCTTTGATGTTGGAATCGCCAGGGGCATATTTGCTGATTTCCTTAGCTGCCTCAAGCTTAGCTAAAAGAGCCATGGAGTTGATAAGGAAGGAACATTGTTGGACGAATGCCATTCTTGGCGCATAGCCTTGATAATCCCAGATATCGTTAGCACCTAAGGTGTTATCGTATAAATTCATTAAGGATTGAGATGGTTTTGAAGGGTTTGGGGAAGTTAATTTCTTTGCAAGGATTTCAACTGAAGACCAGGTTTGGCTGCTAAGTCTATAGAAGTTGAGCCTTGTTTTGAATTCGTTAATGAATGTTTCTTTTTGCTTTTCAACTTCATCTTGGTCTTCATTTGGGTCTTGTTCTTTTCTTGCAAGGTCCTCAAGGATGATCATCTCAGACATGATTGGGGTTTTTATCTCCGTAATGTGGTTGAGGATGGTGTTCATATTGTCCCTATCTTGAACTTGTTGGGCCTTTTTCGTGAGGTCGGAGAACCCTTTGGATATTTGCGTGGTGATTTCATCGAGCTTGGAGATGATTTGATCGATTTTCTTTGTTGTTGCATCTCTAACATCGATACCCATTTCCATACATGCTGTTTTGAAGGCATACAAAGCAAGGGTTGAAACGCCTGATTTCATGAAATCCGCGCCTTTTTCGAGAATTGTCTTTGATAACCAGTCTAATTCATCGTTACCTTGAAGATTCTTTGATGGATCATTAACGCTCATATCGACATGGATGATTTCGTCTTCGCTGGTTACATTTTCATTCGAATTGCATCCGGCTAATAAGCTAAGAGATGAGACTCCTAACAAGATCTTCTTTAACGCTGATTTTTTCATATTTGTAGCCTCCTTTATGGTTACATTTGCAAGAGGTTTGTTTCTCTTTGCACTTACAATTTAAACGTTAATAATTCTTTTGTCAACAAAATTGTTACAACTTTTATTAATTTGTATCAAAATGCTATAAATCCTTAATATATTATTTAGATTCAAAGAGATATTTCCTTTCCTAAAGGATAGCACTTTTTAAGAAACAATGATGAAATACTAAAAACTTCATTCGAACTTTTAGCCATTCTCAATGACCGTTTGTTAATGCGAAGGTTTTAAGACTAATCGGGGAAAACGTAGAATTCTACGAAAATTAATAATGAGTGCAAAACAAAAAATAATTAGGATTAAATGTTCAATATACAGAATAATGCAAAGTCTTGGGCGTTACTGCATGTTCACCTAACGTTAAACGCAATGAAATTGCATTTTATATGAAACTATAGTTAGTGCTATTTGTCATATTATGTAGATCATGACATGTTATACATAAGATTCTTAAAAAATACCGAAATAAAACAATCTGCCTTTTTCTTTGATAGATGCTAACAATATTGAATATTGATTGACTGACAAAATACAATTAAACTTGCAATTTTTTTTCAATTAAATACACTTAATGTATAAAGTTGTGTATTTATAAATACACGGAGGAGAAACCTATGTCACTAATAGACGTAATAAAATATGAGGGACACAATGACGTTTTCGTCTACAAACACCCAACGGAAGACTTCAACAGCGGCACCCAGCTGATAGTCCATGAGTCGCAGGAGGCGGTCTTTTTCAGGGATGGCAAAGCTCTAGACCATTTCGGGCCTGGCAAGCACACCCTCGAGACCGAGTCGATGCCGCTCATGAAGGCCTTCTTCCACAAGATCGCCGGCGGACCATCCCAGTTCCACGCCGAGGTGTATTTCATCAACCTCTCCACCATCATGGGGATCAAATGGGGGACCGACAGCAAGGTGAGGATGTTTGACCCTGTCTCAGGACTTCATCTCGAGCTTGGCGCATACGGCGAGTTCAACATCAAGGTGTCAGACACCGGCAAGCTTCTCCTCAAGATAGTCGGGACGGAGCTAGGGCTCAGAAAAGAGGACATCATCGGAGGGTGCCCAACCTCCTCCATCTCGGGCAAATTCAAGGCCCTGGTGATGACCAAGGTCAAATCCTTCCTCCCAAAATCGATCAGAGAGAACGACATCGACATACTCGAGGTCGATGAGCACCTCGATGAGATAAGCGAGTACATCAAAGCTCAATTGAATAGCACCTTTGAGTCATATGGCCTCACGATCCCTGAGTTCTTCGTTACCAACATCTCCACGCCGGACGATGACCCAAATTTCAGAAGATTGAAGACCCAGCATGCCGAGAGATACCTCAAGGTTCAAGAGGAGAGGATCAAGAAAGCGGAAGCGGAGGCAAGGAGGGACAGGGTCGTCCTCGAGGCCGAGACGAACGCCGAGGTGAAGATCATCGGTGTCAAAGCAGAAGAAGAGGCGATCCGCAGGATGGCATACGCCGAGGCGGAGAGGGAAAGAGCTCAAGGCTTAGCCCACGCCGACGCCCTCAAGGCCATGGGTGGAAACTACCAGACGGAGACATCCAGGATAGTAGGCAAGGCCGCGGCCGAGAACGAATCAAGCGGCAACGTCTCCGGCATTGCCTCTGACATCGTCAAGGCTGGGGTCGGGATAGGCGTCGGGGTCCAGGTGGCCAAGACCGTCGCCGGATCCGTCTCAGGTGTCACCCAAGACATAATCAACCCCCAAACGGAAGCCAAAAGCGAAGACAAAGGCTGGACCTGCCCAGAATGCGGCACGGGCGGCAACGACGGCAAGTTCTGCAAGGAATGTGGCCATAAGCACGAGGAGAGCCCAGACTGGGTCTGTCCGGAGTGTGGGGAGAAGAACGATGGAAAGTTCTGCAAGGAATGCGGACATAAGAGAGGATAATGGATATGAACAAGAGAAATAACGCCGGAATAAACGCCTCAATCGCCATCTACGTGGCGATAATCGCTTTGCTAAGCGTCTGCACCTTCGCGATCCCCTTCCCGAAGACGAATTGGGGGACGCTCGTGGCGGCATACTGCTGCGCCCTGCTTATGGCGAGCATCGAGCTGGGGCTCACGATATCCTTGCTTTTCCTAGAGACAAAGAGAAGCCAGAGGATCCTTGGCCTCCCGATCGTCTATTCGGGGTTCGTCCTCCTCATCCTCCAGCTCATTGCCAGCATATCCTTCTATGCCTGCAACGCCTTCTTTGAGGTTCCCGCTTGGATCCTCATCGTCGTTGAGGCGATCCTGTATGCGATGTTGCTCATACAGCTCGCGAAAGGGTTCTTCTTCAAGGGCTCAAGCGAGGAATATAGCTCAAAAAGGGCGAACACGTCCTGGATGGAGGACTTCAGGAACGACCTAAAGGCCCTTGTCGCCAAAAACAAGAACCCAGGCATCTCCAAAGCCCTGCAGGACCTCTCCGAGAAGGCGAGCGGCTCCGACCCGATAAGCAATGAAAAAACGCTGGATGCCGAGAAAGAGCTCTCCGCCGATGTCGTGGAGCTGAAGAGGCTCATCGAAGAGGGGAAGGGGGAAGAGGCCAAAGCGGCCATCGAGAGAATCGACTCGCTGCTTAGCGAGAGGAACTCCCTTTGCAAATCAGGGAAATAAGAAAACGAAAATAGAAACGGAGAATGCCAGGCTTTCTGGCTTTCTTCTTTTCTAATTCAGATATATAGGAGGAAGATAAAATGTCATTATTGAAATGCAAATGCTGCGGCGCGGACCTTCACGTTGAGGAGGGCAAGAAGATAGCCCGATGCGAATACTGCGGCTCGGAGCAGACCGTCCCGTCGACATCCGACGCGGGCGTTTTGGGCATATACGCGAGGGGCAACCTTTTGAGGTCCCAGGGCGAGTTCGACAAGGCCTACTTGGTCTTCTCCCAGCTCGTCAGCGGCGAGAGCCAGGACGCAGAGGCCTACTGGAGCCTCCTCCTTTGCAAATACGGCGTCACCTACGTCGACGACTACGACGGGGGGAAGAAGCCGACCATCAACAGGATGTCGATGTCCTCGATCCTCGACGACGAGGACTATAAAAAGGCACTTTCCTTAGCCGACGTGGTCGCGAAAGAGAGCTACGAGCGCGAGGCGGATAGGATCGCCAAGATCCAGCAAAGGATCCTCGAGATAGTCCAGAGAGAGAAGCCATATGACGTCTTCATCTCCTACAAGGAGACCGACGAGGTCGGCGGCAGGACGGAGGACTCGGTGCACGCCCAGGACATATACGACAGGCTCACCGAGCAGGGGTACCGCGTCTTCCTCTCCAGGGTCACCCTCTCGGAGGTCGTCGGGAGGGAATATGAGCCGTACATCTATTCGGCTTTGTATACGGCTAAAGCCATGATTTTGGTCTCCTGCGACATCGAATACGTCAACGCCGTGTGGGTCAGGAACGAGTGGTCGAGGTACCTTCTCATGATGGCCAAGGACAAAGACAAGATACTCATCCCCTGCTACAAGGGCGTCAACCCATATGATCTTCCAAAGGAGCTAAGGAACCTCCAGGGCATCGACATGTCCAAGCTCGGCTGGATCCAGGACCTCTCGATCGGCCTGAAGAAGGTCGTCAAATGGGAGAGGGAGAAGGAGACCTCCAATCAAGCCACGGTGATGCCGACCGGCTTGGATGCGATGGCTGACCAGATGATCCAGCGTGGCTTTGCCTTCCTCAAAAGAGGAAAGAAGGAGCAGGCCGAGAAGATGTTCGATGAGTCCGCCACGTACGCCGACAGGGCGATGAGCTACATTGGCCATCTTTGCATAAGACTCAATGTTAACTCACCTGAAGAACTAGCGAACATCGATAGAAACATAGATCTTGAAACCCTCGACGAATTCGAAAACGCCCTCATCGTTGCCTCCCCGGAGGAGAAGAAAACCCTTGACGGGATCCTCTCGAGAAGAAGGGAGAAGGAGCAGAAGTGCATACAAGAACTTTATGACTCGGCGAACGAGTGCAAGAGCAAGGCCGACTACGAAAAGGCCATAAGCATCCTCTCTTCAATAACCCCATACCTCGACTCCGAGTACCTCATCGGGGAATGTGAGAGGCTGAGGCATGAGCAAATAGAAGAAGAGAACCGCATTCAGAGAGAAAGACTCGCAGAGGAAAGGCGCATTGCGGAAGAGAAAGCGCGCATTGCGGAAGAGAAGAAAAACAAAGAGATATTAGATGGGTTTGCCAAGGTTCGCCCATCCATCGAAGACGTCATAAATTTAAAGAAAGTCGATGCCAGCAACCTAGCTCATGCCGAAAGAACGTTGCGCACTTATCAAAAATATAAGGACATAATAGAAGACTATGACTCGCTCTTCTCACAATTAAACACCAAGCGCCTTGAATATGAGAAGGCGAAAAAGAAGAAGA
>CAVFKA010000007.1:0-27789 GCA_963623195.1 bacterium | reverse complement strand
TTAACGTCTCCGCATCCAGCGAGCAATATCGCTAGTGAGAGAACGCCGACTAATTTTGCTTTTTTCATGTGATTATTACCTCCAAAGGGGCCTCTTAATAAAATTAAGACTTTCGCATTATATTACAAAAATAATAAAAGTGTGCTTTTTAATTTTTATGTGTATATAATTTGCACGTTATGAAAAAGAATTTATTACTATTATTAGCCTCTAGCATGTTGCTCGGAGCATGTACAAGCACCTCCCAAGAACCTATCTCTAGCGTTGAAGAAAGCTCATCATCAGTTGAAGAAAGCTCATCATCTTCATCAGAATCATCTTCTTCTAGCGAAGAATTACATATCGATTCAAGAATGGTTGGGACATGGTACATCAATTCATCGATGACTGGAACATTGCCAGTTAATGGAATCTTTGTTATCAACGATGACGATACGTTAGAAATCGGTGAGAGAACATTAAAGTTGAATGGCCATTATTCAACATTCGAGGAAACCTATAAATTCGTATATGGGTCGATTAATTTCATTGTTTCATATGATGAGGAGCATGACTATGTCGACTACGGATATACCAATGGAGAAGACTCTGATACTGGTTATGCCGCAAAGACTCCTGTTCAATCTTCTAAGTATGATTATGAAGGCGATACCTTCCCAATGGAACAAACCAAAAAATATTTAGGAACGACACTAGATTTACCAACATTTAGCGCCACTTCGTATGCCGTTCAATTATTTACATCATCTATGTATAACGTTAAATGCGCAGATATTGTTTGTTTTGGTGCAACGCTAAAAACCACTTCTGCATATTTGCAAACATTGTTAGATAGCGAATATGAACTCACCTATAAGAGTGGAACAATCTCAGAAACGACCTTCTACACAGGACATGACAAAGATAAGATTTATTCCTTGAGGGTCATATTCTATTCAGGAGAGAAAACATCTGAAAACGAAGCACATATCTTCTTATATAACTACAACGAGAATATCGGATAGGAGAAATTCATGAAGAAATACATTTTACCTTTATTAAGTTCGTTTATCCTCCTTGCAGGGTGCACGCAAAACCAACCTGCAGTTTCATCTGAGGAAGTGTCTTCTAGTGAATCTTCATCGATAGAAGAAACGACGTCATCTTCTACTTCAGAAATGTCCGAAAATGAAAAAGCGTTGAATACGTTAGCTAATAAACTCCTCTCTCTTGAAGGAAAAGTGAAAAGTTCAACCACAACAATGGATAGAGAATTCATCTATCCTGGGAATGGCAATTTTACAATGAACGTCCGTAACGTCTATGAAAGCAATAGATACACACACGCTACCTCTAAATTCGTTGTTGAAACTAACGGAACTGAAACTTATGAAGGATCAACTTCTTCAGAATACAAAACCCAAATATATGACGATGGAAAGAAATTCTATCAGATAACAAAATATGATGGGGAAGATAAGACTATTCAAAAATCTTCTTTCTCAGAAGATAGCGTTGAGTCCATATATGATATCGGTCCAGTTCAGACGGAAATCGCTAACTTCAATGGAATAATCTCAAATGAAAAAGCCATGAAGGCAGCAGGCACACCAGAACTTTTCGAATGGACTTTCGAGAATATCGAAGGTATTGAGGAAGATCAATATCTCAAATATTCATACACTATATCTATATATGAGATCCAACAAGGCTTAAAAACTCTATCCACTTTCTACAAATACGAAAACACCTTTACGATTGAAAAAGACTTAATCACAAAGCTTGAGCAAAAATACGAGATGGATCAGTATGTTGCTAGTGCAACCAATACCTTAAAGGTATCTTTAGAAACAAAGTACACTCAAGGAGATTATCCAGAATTTAGTGGAACTCTCATGAGCAATAAGAATACGCTTTAATCTGAAATTAGCTTTATTAAAAAAGATTCCCGTTTGATTGGGAATCTTTTCATTTATTTGGCTCAACTATTCTTCATATATGTTGAACGTATAGCTCCTTTTCGTATAAGTGCTTGTGGATGTTTGCATCTTACCGCTAATACTTAAACCAGTATTTGCTAAAGTAAGCGTATCTAAGGAATATAAGAGGGACGTGTTAGCACTCTTGAAGTTAGATATGGCGATGCTGAATGAAGAGATGGAATACTCAAATGTCGCATACGTGGTTGAATATTCTAAGAATCCATCAACGACTTTACCTTTTCCATTTTCATTGAAACATAAGATATACATCTTGCTATTTGCAGTTGTTGAATACTTGTTTGTTAACAATGTATTTAATACATCATCTTCGTTTAATTCCTCATATACGTATAAGGTCTTTGTTGAACTTAAGGTTGGATCAATATTTGAGGTTGCTTGGAGAACCACCTTACCTTTAGCGACGCCAGTTAAGGAATATTTGTTAGTCTCTTCGTTATAGGAGAGGGTGGCATATTCATTACCTGAAACGATTGATAATGTGGCATCGTTTTTAGCTCCATATGGAGAGACAGAGAGGCTAATATCGCTTAACGTATCCCCTACTTTTACTCCAGAAGCGTCACAATTAATGGAAACTCCTTCAGGTGCACGATAGGAAACCGACACATCTACGGATGAGGTAACGCCATTTGTTGTAACGAAGGTTACAGTCGCATTTCCTTCTCCTAAGGCTCTAAGCCCACCAGCGGAAGAATACTTAACGACATTCTCGTTTGAACTTGATAGATATGAGATGCGATCTATCATGGTTGTTGCAGTTGATGGAAGACCATTTTTAACTGAGAACTTAAGATAATCGCCAACATACAAGGTCGATGACGAATCCGAAGAATTAAGAATATCGACATCAAATGATGTGTAATAGCATTGAGATGGCTCTAATGCGAATGAAGCATTTTCAGTCTTTGTTCCGCTAGTTTGCGTGAAGGTATGTTCAACTGTTTCAATCGTTGTTGGATTCTCTTTCAAGGTATGATTGGTGAAATCATATGAAGTCGAATCGTAATCATAGGCTTTAAAGGTGTATCCAGTAATCATACCTTCGTTATTTTTAGAGACTTCAAGACTGATATCACGATAATAAGACGTTTCATAATATGATGAGGCGGTCTTCTCGAATGAAGCGTTGATTGTTATCTTTCCGTCTTTTTCATCGAGAACATATGTTAGCCAATCACCTGAATAGCCGAAATATAAGGACGAATCAATGTATTCAGATTGAATGATGTTGGCTAAGCCATAACGAGTACGGTAATAGGCTAAGGATGAGTTATTTTTTGCATCTTCTAGAGAGATTTCATTGCTTCCATCGCCGATATTTGTAACTGATGAGCCAGTATAATCTGTGCCACTTCTAACTATTTGATAGAACTTGTTGTTATAGATTCCATAGAATCCATCATATGTTTTTGTTTTGTTAAGAACCTTATCTTTTTCTGTGTAACTTCTAGAAACGCCATTTGTGTATATGTTAAATGTTTCATTTGTTTCATCATCAATGGAAGATTTCTTCTTGATATGAACGATTTTCTTCGTTCCAGAAACAACGTTTTCTTTTTCAAGAGCAGTAGATTTCTTGAGCGTATCTTTCAAGAGATATTGAGAATAGATAGAATCCTTGACGACTGAGAAGGTAACCGAATCAGTAAAGAGGTTATCAGTCGTGACTGAAACGGTAACTTTGACTTTGTATTTTCTTCCAGTAAGGATTCCTCCTTTTGAGACTGAAAGATATGCAGATGCGTCTCCAGATGATGTAGATGTCGTATACGTTATGGAGTTAACGGAATTATTTGGAGTGATTTGATAAGAGAGCTTAATCTTTTGATCGATCTTGATTAAGTAGTTACCGCTATCATCCATTATTGCATCATCAGGCACGATTAGCTTGATACCTGTTGCTTGTTCACCAACAACGTTGATTGTTGCAGTATCTGAAAAGTTTCCATCAAGAGTCGTTACTGTTACGGTTGTCGTACCAACCTTTAAGCCAGAAACGACACCTTCTGAGGTAACGCTTGCAACAGTTTCGTCTTCTATATTAAAGGTGACATCTTTATTTTCAGCCGTTGATGGATATATCTTCCATTGAAGTTCAGCCGTACCATTCAAATCAACGTTAACTGTCTTAATGACAAATTTAACATTTGTAACCTTGCTAGTATCTACTGATGAAGATGATTCAGAAGAGGACGAGGACTCCTCTATCGAAGATGACTCACTAGAAGAGGACGAGGACTCAGACGAAACAACCTCTGAAGAGGAAGACTCCTCTATTGAAGAAAATTCAGGCGAAGAGTTAACTTCTCCGCATGATGCTAAGATAAACATAGCCGACAATACACTTATCATTCCAATTCTTTTCTTCATAAGCTTTCCTCACTTAATATAACGAAAAGATTATACAATCTAATTTGATGAGCATAAAATATTTAAGTTGTTGAACCTTATTTATGGAGGATTAAGAGATGAAAATCAAAAATTTATTGATATTAGGAATCATTCCATTGCTTGCAGCATGTGGAGAAAATGACATTGTTTCTTCAAAAGAGGAAAGTTCAGTCGAATCATCCATAAGTGAGTCTTCCTCTGAAATCTCTAGCGAAGAAGAATCATCTTCATCATCCTCTTCCTCTTCTTCATCTATTTGGTCAGAAGATGAAATCACCCTCAAAGAAGCGGATGCCATCATCGAAAAAGCTAAATCTTTTAAAAATACAAAGAAGATAAATTATTACCAAAACGGCAATTATCGTTACGAAAAAACCGAATACAAGAGATATGAAAACTTCTACACCCTTGAAGGGGAATGTGATTCTTTCATGGACGCATGGGATCAAACAAACCTCATTGGATATGTTGGTTTCCCATCAGACGGTTCAATAAATTGTTTCTATGATACCCTTAAAGCGGATGTTGGCACCCAACATGCTAAATATTACACAGTTAAAGATGATGCGAAGGGTGATATCGAACTCACCGAAGAAGCAGCAACTGCTAAACTCGATCAATATGAAAACAACCTCTCTTCTTTCATGGATGAGACATATTATCTATTAAGAAAGGATTGGCAAGGCGAATATATCAACAGCAAATCCCTCAAAGCAGAGAGAAAAGACATCAACGGGGTCGATACTTTGCATGTCACAGCAGAAAAAGACTATACCTTCCTATATCAATCCTACCATGCAGAATATAACATCAATATGAGCATCAACTCTGATGGCTCTTTCTCCAAAGTTGATTTCAATCTCAATGATGCAGGCACAGAAACCGTCTATACCCTCGATTTTGAATATGGTGATTTCTATGACGCAAAAGATTTAGATGAAATCTTCAACCCTGAACTTTATTTCAGCAAGAAATTAGATATCAATTTCACCTCCATCTATTCACCAAAAGGCTCTACAAATACTCTTACTGTTGGTTCAGCCGCATACTTGATTCCTCATCAAGACTATATGACCTCTACCTCCGATTTCACATATCTTCCATCAACCGCTGTCGATTATTGGGACATCAACGTTCTTTCTTCAGATAACGAAGAAGTCATTTCCTATTCCGAAACTGATGGATGCTTTGTCGCAAATAAGCCAGGAACGGCCAATTTGACCGTTGGAAATATCTACAATCCTTATTGCACAACAACAGTTGAAGTCACAGTCATTTATGCAGCTCCTACCTCAATTCTAGCTCATACACCATATCATCAAGATTCATATGTTGGTGAAGCATTCACTAATGCAGACGTTCTCCTTGATGTTGAAGTTGGCCCATATGGTGCTGAAAGAGGAATGACAGTATCATCTTCAGACGAAAACATTGCTACAGCATATGTTAATGAAAATAACGAAGTATATGTCCACGGTATCAAAGAAGGATACGTCACAATTACTGTCGCATCTGAGGTTGATCCAAGCATTACCCGTTCCTTCCTCTTCCACGTAACTGGCGAATTAAGCGTTGATAAGTTCGTTGGCACATGGGAAGACACCGAATATTACTCCACGTACCACATGAAATTCACCTATACCTTCAATGCAGATGGCACAGGTGAAATGATTGTTGTTGGCCAAGATTCTTATGGAGTCGAGCAAACTAACACCATCCCAATGACCTTCACGCTTGATGTTGCAACCCAAACCATCACCATCACTCCAGTTGGTTGGTATGTCCAAGAAGATCTCTTAAGTGTTCATTACTACACTGGTGATTATCTTAAGTCCCATTTCACATATGGCGAATACTACTTCTCCATCAACCTCTCAAGAGTTGCAAGTGAGGAGTAATTCAAAGAAATTTCTTCAAAAAGGCGGCAAAACCGTCTTTTTCTTTACAATTTGAAAAATAATCAGTTCATTTAGTAAATAAAATTTGACTTTTTAATGACTTGTAATATCTTTTCTCTATGATTTTTAAGCGTTGATCGTTTGCATAACGCAATAAATCAGGAAAATAGGAGATAAGAACAAATGAAAAAAGCATATTTATCTATAGGTGCTTTATTGGCAGTTCTTGCTATTGGTGGATGTAATATCCAAGGTGGTAACACTTCATCATCTACCGAAGCAAGCAGTTCAGGTGCTTCTTCTGTTGAAGAATCCTCTTCTTCTAAAGAAGATGTTTTCCACTACGAATTAGCAGTTACTGCTCCAACTGTCACAACCTATGAAGTCGGTGACGTTTTCGACTTCGCTTCAATCAATGTCGTTTTGACAACTTACAAGAATGACGACAAACAAGGTGATACTACTTTAGCAAGAGCAGATTATGATGTTAAAGTTAACGGACAAGTAATCGAAGGCAACTTTACCTTTACAGCTGCCGGAGAAATCGAATTCGAAGTTTCTTCCAAGGCTCACCCAAGTGCGACAAAGACATTCAAGGTCACAGCTGAACAACACTTCACCATTACAAATGGCTCATCAGATAAAGTCGTTTTAGCCTCTTTACCAGCAAGAGCCTTGCCAGGCGACACCATTTCTTTCGAATTAACCCTTTTGCCAGGCTATTACTTCGAAGGAACCCTTCACATCTTAGACAATGAAGGGAACGAAGTTGAATACACAGATAATGGCAACTATGGCTATTCCTTCACAATGCCATCAAGCAACGTCGTTATCACTGTTACAACTGACATGACAGACTTCACAATTTCTAAAGATGATGACCTCATTGGAAATATCGTCTTAGAATCCGCTGAAGATGAATCAACTCCAGTATATTCTGCAGTTGCAGGTACTGAACTCAAATTCAAGGCAGACGCCAATCATCCAGATTATGTCTTCACAAAAATTTATGTTGGCGGAGAAGAGAAGAGCATTGGCGATGATGGATATTACCACTTCACAATGCCTCATCACCCAATCGTCATCAATGCGGATAAGGCCCCAAGAGAATATGATCTCGTAACAAATGCAGAAGATTTGACTCTTGCAACCCTCGCTATGTATACCGATCCTGAAACTAAGGCTCCAGTTACAAGTGCTCACAAAGGACAAACAGTCTATCTTGAGATGTCCTATTCAGCAAGACTTGTTAAGTTTAGCGTCAGTGTCATGGATCTTGATGGATCTTCAATCGCTGTCACACAAGATGAGAACAATGCAAACCTCTTCTCGTTCGTTATGACTTCAAGCGAAATGACCATCGATATTACCGAAGACGACTGGTCCTTATATGCTGGTTACTATGTTACCGACAAAGTCTGGCGTGGTATTAGCACATATGATTCAAGCTACAACAAGCTCGAAACAAAAACCTACGATACAATGTTATCCGAAAGCTATTGGTATACATTCAATGGAAATGGCAAAGGAACAAAAGGCAGCACTGAAACAACATGGAGCACAACAGTTGGCTCAAGCCGCACCAATGGTCTTATCAATATTGCATATTCAAATTATACCGACAAAGCCTTCTATTTCACACCATCATTATTTGCCACAAAGTGCTATGACTCTCCTACCTACGACTGGACAAATGTTGCTATTGGTACATGGGATGAGAATGCAACCGTTCATGTTTTGACAATCGGCGCAAGACACCTTGCTTGGGTTGAAGATAAATATGGTTATATCACCGATAAGATTCTTACCGATAAAGATGGCGTTTACACAGATTTCGGCTTATACACAGACGAAACAAAATCAACTCTTGTCAAAGGCAGTGATATCACAACAACTCTCAATGCTTATGTTGAAGTTAACTCCTCATATAAGTTTGAACTTGTCAATGGTAAGGTCATTATGCCATATAGCCTTAATGCAGCTGCTGATTCTTCCTATAGCATCGTCTTCAAAGATGCTGATGGAAAGGCAATCACAGAAGCAAAGAACGGTACAACCGTCTATATGTATGCCACATTATCTTCCGAACTTGATTCTGATATCTCAATTAAGGCCGCAAATGTAACTTACGGAAGCAGCAAGAGATCCGTTACATTAACTGCCGTTACTGGAGAAGAAAATGTTTGGTCCTTCGAAATGCCTGAAGGCGAAGTTGATGCAAGCTTAACACTCTATAATCCAAACAAGATGGCCGGACACGCAGCTCTTGGAACCTATTATGGCTTCAACTTCTACAGTTCTTACGCAAAAGACACCGACTATTCTTCTAAGTCTCCTCTTACCACATATAGTTTAGACAAAGCTGGCGTATTTAAAGAGGGCACTACCTCCTTTGACGTTACTACATATGATGAGACAGCAAGAGGTACTTTCACAGCTGTTGGCTCCTACAACACAAGAGTATGGTCTTATGGTGAAAACGTCATTGCTAGACCATACGGTTCAAGTTATAGCGATGTCTATGTAGCCGTACGTGTAAGCGATACACAAGACTATAAGAAGGTCCAATTAAAAGCGCACTGGATGTCCTCTGGTTCATCATGGGCAATTGAATATCACTATGTTGATGGTGAATCCGATACAATCCTTGGCGGAATCTTCCAAACAGGCAATAAGTTCTATATGGGCGTTACCTTCGAAATGACTGGTGACTCAACCCGTATTGAATCTGGCGCAACATATAACGTCAAGATGGATGGAGAAACAATCTTCACGGTTGCTAATAACTCCGTCACAGCCGCTGAATAAGAAAGGAGATAAAGAAATATGAAAAAGTCTTCAAAATTATTATTAACATTAAGCTTAATGGGCTTAGGATTTACAACTTTAGCATCTTGCTCTTCTCCTTTAACAAATCCTTTCACTGGTGAAGGTTTCATCATTGAAGGAGGAGAAGGCTCAGGAGAAACTGAAGTTACAACATACAAGATCATCAATGCCTCATCTGATTGTGCTTATCTAGATGGTCTTCCAGAAAAAGGTGAAGCCGGAAAGTCTTATTCTTTCCGTGTTTCCCTCAAACCTGGCTACCATTTCAATGACAAAGTCACCATCACATATGGTGAAACGACTGTTGCCGTTTCTCAAGAAGGTGACACATACACATTCGTTATGCCTGAAGCAGACATCTCAATTAGTGTCGATGTCGGCCAAACAGACTTCACAATCACAAATGATTGTTACTTTGTTAAGGGAGTCTTCCTTGATGATGAAGAGGGCACAACAGAAGTTAAATCAGCTGTTGCTGGCACTCTCTTAAAATTCGAAGCGGTCGCTGATGTTGATTTCTCATTCACAGAAGTCACAATCAACGGCAAAGCTATCGAAGAAGGTGAAGATGGATATTACCATTTCTCCATGCCAGCAAGACCAGTTATCATCTCTTCTGACAAGAATGCTATCGCATATGATGTTTCACTCAAAACTGAATTAACCCTTTCTACAGTAGCCATTTATAAAGATGCTGAAACAAAAGAGGCTATCACAAGCGCCATCAAAGGCGATAAGGTCTATGTCGAACTATCTTCTGAAATCGAGCATATATCTTATAGCATCAGTGCTAAGACAGCTGGTGAAGATGGCAAAGACGTGAAAGTCGAAAAAGAAGGCGAAACAGGCAATCTCTTCTCCTTCACAATGGTTTCTGACGATATCGAAGTCAGTATCGTTGAAAAAGATATGACGCTCTTCTATACCGCAACAGTTACCAACAAAGCATGGAAGGGTATTGAAGTCTATGGCAGCTCCAAGAATGGTGTACATGAATACGCTTATGGGGTCAAAGATCAATTAACTGCTGAGCAATCCTTCAGTGTTGATGGCACTATGACCACAAACGAGAACCCTGCAACATGGGAACCAACAAGTGCTTCACATGCAAACTGCATATACACATATCGTTCAAGCTGGAGTGGCGACAAAGAATTACCATTCGAAGCAGTTTGGACGGACAACATTCTTGCAGTTCAATGGCGCAATGTTAACTCAACAACCGCTGTATCAGCTTGGAATGATTCATATTTCTGCCTTGCTGATGACACATACACTCTCCATACATATGCATTCGATGATTACTATCGTTTCGCTTGGATCCAAGATGCAGATGGCAACATTATTGAAAACATCCTCATCAAAGAAACCGAAACATATATCAACCTCACCGTTAAGAAAGAAGATGGCACTGTCGCAGTCGGTTCTGATATCGTCGCAGGCGCTTCACTTGGCTTCTATGAAGGCGAGAGAGAAATTATGAAGGTTGCTTCCGACAAAGCCGTCATCACAAGTGCTATCACAACCGTTCTTGATGAACATGTCGAATGCGCAATCTTAGATGCAGATGGCAATGAAGTCACAACAGGCATCAATGGCAAAAAGATCACAATTCAGCCAAGATTAGCTGAAGGAACACCTGAAAGATATGCTCTTAAAGCTCCAGTAGTTAAAGATGCAAGCGGAAAAGTTATCTCCACAACAAAAGTTACTAATGGCGATGACCTTGATTACACCTTCACAATGCCAACGACAGCAGTTACAATCACAGTCGATACAAAAGACGCCGAGAAATTTGCTGGCTATGCAGCATTAGGAGACTATAAAGTCTATAACATTTACAACTCCAATTCTGGAGATAAGGACTTCTCTGACGACGCAACATACGATGCTTCAATCCAAAAAGATGGAACATTCGATTTGAGAGGAACGGCATATGAAATCCTTAGCATGGACAATGCTTCAGTAGGTGTAGCAAAAGTTGAAAACAGCAGTCATGAAGAAGGCAATGTCTACTTCGGAGACAACCTCCTCTTAACAGCATTCCATCCATATGAAAGCACCTACCAAGACGCATATCTTGGCGTTAAGGTTCCAGAAGGTCATGAACTTTCTGAAATCACAAACCAAGTTCACTACAAGAATGCCGGAACACTCTCTTGTTGGGCAGCCTCCTACTTCTGCGGTGAAGATTTGATTGGATCTGTATTCGTTTATAACGGTACAGAAGTCTATATGGGTGTTACCTTCACCTTCGATGAAGGAAGCACGCGTGTTAGCTCTACTTCTTCCTACCACGTTGTTAAAGATGGCGTTACTCTCTTCGACGTTAGCAACGACACCTTCACAAAAGTTGGTCAATAAGCATTAATGCAAAAAAATAGGATGTCTCATTGAGGCATCCTTTTTTTCATACTTAATATTAAAAATAAGGCAGGCGTATGTGCGTTAAGGCTATTCTTCCGCTTTAGTTCCAGATAAGAAATCAGTTATCGCATCATCGAAATTGATGACTATATGAACCGTCTTCCCATATCTATTATCAATGAAATTAGAAAGGTCTTCTTTTATTTGCTTTCTTTCTTTTTCATTATCGATCTCATCAGGAAGAATCATATCGAATACAAGGTTGACGTTTTTCTCTCCTGAGATGATTCTAAAATCATGGAAATGAATGTTCTTGTTTGTTTTGGAAATGAATTCTTCAACGAGCTTTTTATATTTATCTGTATCAGGATCATCTTTCATTACAGGATCCATATGCACGGTTAGGTGAATGTTTAGCAATGAGTATGTTTCTTTTTCAAGAAGGTCACATAGTTCATGCGAATCCATGACATTGTTTTTTGCATCGACTTCAACATGGATAACGCCAAAAACAATCTGACCATATGTATGAAGTTCTAAATCATGCACTCCTAAAACATCTTCGTGTTTCAAAAGGAGATTTACCAGAGATTGAATCAATTCTTCAGATGGTTTTTCTCCAACAAGGGAATTTGCAGCCTCTTTGATAATTCCTACGCCTGAGATGACAACAAGAATGGCAACAAATAGAGTAAAGAAACAATCAACATCATATTTAGTGAAATAAGAAATCAGGATTCCAACAATAACTAAGGAGGTAGATATGCAATCATTTAGGGCATCTTTACCTAATGCCTTAAGCTGTTGGGAATTAATTCTTTTTCCATATGAGAAATAGATATACGATTGGGTTACCTTCACAAGTATTGCTAAAGAGAGCAAAGACAAAGAAACTACATACATCGTATATGAAAATTCTCTAATTGAGGGGGTACCTGTATCGATTATCGACTTTATGAAGGTGATTAAATCCCTTACTCCTTGATAGGCCATAATGGCTCCTAAAGCAATAATTACGCAACCGATAATTAAAGAGATAATGTATTCAGTTCTTTGATGGCCATATGGATGTTCCTTATCAGCTGGTTTGAAAGTCATCTTCACGCCAAATACGCTTAAGGCATTGTTTCCAAAGTCAGAAAGGTTATTAACTGAATCTGAAATCAAAGAATAAAGACCTAAGATAATGCCTAGAACAATCTTAGAGACAAACAAAAAGAAATTGGTTACCAAGCCAAAAAAAGACGCGACAAGGCCGTATTTCTTTTGAACAAGAGGATCCTTAACGTTTTTATAGTCCTTAACGAATAGTTTTAACAATATCTTTCCCATATGCATGCATTTTAATGCATCTTTCAAAGTATGTATAAGTTAACTGAAAATTATTTTTGCTTTCTATGTGTGCAATACTCTTTTACGTATGATAAATATCGCTATCGTTGAAGATAATGAAATCGACGCCAAAAGACTTGAATCTTTCTTAATCCAATATCAGAAAGACAATGATGTTCAATTTGATATCAAGAAGTTTCCTGATCCTACTCCTTTCTTAAAAACATATCATTCTGACTATGATTTGATTTTCTTTGATATCCAAATGCCAAATATGAATGGTATGGACGCAGCTAAAAAGATTCGCTAACTCTTGCGTTAGTTTCATTGCTCTTGCTTGCTTTGCTATCGCAGGCGGAAGACAACTCTATCTTGCAGGTTACCCAATTGCTGATTTAGCTACAGAGGTCAACTGGTTTGGTGGAAATCTTGGCGTTTACCTTGGCATGTTCATCGCAATATTGGTTGGCATTATCGCCGAGATTGTTGCACTATTCATGAAACAAAGCAAATACGAAGACTAATATCATCTAAAATAAGCATCTAGCCATTCGGTTAGGTGCTTTTTTTGTTCGAATATTGATACACGTACCCCTTGTTTTAAAAAATTTCGTTTCTATATTTTTACAGTCAGTAAATAATGGCTATAATATTCACATAAATTGAAAATTTATTATCTGAAAGATGGAGGGAAAACACATGAACGTCTTCGATAAGAGAATTGCTCTTCTTCAAGCTCATATGAAGAAAGATGGTATTAAAGCATATATAATTCCTGCTACAGATCCACATATGTCTGAGGAATCTCATTCACATTTCACGAGAGAAAGATTCTATTTCTGCTCATTCTTAGGGAATGACGGAACCTTATTAGTCACCGAAGATGCGTATTACTTATACACTGACGGAAGATATTGGACCCAAGCTGAATGGGAATTAGATGGCAGCGATTGCAAACTCGTCTATGCAGGTAGAGCAGGCGTCCCAACCTTAGCAGAATTCATTAAAGAAAATGATTTATATCCATTAGGCTTAGATTCATCTTTGCTTTCCTATGGTGATTTAAAAGATCTTTACAAAGATTCCGAACACAAAATCAGACAAATTTCTTATCGTTATATGATTAAAGATTTGCCAGCCTTGCCAAAAGAGAAGATTTGGAAGGTTGATCAATCTCTTCTTTCAACAACAATGGAAGAAAGAATCAATATGGCAATGGATGCCGTAAATAAGGCAGGCGCTAAAGCATTAGTCGTCTCCACTCTTGATGACGTCGCATATGTTTTAGGATATCGTGGAAATGATATTCCATGCACCCCTGTCTTCTATTCTTACCTTTATATCGATGAAACTAGAAAAGCTCACTTATTCATCGACAACGAAAAGCTTCCTGAAGAGGGAATTCCTAATGTTGAAGTCCATGGGTATGACACATTCTTTGATTTCCTTAGAGAACATTGCGAAATCAAGACATTTGTCGATGCGCATAACACAAACGCAAGAATCTGTTCAATCTTGAAGAACAAGGTCTTTGGAAACAATCCAACAATCGCTCAAAAAGCAGTTAAAGGTCCAAAAGAAATCGAGAATACAAAGAAGATTCAAGAAATTGATGGCTTAGCTGTTCTTAAGCTTATGAAATATGTCGATGAGAACCTTGGCAAAGAAGAACTCACCGAATATGCATGTGCAAAATACATCGATGAAGCAAGAAAGAGTGACGACAAATGTTTCGATATTTCATTCACGACAATTGCCGCATTAGATGCAAACGCAGCAATGATGCATTATCATCCAAGCGAAAATGAATCGCCTAAGATCAGTGCTGAGAATCAACTTCTTCTTGTTGATTCTGGTGGACAATATTATGGCGGAACAACTGATACAACAAGAACATTCATTATTGGTTCTAATGTCTCTGATGAAATCAAAAAAGACTACACAAAAACATTAAAATCACAAATTAATTTATCTACATGTGTCTTTGAAAAAGGATGCTCGGGTCATGAAATTGATATCATGGCAAGAGAAATCATGTGGAAAGAAGGCATGGACTATAAGTGCGGAACAGGACATGGCGTTGGCTATATGTCTTGCGTCCATGAAGCACCAATTGGCTTCAGATACTATCACCGTGAAGGAGTTTATGATGATGCCATTCTTGAGCCTGGCCACATAATTACAATTGAACCTGGCGTATATAAAAACAGAAAATATGGCATACGTTTAGAGAACAACCTTCTTGTCGTTCCTGCTTTTGAAACAGATGATGGAATCTTCTATAAATTTGAAACAATTACATACGTTCCTTATGATTCAAGAGGAATAGTAGTTTCAATGCTTACAGATGAAGAACTTGCATGGGTCAACTCTTATAACCAAATGGTTTATGAGAAACTCTCTCTTCTCATCAAGGAAGATTATGATCTTCTAACTTATTTGAAACAGGTTACTAAACCATTAGTTAGAGCATAATTTAACTATTCATAATTGAGCGTTACTGACTGTAACGCTTTTTTATAAAGAGAGCGTTTTTGTTTATTTATTTTTGTTATATGAAAATAGTTAAAACAACAAGGGAATTAAAGATTTAAAGAAGAATTCAGAAGAATATTTGATTATTGTCTTTTAAGACTGATATAGCTTTCTGAATGATAAAATCATTTTCCTTTTTCTGAAGAATCCTATGCTTATTTTTGTTTTTATATTCAACATACTCTCCTATAAAGAGATAACGTCCTTCTTTTTTTAATTCTTCTGATGGAGTCGCATATAATTCGATTACTGTTTTTATGTCTTCATCAACATTTAGGTAATCCCTTAGATTTTGAGTATATGCATCCACAAAAGATTTATCTTTAAAGAAAATATCATCAAAATAGACAAAAGATGACTCCTTTTTCATAAAAACAAGGGGTGCGTGTAGCAATTCCGAGATAATTCTTTGATTAGAAGATGAGGTATTAAATAGGTAACGATTATCTCTACTAAAGCTTATGATGGTATTTTTGTTTACGTTGCTTAAAAAAGATATTTCATCTACAGATAAATTTGTCCTTTTTTTGAAATAGAGAAAAATATTCTCTTTTTTGAATGAGTCAAAATCATCAAGAAGTGTTTTCTCGTTCATCTCATGATACGTATCAAATTTTTCTAGCATCCTTGTTAGAGGGAAAATCAAAAATAATTGTCTCAATGGGATTCTTTTATTTATCGAAAGCGAGACATATTCTGCACCAGCCCAATATAAACGAGAAGATATGTTCTTTCCTTCTATGCCATGTTCGCTAAATGATTGAAAAACAGCTGAATACATTTGGCCGAAAGTCAAATCTAAGAACTCATAAATTTTATCCGTTTCAAAGAAGTCGAAAATTTCCGCGTGAATGATTTTTTCTTCCAATAACTGAATTGGTTGTTTGCAATCTATTACCGAAAGCGAAAAGAAAAGACCAATCTTATCTTTTAAACGTCTTGTATCACATGTTCTTAACATTGTATTTCCTCAATATATCCCTAATGAATGTATTGTTATCATTATCGGATATTTTTAATTTTTTATACTCGTCATTAGTCTCTTCTCTTAGCTTAGCGTATTCTTCAGAATGAAGTATGACGTTAGATTCAAGAAAGGAGATTTTATTAAACGCTTTATTAGATATCAAAACAATTTGTTTTCCGAGTTTCCCTAATTTCATAGCCGAACTTAAAATTTCTAAGCTTAAATCATTCGCTAAAAAATCCCTAGAATAAGCAAAATAACTATCATCCGCTCTATAGCCAATAATTACATCGATCTTTTCAAGGTCAGTAGGAAACAATTCATTAAGTAAATCGATTCTTTCTTGAAACCTATTTCTATCTTCAAATGAAAAACGGAACTTGGTTAATATTGCAATCCATGTAAGCACATCTTCTTCATCCGAGTTCGCCAAATTTAGAACGTTCAAATCATTTAAATCAAGCTCGTATGCATTAACGTACCCACCGTTTTCGTTTTTCGAAGCCCATAAACTTGCAACATCAAAATCATCAGTCGTATAAAAACCCTTACCATAATCATTGTTTTCTTTTCCAAATCCATATGTAGGACTTGTAATTATTTTATCCGACCCATGAAATATTTTCATAATTGTATTTTATTACATTTTTTGCCTATATAAAAGATGTGTTTTATATATTTGCTTGTATTTATTTACAATTATTTGATAAATGATGAAATCAATAAGACTACTTCTTTTCTTTGTTCAGCAACCGTTATTGTTGGGCTTCCATCGCCGCCTTGAATTCCATAATCACCGAAATATGAATGGATTCCGCCCTCTATTGTATGTTCTTCTAATTGAGGAAGATTTTTTCTATTTGAATCATATTTATCTTTGTTAATAACTTTATCGTTACTTGCTAATAAAGATAGGGTTTTAAGGTTGCTAGAAGTTAAATCAACCGTTGAATATGCGGCCAAAAGAACGACCCCGTTATACTCTTTTGCATGGTTTCCTAAATATGAAGATGCCATGGCTCCACCTAAAGAATGGCCACCAATATACCAAGATGTAACATTAGGCATTAATGATTGTTTGTTATCTGCACCATTAATATTGAATACAGCTAAATTGAAAGGCATCTTAACTAAGATCGAAGAAATACCTTGGTCTGATAAATCTCTTAAGAGAGGAGCATACGCTTTATATTCAACCTTACCACCTGGATAGAAGATAAAACCGTTGGTGGATTTGCCATCCTTTGGTTGGAAAGTAACATAATCATTCTTATCTTCTACTTTTGATAAAGTTGAATCTTCTAGATAAGTTAATGCATCATTTGTCGCATGCTGATAAATCCCTACATATATAAAAAATGCTATAACACCTGCTACAAGCACTCCTCCTATTGAGGATGAAATAATTATTATTCTCTTAGTTCTTTTTTTCATAATGGCAATATTATCGTTCAATATTTCTCTTTCTTAAATGGAATATTTTCTAATTCTAAGAGTTTTTCTTTCCTTTCAATTCCGCCTGCGTAGCCACTTAAAGATCCACCCTTTCCCAAAACTCTATGACAGGGAATTATGATGCCAATAGGATTATGGGACACGGCATTCCCGACCGCTTGGGATGACATCTTCTCTTTCTTGAGTATTTGACAAGCTCTTTTTCCTATTTCGCCATAACTTAGGCTTTCGCCATATGGAACGGTTAGTAAGATATCCAAGACAGTTTTTTGAAAAAGAGAGGACCCGTATGATAGTTTTGGAATGAAATCAGGAATTTCTCCCTTGAAATATATATCAAGCCATCTTTTCGTCTCTAATATTGTTTCTGAATCTTTTCTAGTGACGTCTTTAGATAAAGGCATACCAAAATATTTCTGACCATTGAACCACAAGCCAATAAGAAAACCATTCTCTTCAGCAAGAGTCATCTTCCCTAAAGGAGATTCATATTCAGAAATATAAATCATATTACTCTAATTCGATTGTGCTCGGTGGTTTGGAAGTGAAATCATAGACGACGCGGTTAACGCCTTTGACTTCATTAACAATTCTATTGGAAATATGGGTAATAACTTCAAATGGGATGTTTGCAGGCTTAGCTGTCATGAAATCATCTGTGGTGACTGCACGTAAAACAATCGCGTAATCGTATGTTCTTCCATCGCCCATAACACCAACTGAACGCATATTAGATAATGCGGCAAAATATTGGTTTATTTTCTTATCTAATCCGGCATTCTTTATTTCTTCGCGGAATATCGCGTCCGCATCTTGAACTATTTTGATCTTTTCTTGGGTGATATCTCCGATGATTCTAATTCCTAAACCTGGGCCTGGGAATGGTTGACGATAGACTAATTCAGCTGGTATTCCAAGCAATAAGCCTAACTCTCTAACCTCATCCTTGAATAAGTCTTTGAGAGGCTCGACTATTCCTTCAAAACCAACATCTTTTGGAAGACCTCCAACATTATGGTGCGATTTGATTGTTTGAGAAATTCCTAAGCCAGATTCAATACGATCTGGATAGATTGTTCCTTGGGCTAAATATTCGCATGCAGGTATCTTCTCTTTTGTCTCTTTGAAGACATCAATGAAGGATTTGCCAATGATTTTACGTTTTTGCTCAGGATCTGTAACGCCAGCTAAACGTTCCAAGAATAATTTTGAAGCGTCTACCGGGATGAAATTGAATGAGAATCTAGATTTATCAGAGAAAAGAGAGATGACAGATTTTGCTTCATCTTTTCTTAAAAGGCCATGATCGACGAATACGCAAGTTAATTGATCTCCGATTGCTTTGCCAATAAGAGCCGCAACAACTGATGAATCAACTCCGCCAGAAAGAGCGCATATGACTTTCTTGTCACCTACTTGTTCTTTGATTTCTCTAATCTTGTCATCTATGAAGGATGAAGGTTTCCATGTTGGAGAACATCCACAGATATTCCAGACAAAGTTTTCAATCATCTTTTGTCCATATTCAGAATGCTCAACTTCTGGATGAAATTGCGTGGCATAAAGCTTTCTTTCTTCGTTTGCGTATATTGCATTCTTACAAGCCTTAGAACTTGCTAAGCATTTAAAACCTTCAGGAAGAATACTAACTTCGTCATTATGAGACATGAAAACGTTATTGATTTCAGGCACTCCTTTTGTCAAAAGAGAGGATGCGTGTATCGATATTTGAATATTTCCATACTCAGTATTTCCTCTATTTTCAACTTTTCCACCTAAGGTGTAGGCCATAAGTTGGCATCCATAACAAATGCCAAGAATTGGTTTCCCTAAAGAAAAAATCTTCTCATCGATATGAGGAGATTTAGGGTCATAGACTGAATTAGGGCCGCCAGTAAAGATGATGCCCTTAACATCTGGGGATGATAAAACATCCAATGATGTCGTGAAAGGAAGAACTTCTGAGTAGACGTTGGTTTGTCTTACTCTTCTAGCAATCAACTGATTATATTGACCGCCAAAATCTAAAACTATTATTTTTTCCATACACTCTATTTAATCATTTATATAAACGAAAGGGCAATATGAAAACGCTTAACAATGTATAAATATCCAAACACCTTTTTCAAGGGAGTTTTTGATGGTTCGTGCACCTTTTTCAAGGGAGTTTTTCGTACTTCGTGCACCTTTTTCAAGGGAGTTTCGCTAAAAAGAAACAAGTGTATCTCTCAAATCATTGATGATTAAATCAAGTTTTCGTTCGATAACATCTATGTTTTTCTTGTTAAAGAAACAAGTTTTCATGCCAAAATTTCTTCCACCAGCCATATCTGATGTCAGGGAGTCACCAATTATCCACGTTTCTTCAGGCAGAATCTCTTGATCCTTGTTCAATTCCTTGAATGCTAGAGAGAAGAACTCTTTAGAAGGTTTAGAATGACCGAATTTCTCAGAGATAAAGAAATATTTGAAATACTTATCCATGTTGGCAATTTGTAGTCTATGCATCTGCTGATTATATGGACCATTAGAAGCAACGCAAAGGATGTATTTCTTAGATAAATATTCAAGCATCTCATATGCGCCATTAACGGGGATCGCACTTTCATTGAGATTGATTTTGTAATACTTTTCAAAAGTAACTCCATCAAAGTTAATGCCTAGCCTATCAAAGAATCTCTGGAAACGAACTTTTTGAAGTTCAGCCATATTTATCTTGCCTTCTTCTATTTGAAGCCAAAGTTGATTGTTCACATCATGAAAAACATCTAGCATGCAAGGTTCAAACTTCCCTAATGAAAAATCAGAAAATCCTTTTTCAAGTATGTACTTTGTATATTCATCGAAATCTAGCAACGTGTTGTCTACATCAATGAATATCGCTTTCATGATCTCTATTATATATAAAAAGATAAAATTCTGTTCTTTTATTCTTTACAAATATTTTTACATTCAAAAGAGAAGTAACGAGCATAACTAAGCAAGAAAAAAGAAGTTAACTTTTACGTATTTTTCGCAGTGCAATATCGCATTATAAATAAATTTGATGATTTGTCACTAATTTTTTTTAAATTTTACTTGGCAACATCTAACTATTTTTACCTGTAAGCGCTTTCAGTAAAATAATGAAAAATATTTATTTAAATTTTCAATTATGCATATAAAATTTCGCCATCGAGGTACAAAAACTATGAAAAAAACAAAATTATTAGCCGTAACCCTTCTAGGAGCAGTCTTGGCCTTAGCTGGTTGTGGCGAAACTCACACTTCCACTTCTTCTGACGCAGCATCTTCCGCAAATGAAGCATCTAGCTCAGTAGAAACCCCTTCATCATCCACAGAAACCGCATCCTCTTCATCATCCACAGAAACCGCATCCTCTTCATCATCAGAAGAGGCAGCCTCCTCTTCATCATCTGAGGAACCAAGTTCTTCTTCAGAAGAGCAATCATCAAGTTCAGATGAAACAGGCTTAACAAAAGAGGCCATTGCTGAAATCATCGAAAAAGCAATCACAGCCCAAAAGACAGATGTTTACGCTGGCGTTATGTCCGACAATTATGGTTCCACTAAATCATACGAATATGGCACAGATAAATATGGAGCTTTTACAAAAATAACTGACTATAACACTTCATATTATGGACATAGAGCAAACGGAGACATCTATGGCTTACAAGTATCATCTTATAACGGTTCCCTCTCAACTCCTTGGAGCGTTGACCCAGGATTATTACAAGGCCCGAGTGCTTATTTCAACGCTTTAAGCAACTCGCCAACAGGAGCTTACCTTTATGGCGTCCAAGGAATTCTTGAATATGTTTCAGGAATAGCCGCAACAAATCCAAACAAAGATTTCAAGATTGCAGAAACTTCAACCGAAACAAACTTCTCATTCTCTCTTGGCACTATTGGAACTTTATGGGGCGATACAGCCTTACACGTTTGGACATTAGGTGTTGAACTTTCTGGAGATGCTGTCAGTGTCCTTACAATCGAATGCGCTTCATATATAGCAATCACTGCCGACTATGAAGATGGCACATACACCATCAACGAAGATGCCGAAGCTGAAAATACAACAAGATTCACATTCGCTCAATCTATTGGCGAAAAAACAGCAACTAACCCATACGACATCGAAACGCTCTATTTCACCGAAATCAACTACAAGGATTCAACCGGTGCTGATCTTGGCGCTGAATACTCCGTTGGTGCAGGATCGCAATTCAAAATCACAGTTGATTCATATTTACCTGCAACCGCTGACTTCAATATCGATGGCATCACATTAACTCACGATAACACTGAAAATTCATATGGTGTCTCTGGTGGATACAGCAATGGCATCTACACAATCTATGCTTTCAATCAAGGTGATTATAATGTCACATTAAAGACTGCCAATACCACTAAGACATTCCTTCTCCACGTTACAGCACCACAGCCTGAGAGCATCTCTTATGTTCAAGGCTATGTAAAGGAAGGAGATTCATATTCCAACATCGACGTTGATACAACATCTTCTGGAACAGTATATGTTGGACAATCCCTCTCTCTCAGCGCAAGCATCAGCCCATATCAAGCAACTCAAACCTATACCGCTGAAGTTATCGGCGATAACGCCTCCGATGCAACATTGGTCACTGAACACATCTATACAAGTGAATGGGATGAAGAAGGCAAAGATGTCTATACATTTACTTCAAATGTTGTTGGAACTTACCAAGTAAAGGTCTCTTCAACAGTCGATCCTGAAGTTTCTAAAACCATCACCATCACCGTCCAAGCAGCCCCAGAGCTTTCTGGTTTACTCGCAAAGAGATGGACACACACAGTCGCTGAACCAGGCACTGGCGTTAAGATTTATGACGATATCATATTCGCTCCAAACGCAGCTGATGCAACAACAGGTACAGTTTCTATCTACACATACGATTATGACAGTGCAACAGGCACAACCGTCGAATGTGGCTATACATATGATGCAGCAACAAGAACCTTTGCCTTAACAAAAGATGGTGCAGCATATACCGCTATTGGCTTAGCATTCTCCACCTCCTTTAACTTAGTTGTCACTACAACCACTGGCGAAGAAGCTCAATCTACTATCGTCCATGAATTTGCTGTTTCTTCCATCTTATCTGGAACAGCATGGCAAGCTGAAGCAGCCAACGAAGCATCCGTTACCATAAATTTCGACTATCAAGGATTTGTAGATTTCCAAATCGCAAAGATCGATTATGACACTTGGGAATATGATTACGACATCTATGAGTCCGGTATCACCTACACAGTTACAGAAACTGAAGATGGTTACGCAATTTCTCTCGATGCTGATGCATTAGAAAGCATTGCTGACCAAGATCAAAGATTTGACGGCATCACAAGCATCGTTCTTGCTGAAAATTTCTCTAAAGTTACAATGGTCGTTTCATTCAACGGAATTGCTGAAACTCTAGAATGTAAATACACAAGAGGTTAATATATTTCTTCGGAAAGTGAAGATTGTATTAAATGAAAAAACAATTATTAATCACCAGTGCGGCTATGCTTATGGCATTAGCCGTTACTGGTTGTAACGAAAACAACAATATAGGAAGTAGCGATGCCTCATCTGAAGAATCAACAAGTGAGACATCTTCTTCCTCCTCATCAAGCTCATTTACGCCTATCGTCGTTGATGATTTTACGGAAGCTTTAAGTAACTCCCGTTACTACTCAATGTCTACCGCATCAGGCGAATCTAACTATTTCACGGAAGTCTTTACAGAGAACTTCTACTATACCGGAGTTAGTGGCGAAGGCTACATCATTCCTGAATCAGATAATGGATACATCCATCCATTCACCTGCTCATTTGACTCTGATTTGAATACATATTATGCGATTATGAGCGTCTATGGACGTGTCGCAGAAGCTAAGCAATATTCAAGTCTTAGAAGTTCAACCTTCCTTGGTTTGATCAATAACTATGTCAAAACATTTGAAAAAGTTGACAAGGTTACCTTCACCTCAACGGATCAAACATTGATTGCAGAGATTGCAACATTCTTTGAATCAAAACTACTTAGGTATGTCACAAGCGTTAATTTCACCATTGATGATTATGGCAGAATCTCTTATCTAGATCTCAAAGAAGACAACGATATCACAATGAGCGCCTCCTTCGAAGAGATAGACCGCACAGGCGTGTATTTCTATAACGATTGGGTTAGAGATGGATCCAAGATTGAAGACAGAATTCAAGATTATAAGAATCTTGATGCAAGTCTTATCAATGCTAAATCTCTCTACAACAAGCAAATCGTTAAGTTCAACGCAATAGTTACAGGTATCGATCCAAGCGGTGACGTGTATGTTGCTCAAACTGATTCAACGGGAGTCAACATTGGCATGCGTCTTGAAGGTGCTTCGCAAAAGAACTTCAAAGTTAGCGACAATGTTCTTGTTGAAACAACAATTGCAACAAGTAACGATATCGTTTACGGAACCAATAGCGTCATCACATACGTTTCCGATGGTGACTATATCCCTCAATTCTCAGAAGAAGCAATCGTTGATTATTACGGTGGAGGCTTCTACGCCTATTACTATTTCTCTTCTTCAACATACTATGTCGACTCAATTTATACGACATATGGATATGTCTCCTCTTTGCCTGAATTAGTATCAGGAAAAGACTTGAACGTTACCCTTGCCTTCCCTAGCATTTACCAAGCTACAGAAACATATTATGCAAGCCTCATTCTTCCAGCAAGTTTAAGTGCTGAAAGTAGAGAAGCAACATATGAAATTCTAAAAGCAGCGGGTACGTATGGCGAAACTGGCGCATATGAGTTATGTTTCGACACTGTCGCAATGAGGATGAACGCACAAGTCAAAGGCTTCTCTTTACAAGTTCTTCCAAACTCATCAATCTACAAGAAGTTGACTGCAGTTGAAAAGATTGAGCAAGCTTGTGGCTTAACCAATTTCCCATTGCCTACAAGTATCATTCCTATATCCTACAAATTTGGAAAAGGAACTGATTACAACATCGAATCACAATATGGCATCACAACAAGTGATAACGTTAACGGTCTTTTTGTCGGACAAGATGGAATTAGCGATAATGACTATTCAACATTCATCGCCAATCTTGAAAAACTTTCACTCAGCAAATATGACGAAATAACGGATACGTATGCCTTACGTCATTCAATTTACACCTATAACGGCTACATCATTGACGTGATGTATCAAGCCGCTACATGGATGGGTGCTTCTAACTCCTTAAGCATCTGGATCTACAAATCAGATACAGAACATATGGTTAGAACTCCTTCTATTCAAGAACGTCTTAAAGAGAAGGCTCCGTGGTTTGATACGACAACTTTCTTAAGATATTCAGATAGTTATGATGCGGACTACAACGTCTTCGAAATCACAAACTATGCGAACGTCAAATATCAAGAACCTCTTATTGCCGTCACCCTTGATCTCCAAGAGAATGTCGGTGAAGACTATAAGATGAAACTCGTTCAAGAAATGGGTTACAAGATGTATAGAGTTGATGGAAAGGCATATACCTACAAATCAAGAGGACAAACCCATTATGTCTTCCAAAAAGAAGAAGGTCAGTTTGTTGATGTTGCAACATATCCAACAAGCGATTACACCTACACGGGTCACGCCAAATGGAATTATCGTGTTGAAATATTGATCTATCGTAGCGACAAACCAATCGAGGTTCCAAACTACTCTGACTTATCAGAATTATCCAATTTATATAAGAGCAAAGATGAATCTCTTGCCTATTCGCCAAGTTTACCAAGCGACGCAAAAGTCGAAATTTGGAGAAATATGGATGATGAAGATCCTTATTACGAACTTCTCAAGTATGGCTTCTGCCATCGTGATGAAGCATTCGTCTACACCTCTAGCATTGATGAAGCATATGAATCTATCAAACAAAGCTTACTTGATGCAGGATACAAAAAGTCTGAAGGATACGAAAGCTATTCCAATTGCACCCTCTTTAACAAAACGCTTAAAGGCGAATTCTACTATGTGTTCGTCATGAAAACAACAAAAGGCTATGTTCGTGTAATTAACGACATTGGCGGAATTGACTTCTATAACTAAAGCATTCCCGGTCTCATTGAGATCGGGTTTTCTTTATATTCACTAAATTATTCTTCTTCTATATTAATAAATAAGAACGTTCATCTTATAAGTTTTAAGTCACTTAAATAAATAGTTCGATAAATGCTTTATTATTCATAAAAATAATTAATCTAATTTCTAAACTTCCCATTTAATAAATAAAAAGGGAGAAACCAATCGGTTCCTCCCAATTATCTTTCTTTAGACCTATTTAATTAGGCTAAATTGATACACGTACCCCTTATTTTTGAAATTTATCTTTGATTTTAAGAATTTCAGAACGTGTAAGTACTTCTTTTTCAGCAAGTTTCTTAGCAAGAGCATCTAAGAAATCCCTATTTTGAATAAGAATTTGCTTCGTTTTTGCATAGAAACGGCTCATTTCATAAGACACAACTGTATTGAGATTAGCCTTAGTTTCGTTAGAAAGAGTACAATAATCCCCCCACATAAGCGCATCAAAGTTGTAAGAGCCAACTTGAGTGAATCTAAAAAGGATTCTATATGCTCTTTCGATATCTTTTGAAGCTCCGACATCTTCTTCGCCGTAAACAATTTCAGTCGCGCCTTTTCCGGCAAGCAATGTCATAACTCTATTTTCCATGTTGCTCTTATAAGCCCAGTAGTTATTAGGGTTGCTAAGTGATGTGAAACCTTGAGTATCACTATCATGATTCTTGATTGTAAGAAGATTAACGCAACCTGGGTTAAGTGTTTCAGCAACTACAGCATGCCCCGCTTCATGATAAGCGGTCGCTAAAGCAACCTCTGGTGAGTATCCACTTTCTCCTTCCGGGGCACGGTAGATAATTCTCATGCAAGCGTTAACGATATCTTCTTCTTCGATAACCGTTTTATTTTTGTAGCCTGCATATAAACCCGCAAGATTGATAACACTTTCGAGTTCAGCGCAAGAATGGCCGCTTAATAAACGTGCAATATCTTCAGCATCGATTCCCTCAATGTGCGTCTTATTTGATAAGTAATAATCAATAATTTGTGATGCATCTTCAACTTTTGGTACATCAACAGTGATTATTGTGTCAAATCTTCCGGCACGGACTAAAGAATGTGGTAATTTTCTGACAGAATTTGTTGTGGCGACAACGAAAACGTTCTTTCCCTTTATTTCATCAATGCATGATTGAATAGTTACATATTCTTCAGCATCACGATGATAATCGTCTTCATTGGCAAATTTGTCCATATCGTCTAAGAAAACGATTGCTGGAGCATTCTTTAAAGCTTCTTCGAAAGCTTGTCTAATTTGGTCGACAAAAGCGCCATCTGCTTTGTCTTTTCTGCATGTATATGCTTTTAATCCAGTATCTTCGATAAAGGAGGTGGCCATAAGAGTTTTTCCAACGCCTGGGCAACCATCTAATAACAATCCTTGAGAAAGGGTGATTCCTAATGCTTCATATTCGCTTCTATTTTTGATTGAATCGCTAAGTCTTGCGAGTTCTTTTTTGATTGATGTGTAACCGATAATTTTTTCGTAGCTCATAATTTATATTCCTTTCTAAATGTTATTTTGATGCAGTTTGATCAATATTGAGGGGCAAGGAAAAATAGGCTTTATTCATCCTTCGACAATATGATGTTTATTTTTGTATTGATATTTTTTGAATTTGATTTATTAGTATTATCATACAATCTGAATCAACCTTAATTTCTAAGCCCCCTTTCAATAGTATTGAAATAGAAATTTTGGTAATACTAAAAGTAGTCAACAAATATCATTACTTTGATAACTACATCAGTCGGCTAATGTAGTTGTTGTGCCTTGTTTAGCCGATGTGATGATAAGTATAAGGGTCAGTCATTATCTTGTCAATATATGAGTTTTCTTAAAATAATATTATAAATTTTTTTATAATATTAT
>CAVFKA010000006.1:0-194736 GCA_963623195.1 bacterium | reverse complement strand
AAATAGCGCGCCGCCGGGCTTTTTTCTTTTTGGGGCATATGCCCCTTTTTATTTTGATAGATCATCCTTTCTTTAATGAGAGGATGTTTTTTTATTTTCATTTAAAAAAGCCCGAATTAAATCGGACTTTCCTATGTTAATGACAAGCGCAGAGATTTATGTCATCAAACACCTTATTTTGTAACCTTCATTATTATAACGCGATTCATTAGTTTTTTAATCTATTGTTTAATTGTTTGATTTCAATCATCTCTATTTGATAGATGTCTTGAAGGTGTTATATAAAACATGCCATATTATCCATATTCAAATTCAGAAAATAAAGAAAATATAAAAACTTAGTAATTTGAAAATAACAAATAATATAAAAATGTAACATTTATTATTGACATACGATACATAGTAGTTCATAATGTAGCCATAAAGAGAAACAAATTCATTAGAATTGTCTCTTGATTAACTTAAGGAGTTACAATCATGAAACATATTAAAAAAATTACATTAGCAGCCGCATTACCATTGATGATGTTTGCATCACTGGTTAATTCTAATAAGAAAGAAGAAATAACGATCGATAACGATGCAGTCGCATTGAAAATTGATGCAATTGAAGATGAGACAAAAAATGAGCTTGGCACAGCCTCTTTAGGAAACAATTTCGTTTCTTATAAAAATGTTTGATATCAAAGAAGGAGCCTCAAATGAGGCTTTTTCTATAAAATTGATTTATAGTAATTTCCAAATTTCGCCATTTCATCGATGATTGGCAACATCTTATTAGCTAACTTCGTTAAAGAATATTCGACATGGGGAGGATTTGTTTTGAAATCTTTCCTTTCAACTAAACCATCAGATATTAATTCTCTTAGTGAATTTGTGAGAACTTTTTGAGATATTCCTTCAAGATCTCTTTGAAGCTCATTAAATCTCCATGGCCTAGATCTGAGGTTTCTAATAATTAGTAACTTCCATTTTGATCCAATGAGATTAACGGTTGTTGCAACCGGGCATAACGGCAATTCGTCTTTTCTTTTCATAACAAGCTTATTCTAACACATTCAATAATAATGCACATTCAAAATGCGGTGTGTAATAGTTACAAAAAAGTGCGTACTACAAAGAAGTATTAAGCGATGTTTTAATTATCTTGCATCAATGATGCAGAATAGAGGTAAAGAAAATGAAAAATTATTCAATCACGCACACAAACAATGAAGGAAGAAGAGAACTCCATGATGAATTGGGATTAAGTGGAGCGGAGATCTCTCTTAACAATCTCCCAGCTGGAGCGTCTGTTCCGTTTGTTCACGCACATAAAAACAACGAAGAAATCTATTTCATCATTTCTGGAAAAGGCCACGCAGTAATCGATGATGAGACAATCGAATTGCAAGCTGGCGATTTCATTAAGATTTCTCCAGAAGGAAAAAGACAATTCTTTGCATCTAACGATTCAGGAATCTCTTATCTTTGTATCCAAGTAAAGAAAGATTCCTTAGAGGGATATACAGCGACTGACGCCATCATGGCTTAATGACAAAAATCATATAAATGGCTTAGAATTATCTAGGTTATTTTTAAATGCACAAAACCTGCCAGTTAACGTATAAGGAGTCATTATGAAAAAGAAAAGCATAGACTTTTGCATTGAATATTTAACGAAAATGAATGGATATGAGGTAACAAATACATCAGATAAATTCTCTACTTTTAGAGGTTTGATGAATATATCGATGCCTTATTCTTTTTCTGAGGAATATTATCAAAAACAAGACGAAGTTCTCCAAGAAGAACTTTCAAAGAAAGAAATCGTTGATGGGGAATCTTTAGAATACGTTAACAATATCGCTCTATATCAAGGCGATATCACTCAACTAAAAGTTGACGCTATCGTTAACGCTTGCAATGAAAAACTTTTAGGTTGTTTTGTCCCTTTGCATTCCTGCATAGATAATGCAATCCATTCCTTTGCTGGGCTTCAGGTTCGAAGAGATCTTATCTCCGTTATGAAAGAACAAGGAGGAGATGAACCTAATGGCCAATGCAAGGTAACTAAAGGGTACAATCTTCCATCTAAATACATATTTCATACGGTTGGACCTAAAGTGAGTGTTAGACCAACCCAAGAAGATAAAGGCGACTTGAAAAACTGCTACATTTCTTGCTTGAATAAAGCAAAAGAGATGAATCTAAAAACCATTGCCTTCCCTGCTATTTCAACAGGCATCTATGGCTTTCCTAAAGGATTGGCCGCCTCAATTGCTCTTTCAACCGTTAAGAAATTCCTTTTAGAAAACTCAATGAAGGTTATTTTCGTAACTTTTTCTGATGAAGATTATGCTTTATATAAAATAAGGGTAGAGCAATGATAATAAATACAGGACAAAGAACGGATATACCTGCATTTTATTCAAAATGGTTCATAAATAGAATCAAGGAAGGATATGTTCTAGTTAGAAATCCATATTATCCAACGATCGTGACTAAATTTAAGTTAGATCCTAAAGTGGTTGATATTCTTGGCTTTTGTACTAAAAACCCTAAGCCGATGTTTCCTTATCTAGATGAAATATCGTCCTTTAAACAGTTTTGGTATATAACGATAACTCCTTACGATAAAGACATAGAGCCTAACGTCCCTCCTATTAATGAGGTAATAGAAGACTTTAAATATCTTTCAAATAAGCTTGGCAAGAATGCGGTTTCTTGGAGATATACGCCAATAGTAGTTAATGAAAAATATACGATAGAGAAACACATAGAGATGTTCGAGTATATTGCAAAAGAACTTGAAGGATATACGACGCTTGCAGTTTTTGGCTTTCTTGATATTTACCCAAAATTAAAGAAGAACCACCCAGAAATAGTTGATACGACAAGTGAAAACAAGATTCATTTGGCAAAAGAGTTCAAGAAAATCGCCGAAAGGCATCATTTAGAATTAAGACTTTGCTCAAAAGAAAAATGGCTCGAAGAATATGATATAGACGTGAATGGCTGCATGCGTTTAGAGGATTATGAAAAAGCTTTGGGAGAACACTTAACCCCAAAAAGAAAGATGCAGGCTAGAAAAGGTTTTTGCTCATGTTTTCTCTCTAATGATATTGGCTCATATAATTCGTGTTTGCATCTTTGTAAATACTGTTACGCAAACGGAGAAGAAAATAAGGTAATCGAAAATTACAAGAAACACGACGATGACTCGCCTTTTTTACTCGGGAAGCTAAATCCGAATGACAAGATAATAGATGCTAAGCAAGAAAGCTGGATTGAGACGGAGATAAGGTTATGGTAGATCTAAAAGAAATAATTGAAGAATATGATAATATCATCATTGGTGCTGGGGCTGGATTATCTAGCGCGGCCGGTTTTGAATATGGTGGCAAAACATTCCTTGATAATTTTGCTTATATGCATGAAAAGTATGGTTATAACGATATGTATACGGCAGGTTTTCATCCCTTTGAGACCTTAGAGGAATTTTGGGGGTATTGGTGCAAATTCATATTGCTCAATCGCTATTCAGATGACGGGAAGGATCTATACAAAAGGTTGTTTGAACTAGTAAAAGACAAAAACTATTTTGTCATTACGACAAATGTTGATCACCAATTTCAAAAAGCGGGATTTTCTAAAGATAGACTTTTCTATATGCAAGGAGACTATGGCCTTTTTCAGTGTAGCAGGGCTTGTCATGATAAAACATATGACAATAAAGAAACGATTCTGAGAATGAATGAAAACATTAGCCAACACAAGATCCCTTCAACCTTAATCCCATATTGTCCAATATGTGGAGCACCAATGAATACAAACCTCCGTTGCGATGATCTCTTCGTTGAAGATGAAGGATGGCATCAAGCTAAGAAAAGGTATGATGAATATATCAAAAAGTATCGCGATAAAAAGATTTTATTCTTAGAACTTGGCGTAGGCTTTTCAACGCCTGTTTGGATTAAATATCCATTTATAAGGATGACATATCAAAATCCTAAGGCCAAATACGTGGTAATAGACAAAAACGATTACAAGGCTTTTCCGGATGAGATCAAAAAACAAAGCGTTTTCATGAACATGGACATCAACAAGCTTATTTAAAACAAAGAAACATTTTAGCTTGCTTAAATGATTTTCGTTGATTCCTTTTCCCTTGAATTAAATTAAACATTAATGTTTAATAATATTGGTTTGCAAACCAATATAAAAGCCAAATAAGGAGGACATCCTTGAAAAGAGTCGATGAAAATGAAATATTTTCACCAAATGAAGACAATCATTTTGATGAATTTAAGAATTTTCCTGCCGAAAGGTATTTTTTGCCCGAGACCGAAAAATCTCCGGAAGAGATTATCAAAATAGCTGAAATAACGAATGATTCAGAGACAAAGAAAAATGATGAAGCCTCTTCGCTTGATTTAAAAGACATTCAAGATGGCATCGATAGAAACGTGACAAAACCAATCGATTCGGTTTCTTCCTCCTCAAGCGGTGCGTCTGAAGCTGCCGCTAAGGCGGTTGCCGGAGCAGGATCAGCTGGAACAGCCGCGGCTGCAGTTGTTGTTACAACTAGCATTCTTGCTGCAAGCCTATTTCCATTCATTGGTGATCTTTTATCTTTTTCTATCGGTTCCGACTACGCTCTTTTGGAAGTTGATTCTTCTGCGATTATTGCCGGAGATTCCTCATTTTCAAACTTATCTGCATCGGATTTCTATATTGAGTTCGTTGATGGCTCATTTCAAAAGAAACAAACGTTGCAAGATGGTGTAAACACTTATTTATTTACAGGCTTTCAGCCAAACCAAACTTATAAATATAATGTCGTTTGCTCTTCCTTAAAAGGCTCTGTTACCACATGTTATTCCGATAAAATAACGACTTTAGCAGCATCAGATTCCACCAATGTAATTCTTGATTCCCTTAACACATATATTAAATATGATGAGGAAAAAGATGCTTTTAAGCTTTCTTACAGTCTCTATGTCTCCGATCCAAATAAGCATTTCTCAAATTATGATATGTATGTTTGTGCGACCAGACCAAACGATCTTTCTTCAATTGATTCTTTGTATACGGACAACACATTAAATGAAAACTCTTTCTTTAACGGAGAAACCACTGACATCAAGCTTGAAAACTTATTCAAACAAGGAAATGGTTTCGATACGGAATCTTTGTTTTTGTGCGTAAGCGGAAAGAACGATGATTTATCAAAAGAGATAATTTCCATAAACGAAATTTCTTTATCTATGCCAACGTCATGGTCAAAGAAAAAGATTATTCTTGATTCTGAATCGGAGAATATCGAATATTCATCAAACAATGTTAATTTATTTGGAAACATTCTTTATATTGATGAGCAAACATCATATGTTGTTATTGTTTCTCAATATGATGAAAATGGCGCCCTTATTGACGAAAGTAGAATAAAAGAAGTCGATTTCAATTCAGAAATGAATGTCTATTCAATCTCTTTCCCTGTTGCTTATGGAACAAGAACATATAAATACTCAATATACGATGAGGATCATGATGGAAACGGGACTCTTCAATATGAAAGTTCCCTTAAAGCATATGGCGAAGATCAATCGTATGATGCAACTTATTCAATCATCGAGCCAAAAGACATGAGCATATCTTATGAAAATGATATGGCCACCATCTCATTTAATCCATCATACTCCTCAATTAAAAATAACTTATATTACAAGGTAGAAGTGCTAGATGGAGATGAAATACTTGATACGTATTCAGGTGTAGATGAGGCATATCTTAATGTCCCTGTTTCTAAATTATCTTCTGCCCTCCATTTTATTTATTACGATGCTGGTTCTTTTGGAGGGAAAGAGGTGATATATCGTTCAAGGAAAACTTCATCATATGTTTTTGGCTATCCAGAAATCATTTTGGATCCTGAGCTTTCATTAATGGACGGATGTTTTGCGATAAATTATGAATGCTCAATGCCTTTTGATTATGCGAGTGCGTCTTTAAGTCTTGAAATCGACAACGGGGAAACCACTATTATTCAAGAAGTAGATGAAGTGCTTGAAAAAGGAATGGTGCTCATTAATGAGATTTCAGGAGAACTAGGCGATGCAACAATCAACGCAAAACTCACTTTTAAAGATAATCAAAGCAATCAAGCAACCCATACAAATATCATTTCATCTCAAACATATTCATTGAATTATCTTTTTGGAGTTACCGACGTCATCGTTGATATGACTTCGATTACGAGCGATAGTACCTCTTTACCTGTTACAGTTTGTTTTAAGGCTCCTAGAATCCCTTCATCATATTCTGTCAATGCCTATGGGAATGATAATACATTGCTCGGAAGTACTGACATAGAGACGGGGTATGTCGAATTAAATGGCGTCTCCATGACTGAAGCGACTTCCTTAAGAATCGATGTTCAAAATGGTGATGGAGAAGTTTGGAAATCCTACACATATACAATCGACTATTCAAGTGCAAAAGAGAATTACTCTGAAGCAACTAACTATGATTTAGTCACTCCGATAAA
Organism: bacterium; assembly: GCA_963623195.1. GTDB lineage: Bacteria > Bacillota_I > Bacilli_A > RFN20 > CAG-826 > UBA4951. Next base: position 188,207 of record CAVFKA010000006.1, on the reverse strand, counting down.
TTCAGTCGTCACATATAACGAAGACGGAACGGTGAATATTTATAGAGATCTAAATTTTGAGCCGAGCAAATCTGGACAATGTTATAACGCGATGGTCTATTCCTATGACGAGAATGGCACACCACTTGAAAAATATAATTGCATCGGAACGAACAGGTATGCAGTTTTAGAGGATTTGCCTTTGCAACCGTATTATTTTGCTTATTATGATTGTTTTGAATATGACGGTGTAATCTATCAAATGAACAAACTTCAAGATTTTGTGGATACCACTGATCCAATATTAGCTTTCAGGCCAACCGCTCATACTAAAATTGCATTTTCAACCACCGCCAATGAATCTTACTTAAATATAACCCTGACTAATGCATATTTCGTCAATCCAATAGTTACTGTAAATGGTAAAGAATATACCTTAGATGAGGAATTCAGCCAAGACATGTATCAAGGAAACATCACAATTGATGAAGTTATAAGTATACAATCAGTTATTGTTAACGCGTCATTATATTCTTATTATTACGATACATATAAAGAAGATATAGAAATGAAAGGAAGCCCATCTTATGAAGTTAGCTCCACCCTTGAAAGACTAGATGCATAGTTAAATTAATTTAGATAATATAGAAGGAGAAATATATATGTCATCAAATGAAAACAAAAACGAAAGCAAAACGAAAAAGGTTTTCCGAATTGCCTCAATCGTCCTCATCTCACTTATACTCATTTTATTTGTTGTGGGCTTGATAATTGAAATGGCTCTTCCAAACTTAGAATTCTCGCTTTGGATGAAAGAAAATGTTTGGGATTTATCGCAAGTCCCTACAGATTGGCAAAAGAATCAAAAGAATTTCATTCATTGCGTGATTCTTATTGTCGTGATATTGGCTGTATCTAAACTGCTACGCCTCATCTTTAAAAAGAGCATGAAGAAGAGCAATCGTGCCAAAACGGTGATCACCTTACTTGATGGATTAATCAAATACGGATCTGCTTTAGCCCTCATCTTCCTCGTCTTGCAAGCGTGTGGAGTTAATACGGTTGCCATTTGGGAATCGGTTGGTATCATCACTCTTATTATAGGCTTAGGTGCTCAATCCTTAATTGCTGACATCATCGCAGGCGTATTCATCATCTTTGAAGAGGAATACACGGTTGGCGAAATAGTTTCCATCGATGGTTTTAGAGGAACCGTATCGGAAATTGGTATTAGGGCCACAAGATTAATAGATGCGGCAGGAAACATCAAAATCATCAATAATAGCGATATTAAAAATGTAGTCAATTTATCAAGGGAACTCTCTCTAGCTGTCGTCGAATGCGAATTTGGCTATGATGTTCCAATTGAATTTGTTGAAAAAATTCTCAAAGATAACTTAGAAAATATCAAAGAAAGAATACCTGCCATAGTTGAAGGGCCTTTCTATAAGGGCGTATCTGCATATGAATCAAGTAACGTGGCGGTTAAACTTGTGGCTAAATGCAAAGAATCCGACCGTTACCAAGTTCAAAGAGATCTTCTTAGAGAATATAGACGCTTATTCAATGCTCATGGAGTTGATCTCTCTTATGACCAAGTCATTCTTAACCAACCTTCAAAAAATGAAATAAAGGTCACCAAGAAAGAAAAAAATGAAGCAAATGAGTTTGTTGATGAACAAAAGATTGCTTCAGATGGTATGGAAGAACAACATACAAAGTAGAAGAAACAGGAGCCTTCATCTCTAGTAATGATGAAGGCTTTTTATTTGTCTTGATTAAATTTGAAATCAAAGGCGATTTCCAAGGCGGAAAATAATTTATTAATCACGTTAATGGCAATGTTTTCTATATCCATATTCAAAACAACCGATATTGCTTCCGTTTTGATATTTTCTGGTACGTTGTAAGCTTTTAAAGACATTTGTAAGAATTTTTCAGTTTTTCTTTTTAAAGTGAAATACATATCACATGGTCTTGCCATATAAGCGCGCATAATGCCGGAAGTTCCTATTTCGTTCTCATAGAAATCGCTCTCTTCCCATGATGGATTGAAAGGCTTAAAAATTTCAATGAGTTCTTTTGACGTTTTCTCCCTTAATAATTCAGAAAGGTCAGGGTTTGTGTATACTTCCATGTAGATTTCGCGAATGTTTTCGTTAGATTCTACGATTGCAAGCTGAATCGCTGTCTCTAAAGAATATACCAAAACGGGATTTTCACTAGAAAAACCTCTTGCCATTTTGAATTGATTATCAAACATGAATTCAATCAAATCGAAAAGAACGCCGTCTTTGGTGCGGAAAATGTTCTGAAAGGTGCTAGATGAAACGTCCGCTTCCTTGATGATGTCGAGCATTGTCGTGGCTTTAAAACCTTTTTCGATGAACATTCTGACACATACCATCAAGATACGTTTCTTTGGATCTTTGACTTTGCTTTTATCAATCATTTTTGATGCCTTTTTATAAAAGAATTATATCATTATGACCATTTTATTGTCACTAGATAGACAATATTGAATCCACAAATTAAAAATCAGTCATTTTATAAGAAAAAAGTCTTGCATATTCGTGCAAGACTAATGATTTATATGTTTAGCGAATCAATCGAATGTTCCCATGATTCTATCGCCAGCATCACCAAATGCCGTAACAATGTAACCATGTTCATTTAATGGAGCGTCTTCGTATTTTGCTAAATAGATTTTAACTTCAGGGTGTTCTTTGTGAACCTTTGCAACGCCCTCTTTTGCACCAATCAAGCAAAGAAGACGAATATCTTTGCAACCTGCTTCTTTGATGTAATTGATGGCTGCAGAAGCGGATCCACCAGTTGCTAATGCTGGATCAACAACGAGTACTGGTCCATCTGCAACGTCTTTTGGAAGTTTGAAATAATATGTTTGTGGCTTTAATGTTTCTTCATCACGATATAAACCGATATGCCCAACACGAGCCTTTGGATAAAGGTTACGGATGCCGTCAACCATTCCAAGTCCTGCACGAAGAATTGGGACGATTGTGAAATTAGTATCAAGCACTGGAGACATAAATGAGGAAATAGGAGCATCAATCATGATGTCTTTGGTCTTAAGATCTTTTAATACCTCATATCCCATGATGGTTGCAATCTCGCCAACTATTGCATGGAAATCCTTACTGGATGTCTTCTTTTCGCACAAAACGGTGATTTTGTGTTTGATGAGCGGATGGTCGAATACGAACAAGTTGTTATCTGGATTTAACATTTTGAAAAATATCCTTCTTTCTTTTTTCAGTCTAGCACAAAGGAAAAATGCAAAGAAAGACTTTTTAAAATATTTTTCTTGCCTTGCTTATCTTTGGGCATATAATAATTAGCGGACATAGTCTTTAAGGTTGGTACGAGAGACCAACAAGACGCAGGTGAATGCTTTTAATTTAGTATATCCTATAGCCTTGTTGCACGTATCAACAGGGCTATTTTTCTAGGGAGGATAGATGAAATTTAAAGCAGAATTATTAACAGAATTAGAAATTGAGAGGTCCTTAAAGAGACTTTCGCATGAAATCATAGAAAACTGTGATTTGTCGAATACCATTCTCGTTGGGATAAAGACTAGAGGCCTTCCAATCGCGAAGACTTTAAAAGAAAACATCAAGAAATTTGCGGATATAGACGTTCCCGTTGGTGAAATGGATATCTCCTTATATCGCGATGATTTAACCCAAGTGAATGATCAAGCCGTTCTTAATCAATCAAATTTAGAATTCCCAATCCAAGGGAAAGACATCATTCTTGTCGATGACGTCATCTATACAGGAAGAACAGTTAGGGCTGCAATCGAGGGAATCTTCTCCAAAGGAAGACCAAATCGAATAATGCTTGCCGTTCTTATCGATAGAGGACATAGAGAATTGCCTATTCGTGGCGATTTCGTCGGAAAGAATGTTCCAACCTCAAAGAAGGAACTCATCGCAGTTCATCTAACGGAGACGGATGGAAAATGCAATGTCGAACTCTGGGATAGAGAATAAAAGAAAGAAAAGGAAAACTTATGCAATTAACTTATAACGTCAAAGACAAACCGCCTTTTGGCAAAACCCTCATCTTTGCCTTCCAACAAATGATCGCAATCATGGCCGCAACCTTGCTTGTCCCTATGATTATGGCAGGCTATACAAACCCAGATGGTGCAACCCTCATCTTTGACTGTGCCGCCGCTCTTTGTGGCGCTGGATTTGGCACAATTGTCTACCTCTTATTCACGAAAGGAAGAAGCCCTGTATTCTTAGGCTCATCCTTCACCTTCCTTGGCGCATATGCCGCAACAATCGGTGCTGGATTTGGCTATTGGGGCGTCATCATCGGCATTGCCATGGCCGGCTTAGTCTATGTCATCATGGCTCTTATCATCAAGTTCGTTGGATCTGCTTGGGTAAATAAACTTCTCCCACCAGTCATCATCGGACCTATCGTTGCCTTAATCGGCTTATCTTTATCAAGCACCGCTACAAGCTGGTCAATGACAAACGGTGGAAGTGAATACAACCTCCTTTCGATCCTTTGCGCCATTGTCACCTTCCTTGTTATTGTCATTGTTTCTGTTAAAGGTACAAAAACACTCAAATTAATTCCATTCATCATTGGTATTGGCTCTGGTTACGTCCTTGCCTTGATATTCACTCTCATTGGTATTGCCGCTAATAATGAATACATGCAAATCCTTAGCTTTGATTCCTTTAAATCCTTAGCTCCATTAAGTATTACATCATTCTTAGATTATCCTAAGTTCACTCTCCTTGAAGCGATTCAACATCCAGAAATGTCCAACATTGATTGGGCTGCAATTGCTTCCCTCGCCTTGATCTTCGTTCCTATCGCTGTTGTCGAACTTGCTCAACACGTTGCTGATCATAAAAATCTTTCTTCCATCATTGAAAAAGATTTAATCACCGATCCAGGTTTGGATAGAACCTTACTTGGTGATGGCGTTGGCTCAATTGTCGGTGGTTTCTTTGGCGGAGCCGCTAACACAACATATGGCGAATCTATCGGCTGTATTGCCATCACAGGAAACGCTTCAGTCATCTCAATATTCGTTGCCGCTGTCGGTTGCATCGTTCTCTCATTCGTTTCTCCATTCGTTGCTCTTATCAACTCCATTCCAAAGTGCGTCATGGGTGGCGCTTGCATTGCTCTTTATGGCTTCATCGCTGTTTCTGGCTTACAAATGCTTAAGAAAGTTGACTTAGGCGATAATAGAAACTTATTCGTTGTTGCTGCAATCTTCGTTTGCGGTATCGGTGGACTTTCCCTCAAGTTGGTCTTTGGTTCGGCCACTATCGAAATCACATCATTAGCCTTCGCAATGATCCTTGGTATCATCACTAACCTTATCACACATTGTGGAAAAGATAAGAAAGAAGTTGGCGAATTATCCGCTAATGCTGAAGCACAAAACGAAACATCTACTAATGAAGAAAAATAATTTCTAACGAACGATAATCGTTTGAAAACAATGAAATCCAGCCTTTAATGACTGGATTTTTTGTATTGAATAAACATTGAAACAGATGAGAAATTCATCAGTCATCATCGTTAACATATGAAAAAGCCTGCCATTTAACATGACAGGCTTTGTTTGTTATTTGCTAACTATTTAAGTTTTGCTGCATCAGCTGCGCTCAAGGTGTATTCTTGAGTCATTTGAGAAGATCTATGGGAGATATATGAGATTGTATATGTTCCGTCTTCGTTTTTTGCTGCAGTATTAACTGTGTTATAGCAATAGAAGTAGAACTTATCTTCTTCGGAATTATAAGACCATGTTCCAATTTCCGTAACTTTGTAGTCATAGAAGTGGAATTCATAGGTGTTATTTGAATTGAAGATAAATCCAAAATGTGTTCCGCTAGTGTTTGTCTTATCGACGTTGACCATCTCTGTTGCAAAGATTGAGGCATCGCTAGCACTTAGAACGTATTCTTGATTGAGATTTTCATTCATGTTTGAAATGTATTTTCCAGTATACGTTCCATCTTCTTGCTTTGTTAACTCATTGGTTGTTTTCTTGCATTGGAGAACAACTTTATCGTTTTCTGCATCATATGACCAACTACCAGTTTCTGATACGTTATAAGTTGTAAAACTAAAGACGTAGGAATGGTCGCGGTTGAGCGTAAGGGTGATAGCGTTATTCGCTTGACCTAAGAGAGTTAAGTCAGCAATGCTGAATAATTCTTTATAGGTATTTTCATCAAGCGTATAGTGTTGATTTAATTGATTAGATTTAGAATAGACGTAGTAGAGATCATAGTAACCGGCATTCTTAGTGATTGTGAGACATTCTTTGTCACCAACCTTCATAGAAACTAACCCTGTTGAAGAATCAACTGACCATGTTCCTGTTTCAGAAGTATTATAATCAGCGAAGGAGAAGGTGTAGCTCTTATCGGAATTAATAGCAAGAGTGATTGTGTCTTTCGCATTACCCTTAAGAGTTGCAAGGTTATGGACAAATGTCTTTCCCCATGCGTCTTTTGTCATGGTGAAGTGTTGAACTAAACCTTGTCCTGATGAATGAACGTAATAGATGTCATAAACGCCATTCTTAGTAACAGTGACACATTCTTTGTCGCCAACTTTCATAGAGAGCGAGTCAGTTGTTGCGTCATATGTCCATGTTCCGTTTTCAACGGAGTTATATGTCGTGAAGGCAAAGGCATATGTTCCATCAGACTTAAACTCAAGAGTGATTGCATCATTCCTATCGCCAGTTAGGCTTAATATTGTGGTTGCCTTGAAGTAAGAATTGAAATCAGCTTCAGTAAGGATGAATGTTTGTGTCAATTGATCACTGAGGGCTGAAACGTAATCGACCTTATATGTTCCGTCTTCTTGCTTAGAAATGGTGTTTTCCTTTATCGTTTCGTCTGATTTTGTGGTTTGAAGCTTGATTGAATCTGCCTCGGAGTCGTAAGTCCAAGTACCAGTTTCATCAATCTTGTTATCTTGCCAGACGAAGTGATATGTTCCATCGTTGAAGAAGGCAAGTTTGATGGCATTATTTACTTGTCCATCAACAACGAGCATTGCACCTTCTGTTGGATCTGGATCGACGGTTTGTTCCTCATCGGCTCCGATGTCTTTATCGAACATTTCGAATCCGTATGCAGAAACATCATCTAAGAATCCTTTAAAGCCGACTTTTGTGACTTTGTAGGCTGGGACTTTACCAACGGTTAAGCCTAACCATTGATTGAAAGAGTCATCGTTTGTGATGTCAAATTCCATATTGGAACCATTGTTATTGACAAAGTCGTGGCCTCTTCCTTTATTAATACGAACTGCTTCGTATTCTTCGGTTGATTGATCCGCATATGTTTTGTATGTGCCAGATGTGGTGAAGATACAGGTGAGGACTTTATCGTTTTTAGAGTCCATCGTTGCGGCGTTAAGATAGTACGTATTGTCGTTTCCTAAGGTAAGCATGAAGTAGGAAGGACGTGCATCGAAAGAAGCATACCAATATGTTTGGAGGTCTGTTTTTCCGGTTGCAATTTCTTCTCCTTCGCTAGATGTGTCTCCTAAAGAGAATGTGCCATCCGTCTTAACGGTGAAGATTGGGCTATCGCTTGAGAAAGCCTTATTAAACGCTTCTTTGGATTCGGCCTCATTATCTCCACGATAATATTGAACGTTGCTTGTGTTAGTTCTATCTGTGTAAGCCATTGGGCCAAAAGCAAGGGTGACCACATTGCCAGTACGTGTATAGTCGGTTAATGAGCCGAAAGACGTATTGGTATGAGTGCTCTTTCCGTCGCTTGAAATGAATCTTGTATAGGAGTTTAAAGCGGCTTTTTCATCATTTAAGAGAACAAGCATGTCGTAACCGACAAGTTTGCCACCTTCAACATCCTTGCTTGTTGTCACTAGGTATGTTTCAGGCCTTTCGGCTGTGGTCTCTTCTTCAGATGATGAGGAAGTATCTTCTGATTGAGTGGTCGAATCGGTGCTCTTTTTAAGACCATCGACATAAAAGTTATAGAAGAAGCCAAAGAGGGAGAAATTTGAATAATCACAAGATGTGAGCATGCCACAAGCAAGTAAGGCAGTGGCTGAAATTAATGCTATTCTTTTCTTTTTCATACTTATTCTCCTTTAGAAGTGTCATCTGCTGAGCCTGAGGTTGTTTCGGCTGCAGTTTCCTTCTTATATTTCGAATATTTGATTTGCTTTGCTGTTGCAATCGATAACATGACGATTGTGACGATGCCAGAGTAGATGATTCCATCGGCGATTGCCATTTGCCACCAAGTCATGACGTGGATCATTCTTGTAAGAGGCGTGACACCATTCATGGCATTGGAATTAACGATTGTGTATAACATACGATGGCAAGCTTGTCTCATTGCAATGACCATATGTGGATCATTTTCATAATCCAAGGATTTTAATGAGCTGTATTGAGACGTTTTCATAGAGCTATCGAATGTATCTGTACCAGCGATAACAGCTAAATATGGATCGTAAGTCGTTCTATCGTGGGCTGAGGTAGCTGCACCAGAAGTGGTGTAGTCAGAAACAGCGAATCCATCCATTCCCCATTCTCCACGGAGAACTGTTGTCATTAAGCCATAATGGGCACTAGACCAAACAACGCCGACTCTTGAGAAGGCTGTCATAACGTTATGGGCTCCGCCTTCTGTGATAGCAATTTCAAATGGTTTGAGATAGATTTCACGAATGGCTTGTTCGTTAACAAAGGTGGAAATGGAACGGCATCTCGTTTCTTCATCATTTAATGCAAAGTGCTTGACGAAGACGTAAACGCCCTTAGATTGAATGCCTTTGGTTTCGGCTGCGGCAATTTTACCCGCTAAGAAACCATCTTCGGAATAATATTCGAAGTTACGTCCTGAGTAAGCGGATCTATGAGTGTTCATGGCTGGGCCATAAAGACCGGAATAGCCAAGGGCTAAACCATCTTCACCGATGTGTTTTCCAACTTCCTCCATCAACTCTTCATTCCATGTTGCGCCCATGATGTTTTCATCAGTGTAAGCGCAGATTGTCTTAGATTTGCCAGTGATGTCGGTAAGTTTTCCAGAGAATCCTTGCGGACCGTTTTCATCTTTTATCTTAGGCATTGAGACGCTTGGGACGGATTGGTGTCCATGATAGCCCATACCGATCATATTGCACATATCATCGTATGTGAGTTGATCAAGAAGAGCATCCCATTGAGTGTCATCATATGATTTCTCTCTCATATTGATGAGGGTTTGGCCATTTTGTGCGCCCATCGTTGGCATTGTTTCGCCTTCGATTGTTTCTTTGACGTATTGCTTGATGCCAGTCATCTCATCATGAAGTTTGTCATTGAGGGAAATCTTTATTCTTTCAGGCCAGCTTCCTGTCCAGTTGGATCTAGAAAGATATTTCATATCATCTAAGCCATAGTAAGAAAGTTCAGCTGAATCGAATTGATTGGTGATCTTTTCTCCGTTTTTGCCGACAGAATATTTTGTATCGTCAATCGTTGCTTGATTGAAGGTGTAGACGTTATCTGCGTTGCCTTCAGCTGAATCTCCGTTGATGCCTGTCATTGAAGATTTATTGGCAGCATTGCCTTTTTTAGCGATGATGTTATTTAAAGCATCATGAGCATTTTTGCCAACAGAGAGGTAGTAGTCGCCTGCATCCATGATGTAGGTCTTTTTGCCTTTTCTGTCATAAGTTGCAAATTCGCTTCTGTCGATTGTGATTGTGACTTCTTCTGAAGCACCTGCATCTAACTCTGAAGTTTTGGCGAATCCACAAAGTTCAACGGCACTCTTCTCAATGAGGTTTTCTTTATCGTAGTCTGTGTATTCGGATTGGAAATAGACTTCAACAACATCTTTGCCTTTTGTGTTTCCTGTGTTCTTAACACTTAAAGAAACGGTGATTGTATCGGCTTTTTCGTCAACTTTGAAAGATGGTTTGCTATATTCGAAACTCGTATAGCTTAAGCCATAACCGAATGGATAGGCGACATCTTTGCTATAGTCGTATGAACCAGCATTGCCTTTTCCGTAGACGACATCTTCGTATCTTGTTTCATAATATTTATAGCCAACATAGATACCTTCTTGATAGGCGTTGAAATATTTGTTGCCATCAAGGGAGTTGAAGACCATGTCGTTTTTATATTTATCGTCTTCTGAATTTGACCATTCTTCAGAGTAGAAGTTAACCATGCTTGGAGCAGTGGTGTTGTCGTTGCAATATGTGTCAACGAGTCTTCCAGAAGGAGAGACATTGCCAACTAAAAGGTCAGCGACGCCTTCAAGGCCTTGTAAACCGGTGTAGCCAATCCAAAGGGCTGCATCAACTTTTGACTCTCCGGATGTGAGGAAATCACATTCAAGAGGGTTTGCGGAGTTGATAAGAACAACGACCTTATCAAATCTAGCTTTTGCTTGGTTGATTAATTCGATTTCGTTAATTGTCAATTCAAGAGCGTTGCCAGAACCGTTAACGGTTTCGGTGGCGTTGCCTTGATGATCCGTGCTTGATGGAAGGTCATACATTTCACCGCCTAAACGAGAAACGACGACGATTGCTGCATCTTTGTATTCGTTCATTGATGAATCGACGCCTTCAGCAGCATTTAAGGTTGCATAAGGGATTTCGTTAACGGTATAGGAGCCTTTAACACTGCCATCACCGTCACGAATGGAGTTATCACCCTTCTTTGGGTTTGTTTGGTATTTATCAATTTGGCCAACGTAGTAATCCCATACTGTTTTGTTGACTGATACACCTCTAGCGGTAAGCGTTTCGTAAAGAGTAGGCGCACCATCAGCATTGATATCGGCAGATCCAGTACCACATACTAACATGTTGCAGGAAGAGTGGCCAAGAAGGGTTACCTTCGCTGTTTTTGCAATTGGAAGAGCTGCGTTCTCATTCTTTAAGAGAACTGCGCCTTCTTCGGTAAGTCTTTCGGCAATTTCCTTGTCGGCTTTTTGTAAGTCATCGGCAGATTCGTAATCGCTCTTGAAGTATTCAGAGTCATACTTGCTTGGATCACCGATTGTGACTTGAATGTTAGCCTTGTCTTCGAGGTCTAAGGCTTTATTGATGACATTGGCGAAGTTATCGGTGACGCCTAAAGCTGTACCGAAACCTGCAGCCAAAACAGCAAATGAGCCTGCAAGGACCCAAAAAACAATCGGCTTTTTAGTTTGTTTCTTCATACAATTTTCTCCTTGATTAACATAATTGTATCATGGTAAGTATAACATATGAAAGCGTTTCCATATTTGCAAAAGCGTTTTATAAACATTGCAAAAATGTAAGTATTTGTTTACTGATATACTGATTAAATGCAATATTTTGCAATATGAATTTAAAAATATAGCGTTTTCGTGCGATTTTATGAGTTCGTATATTGCAATATGAAAAAGCTCCCTAATATTCAATCGGGGAGCTATGTAAACCTTTCCTATATTTATATTAAGGATATATTAACGGTGGGTGCATCCGCATGGGACACGGACGAAATCCATTAAGGTGTCGATATATTCTTTATTGGCGGAATAGGCCTCGCCATCTCTTGTTATAAGATTGGCTTGCTCCATTAAAAGAAGATGAGATTCGACTTCCTCTATGGAACAGGAACTGATTGAGATCAATTGTTCTTTACTTAAAGTTCCGTTAACGTATAAAAATTTTGTGATTTTGACTCTATCTGGATTGCTTAATATTTCAAATCCGTATGCGGCTTCATCTTTATGCATAATTTGTCTCCTTTTTTGAAATGCATAAATACCTTACATTATTGAGAGAATATATGCAAATGATATGCAAAAGAAGGGGTTTTGAAAGATATATTTTATAAAAATTAAGCTACAAAAACAGCAATAAGTAAAGTTAGTAACTAAATTATTTGTTACCTAAAATGCATTAAAATCAGTTATATTTTTTAAGGAAAAATCAACATTATGTATTAATAGTGATATAATGCAGTGAGTCAGGAGAAAAGACATGGATTTATATTCAGCGATCACCTTATTAATTGTGATGGCAATGCTTATTATGGGTGTTTCCATTTCTTTAAACTCCGTCTTTGACAAAAAGAAGAAGATTTATTCTTGGCTACTAGCCATATGCATCATCATATGTGCAATATGTGAATGGGCTGGAGCAAAGCTTAATGGTTTTTCAACCAACACAATCGCCTTACATAAAGCCGTTAAGGGAATTGAATTGTCTTTTGCACCATTCGTTGGAATAATTCCGGCTTACATCATTAGGAAAAACAATAAGAACAGAGTCGCTGATTGGCTTATATTATCTGTTTTAGCCGCGAATGTCATCTTGGAGTTTGCGTCCTCATTTACCGGATTCATTTTTACCGTTGATGAAAATAATCTTTATCACCATGCCGCTTTCTATTTCCTTTATTACATATCTTATGCGTTTGGAATTGCTTATTTCCTTTATTCTGTTATTCGTTTTTCCGCTCATAAAAGAGCAGCCTTTCTCATTCCTAATATTCTAGTTATTGTTTTTGTCGTCGTGTCCTTGGCGATTTCCATATTTTATGAGGATGTCGAGCTTGATTGGCTTTCAATTGCATTCGCATCGATCTTCCTGATGAAATTCTATGGGGATGTCCTTTCTAATACGGATGGACTTACGACCGTTTTAAACAGAATGGCCTTTGAAAACGCAATCCCGCATGTTTCTCATGAGACGACTGTTATCTATTTTGATGTCAATCATTTCAAACAAGTAAACGATCAATATGGTCATCATTATGGTGATGAATGCTTAATAAAGGTTGCAAGCGCTTTGAGAAAAGCCTATGCAAAAGACGGGAAAATATACCGTTATGGCGGAGATGAATTCTGTGTCATTCTCAAAAAGAACAGAAACAACGTTGAAGAATTGAATGAAAGGTTTCAAAAAATTAATGCTGAACTTATAAAAGAAGACCCGAAATTCCCTGGCGTTTTTTTAGGGTCGGCTAAATATAATCCAGAAACAGACCAAATCCTCGAAGTTTTAGAAAAAGCGGATCAAGCGATGTATAAGAACAAAAGAAAAGACGCAACAAACAATCAGATAAATATTGAGATGTCTAGATAAATATTGGAAAAATTAAGTAAATCAGTAAAAACTTACCTATATATTGTATTCAATATGAAATGTTTTTATAATAACCGCAAGTGAGGTAAATATTATGGATTTATTTAAAGGTAAAACCGTCATCATCACAGGTGCCGGAAGGGCAACTCTATCTGATGGCAGATGTGGATCAATAGGTTATGGCATTGCCACAGCTTTCGCAAAAGAAGGTGCCAACATTGTCATTACAGGAAGAAACGTAGCTAAGTTAGACGGAGCAAAAGCTGAACTCGAAGAAAAATATGGAATTTCAGTTTTAGCTTTGCAAGCAGATGTCTCCGAGAAAAACGACAACGAAGCAACCGTTAAAGAGGTTGTTGCAAAAACAATCGAAAAATTTGGAAGAATTGATGTCCTTATCAATAACGCCCAAGCTTCAGCATCAGGCGTTCCTTTAGCTGAACAAACGACAGAACAATTCAACCTTGCAATGTATTCTGGCTTATATGCAGCCTTCTATTATATGAAAGCCTGCTACCCATACCTTAAGGAAACAAAGGGCTCTGTCATCAATTTCGCATCAGGAGCCGGCTTATTTGGCAATTATGGCCAATGTTCTTATGCTGCAGCAAAAGAAGGCATCCGTGGTCTTACTAGAGTTGCCGCTACAGAATGGGCAAGAGATGGAATTAACGTTAATATCATTTGCCCTCTTGCTTGGACAAGCCAACTTGAAAATTTTGAAAAACAATATCCCGACGCATTTAAAGCAAATGTCAAGGTTCCTCCAATGGGACACTTCGGTGATCCAGAAATGGAAATTGGCCGCGTTTGCGTCATGATTTCAACACCAGATTTCAAGTATCTTACAGGTGAGACGCTCACTCTTGAGGGCGGAATGGGATTACGTCCTTAATTGAATGAAAAAAATAAAAATAAGCGAGACATGTATGAGTCTCGCTTATTTTTTAATCAAGCAATGACTTGTCAGCCATATCATAGAATACATTTAGCATTACCAAATCTGCCTGTTCATCTTCGATGTGTTTAATACATTCTCTATACGCCAGTCCTTCAGTTGAATGTTCAGAAAGATAATAGCCGCAAAAATGGAAAAGGAAAATTGCATCTTCTTGCGTCATCTTTAAGACATAGGCGGCAAGGAGAAGTTCACTTTTTTTGGGAATATGCCATCTAAGGCCGCTTTTTGTTTTCTTCCCATAGTTTCTTCCCCAATTTTCTCTTAATCTAATTTTTTCGCCTTTTCCTTTCGCGGCGGCTTCGACTCTTTTGTATGTTCCGTCAGACTCTTTCTTTGGACAAATTCCCAACTCTTTATCTATTTCTTTCCAATAACGAGTCAGCTTTCCTTTTGCTTCATACTCGTTTTTTGCTGGCTCGAAGTTTGCATATATGTATCTATCTAGCATTGTCACTATATCTTCATCAACTTCAATTTCTCTTGAAAGAGTTTCTAGACCAACATGTCTTTTTGGGCTCGATACGAATGCGGTTTCAAGAGGATGCTTACAAATCTCGGGTTCGTATAAACTGCAACACGTTGGGCAACTAAATTTCCACCTGTTTTCAATATAATAAACATTTATGTAAACGTCTATTTCTGGGTGATTTTCTGCAAAACTATAGCCTACGGAGCATATGTCCTGACAGATTTAAAAAATCCTTCGTTTCTGAAGGATTTTCAATCTTTTATTTTGAGATTAGTTTAACCAATTGTTCTATCTCTGAATCGCTCATTCCACCTTGTGAAAGATAGGTTTTGGCATCTTGAGTGTAGTCGGCTTTTTTAAGCTCTTCGATATCGCTTTCGCCATGCAATGTTTCCATGAACGAATCAAAATAAAGAGAAACGACGGCTTGGTATTTATCTGGCATCTCTTCTTTGGTGATCTTGAAGTAATTTTTGTATGTCATCATGTAATCGGCACACATCTCTTCATAAGTTGATGATGCCAAGGCTTCAAGAAGGGTGCATACAAAACCAGTACGATCCTTACCTTCCATACAATGAATATAATAAGGGCCATCTGTATTTAAGATATGTTTGAAACCTTTAACGACGCTTTGCTTATATGTTAAAGAGGCATAAGAGGAACCCATTGATAATAAGGCAATATCTCCTTTTTCATATAAGGATTTCGTATATGTTGAAGAGAAATTCTCGTCTTTGAAATAATTTTGCATATCTTCATCAGAATCAGCTAAGTCCATAATGGAGTTAATCTTGTTATTTTCTAATAAAGTATCGGTGGTTTTTGCTCTTTTTCTAGAATTATCGACTGGAGAAGCGCCTCTGAAGATGAAATTATCTTTAAGATTGCCGCCAGTTAGCGATCTGAAGTTCGAGAATGCCTCAGCGGATGGGTAGTCGCTAATATCTAGAGAATAAGATTGGCCTAATGCTTCTTGAGTTGCACGATACTTGCCTGCTTCATTAAGCGTAACAGATACGGTATCGCCCTCTTTTAAGCCGGCAGTATCCCAAATGCCAGAATTGTTATAGGTGATTGTAACGCAAGTATTTGATGGATATGAAACGATTACAGGCTGATTATTTTTTACATAGTAGCCATTAAAATAAGGAACATCGCTTATTTCATATCCGTTTGAGAATTTAATATTGCAGGAATCGCCTAAATTAAAGCCTAGTTTGTTGAAATTATCGATAGATATATCAACCAAGGCGGCACCAAACTTGGTGTCTTCATAAACAGTCGTGTCCTTTAATTCAGGATCGTTGTTTTTACCACAAGATGTCATCATTCCTAAAAATAATAGAGGCATAATTGCCTTTTTGATTTTACTAGATATTTTTTCGTTTGACATATAGGTTTCTCCTTTCGTGAGATAAATTTGTTTTTAAGTTTAATTTATAGTTACATAATAATGATAAGTGTAACGATTGTCAATAATTTATGATACAAATAAATTAGTTCGTTTCAAAAAGAAATTAAAGAGCTTAAACAAATATTCACCTTTATTAAATGATTGTCGGAAACAATTTGACAGATCAAACGAGAGATATGAGTAATTGAATGCCATTATTTGTTTTGCGACTTGTGTTCGATGAAAAAATGAATATATCAACTTGTTTTATTTTTTGTTACAATAACCAAGTTATTTTATGAGTCAAACAGATATTAAACAATTCTTCGACAATTTAGCCCCAAAATGGGATAGTCTCGAAGCGATAAAAGACAATCACATCATTGAATTATTTAAAAAGATAGGAATCAAAAAAGGCGATGATGTTCTTGATGTCGGATGTGGAACAGGCCGAGTCACGTATATTTTGCATTCTTTAAATGAATCTTTCATAACAGGAATCGATATTTCTTCAAATATGATTGAACTCGCTAAAGAGAAATACAAAGAAGAAGACTATGCTACGTTTTTATGCGAAGACTTCATGGAATGTGATTTTAAGAAAAAGTTTGACGTCATCGTGATTTATAATGCATATCCACATTTCTTGAAATTGGAGAAGTTGAACGACGCCTTAAAAAGAAATCTAAAAGATGATGGAAGATTTGCCATCATTCATTCTCTTGGCAGAAAGAAATTGCAAGATGTTCATTCTGATTTAAATACGAATGTTTCTAGACATTTGGAGGATCCAATAACGGAGGCGAAAAATTTCACCGCAGATTTTGATATTTTACTTGCGGAAGAAGATGAAAATTCCTTTGTTATAATTGGTAAAAAGCGTTAATTTTGAAATATTTTGGTATTTTCATACTGATTTAATTTGCATTTATCTTTTTATGGGTTAAAATAAGTCGGTAATTCGATAAGGTGGAATTAGATCATGAAAAGTTATTCAAAGAATCAATTAAAGAGATATCCAATATATCTTAAATATTTCAAGGAGTTAGCAGCGCAAGGCGAAGAAACAGTGTCCTCCCCTAAAATCGCTAAGGTTTTAGGATACTCAGAAGAACAAATCCGTAAAGACCTTCAAGCAGTCTCTAATATTCCAGGACGCCCAAAGAAAGGCCGTAATATCGCTAAATTAATTGATACATTAGAAACTTTCTTAGGCTATAAAGGAGACGTTAGAGCTGTAATTATTGGCTGTGGACACCTTGGACAAGCCTTACTAAATTATCCAAATTTCAACGATATGGGGTTATCCATCGTCTGTGGATTTGATGTTGACCAATCTTTGATTGGAAAAGACGTTAATGGCAAAAAAATCTTTGATTTGAGCGAAATAAACGAAAAATTCAAAGAAGTTGGCGCGTCAATCGCTATCATTACCGTTCCTGTCAATTATGCTCAAGGCGCGGCCGACAAAGCTATCGAAGCTGGCGCAAAAGAACTTTGGAACTTCGCTCCAACCCATCTCAACGCCCCTTCGAAAATCGTTATCGAAAACTTCAATTTCTCCTCATCGTTAGCTGTTCTTATGCACGATTTAGCCGAGAAAAACTAATCCAAGAAAGAATAAATTCCAATCGAAACGGCATTATCGAGGTTTAACGAATCAACTTTGGATGATTGCTCAATCTTGATTGGGGTACCTATATTCAAGAACGAATCATTTAGCCCTGTTGCCTCATTTCCAAAAATGAGTGAATAGGGTTTTTCTTTTTTAATGGTTCTTAACATATTATTGGTTTGTAACATGAATGGGTATAAGGCTCTACTCCCTGCCTCTTTTTGATATTCCTCAAACGAAGCGAAGTATTTGAAAGGCAAGGAAAATATGGCGCCCATTGTCGAACGAATGCATTTTGGATCGAATGCGTCAGCCCCAGGTTTTATTATCCCTAGGAAATCAATGTTAAAAGCGGCACACGATCTAAATATAGTTCCTAGATTGCCCATGTTTGATGGATTTACCAAAATAACATGGTTTCCTGAAGGAACCTTATCCAATGAGAATTTCGTAAACTCTCCAATGACAAACGTGTTTTCCTTTTCAGAAAGAGAAAATATTTTCTGGTTGTTTTCGATAACTGGAACATGATGTTCCTTTGCTAATGAAACCAGTTTAAAATACGTTTCATCTCTTTTTTGCTTATCGCTAATATAAATTTTCTTTGCTACATCGGGTTTTCTTAGAAGTAGTTCGAATGTCAATGTCGTTCCTAATGTGTAGGATATGTCACTTTTTTTGTCATACTTAATCATATGAATAAAATTATATACATTTTTTGATTATTTTTGGCATTTTCTTCATTTGCCCCTCTTTATATAAGTGAGGAGGATAAATATGGAAGAAGAGGTTGCTAAATTAGGTAATATACCGAAAAACGTAATAAAAAGCCTTCATTTAAAAGGAGATAAAATAACTGTCTTCGTGCTAAATAAGACCCTAGATATGTTGGCTAATAAATACCCAGAGGATTATTTGTCTAAATTATCTGAAACAAGGAAAATAGTATCTAAGCCAACATATGGATACATGGATAGGAAAAAAGGATTTTTATATCTAGCTAAAGAATATGTGCGAGGGCCTTCTTTTATAAAGGTTGCCATTCAAATTGATATGAGAAAGCAGGCAAATATGATTGATGTGTTCGTGTTGAGCCTAAAAAAATCACAAGAGATAATCTCAGAAAACGGAAAATGGATATGTTTTATCAAAGGCTAGGGTTACGATGGTATTTTCCGCTTAATAAATCCGAGAAAAACACAATGCCAACTCCGCTTAGAACATAGACCCCCAAAACAGTTAAGGAAGAGACGATAACTCCAACCCACCCATTTAAATTGCCAAGCACGGCATAATTAATGAAGGAGTTATTGTCGAAAATCGTAGCGGCGAAAGTGGTCGACGTTCTTATATAGTGATTCAAAATAGCGAAAGCCGTATAGAAAAGAGGAATGGATATCAAATAGATGATCCAGTGCTGTTTCCAATTTCCTTTTTCCGAAAAGAGAAGCCAATCAAAGAAAACGACTATTGGAAATATGATATAAACGGTTAGCTGAGTCATTATCCTATCCATCGAAAAATAAGGAACGCTTAGGTTTCCGCCATTAACAAAAAGATACATGATAGGATGGCTTAAAGCTAACGCTATCTCTAATCCGACGGCAACATATAGCATTTGTCCGTAGATTCCAAAATATTTTTTGCCATTAGAACGGAACGAAATTAAAGTGATCAAGATTTCTAAAATAAGCACGAACAAGGAAAATGCTGATATTGTCGTTCCAAGAAATCGCAATGGATTCCAAGAGAAAGAGTTCGCGGAATCGGAATAGAAAATAAAAACTATTGCTGCTATTCCAACAACGACCCCCAGTATGCGATATAACAATGCTAAAATTCTATTTCTGATTACCATAATTGTTAACGGTTAAATTATAATATAACCATGAAAATTTTAAAGGTTTTACATGATGACCAATATCCAAAGGCAAGGGAATGGAAGGAAAGAAAAATAGCAAGAGCGATCGTCATTAATGAAGACGGACTTTTTGCGGTGCATAAAATATCGCGTGACGATATGTTCGGAAATTATCAATATTATGAAACGCCAGGAGGAGGAGTTGATGAAGGGGAAACTCCTGAGATGGCCGCCATTCGAGAATGCGAAGAAGAACTCGGTTACAAAATAGAAATCATAGATGAAATAGGGATAATTAAAGACGAATATTCTCTGCTTGGAAGGAAAAATATCAATTATTATTTTCTGGCAAAAGAAATAGAAAAAACTCACAAGCATTTCGTTTCTGATGGCGATTCTCTAATTGAAGAAACCTTGTATTTGCCTATTGGTAACATTATTTCTTTATATGAAAGCACTTCAGATAAAGAGATACCTCTTTTGTTAAAAAGAAGGGAACTTCCGATATGGTTAGAAGCGAAAAAACTGCTTGAAAAGAAAAAATGATACTCTTTTGCTTGATAAAGACGTAAATCTTTATTAAACTATCTACCGCTGGCGGAATTGGTGAAGAGGCCTAACACAACCGGCTGTGAACCGGCCATTCACGAGTTCGAATCTCGTATTCCGCCCCATTAGCATGGATTTAAGCTCTGATTGATATCAGGGCTTTTTTCTTTTTCCAAACCAGGATGACCGACTATCGGAAGATAAAATAAAACCTAGCAATCATCGAACGAAACTCTCTTTCGTTGAACTTCCACTTGAAATATATATATATATGGTTTATTATTAAAGCAATGGAATAAATAAAAACGTCTTAATGACGTGATGCGATCGTTCTCGGCACTCATAAGAAAGGCCGTCTATGGTCCAAAGGAGAAAAAATGGATAAAAAGAAAATCATAGTTCCAGCACTCTTGAGCATCTTGGGATGCGGAGCCGTTATTGCCGGCTCTACCTACGCTCTCTTCACCTCTGAGGCTAAGGTCAACGTTGCAATCACCTCTGGCAAGGTTAATGTCATCGCTTCGATCGTCGGTGGTGAAGATGGCTTAACCCTAACTCACAAAGAATGGGATAACGCAACCAACGCTTATGTTGAAAAGACCGGTCTTTATAGTGGTGATGCGACTTTAGATACCGCCGCACAAACGTTAACGATTTCAAATTTGCTTCCAATGGATAAGATTGCCTTCCAAATTCAAGTGGAGAACAAATCTAATGTAACCATCCAATATTGCAGCGTTATCAAAGCTTTAGAAGATAACGGTTTGTTAAATGGCTTGAAAGTTACCATCGATGATGAAGAATTTGATGGAACAGAAGTTAAAACAGACTATGAAAAGTGGTCTGAGGAAGGCGTAAAAACAATCGATGTAACAATCGAAATGCCTGAAGACGCAACCAACGCATATCAAGACAAGAGCTGCGTGCTATCTTACGCAATTGAGGCAATCCAAGGAAACGCACACGTTGAAAAATACGAAATCACTTATCCCGAAGGCGTCACCTCTGCCACATTCCCAGAAGGAAGCCCAATCGTTTATTTAAATGCTGAAGGTGTTGCAACCTATGTCACAGACGTTCCAACTGCAGTCGCTGCAGGCGCCTCAGTAATCTATGCACAAGAAGATTCGACAATTACTTGGGCAGGATCAAGCATTAATAGAACCAAAGACATTAAAGGCGACTTCACTATTTATGGAAACAGAGCCGATTTCAAGTTTGCTCAATTAGCCTTTAATCAATTGTGCGATTCTAATTATGACGCAAATGTTAACATTTATAACGCCAAGAACATCAATATTTGGGGATATACGCCTAAGGAAGACGGCTATACATTCAATTTAAGCATGTATGGGTGCACTAACTCTGGTAATAGCCCGGTTGATACAGGCAACAGAATGATGTACATCACTGGCACAACAGGCATTGTTAATGAAACATTGGTTGATTGCACTTTTGAAAATGGCGACTCAGCGATGTACTCAAAAGCAGATGGGACATACACCGTTAAAAATTGCAAATTCTCAAACAGCGTTACTCCAATCAAATTCTCGCATAAAACAAAAGAAGGAAACGCTTATGTAAAAATTAGCAATTCCACATTTGATAAATGCGGTTATTCTACTGATATGGGTAGCTATAACAATCCTGAAGACGCTGCCGCAATCAAATTAAAATCCACATCTCATATGGAAGTTAAGCTTAAGAACGTTGCCATTACGAATATGGTTAGTGGAACGGCAATTTGGTTAAATAAAGACGGAAATTCAACAACCGATTCAATTACTGGCAGCGCGACAAACGTAACGATTGATGATGTTGCTTGGGAGTTCCCTTCAACTACACCAGCTGAATAAGACAAGGCATCAATAAAAAAAGAAAATGAACCAGCATAAAAACTGGTTCTTTTTTTGACATTTAAAATGCAAATCTAAGAGCTAAGTTATGAAAATCATATTGAGTTTCATGTTATTTCGTTCATCTAAAAACGTATGCAGCGGTTTGTGTTTTTTAAAAATTAAGTAACATATTAAGCAAGATTTAAGCAAGATAAAGGATTATATGATATAATGTGTTGAACCGGAGGAATGAAGATGTATAAACCGCCATTCAGCATTACAAACCTGATGTTAAACAGAACAATTTCAATTACTGAAAAAATAGGCGAAATAAAGGTTTTTAAATCTTTAAAAAGAATGCCGACATTGCGAAGAAACAATACGATAAGGTCTATTCATTCTTCCCTTGCCATAGAGGCTAATTCTTTATCTATCGGAGAAATGAGAGATATTATCGCCGGGAAAGCCGTAATAGGTTCCCAAAAAGAGATTCAAGAAGTAAAGAACGCCTATAAGGCTTATGAATCGATCAAAAGTTTTGATGGATATAGCGAATCTGATTTATTGAAGGCCCACGGCATACTCACTAATCTTATACAGGATGACGCTGGGGAATATAGAAATCATGCAGAAGGCGTGTTTGATGGCGACAAGGTAATATTCGTGGCCCCGCCAGCTAATTTGGTTCCCTCCTTGATGCAGGATTTATTTAAATGGTTGAAAAACGATACAGAAACTCACATCCTGATAAAATCCTGCGTTTTTCATTATGAATTTGTTTTTATCCATCCTTTTAGCGACGGCAATGGGAGAACCGTTAGACTTTGGCAAAATGTTTTGCTCACAGAATGGAACCCGATATTTGAATATATACCAATAGAATCACAAATTAAAAAATATCAAAACGAATACTACGAAACCATCGACCGATGCCATAAAAATGGGAATTCTAATGAATTTATCGAATTTATGTTGAAAATGATTGATGAAGTACTTGATGAGGTTTCTTTGACTGTCGCTAAAGAATCATCGAATATTTCCGAACAGGTTAATAGGCTGCTAGAAATAATGGAACCGGATATTTCACTTTCGGCAAACGAGATCATGAATCGTTTAGGGATTAAATCTAAAGAAACGCTTAGAAACACCTATTTGAATCCTGCTATTGAAAACGGACTGATTAAAATGACTTTGCCAGAGAAACCAAATAGCAAGAACCAAAGATACATTAAGTAACATATTAAGCAAGATTTAAGCAAGATAAGAAGGAAATGAATATGAAATACGAACCAAGAAAAATGTTAAAAAATTCAAGATTCCGCGATTTTTCAAAAACGCTGAATGAGGAAGAATACAAAAAGACCCTCGAAGGCATGAAAAAGCTCATAGATGATAATCAAGACTATTGTGACAAAAATAACTATAAGCATTTATGCAATTTGTTTTCTTCTTTGTCTTTAGTCTGGATGCTTATTGACGAAGGAAAAAGTAAAGAAGAGAGCCAAAAGATAGTTTTTGATGCAATGTACGCTTACTTAAAACCACAAGTTCCTTCGATGCAAAGAATTGCCAAGCATAGATGGTTTGTACCTTTTTTGAAAAAGACGATGCCGTTAAAGTTTAAGAAAACTTGTGGATATGGTTGGAAGATAACCTACCCGGAAACTTCAAAAAAGAAATTTTCCATGACTACCCATGCTTGCATATTTGCCCAAATATTCGCTAAATACGGAATGCCCGAGATGACAAAAGGGTTTTGCAGAGTTGATAACCTCATGTATGACGAGTTGCCTAATACTAAATTCTCTTACACCGAAAGAATAGGGGAAGGTGGAAAGGTCTGTGACTACTCTTTTGAAAGAGTGAAGAAATAATCATTTATATTATTAATAATATACTTGTTTTATTTTTTGAAATTTTTCATTCTTGTTTTTAAACTATTTGCTTTTATAATCTTAATTCGTATGAAAATGATTAAACGTATTGGATTAGATATAGGTTCTACGACCATTAAGTGTGTCGTTCTAAATGAAGAAGGTGTTTTAATACATTCCACATATACTAGACATTTCTCGCATATCAAAGAGAATCTTTTGAAGGTTCTTAATGAATTAAAGGAAAAGAAAATAGTTTCCGATGAAGAAATATGCATTGGCATGTCTGGTTCGGCCGGAATGGGAATCGCTAGCGCATTGGGTATTGATTTTGTTCAAGAGGTCTATGCCACAAAGGTTGCCGCGAACAATTACATAAAAGATACGGACTGCATAATCGAATTAGGTGGAGAGGATGCTAAAATCCTTTTCCTTAAGGGCGGGTTAGAAGTCAGAATGAACGGAACTTGCGCCGGTGGAACTGGTGCTTTCATTGATCAAATGGCAACTTTGTTAAACGTTTCTATCGATGATATGAATGTTTTGTCCTCTAATGCTCAAAAAACGTACATGATTGCTTCTAGGTGCGGCGTTTTCGCTAAAACCGACATCCAGGCGTTATTAAACCAAGGTGCTTCTAAAGAAGATGTGGCTAGATCAATATTTAAATCTGTCGTTAACCAAACTATAGGTGGTTTGGCTCAAGGAAGAGAGATAAAAGGAAATATAGTTTATTTAGGTGGCCCTTTAACATTTATAAGTGAACTTAGGAAATCATTTGATGAGTCGCTCGGCTTAGTTGGAACATGCCCTGAGAATTCCCTCTTTTACGTCGCTTTAGGCGCAGGCTTAAGTGCTACAACAATTCAAAAACTAGACGATGTTCTTAAGTTATTCAAAGAGGCGAAAGCTAGTGGCAATTATGCTTATAACGAGCCTTTATTCAATTCGGAGGAAGAATTGAAGGAGTTTAGAGAAAGACACGCTAAAGCAAAAGTGGATATTCTTTCCTTAAACGACTACACGGGTCCCCTCTTTTTAGGTGTCGACTCAGGATCGACTACATTGAAAGTGGTTCTCGTTGATGAAAAAGAAAACATTCGTTATACGAAATATCTCCCAAACCAAGGGAAACCATTAATCGTTTTCAAAGACATTCTTAAGGAGATTTATTCAATCAATCCAAAAGCCGACATTAAAGGGGCGTGCTCTACGGGTTATGGCGAAGATTTAATCAAAAATGCTTTTTCGCTTGATTACGGAATCGTTGAGACTATGGCTCATTTCAAGGCTGCGGCTCATTTTAACAAAGATGTAGATTTCATAATTGATATAGGTGGGCAAGACATCAAATGCTTCAAGATCGAAAATGGCGTGATTTCGAACATTTTCCTAAATGAAGCGTGTTCTTCTGGATGTGGTTCATTTTTGCAAACTTTCTCTAATGCCCTTGGCTATGACATAGAGGAATTCTCTAAATTAGGGTTATTGGCAAAGAAACCTGTCGATCTTGGCTCTAGATGTACGGTTTTTATGAATTCGTCGGTTAAGCAGGCCCAAAAAGATGGTGCAACAATCGATAATATTTCTGCCGGTTTATCTATGTCCGTTGTTAAAAATGCGATCTATAAGGTCATTAGAGTTGCCGATCCAAGTGAGCTTGGAAAGAATATCGTTGTTCAAGGCGGAACCTTCTATAATGAGGCGGTTCTCCGTGCTTTCGAAAAAGAACTCAATTTAAATGTAACTAGGCCAAACATTTCCGGCTTAGCTGGCGCATATGGCGCCGCTTTGCAAGCGAAAGAACTAAAACTTGAGAAATCAAGCATCATTTCGTTAAATGAGATTAATGATTTTGCTTTCAAATCCATCTCCTTTAATTGCAACGGATGCAATAATCATTGTTCTCTCACGATGAACACATTTAACAACGGAAATAAGTTTATCTCCGGAAATAAGTGCGAAAAACCAATAACAAAGCAAACGCAGTCCGATGAATTAAACCTTTATAAAATCATTCAAAATAAATTGATGTCGTATGAACCAAAAGAGGGAATTAGAGGAAAAATAGCTATACCATTAGTATTAAATAATTACGAATTGTTCCCATTTTGGTACGCCTTTTTCACCTCTCTTGGCTTTGAAGTGCATAATTCAGGCTTTTCAAATCCTTCTCTATATCATAAGGGGCAACATACAATCCCTTCGGACACGGCTTGCTATCCAGCCAAGCTTGTTCATGGCCATATCGAAAAATTATTAGATGATGGCTATAAGATAATTTTCTATCCATCGATGTCCTATAACATTGATGAAGGCATTTCTCAAAATCATTATAACTGCCCTATTGTTGCATATTATCCTGAAACAATCATTAATAACGTTGAAAGGCTAAAAGATATCACTTTCATTCGCGATTACCTTGGTCTATATGACAAAAAACAATTCAACAAGAAAATTTTAGAAATATTGAATTACCGTATAGGAGGTTTTTCAAAAAGAGAAATAGATGCCGCCTCTGAAAAAGCCTACGCGGAATATGATTCCTACCTTAAATACATCCGTGAACAAGGACAAATAATCATCGAAAAAGCAAGAAAAGAAGGCAAAAGAATCTTCATACTTGCTGGCCGTCCATATCACGTTGATCCAGAGGTGAATCATGGCATCGATAAGCTTATTCTTGGCTTTAATTGTGCCGTCATTAGTGAAGATAGCGTTTCTCATATTAACAAGAAGTTCGCCACTAACGTCTTAAATCAATGGACATATCATGCAAGGCTTTATTCGGCAGCTAAGTACGCTTCTGACAACAAAGATACAAACTTAATTCAATTGGTCTCTTTTGGCTGTGGATTAGACGCAATCACCACCGATGAGACAAAGAAGCTATTAGAATCAAACGGAAAAATATATACCCAAATAAAGATTGATGAAATCACGAATTTGGGGGCCGTCAAGATCAGAATCCGTTCATTGCTTGCAGCATTAGAAGGAAAGGAGAGAGAAGAAAATGGAAAATAAAGAATACATTTTGAATTATCCGAAATTCACTCCCGAAATGAAAAAGACACATACCATATTGGTTCCATCTTTTTTAGACTCCCATATGGATATGCTAGCTGGCGCTTTAGAGAAAATGGGATTTAAGGCGAAAATACTTCAAAACAAAGAAACCATCCTTGTTCGTGAAGGCCTTAAATACGTCCATAATGATACTTGCTATCCTGCTACATGCGTCATCGGGCAATTTATTGATGCCCTGAAACATGAGGAAGATATCCATCATGTCGCATTGGTTTTAACACAAACTGGCGGTGGTTGCAGAGCCACCAATTACGTCCCACTTCTAAGAAGAGCTCTTGAAAATGCAGGATTCGGCTTCGTACCTGTCATTACCTTGAATCTTGGTGATCTCAAAAAGAGTGAAGGAATCGATATAAACTTGCCTTTTTTAATGAATCTTTTAGCGGCTGTTACCTATGGAGACACGATAATGTATCTTCATAATAAGACGCGTTCCTATGAAATCAATAAGGGTTCATCGGATGAATTAGTGGTCAAATGGAATAATTATATAAGAAACGAACTCAAAAACGGTAAGGGTTCCTCTTTCAGACAAATAAGAAAAAATTTGAAGATGATAACTAAGGATTTTGCTTCCTTGCCAATTGAGATAACCCCTAAGCCAAAGGTTGGCGTTGTTGGCGAGATTTACGTCAAATACGCTTCGATAGGAAACAACAATTTAGAAAAATTTCTCATCGATGAAGGTGCTGAGATATGCGTTCCTGGGGTTTTTGGATTTTTGCTTTATTGCTTTGCCAATGGCGAGTATGACCACCGTTACTATGGCACAAAACTTTCGAAAAAGATTTACAACACATTTTTGCTTAAGTTCATCACTCGTTACGAATTTTTGATGATTAAATCAATCAAAAAATATTCATCTTTCACGCCTATGAAGCCATTCAAAGAGACAAGAAAAGAATCTCTAGGCGTCATCAAACATGGTGCAAAAATGGGCGAGGGTTGGTTACTTTCTGCCGAAATGAAAGAACTTATCAAAGAAGGATACCCAAATATCGTATGCGCTCAACCTTTTGGCTGCTTGCCAAACCACGTTTGTGGCAAAGGGGTAATGAATAAACTTAAGTCTCTCTATCCCGAAACCAATATAACCCCTATTGACTATGACTCATCCGCATCGAAGGTCAATCAGGAAAACAGAATCAAATTGATGCTCTCTCTTGCAAGGGAGAATCTTGCAAACTCCAAAAAATAAACTATCTTTTTTAAAAATTTAAGAAAAGACTTAACTTATTTTTAACTTGTTTTGGTAAACTCAAATCAAATAGAGAGGCTTTTTATGAAAAAATCCAGTTTTGTCACAATATTATCATCGATGTTCATCCTTGCATCATGCAACCTTCAATCGGTTTCATCTTCCTCTAGCAATTCTAGCGTAACGGATGAATCTAGTTTATCTTCCAGTGAGGAAATAACCTCATCATCTGAAGAAAATTCATCAAATTCATCGTCTATGGATTCAGAAGATTCAACAGACGATAACGAAGACGAAACTATCGATTTTACCTTGCCTGATGTGACTAACTCGTCTGAATACGATTCAACGAAGGATATCGTTATCGATTTAACGAACAAGACCGTTACAAACAATAATGGGTATGTTGTTTTTGAAGAAAAGGCCTTATTCATCATGGCGGGCGGCTCATATTCGCTGTCCGGAAATTTTGATGGCCGTATTGTCGTATCTCCAAAAAACATAAACGAAGAAGCTGAAGTGGAACTTAATCTTACAGGCGTTGATATATCTTCAGATTCATATTGCCCATTGCTTGGATATGGACTTGGGGAATTATCCATAAGCGCTAAAAAAGGAAGTGAAAACAAAATTAGCGATAACCGCACCTCCGAAGGCTCCTATAATGCGGCGATTTATTCTGATTGCGATCTTGAAATTAAAGGAAAGGGCAAATTAAATGTCGTTTCTTCTCTCAATAACGGCATTCATACAAAAGATGATTTAGAAATTAAGAATTTGACTTTGAATGTTACGGCCGTAAATAACGCAATAAAAGGTAACGATTCTCTTACAATTGAAAATGCCACAATTAAGGCGATTTCTTCATCGGGAGACGCTTTAAAGACGAAAAACAGCGATATTTCCAGCAAAGGAAAACAACGTGGAACAATTTCAATTAATGGTGGTTCGCTTGATTTATATGCGGCAACCGATGGAATTGACGCATCGTATGACGTCGAAATCTCTGGTGACCCAACGATCAACATTTATACCGATAGCTACTCTGAATACTCTAATTATGTTTCGGATGTAAGTTCTTCGACATTTTATTTGAAATTCGACAATCAAGTCACAAGTGCAACAATAAGCGCTAATCTAAGTGATGGAACAAGCGAGGTTTTATCCCCAAAATCAAAGACTAATGATAGAAACAAAACCTATCTTTCCTTTGAGATGCCTTCTAATACGGTTTCTTTCAAAGTCACGGCAGTGATTTACGGAAGCACATACGAAACCGATACGATGAGTGTAAATTCAAATTATGATTGTCTTGCAATATCTGTTAGAAATGGAAATATAACAACCAATTTTACGACTTACTCGGTAAGCCAAGGGCCTGGACAAGGCGGCCCTGGAGGTTGGGGAGGAAATGATGGCAACCAAAATAAATCTGATTATTCTTCAAAAGGAATTAAATCAGATAACGAAATCAAGATTTCTGGCGGAAACATAACTATCAAAGCTCATGATGACGCTATTCACGCTAATTCAGATGTAACCTTGGAAAATGGTGCAAATGGTCTAGGGAATGTCGCTGTGGTTGGCGGAAATTTATCCTTAATTAGTGATGATGATGGAATTCATGCAGATAACAAGCTTGATGTTACTGGTGGAACGATCAAAGTCCTTGAATCTTATGAAGGATTGGAAGGAAATGTTATCACAATAGATGGCGGCATAAGCGAAATTAAGTCTTCGGATGATGGAATAAATGCAACTGAGAATAGCGAGACAGCTTATATTTATTTCAAATCAGGAACTCTCTATATAAATGCAGATGGCGATGGAATTGATAGCAACGGATATATTTCTATGAGTGGCGGAAATGTAATAGCACTAGGCCCTTCAAATGGTGGAAATGGCGTCCTTGACTTCGATAAAACATTCACCATGAGTGGCGGAAACCTTCTTGCAGCTGGCGCCTCTGGAATGGATCAAAAACCAACATTATCAAACGGAGTTAGTGGCGGAACAAAAAGCAGAAGCAACGTTTCTAACCAATACATTACCTTAAGCGTTGACTCGACTATCGTCCTTGAATTATATGCTTCGAAATCAAATATCAACTATGTCGTTTACGCAGGGTTTGGTTCATCGTCTTCAATTAACGTCTCTTCGACCTCATCTTTTTCTGGAGAGGCCTATACGGTAGCTAGTCAAGAATAAAAAAAATAACCATTTATCAGTCATCGATAAATGGTTTTTTAAGTCTCTCCTTAAAAAATAAGGGAGACATGTAGTCGTTTGGACTAATAATTGGTCTTATTTTTTAGATTGTTGTATTCTTCGAAAAGCTTTAAGCATTCATCTCTGTCAACTTCTTGATAGAAATCTGGTCGTTTTTCCATTTTGAAGATTTTAGCGAACTTTTCATCTCTGAAACCAATTAATGAATTATCTTCAATCGTTCCTCCATAATAGACTTTTGAGATATTTGCCCACATGATGGCACATGCGCACATCGTGCAAGGTTCGCCAGTCGTGTATATTTCACAACCCGTCAAATCGAATGTTTTAAGTTTTTTACAAGCTTTTCTGATTGCATCAACCTCTCCGTGAGAAGTTGGGTCGTTGTTGGCAACGACGTGGTTATGTCCCTTAGCAATTACAACACCATCTTTGACAATTACCGAACCAAAAGGGCCACCATGGTTCATCATGATTCCTTTTCTGGCTTCTGATATGGCCATTTTCATGTATTTATTCATTTGCTTATCTCCTTAATCCTTTATAAGTTCAGCGACCACGCTTGCGGTGTTTTCCAAATAATCGCCGTTGTAGTCTTCGATTCTTCCTGAATCAACTAACGATGTAATTTCTGGGTCGATTCCGATCTTATCTAGTAAGGTTACATTCATGTCTTTTAACATATTTTCAACGTTGTCTTTGCCAAAAATGCTGATTTTATCGCCACAATGAGGACATTTGACGTAGGCCATATTTTCTACGACGCCTAAAATATTGATATTAAGCATCTTGGCCATTTTTATCGATTTTGTGACAACATCTTTAACTAGATCTTGAGGGGAGGTGACTATGATAATCCCATCGACTGGCAATTGTTGGAATACAGTGAGTGGGACGTCGCCTGTTCCTGGCGGCATATCGATTAATAAGAATTCCTTTTCGCCATAGACCATATCAGTGAACATTTGGGAAACCAATGAAGATATCAATGAGCCTCTCCAAACGATAGGAGCGGTCGGATCTTCAAGAAGGTTATTAGATGATATAAGGGTTATTCCTCTATTTGTTGTTGCTGGGATTATACCCTCTTTATCTCCGACACATGTATATTCATCTTGTCCAAACGTTTTCGCTATAGAAGGGCCAGTGATATCTGCATCCATAACTGAAACTGTGTGTCCTTTGTTTAATAAAGACACGGCAAGAAGAGATGTGACTAAAGATTTTCCAACCCCTCCTTTGCCAGAAACAACAGCGATGACTTTCTTAAAAGACGTATCTTTATGCGGTTTTAATTTTGTGCGACGAATCCTAGGATCGTATTTTGCATCATTTTCTTCCATATTTATTACCTCTATATCATTATATTCAATTTCATAGAAATTGCTATCGTATATAACTTTAGAAAGTGAATGATTTCATTTATAATAAAGAAGTTATGAATGTAGAAGCAGTTGGTGAATTAGCATTAGATACGTTGTTCGATTCTTTGAAAGTGTTAGCTGTAGCTGTCGTTTTATACACCGTTTTGTCTTTTTTAGAGAACAAGATTGCTCACTTATTAGAAAGAAAAAAGAGGCTAGCTCCTATTTTTGGCTCACTTGCAGGTGCTATTCCTCAATGCGGCATATCGGTTGTTGGGGCTGATTTATATACGAAAGGTCACTTAACAATAGGGACATTATTCGCGATATTTATCGCATGCTCAGATGAAGCTTTGCCTATTCTTTTTGGCGAATGGAATAATAAGTGGTATATCGGATTTATAGTTGTAGGAATAAAGATAGTTTTTGCGATTTTGGTAGGCGTTATCCTTGATTTGATATTCTACAAGAAAAATAAAGAAGTTGATTCACATATGGAACATTGTGAGGGCGAGGAAGAAATACACGTGGGTTGTTGTCATCATTCCATTGAAGAAGAAAAAGATGAAAATTTCTGGCATGAACATATTCTTCATCCTTTATTTCATTCGTTTAAAATTTTTGTTTATTCATATGTGATTTCCTTTTTGTTTGGCTTGCTTATTTTAGGCGTTGGAAAAGAAAACATATCATCATTTTTGAGCCAAAACTACTACCTGTCCCCGCTCTTTTCGTCAATTGTTGGCTTAATTCCAAATTGCGCCGCATCCGTTTTGATTTCGAACTTGTATCTTGAAGGGCTCATTCCTTTTGCTGCTTTACTCTCAGGTTTGAGCGCATCTGCTGGACTTGGATTGCTTTATTTATTCAAAGATAAAGGCCATATCAAAAAGACTTTCGGAATTGTCGGAATGCAATTTTTATTCGCTCTTATTTTGGGTTACTCCCTAATTTGGTTTAATATTTAGATATGCCGTATTTTGGAACAAGAAAAAACAAGGGCTTTGTGCTTTATAAAAGAAAAAAGAAAGGCAATAAAACCGGCGAAGATTTTGATATGCTCCATGAAAATGAAATCGATCCAGAGTCCGGAAAGGCTGGGTCTGAAAAATATAAAGATCACGAGGATGGTGCTTAATTATGGAAGAAAAAGAAGTAAGATTATTTTTTAAAGACAAAATAGCGAAGAGATTTTACCTTGTTTCATATATATTCTTAGGATTGTTTGGAATCATCTTCACGCTTGTTTCTGGAATAGGACTAATAGTGGAGAATGGAAATGCCTCCTCCATCTATTTGTATATATGCTTAGGATTTGGAATTGTTTCGCTCGTGATGGCGATAATTACCATATGTCTGGCCTTATTTCATAATAAAGAAGGATTATCGACGAATAAATTTAATCTTATCATGTGGTTAAAGATGTTCTTAAGAGTTATCAATTTCATAGGAGCTTTAATTCTATTGATTGGATCTTTTGCCGGCTCTATTGGATTTGATGTCCAAAACGAACATTGGGGAAATTTTATAAGGATATTCGCTATATTTTTGATGATAATCGAAGCCACCATGGCTTTATATTCCGCTTGGAAAATAGCTTGGAGAAAAGAGAATCCTGAAAGATATGCGCCTGGTTTAGTCGTTAAAAAGAGAGAAAAACCAAAATATACGGCTGAAAAGGTCGAAAAAGAAGAGACCATCAAAGAAAATAAAGCTAATAATAAGCAAATAGAGCAAAAGAAGGAAAACAAAGAAGTTATCAAAGCTATCGAAGTTAAGGATGAAAAGAAGAAAAAATAACTATTTAGTTTGTTTGATGTTATAAATATTCAGAGCATTTAAGTACAATAAATGCTCTTTTTGTTCATTATTTAAGATTGGCGTGTTCTCAAAATAATCTTTATAAAGTTCGTTAGATAATGTTTCCTTGCCATCTATTGGGTTATCCGTGCCAAAGCAAATTCTATCTATTCCAATCTGTTTAATGACTGCTTTAGCGTCTTTCATTTTTACCCATGCTGTATCGCAATAAATATTGGGATTCTCTTTCATTATTTTTAAAGCATAAGATTTATCATCGGTACAAAGTTCTAAATGGGCGGCAACAAATTTAATGTTTGGGTATTTCTTTGCGATTTTCCCGATTTCTTTGATTGATGAATATTTATCAGCTGCAGTATGAACCAAAAAAGGCATGTTCATTGATGAAATATATTCAAGGTAAGGAATTAATCTCTTATCGGTTATTTTCATTTGGGACTCCCATGGATGGAATTTGAATCCGTGGATGTATTTGATGTTTTTATTGATCATTTCCTTTAGTGAATTATCCAATTTTTCTTTGTTAGGATTAATCCAAACTAGAACTCCGATCTCATTGGGGTGCTTTTTTGCAAAATCGATGCATTCTTTTAAACCTTGGGTTTGACTGACTTGTCGTACTGGATACCTATCATCGAGAGAAGGGAATTCAGAACAATCGCAGTTGCTAATAAGGCAATATGAAATGCCATATTTCTTCATTGAATAAAGAATATTTTCTCTGCATCTTTTTAAAGATGGCCAAGAGGCAAGGTGAACATGGGCATCTATAATCATTTTGAAATGACCTTTCTTATTTCCTTTAATAAGTCTTGAATCTCGGTTTCATCAAGACCATTATTGGATGAATTCAAATAAACGTAATCAGCATATTCACGCCCTTTTTCGACATATTTCTTGTGCATTGGCTTAACCGTAGCAAGATATTGCTCGATCACGGATTTTGGAGTTCTTCCTCTTTCTTCAACATCACGAAGAATTCTTCTTGCAAGACGAATATCGGGTTCTGCATCGACGTAGATGCAGTAATCGAAATACTGTTTTGGATTCTCTATCGTATATACTAAAATACCATCAACAAAAACGATGTTAGAAGGCTTAATTGATACATGGGTGCCTTCTTTTCTAAGATGAGTGGCAAAATCATAAACAGGAACGTGTATTTCTTTGCCTTCTTTGACATCTAGCAAATGAGAAACGAATAATTCATTGTCAAGGATTGCTGGGTCATCAAAATTGAGCGCGTTTCTCTCTTCTAAGCTTTTTTCTGGATATGATCTATAGTAGGAATCATAAGAGAAAAAGGATGCATCCGGAAATTCTTTTAGGAGTCTTTTGACAAGGGTGGTTTTGCCACTTCCTGAGCCTCCGCCTATGGCAATCATTAATGTTTTTCTTGTTTTTGCTTCCATAAAATAATTCTCTTTCTTCTTGTTATAGATTTAATATCGAGTAAAATAATTAAGCATTTTGGGGCGTAGCCAAGTGGTAAGGCATTGGACTCTGAATCCGAGATACACTGGTCCGATCCCAGTCGCCCCAGCCAAAATGTTAACAAAAGACCAGGTTTCCCTGGTCTTTTTTTATGCTTTGACTAAAGCTTTAACGATATCGATCATGAGGTTGAAATCTTTTAAAGAAAGATATTCAAAACGTCCATGATGATTGTATGATCCAGTTCCTAAATTTGGGGTAGGGCACCCTAAGAAGGAAAAGGTTGCACCGTCTGTTCCTCCACGAACAGGTAAGGAAACTGGCTTGATACCAAGACTTTCAAAGACTTTTGTTGCATGGATGACAGCACGAGGATCTTTGTCGAGTATCTCTTTCATATTACGATAATCATCTTGAATATCGAGTTCGATTTTGGCGTTTGGATATTTCTTCATTAGGAATTCTTTGGCGTTAATGAACTCTTGTTTTTGCTTTTCAAGAAGATTTCTATCATGATTTCTGATTATATAGCTCAACGATGCTTCAACTGCGTTGCCTTCGAAAGATAAGATATGGTTGAATCCGTCAAAACCATCTGTATATTCTGGCCTTTCATTTGAATCTAATAAGGAGTCGAATTCCTCGGCTAAACGAATAGCATTAATCATTTTGCCTTTTGCTTCACCTGGATGAATTCCGACACCGGTTATTTTTATATTAGCGTGGGAAGCATTGAAATTGTCTATGTCGATGTGGGTAGGATAATCCCCGTCAACGGTATATGCGAACTCTGCGCCAAATTTCTTTGCGTCAAAATGTTCAGGACCACGGCCAATTTCTTCGTCAGGCGTAAAAAGAATTGCGATTGGATGGTGCTTAACTTCTGGATGCTTAACATAGTAGGCAAGAACTGACATGATAATTGCAACGCCTGCTTTGTCGTCTCCGCCTAATAATGTGTCTCCCGATGTCGTTACGATAGTATCGCCGACGTGATTTAAAAGTTCAGGGAAACTTTTTACCGATAGGGTGTATTCGTCGTTCAACTTAATGTCCTTGCCGTCGTAATTTTCATGTATTTGTGGCTTAACATCCTTGCCAGATGCCTCTAATGCGGTGTCCATATGGGAATTTAAACCGATCGTGCATAAATCTTTTTCGCCATCTAAATGAGCATAAACTCGTCCATATTCATCTAATTCATTAGGGATGCCAAGTTCATCAAGTTCTTTCATCAATTGCTTGGCTAAATCTAATTCCTTTAAAGCACTAGGCGTGCTTGTCGACTCATCATTTGATTGAGTATCGATTTTAACATACCTTAGGAATCTCTCTAAATTTTCATCTATATTCATTTCCATACCTCGTTTTCTTGCAATATTGTAAACTGAAATTAGTTAAGTAACAATCTTACTTATTGAAAATAAGGGGAATTAGAGAGAGAATAAGTAAGTTAAAACTAACATAGAAAGGAAACATATGGAAAATATAAAAAATGGTTCTTTAGATGAAAAGAGAACGGCTGAGATTCTTGAAGGGTATGAGAAGGACAAAACGAATTTACTTGTTCGCCATTCTTTATCAAGAAATCCTATATCTCAAGCGATTTATGATAAAGAGGCAGAGAAAGAAACGGTACCATTTTTTTCCGTGGAGGTTGATACATTGTCAGCTTGCGATCAAAGGTCATCGGGCCGTTGCTGGATTTTTGCCGGTTTGAATGTTCTTAGAGAAATAGTCGCAAAACAATGTAACCTTCACTCTTTTCAATTATCACAAAACTACATTTCTCTTTACGATAAAATTGAGAAAGCGAACTTTGCTCTCGAAACCATTTTAAAATTAGGCGAAAGAGACCATGATGATCGTGAACTTTCTTTTATTTTACAAAATCCAATTTCCGATGGCGGACAATGGGATATGTTCGTTAATCTTGTTAAAAAATATGGGGTTATGCCTAAAACAGCATTCCCTGAAACTTACCAATCTGATGTGACCAAGGAATCAGATTTTACCGTAAATTCCTATATAAAGAAATTTGCCGCTGACGCCCATCAATTATTGGTCGAAGGCAAGCAAGACGAAGCTAGAATTTTAAAAGAAGAAACAATTTCTAAAATATACGCATTTTTCTTGAATTGTTTTGGGGTTCCTCCAAAGACGTTTGATTTCGAATATACGAATAAAGATGGTTATAACGTCGAAAGAAATATGACGCCTAAGGCTTTCTTTGACAAATACATAGGCGAAAAAATAGACGAATACCAATCTTTAATCAATTCTCCAACAGCTGATAAACCATATTTACGTAATTATACGATTGATTATATAGGAAATGTTGTAGAGGGAAAGCCAATCAATCATCTTAATTTACCGATGGAGAGAATCAAAGAAATTATCGTTAAGCAACTGTCGGATGGTGAAGCTGTGTGGTTTGGAAGCGATGTTTCCTTTTATAGAGATAGACTGACACCTATATGGGACGATAAGGCTTATGACTATTTGAATACGTTTGGATTCGACATTAAATTCGATAAAGCTCAAATGCTAGATTTTAAAGCGTCGGCTATGAATCATGCTATGGTTTTAACGGGTGTTAACCTCGTTGATGGCGTTCCAACGAAATGGAAGGTGGAAAACAGTTGGGGCAAAGATAGTGGAATCAACGGATATCACATCATGAGTGGAACATTCTTCGATCATTTTGTGTACCAAGCTGTTGTTTTAAAGAAATATCTGACGGATGAAGAACTTGAAGCCACGAAAAATGAGCCAATACATCTGCATCCTTGGGATCCAATGGGCACCTTAGCTTAAAAACAAACTAAAATAACGGACCAAAAAAAGTTTGGCCCGTTTTTTCATTGACTTATATGAATTAAAATCATGAAAATGAAATTCGAAAGCAAAATAAATTATTTAAATTGACCAAATAAAATAATAACTATTTGAAGAGGGATTCCAATTAAAAGTATATAGAAGATGTTTTGATCCATGTAAAAGAAGAAGTTGAGTGATATAGCAAAAAGGATTCCCCAGACACCTATAGAAAGCAAAATCCAAAGGGCCGTATTTTTTCCAAAGAATCTGAAATCCAAGACTCCATCGATGAAACCAATGGCAGGGACCATATATGCAAAAGCAATCCAAGCTACAGCCGATGAAGTCATGATTGAATTCACCAAAACTGCAACAGCGACAAAGAAAATAAAGGCAGCGACTAAAGCTAGAATAATTATTTTATTAGTTTTGTTTTTATCTTCTATTGGTCCGTTTTTAATGCCCTGACATCCATCTTTTGTTACCAACGAATCCAATGAGACGTTATAAAACTTCGCAAGCATCATAAGCTTATCAATAGAGGGAACGGCCTTTCCTTGTTCCCATTTAGAAACAAGCTTATCTGAATAACCAATTTCATCAGCTAATTCTTGTTGCGTTAGATGCTTTCCTTTTCTTAATGAGACTAAATTCTCAGCTACAATAGTTTCTAATTCTTCCATATTTTCTAGTCTATTTCTATTATTTTAGATATGCAAACGATATTTTCATGAAATATTTTACATACCTTGAAAAAAGGTAACAAAAAATAGCGATAAAGCCGACATTATAGCAATGTTAAAAAAATGAATTTCCTCATTTAATAATCTTAAAAATATTTTCTCTCAAATCTTTTCTCTTAAGTAGAAGTGAATATGATGATGATAAAAAATGTTCGATAATTCCTTTAAAAAAGAACTCTACTAATCGTAGAATGCTACTCTACAAATAAAAATTGCTTCAATAGGATTACTTGAAAAATCTTACATTTATAATGTATGAGCCTGAGGAGGCCTATGGATAAGAAAGATACTGAATTAAATAGCAAAGAATCGCTCAACGTTTCAAATAATGATGTTTCAAACTTGGACGGGATTTCCAATTCCAAGGAAAAGAAAAAGTCTAGAAAATCCTCTTTGATTTTTTGGAGTTTAGGAATTGCCATATCTTTAGTGGTTGGAATTGGTGGTGGAATAGTTCTTGGCGTCGTTTTTAACGGTGGTTCTGTTGGCAACTACGATAACATTAATGCAGATGAATACGCCATTGACTACGATGAATTGCTACAAAGATTCGATAATACCAAAACCAACGATTATTCAGAGAAATTCACGCCATGTGAGTTGGCTAATATTGCCCTTAAAAAATTTTACGACCACGATCAGTGGATTGCGCAGGGTTATGGTAGCGGTGCCGCATCGGTCTTAGGCATTAAAGTCGATCAACAAATCCGCTCTACGTTCATAAAAAAAGATAATGAATATTTTGAAGAATCTCTTTCTAAGTCATCCGCGGTAAAGGCGGCTTGGAGAATGTACGAAACTTACGAAAACGATGATTCGCCTGTAACTCAGTATAAAGGAACGGTAAATGAATCCGTGTATGATTCCTCCTTTAATGAAGGTGATAAAACTATTCGCACTCGTGATGAATACAAGAAACACGCCGGTCGTTATCTTGATGGAATGCCATTTGTATATATCGTTTCAGACAAATGCTTAGCGAAAGAAAGCCAAGAAATTACATCGAAAATCGAAACAGGCGTTACAAAAACATCTTCCGGATACACGATTGAACTTGAACTTGACCCTAAGATTGCAGTTAAAAATTACGTAGTCCAAATGCAGGCCACGACTGATTTGGCGGGACCCCCATCGTTTAAATTCGTTCATTTAACATTCAAAACGGATTTAAATCTAAATCTAATTTCGAGCAAAAATTATGAAAAATATTATGCAAAAACAGCTGCAGGTGCCGGTTCAAATGTAGTCGCAAATGTTACTACATACTATCAAACCGATAACGAAGTTACGATTCCAAAGCTTAATGAGCAAACCGAATATGATACAAGCAAGGATAAATGAGAGGAACATCTATGAAAGCAACAGAAAAAATATCGAAATTCTTTGAAAAGAAAAGCGTAAGATCAGGATTGATTTTCACTTTAATAGCAGGGATTTCCGGAACAATTACCTATTTCGCATTCCCTAATTTCATTCAAGGGGATGCAGAAGATAGTCCTATTATCGATAATAGCGAGGATAATGATGGCCCAAGTGAAAGTTCAGTCGATAAATTTGCTTCAAAATTAATCGAAACCACCGGTATTGAGGGACAATTAGACTTAAGCGTTTCCTTTCCTGATAAAGATGGCGATGATTCCACGATGAACACCATCACGCTTAATGATGCAAATCTTAAGTTCGCAATGCCTAGCACAAGCAATATCGGCTTAGATATAGAAGGCACAATCAATTACAACGATTGGAATACCGAAAATCTTGAAAAAGCGACAACTCATATTAATTATGTCGATGGTAATGCCTATATTGATTTTTGGGGCGGAAAAATAGCGTATTTAGATACGGAATATAAATCATTAATCGGAGAACTTATTTCTATTTTTAGCGATTCTGTAATAAAAATACCTGATAGCGTATATGATTTCCTCGATAAAATGATGGGAGACGATTCATCCGATGATTCTTCTTCGAGTGGCGATTCAACCTCAGGAATGAGCGATTTAGCTGGAACAAAAATGGATTGGACCCTCGTTAACGATGGTGAGAATTCAAAAGAATACAAACTTGATGTTGAATTAAGCGGAACAATTATCAGCCTTAATCTCTTTAGCGATGGAGATTACAATTTAACAAGAGTTGTTGCAAAAGATCTTAAATTCGGTGATGTAACCATTAATTTGGATTTGGATGCATCCGTCAGTGAAGATGCGCTTGGTTCAATCCGTTCATCGATTCCAACTGATTATCAAAATTATACGTCTCTTTTAGGCCTCAAAGGAATCATTAGAAAAGTAGGCAATGCTGTCACAAAAGAAAGATTCGGCTTAGACATGTCATTGAATTTGACACATTCTGAATCTGATTTCTCTGAAGATATGTTAGTCACCCTTGGCGGTAATTTTGATATAGGTTCAGGAAATTATTTAGCAAATTTAGATTTATCAAATGCTGCCGACAATTCCTATTCGCAAAAATTGAACGTGGCTTATTTGAATGAAAATGATCAAAATAACGCTTACGTTAATTATAATAACGTCACAAAACTCTCCACCAATTTAGTAACGCTTGAAGCATTGCTTGGAAAGATGAAAAATGATGGAAATAGCCAAGACATGTCGTATTTAGCAAAGATATTCGATTTTGTTTTCGACAGCGAATTGGTCAAGGCCGTTCAAAATGGTCGTTATGAATTGATTGCAGATGAAGTGGAAAAAATCGAAATTTCATCAAATAAGGTTGTCTTAAAAGTTAAATTAGACAAGGTTGGTTTCGGAGACGATTCACTAGTCGCCATCACTTTCGATGGAACAAAGAATGCTCCAGTATCCGAAATTACTTTAAGTGGAATCAAAGCAAAGAACTTTTCTCTTGAAGGAAGCATAAAAGTTAATTCCTTCTCATCGATTTCATTTGATTCAACAGGATATTACAAAGTTGAACATTTACCTGATATGTTTGATCAAGTCAGCGATTTGGTAAACTCAAAACAAGCAAAGCTCAAGGTTGAAGGTTCCTTGCTTGATGAAAACAATTATGGCCTGTCCTTTAATGGTGGAACCAGTTTCGATGCCAATCTTAAGAGCGGAACGGGCTCAATCGTTTTGTCTCAAATAACAAGTGAATATACGAAAAACCATTTATTCACCATGGATGTCGACGAAAAACAAGCCATTTTCAATTACAACGATAACGATAAAAAAGAAGAATATGCAGGATTGAATGGGTCTATTTCTATTTCCAATATAACGGATTTAGTTGGTTTGATTAAGTCCTTAACCGGAGAAGAATCTTTTAAAAATCGTTTTGGCGGAATTTTCTCTTCTTTAGAAAGCGGAGCGACAACCACCATCATTAACGATGTTATAAATGGCAAATATGCAAACTTACTTTCAGCAAAAATACTTAATTCCTGCGCGATTTCATCTTCTGAAGCCAACATATCAATAAATGGCGAACTCTTTGGATTAGAAAATGATATCAATATCGTTATTGCTTTTGCCGATACGGTCAAACCTGTCACTGATGAAGAGGGTAATGTCACAAATGATGTGGTTAGAAACATCAAGAGTGTCTCGCTTAAAGACTTCGTTTTCTCTGGAAAAACGATTAACTTAACGGTCTCTTTAGAAGAATTCGATAACAAATTAGCATCTTTAGATAAAGACGTTGCATATACTGACTTCTCTAGCGTGACTACGCTCGCGGAATATTTCTTAAATACCGCAACTGAGCTTAATACATATCATTTGACAAGCTCTTTATCTGTTGTTTTATGGACCGCAGATATCATCACAATTGATGCAGATTTATATATATCGATAGAAGAAAGCGCCACAAAAGTATATGGCACATTAAGCAATATCCCACTCATTCCGGCGGTTAATAACGATACCTGGCTTTTCGGAGATCATGGGGAAGATGCTTCATATTATCGTGATGTTGAATTCTATCTCGATGGAGAAAATGTTTATGTCCATGGTGTAAATCCTTTCGGAACATTTGAAGTCGAAGGCGAAAATGGCGATATAGAAACGTATGATTTTACCGAAATTCAAGATTACAAATACGAAACATCTTATTTCAACAAAACCGATAACATTATTCATTTCTTATTAAAAGACGTCATTAATATGCAAGACCGTTTGTTAAATAAAGTTAATACTAACGGCATTTCCTTGCCAACAAGCAAATCTGCTTTAGCTACCGAAAAACTTTTCAAAGATTTCACTTTCGATAACGAAAACAAACAATGGGATCTTTCGCTAGATTTAGGCGGACTTTTAGGAAATGATTTCTTGAAAGGATTAGACCTTACCATAGCTGGAACACCAGAAAAATACTTGAATGACATTAGCTTATCTTTAACGATATTCGCAGGCGTTAAGATTGAAATCAATGCCAATGCCACATTGGAGAACATTGGAAAGAATGATTTCCCAGCTGATAAGTTTTCTTCTTATATTTCAGCACATGAAAATGATGCGTTAACATCAAAA
This sequence comes from bacterium, assembly GCA_963623195.1. Lineage (GTDB taxonomy): Bacteria > Bacillota_I > Bacilli_A > RFN20 > CAG-826 > UBA4951. The sequence continues at coordinate 145,348 of CAVFKA010000006.1, read as the reverse complement.
TAGTTGAGACATGTATATGTTATTTGCCAAATTAATCAAAAATATGTTCATTAAAAAGACGGCTCTTGCACTCATGGGCCTATCTTTAAGCATGGGCATTTTTGGCAATGTTAAAAACTATACGAAAGATGAACAAAATCAAATTGCTTCCTCAAGCCAAAGCAAAAATCTCCCAGAGGGCAGTAATGACAAAGAGAGATTTTTAAGCTCTTTAAAAGATACTAATGGAATAGAAGGTCAGCTTGATTTAACTCTAAACCTAAAAGATAAAGGCGCATCTTATAGCATCGTGAAAGTCAAAAACGCTTCCTTGCATCTTGCTAAGCCTTCATCAAAGAAGGGTGCCTTAGATTTAAATATGACCGTCGATTACAACGGAGTGGCTAAATCCGCTCACGTTAATTACTCAAATGAAACGGCTTATATTAACATTGAAGGCCTCAAGTATCGTTATTCCGAATCAACTTATAAGAGCGTTGTTTCCAAAATCATATCTATTTTTGGTGCAGATTCATTGAAAGTACCTGATTCAGTCTATGATTTTGCTGAATCTTTTATGGGAAAAGACGATTTTTCCACATCATTCGAACTCCAAGAAGAATCCTCCGACTATGGATTCGCCTATAAAGTTAACCTTGGAAATGATAACTTTATTCATTTAGAAGAGGATGACGAATACAATTTAAGCAAAGTGTATTCTGATAAATTGACGATAGGCGATTCATATATGTCATTTGAATTTTCCACAACCACAAATGATAATGAATTGACGGTTATCGAAAATTTAAAACCAACTGATTCATCAACATACAAAGAAGTTTATAATTCAATGGACCTAATAAGAAAGATTCATAATTTAACTTCATCGATGTCCTTTGGCGTCTCTCTTGAAGGAACTCTTCATCATGAAATTGCGGCAACGAATAAGCATGAAGCAGCGGAAGAGAACATAACGTTGAATGCCAATATATTTGCTGACATAAATGCAAGCGAATATAACGGCATAATCTCGGCTTATCCAAATGATTCTGCGGCAGCTCCAAACTCTATCTCCTTTTCGTCATTAAAAGAGATAAATCAAAATACTTATCTTAATTATAACGATGTCATGAAGGTTTCTCTTGCAAATCCCGTCCTTGATGAACTCATCGCACGAATAAAAGCCGATTTTGGAGATGAGTTTAACCTCCTTGATAAATTATTAAATTTACTCGATGAATCCTTTGTTTCCAACATCAAAAATGGTCGTTATCAAGACTTACTTTCTTCTCTAAAGTCCCTATCAAATAATGATAATGTGATAACTCTATCACTAAATTTGGGGGTTTTTGGCTTTTCAGAAGAGTCTGAAATGGTTATTGAAATCAACGCCAATGACAATAAGGATTTAGCAAAGATTACTTTGAATAACGTTGGATTGAATGGCTTTTATTTAAATGACACGACAATTAAATTGGTCTCTTATCAAAAACCTAGTATGAATACGGAAGGCTTCTATGCATTGAACAAGTTGCCTGATATATATTCCCAAATTTATGATATTTACTCTTCACCAAAACTGCATTTAAGCATTGAAGGTTCATATGTTGATTCAAATGGCGTTGGACTTTCTACAATAAAAGGTGAGGCCAATCTTACTGGCCATACGGATGAAGAAACCTTATATGAGTTTGATGGAGGATATGTCGATATTTTGCTTGGCCAACAAGTTGGAATCGATGACGATAACGGCAATTTTTCAAAATTAGGTAACTACAAAAAACATCACGTTTCTTTGGATTTAGAAAAATTAGAGACTGCCTATTTCCATTATTATGATGAAGATTCTTACGCTAACGATTCTTCTCAAGCTGGCACATATGGAAAACTTTCGATTCAACCTTTTGAAGACGTGGTAACGATAATTGATAAAATCTACAATTCTGATGATCCACGTTTTAACAAGTTTTTCACGATTGTAGAAGGAGTTGCCGCATCAAACGTTATCGACGCTTTAAAAACCGGACAATATTCCCCATTGCTTGCAACGAATCTCCTTGTTTCTTCTTCATTCACCGCAGATTATTCAGAAATTACTCTTTCTGGCAAAGCTTTTGGCTTCAATGATGAAAATAACGATAACAATTTTACCGTGAGTCTTCAATATGAAGGAAATAACGTCAAAACACTAAAGATTTCTAACTTAGTTTTCGGTGGAAACACACTCAATTTAGCCGTTACATTAAGCGATTACATAGAAGGCAAAACCAGTGTTGTCGATCACTCTTTAACAACGATGGATTTCACGAGTATGTCTGCTTTGATTTCCGATTTGTATAACACGGCAAACTTAAAAACATATCATTTAACGAGTTCCAATATCGGCGTCTATCTTAAACTTATCGGAATAATTGATATCGACATAAAGCTTGAAATCGATGTTAGGCTGTTTGTTGATGGAACCATCGTCAAAGCCTATGGAATGATAAATGTTCCAGTTAGTCTTCTTTATTCTGATACTTATAAATCTGGGTTAACATTCTATAGTTATCGTAACTGTGTTCTTTATTATGACAACATTGATCCTGATACAAACGAGGCGTATAAGGATAATAGCGGTTATGTTTATTTGACATATAACCTTTCAAAAAAGAAAACGGAATATTCAGGCTCAAAGGTTTCGGGTTCTTTCAAATATCATACGGATTATTTGAGCGATACCCAACATCTTTTGAAATTCCTCTTTAGAGACATGATGGACATAAAATCTTCCTATTATTCGTCAATAGAAAGCGCTATAACAAAGAAAGACACTTCCGGTAAAGCGATGGACTTAGAGAGATTGGTTTCTTCATATTCCTATGATGAATCAACAAGAAAATGGGATATGGCATTAGCTATTGATGCATTGATGAGAGGCGATGACACGCTTCAAAATTTCACGATTTCCCTTCAATCCGCGTATTCAAACGTTGCTGGTGGATATGTTTTAAGTCAAGGTGATGTTTCAGTCAATTTAAACGTAACGGCACTTTCCGGTTCTAAAATCTCAGGAACGATCAAAAATGAAGATTTGGATGTTGAGGACAATTGGTCTAGTGTCTCTGAAACATATCAAAACTATATCAACTCACATAGAACGGATGCCGTTAGTGCGTCGTAATTAAAATTTTTATTGAATTTATTTAAAAATAATTTTTAAATATTCATGGAGGTAAAGATTATGAAAAATGGAAAATTAATAATGCTCCCATTGTTAAGTGCGACTTTCCTTTTATCATGCAACGGAACTAATGCAAATTCAGTTTCTTCTGATAAATCTGAAAATACCTCAACATCCGATTCTAGCGATTCTAAACATGATGATATTGCGGAAATAGATGCAGATAAAAACCTTGAAGTTTTAAAACAATCTATTTCTAATACAGTTTCAAAAAACGGTTTTAAAGCTGTTGCCTCACCAATAAAGACATCAGTTGCCGGAAAAAAATACAGCAGTAGCGTTACTGATCCAACCGTCACCGATAAAACTGACTGGGATGCCATAATTAACGTCGGTTCATTAACATATGCATCAACGCATCTTAATGATGAAGTGTCCATCGATGGCATAAACGAAACTTTAAAAATCGATAATCTCAGCATAAAGAAAAATAAATATGGCATAGCTCCGTTAGTTAGCGATAAAGGACAGAATGCACTCAATAAATTGATTGAATCCATGAGCATTTCCGAGAATGTTTATTATGCCGGAAGCGCTTATACTGACCGTGTTTATTTCGATGATTACAATAAAAAAGGCGAAGAATCAGATACAGGTTTGTTGGTGAGTGCTTTGACGCCAGCTATCTTAAAAGGCTTAGATTCTGCAGGATATTCCGTTTATGAAAACGACGATCCTTTGCAAGAAGCAAAATATTCCATTCAACCAACTGGTTATATTGAAACTTCAAACGTTGAAGATATTGAAAATGACACATTCTCGATAACGGAAATAACCGATTTAGTATTAGATTATCTTGATGGAAAAACAATTGATTTCAATGATAATCTCATATCTATTAAAGCCAATGATACATACAAATTAATGGTTTCTTTCTCTAGCAAAGACATTAATGATTTAATTAATGATTTCATCGATTCACTAGATGATGATTGGAAATTCACGCTTCCCGTAGAAGAAGACAATCCATTTTCTGACATCGTCGTAACCAAGGAAACGTTAAAAACGATCTCCGAAAAAATCTCTGACAACCTTAAGGTTAAGAAGTTTGATTATTCCATTGATTATAGCCAAGAACAATTACTTTCAACCAATCTTGATTTTGATTTGACGATTGATGAAAGCGTTTATGATGACATATTCAAAGAAAAGACCGAAGATGGTTCTGAAGCAACACAAATAGGCGTTTCTTCATTGAATTTCTCTAGCAGCGTTTCTTTCTCGACATACGAGAAAACCGCCGAAGACAGCGATGAAGAGAAACTCAAGGAACATCTTTGGAGTTTTGCCGAACTTCCTTCAAAAGAAGATTTAGCTGATGAAAATAAGTATCCAAATCAACCTCTTCCTGAGAAAAAAGAAGAAACCAAATAACATAATCATCTAGATTTAAGACGGGTAACCGTCTTTTTTCTTTCTAATTTTAGTAAGCAAAAAAAGAAAAACACCTTCCGAAGAAGGTGTAAGTTTCATCTCGAAGATTATAACTTTCTGTTGTAGTATTCGATGATTTGAGCTTCGTTGATTTCTTTTGGAAGTTCGTTTCTTTCTGGAAGACGGGCGAATGTTCCTTGGAATTTTTCAGCGTCAACTGTGACGTAAGCTGGAGTTGCTGGTTTTCCTTCGATGGAAGCTTTGACAACTGCGAGTGGGGATTCCTCTTTGAATCCGATGACGTCACCAACGTTGCAAAGATAAGAAGCGATATCAACTTTCTTGCCGTTGACTGTAACGTGTCCGTGGTTGACTAATTGACGAGCAGCAGCTCTTGTACGGGCGAAACCCATGCGATAGACGAGGTTGTCTAAACGGGATTCGAGAATACGGAAGAAGGCTGTACCGGTAACTGTTGTCTTATCGGACTTTGCCATAACGAACATACGACGGAATTGTCTTTCGTTCATGCCGTATAATTCTTTAAGCTTTTGCTTTTCGACTAATTGAGCACCGTATTCAGATGGTTTTCTTTTACGGTCTTGTCCGTGTTGGCCTGGGCCATAAGTTCTCTTTTTGAGTTCATCACCAGTTTCGAGAACGCTAAAACCAAGGCGACGGGATTTTTTCCATTTGGATCCTGTAAATTTTGACATATATGTATGTCTCCTTTCTTTGCGTTAACAAAGTAGAGGGCTTTTCCTATTTCCCGGGTGTTATCAATTTTCGGTACCGTTAGCTCGGTCTTACTTTAATTTTACGATAACGTCAGACAGAAACATAGAAGCCTGCTAGCCTTTACGCACGGACAATTCTAATTGAGAGAATATGGCGAGTCAAGTAAAAATGTATAATTTTTCGCATATGCGCACGCATGAAATAAAAATTTATTTTTATTCGCGTATATATGCATGTGCGTGTTAATATATTAGTTAGTCTTAAAGGGAGGTTTAATATGAATACAGTTATAATAGTTATTATCGCAGGAGCCTCCGCATTGTTACTTATTGGATTGATCATCCTTTTATACAAAACAATATTTAGTCGCGGAGTTATAAAAAGACAAGCCAAAGAAATATCATCGACATTCGAAACGGAGCATGCCATTCTTTTTGGCGAAATCAAAAACTATATTGATCGTTTGAAGGCGATTTCAAACATGAACATCACTTATATTGATACATACAAACAATGGCAAGTTAGATTCAATGATGTTAGGGATAGCGCAGATTCTAATGCCCAAAGCAATGTGAATGGCCTTAATGATGCCATTCAAGCTAGGCATTGGAACGAAGCAAAAGAATTCATTCCAAAGGTCAAAAAGTCGATGGATGAGTACAAACGTGATGTCGAGGAATTAAGAAACGATCTTAAGAACATCTTTAAGATTGAAGATGAAGTAAACGCCCTTTCTTTGAACAAAAAAGAGGAATATCGTGCCGTAAAAAACAAATTTTACACCCAACAAAATGATTTAACGGTTGTTAGTGAATCCATGAGCAAGGTGTTCAAGAACATCGATAATAGTTTGGAAGAAGCCGAAAATCTCATCGAAAACGCCCATTATCAAGAAGCAAAAGACATTTATTTAAACAAAGTAGACACATTAGTTAAGAAGGTTGATCTTCTTTTGAATGTCCTTCCGTCAATTTGCACCGAATTGACCTCCGTTCTTCCAGATAAACTGCTTTCCTTGAAGAATCGCTACAATACTCTGATCGCTCAGGGCTATCCTTTAAATCATATCTTAAGCAGAGCCGGAATAGAAACAATGGACAAGAACATTAAAGAAATGCTCATGAACGTAAAAGTCCTTAACAATAACGGCATTAGCAAATCGATTGATGAATTGCATAAGTGTATAGAAACATACAATGAAAAATTTGACAAAGAAGAAGAGGCAAGAAAGGATTTTGAGGCAAGACATGAACAAATAAATAGAGAAGAAAATGTCGTTCATCAAAAATACGTAAACCTCACAAATAATCTTCCAGCCATCAAAGGATTCTATCTTTTAGGCGGGGATGATACCATCAAGATAAACGAGATGGGGAAATCCGTAAGTAACGTTTCCTCAGCAAAGACTCTTTTAGATAATTACGTACATTCAGCCTCAAGACAGCTTTATACTGTTTTAGTCGCAAAAATGAACGATTTGGACGCAATGGTCAAGAAAGCAAAAGCCGAAATTGAATCCTTTGAGGCGTATCTTCAATCCCTTAAGAGCGGAGCTGAGCAAGCTGCAACGCTAATCAAAGAGCAATACACCAAAGCAAAAGAATATGAAAGCCAGCTTTATTCGTTAAACGTTGACAAGTTAATTACTGATTATTCTCCTCGTTTTGCAAATATATACCAAATCATCGATTCAATTTATGAAGAACTTTCCAAACGTCCAATAAACGTAGCGAAAGTTAATGAAGAAGTCGCTAAATTAAAGACTGATTCCATGTCTTTATATGGCGAACTATCAACAAAGAAAGACGATTTGAACAATGCTGAGCTATCAATCGTTCACGCGAATAGATATAGAATTGAAGACGCGGCTAACGATCAATTAGTCTCTCAAGCTGAAAATATGTTTAGAAATGGCTTCTACAAAGAGGCATATAACGTTGCAAAAGACATCAAAGGCAACGAAACGATTGGACAATAATGATTTACTTTGATAATGCTGCCACAACAAGGCCAACAAAAGATGTTTTGTCTATTTTTCTCGGTGAAAGCGAGGAATGCTTTGCCAACCCTTCTTCAAGACATGCTTTTGGTAGAGAAGCTAACAGAAAACTCGAAAATGCAAGGCTTTCAATTTTAAAGGACTTGGAAATAGAAAACTCGCATCGCGTTATTTTTACCTCCGGAGCTTCTGAAAGCAATAATTTAGCAATCAAAGGCGTGAGCAAAAACTATTCCGGACGTGGTAAAAGGATAATAACCACGCAAGTGGAACATCCAAGCGTGTTAGAAACTTTCAAAGCGTTAGAAAAAGAAGGTTTTGAAGTAATTTATTTACCGGTTAACCAAGATGGAATCGTAGAGACGTCATCTTTAGAAAAAGAAATGAACAAGGATACGATTCTAGTATCAATTATGGCAACAAATAACGAAACAGGATCAAATAACGACATAGAGGAATTATCTTCTATTGTGCATAAATTCCCTAAGGCGTTTTTCCATGTTGATGTAACTCAAGCACTTGGTAAAAGAGACTTGCCATGGGCCGATATAGATTTGTTCTCTTTCTCAGGACATAAGATTCATGGGCTAAAAGGAACCGGAGCATTGGTAATTAAGAAAAATATCACCTTGGCTCGTCAAATAGATGGAGGAGACCAAGAATATTTCTTCCGTGCGGGAACGGATAACCATCCTGGAGACCTCTCGCTTGCCTTAGCGGTTAAAGATGTAACGAAAAATCTTACATCAAATATTAAAAAAGTTAAGGAAATATCTCAATTTTTAAGAGAAGAACTAGAGAAAAGCGATGAAGTAATCATCAACTCTCCAAAGAACTCATCGCCTTTCATTCTTAACTTCTCTTTGAAGAAAAAGAAAGCATCCGTTATAACTGAAGCTCTTTCACATGAAGGAATTTACGTTTCAAGCGTATCGGCTTGTAATAGCAAAGGCGAGCCTATTTCCTATGTGCTTGAAGCCATGGGGTGCGACAAAGGAAGAGCAATGAATTCAATTCGTTTGTCTTTTTCAAACGAAAATACGTTAGAAGAGGCAAAAATATTCATAAAAACATTTAACGAAATACTCGAAAGGACGATAGACAGATGATTTACGATCACATCATGATACATTATGGCGAACTCTCAACAAAAGGCGAGAACAAAAAAGCCTTTGTTAGAGAATTAAATAAAAATATTAGACACGCCTTAAAAAACTTTGAAACTTTGACCTATAGGACAGATCACGATCATACATATATAAAATTGAACGATGAAAATCCAAAAAAGGTCATTTCAATTCTTCAAGAAGTGGCTGGAATTCAAAGAATCTCCCTTGTTACCAAATGCGATAAAGATTTTGAAACAGTAAAGGAAACGGCTCTTTCACTAGTTAAAGAGGAAGAAGGAGAAACATTTAAAGTAATCGCAAAAAGAATTGATAAAACCTATCCAATGCACTCACAAGATATGGCTCGTTCAATTGGTGGTCATATTCTCCGTAACACAGCCTTAAAGGTTGACGTCCATTCGCCTGATATTGCTTTACATGTTGAGATTAGAAATGATTCAGCTTATTTGTATTGCCATTCCTATCATGGCGCAGGCGGATATCCTTTGGGAATGAACGGAAAGGTTATGATGATGCTTTCTGGCGGCATCGATTCCCCTGTAGCGGCTTATTTGCTATTAAGAAGAGGCATTAGAATTGAATGCATCCATTTTGCTGCCCCGCCTTACACAAGCGATGCTGTTTTAGACAAACTCAAAGATATCATGGCTAAATTAAACATCTATCAAGCCGATATCCGTTTGAATGTCGTACCATTTACAAAACTTCAATTGGAAATATATAAGAATGTTGACGAACCTTATTGCATCACGATCATGAGAAGAATGATGTTTAGGATTGCCGATAAACTAGCGAAAGCTCACCATTGTTTAGGAATTGCTTCAGGAGAATCGGTTGGACAAGTTGCCTCTCAAACATTAGATAGTATGATTGCAATCAATGACGTAACCAATTTCCCAATTATTCGCCCATTGGCTGTAACCGATAAACTTGATTGCATTGCTATCGCTCAAAAAATAGGAACATATGAGATATCTGTAAGACCATTTGAAGATTGCTGCACCATTTTCAAACCGAAGAAACCAAAAACAAAACCGAAGATTTCCGAATGCGAATATTTCGAAAAGAAATTCAATTTTGAAGAAATGGTTGATGAATGCGTAAAGAATGTCTCGGTTATCATCGTAAAAGATGGAGAAGTGACAACTTACGAGCACGATGACCTTCAAGAAGAAAGAAAATAAAAACAAAAAAACACGTTTCGATTGAAACGTGTTTTCATTTGTTAGAAATGAAGCTTATAAAGCTTTTTTTGCGATTTCGCAGAGATTTGCGAATCCAGCTGCATCATTGATGGCCATTTCGCTTAACATTTTTCTGTTAAGACCGCCATTTTCTTTGGAAAGAATTCCTGCTTTTGTTAAGCCATTGATGAACTTGGAGTAGGAAATTCCATTGATGCGGCAACCGGCGTTGATACGTTTGATCCAAAGTTTGCGGAAATCGGATTTGCGATCACGACGGGAAGCATAAGCATAGTTATAGCCACGGAGAACTTGTTCTTTGGCTGTTTTGAAAAGAAGATGCTTAGAACCGAAATAACCTTCAGCTTTCTTTAAGATTTTCTTACGACGTGCACGTGTTTGAACACTACCTTTAACTCTTGCCATATTCTATATTCTCCTTTCCTTATTTAGAAACCCATTCGTTTACTGTCTTTTGATCGTTCTTGCTGAGATAGTAGGCAGTAGCGAGATGCTTTCTTTGTTTTCTTGTTTTGCGTGGAGCTAAGTGGCCCATTCCTGAGTGATGAACCTTGACTTTTCCTGTACCAGTGAATTTGACACGCTTGGCCATGGTACGGCTTGTTTTCATTTTTGGCATGACTGTTTCTCCTTATTTTTTCTTAATAGGCGCGAGGATTTCTTTATACCATTTGCCTTCCCAATATGGGGCTTTGTCCACATTTGCGATATCTTGGCAGATGTCATTGAATTTCTTCATGACCTCCTCACCAATTTCGGTATGTGTCATTTGTCTTCCACGGAAGACAACACAAACTTCAACGCGATCACCCTTTTCAAAGAACTCACGTGCTTTGCGGGCTTTTGTTTCCAAATCGTGTTGACCAATCTGAGGTGTTAATTGAATTTGTTTCAACTCTTGGATTTTTTGGTTCTTTTTCTTAAGCTTTTCTTGTTTTTGCTTTTCGAAACGAACTTTTCCATAGTTGCAGATGCGGCATACTGGCGGAACTGCGGTAGGGGCAACGCAATAGAGATCAAGTTGGTAAGATGCAGCAAGGGAATTTGCTTCTCTTGATGACATGACTCCTAATTGTTCTCCATCAGGGCCGATAACGCGAACTTGCGGATAACGCACGTTCTCATTGATTGGGTCGTGTCTTTTTTCTGGACGACGATTGTTATTGTTGATAGGTATAAGTTAATCCTCCTACGAGTAATAAAATAGCGTGGCAATTTCCACGCACCTACTCTAATGATTGATTCATTGTAGCGATGTAGCCGATTTCCTTTGGAAGTCCGGCGAGTTCGTGGGAACTGCTTTCTACTTTACTAACGTTGAATATTATCTACGATTTTTGGATGTTTGCAAGTGAAAAGTGCATTTTTTTCAATAAAAGCATAAATAAAGTAGAAAAAAAGGAGTTGTCTGATGTTTTTTAATCATTTTAGAAGTTGACACAATTTATTTTGACTGTCATTTTTTAAGTAAATTTGCATTTTTTTTGAAAAATAGGCATAATATTAACAACGAGGTGAAAAACGTGGCTTCAAGATATGCAATTTATGATACTTTAATTGACGATGTTACGATGATATCAAATGGTAATGCTCTCACTGGCATGCTTTTTGGCGCAATAGATCCTTTAGGCTCAGTTAACGAAGAAAATGTTCTTCTTTATGATTCCATTTGCGAATTGAACCAATATTTCTTTGGGCAAAGAAAGAATTTCGATATTAAGTTAGCATATCAGGGATCACCATTCGAGATGAAACTCTTTGATTATGTTCGTACCATTCCATATGGAGAAACGAAAACATATGATGAAGTGGCCGCGGCTATTGGGGAACCTAATTCCACCAAAGCAGTTATCAATGCCTTGAGCCATAATCCTATTCCTGTTTTCATCCCTGACCATCGCGTTATTGGAAATGATGGAAACCTCGTATCTTATTCCGCCTCATTAGAACTTAAAAAATATTTCTTGGATTTAGAAAAGAAATATTCAGGAAAATAATAAATATCATTGAAACAAAAAATCCCAGAATTAATCTGGGATTTTTCTTACCTAATTTTATTAATAGCGAGCTTTCTCTTTGATAGATTTAAGAATGATATTCTTGAATTCATCTAAAGTAACGGTCGTTTGTTTTTCATTGCCGAATACACGGTATGTGACAGTTCCGTCTTTTGCTTCGTTATCACCAACGACGATGGTGAATGGAATTTTGTTGATTTGGGAATTACGTAAGCGATATCCGAGTTTATCTTCGGAATCATCGACTTTAACGCGAATATCTAAATCTAGTAATTCTTTTTCTACCTTATGGGCATATTCACCATGATGATCAACTGAAACTGGTAAGATGTTAACTTGGACTGGGGCTAACCATGTCGGGAAAGCTCCGCCATAGTTTTCAATGATGATGCCTAAGAATCTTTCGACAGAACCGAAGACTACGCGGTGAAGCATGACTGGTTCTTTCTTTTCACCATCTTTGTCAACATATGTACAGCCGAAACGGTGTGGGAGGTTGACGTCTAATTGAATAGTTCCGCATTGCCATGTACGTCCCATTGAATCTTTGAGCTTGAAATCAAGTTTTGGGCCATAGAATGCGCCATCGCCTGGATTAATTGTATATTCATGTCCTGAATCAATACAGGCTTGAGCAAGGGCTTTTTCGGATTTATCCCAGAATTCTGGCGAACCAATATATGAGTCAGGTCTTGTAGAAAGGACGATGCGATAAGATAAGCCGAATACATCATAAACTTCATCGAATAATTTCATGATGTTCTTAACTTCATCTTCGATTTGATCTGGTCTAACAAAGATATGGGCATCATCTTGGGTGAAAGCACGAACACGGAACAAACCATTAAGGGCACCGGATGCTTCATGACGATGGACGTGACCTAATTCGCCATAACGTAAAGGTAAATCGCGATAGGAGTGGATGCTTGATTGATAAGAAAGAATCGAGCCTGGGCAGTTCATTGGTTTGATGGCAAAGTCTTTTTCATCGATCTTTGTCGTATACATGTTTTCTTTGTAATGATCCCAGTGACCGGAAGTTTCCCATAATTCACGAGATAACATCGTTGGAGTTTCGATTTCGTCATAGCCGTATTTGCGGTGAATTTGACGCCAATAATCTAAGAGGGCATTTTTGACGATCATTCCTTTTGGTAAGAAGAAAGGGAATCCTGGGCCATAATCAGAGATAAAGAATAAGCCTAAGTCTCTTCCTAATTTACGATGATCGTTTGCTTTTCTTCTTTCAAGAACGTCAAGATGCTCTTTGAGTTCTTCTTCGCTCCACCAAGAAGTTCCATAAATTCTCGTTAATTGCTTATTTTTTGAGTCGCCTCTCCAATAAGCTCCGGCAACGGATAATAATTTGAAATGTTTGATAAGACCAGTGCTTGGAAGATGAGGCCCACGGCAGAAATCTGTGAATTCTCCTTGAGTGTAGCAAGAGAGTTTTTCATTTTCGTGTTCAGAGATCAATTCCATCTTATATGGATTGTCTTTGAAAGTTTCACGAGCTTCAGCAGCGTTCAATTCTTTACGGATGAATGGGCTATTTTCTTTTGCACATTTCTTCATCTCGGCTTCGATGGCTGCAAAATCAGCTTCGGTAATCGTTTTATCGCCGAAATCGACGTCATAGTAGTAGCCTTCTTCGATAGCTGGTCCAAAACCAAATTGGCAAGAAGGATATAAACGTTTTAAGGCTTGAGCCATTAAATGAGATGTGGAGTGATTGAGAATTTCGAATGCTTCAGGAGTTCCGATTTTAACAAAAGAAACCTTATCTCCTTCCTTGAGTTCGCTTCTCATATCAACGAGATTATCGTTAACTTTCATAGCAATGTCTTCTTTTTTGCCTTCTTGGTCAACGATTTTTACTAGATCGAATCCTGTGGAGTTCTCGTTCAATTCGATCTCTTTTTCTTCAAAAAACACTTTCATGTTTTCTTTTTCCTTTCCGGGCATAAAAATAAAAACGCCCTATCAGAAGGACGCTTCCGCGTGGTACCACCTTGTTTCATCTGTCAAAAAGCAGATGCACTTTCCCGCTGTAACATAGCTAGGATTCGCCTGACTCATCGCCAGGAGCTCAGGAGTGGTACTTCATATATCTATAGATATTTAAGCATGTCTCCGTCAACGCAATTAAAATTGTAGAATGATTATTTCTTAATGCAAGTAAAATATGAAAAAAACGTCTCAAAACTTTTTAAGAGGTGAGACGTTTGAGTGTTGTTTTTATTCCAAATTAGAAATAGAAGGAGTTGTGACAATACGCATGAAGTTTGTCTTACCTGCGCCTGTTGGAGTTCCACCAGCAATGATGATTTGGCTTCCTTCCTTGACGCCAAGATCACGGGCAATCTTAAGAGCAATTGCTTCCATTTCCTCGATGAAGTCTGGCATCGTTGTTGGGATGAGATGAGCATAAACGCCCCATAACCAGCCACTTTCTAATGCAACTTTGCGAGAGTTGGTGATGGAAATGATTGGACAGCATGGACGAGCTTTGGAGATACGTTTTGTGGACATGCCTGTTTGAGTGAAATTGAAAATAAGTTGAGCATTGATGAGCAATGCGGTGTTAGCGATTGAGTTAGCGATAGCATCGTTAACTGTATGATCGGAGCAATCATATGCTTCTTTGGCTAAATTTTCATATGGGAGTTCGCTTTCCATGGCTTTAGCAATGCTTGCTTGCATAGAAACGGCCTCGATTGGGTATTGTCCAGAAGCTGATTCGCCAGAAAGCATGACGCAATCGCATGATTCGTCGATAGCAGTGGCAACGTCGGAAACCTCGGCACGAGTTGGTCTTGGGTGAGTGGTCATTGAATCAAGCATTTGAGTTGCAGTAATGACAGGTTTGCCGGCTTTTCTGCATTCTTTGATGATTCTTCTTTGAACGAGTGGTACTTGCTCAGGTGGGATTTCGTCACCTAAATCGCCTCTAGCAACCATGACGCCATCGGCTTCTTTGACGATTGCTTCGAGTTTTCTAACGCCTTCTGGGTTTTCGATTTTTGCAAAGATAGGTATGTTTGGATTTCCGTATTTTGCTAAGACTTTACGCATGTCTTGGATATCTTCTGGGCGGCGGACGAAGGATGCAAATATTGCATCGACATCGTTTTCAACACCAAACTTCAAATCTGATTCATCTTGTGCAGAAATGAATGGGATGCTGAGATCGTCATCAGGAATATTCATGCCTTTTTGATCGGCGATCCAGTGGTTGTTTTGCGCTTCAACAACTAATTCATGTTTTGAAGAGTCCTTTTCGATGACTTTCAAAAGAAGGTTGCCATCATCGACTAGGATGGTGTGGCCGATGGCAACATCATCATATAATCCAGCATAAGAACAAGTGAATCTTTCG
Source organism: bacterium (assembly GCA_963623195.1). GTDB lineage: Bacteria > Bacillota_I > Bacilli_A > RFN20 > CAG-826 > UBA4951. The sequence continues at coordinate 130,303 of CAVFKA010000006.1, read as the reverse complement.
GCTGTTCCTAAGACTTTTTCGGCTGTAATGCGAAGGATTTGCCCTTTTTTAACGATGACTTTTCCTCCATCCATCATGCCTGTTCTGATTTCTGGACCTTTTGTGTCAAGGGCAACAGGAATATAAATGCCGTACTTTTTCTCAAAAGAACGGGCGATTTTCAATTTATTTAATTGTTCTTCGTGGGAACCATGTGAAAAGTTGGTTCTAACGACGTTCATACCAGCTTGATAGAGCTTGTACATCATCTCTTCGCTATCAGAAGCAGGACCAATCGTACAAACGATTTTTGTTTTTTTCATATTGAACATATAACTCTCTCCTTTTATTTGTTCGTCTTTTTTACGAGATTAATCATTGAGGTATTTGGCACTTTTTTCATGGCCAATGCTTCAAAGATGTCGTAATCAGTTAATTCTTGGCCTCTTATGCCAACGCATCTGCCGCCTTTTCCTTCAACTAGCAGATCGATTGCATAAGAACCCATCCTTCCAGCAAGAACTCTGTCGTTTGCTGAAGGGGCGCCGCCTCTTTGAATGTATCCAAGAACGGTTGCTCTAGTGCTGAACCCCGTATTTTCTTCGATCTTTTTTGCGAAAGCGTGAATGTCGGGGTAGATTTTTTCCGAAACGATGACGATTGCACGTTTGTTCGAATCTTTTTCCCTCATTTGTCTAAGGGTTTTGAACACATCCTCGTCGCTCATTAAGAAATCTGGGGTAATGATGATTTCTGCACCTTCGGCAATTCCGGCGTAAAGAGCCAAATCCCCGCATTTATTACCCATAACTTCAATTATCGAGCAACGTGAATGGGATTCTGTCGTATCACGAATCTTATCTACGGCATCGATGATTGTGTTTAGTGCCGTATCGAAACCTATCGTGAAATCGGTTGAAGCAATGTCGTTATCAATTGTTCCAGGAAGTCCGATGCAATTAATTCCGTGCTTAGTGAGATCCAAGGCCCCTCTATAGGAACCATCCCCACCAATTACTACCAAGGCTTCAATGCCTTCCTCTTGAAGAATCCTAACCGCTTGAAGCATGACTTTCTCTTCTTTGAATTCCGGCAATCGTGCGGTTTTTAGAATCGTACCACCACGATTGACGATATCAGAAACGGAAGAGCGATCCATCTTGAATATTTCTTTGTTGAGAAGCCCTTTATAACCATTTGTAATACCGTACATCTCAATTCCATAGGAAATACCAGTCCTGACGGCAGCTCTAATGGCTGCATTCATTCCGGGTGAATCCCCTCCAGATGTTAGTATTCCAATTTTTTTGATCATTTTGCCAACTTTCAACTCATAGATTATAAATCTATTTCATAGCAAGTTAAGAGAAAATTAATAAAAAATTCATTTTTTGTCTAACCTAAGTTAGAAAAACAAAGATGTTGATAACTTTCTTTTTATTGTGGATAAGATAGAGAAACTTCACTTAATAACGATATTTTTAAAAGAACAACCATTGTGGAAAAGTATTAAAAAGCAAGTATTCATCGAATGAATATGTGCATTTTTTGAAATTGGATGTTACAATATTGAAGTTATGTTTGAAACTAAACCCACTGATACATATAAAGTCCTAAGGGAAAGCACATATTCTCTAGACGAAGATTCATATCTTGTTGATTTCTACGCTCCGATAATTTCATTGAAATCGGTGATGATATATATCGGACTTAGAAGCCAAGTGGGAGAAGAGGAAAAAGAATTCTCCTCTTTATATTCCCTTTTTCAGGTTACGGAAGGCGAATTCGTAAATGCTTTAGAGTCACTAGAAGCGATTGGTTTAATAAAGACATATTTATTGAAAAAGACGTATAACAACGCATTCTCGTTCGCACTATTTTCTCCACGTTCCCCTCTTGAATTCTCCTCTAATATTCTTTTGATTGGGACGTTAAAGAAGTTTACTGACTCACAATACATAGAACATTTAGAGAAAAAATACCAGCTTGATCCTCTTCCAGATGGATATCAAGATGTTTCGGAAAAATTTCAAGATCATTTTACTTTCGATTTCAATGGCGAAAACTTTAATGAACTTTCTAGACAACTTTCAGGAAGGAAAACATCCACCATCTCTCTGTATTTTGATAGGAAGAAGTTCATAGCAAAGATGCTAGACGAAATCCCTTCATTTAAAGAAACATCGCTTAGCAAAGCCGAATATATAAAAATAGCTAGATACGCAGCTTTGTATAATTATGACGAAGAGACGATCGCGTCTTTCCTCTCCTCTTCGATTTCCGTTTACAATCCTAATAAAAAATATGGCGATTCAGTGGATTTCCAAGCTTTGGAACGTCTCTGCTTAGATAACGATCAAAGAGAATATTTGCACAAACAAATTACTCCAGTTAATTCAGAAGTTCATGGAGATAGTCCGATCGCATCTACAATAAGAGCTATGGATAGGCTTTCGAGCATTGATTTCCTCTCGAAATTGCAAAGAGGTGGAAAGCCAGCGACAAACGATTTGAAACTCATAAATACTTTATCCGCGGACATGGGTTTGCCAGATAATGTTATAAATGCACTCATTTTCTACGTTTTGAAGATGAAAAATAACGTTTTGAATAATGCCTATGTCGAAAAATTAGCCGGTTCATTAGCAAGAGAAGGTTGTCAAACGGCTCTCGATGCTTTCAACTACCTAGAAAACACATCAACTGGAATGAAATCAGGAAAGAAGGCCTCAAAGAAGGAAGATAAGGCATCATCAAAGAATAAACCGGTCGAAACCAAAGTAGAAGAGATTAAAAATAACGGTTCCATTAGTGATGATGAAGCCGATGATTACGATGATTTCTTAAATAGTTTATAAGGAGAATGACAATGGAAAAATTAACCAATATAAATACAGGTTTCAGCAAAGATGACCAACGTGTCAATTCTCTTTTAAATGAGATTCTTTCCGATAAAGAGTTGATTGATACATTACACTCCCTAGGAATAAAGGATGAGGAAATACCTACGTACCTGCCTCTTTTAGCAACATATCAAGAAAACAAAAAAGATATTGAGAACGATCCTGAAGCATATCAAATGGTCCTTGAGATATCTGATTCAGGGAAATTAACATCCCATTATGAAGAAACCGAAAAGCAAAAAGAGGCGAGACACCTATCAGAAAACTATTATATTCGCGATTTTTCCGATGAATGGTTGGATGCTTCTTTGCAAAGCTTCAGAACTGGAAGAGAAAAAGAATTAAAAAAACAAATTGGGACGTCTTTAAAAGACCCATATAGGAATTGGTTCTATCTTTATGGTGATTTAGGCACTGGCAAAAGCTATGCCTTTGCTGCTTTTTGCAATGATTTAGCAAGAAAAAATAAAAAAGTTTGTTTTATGAACGCGACAAAGCGTTTTGACGAGATCAAAAGCTTAGCCATCAAAAACAAAGAAACATTCGATAAGGTCATGAAAACACTATACAACCTCGATTATTTGGTCATCGATGATTTCGGAAATGAATATAAGTCGGATTATGTTCGCGATCAAATCGTTATGCCTCTCTTAATTGAACGCGCCAAGAATCATAAGCCTACTTTCTTTACATCCGATTATTCTTTAGATGAAATAGAAGAACTATATTCAACCAAATATGGCACAAAGATCCTTGCAAAAAGGCTTATTAAAACCATTAGAGACAACTTAAAAGACGCCTCAGCGGAATATAAACTAGAGAAGGGTTTTGAAAATCTTTTAAAACGTTAGGATTTCTTAAAGAAATTTGTAAGTTTCTAGTTTTTCCTGCAATTCCTCTAAACTACCTGTTGTTTCAATATAAATAGTTGATGATTTCTTTAATTTGGCCAAAGGAAACGATGAATTGAGCTTTAAGGCTTTTTCAACGTTTACTCCACGTTCTTCAAGCCTCTTTTTTCTGATTTCTAAAGGAGCGTTTACGCCAATTATGAAATCGCATTGATTTTCAAATGGGGAGCCAAGAAGAAGTGGCATATCTATTAAAATGTTCTTTCCTGGATTATTTTCGATGCCTTCTTTAGTTTTTTTGAATACATACGGGTGAATAATGGAGTTAAGAATTTCCATTTGTTTTGAATCGTTAGAAACGATGGCCAATAACTTTTTTCTATCTATCTTGTCTTTTTTGAAAACCGTTGGAAAGTTATTGAAAAGTTTCTTTTTTACATCAGGATCATCATATGATTCATGAGCCAATTTATCCGCATCTAAAACGAGATAACCTTTGTTTTTTAGATAAGAAGTAACGGTTGATTTTCCTGCTGCAATAGGCCCTGTGATTCCGATAATCACACCATGTCCCTGCTCTTTTTGACAAGATGGGCAATAATATGTGGATCTTCCACCCATAAATATCCGTCTTATAGGCGTGCCACATTTTGGACACATTTCATTTTCCTTTCCATATACTTGAAGGCTATTTTGCATATTGCCAGACACACCTTCTTGAGGGTGATATGAACGGATAGTTGATCCACCTTCCTTAATTGCTTCAAGTAAGATTCTTTGCGTTTCTTTGAGAATTGATGATGCATCGTTTTTTGATATATCAGTGCACAATGTTCTTGGGTTTATATTGGTTGCAAACAAAATTTCTGATGCGTAGATATTACCAACCCCAACGATGATTTTTTGATCTAAAAGAGCCTCTTTTATCGGAGTTTTCTTGTGCTTTTGTAAATTTTCATAAAACGTTAAGGGTTCATAGGAAAATGGTTCCTCTCCAAGAGAGGCTAATGAAGGAGAACTTAAGTAATTGCCTTCGTTCCATAACTCAATGGTTCCAAATTTTCTAACATCGTTATATGTAAGAGACGTTCCGTCGGTGAAATCGTATATCAAAAGATCGTGTTTCTTTGTTTCGTTAGTACTATCCCCAATGAAATATTTGCCTTCCATACGAAGATGAGAAACAATGACTTTATCGTTTGTTAGATGGAAGATGAGATATTTGGCACGTCTAGAGACGCTTAAAAATGTTTCACCTCTCAATGAAGAAAGAAACTCTTTTGCTCCAGTAAGAATGTTTTTTTCTCGGAACAATCGAATGTTTTTGATGGTTTTATTTTTTAATGATTCGTTTAGATGACGAACTATTGTTTCAACTTCTGGAAGTTCTGGCATATTAATCTTTGGCCTCGTACCATGTGTGACCTATTCCTGCTTCAACGGTTAATTTTACTGGTAAAGAAATGGCATTGGTCATGATTTGTGCAATTTTATCTTTAACAAAATCCAATTCCTCTTTTGGAACGGCAAAAATCAATTCGTCGTGAATTTGCAGGACCATTTTGGTCTTTAAGGAACTTTCTGACAGGAATTTATCGATTTTCACCATGGCAATTTTTATTAAATCGGCTGCTGAACCCTGAACTGGGGCGTTAAGCGCTGCTCTTCTTGCCGCTTCGCGTTTAACAAAATTTGGATCGTTGATTTCTCTTAGGTATCTTCTACGTCCAAACATAGTGGTTACGTATCCTTTGGTTTCTGCATCGTGAATAATTTGATTAAGATAATCTTTTACCTCAGGATAAGATTCGTAGAAGTTGTTGATGACGTTTTTTGCTTCCTCAAAGGAACAATTTATTTGCTGAGATAAGCCAAAAACAGTCGTTCCGTAGATGATTGCGAAGTTGATTGCTTTTGATTGTCTTCTTAATTGAGAAGAAACGTTTTCTGTGTGGAAGATCTTCTTTGCCGTTTCGGTATGAACGTCGTTATCTCCATTGAAAACATCGATATATGCTTGGCAATTTGATAATGCGGCAAGAATCCTTAATTCAATTTGATGATAATCTAAAGATAAGAGACAGGTATTTGGATCATCATAGTAGAATGCTTCACGAATTTTTCGAGACTCTTCATCCCTTGCTGAAATGTTTTGGAGATTAGGGGAAGATGAGGAAAGCCTTCCTGTAGAAGTTTGAGCTTGGTTGAAATAAGAATGTATTTTCTTATCTTCCTTGATATATGGCACAAAACCATCAATATATGTGCTTAATTGTTTGGCGTATTTACGATAATTGAGAATTGCAGGAATTATTGGATGATATTTTTCAAGATCGGACAATGCTTCAACTGAAGTTGAACCTTTCTTTAAGTCAGGCAATTTCAAGTCGTTATAGAGAACTTCAGAAACTTGTTTTGAGGAGTTGATATTGAATTCTTTTCCGGCATAGGAATAGACCTCATCCTGATATAGTTTTTTCTTTTCCTCAAAGATTTTCTTGAATTCATCGAGTTTTTCTTTATGAAGAGGGAATCCTTCAATTTCCATTTTTGCCAAGATTTTCATTAAAGGCATCTCGATTTCTTGATAAAGATTAAAGGCATCCACGCTTTTGAGATTTTTGAGCATTTTCTCCTCTAAGGCTAAAGAGAAATAGGCAATTTTCATTGTTTGTTTTGGAGAGCCTTTGCTAAAAAGAGAGATTTCCTCCTCGGAAGAAACGTCAATGCCGAAAGATGAGAAAATGAGTTCTGGATTTCCATTAAGCGATGAATCTAGCAAATATGCCGCTAAAAGGACATCATTTTCGATTCCTTTGATATTGATTCCTAAGGAATTTAAAGCGTATGTGGTGGCTTTTCCGTCATATACATTCTTTTTTATGTTTGGATTTTCAAGGATTTCAATCAATTTCTTATCGTTCTTAAAATCATCGATATTCTCGTAATACGCTTCGTTACTGTTTGATATTGCAATACCTGAAATTTCACTTTCATGATAAGAAGAGAAATCGAGATCGAGAGCAAGACCGATTTTGTCTCCGATTTCTATTCCGTCGATAGAGTGAATCGTTTTATAGGTGATTTCATGGATTTCTTTTGAACCGATTTTTAAATTTTGCGGCAATCTATAAAGAAGTTGTTTCAATTCGTATTTATTGGCAAAAGAAGAGACTTCATCGAATGAATATCCTTTGTATTCGAGGTCATCTAATTTAAAAGGAAGCTTAGCATCAGTTAAAATCGTGGCAAGTTCATAACATTGTCTTCCTTGAGCCTCAAATTCGACGATGTTTTGCCAAACCTTTCCTTTTTGAGTTGGAGCAACTTCGAAGATTTTCTCTAAGGAACCGTATTCGTTAATTAATTTAACGGCCGTTTTGTCCCCGACCCCAGGAATGCCTGGAAGATTGTCTGAAGAATCCCCTCTAAGCCCTTTGTAATCGATGATTTGTAGAGGTTCAAAGCCAAATTTCTCTTTCATATTGGAAACATTAACTACATCCATATTTGAAAGACCTACTTTTAACAAGGAGATTGATATGTGTTCATCGATCAATTGAAGGTAATCTTTATCGGAGGTGAAAACGGTAACTTCATATCCGGCTTTTGAACCCATTTTGGCAACCGTTCCACAAATATCATCGGCTTCAATGCCATGCTCTTCGTAACAAATAACGCCTAAAGCACGGCATAATTCGCGTGAAATTGGGAATTGAGCCTTCAATTCTTCGGGGCATGGTTTTCTATTTGCCTTGTAATCTTTGTATTCTTCTTTTCTAAATGTATGAGAATCCGCGTCAAAACCTATAAAGATGGATTCATCACCTTTAAATGATGAGATGATTTTAGCTAGCATGTTTGCAAAAGCAAAAATTGCATTTGTCGGAATTCCACTTTTTGTCGACATAAGAGGACCTTCGCCATAAGAGGTCGCATAAAAAGCCCTGAATAAAAGACTGTTTCCGTCAATAACTAATAATTTTTTCATTTTTCTCCTCCTAATAATGCCGCATTATCGAGAATATATGAATTCTCTTTTTTGCTATCTCTATGAGCTCTAATGAGAATCGCTGCATCTTTTTTCAAGAAATGGTATGTTTTTTCATAAGTTTCAGGAAAAACGACGAATTCTTTTTCTGACATATCATCGTATAAGGCAAGAAACGCCATCTTTTTGCCGCTCTTTGTTTTGATTGATCTGATGGATTTGACAATTCCTCCACAGATTAATGGAGAGCTCGTTTCATCTAATAAGGATAATGGTTTTGCTTTGTAACGCTTAAGTTCAGAATCAAATAAAGAGAGAGGAGAAGAGGATATCATTATTCCTGTCGCCTCATATTCTCTTTCAAGGTTAACTTTTTGATCATCGTTCACCTCTTCAATCATTGGCTTAGAAATTCCTAAATCAACAAGGAACTGTTGCCCATCCGTTCCAAAGAGGAGGTCGGCATATTCCATTGCAGAATAAGCGCTAGCCCTTAATGATTCACGTGATTTATAGATGGAATCGAAGCAACCTGCATCAATTAACTTTACAAGAATTTGGAGATTAAGCCCATATTTCCTGCATCTTGCCGAGAAATCAAAGATATCTTCATATGGACCATTTTCATTTCTTTCGTCGATGATTGAGCAAAGGAGTTTACTTTGTAAGCCTTTGATAAGGGATAATGGAAGTCTTAATGTTTTATTATCTATCTCAAAACTCATACTTGATTTGTTGATATCAGCTACCGATAAAGAAACGCCAATAGTTCTTAATTCTGAAATTGTGTTGGAAAATTTAGGATCGTCAGGAGAAAGGAAATCAAGAGAAGAAGAATAAAATTCTTTTGGATAATAAGCTTTTAAATAAGCCATTTTGCAGGTGATTACAGCATATGAGTAAGCGTGGGATTTATTAAATCCGTAATTTGCGAAGCGAAGAATCAAAGCAAATATTTTTTCGGCAATTTCTTTGCTCTTACCGTTTTTAATGCACCCATCGATAAATGAAGTCTTCAAAGATTCTAGTTTATCGATGTTCTTTTTGGATATCGCTCTTCTGAATAAATCCGCTTGTCCATATGAAAAACCAGCCATTTCACGTACTATTTGCATGATTTGTTCCTGGTATACGATGATGCCATAGGTTTCTTTGAGTATATTTTCTAACTCTGGCGCATCATAAGTAACTTTTTCTAATCCTTCCTTACGTTTTGCATAAAGAGGGATGAAGTCCATAGGGCCAGGTCTGAAGAGAGCCAAAAGAGCGCCTACATCTTCAAATGACTCCGGCTTAATTGTTTTTATAGCGTTTTTCATGCCGTTACTTTCGAGCTGAAATAACCCCATCGTTTTTCCTTCTTTGATGATTTGAATAGCTTTAGGATCGTCATAAGGGATATCCTCTACTGAGAGGGAAATGCCTTGGTATTTTTCAATTAAGGCGAGACATGTATCAATTATCGTTAAATTTCTAATGCCAAGAAGGTCCATTTTAAGGAAGCCTTGTTCCTCAAGGTAATCTTTTTCTAGGCATGCAACATATCCATTTTCGGTTGATGAAGTGGTTGGTAAAACAACATTTAGAGGCTTGTCATTGATGACGATGCCTGCAGCATGAAGCCCGGCTTGTCTTGGAAGGCCTTCAATTTTAGAAGCTAAGGAAACGAGGTTCAAAAAATATTGATCGGAATCGACTATTTTCTTGAATTCAGGGGATTTGACATAATTAAAACGAAGACTTTGCTCTGGATATTCTAAACTTTTGATTAATGGAGAGATTTCCTTTTTATCGTCATATCCGTAAACTCTACCGACATCCCTTATGGCTTGTCTTGTGCCTATTGTTTGTGTGGTTAAAACGTGACCTATTTTTTCGTTACCCCATTTATTTTGCAAATATGCAACGACTCTTTCACGGGAAATATCGGCAAAATCGACGTCGATATCAGGCATAGATTGCCTTTCTGGATTTAAGAAACGTTCAAAAATAAGATTATATCTTACAGGGTCTAATTCAACGATGTTCAAAGCATAAGAAACTAAAGACCCAGCCGCGGAACCTCTACCTGGGCCAACGGAAATGCCATTTTCTTTCGCATAATTTACGTAATCGGAAACTAATATGAAATAATCGTCATATCCCATTTTTGAGATAATTTCCAATTCATAGTTGAGACGGTCTTCATATGTTTTAGAGAAATTAGGAATCCTTTTATTTAATCCCTCAAAGGATAATTTTCTTAAGTATTCTTTGCTATTTAGCCCTAAAGAGTTAGGAAAATGAAGAAGACCGCCACGTTTTTTGATGAGTTCAAAGTCTTTGCATTCATTAAAAATGCTTTCAGTCTCTTTTATTTCTTCTTCGGTGTAGTAGGAAACGATTTCGTCATCGCTCAAAAAGCATTCATCCCCTGATTTCTTATTGATGGCTAGGTTAGCATTTCTTTGAATTGCTGAAAGAATCTCTAAGGCTATGGCATCTGTTTTCTTTTCGTATCTTAATAAAGGGAAGGCTACCGTTTTATATGAATAATCTTTTGCAAAAGATCTAATTTTTTCAATGTATTCTTTATTTTCGATTAAATACGGAATGCCAAGATATATTTCGGAGTAACCTTTTGTTTTACTAGCTAAATCAAAGGCGAAGTTTTTTCTCTCGTTGTCATCTAAACTGCCAAATATCATTGGATCAGGGGAATATACAAGGATTAGACCGTTAGGATTTTTCTTTAAATCGTCTATGGTTAGCTTATTTTCGAAAATGAGTGGGCATAACGGAAGGATATTCAAATAGCCTTCTTCGTTTTTGATAAACAAAGTAAAGGTTTCCCCGTTTAAAGATACATCCATGCCGAAAATGGGCGATATAGAATTATCTTTCGAAGAATGATAAAAAGGAGCGAAGCCTGAAAGGGAACCATTATCGGTTAAAGCTATAGCCGAATAGCCATATTTCTTTGCCAATTTCGGTAAAGAGGTGACTTCGAGAGCGCTTTGCAGATATGAGAATCCACTATATACATGTAAAGGTATAAAATTCATCAACTAATTATACAATATTATCTTCTCCTATGGAGAAAGGTCTTTAAAAAATGTAATATATTGTTATGAAATTAGTATCATTTAATGTAAATGGCATAAGAGCCATTCTAAAAAAAGACTTCGAAAAAACCTTCAATGAGCTAGATGCGGATATTTTTTTCATTGAAGAAAGTAAATACACCGATGAAGGAAAAGGGATTTTTCCTTTTGAAAAAGAAGGATATGAACTCTACCATCGCGAAAGCCAAGTAAGAAAAGGCTATTCTGGTGTTGCAGCTTATACAAAACTTCATCCGTTGAGCGTTCATTATGGCCTTAAGGATGGTAAATATGATGAAGAAGGGCGTGTTATCACTTTCGAATTCGAGGATTTCTATTTTGTCGGCGCATATGTTCCTAATTCAGGCGAAGAATTAAAAAGACTTCCTTTCCGTCAAGAATATGAAAAAGATTTGTTGGAGTACATAAAAGAATTAGATGAAAAGAAACCGGTCATTTACACAGGCGATTTAAATGTCGCACATAATGAAATCGACTTAAAAAATCCATCAACTAATCATCATAACGCAGGTTTCACCGATGAAGAAAGATCGATGTTTACTACATTGTTGAACAATGGGTTCGTTGATACGTTTAGAAAATTGTATCCTGAAACTGTGACCTATTCATGGTGGAGTTATCGTTTCCATGCAAGAGAGAAGAACGCAGGATGGAGAATCGATTATTTCGTCGTTTCCGAACGTTTGATGGATAAGGTGAAAGATAGCAAGATTCATACGGAAATAAGCGGTTCAGATCATTGCCCAATTGAATTAGACATTGATTTATAAACAAAAAAAGCAAGGATTTAAAACCTTGCTTTTTTCTTGACTAAATTTGATTATTTTTTCTCTTCTTCAGAAGCCTCTGTTTTTTCGTTAGTTGATACAGGGGTGGCCTCTTTTTCGTTAGCAACGTCATTTTCGATGACTGTTTTCTTTTCATCTTCCTCTTCAAGCAAAAGAGGGAGTGGTTTGAAATAGTGGTAAATTGCTTCGATTGCGTATACAAGGGCAAAATAGATCAAAGGGATGGAAATTCCAAATTTAAATACATTGGTTTCAACGTTATCAATTCCGTTTACTAATACCCAGATATCTAAAGGAATTAAGGAAAGAGGAACTGGCAAAACCAAGCATTTATCGAGCAAAGAATTATTTGCGCGATGTTTTTTGGATGCTAAAACCCAAATGAAATCGATAATTGGCCAAAGCCCGCCAATCAAGGTTACAAATGTAAATGCATATTTTTTCCAACCGGCTATTTGGATGACTCCAAGAAGAATAAGAAGTCCTATCACAAGAAAGATGATAGAGAATATAGCTAATTCTCCACAATAGATAAGAACTGATTTCTTTTGTTCTTTTGTATAATTTGGTTTATTCATGGTTTTCTCCTTAGTTTATGTTGCAGTTTTTATGCTTTTTGCATAAGAAAGTATAACTGCCGTCATTATTTCTTACAATCCTTGAAGGCTCCTCTGTATGCCATGGATTCTTTGAAGGGCATAAAGGACACTTCCAATGCTTTGGAATTTGAATTTCATCCTCTTCGGATGCTCTTTCTTCTATTCCATATTCTCCATTAGGGTTTGAATATGTGCCAGAAGGAGCAGAATCATCGTCTTCATCGTTATTTTCTGAAGGAGTATAAGGCTTGTTAGGTGCTGTAGAAGCGAATATAGCCCCTTTATATTTAACAGGTCTAACAATTCCGTCATTTGGGTGTTTGATTTCAGGAATTTCCTCTTCAAAATCATCATCGTAGAATCTATCTTCTGAAGCGGAATAGCCAACTTCAGGCGTGATATTAACGAATGAAACGGCTTTGTTTTTTACCTCTTTAACGCCATTGTCGACGACTTTACGTTCGCCTTTTACTGGAGAAACGACAATCGCTAGAGAAACGTATTCCGCACTCGGCTTATGAAGGATGTCATCGCTTCTGAACGCGTGATTAGGGAAATGTTCCCTTATCATATCGAAGTCTTCATCCTCAACCGTGTAAGTTGCAACAATAATCCAGTCATTATCTTGATCTTTTAGACCTTTTTTACGCACTTTCTTATTTATTGTTGTTAACATTTCATCACCATTTCTGGCATAAACAAACAACTCTTCCCAACCAAAATGGATACCGACTTTTTTCTTAATGCGTTCTGATAGCTCGTTGACTTTATTTTGCGAGGCGATAAGTTTTTTCTCTTCAAGTTCGTCGGTATATTTGAAAGAAGCTGTCTTGACTTTGATCTTTTTTGTTTCTTTCGTTTTTGAATAAACAACAAGCTTCTTTTCTTTTCTTTCGGTAATTTCGGGTTTTTTCTCTTCTTTAGTGATGATTGGAGATTCAATTTGAATGTTATCGATTGATGTTTCTTCTTTTTTCTCTTCCTCAATTTTCTTCTTTTCTTCTTGAAGGACTTCGGCGAATTTTTTGACTTTGATGCCATTTAAAGAAATTTCTTCACGATCTGCGGAAGGAATTTTATCTAACAATCTCTTAAACCAATCGGTAAATGTTGGATATGATTCAAGACTTTTTGCTAATTCATCGTTATTTTGAAGGGCGAGAGAGTCATCGAGCAAAGATAAAACAGGAGATGAAATTTCGTTATTTTCGGGAATGCTGTCAATTGAGGAGTGCCACCCATCTTTATATGCGTTTAAGTCGCATAAAACGAATCTTCCCTCGCCTAGATAATATCTAAGTAAGACAAAAGAAGCGATTTCTTCTTCAAAATAACCGGTTTTAGGGTTGCTTCTTCTTGCTAAATAAGAATGAAAGAGAATGTTTTGAGAACTCTCTAATATCTTAGATAAAGGAGTAGTCTCATCATGATATTTCTTTATTTGTTCAATGTATGTATTAGTTAATTCAAATGTATTTGCCATAAATCTAACTTATTATAACATATAAGTTACTTAGATGATTTAAAAAGAAAAAAGCACCTCTTAACGAGATGCTAATTTTTTAGATGAATAAGTCGTCAAGCGATTTGACGAACGCTTCGAGATCATCGAGTGATTTTATCTTGCAACCACTTGCCTGAGCGTGACCTCCGCCCTCCCATTTTTGAGCAATTCCAGAGATGTCTTTGGCTTTGCTTCTGATGGAAATTCTCCAACAATAATCTTTTGGATTTGGGTCTTCGGTAATGGAACACCAAGCATTGATTCCCTCAATATTGGAGAAGAGGTTAACGTTGTTCTTTCCTAGTTCGGAAGTAATGTTGAGCTCTTTTTGGATGCTATCTGGCAACAGATAATAAGCAACTCCATGAGGAGAAACGCTGAAATGGTTAAGGACATAAGCGGTTACCTTGAGGTCGTTTATTTTCTTTTCATACATCTTTAAATAGATGTCATTGATGGAAATGCCAGTTTCAATAAGAGCAGAGGCACATGCAAATGTATGGGCATTTGTCGAAGAGTATTGGAATCTTCCTGAATCTCCAACGATTCCTATATATAAATAGGAAGCGGCTTCCTTTGAAATACTTGTTCCTTTGAATTTAAGGAGAATGTCGGTCATTATCTCAGCTGCAGCAGCGGATTCTGTATCCAAAATTGGGTGTTTGGAAATCTCGACTTTGCATGGGTGATGATCGACTTTCAAGATGCATTTGGCTTTTGTGTAGCGCGGATCTGCGATTCTTTCATGATCTCCAACATCGCAAATAATAGCTAAGAATGGTTCGTCAAAATATGAATCGTTTAATTTTTCGGTTTCAGGAAAGAGTTTTGGGGTGAACGTTACGTGGTTATCCCCGACGAAATGGACATCCTTGTTTGGGAAGTTGTCTTTGATGAACGTATATAAGCCCATTTGGGTGCCCATGGCATCAAAATCAGGTTTTATATGACGGAAAATAACGATTCTATCGTACTTTTTGATTGCTCTATAAAAGTAGGAGTAGTTGGCTTTGAATTCTAAGCCGTAGTTGGCTAATTCCTTGGCTAACTTTGGCATATTATAATGTTCCTTCGAATGCAGAATAGCAGTCTCTAGCAATCATGACTTCCTCATCTGTTGGGATGACGACGACTCTTACTTTGCTATCAGGCGTGGAGAATTCGCCTTCTTTGCCGATTAATTCATCATTCTTTGTCCAATCGCACTTGATGTTAAGGGCCTCAGAGATGTTGTCGATGACGTATTTACGGCAAATTGGGTTGTTTTCGGTGATGCCTGCTGAGAAAACGAGCATATCTGCGCCGCCTAAACGGACATAGTAAGAACCGACAAAATCAGCAACTCTTCTTGCCCAAAGTTTTAAGGCATTGATGCATTTCTCGTCGCCTTTTTCTGCGGCAGCAAGGATATCACGGGTATCGTTGGAAAGTCCGCTGACTCCTAAGAAACCGGATTGTTTGTTGAGAATATCGTAGATTTCTTGGTTTGATTTTCCTGTGCATTCGGCTAAGTAATAATAAACTGATGGATCGATGTCGCCGCATCTTGTTCCCATCATGACTCCGCCAAGAGGGGTAAGACCCATGGAGGTTGCAACGCACTTGCCATCTTTGATGGCGCAAATAGAAGCGCCGCTGCCTAAATGCAATGTGATGATGCGTTTGCTCTTATCACCATTGAAGTAGTCTTTGATTGCTTTGTTGGCTAAATAATTATGGGAAGTACCATGTGCGCCATATCTGCGGCAATCATATTTTTCAGTGTATTCATGTGGTATTGGATATAAGTAGTCTTCTGGTTCCATTGTTTGATGGAAGGCGGTATCAAAAACAGCGATTGTTACTGCTTCTGGAAGAACTTTCTTAAAGGCGTGGAAGCCAATTAAGTGAGCTGGAGCGTGTAAAGGATCGAGAGGAACGAGCTTTGTGATTTTTGCTTCTGTGTCCTCATCGAAATAAGCGGATTTCGAGAAATATTTTCCGCCTTGGACAACACGGTGTCCGATAGCTTTGATTTCATTGAAATCTTTGACGATTTCGTACTCTTTGAGAGCATCGAGAATTAATTGGACACCCACGTTATGATCCATGATTGGGAGATATTTATCATGCTTTTCTCCTAAATATTTCAAACGGAAATGGGCATCGTCATGTCCAATTCTTTCGACTAATCCTTCGCAGATAACTTTTTCTTCTGGCATCTCGTAGAGCTTGTATTTGATGGAAGAAGATCCGGCATTAACGGCCATACATTTAATCATAGTAATTTTTACCTCTTTTCACGCTTACAATTCTATTCCAAGTTAGATAAATCTAAAAGGAAAAGAATTTCAAAATGGTTTTTTCTCTTTTTAATTTGCGATAAACATACCTAAAAGAGTATAATCTCTTAGAAGAGGTAAATATTATGGCATATGGAATTTTATATGATTTCTTAATGGGCCAGACCATCGAGGCATACAAATACTTCGGCGCCCATTTCGTAGAGAGAGAAGTTGATGGAAAGAAAGTTTCCGGTGTAATTTTTAGACTTTATGCGCCTTTGGCGGATGATGTTTCCGTCATTGGCGATTGGAATAATTGGGATGTTGGCGCAAATAAGATGGAAAAAGTCGATTATTGCGGCGTTTTTGAAGCATTCATCCCTGGACTCGTCAACTATTCTTCCTATAAATATCATTTTAGAAATGCTAAGGGCGAATACGTTGATAAAGCGGATCCGTATGCATTTTTCTCTGAATTAAGGCCAAATACGTGCTCAAGATTATTCGATATTGAAAATTTCGCATGGCATGATGACAAATATTTAAATAAGAGAACTAGATGCTTTGATGAAGCAATGTCTATCTATGAGATGCATCTAGGATCATGGAAAGGACAAATAGACGGAAGGTATCCTTCTTATGAAGAGACGGCTGATTATTTGATTCCATATCTGAAAGAAAATGGCTTCACCCATGTCGAAATCATGCCTATTTGCCAATATCCGTTCGATGGTTCTTGGGGCTATCAAGCAACCGGATTCTTCTCAGTTGACTCTAGATATGGGAACCCATTTCAATTGATGTCGTTCGTCGATAGACTTCATCAAGCTGGTTTTGGCGTAATTCTCGATTTTGCTCCCGTTCATTTTGCGACCGATCCATTTGCTTTAAGAGAGTTTGATGGAACTTGTTTGTATGAATATGCCGATTCTAAGCATACTTTCTCCCCGTGGGGTTCATGCTATTTTGATTTAGGAAAAGACCCAGTTCGTTCCTTCTTAATGTCGGCGATGAATTATTATCTTGATTATTTCCATTTTGATGGAATCCGTGTCGATGCTGTTTCCAATATCGTCTATTGGGAAGGAAATAAAACACTAGGAGAAAACACGGGCGCCACCGAATTTATTAAACGTTTGAACGGAAAAATTCACCTTTCTCACCCATCTGTCATGATGATCGCGGAAGACTCTTCTGATTTTAGCGGAGTTACTAAACCCCTTGAATATGGCGGACTTGGCTTTGACTATAAGTGGGATTTAGGCTGGATGAACGATACTCTCAAATATTACAAGCTAGATCCTGTATATAAGAAGTATGATCATAATAACATTACTTTCTCGATGGCTTATTTCTTCTCCGAGAACTTCATGCTTCCATTATCTCATGATGAAGTAGTTCATATGAAAGGCACCTTAATCAATAAGATGTATGGGGATTACGATACCAAGTTTGCTTTATTAAGGAATTTGTACACTTATCAATTTGCCCATCCAGGCAAAAAGTTAAACTTTATGGGCAATGAATTAGCCTCGTTTGATGAATGGAATGAGACAAAATCCTTGCCTTGGAACCTCTTAACTTACCCAAAACATGACTCCATCAAACGCTTAGTGAGAGATCTTAACCTCATTTATCAAGCCGAAGATGCGATGCATGTAGAGGAATATAATCCTGCTCATTTTGAATGGATGATGGTTGATAATCACGATCAATCCGTATTCGCTTTCGAAAGAAGATATGGCGATTCTACTTTGCTTTTCGTCTTCAATATGACCCCAAATTTCTATGAATATTACGATGTCGGAGTTGGAGAAGATGGGCTTTGGGAAGAAATTTTTAATTCAGATAAAGATGTTTATGGAGGAAATAATCAGTATAATGGTTTAGCCCTTCAAGCATACGAGGGCGCTCCTGAAGGCCGTCCATACCATATTTGCATCAAACTTGCATCTTATGGAGCGATGATTTTCAAGAGAAAAGTTGTAAAAGAAAAGATCAGTAAAAAACCAGCTGCTAAGAAAAAAACAGCAAGAAAGGCTAAAAAATAGATATGATTTTTGACACAAAAGAAGAATTTAAGAAAGAATTTGAAAAACGTTTAACTGAACTTTATGGCCGTTCAGTTGAGGACTCACATGTCACAGAACGTTATGAAATACTCGGTGAAATGGTTCGTGATTATGCGGGTGTTGGATGGAGAAAATGCCGCGAAGACATGATTAATCACGACGGCAAGCAACTTATTTACTTCTCAATGGAGTTCTTAATTGGAAGATTGTTGCTCAATAACATGCAAAATCTTGGCGTTTATAAAGTCGCAAAGGAAGGCTTGGCCGATTATGGAATCGATATCAATGAGCTTGAAGATCAAGAACACGATGCGGGCTTAGGAAACGGTGGTTTAGGAAGACTTGCCGCATGTTTCTTAGATTCTGCAGCATCTTTGGGTTATCCAATGCACGGCAATACCATTAGATATGAATATGGTTTCTTCAAACAAAAATTCGTCAACGGCAAGCAAACAGAACTTCCTGATGAATGGTTATCGAATGGCTTTGTATTTGAAGTTAAGAAACCAAAACATGCAGTAGAAGTTGAATTTGGTGGAAATGCTGAAACATATCTTAAACCAAATGGTGAATATGCTTTAAGAACAGTCAACGCAACACATGTTCGTGCTATGCCATATGACGTTTCTGTCGTCGGATATCGCAATGGTGTATCTAATACATTACGTCTTTGGTCAGCCGAACCAAGCGAGCAAAATTTACCAAAAGACGTATCTTTCAACGATTATCTCCAAACTTTAAAAGAATTATCCTTCGGTTTATATCCAGACGATTCTACAGAACATGGAAGAATGTTACGCCTCCGTCAACAATACTTCCTCGTTTCAGCGGGATTACAATCAATTATCCGTGGCGAATATAGAAAATTCGGTACCCTAGAAACATTAAAAGATCATTATGTTTTCCAACTTAATGATACCCACCCTATCCTTTGCATACCTGAACTTATGCGTATCATGATGGATGTTTATGGCTATGGTTGGGATGAGGCTTGGGAACAAGTTACGCATTCTGTCGCATATACAAATCATACCGTTATGCCTGAAGCCCTTGAAAAATGGCCTGTTCAATATGTTCAAAAGCTCTTGCCAAGAGTCTATATGATCATTGAAGAAATTAATCGTCGTTTCAATGCGTATATGTTAGAAAAAGGCGTCGAACCTGGCAAAGCATATCAGATGCAAATCATTAAAGATGGTCAAATCCATATGACAAATATGGCTATTTATGCCGGTTTCTCCGTTAATGGTGTTGCAAAAATACATACATCAATCTTAGAGAATTATACCTTCAAGAATTTCTATGAATTATTCCCTGAGAAGTTCTCCAATAAGACAAATGGCGTCACTCATCGTCGTTGGTTACTTTACGCAAACGATAAACTTGCTGATTTGATCACCTCAAAAATCGGTGACGAATGGATAAGACATCCAGAGAAACTCGAAGCTTTCAAGGCATTTGATAATGATAAGAAAGTTCAAGAAGAAATCATGAAAATCAAATATGACAATAAGGCCAAATTCGCTGATTTTGTCTTAAGAACATATGGAATTGAAATTTCTCCTGATGCAATAATCGATGTTCAAATCAAACGTCTTCATGCCTATAAGAGACAATTACTCAATCTCTTCCATATCATGTCGCTCTATCTTGAATTAAAGAAGAACCCTGATACGTTCAATATGACGCCTCATGTGTATGTCTTTGGCGCAAAAGCAGCTCCTAGCTATGAATATGCAAAATGCATCATTGAGCTAATATTGGCAGTTCAAGATGTCATCAACAACGATGAAGAAGCTTCTAAGTTCATGAAGATTGTCTTCGTTGAAAACTATGGCGTTACTTTGGCTGAACATATCATTCCTGCGGCGGATTTATCCGAGCAAATCTCTACGGCTGGCAAGGAAGCATCTGGCACGTCAAATATGAAATTGATGATGAATGGCGCTTTGACTATTGGCACATTAGACGGTGCTAATATTGAAATTGCTAAGCAAGCAGGCGAAGAAAACGAAATCATCTTCGGCTTGACGGCTGAAGAGGTTGAAGAAAGAAACGAGCATGGTGGATACAACCCATGGGATATATATAATAGCAACCATGTCGTTAAAGAAGTCATGGATTCTCTCTTCTTTGGACCTTGGGCACTTAAGGCAAACGGCCGTTTCCAAATGATTTTCGATGAAGTTATGAATAGAGGCGATCAATATTACATTCTTGCCGATTTCCAAGCTTATTCAGATGCATGCAAACGTGCTGAAGAATTCTATCTCGATAAACCAAGATGGGCCAAAGCCGTAATTGATAACATTGCGACTTCTGGCGTATTCTCATCTGATAGAACAATTGAAGAATACAACCGTGATATCTGGCATTTAAAAAAGTACTTCACTAAATAATAGGTATAAATTTATTTAGCAAATATCGAAATTATAATAAAAAATGTTACTTTATAACCTTTAAATTAGGTAAATAAGTAACATTTTTATTTTTGAACTAGATATTTATGTTTTTGTCTTCGATTTGTTTCTTATATGTATCGATTTGTTCGCCCATTGACATGTCTTTGAACTGATTCATATAAAGGTTATAGTAATATCCTTTCTTTTCCATCAATTCTTTATGTGAGCCATCTTCGATAATTGAACCATGTTCCATGATAAGAATACGGTCAGAATTTACGATGGTTGAAAGTCTATGGGCGATTGTAATAGAGGTCCTGCCTTTTAAAAGAGGAAGGATCTTATTTTGAATTTCTTCTTCGGTTTCGGTGTCGATTGAAGAAGTTGCTTCATCTAAAATCAGGATTGATGGGTTTCTAAGCAATGCTCTAGCAAAAGAAATAAGTTGTTTTTGTCCTTGAGAGAGGGATGAACCGCCATCTTCAAGGAATGTTTCGTAACCATTCCTTTCTTTTTCGATGAAAGAATCGATTCCGACAAGCTTTGCTGCATCTTTAACTTCATCGAGCGTGGCGTTTAGCTTCCCATAGGCGATATTTTGATAATACGTCGTGGAAAAGACAAATGGAGTTTGTTGGACGTATCCTATATTTGAACGAAGCCATCCTAAAGATCTATTTTTGTAATCGAGCCCATCGATAAGAATTTGCCCACTTGTTGGCTCATAGAATCTGCATACTAAATTTGCTAAAGTCGTTTTGCCTGAGCCGGTTTCTCCAACGATTGCAACAGATGTTCCTGCCTTGATTTTTAGATTAAGAGGGTGGATGACCTCAACCCCATTTCCGTAATCGAATGTAACGTCTTTAAATTCGATATCTCCACTGATTTTGGTGTATTCTTCGGTTTTTGGTTTAAGAACCGTGCCGTATTTTTCAATTACTTCCTTAGAATCTTCGATATCTACCTTTGCATCAAGAAGTTGCTCAACCTTTTCAGCAGAAGCTTGGTTTTCCATAAAGGAGGAGAAGGTTTCGGCCATACCCTCAAGAGGAGAATAAATTGATTGAACGAAGCCGACGAATAAAACGACGGTTGCTACCGTTATTGCTAAATCGGTTGCTGTCGAGTTAGCGATATCCTGATATCCAACTATGACGACGATAGTTATCATGCTTGTTGAAATCAATTCAAGAAGTGGTCTAAAGAAGGCATTTGGCCTACTAGCTTTGAAACGTTTAACCTTTAAATCATCGATAATATCGGTTGATTCTTTGGAAACCTCGCTCTCGATTCCTAGCGTTTTCACCGTTTTAGAACCGTTGATTATTTCTGCTAGCCATCCAACATATGAAGAATAAGCGTTTCTTGCAATACGGTGTCCTTTGAGAATTAAATGTTCAAAAAATGGAACTATTATTGCGACAAACGGTAAGGAAATCATAACAATTGAGGCATATTTAACGTTTTGTGAGAACATCGTTACGATTGTGAAGATAAGTTCAGATGCAGACCATAATATTGAGGTTAAAGACCACGATAAAACATCGCCTAATGATGATGTGTCATTGTTCATTCTAGCGATGAGCCATCCTGAATTTGTTTTATCGAAGTATGCAAAAGACAACTCTTGAACGTGATCGAATAGGTTTTTTCTCAATGAAATCATGATAATCATGTTCAAATAGTTGGTGAAATAGAAGTTAGCGAAAATGGCAATGCAGCGAACGATGATGAAAACGCCTTCCGAAATCAAGAATTGCAAGAAGTTAATATCAACTTCCCATAAACCTTTTATAAACGTGACATGGAAAGGCAATTCCCAAATAGAAGCCGTCCCCGTTAAAGCTGCGCTAGAACCAGCAAGGGTTATCGCTGAAGCGTTCATCGCAGGAACGAAAGATGAATCATAGAAGGTCGTGATTAATAAGGAAACCACGACGACGATTAATAAATCGGCGCGTTTTAAGGCGAATTTAAAAATTCTAAACCAGATTCCAAAATTTAGCTTACGTGGAAGTAATTCTTCATTATTTTTCATAAGAAACCTCCATTTTTTCTTGAATTGTTGCTAAACGATGATAAAGACCATTGTTTTTCATCAAATCTTCATGAGTGCCCATTTCGGAAATTTTTCCATCATCCAAAACGATGATTTTATCGGCAGTTTTTGCGGACGCTACACGATGAGTGATAATAAATGTGGTTGATGTGCCAACATTTTCTTTGAGTCTCGTTCTTATTTCTAAGTCTGTTTTGGTATCAACGGCGCTTAATGAATCATCAAATATGAGAACCGGGGCTTTTGTTATAAGAGTTCGTGCAATGGCGACTCTTTGTTTTTGCCCGCCTGATAGAGTTACGCCTTTTTCGCCAACGGTCGTATCATATCCATCCTTAAATGAATCAATTGTTTTTTCAATATCTGCATTCCTTGAAGCAAATCTGACCTCCTCATTACTAGCTTCTGGGCGGGCGATTTTGATGTTTTCTTCGATTGAACGCGAGAAAAGGAATGGATCTTGTAACACTGGAACGACGTTTTTTCTTAGATGTTCTTTTTGAATGTCCTTCAATTCAACTCCATCGAGTTTAATAGAGCCTGATGTGTAATCGTATAATCTTGTAAGAAGAAGGACTAAGGTGGATTTTCCAGACCCTGTTTTTCCCATGATCGCTACAGTTTCACCGGAATTAACGGAGAATGATACGTTATTTATCATCGCCCCATTTCCATCTGGATATGAGAAAGAAACATCTTTGAAAACGATATTTCCTTTGATTGCTGGCTTTAAACCGGTTTCCAAATCTTCTAATGGTTTCTCTAAAAGTATTTTGATACGGTCGGCTGACGCAAACGTTTGCCCAATGTTTGACAAAGTTTGAGCTGCCTCTCTAACTGGCCAAACCATCATGTTCACGTAAAGAAGGGAAACGACTAGAGTTCCGGCATTGATTTCTCCTTCGTAAACAAGATAAATTCCCCAAATAAGGGCTAAAACCTTAGAGGCGAAAATGAAGATATCGCTTGAGGAGAAGAAGAAAGCGTTGAATTTTTTCCAAGAAAGGAATTTCTCTTTGTAATCTTTTAAAGCCTTGTCAAATTCAGAAATTTCATAGATTTCATTATTAAAGGCTTTGACGATTCTCACTGAAGCGAGATTTTCTGATACCTTATCTGTGAGGATTGCTTCAGAATCGTCAGCTGAGCGATATAGTTTTCTCACCTTTCCTGTTAAAGCCATTGAATATATAAAGAGGAAAGGGAAAAGAGAGACCGATACTAACGTCATTTTCCAAGAGATGGACATGAGAATAGCGAAGCAGAATATGACCATCCACATAGCCCAGGTGATGTTATTGATGCCCATCGCCATAAACTCACGGTAGACTTTCAAATCGCGCGTTGCAGTTTGCAAAAGATCCCCTTCTTTGCTCTTTTTATATTCTTCATAAGGAAGCTTTTCGATATGAGAGAAGGTTTCTTTTTGAATGGAAGCGTTGAAAACGGATGAAAAGTAAGCTCTTGTCCAAATTCTCAAAAACATGCTTAAGGCATAGATGACGGCTAGGCAAATCATTGCGGTAGGCAAGATATAAGCGCCGTTATCGTATAGATATTGATTGCCTCTCCCGCCAGTAAGAAGAAGGATAATAGACTTTTCTAATGCTGCAGCCTCGTTGAGCTTAGCCACACCCTCGATTGTATCGACTAAAACTTTAATCAAAAATGTTTGGAGGACTGATAACAGGCCAACTATTAACTGCATGAACAAGGTAAAGTAGAATACGAGACGATGTCCTTTTAATAGTTTATGTGTAAGTTTTATAAAATCTCTCATAAGTCAAAAGGATATTTTTAACAAAAAAGAATATACATTAAATAATAAATATTTAAAGCGTTATTTAAACAATTTACTAATTTTCTAAAAAGTGTGATAATAACTATGTAATTTTTAAAACATTTACAATAAATATGGAAAAATATTCTAATCACTGGTGGAACAAAGGGATTGGTTATATGGTTTATCCAATCTCGTATCAAGACTCAAACCATGATGGTTTCGGGGATTTAAACGGAATCATCTCACGACTTGATTATTTGAAAGATTTAGGGATTAACATTCTTTATTTGTGCCCTATTTTTTCCTCACCTTTCAAAGACGGCGGATATGACGTAAGCGATTATTATGCGATAGATTCGAGATTCGGAACGATTGATGATTTAAAAAAACTCATTCAAGAATGTCACGATCGTGAAATTAAACTTGTGTTGGATTTGCCTTTCAATCATACGTCCATCGAACACACTTGGTTTAAGAAAGCGCTAGAAGATGAAAATAGCAAGGAAAGAGGCTATTACTTTATAAAAGAGGGGAAAGAGGAAGATGGAAAATTGCTTCCTCCAAACAATTGGGGCTCTTTTTTCGGCGGCAGTGCATGGGAAAGAATTGGTGAAACGAAATATTTCTACCTTCATATATTTAGTAAAGATCAACCTGATTTAAGGTGGGACAATCCTTCATTAAGAGAAGAAATGGAAAACGTTGCTTTGCATTATGTTTCATTGGGCGTTGATGGATTTAGATTAGATGCTTGTTCGCATTTGGCGAAGGATATGTCTTTTTTGGATGCAGAAGGTGATGGGATAGTCCTTGATTCGAGCAAATTTTCAAATCGTCCAGAACTTTTCTCGTATTTATCTGAATTTTCAAGAAAAATAAAAGAAGTCAATAATGAAATTCTTTTGCTTGGTGAGTCTGGAGGCTGTTTAAAACCTGAAGAAGCAATTGCTTTGATAAGGGAAAATGGTGGTCCACTTGATATGATTTTCAACCAAGATACAACCAACAACAACGGTTCATACGAATCTTTTAGCAAAGATGATATGGAAATTAGAACCGATGTCATCTCGCTTAAAAACAACTTTATGCGTTGGTATGATACTCTTCAATATCAGGGAGATTTGCCGATTTATTGGGAAAATCATGATGAACCTAGAGTCATTAGTCAATATGGTTCGACAAAATATCGCTCAGAATCAGCAAAGATGTTATTGACGACAATGCTCTTCTTATACGGTACCCCATTTATTCAATATGGCGATGAAATAGGAATGTCAAATCTCCATTTCAATAAGATAGAGGATTTCTATTTGGATAACTCAGTCGAAAATGAAGCGAAACAATGGCAAAAAGATGGGCATAACAACTTAGAAATACTGCGTTATCTAAATCGTTCATCACGTTTGTCTTCTAGAAGCGTAATGCAATGGAACAAAGACGAATTTGCAGGCTTTTCAGATACCAAACCTTTCTATCCACTTAATGAGAATTATAAAGAAGGAGTGGATATCGCTTCACAAATGGAGGATCCATACTCCACCTTAAATTTCTTCCAATATGCTTTTGCTTATAGAAAACAAGCACAAGTAAATGATACTGTGGTTAATTCACCGTTAAAAATCATCGATATAAACCACCCTGATGTTTTTGCTTATGTACATGATGGTCCAATCAAATTGATGGTTATATCTAACTTCCGCCCATATGAAGTGTATTTCTCATTCTATTTTGATATTTTGGATATCAAACTCCACAATTATGGCGATGTTATCTTGGAAAACCATGTTTTTAAACTTCGCCCATTTGAGACTTATTTATTGATTGTTAAATGATTAGATATTATCTTTTTTCATCTACATCACCGATAAAGAGAGAATCTTTTGAAAAAGAGATTTCTTCTTTAACACAAGAGAAAATTGCGTTTTTATATACGGATGATAAGAATGGCTATTTTAAAGCTGATGATAAATTTGCGAGCACTCTTCAACAGGTTCTCTTTAATATTCATGACTCCATCGGAATAAACATTTCAATCGTTGTTGCCCATAGACTTGGTGATTTTGAAGATAAAATGTTGAAGCAAGGCCTCACTTATTACCCAAATCAATGTCTTTATCTTTCTGATTTATTGTTGAAAGATGTTTCTTTTGGAAATTATTCGGCCATCCCTTTACTTGCTTCAGAATTCAAAAACATCGATCCTAACTTGCTTATGACGGCTGGAACGTTTCTTCGTTGTGGGCTCAATGGTTTATTGACCGCCGAAACCCTCTATGTTCATAGAAATACCTTTAATTACAGGCTTAATTGTTTTATCGAGCAAACAAATTTGGATATTAGGGATTACCATAACGCTTTATTATTAGAATTATATTTCCAATTCACCAATAAGATTTAAAAAGAAGCGGTTTCGTATTGATTTAGTTTTAAAAAGATTAAGAAGACTAGATTTTATCGATAAAAATAGAGCTCTGTTAATTCTTATATCAAAAGAGCCTATCCGTATGATTGTTTGAAAAACGAACTATAAAAAAAGTCAGCAATTATGCTGACTTTTTATCTGTTTTGTGATAATTTCCTTTCGAGAAAGAACGTTTACTGCCTTTTCCGTAGGAGCCTTTGTTTCCGTATGATTTTCTATCGCCATATGATTTCTTTGCCCCATATGATTTTTTAGAACCGTATGATTTCTTCTCACCGTAGGTTCTCTTTTCTCCATGGAACTTATTGTCATCATGATGGAATTTTCTTTCGCCATCATCTTTTCTGAATGGACGTTTTCCGTCGCCTTTCTTGAATGGGCGTCTTTCTCCATCACGGTGAGAGAAGCTTTTTCTTTCGCCGTCACGATGGAAGCTCTTTTTAAATGGTCGCTTGGTGAATTGTTTCTTTTCGCCGCCATTTTCAATCGATTCATTATTTGAATCTTGGACGCTTTCGTTTTCGGAAACTGGTTTTTCTTCTGTAGGTTTTCTCTTGAATGGTTTTTTGCCAAAGGAGCCTTTTCTTCCATTGCGGCGTTCCTTTAAGAGGGCGACCCTTTCCTCATATGAGAGATATTCCTTTCCTTCATTTGTATTTTCTTTAATTAAGAAAGAAAGATCATCAAGCGAAGAATAGCAATGAATTCCGTTTGCTTCTAATAATCGCGTGGTTAAGCCTTTTCCAGGGATTTTTGTCCCGTTGAAATGACCATCATGAATATTTCTAACGCCGCAAGAAGGGGAACTTTCCATGAGTATTGCGATACGGATATCGAATAATTTGCATGCTTCCAAGGCTTTCTTTGCTCCAAGATTATATTCTTTTGCTTTTGAAACACCGTCTTTTGTGACGACGTCGTTGCCTTTGATTTCACAAGGATCACGAGGAATGCTCATTCCGCCCATAACTTCAGGGCAAAAAGGAATCAAGTCGTATCTTTCTTTTAATTTTTCGACGATTGGGAGGAGATTGCTCTTTCCATCGTAACGTGTCTTTTCGCCAACTAAACAGGCGCTAATAAGAATCTTTTCCATACGGTTAAGAAGTTTACTCTATTTTGTTTCCTTTGACTAGTCAAAGAAGGTTAAATATCAATATAATTGTATTTATGAAATCAGAAAAATGGGTTATAAGTATCGAAAAGGAAGAGTATCCAATCTACATTAACTATCGTAAAAGAAGAACGATTGGGCTTCGATATAATCCAGAAAAGAGAGAATTTATTTGCAACACCCCGTCATATGCTAATAAAGAAGAGCTTAGAAAATTCATTCTTGAATCATGTCCTAAATTAAAGAAGAGATCCGATAGAGCAATGATAAAGCCGCCAATAAATGGAGATGAAGTCTATATTTTTGGTGAAAAAACTATAATTGAAGGATTTTCTACATTGTCTGAAAAGAAACAGTGTGAACTCCTAAAAAATAAACTTATCAATTTTCTAGAAAGTAACGTTGCCTACAACGCTAACATAATGAATGTAAAGAATAAGTACACGATAAAGGTTAGGAAAATGAAGACTAGATGGGGAGTTAACTCATCAAAGAGTATGACTTTGACATTTAATTTGTTATTGGTTCATTATAATAAGGAAACAATCGAATCCGTGGTCGTTCATGAACTAGCACATGATAAAATTCATAATCACAGTAAAAAATTTTACGATGTGGTGTTAAAACGATTACCAGATTATAAAAGGTTGCATACAAAATTAAGAAAGGGAGAATATGAGTGAATTTATAACATCAAAAGATAACAAAAAGGTCAAAGACGCCCTTTCGTATGCGGATGGAAAGGGAGATTTTTTCCTAGTCGAAGGTTTCCATATGGTCGATATGGCAATAGAGAATAATGCAGCCGTTCGTATTTTTTCTTTGAAAGAGCACCCTCATGGAAATGTAGAGTTTTATTTGACCAATGAAACGGTCATCAAGAAACTGTGCTCATCGAAAAACCCTGAAGGAATCGTTGCTTTATGCAAGAAAAAGGCGAACGATGAGAAATTGTCCGATGCTGTTATTTATCTTGATCATTTGCAAGATCCGGGTAATGTAGGAACTATTTTAAGAACTTGTTTAGCTTTTGGTTACAAAGATGTTTGCTTATCAAAAGGAAACGCAAGCGCATATTCCCCTAAGACTCTTGCCTCTTCACAAGGTGCGATTTTCAAATTGGACATTATCGAATCTAAGAAAACACCGGAAGAAGACATAAAAGAATTGAAAAAGAAGGGCTTTAATATTCTTTGCACCGATTTAAAGAGTTCCTATCCTTTGAAGGAATTAAAGCCTAAAAAACCATATGTTCTTGTCATGGGAAATGAGGGTCAAGGAGTTTCTAAAGAGGTACTCTCTCTTTCTGACCAACGAGTAAGAATCGAAATGGATGGAATAGATTCCCTTAACGTAGGAATTGCGACCGGCATCCTTCTTTACGAACTCAAAAATCGTTAAAAGATATACCAAATATAAATATTTGTATTAGAATATTAATGTTCGTTGAAAAGGAAGAGTAAGCTTGACCTTCTTAGTTCTGGGAGAGACTGCTAGAGAGACTGTCTTCTAAGAAACTTGCCGAAGTTCGCCTTGGAGAACGGAGAAGAGATTCTCCCCGTCGTGGGTTATAGCCAAAAAGTAGCGTTTAATAAATATAAAACGAATTGGGATGGCACCGTGGATTTATTCACTCCCTGCATCCCTTTTTCTATATTAAGAAAGGAAATATAAATATGGAAAAAGAAGAAAAAATCGTTAAAGAAGCCGAAACCGAAGCGTTGTCAAAACTCGCTGAGGCGAATTCTGCAGAAGAACTTCTCGCTTGGAAAAACACATATCTTTCAAAAAAGAGTCCTCTTGCCCAACTTATGAATCTTATGCGTGAAATCGCACCGGAAGAAAAAGCCGCTTTCGGAAAAATAGTGAACGAAGCGCGCGGAAGAGTTGAATCATCCTTCCAAGAGAAAATGCAAGCCGCTCAAAAGAAAGCCTTAGCCGAAAAACTCAATTCCGAGAAGATTGATATCACTCTTCCAGGAAGAAGCCATCAGCAAGGATCAATCAACCCATATTGGAAAATAGTCGATGAAATGTCTGATATTTTCGCCTCGATGGGTTTTGATATCGTTGAAGGAAGAGATGTAGAAACGGATCATTTCAACTTCGAACTTCTCAATGTTCCAAAGGATCACCCTGCAAGAGATATGCAAGACACATTCTATATTTCCGATTCACTTCTTTTAAGAACTCAAACCTCTGCGGCTCAAGCTCACACTATGCTTGAAAACGAAGAAAAGAAGCCGATTAAAATGATTTGCCCTGGAAAATGTTATCGTCGTGATGACGATGATGCTACTCACTCACATGAATTTGGTCAAATCGAAGGATTGGTTGTTGATAAAGGAGTATCCCTTGCTGATTTGAAAGGAACATTAGAACTTTTCGTTAAGAAAATGTTCGGCGAAAAACGCGAAATTCGTCTTCGCTCCTCTTTCTTCCCATTTACCGAACCATCAGTAGAAGTTGATGTTTCGTGTTCAAAATGCGGAGGAAAAGGTTGCTCGCTTTGCAAAAATACAGGCTGGATAGAGATTTTAGGCGCTGGGGAGGTTCACCCACATGTTCTAGAAATGTGCGGATACGATCCAAAAATATATTCAGGATTTGCCTTTGGCGTTGGAATCGAAAGAATCGCCATGCTTAGATATGGAATCGATGATATTCGTAGAATCTACACAAATGACGTGAGATTCTTAAAAGATTTCTCAGAGAAATAAGGAGAATAGATATGAAAATTTCATGGAATTGGTTAAAACAATTTGTAGATTTAAGCGACACGACACCAGAAGAAGTCGCAAAAAAACTCACTTTTGCTGGAATTGAAGTTGATGAAATCAAAACATTGGCTTCCGCAACTAATTTAGTCATTGGCGAAATTCTTACTTGTGAAGCTCATCCAGATAGTGATCATCTTCATATATTAAATGTTGATGAAGGCAAGAAATATGGCGTTCATCAAATCGTCTGCGGTGCCCCAAATGCCCGCAAAGGACTAAAAGTCATAGTTGCTAGAGTTGGTGCCGTTTTGCCTGAAGTGACTATTGCTCCATCCACGATCAGGGGAGTTGAATCCGATGGCATGTGCTGTGCTTTAAGAGAGCTTGGCGTCGATAAAAACACCTTAAGTGAAGCCCAAAATAATGGAATCGAGGAACTTCCTGAAGACGCACCAGTCGGAGAAGAAAATGTTCTTGGGTATTTAGGCTTAGATGATTCGATAATCGAAGTTGAACTTCTCGCTAATAGACCAGACATGTATGCGATGGAAAATATTGCAAGAGAAGTCGCTTGCTTGCTCGATCAAAAAGAGAAAATTGCCGATTATCCTGAAACAAAAACTGGTGAATCCTCATTCAAAGTCGCTTCAAATACAGAAAAATGTAAGATGTTTGGCGCAAGAGAAATTCGCTCTGTCGTGACAAAGGAATCTCCAAAATGGTTAAAAGACATCTTGGCCTCAGAAGGAATCAGAAGCATCAACAATATCGTTGATATCGGAAATTTTGTAATGTTATTGACTGGCTCCCCAATCAATATGTATGATGCCGACAAACTTTTGGGTACCTCCCTCATCGTAAAAGATGACTATGAAGGTGAATTTGTCGCAATGAATGGACAAACATATCAGATAAAACCAGGGGATTTAGTAGTTTCTAGTGAAAATAAACCGATGTGCTTGGCTGGAATAATGACTTCTGAAGAAGATAAAGTCACTCCAGAAACGAAG
This sequence comes from bacterium, assembly GCA_963623195.1. GTDB lineage: Bacteria > Bacillota_I > Bacilli_A > RFN20 > CAG-826 > UBA4951. The sequence goes on along the minus strand of CAVFKA010000006.1, from coordinate 98,735 downwards.
AACGTAATTATCGAAGTTGCTAATTTCAATGGTGCTTCAATCAGAAAAACTTCCAATAGATTGGGCTTATCTTCAGATTCATCTTCACGTTTTGTTAAAGGCTTAAATACCGAACAAACCGAGAGAGTCCTTAGAATTTGCTCTTCTTTGATGAAAGATCTAGCTGATGCAAAAGACATTTTAAGCATCGAAACATACGACGAAATAGTGCATGAGGAAAAATCCATCCCTACATCTTTGGATTACATCAATGGCCGTTTAGGAACGTCTTTCGATTTAGAGACGGTGATCAAGACTTTGAGCAGAGATCATATGATTATTGAAAATGTTGAAGGAACTTCATTTACCGTGAAAGTGCCTTTCTTCCGCATTGATATCGCTGGCGAAGCCGATATTTCAGAAGAAGTAATCCGTTTATTAGGATTCGATAATATTTCCTCTAAACTCCCTAATGTCGTAACGAATAAAGGCGGATATAGTCCAAAACAAGCAAACAAAAATGCCATAAGACGTTTCCTAAGGAACAACGGACTTACAGAATGCATTACGTATTCCTTGGTAAATCTAGCAAAGAAAGATTCGTTTGAACTAATTTCAAATGGAGAGACATATAAACTTATCAATCCTTTAACGGAAGATAGAATGTATCTTAGAAAGAATATTCTCCCTTCCTTGCTTGATGCTGCTTCATATAATTTCGCACATCAAGAGAAAAACCTCGCTCTTTACGAGATTTCTGACATTGATACGCCAAAAATAAAAGGCAAGCATCTTGCGATTGTTTTAAGCGGAAACGAATCAGTGAGATCATCCTTGGAAAAGCGTCCAGTTGATTTCTACTCCGTCAAAGGATATTTCGAAGGAATTATCAATCTTTTAGGAATAAACGGCAACCGTTTAAGACTAGAAGCATATAAATCCGATAAAGAAGAACTTCATCCAGCCCGTTCTGCTGAAGTCTTACTTGGTAAACAAGTGGTGGCGGTCTTTGGGGAACTTCATCCGGAAGCATTAAAGAAATTAGGTTTTGGCAAGAATAATGTTGCCGTTCTTGAAATGGATTTGGATGCCTTGCTTGAACTTAAGACAAGTGCCGAAAAAGCCTCAATCCCTCCAAAATTCCCATCAATTAGCAGAGATTTGGCCTTCCTTCTTAAAACGGATATCCCTTATGGCGATATAAAGCGTGAAATTTCTCGCCTTGACAAAATCATCAAAAATGTCGAAGTATTCGATGTTTATGAAGGCGATAAAATTGAAAAAGGCAAGAAATCAATGGCAATTACAATCACATTCTTAGATGAGAATAAAACTCTCAAAGATGAAGAGGTTAACCTTGTCATGAAGAAGGTTACGGACATGCTTGCGATGCGTTTCAACGCTGAGGTTCGCTCCTGATGAATAAAATCAATAAAAGTTCAATCATTAAAGGAAGAGAAAAGTCTTTGTCTAATGAAACGAACTTCGAAGGATATGAAATTCGTTATCCTATTAGCGAAGTAAAATCATGTCGTTACGAAGTCAAAGCGTCAAGGCAAGACGGATTCATCCTCTTACTATTCAAAATAGATGCAAAACTAAGCGTTTTCGATACAAGGGACAATGTTTGTTTCTCATATCCATGCAAAGTCAATGAAAGCGTGGAAATATTCGATGATGACCAAGATTTTGAATCGGGATTATATATTCCAGGGCCAAGCGTCGATCTTGATGACGTGGCTTTAGGCCTTATTCATGCTTCTTTACCGATTAGACTAGTAAGGAAAGGAGAGGCGGAAAGGCCAAAAAGCGTCAAAAGCGTTAACTTCGTTGACGAAGACGAAATCAAAGAAGAAAGAAGCAATTTCTCTTTGGATGGTCTTCCTGACTTCCCATCAAAACAATAGTTTTCCAAAAATGGCTCCCTTGGGAGCTTTTTTTGTAACTTTTTCTTTAAAGATTTCTTCAATAATGATACATTATTTTTGCGGAGTGGGAAAAAGTGGGAAAATTTTTTGGAACTTACGAAAGAAATCTAGACGCAAAGAACAGACTTCAATTGCCAAGCAAATTAGTGAAAGAAGTCCCAGAACATTTTTATTTGCTTCGTGGATTTGAGGGAGCAATCTCCATTTACGAAGAAAATGAATTCAATGCTTATCTTGGAAATCTAGAAAAAATGAATTTCTTAAGTGAAAAAGCACGTACCTACATGCGTTTAGCCCTCTCTAGCGTCGAAGTTTTAGATGTTGATAGCCATGGGAGAATTTCTCTTAGCGCATCAACGATGAAACGTTATAAGCTCTCAAACGAGATAATAATCATTGGTGTCTTAGACCATTTTGAAATTTGGGATAAGAAAGCATATGAGGATTATCAAAACAAAAACGATGAGACTTATGAAGAGATAGCAGAAGATCTTTCTTCTATAAGTAAGGAGGCTCAATAACATGGGATTCCATTACAGTGTCTTATTAAACGAAACCATCGATTTATTAAATATAAAAGAGGATGGCGTCTATGTTGATTTGACTTTAGGAAGAGGTGGTCATTCATCTGCAATTCTTGAAAAGATTCCACACGGACATCTTTATTCATTCGATATGGATCAAGAAGCAATCGATGAAAGTAAACAAAGATTAAGCGATATTGGTTCCAATTTCACGATAATCAAGTCGAATTTCGCTTATTTTGTCGAAAAATTAAAGGAAATTGGCGTTACACAAGTCGACGGAATCATGGCTGACTTAGGAGTTTCATCTCCTCAATTTGATGAAGCTTCTAGAGGTTTCTCATACAGAGAAGATGCCCAACTTGATATGCGTATGGATCTCTCGAACCCACTAAACGCAAAAATAATCGTCAATACCTATCCATTTGAGAAGTTATTGAAGGTCTTTAGAGAATATGGAGAAGACAATTATTCTTACCAAATTGCTAAAGAAATCGTTAAGGAACGCCTTAACAAAGAAATCTCCACGACAGGAGAATTGGTTGAACTAATAAAAAGAGTTAAACCAGCTAAAGAATTAGCCAAAAAGGGCCACCCAGCAAAGCAAATCTTCCAAGCTTTAAGAATCGAAACTAACGACGAACTTGGCAATTTACGTCAAATGTTAGACACATTCGATGAAATTCTTAAACCAAATGGAAGAATTGCCATCATCACCTTCCAAAGTCTTGAAGACAAACTCGTTAAAGAAAGATTTAGATCTTTAAGCGTCGTTGAAGGAACAAGGGAAGGCCCAATCATGTTACCTAGTGAAATAAAAGATGCACCATATCTTTCTATCACAAGGAAACCTATTGTCGCTAGCGAAAAAGAATTAGAAGAAAATCATCGTTCAAAGCCAGCAAAGCTTAGATGTATAGAAAAGAAAGGAGGCAAGGACAATGAAAGATAAATTAGAAAAAACAGGGCTCTCACGTGCTCATTATCGTAAACAATTGGCACTTAGAATTTCCTTATTTGCTGTTGCTTTCATTACCGTTTGCGCCCTTCCAATTGGCTTATCATATAGAGTAGCCGAAGTGGTTAAAGCAGAAAAAGCTGAAGTTACGACATCTGAAGAAAATACATCACAAGTAGAGGAAGTTTCCTCTTTTGAAGAAGACATAAAGTCATTCGCCGAAAAATAATATAAAAAAGTTTTTTTGGAATAATTTGCGATTTCTTAAAATAAAACATTCATTGAAAACAATCGATAAAAACTATATTTTTGAAAGAATGTAGCAAAATAGAAATCAACTAAAAAACTACTAATTTACCTCTAACTAACTTCTAATGCATATTGTTAAATTACTAAACTTATTCTAGAATAGAATATGCTTATGGAAAATGTTAAATATTCACGTGTATTAGAAATAACTTCAAACTATATAAAATTCGCAGTTGGATACGTTTCAAATAACGTTCCACATCTTGTTTATTACAAAAAAATACCGATAACAGGCTTGGTTTCTGATGGTCGAATAATCAATCGTGAGAAACTTATCAAGGCGCTTGCCGAAATTCATAACATCGATGATTCGACATTCGATGTGAAAATGGATCCTAATGCCGTTTCCCTTGTTCTTCCATCTCTTGGGGTGAAGACATACGAAAGCACAAAGGCCTCAGCCATTGTAGGCGGGGAATCCAATTTGAAGGTTACTCCTGTTGACGTCACAAACGTTTTCAACCTTCTTAAAACTGGAAAAGTTGAAGAAGGCAGCATGATAGTTGACGTCGTACCTTGTTACTATGTCATTAAAAAACCTGATGGCGGAGATCCTGTTGGTTTTTCCGAACCGCCTATAGGCACGGTTGCAAATTCTCTTAGCATTAAGGCTAAAATTTACTCTTTGCCGATTGATATTTTGAATAATTTCACTCAAGTGGTTCAAGAAGCTGGTTTCAGGGTTCTTAAGCGTTCAGTTTCCGTTTATTGTGCTTCACAATTAATCGGAAGCGACGTCAAATATCCAAAAACTTACGTTTTGATTGATTTGGGTGCTGATTTAGTTACTATTTCACCAGTCAATAATGGGGAAGCGTATTCATCTTACTTCATTAATGGCTGTGGTCGCGCTTTGAGCGATAAAATCGCAAAAAGTTTCGATATTCCATTTCAAATTGCTAACGATTTGAAGGAAAAATTTGGCTATGATGTCACATCTCATAGATACGAAACCCCTCTTTACGTCGGTGTTAATAACGAAAACGAAAAGATAAAGATCTACCAAAAGGATCTTAATGGGGTCATAACGTCTTATTTTGAGAGACTTCTAACATCCATAAAGTTGAATCTTGATCAGTTAAATCTATCTGAAGGACAAAAATACGGTCAAATTCCGGTTGTCGTTACTGGTGGAACCTCAAGACTCAGAGGCCTTTCGGAATTACTCAAGCCAATATTCGGGAATAGACAACTCTACACTTTCGTACCAAACGTCATTGGTGCTAGAGATGCTGGCGCGACAAACCTTCTTGGCATGATGATCGCTGAAACAAAGCAAAAAAGAATGGCTGGTCCTATTGAAAATTATCAAGGAATCACGAACTTAAGTAGGGAAAAATAAAAACAAAAGGGAGAAAGAACATGGACGAACAATATGATGAAATAAATAGAAACTTAGAGGATGACCTCGATAGTTTTGAGCCTGTAGCTAAAATTGTAGTTATCGGCGTTGGCGGTGCGGGAAACAACGCCGTTAACAGAATGATTGAAGATAACATTCAAAACGTTAGTTTCTGCGTCATGAATACGGATAAACAAGTTTTGGCCTCTTCTAGAGCCCCGCAACGTGTTATTTTAGGCAGAGAATCCACAAGAGGATTGGGAGCCGGTGGTGACCCAGCAGTAGGAAGAAAAGCCGCCGAGGAATCAACCGAAGATATCAGAAGAATTGTTGAAGGGGCGCATGTCGTATTTATTGCAGCTGGCATGGGAAAAGGCACGGGAACTGGTGCATCCCCTGTGGTCGCAAAAATCGCTAAAGAAGCAGGCGCATTGACAATTGCTATTGTTACTAGACCTTTCAGCTATGAAGGATCACAAGCAACGCAAAACGCCATCGAGGGCCTTAAAAACCTCAAGGATGTCGTTGATTCGATCATCGTTGTTTCCAATGACAAATTATTAACCGCTTTTGGAAATTGCTCGTTGGACCAAGCTTTGCAAAATGCCGACCATGTTTTGGCTCAATCGGTCAAAACGGTCGTTGATATCATACTTTTACCTGGTGGAATGAACCTTGATTTGAACGATGTTAAGACCACGCTTCAAAATTCAGGAACCGCTTTGATTGGCTATGGCAAGGGTTCTGGCGAAAATAGAGCCGATGAAGCCACTATGTGTGCCATAAATTCCCCATTGCTTGAAACAAAGATTCACGGTGCAAAAAGAGGGATTTGTGCAATTACATGCGGATCCGATGTTTCCATGTATGAAACTCAAAGATGCATCAATAAAGTCCGCGAAGAAACCGGTGGAGAAGTTAATCTCAAAATCGGTATGACCGTCAACCCTAATTTGAAAGATACCATCATTGTCAGCGTTATTGCCGCTGATTTCGATGGTAAAGACATCATCTCAGCTCCGGAAATTGATGAAATCAATGACCCAATTCCAACATACTCCACGCCTCTTACAGGATCAACAGTAGCACCTGATACAACCCAAGATGAGTTCGATATCGATTTATCTGATGCCTTAAAACCTAATTTTGGCAACGATTGATAAGGGAAAAACCATTTAAACGCCTTCTTATGAAGGCTTTTTTAAATACTTGAAAATAAAAGAAGAATAAACTATATTAGTGGAGGTCAAGATCATAGAGCGGCCAAGGCAAATAACAGAGAGTCTCTTGGATGAGAACGAGACAACGCCAAAAGTCCATCACTATGGGAGCCATCTTCTTGAAGAGATGTAGGGAAGACGTAAAACTTGCGTTAAGAGTTTCTTGAGAGCGGAATTTTTATTCCGAACTAAGGTGGTACCGCGCAATTAGCGCCCTTAGAGGGCGTTTTTATTTTGCCCAAAGGAGAAAATTAATGGGAAGCGAAATGAAAAAGACTTTGCTTATGCCTCAAACTGGTTTTGAGATGCGTGCTAATTTAATAAGCAAAGAACCAAAGATGCTTGAAAAATGGGAAAATATGCATCTTTATGAGGAAATGAACAAAAACCGTGAAGGATGTGATGAATATTTGCTTCACGATGGGCCTCCATATGCAAATGGCGATATCCATTGCGGACATATGCTTAACCGTTTGCTTAAGGATTTCGTTGTTCGTTATAAGAATATGTCTGGCTATAAGACACCATTTATTTTCGGTTGGGATACGCATGGCCTTCCAATTGAGGTTAAAGTCACAAAGAGCGGAGTTAATCGCAAAACGACTCCGGTTGTCGATTTCCGCAATATGTGTAGAGACTATGCCTTGAAACAGGTTGATCACCAAAAGGGTCAGATCAAACGTTTAGGCTGCTTAGGCGATTATGACCGTCCTTATATGACCTTGCTTCCTGAATATGAAGCACGTCAAATAGATGTTTTTGCAAAAATGGCCTTGAAAGGCTTGATTTACAAAGGCCTCAAACCTGTTTATTGGTCTCCTTCAAGCGAATCCGCTTTAGCTGAAGCCGAAGTTGAATATGCCGATGTTCCAGCAAGAACAATGTATGTTTATTTTGATTTCATCGATGGAAAGGGAGTCGTCCCAAATGATTCTAAGATCATTGCATGGACAACAACCCCATGGACAATTCCAGGCGATCAAGCAATTACCTTGAATCCGCGTTTTGAATACGGACTTTTTGCTACAGAAAAAGGAAATTTCGTCTTCTTAAAGAGTTTACAAGACAAGATCAAAGAAGAATTAGGCTTTGAAAAGTGCGAACTTATCAAATCTTTCAAAGGACAAGATCTTGAATATGCCACAGTAAGACACCCACTATATGAAAATAGAACATCGCTTATCATCGTTGCCTCTTTTGTCACCGATGGAGATGGAACGGGTTGCGTTCATACGGCCCCTGATTTTGGCGTCGACGACTTCAATGCCTGCGCTAAATACGGAATCGGCCCTCTTAAACAAGTCGATGATAAGGGCGTTATGCATTTAGGTGAAGGCGATCCATGCGATGGAATGTTCTATGCCGATGCAAATGATAAAGTCGTTGATTTATTAAAAGATAATGGACATCTCTTAAAGGAAGTTGACATCGTTCACTCTTACCCACACGATTGGAGAACACATAAGCCAATCATCTTTAGAGCAACTCCACAATGGTTCTTCTCGATTGAAAACATTCGTCAAGATTTGATTGATGCTGTCCATAAGGTTAAATGGAACCCTACATGGGGCGAAGAAAAGATGGTCAACATGATTAAAGATCGTGGTGATTGGTGTATTTCACGTCAAAGAGCTTGGGGTGTACCTATCCCTATCATTTACAACGAAGACGGTTCACCTATCATCGATGAAAATGTTTTCGCCCATATTCGCGAATTGGTCGCAAAAGAAGGCTCAAATGCCTGGTTTAAATATTCAGCAAAAGAACTTTTGCCTGAAGGATATACAAATGTTGCATCACCAAATGGAGAATTCCGTAAGGAAACCGATATTATGGACGTTTGGTTTGATTCTGGAACCTCTTGGGCTGGCACAGTTCAAGAAAGAGGACTCAAATTCCCAACAGATCTATATCTTGAAGGAAACGACCAATATCGTGGATGGTTCAATTCATCTTTGATTTTAAGTGTCGCCTATAATGGGGTTGCTCCATATAAAGAGACGTTAACTCATGGATGGGTTATGGACGAAAATTGGAATAAAATGTCCAAATCAGCCGGGAATGGCATCGATCCAAGCAAGGTCGCAAATCAATTTGGCGCGGATATTCTCCGTTTATGGGCAGCCAGTGTCAATTATGTCGCCGACGTCCGCGTTTCTGAAAACATAATCCAATCCGTTTCTGAACAATATAGAAAAATCAGAAACACCTTCAAATTTATGCTAGGAAACCTTCAAGATGGTGAAGGAAAACCATATATTCCAAGTGAAAAACCTGAGTTATACCCAGCCGATAAATGGACTTTAGCTAGATTAGAAGCCGTTAAAAATAAGGTTTTGAAAGACTATGATAGTTTCTCTTTTGCTAGCGTTAGCATGACTTTGACTAACTTCTTAGTCGAATTATCGAATTTCTATTTAGATTATGCAAAAGACATCCTTTATTGCGATGGAGCTAACTCTAAACGTAGAAAAGCCGTTCAATATGCCCTTTATAAGATTACTTACGAGCTTTGCTTGCTCTTCAACCCAATACTTTCATTCACCATGGATGAGGTGTATTCCTATATTCCAGGGGTTAAAAAATCCTCTCCTCAATTAGAAGATATGCCTAAAGAATCTCATGAATACAATGAAGAAGTGTTAAAGGAATACGATGAATTCGTTTCTTTGCGCAGCGTTGTTTTAAAAGCATTGGAAGAAAAACGTGCTGCCGGAATGATTGGTTCATCAATCGAAGCTAGTGTTATTGTTCACTCTTCAAACAAGGATTTGAGCGATATTCTCAATTCCTTAGATTCAGATGAAAAAGCCAGATTATTTGGCGTTTCCGAGGCCATTATAGAGGCTGGTGAAACCGATAAAGCTGAAGTGAGCAAAGATGAAGATGAAACGTGTGAGAGATGCAGAAACCACAAAAAGGACGCATCCATGCGCGAAAACGGCTCTGTTTTGTGCGACCGCTGTTTGAAAGCCTTAGGTGAATAACGATGGAAGAAACATCTAAGAATGAAATAAAACAAGAAACGATAAAGAAGGAGGAGAAGTTCCAATGGAATTTCAAATCCTTTCTTTTAAGTTTTGTTTGGATTGCTGTAGTAGTTATCGCCATTGATTTGGCGAGCAAATGGGGCATAGTGAACTATTTCAAAGCTAACCCAGATGTTAGGCAAAACCCTAATATACCATCGTCGAATTCAATAGAAGTGATTCCTCATTTCTTTTATTTAACCCTCTCCTTTAATAAAGGATCGTCGTTTGGGATGGGAAGCGATGTAACATGGGCTAGATATCTTTTTATAGCAATATCGTGGGTTGCTTCAATTGCAATCGTCATATATTGGTATAAGAATTTGAATAAAAAAGACCATTGGATTGACTGCGCTTTGATGCTTGCTTTGGGTGGTGCATTAGGCAATGCCATTGACCGTACATTTTATTGGCCAAGCATTACAGGATTCTCTGGAGTTGTAGATATGTTCCAATTCTATATCTTCGGATTTGATAAAGATTCATTTGCTATATTTAATGTTGCTGATGCAGCATTAGTAGTAGCGGTTGGAATCTTTGTTGTTCTTTTGATAGTTCGTTCCATCAAGGAAGCAATAAGAAAGAAATAGCGGTTTTATGAATCAATTTATTGTTACTGAAAACGATGTCGGAAGAAGACTAGACGAATACCTTTTTGAAAGAGAAGTAGCACCCTCAAGAAGTAAGGTTCAAACTCTAATTAAAGAAAAAAAGGTACTTGTAAATAATAAGCAAGAAAAAGCCCATTATAACTTAAGACTTGCCGATGTTATAACCTATGAAAAATATACTAATAAACAACTAACGCTTGATGGAGAAAACATTCCACTAAATATCGTTTATGAAGATGAAGATATCATCATTATAAATAAACCGGCAGGTTTGGTTGTCCATCCGGGGAACGGACATGAGAGCGGAACGCTTGCTAATGCATTGGTTTATTACGGAAAAGAACTTTCTAGCAAAGACGATCCAATTAGACCAGGCTTGGTCCATAGAATTGATAAAGATACTTCAGGCTTGCTTGCAATAGCTAAAAACGATGAAGCAGAACTTTATTTGAAAGAACAATTAACTGACCATACGATGCATAGGGAATATATCGCACTTGTAAATGGTATCATTGACGAAAATCAAGCAAAAATTGATGCACCAATCGGACGAGATCCAAAAAGCCCTATAAAATTTTGTGTCAACGTTGCTAAAGGACGCGAATCTATCACGTATTTCAATGTTTTAAAAAGATATAGTGAAAAAGTCACTTTGGTTTCTTGCCGTCTTTTGACTGGCAGAACCCATCAAATACGTGTTCATATGGATTATATCGGTCATCCGGTAATTGGCGACCCCCTGTATGGACATAACAACTGTTCGTTATATGATAAAGGCCAATTATTGCATGCATATAAATTAACTTTTAAGCATCCAAAAACACATGAGTTCGTAACTTTTGAAGCCCCACTTACTGACGAATTCAATGAAGTTCTCTCAAAATTGCACGAACTAGCTTAATTCTTGCTTTCTTTGTATTTTTTATAGTTTGCCCAATTCAATTTTGCGACATTTTTAAGTTCATTTTCGCCGTATTTATCGACAAATTTAACGATAAATTCATCTACGTCTTTTCCTGCGCCAAAAGGAAAGTTCATTTCATATTTTTCGCTCAATGCTTTCATTTTCAGAAGAAATGAATACCTAGCGATAACACTTCCTAAGGCAACGGATGGAAATAATGACTCTCCTTTAGTGTGGAAAACGATGTTTTTTAATACATGGGTCTCCTCTTTTAGGTAAGAGTAATATATTTTTTCCTCAGCAAATTGGTCTTGATATATGGTTGAATTTGGATATTTTTCAAATAAGTTAAGCAAACAACGATTATGCATCTTTGCCTTTATTGCGTTCATATTGAATGAATCGTGTACTTTGTTAAATTTCTCATTTGGTAACGAAAGTAAGGAATATTTAAAAGTTTTTACAAGCGTAGGACCTATCGAAAGAATCTTTTCATCTGTCATCTTTTTTGAGTCGGTAACGCCTAATTCATTGATTAATGGAAGATCTTTTTCCTCAACATAAGCGGCGCAAACACATATAGGACCGAAAAAATCGCCCGTTCCAACTTCATCGCTTCCTATTTGAGGATATCGATTAACAATGGTTTCTTTTGGCTTAATTTCAGGGACATATCCGTACTCTTTGGCGACACTTTCTATATTTTTTCCCTGAAAAACAACAATGATTGCCAATTTTTTGTTTGGTTTATATATTGTGACAGAAAAATCTTTACATTTTGCAAAAAAATCTACATATTGATTAGGGTTTTGTACCTCATAATCAACAAAACTATTTTTAATGTTTTCTCTTTTTGAAGGATCTATCGTTAATGATATTGTTGTTGGCTGATTTGAATTCATAAAAATATTTTAGCATTTTGTCATTTCTTAGTAATCCTAATCTTTTTCAATAAATGGTATAATTGCATTATATGCAAGACGTATACGAGAAATTTGAATTTGAGAAAATAAGGGAAAGCCTTAAAAAACATGCCAGAACGGATATCGGCAAGGAAAAAGCAGAGACTTTGGAGATGTATGCAAACGAGTCTCTTTTGCAACATGAACTCAATTTTCTTGAAGAAACAAGAAATGTAATGGCCAAGTATGGCAATCTTCCTATCGATGTCTCGAGTAATCTTAAAGATTATGTCTCTTTAGCCAAAAAAGGCGGATGTTTGAATGTGGAAGAACTAGAAAGGATAGCCAATGACGTTAAGAATGCCGAAGCTATCATGAATTACTTCAAAAAAGTGCAGGAATCCCCTCTTTTGCTTGAATATGTAGCTAATTTCCCACATTTGAAGTTTCTAGAAGAAGACATTCATCGAATTATCGCGCCTGATTTATCGATATTTGATAATGCTTCTCCTAAATTGAAGTCTATTCGCCAATCTATCCGCCGTTTGGAAGAGACGATGAAAAAGAAACTCGGCTTCGTTTTAGACGCAAACAGGTCGTTTTTAACAAATGAAAGTCTTACTTTGAAAAATGGACATTACGTGCTTCCTGTAAAAAATTCTTATAAAAATAAGGTCAAAGGCATAGTTCAAGACATTTCAAACACCGGTGAAACAACCTTCATCGAACCAGAATTGTTGGTTGAGCTAAACAATAAGATGATGGAACTTCAAAATGACGAAAAGGAAGAAATTCATCGATTGTTACTTGAATTATCACAAGAAGTGGCCGGTTCGGGAGATGCGATAATCGAAATGAATGAAATGATTGGCTATCTTGATTTTCATTCAGCAAAAGCCAAAATGGCAGAAGAAAACGATTGTCATGTCGCTTCATATTCAAAGACCCCATTAATCGATTTGATTGATGCACGTCACCCACTTATCGATAAAAACAAGGTCGTTTCAAATGATTTTCGCTTAAGCGCAAAATCCTCCCTAATTATCATTTCAGGCCCTAATGCTGGAGGAAAAACGGTTGCTTTAAAAACGCTCGGAATACTTGTGATGATGAATCAATGTGGTTTAGCAATACCAGCAAAACAAGGCTCATCCCTGTCTTTTTTCAAACATATTTACGTAGATATAGGCGATTCTCAGTCGCTTAGCGATAATTTGTCGACTTTCTCCGGACATATGAAAAATATCGGGGAAATTCTCCAATTCGTTGAAGGAAAAGATCTTGTTTTGCTTGATGAAGTTGGTACTGGAACATCTCCAAAAGAAGGTGAGGCAATCGCTCTTTCCATCATGAAATTCTTGTTAAGAAAACACGCTTTAACGATGATTTCATCGCATTTTGAGGGGCTAAAGACGTATGCTTTATCTCATGAAGAGGTCACAAATGCCTCGATGATGTTCGATGAAGAAAAACTTTTGCCAACTTACCGTTTGAAAATGGGTTTGCCAGGTGAATCCTATGGTTTGATCGTGGCTAAGCGTTTCGGTTTACCTGAAGAAGTTCTAAAAGATGCCAAAGAAAACATCGATTCCCAAGAGGATTTATCCGTTTCAAATACAATAAAACGCTTATCGGTGATAACTAAGGAAACAGAAGATTTAAAAACTGATTTAGCAAAGAAAGAAGTTCAGATAAATAAGCTTCAAGAATCCCTTAAATCAAAGGAAAAAGCATTGAGTCTTCGTGAAGAACATTTCTTGTCTGACGTAGAAATGAAGAAAAAGAAGATGCTTAGCGATTATGAAGAGAAAATCGACGAAATAATGCAATCTTTGAATAAAAATGGTGGAACGGTCAAACTTCATGAAGTCATTAACGCTAAGAAAGAGTTAAGCGATTTAGAAGAAGATTTTGTTTCTGAAACCTTTGATGAAGAACTAAAGGTTAATGACTACGTTAACGTTCCTTCTCTCTTTCTCACAGGAAGAATCATCTCGATAAATGGCAAAAAAATGGAGATCAGAACATCAGAAGGCGTGACTTTCCATGTGAAAAAAGACCAAGCGATTAGAGTCGAAGAACCTCACGTAGAGAAAAAAGAAGTCATATCTACGATTTCTTTAGATAACATCCCATTTAAAAAGAGCGTTCCTCTTGAAATAAATTTAATTGGGCAAAGAGCCGAAGAGGCTGAAAGAAATTTGGCGAAATATCTCGATGATTGCTTGCTAAAACATTATAAGAGAGTGCGTGTTATTCATGGATGGGGAAGCGGAATATTAAGAAAAGTTGTCCGTTCTTATTGCGACAATCATAAAAATTTCGTTGATCATTACGAAGGCGCGGATGGACATGAAGGTGGAGGGGGAGCCACCATCGTATACCTTAAATAAATATGGAACTTTCCGAAAAATTAAAACGTTTGATTGCTCTTTTGCCTAATGAACCTGGCGTTTATCAAATGAAAGACGTCGATGATAAGATCATTTACATTGGCAAGGCAAAAAATCTAAAAAATAGAGTTTCTCAATATTTTTTGCGACCACAAGTTGGAAAAGTTGCTGCAATGGTGTCCCATGTTGACCATTTTGAGTTTATCATCGTTCATACCGATAAAGAAGCATTCATACTCGAGATGAATCTAATTCAAACTCACCATCCGCGATACAACATCATGATGATGGATGACTCTCATTATCCTTACATTGCCGTTAGAAAAGGCGATGGATTCCTTAAAATTGCTAGAAGAGCCAAAGATAATAAATATTTTTACTATGGCCCATTCCCAAATTCAAGGGACGCTTTTAAGATCATCGACCTGCTCAATCAAATTTACCCGACAAGAAAATGCAAATCGATGCCGAAAAAGCCTTGTCTTTATTACCATTTAGGACAATGTTTGGCTCCTTGCATAAACAAAATAGAAGCGGATGAATATCAAAATTTATACGATAAAATCAGAAGTTTTTTGGATGGAAACACATCGGAGTTAATCAAAGAGTACACAGAAAAGATGCTCCAAGCATCGAATGATTTACGTTTCGAGGACGCTCAAAATTATAAAGAAATCATTGATGCGATAAAACGCATTACGGCCAAACAATCGGTTGAAATCCAAAGCGATAAGACAAATCGCGATGTTTTCGCTTATTCTGAACGAGATTCATATATTGCATTAAGCGTTTTGACTTATAGAAGAGGCATTCTTTTAGGGAAGAAAGTCATTGTCGTCCCTTCCTTTGATGGAGGGGCCTCCCAGGCTTTGGAAATGATTGAAGAATATTATCAGAACAACGATCTCCCAAAAGAGGTTGTCTGTAATATTGAAAATATAGGTGAATTAGGTGAACTTTATCCTGAAATTCGTGTCATTTCTCCAAAAGAAGGTCGCCTTTATGAACAAATTGACATGGCTGTTTTGAATGCAAAAGAAGGCCTTGATAGACATTTCATGTCCGCTAGATTGAATGACGACAACGATTCTTTGCTTAATGAGCTTGGCTCGCTTCTAGGCATAAAAACCCCTTATCGTATCGAACTATTTGATAACTCTCACCTTCAAGGATCCTCAGCTGTTGGCGCGATGGTTTGCTATATAAATGGCGAGCCAGTAAAGGAAATGTACCGCAAATTCCATCTAGAAAAAGAGGATGCTGGCGATGATTATCATTCCATGGTCGAAGTTGTTAGGAGACGTTATCGTCGTTTGAAAGAAGAAGGCGCCTCATATCCAGATTTAATATTGACTGATGGCGGATTAGGACAAGTTCACGCGACACTTGAAGCGTTAGAATCTATCGAAGTTTCAATTCCTGTCTATGGCTTATATAAAAATGATAAGCATCAAACGGAAGGAATAATCGATAACGATGGCGTTATTTATCCAATAGATAGCAAATCCCCTCTTTTCTTCTTACTAATGAGGATGCAAGACGAAGTTCACCGCTTTGCAATTTCCTTTCACAAAAAAGAAAGATTGAAAAACATGCATTCCTCCATTTTTGATGGAGTTAAAGGAATCGGAGAGAAAAGAAAAGAAGTGCTTAGAAAGAACTATCCAAGCATAGATTCATTGAAAAACGCATCGATTGAAGAGCTAAAACAAATCCTCCCTCCGGAGGTTGCAAAAGCCCTTTATGATAAAATTCGTTCTTTTTGACGTTTTTAAACTTGTTAAAAATTGAAAAGAGTTTTATATTATTAACGCTGCGCCCGTAGCTCAGTTGGATAGAGCAACAGCCTTCTAAGCTGTGGGTCAACCGTTCGAGTCGGTTCGGGCGCGCCAATTACCGCTAATTATGCGGTTTTTCTTTTACCTTTTTTAGCGATATAATGAATAAGTGGTTAATAAATATATGAAAAAAGGAATAATATTTGATTTAGATGGAACATTATGGGATTCCTCAAAAGAAGTTGTCGATTCTTGGAATGAAATCCTTAAAACCTATGAAAATGGCGAATATGTCATCACCTTGGAGATGATGCAAAGCGCAATGGGCCTCCCGATGCTTGATATAGGAAAGAAACTTTGGCCAACTTTAGATGAGAAAGAAATGATTTCCTTACTCGAAAAATGTATGGCCTATGAAAACGAATATTTGGTCACCCACCCAGGTAAACTATATCCAGATGTTCGCAAAACATTGCTTGAACTAAAAGAAAAATACTCGCTTTTTATTGTTTCTAATGCCCAAAAAGGATATATCGAAGCCTTTTTGAAAGGAACAAAAATGGATGATTGTTTCTTGGGTCATCTTTGCTGGGGCGATACTTTAGCTAGCAAGGACATTACGATTCTAGAAATCGTTAAAAAACATAACCTTGGCGATTCGATATATGTTGGCGATACTTCAGGGGATGAAAAAGCAACGAGAAAAGCAGGACTATATTTTGTCCATGCTGCCTATGGTTTTGGGGAAGCGTCATCTCCAGACGCGTCTTTGAAAGATTTTTCTTCTTTATTAGAAGTCGCCGATTCTATTCTTCGCTAACTAGCGGATAGAAATCCAAATTTGGCAAGGAAATATCGCATTTATTCCATGAGACGTCCGCGCCATATAAAGTGTTATCTTCAATATTTTCTTGTTTTCCTGAGACAAACCAATAATCTTGAAATTCGCATGAATACTTGTTTTTGCTGTCACTTGCCTCAATTTTGACCGATCCTTCAGAAGAAGATGAGCAAATATCGCTTTTGCTTTCCTCCATCGAAGATAGGTAATTGTAGAAAACCTTTGCCATTTGAGCATACAAACGTTGTTTTTCGTTGATGTCTTTTTGAGCGAAAGAGGTCCAATTTTCAAGTGAACGCTCACTTTCTTTGCGATATCGCTTACAAATTAGTTTGCCATTTTCGCGATAGTTAATATAAGTGCACGCGACATTCTTTTTATCGGTTACGTATGTCCAATTTTCCTTGATATATGTTTGATTATTATATTTTCCAACTATCCTAACGAAAGAGTAGTAATCATCTTGGTTAATTTCCCTATCTATCGAAACATCGGAGAGTTTTTTGTCCTCGTCATCGTAACTTGAAAATTGTTCCTTTAATATATAGGAATGAGGGATATTGGTTATTGGAGTGTAGTTTATTTGTCGATCAATTCTTTTTAGAATCGCCAAAGCGTCATTAAAAACGATGTTGTTTTCTTTTTTTGAACAAGAAAAAAGAGATACGCTCACAAGAAATAAAGGAAATGCAACTAGACTCTTTTTCATCCTTGATATTTTAATCGTTTTGGACATGTTTGTCTTTTCTCTTTTTAAAAGAGGAAGGAAGGAATAAAATTAGAGACATGGATAACTTAACGACATTATTAAATAAAAAAGAATATGAATTGGTCCTGGAATTAACCAAGGGAAATGATGATCCTGATGCAATTTTTTGCAGAATCTCAGCCTTTTTAAACCTAGGAAAGGCGAAAGATGCCATGGATTTGATTGAAAAGAAAAGACAAATCCTTTGGGATAGGGCGCCTTTGAAATGCCTTAAAGCAAATTTCGAGCTTCGTTTTATTCTTGAGGAATATGATGAGGCGTATTCTGACGCGGATTATTTCACCTCGTTACCTTATGTTTCTCAAGAGGTTGAGGAAGTTTTACGTTCTTTGACGAAAAGAATTCGTTACAATGAAAGACAATCTTCCCTCAAAAAGAACTATTCGGATGAAGATGTTAATGCCCTTCTTTTAGGAAATGGTGACCAATATGAGATTATTTCCTTATTAACATCATTTAACGATGCCAAGACTATTTACTTTTCCTCTAAGATTGTTCAAATGATAAAAACAAGCAACTCAAACATAGTCAAAACATATGGTTTGTTGCTACTTATAAAAGCTAAATATCCTAACGAAATAACATTTGACAAAAATGGTCACTCTTACACAATGAACCCTAGCAAAGAAAATTTGCCATATGAAAAAGAAGAAACAAAGAAACTACTTTCAATGGTTCAAAAAGAAGTTAAGGATCCTTCGTTATTTAATATTGCTAAAGATATACTGAACAATTTCATGTTTGAACTCTTCCCTGAAGATGTTCTTAGTAAATATTCTTTGAATACTTATTGCGTTGCATTAGTCAATCTTTCCAATTCTTACTTGCAATCAAAGACTGATTTAAGCCCATTATTAGAAAAATATGGAATTAGTCAAAAAGAGATGGAAGAAGCTAAGAATTTCATCTTTGATACTTTAAAAAACGCTGAACAGATAAAAGTCTAAAAAATAAGAAATTTTCAATTTTAGTTTGGAAAGTATCTTAAGATAGAGTATATTTAATCACGTTGCAAAATTAGCAAAATGAATTGAGGTATTCTCTTAATGAAACACACTATTGAAAAAATCAGCCCAAGTCGTGTCAAATTAGTCGCAGACGTTGACAAAGAACTTTGGACAAACGCACAAGAAAAGGCATTCAAGAAGACTGCTAGCAAAGTTTCCGTTCCAGGTTTCCGCCCAGGAAAAGCCCCACGCAAACTTATCGAAGAAAGAATTAACCAACAAGCAGTTTGGAATGAAGCCATTGATGAAGTTATCACACCAGTTTTCGCTTCGTTGCTCACTGAAGAAAAACTTCAACCAATGTATCGTCCAAGCGTTAACGTTACAAAACTTTCAAAAGATGAATTAGAACTTGTCTACACAATCGTTCTCATCCCAGAAGTCACTCTTGGCGAATACAAAGGCATCAAAGCCACAAAAGCTGCTCCAAAAGTCACAGAAAAAGAAGTTGAAGCAGAAATCGAAAACCTTCTTAAAAACAATGCTGAATTAGTCGTTACTGATCGTGCAGCCAAACTTGGCGACACAACAGTCATCGATTTTGATGGTTTCTTAGCCGATGAAGAAGGCAAACTCAAAGCCTTTGAAGGCGGACAAGCAAATAATTACAGCCTTGAACTTGGTTCAAACCAATTCATCCCTGGCTTCGAAGAACAACTCGTTGGCATGAAAGATGGCGATAAGAAAGAAATCAAAGTCACATTCCCAACAAATTACGTTAAGGAATTAGCTGGCAAAGAAGCTACATTCAAAATCAATATGCACGAGGTCAAGGAAAAACAAATTCCTGAACTCAATGACGAAGCCGTTAAAGATCTCGCAATCAAAGATGTCAACACAGTTGCTGAATTAAAAGATTATGAGACAAAACATCTCCTCTCCCACAAGGTTCAAGATGCAGAAAATGCTTTCTATACCGAAGTTATGGGACAAATCGTCAAAGGTTCAACTTTCGTTATTGATGAAGCAATCATTGAAAATGAAGCACATCAAATGGAAGAAAATCTCAAGAAACAAATCGAATCAAATGGCTTAACATTCGAACAATATCTTGAAATCACCGGCACAAAACAAGAAGATTTACACGCCACATATCACGTTAACGCTGAAAATAACATCAAGAATTTCCTTGTTTCCCACGAAATTGGAATCAAAGAAAATCTCGCTGCAACTGATGCAGATATCGATGCAGAAATCAAGAAGATGGCCGAACAATACAAGATGAAAGAAGAAGATGTCAAGAACATCATCTCCAAGAACCTTGAAGATTTCCGCGCTCAACTTTCTGATCGCAAAGTTCGTGATTTCATCATGAATAATAACGGATCTGCTAAAGAAACAGTTAAAGAAGAAAAAACTGAAAAAGCTGAAAAGAAAGCCCCAGCCGCCAAAAAGACAACTGCCGCCAAAAAACCAGCTGCAAAGAAAACAACAGCAAAAAAAGACGCTGAATAATAATTCTTCATTAATAAGATAAGGCGAAGTAATTCGCCTTATTTTTTACTTTTTAGCACTTAACGATTGACAGTGCTAAAAGTAGGCTTATAATTTAACGTACGAAAAGGAGGAAATTTATGGAAGAAAAAGAAAACAAAGAGCCATTAACTCTACCTTTCTTGATTACTAGAAATTTAGTAGTCTTTCCGAACATGAAAGAGGGCATCGAAGCCGGTCGCTCTTATTCAATCGAAGCGGTTCATAAAGCCAAAGGGGCCTGTAATAGCCTTATTTTTGTTGGCGTTCAAAAAGATCCGCAAAAGAATGACATTAATATTGAAGAAGATGTATATGATGTGGCAACCCTTTGCCGTATCACATCAACATCTGATATGAAAAATGGCAATGTGCAAGTTCGTATCATTGGTTCACACCGTGTTAAGCTTAGCAACATCCATTTAGAAGGCGGAACATATCTTGCTGAAGGAAAAATCATCGATGATATCGAAGGAGAAGAATCCGAAGAACTTAAATATGTCGGACAATTATCATCTCTTATAACATCTTTGCCAATTCAACAAGGAAGTTTCCCAGCGAACGTTTTACCTCTTATAAATGAAGAGAAAACAACTTCTGAAATCATTGATATTATCGCTCAATATGGCGATTTTAAGACGGAAGACAAAATCTCTATCTTAGGCGAAGCAAGCATTGTTGAACGTTTCAAATACGTCATCGATCTTTTGAAAGAAAAGAAAGAAATCAACCAAATCGAGAGAAAACTCGATGATAAAGTTCGTGAACGTGCAGAAAAGTCTCAAAAAGAATATTTCTTACGTGAGAAAATGAAAGCGATTAAGGATGAACTTGGTGAAGGCGATTCTCTTAATGATGTCGATAAAATCAAACAAAAACTTGAGAAAAATCCTTATCCAGATAATGTAAAGGCGAAGGTCAAGAACGAACTTCATCGCATGGAAATGATGCCTGATGGCTCTCTTGAAGCCTCTTTGATACTCAACTACATTCAAAAATTGCTTGAAGCGCCTTGGTTTGAAAGAACCGAAGACAACGATGATTTAGAGAATGTTCAAAAAGTTCTTGATGAAGACCATTATGGCTTAGAGAAGGTCAAGAAGAGAATCATTGAATATTTGGCAGTCAAACAAGCCACAGGAACCTTAAAAGCCCCTATTCTTTGCTTCTTTGGCCCGCCAGGATGTGGTAAAACGTCACTTGCAAAGTCGATTGCTAGGGCATTAGGAAGAAAATTCTATAAATGTTCATTGGGCGGTGTTTCTGATGAAGCGGAAATCCGTGGACATAGACGCACATACGTCGGCTCGATGCCAGGAAGAATTATCCAAGGCATGACAAGGGCTGGCACAGTGAATCCTGTCTTCTTGCTTGATGAAATCGATAAAGTTGGCGGTTCTAATTATCGCGGAGACCCAGCAAGTGCCCTCTTAGAGGTTCTTGATCCTGAGCAAAATGTGTCTTTCAACGACAATTTCATTGAAGAACCATATGATTTATCAAACGTTCTCTTCATTGCAACCGCAAACAATCTCGAAAATGTCCCTGGACCACTTAGAGACAGATTGGAATTAATCGAGGTTCCTTCATATACGGAAATCGAGAAACTTAAGATTGCATCTGATTTCTTGATTCGTAAACAAATGAAGGCTAATGGACTTAAGGAAGGAGACATCTCCTTTACTGAAGAAGGCTTAAGAGAAATAATTGAATTCTACACTCGTGAAGCTGGCGTTCGTGAACTTGAAAGGCTCGTTGCCTCTTGTTGCAGAAAAGCAATCGTCGAATTAATCAAGAATCCTGATATGAAAAAACCAGTTCTTATCGACAAAGAGCAGGTTCGTAAGTATTTAGGAGTTGAAATCTTCGAAGATACAAAGAAAGAAAAAGAGCCACAAGTTGGCGTCATAACTGGCTTAGCCTATACGGATTTTGGTGGAGATATATTGCCAATTGAAGCAACTTATTTCCATGGAAAGGGCCAATTGGTCATTACCGGAAATCTTCGTGACGTCATGAAAGAAAGTTGCATGATTGCGCTCGATTATGTCCGTGCAAACGCTAAAAAATACGGAATCGACGATGAAATCTTTGAAAAGAATGACATTCACCTTCATTTCCCTGAAGGAGCGGTTCCAAAGGATGGTCCAAGTGCTGGCGTAGCCATTACATGTGCGATTATCTCTTGTCTTTCTGGAAAGGCCGCGAATAACAATCTTGCCATGACTGGAGAGGTCACCCTTAGAGGAAAGGCTCTTCCTATTGGCGGATTAAGAGAAAAATCTCTTGCTGCACTTCGCTCTGGTATCAAAACTATCTTCGTTCCTTACGAAAATAAGAAAGATGCTGATGAACTTCCAAAAGAAGTTAAAGAAGGACTCGACATTCATTTCATGAAATGCGTTGATGATGTCTTGCCATTTGTCTTCAAAGAAGAAGCAGCAAACGCTTAAAAAATAAAATTGAGAAATTCCTAAGGGGGTTTCTCTTTTCTTTTTGATATAATTAAGCCATGGCTATTATTAAATTTACAAACGCTAAATATATTCTCTCGGCTCCATCTAAGGAATTTCGCCCAAAAGACAATTTAAAGGAGATCGTCTTCGTCGGAAAATCAAATGTCGGGAAATCTTCATTAATTAATCTCCTTACTGGTCAAAAAATCGCTTATTCATCTAAAAATGCTGGTAAAACGAGATATTTGAATTATTTCTTGATTGATAACCTATTTTATTTGGTCGATTCTCCTGGCTACGGTTTCACCTCCTATGGCAGTAAGGAAGATGTTTCATTTGGTGAAATGATGGAAGATTATTTTAAGAATCCTTATTTAAAAGGCTGTATTTTCCTTATAGACATCAGAAGAGAACCATCTGAGGAAGATCTAACTTTGCTTGAATATCTAAAAGAAGAAAAAGTTCCAACCATCCTTGTTTTGACAAAAAGCGATTTAGCTAATCAATCAATTATCGCTAAGGCTCGTAAAAGATACGAAGGAATGGATGTTATTCTTGCCTCAAACAAAAACAAACCTGATCTATTACGCTCAAAAATCGCTAATTTGTTGAAATAAAAGTTTGGAAAACTGAAACATATCGTTTACTATTATCGGCTATGAAAAATTTACCTGAAGAAATATTCGAAAGAAAAGAGAGTCTCGTTGGATTCTCCTCATCCTTGCTTAAGCATTACGGAGTAATTCCATTTCACGAAAGTGATCCAAGAATCGATCAAATTCTTAGAAATCATCGCAAAATATGCGTTTTCCTTTTTGATGGGGCAGGAAAATTTAACCTTGAACTCTATCCTAAAACGAACTCTTTCATCCTCGGAGGTGAAAGATTGACGATAAATTCAACGAATCCTCCAACGACAGTTGCAGCAACAAACGCTTTTCTTACGGCAAAATGGCCAATGGAAAATGGTTGGCTTGGTTGGACGGAATATATCGAAGAATTAGGCTTTCCTCTTTGCGTTTTCCCTGACATAAATGATTTAACTGGCGAAAAAGTAAATTATTATCATGACGATTCGCACTTTTTCGATAAATATTGTCCATTGACGAAAATCGACGTATACCTAAGAGAAAAAGGCGTTAATGCAAAACTTGAGTATTTATATCCTCTAGGTGGAAAAGAAGCCCCAAAAAACTACAAAGAAATGGGCAAACACGCGACAGAGTTTTTCAAAAATGGTGGAGAATTCCTTTATTCTTATACTCCTCATCCAGATCATGAGATGCATTCTTATGGCGTGAAAAACATTCACGTTTGGAATGAATTTAGAAAAATTAACAAGATGCTTAAGAAATTCGTTAAGGAAAATCCTGATGTTTTGGTCATAACGATGGCTGATCATGGCTTAATTGATGTCGAGTATCTTGATATGGCAGAGCATCCGGACTTACTTTCGACCTTCTCTGGACCAATAAGCATTGAAGGGAGAAATTGCTCTTTCAAGATCAAGGAAGACAAAAAAGGCGAATTTGAGGCTTTATTTAGAAAATATTACCCATCATTCGTCTTACTCAACAAAAAAGAAGTTGATGAAAAAGGAATATTTGGTGTTGGAAAGAAGAATGAACATTACGATTCCATCATGGGCGATTATTTAGCGATTGCGCTTGATAAATATACCCTTTACTCTTCTAAGCAAAATCCAAAGAAGATGATTCTTAAAGGCAACCACGCCGGACAAACGAAAGAAGAAAGAGAGATTAATTTATCGTTTTTTAATCTTTAATCGTTGAGAAAGCAAACTCATCCTTTTATAATAATTAAGTCCATTGAAGAAGAGGGATCTGTGTAACTTATTCTAAGAGAGCCGATGAATGCTGAAATTCGGCAATAAGTAGCAGTGAGTCGCTTTGGAGGAAAGAAGAAATTCCGTTTGCTGCGTTAAAGCTTAAAGTGCTAAGCGAGAAACGCTTGGAATTAGGGTGGTACCACGCGCCGCGTCCCTATATGGGGTGCGGCTTATTTTATTTTCAAGGAGGAAAAAAGATGTTAGACAAACACTATGACCCAAAAATCGTCGAAGAAGGCAAATATGATAAATGGGTTAATGGCGATTATTTTAAGGCAGGCTTAGATAAATCTAAACCACCGTTTTCGTTGGTTATACCTCCGCCAAATGTTACAGGCAAACTCCATTTAGGGCATGCTATGGATACAACTTTGGAAGATATCATCACACGTTATAAAAGGATGAAAGGATATGATGTCCTTTGGCTTCCTGGCATGGACCACGCTGGCATTGCAACTCAAGCAAAAGTTGAAGCAAAACTTAGAGAAGAAGGAGTTTCCCGCTATGATTTAGGCCGTGAGGGATTCCTTAAAAAAGCTTGGGAATGGAAAGATGAATATGCCGCAACCATCCATCAACAATGGAAGAAAATGGGTCTTTCCTTAGACTATTCCCGCGAAAGATTTACTCTTGATGAAGGACTTTCTAAGGCCGTAAGGCACGTTTTCGTGACTTTATATAACGAAGGATTGATCTATCAAGGCGAAAGAATCACTAACTGGGATCCTGAATTAAAAACAGCCTTATCAAATATTGAAATAGTCCATAAAGACGATGAAGGTGAATTCTTCTATTTCAAATACGATGTCGTTGGGACTGATGAAAGCCTTATTGTTGCAACAACTCGTCCTGAAACGATGTTTGGTGATACGGCTGTCTTCGTTAATCCAAAAGACGAAAGATATAAACATTTGATCGGCAAAAAAGTTATCAATCCTGCCAATGGCGATGAACTACCATTAATGGGCGATTCCTATGTTGATATTTCTTTTGGTACAGGTGCCATGAAGTGTACTCCAGCGCACGATCCTAACGACTTTGCCTTG
This sequence comes from bacterium, assembly GCA_963623195.1. Classification (GTDB taxonomy): domain Bacteria; phylum Bacillota_I; class Bacilli_A; order RFN20; family CAG-826; genus UBA4951. Next base: position 73,417 of record CAVFKA010000006.1, on the reverse strand, counting down.
GCCAAGAAATATGGATTCCCTCTCATTAAGGTTCTTGATGAAACTGCTCACATGAATGAAAAATGTGGTATTTATCAAGGAATGGATAGATATGAATGTCGCAAAGCGCTTGTCGAAAAAATTAAAGAAGACGGACATTTGGTGAAAATCGAAAAAATCACCCACTCTGTCGGCCATAGCGAAAGAAGCGACGCGGTTGTTGAACCTATGCTTTCAAAACAATGGTTCGTCAAAATGAAACCTTTAGCCGAGAAAGTCCTTGCAAGGCAAAAGACTTCTGGCAAAGTTAATTTTGTTCCAAAGCGCTTTGAAAAAGTCTTATTACGTTGGATGGAAAACATCGAAGATTGGTGCATTTCTCGTCAACTTTGGTGGGGACACCGCATTCCTGCTTATTATAATAAGGAAACAGGAGAAGTTCTTGTCAGTGAAGAAACGCCTGATTTAAATCTATATACACAAGATGAGGATGTCTTAGACACTTGGTTCTCTTCTGCTTTATGGCCTTTTGCTACAATGGGTTGGCCAAATGAAGAAAGTCCTGATTTTAAGCGTTATTTCCCAACGTCTTGCTTGGTTACAGGATACGATATTATCTTCTTCTGGGTTTCAAGAATGGTTTTCCAATCCTTGCATTTTACAGACGAAGTTCCTTTCAAAGATGTCGTTATTCATGGCTTAGTTCGTGATTCTCAAGGAAGAAAGATGTCTAAATCTTTAGGAAATGGCATCGATCCAATGGATGTCATCGATCGTTATGGCGTTGACGCTTTAAGATATTTCATCACCACGAATTGCACTCCTGGAATGGATATGCGCTACATTGAGGAAAAAGTGGCCTCATCGGAAGCCTATCTTAATAAGATCTGGAACGCATGCCGATATGTCGAAGGCGTTTTAGGAGATGATTATTCTCCAAAAGAAATCGACAAGAAGAAGCTCGGAACGCTAGATGCTTATATCCTAGATCGCTTAGAAAAGACGATTAAAAAGGTCGGTTCGAAGATGGATTCTTATGAATTTGGTCAGGCATCATCGACATTATATGATTTCGTTTATGATGATTTCTGCTCACAATATCTTGAATTCTCCAAGATTGCCTTAGCTCATGGCGGAGAAGAAGCCGAAGTCACAAAGGATACTTTATACAAGGTTATCAAATCGATTATCTTGATGATTTATCCATATTGCCCATTCGTCTCAGAGGAAATGTATTTGTCTTTGCCTAACGCTTTAGATTCAATCATGTGTGAACCTTACCCTACATATGAAAAAACTCTTTTAAACAAGAAAGCCGTTGATAAGGTTGAAGTTTTGAAAGCGATGATTCGCGATATTCGTAACTATAAATCCAGCAATGGAATAGCTCCAAACGCAAAAGTGCGCTTAATCGTTTCTCCAAAGGAACCATTCGAAGGCTTCGGAGAATATCTCTCCCGCTTTGCCTTCGCTAGCTCTTATTCCGTAAAGGAGGAGACACTTGGCGGAAATTCCTTCATGTATCCTGGATATTCCATGGTCGTCGAAGAAGATGTTGATCAAAGTGTTCTCTTAGAAAGACTTCTTAAGCAAAAAGAACACCTTGAAAGCGAAATCTCTCGTTCAACGAAGATCCTTTCCAACCAAGGATTCATTGCGAAGGCGCCAAAAGAAAAAATCGATTCCGAAAAAGAAAAGTTAGCATCTAACGAGTCTTTATTGAAGAATGTTAACGAAAAAATTGCACAAATTAAAAAATAATTTAAAAAATTTTGGCATTTTTTGAAAATACCTCCCTTTATATAAGTGAAGGGAGGTTTTAAAATATGCGAACTTTGAATCCAGAAGAACTCGAAGCCATCGTTCCTGGTGAAGCAATTACCTTAACTGCTGTTATGGCTGTTTTGGCTGTGGCAATCACGGCGGTCGTTGTATATCGAATATTTAGAACGTCTTCCGGGAGTGCAAAAATTCCCGGCGGGTGGTCATTTACTTGGAAATGATTATCAAAGAGTTGAAAAAAGAAGGACTGCCTAGAGAAAAAGGAATAAGAGAGGGGATTTCATCGTGTAGCGATGTTGAACTTTTAGCCATTATCATGAGAAGTGGCTGTGTCGGGAAGAATGCTTTAGAACTTGCTTCCGAAATTTTGTCCATTTATAAGGATTTTTCGACAATGTCGAATACCTCGGTTGAGTCGTATTGTTCAATAAAAGGCATATCGGAAACAAAAGCAATCACCCTATGCGCCGTCTTTGAGATTGCTAGAAGGGCAAGTGTCCAAGCCCCTTATCTATCACTTATTTCTCCAAAAGAGATATTTGAACATTACCGTTTGTCTCTAGCGCAGAGAAAAAAAGAATCGTTGTTACTTATTTGCTACGATAAAAGAAGAAGAATCAGGAAAGAAAGAATGATTTTCGAAGGCGATGAAAATCAAGTTTGTGCTTCCATGAAAATAATACTTTCGGAGATTTCGAATTCATCCCTTCCGTTCTTCTTACTGTTGCATAATCACCCTTCAGGAGTTCCATTGCCCTCAAAAGGCGAAGTGGAATTTACGATAAAACTCAAGGAAAAGTCCTATTTATTAGGCAATAAGCTTCTTGATCACATCATAGTGTCCAATGATACTTACTTCTCTTTTAGAGAAAATGATTTAGTTGATTGAAATTGCATTTTTATTGAATGCGGATTGAACATACAGGTGGGACTGGGAAAATCCAATTTCAAGAAAGTTCAAATTGATAACAATTTATCATTGTTTTATCTAAAAAAAGTAGTATATTAATACACGTTGTGACGCTCCTTAGCGCCTCAACCGCATTGAAATGGCACCAAACATGAGCAATCAGGCCACTAAAGCGAGTAATAGACAAAAGGAGGATAATGCATGTACGCAATCGTAGAGACTGGTGGAAAACAAATCAAAGTTTCTGTCGGCGATAAAGTTTACGTCGAAAAACTTGATGCTGAAGCCGGAAGCAAAGTTACTCTCGATAAAGTCCTTTTCGTCGGTGGTGAAAAAACAATCGTTGGCAAACCATTTATTGATGGTGCAAACGTTGTTGCCAAAGTCGAAAAACAAGGCTTAAACGAGAAGATTACTGTTTATAAGTACAAGGCAAAGGCCAATGTCCGTAAAAAACAAGGACATCGTCAACCTTATACTTGCTTAGTTATCGAAACTATTAACGCCTAATGATTCATATTACTTTTATTGATAAAAACGGAATGTTCTCTTCATTAGAAGTGAAGGGGCATGCAGGGAGTGGCCCTTATGGACACGATCTTGTATGCGCAGCCGTTAGTGGAATCGTTCTTGGAGGTCTAAACAATCTTCAAGATGGTGACAATCATTACAAAAGTGAAGTAAAAGAAGGCTATGTGTATCTAGAAGCTCTTAAGGAAGTTTCAGAGCACGATGAGATTGTTCTCGAAACAATCGAGAAACAAATTGAAAGCGTTGCAACTTCATATCCGAAGAATGCAAGGCTAGAAAGGAAGCACAAATGAATTTCGTCATTGATTTGCAATTATTCGCCTCCAAAAAAGGCGTATCTAGCACTAAAAACGGCCGTGATTCTGCTGGTCGTAGATTAGGCGCAAAAGTCGGCGATGGACAACATGTTCTTTCCGGTAATATTCTTTATCGTCAAAGAGGAACAAAAATTCATCCAGGAGCAGGCACAAGAATCGGTGGAGACGACACTATCTACGCTGTCATTGAAGGCATCGTAAAATTCGAACGTGTCGGTAAAAACGGAAAGAAAGTTTCTGTCTACCCTATCGAAGCTAAATAAGCCAACTGCTTAATTTTAAAGGCTCCTGCAAAAAGGAGCCTTTTTGCTTAAAAAACAAACGATATTATTCTATAATAATAGTATGAAAATAGATTTTATTTTTCCTGTTAAAAACCAAACGGCAAAATTGCTTAAGAATCTTAAAGAAAAGGGAATTCCTTATTTCGATTCTTTAGGCATCACTTACGATGCTATCATTGTTTCTGACGCTTCAAATGAAGCTGAGCAAAAAGCAATGGAAGAAGGCGTTAAGAACATGCCATTGCAAGTTAAGCTTTTGCCTTACGAAAATATTCCGGGAAAAGGCCATAATGTTAAAAAAGGCTTTCTTGCGGCCGATGGTGATTATGTTTGCTTTATGGACGCTGATTTTGCAACCGACATTCATATTCTCGATGAAATTTTACCAATCATCACTAAATATGATGCGATAATTGCGACTAGACATGCCAAAAATTCTAATATCACGACTAAACAGACGCTTATTAGAAGACTTACATCTTGGGGATCAAGATTCATAATAAGGCACAAATTTCATCTTAAAAACATCACTGACACTCAATGTGGATTCAAGGTTTTTAATAGAAAAATAGCACAAGAAGTCGCAAAAAGACAAATTACTGAGGCATTTGCCTTTGATGTTGAATACATATATTTCTACCAACTTAATGGATATTCAATTAAAGAAATTCCTACTACATGGACTGATGATCCTGCCTCAACAATTTCTTCTGTCGTTAAAACTTCGATGAAATTTTATAAAGATTTAAAGATCATCAAGAAAAACAAGAAAAACTATAAATTGAGCAAAGAGGAAAAAGAAAAGCTCGATAAAAACCTCAAATAATCGATGGAGGCCAAACAATGCTTATTGATCGTTGCATTATAGAAGTTAGAAGCGGAAAGGGTGGAGATGGAGCCATATCTTTCTTACAGGATAAACATACCACAAAAGGCGGACCTGATGGCGGAAACGGCGGCAGAGGCGGCTCCGTTTATTTCGTGGCAAAAAAGAACCTAAATACCTTATACAATTTCCGCCATTCGAGAGTAATCATAGCCGGAGATGGCGAAAAAGGATTAAAGAAGAACATGTACGGACACGCTGCCGCGGATGTATATGTTGAAGTTCCATGCGGAACAATCATCACAGAAGAGAAAACAGGCAGGGTTTTAGCCGATCTTCATGATGAAAATCAACAAGTTTGTGTCGCAAAGGGCGGCAGAGGCGGACGAGGAAACGCATGCTTTAAATCTTCTAGACATAGAATTCCACGTATTGCAGAAAATGGCCATCCAGGTGAAAAAAAGCGTTTAATCCTCGAATTAAAAATGCTTGCCGATGCTGGACTTATCGGATTTCCTTCAGTAGGTAAATCCACATTTTTAAACGTCGTTACAAAAGCGAATGTTCCTACGGCAGATTATCCATTTACAACGATAATTCCTAATTTAGGCGTTGTGTATTTGCCTGATGAAAGAAGCTTTGTTTTGGCTGATTTACCTGGTCTTATCGAAGGTGCTCACGAAGGAAAGGGGTTAGGGATAACCTTCCTTCGCCACATTGAAAGATGCAGAGTTTTGGTTCATATGGTTTCAATGGATGGGGAACGTGATCCATACAAAGATTACTTAACAATCAACGAAGAATTGAAGGATTATGGTGCGGATTTAGAGAAGAGACCGCAAATTGTCGTCGCGACAAAAATGGATTGCGAAGGCGCAGAAGAAAGAAAAAAAGAATTTGATGCGAAAATTGGATTTGAAAGCTTTTCACTTTCCGCCATCACTCATAAGGGAATCGAAAAACTTTTATACAAAATGGCCGATTTGGTCGACGAAACTCCTCTATTCCCAATTAAAGGCGTGAATGAAGAAACAGAGATGAAGGTCTATGACGCTCATGAAAATGCGACAGAAAATTTCTTTGTTCTTGCCGATGGCAAAGGATCGTGGGTTTTAAAGGGCGACAACCTTGAAAAAAGAGCTGGTTTAATCAACACATCTACGGATGAAGGCGTTGAACAACTTATTAAATTGCTCAATTCCGTTAACGTTGATGGAAAACTCAAGGAAGCAGGAGCAAAAGATGGCGACACTGTTTCTATTTGCGATTTTGAATTCACCTACACTGAATAATATTTATTTATGAAAAAAGAAATTGCGTTTGCGTCGTTGGTAACTTTCTTATCAGCCTTGCTGATTATGGCATTTTCTCTTTTATTGATTATAATTAATTAAGGTTATGTACTATTCATTTACTGGAAAAATAGTTGATATTGGCCTAGATGCCATTGCGATTGATGTTAATGGCATCGCTTTTGAACTTTTCGTCTCTCGACCACAAGAATGGAAAAAAGGCGATGAAACAACGATTTTTGTTCACGAAGTTTATAATGAAAACGATCATTATCTAGTTGGTTTCTCTTCGAAAATAGAAAAGGAAGCGTTTAATTCCTTGATACAAGTCAAAGGTATTGGACCAAAAACTGCAATTAATGCTTTAAGTTCAACGACTCCTGATGAACTTTTCAAGGCGATTGCCGCTAGCAATACTTCCTATCTTAAGAAACTTCCAGGAATCGGACCTAAGGCCGCATCGCAAATAATTTTAGATTTAAAAGGAAAATTGGCATCGGCATCTCCTAAAGCAAATGACGAAAGATATGATGAGGTTCGTTCCGCATTGAAGGCTCTTGGATTCAAAGCAAAAGAAATTGATATGGCTCTCTCTGATATAAATGAGCCAAATGCTTCTAATGAAGATTTGCTTAGACTGGCTTTAAGAAAAATTAAAGGTGGCAAAAAATGAAGAAAGAAAGATTATTGGATGCAAATAAAGAAAGCGAAGATCTTTCTACCGATTTGACCTTACGTCCGCTTAATCTTTCTGAATATGTCGGGCAATCCAAATTGAAAGACAATTTACGTGTATTCATCGGGGCGGCTAAAAAACGAGAAGAGCCTCTCGACCACGTTTTATTATATGGCCCTCCAGGATTAGGCAAAACGACTCTTGCCTATGTAATCGCGAATGAGATGGGCGGAAATATCAAGGTCGTTAACGGTCCTTCGATAGAAAGAACTGGCGATTTGGCTGCGATTTTGTGCGAACTTGAACCAGGTGATATTCTTTTTATCGATGAAATCCACAGACTTCCAAGACAGGTTGAAGAAGTGCTCTATGGCGCAATGGAGGATTTCCAGTTAACGATTATGGTTAGTCATGATGGTTCATCAAAACCGCTAAATATGGCTTTGCCACCTTTTACTTTGGTTGGAGCCACCACACGTGCTGGCGATTTGAGCGCTCCTTTACGCGCCAGATTTGGCATCTCAGCGAAAATGGATTTTTATTCGAATGCCGAAATCGAAGCGATTATCAAGAGAACATCGCGTGTTTTGAATATGCCTATAAGTGATAAAGCGGCTGAATTATTGGGACAAAGATCCCGTGGAACTCCGCGTATAGCAAATAGAATTTATCGTCGCGTTAGAGATTTCGCTTCGTATGAAAATCTAGAAAAAATCGATGAGAACATTGCTTTAAAAGCTATGCAAGCCCTTAAAATCGATGAACTCGGCCTCGATGATGTTGATATTAAATATTTAAGAACCATTATTGAACGTTTTCATGGCGGCCCAGTCGGAATTGAATCGATTGCTTCAGCAATAGGCGAGGAAATTACCAATCTCGAAGACGTTTATGAACCATATCTTGTGATGATTGGAATGGTCAATAGAACATCTAGGGGAAGAGAAGTCACCCAAAAAGCAAGAAAACACTTAGGCTTTTCTTCGCAAGAATATTTGTTTTAATTACTGAAAACAAAAGTCCGGATAAATTTTATTTAATCAAAATATAAAATTAGTTTAGATATTTTCTTGCTTATACGTGCGTGCGTGCGTAAAATAATCATTGCGATTGCCAACGTATTTTTTACGTGAGGCATATGGAGGAACTCTATGTTACGTAAACTCGGATACATTCTAACAAGTTCATTATTATTAGTAGGAAGCGTTGCCACTATGGGCAAAGCAATCTCCATGATGGATACCGATGTTAGCTATGGAAACAGCAAATCTTTATATTTTAAGATTTCGCAAAAAGATACAACATACAAAGGTGTTGATGCTAGCAACTATCTTACACAAAAGGATGGTTACGATCCAATTGATGAAATTGCCGAAGAAATGGAAGACAGATTGGAAAATTGGAACATCAACGCAGAAGTAGACAAAGAAGGTTATGATACAATCAAAGTTACCGTTCGCACTTCCTCGAATGATGACACTGAATATAGATATTTAGAAGATTACCTCGCTTTTTCTGGACAAGACATCACAATTGGCGTAGGCGCTCCAACAGACGAAATTCAAAAGAACGCTCCATCCCACTCTTCATACAGAAATAACAATATGTTCGAAGGCAACGAAGCTGCTATTGAATATGTTAACAATGTCCCAGTCGTTACAATAAAGGTAAACGAAGATGGAGAAAACGGCGAATTAAACGAACTTATTAAATATTGTTCTGAAAATTCAACTGAAGCAAACGAAGAAGAATCGACTGAAGCTTCATATTGCTACGTCGTTCTTTGGAACCATTATCAAGAAGGCGACAATTATCTCGATGCCACCAACACTTCAGCTAGTGATTATGATCCAAATATGGCTAAACGTTTGATTTTTGGCGAAGGTGCATCAAACGCATGGTATGTTGATACGGCCAACGAGAACAATAACTATACAAAATTCCAATTGCTCCCTAATAGTGATGCAATTAGCAATGGTAATTTTGACTCCTCAAAAGCAGGAGCCGCATATAAAGCCGCTCTCTATTATTGCTCAATTTTGAACGCATCCGAGTACAAATACGACGTTACGTTTGACTATTCCACTAACGTTTCTGCATCAGTCGATAGCTTGATTTCCGCAACCGCTTGGCACTTAAATGTCAATTTTGGCCCTACGATGATCGCCATTATAGCGTCTATCGTCGTCGCTACGATAATCTTAGCTTTATTCTTCAGAGTTGGAGCCTTAGGAATCGTTTGCAATGCCGTCCTTTCTATTGAATTTGGCATACTTATCTTCTCTTATTTCTCCGCACAATTTGGAATTGGCGCCTTAATTGGCTTCATCCTTGGCGGTTTAGTAACGATTTTCGGGGGAGTTTACTATTACGCAAAAACAAAAGAAGAAATCTACAAAGGCCGTTCCTTAAAGAAAGCTGAATCTGAAGGATATAAGAAATCTTTATGGCCAATGTTGGATGCTGCAATCGTAGCAATTGTTGCTGGACTTTGCATTTATGGCTTTATTCCTGGCACAGTTGGAAAAATGGGCTTATCACTCATTTGGACAGCCGCTTTTGGAACCTTATTCAATTTGTTATTAGGAAAACTTCTCGGCTGGATGCTCGCTAATGATACAAGCAGTGAAAAATCCATCGGAAGCACCTATTTCGTTGACGAAACAAAAGTTCCTGATTTATTAAAGGAAGAAAAACAAACCTATTTTGGAGCATATGCCGATAAAGATTTCACAAAACATAAGCATGTTTGGGAAATTTGTGCAGGTGTGCTTACTTTAGCAGCTGTTGTTGGTGTTAGCGTTTTTGGCGCTATGAAAACTGATACATTGAACTATTCTGGCGCATACGAAAACACAACTTCGATTTCGATTGAATATCGTGTTGATTCTGGCTCACAAGCAACCAAAACAATGGCAACTCTTGACGATGCAAAAGATGGTTTGCTTAACTTAATTGAATATGATGGCAAGACGCTTACCAATTATGTTGTCGGAGATATTGTTCTTGAACAAACAACAATCTCTATCAACGACGATTCAGAGATCAAGCAATATGATGTATACCATTTTGATATCCCACTCTCTATTTATTTTGATGAAAATACTAGATACGATTTCAAGATTAACGGCACTGAAAACAATGAATATATTAGCGTTGCATTGGAACAAGTTATAGAAAATAACGCAAACGCTGACGATATCGTTGTTTCTGCAAATCGCGTTGTTTATCAAGCTGGAAGCCCTGATTTGGGTGTTGTCTATGCTTCACTTAGCGTAGCGGCTGTCTCATTACTTGTCTATTATTGCTTGAGATTCCGTTTGTCACGTGCAATATCCGCGACCGTGTTTGCACTTGCAAATAGCGTTATTGTCGCTGGTTTCTTCGCTTTGACAAGAATAGCTGTTACACCAACTGTCGCAATCGCGATTATTGGAGCATTTATCTTTAGCGAATTATTTGTCTTATTCTTATTTAATAAGGAAAAAGAGATTGTCAAAGACAGTCGTGAAAAGAACAAGGATTCCTTATCGTTTAGAAACTCAGCTCTTATAACAGCTAATTCACATAGCGCAGGAGACATCATTGTTTTCTCTCTCCTTGTTTTAGGAATGACCTTGCCATTTATCGGTATTGCCCCAAGTATTTATAGAACAATGTTCTTAGGCTTAGGAATTAGTGTCTTACTCGCTCTTGCTTTAGCTTTAACAATCACCGCATCTAGCTCAGTTGTCCTTAGCGATGGATTGTCGAAAATTAAGAAATCAGTTCGTGAAAGCTGGAATAACAGACCACGTTCAGAGAAGAGCAAACAAGCAAAGAAGAAGAGCTCTGAGCCTGAAGAAGCGACATTTATCGGAATTAACGACTAATGGAAGACATAATCGAAAGACTTTGCAAATATTATGGAATAACGAAGGAGGATTATAAGAGGTTATCTTTGCCTCCTTCTTTTTCGAATATCCCTTTACTAAATGACAATCCTATTGTTTTAAAAGCCATTGAAAGGCTTAAATCGGTTAAAGATAACGGTGGCCGCGTTTTGGTTTATGGCGATTACGATACCGATGGTGTCATGTCTACATCGATTCTTGTATCTTCTTTCAGAGAATTTGGATTGAAAGCGGAAGGTTACTTGCCTTCTAGATATACCGATGGATACGGGCTTACTGTAGAAAATGTAAGGAAAATAAAAAATAGTGGTTATTCCCTTATTTTTACTTGCGACAATGGTGTCACGGCACATGATGCTTTAAAGGAAGCAAACAAACTAGGAATTGAAGTAATCATACTCGATCATCATGAATTTGATGACGTCCAGCCTGAATGCGATATTGTTATTCACCCTTATACAGTAAATTATGGAAGCATTGAAATCTCTGCTGGATATTTATCCTTTATTTTTTCGTGTGCTCTTTTACAGAGGGAAGATGATTATCTTTTATCGCTCGCGGCTGTTTCAACCATAAGCGATATGATGCCTTTATTAGGATACAATCGTGAAATAGTTCGATTGATGCTAGAGATTTTGAAAAAGAATCAATATAAAGAATTTTTAATGCTAACAAACAACAATTACATTGATGAGAGTGTTTTCCAAATGGAGATTATCCCTAAGATTAATTCAATTGGAAGAATAGAAAAAGGAAGTACAATTAATCGTTTGCTTAAATATTTCGTCAACCGCGATAACGAACTTAACGAAAAAATCGCAGCGTGGATAAATGAACAAAACGCTAAGCGAAAAGAACTGACAGCCAATGCGGCCGAATCTTTAGAGATAACGCCAACTGACGCGGCGATTGTCGTTCAAACATCTCTTCCTGAGGGGCTTAATGGTTTACTTGCCGCCAGATTACTAAACACCTATCAAAAACCTGTTGCGGTTTTTTCAGCCAAAGAAAAAGAACCGGATTTACTCGTTGGCTCTTTAAGATCTCTTGAAGGAATTAATATTTTGGAAGTTTATTCCGAAATGAAGACCCCTCTATTAAGTAAAGGCGGCCATCCATTCGCCGGAGGGTGTTCGATAAATAAAAAGGATTTTGAAAGTTTCAAAAAGGATTATATCTTTTTCGCCTTAAAACATAAAATAATGGCAAAAAAGAAAGACTCTATCGATATTTTGCTTTCGGAATGCAACATGAAAACATACCGTGTAATAAAGAATTTATCTCCTTTTGGCATGTCTTGGGAAACTCCGAAATTCTTGCTCAAAGACATGAATCCTACAACCTTTACGTATGCTAAAGGTGGAATGTATTTATCCACCAAATTAAGCGAGAATGTTAAAATTTTCTCTTATTCCCTTAATGAGAACTCTTTTGAAGCGGATGAAAAAGTAAATTTATTAATTTCATTCAAAATAAACGATTATAACGGAAGAATATCACTAAATTTACTTGCTGAAAGAGCTATCTGAAATTTCATTTTTATTATATATGTAATATAATAATGGAGTATGAGTGAAACTATTAATGATAATAAAGAAAAATTAGTGCCAAATGGCGGCTATCCAATGCATTCATATGACGATCTACGCCAGCTTTTTTGCGTTTACATAAAAGATAAGAAGGATCGCGAACTAATCAAATCGGCATATGAATTAGCAGCAAAGAAACACGCAGGGGTTTTCCGCCGTTCAGGTGAACCATATATTCAACATCCTATCGAAGTTGCCTATATTTTGGCTCAATTGCAATCTGGACCAGAAACCATTATTTCTGGACTTTTGCATGATACAGTCGAGGATACGGACCTCACAATCGAGGAGATAGAGCAACAATTTGGAAAAGACGTGGCCCTAATCGTTGATTCTTTGACGAAAATCCAAAGAATGAAACTGTCTCACAGAACGGAACAAGATTTTGAGGCAGAAGACCATAAGAAAATCTTTTTAGGAATGGCTAGGGACGTACGTGTCATTATCGTGAAATTGGCCGATCGTCTACATAATTTGAGAACTTTGCAATCCTTACGCCCTGAAAGGCAAAAAGCTTTGGCTAAGGAAACATTAGAGGTTTTCACACCTATTGCCCATCGTCTTGGTATCTACAAGATGCAAAGCGAGATGGAAGATCTCTCACTTAAATATTACGAGCCTGAGAAATATAATGCGATTTTAACGCTTTTGAACGAAAGAGAAACTAATAGGCAAGAATCCTTAACAAACTTAAAGAAACGTATTGCCGACTTGATATTCGAACAAAATATTCCGTTCAGAATGGAATCAAGAATCAAATCAATCTATTCGATCTATCGAAAAATGTATCTTAAAAATTACAATTTCGATGAAATTTATGATGTCTTAGCCATCAGGGTTATCACAAAAACCATCATGCAATGTTATGAGATTCTTGGTATTGTGCACGCGACATTTAAGCCTATACCTGGTAGATTTAAAGATTATATCGCCATGCCAAAGCCTAATATGTATCAATCTTTGCATACGTCAATCGTTTCTGGCGATGGAAACGTTTATGAGGTTCAAATTCGTACTGAAGAAATGGATCAAGTCGCTGAAGAGGGCGTTGCTGCACACTGGAAATACAAAGAAGGCAACAACTATAACGCCAAAGAAGAGCAAAAAGACATCGAAAATAAGCTTCATTGGTTTAGAGATTTCGTCTCTATGTCCGGCGAATCAGGTGACAATGCTAAAGAATATATGGCCGCCTTATCTAACGATATCTTCAATGCGAATGTCTATGTATTCACCCCATTAGGAAAGGTCATTGACCTTCCAAGTGGCGCCACAACTTTAGATTTCGCCTATAGAATTCATACAAAAGTAGGGGATTCGGCCATAGGCGCCGTAGTTAATGGCACGATGGTTCCGCTTAATACCGTTTTGAAAACAGGTGATATTTGCGAAATCAAGACATCGAAAAATTCACCAGGCCCTAACCAAGGGTGGCTCGATATCGCCAAGACCGCTAATGCTAAATCACACATTAAAAAAGTTATCGCCAAAAATAACGAATTTATGCGTGAAGAAAACATTAGAAAAGGGTATGAAAGTTGTCTTGAAGCGTTTAAAGGGCAAGATATAGGCTCTGGAGAAATGGTAAAAATGCTTGAAAAGGCCTTTGAACATTTCGGATATGACACGCTTGATGAACTCTATGAGGCCGTTTTCACAAGAAACGTAACCCCATATTCAATCATCGATTACCTTGGCGTTAGAAAACGCGATAAAAAAGCCATTCAAGGAAAACATAACACTTCAAAAGACACAAAAAATCCAATAATTGTCGATGGAATTGATAATGTTGCCATAACATTAGGAAAATGTTGCACGCCAATTCCGGGAGATGACATCACTGGATATGTAACAAAAGGAAAGGGGATTGTCGTGCATCGTCTCTCTTGCCCAAATATTTCTGAGGCAGGAAACAGAACAATTCCAGTCCATTGGAATCCAAATTTGGGTATATCGACTTATCCAGTCGACATTCAAATATACGCCAACGATCGTCAAAATTTAGTGGGCGATATGTTGGGGTGTATGTCATCGAAAAACATAGAGGTTGTCGATTTAAAGGTCCATCTTATTCATGAAACGATGAATGACGTGGTCGCTATGACAATCTATGTATCTGATGCAAAAACTCTCGATGATGTCTTTGCTGCCTTAAAGGGTGTTAGAGGCGTCTTCGAATGTAAGAGAATAAATCACTAGGAGGTTTAAAATGAACTATCAACCAGTTAAAGGAACACACGATTTATTTGGCGATGAAATGGCGGGAATGCAATATGTTACCGATGTTTTATCGACTTGTGTTGAATTATATGCTTATAAAGAAATAATGCCACCTGTACTCGAATATACAGAGGTATTTGCTCGTGGAACAGGCGGAAGTAGCGATATTGTTCGCAAAGAAATGTACACTTTCTTAGATAAAGGCGATCGCTCTGTTACTATGCGTCCAGAATTTACGGCTGGAATCGTTAGAAGCGTCGTTTCTAACAAGATGTACGCAGATGGTGGAAATTTGCCATTGAAATTATATTATCACGGTCCTGCATTCCGCTATGAAAGACCACAATTGGGTAGATATCGCCAATTCAATCAATTTGGCGTTGAAGAAATTGGCTTAGACTCTCCAAGAGCTGATGCTGAATGTATCATAATGGCCATTCAATCGCTTTATATGCTTGGCTTTAAAAAGTTAAGCCTTAAAATAAACACCATAGGCGATAACGAAACTAGGGAGAATTACCGTAAGGCCTTAAAGGATTATTTCTCGACTCACATTGATGAAATGTGTGCCGATTGCCACGAAAGATTGGAGTTAAATCCTCTTAGAATCTTAGATTGTAAGGTTGAACACGACCAAGAAATCGCCAAAGACGCGCCAAAAATCAAAGATTATCTTTCTGATGCATCCGAAAAACGTTTCTATACCACCTTATCGATCATCAATGATTTAGGCATCGAATATGAAATAGACGATTCCTTGGTTAGAGGATTAGATTATTATTCCGAAGTTGTCTTTGAAATTCACGCATTAAGCGATACAGGAGTTGATTATGGCGCCTTATGCGGCGGCGGTCACTATGGTGGACTTGTTGAGGCTCTTGGCGGACCTTCATTAGCTGGTGTTGGCTACGCTATGGGAATTGAACGCGTCTACAATCTTGCAAAAGATAACGGACTCTTAAATGATCTTGATACAGGAATCGACATCTATGTTATTCCTGTTGGAGATGAAGTTCTCGACGACGTTTTCAATATTACGGAAGAAATTAGAGGCTTAGGCTTTAAGGCTGACAATCCATTGACTTCTACAAAATTAGGAAGCGCGTTCAAAAAAGCCGAAAAACGCGGTGCAAAATTTGCTTTGATAATAGGCTCATCTGAACTTGAAAACGGTACAGCCCAATTGAAAAATCTTGCTAGCAAGGAACAAAAAGAAATCGCATTAGATAAACTTGCAGAAGAATTAGATGATGCATTTGAGTCGTTAGAAGAACATGAGCATGGCGAACATTGCCATTGTTACGCTTGCGAAGGAGAAAAATAATATGGAAAGAACAGATTATAACGGAGAATTAAGGCTTAAAGACGAAGGTAAGGAAGTAACTTTGGTCGGCTGGGTTTCAACTAGAAGAAACCTCGGATCCATCTTATTTATTGATTTAAGAGATAACACAGGAATTGTCCAACTTATCGTTGAAGATCCTTCGAAAGTTCCTGACGTTCGTAATGAATATGTCGTTCAAGTGAAGGGCACGGTTCGTAAAAAGGACGTTCCTAATACAAAAATTCCAACCGGTGAAATTGAAGTTCTTGTCAAAGACTTGAAAGTTATCAATAAAGCTGACAACCCTCCATTCATTATTGCCGATAAGACCGACGCTCTCGAAGATACGAGACTTGAATATCGTTATTTGGATTTACGTCGTCCTTGCATGTTAAATAATCTTCGCACAAGAGCTAAAATCGTAAAAATTACCCATGAATACTTGGATTTCAACCGTTTTTTAGAGGTTGAAACTCCTATTCTTGACCTCGCAACACCTGAAGGTGCTAGAGACTATTTAGTCCCTTCTCGTTTACATCATGGTTCATTCTATGCTTTGCCACAATCTCCTCAATTATTTAAACAATTGCTTATGATTGGCGGCATCGAGAGATATTATCAAATTGCCAAATGTTTCCGTGACGAAGATTTGAGAGCGGATCGTCAACCTGAATTCACTCAAATCGACGTCGAAACATCATTCATGGATCAAGATCAGGTCTTAGAATTAGCTGAAGGCATGATTCAACGTTATTTCAAAGAAATCGTTAATTATGACGTTAAATTGCCTTTACGTCGCATGAATTTCTGGGATGCGATGGATACTTATGGCTCGGATAAGCCTGATACACGTTATGGTTTGGAGATTCATGATATAACTTCCATCATGAAGAAAACCGAATTCGCTTCATTTGCGGATGCCACTTACATCAAATGTATCGTCGTTCCTAATAAAGGTAATGAAACAAGCCGCAAAAAAGTCGATGTTCTATCAGCTGAAGCTCGTAAATTCAGACTAAAAGGAGTCCTCACCCTCAAGAAAGAAAACGGCAAACTTGATGGTTCATTCGTTAAATTCTTAAGCGAAGAACTTCAAAATGAATTGATTTCGACCTTAAACCTCAATGATGATGACTTGGTTGTCTTTGCCTCAAGCAACAACAGACGCGATATTGATTTCGGCTTAGGCGCATTAAGAACATTCTTCGCAAAAGAAATGGGACTTATCAAGCCTGGAACTTATGATTTGTTATGGATAGTTAACTTCCCAATGTTCGATAAAGTTGAAGGAACCGACTACTATACGGCTGAACATCATCCATTTACACGTCCAAGAGATGAGGATTTGCCATTATTGGATACAGATCCAGAAAAAGTATTGGCATATGCATATGACATCGTCATCAACGGATATGAAGCCGGTGGCGGAACCATGAGAATCTACGATCACGACACTCAATGGAAGATATTCAATCTAATTGGTTTGTCGGCAGAAGATGTGGAAAGAAAGTTCGGATGGTTCCTCAGAGCGTTCAATTATGGCGTTCCACCGCATGCAGGATTTGCATTAGGTCTTGATAGACTTTCTATGATCTTATGCGGAACGGACAATATCCGTGATGTCGAAGCGTTCCCTAAAAACCTTCAAGCCGTTGACCCAATGTCCAAGGCTCCATCAGGTGTTTCCAAACAAGCTCTTGATGATGTAGGAGTTGAAATCAAAAAAGAGTAATATTATCTAAAGATAATATAAAATAACAAAAATAAACTAAAAAACTACTAGAAAGGAAAAGTTATGCTCGATCCAAAGAACGAAAAAGAAATAGATGAGAAATCTATAAACACCATCCGTTGCTTACTTCTTGATGAAATTCAAAAAGCTAACAGCGGCCATCCTGGAATGGCATTAGATATAGCCCCTGCGATGTATGTTCTTTACAAATACCACCTTGTGGCCGATCCTCTTCATCCTGAATGGATCAATCGCGATCGTTTCATCCTTTCTAGTGGACATAACTCCGCCTTGCTCTACGCCATGCTTCATGTCGCCGGGTATGATTTGACAATTGATGATTTAAAACAATTCAGACAATTGAATAGCCGTACACCTGGCCATCCTGAAATTCATCAAACCGCAGGAATAGATGCAACCGCAGGTCCTTTAGGACAAGGCATCGCCCAAGCAGTTGGCATGGCGATGGCTGAGGAGAAAATTCGTGCTTCTTACCCAGATGGTGAGAAGATAATGAACCATTATACTTATTGTTTATGTGGCGATGGATGCTTAGAGGAAGGCATCTCTCAAGAAGCAATATCTTTTGCAGGACATCAAAAACTAAACAAACTCATCTTAATATATGACCAAAACACATCGACTCTTGATGGACCTACTTCAAATTCCATGAGCGAAGACGAAATAAAACGTTTTGAGGCTTGTGGCTGGAATACGATTGAAATTGCCGATGGCAACGATGTTTTAGCAATTAATGAAGCTTTGAATGATGCTAAAAAATCCAATAAGCCAACGATGATTCTCCTTCATACCTTCATCGGGTATGGCAGTGCAAATGAGGGTTCTTGCAAAACGCATGGCGCTCCTTTAAAAGGTGATGATTATGAGCAAACATCAAACAAATTCTTGAATGGGCACGTTCCTTTCACGGTTGATGAAGATGTCTACTCAAACCTTAAAGATAGTTTCGCTAAACGTGGTGAAATTTCTTTCAAAGAGCATGAGAATGCCATGAAAGAATATTCTCAAGAACACAAAAAGGAATATGAAGACTTTATTAACGCTTTCAATAGAGACATCTCAAAATATAGTCTTGTTTCACCAACTTATAAAGAAAGCGAGGCAACAAGGAACGCCTCCGAAAGATTCTTACTCGAAGCCGTCAACAAAGTTCCGTTCACATTTGGCGGAAGTGCTGATGTTGCCTCGTCTGTAAAAACAAATATACCAGGCGACCCAGGTTTCTCTCCTGAACATAGAGAGGCCAAAAATATCAATTTTGGCATACGCGAATTCTTCATGGCGGCCGCACAAAACGGAATATTGCTTCATGGTGGGTTAGTTACATATGTTGGCTCATTCATGGTTTTTAGCGATTATTTCAAAAATGCGATCAGAATGTCTTGCTTAGAAGAAGTTCCAGCAATTTACTTACTTTCACATGATTCAATCGCCGTTGGAGAAGATGGGCCAACACATGAGCCAATAGAACAACTAGTCTCCTTAAGAACTACGCCAGGTATGGATGTCATTCGTCCATGTGATGATAAAGAGATGTTCGGTGCCTGGAGACTGGCCTTAGAAAGTAAGGATCATCCAACGGCATTGATATTAACTAGACAAAATTTGCCACTCCAAGAAGGGTCTAGTGAAGAAAAAGTGGCTAATGGAGGATATTTGATCTCCAAGAGCGAAAAGGATGCAACATTTGAACTTATCGCTTCAGGAAGCGAAGTCTCTCTTGCCATAGATATTCAAAGAATTCTTGCCGAAAAAGCAATTTATGTTGATGTTATTTCGATGCCATCAACTAATAGATTCGATAAATTGTCAAAGAAAGAACAAGATGATGTCTTGAGATTGCCAAGATGTAAACGCATCGCGCTCGAGATGGCTTCTGGGGCAACATGGTATAAATATGCCGATAATGTTATTTCTTTAGATGAATACGGACGTAGCGCGCCAGCAAATGAAGTTCTTGCTTTCTTTGGATTCACAAAAGAAGAAGTGAGTAAGAAGGTTGAAGCCATAATAAAAGGTGAGTAAAATAGATTTATGAGCAAAGATTACTATTATTTAAACAATTATAGCAAACGTGGAGAGATGGGGATTTCTCATAAAGCGTTTATGACCATTGTGGAGACGGCTACAAATAACGTTGCCGGTGCCGCAGTTATCAATAAGCGTAAGAAAACGACTTTATTCCAGATGCAAAATCCTGTTAAGGTTACTTTCAGAAAAGATGGAAAACTAGATATATTACTTGATGTTTCCATCAAAAAAGGTGCTTCCGTTGATAAAGTATGTTCTGACATTCAAAATAACGTTGCTGATGCCCTTATGATGATGTGTGAGACAATACCGTTTAACATCCGAATCAAAGTATCTTCTATTATTTAGTCTTAGCGCTCAAATTGAGCGCTTTTTCTTTATAAAAGCGTTTTCTTAATAGTTTTTACTATTACTGAAGGCTCCTTTGGTGTAAACTTTGATAGTTCAAACGAACATTGATCTTTAAGAGGTATACCTATGAACCGTAAACAAGCAGAAGAAAAAACAATATTCATCATCTATGACATTCTACTCTATACGGAAATGGGTAGAGAGGTCGATGTTGAAGAAATAGTCTCTTCCATTTGCGAGACACCATATGAAAATGTCGATTTGTTTGTTAAAAGAATGACAATATCGGCGATCAAACATATCCAGGAAATCATCCCTGCATTCGAAAAACACATGCGTAAATGGACTTGGAATCGTATTGACCACTTAGAACAAGCCTTGTTTTTGTATTGTTATTCCCATTTTTTCTATGATACGGAAGAAGTTAATAAAAAAATCATCATAAATGTTGCCGTTGAATTTGCAAAAACATATTTAGATTCAAATACAAAAGGATTTGTTAACGCAATCCTTGATAAGGTTCTTGTAAAAAATGCTTAGCGATAGGATGATTCCATATATCTCCGTTACTAGTCTAAATACTTTAATAAAATACAAGTTAGAAGGGGAAGATGATTTAAAAGGCCTTTATGTCAAAGGCGAAATAAGTAATTGGAAAGTTTTTCGTGGCGGCGTATTTTTTGATCTGAAAGATGAAAAGAACAGTGTCGTATCCTGCATGATGTGGGCTAATAATGCCGCAAGGTTAGCTTTCGTACCTAAAAACGGCGATGAAGTGATAATTTATGGAAATATAAGCGTTTATGCTTTAAAAGGACAATATAAGTTACAAGTATTCGCAATTCAACAATACGGTATCGGTGCTGCTCTCATTGCCTTTGAAAATTTAAAAAAGAAACTTGCCGCTGAAGGGCTTTTTGCTGAAGATAGAAAAAGACCAATTCCAAAAATCCCACAAAATATCGGCATCATTGTCGGAAAAAATAGTGCGGCTGAGTCGGATTTGAGAAGAAACATAATACGCAGATGGCCTTTAGTTAACATGAAGTTCTATTATGCGCAAGTCCAAGGTGCCGATGCACCAGCTAGCATAATAAAAGCCTTAGAAGAAGCTAAAGAAAGCGATATTGATACGCTTATTGTTGCACGCGGCGGAGGATCTAATGAGGATTTATCGGCATTTAACGATGAAAAGCTTGTAAGAGCGTTTGCATCATGCCCATTCCCTTTCATTTCAGCTGTAGGACACGAAATAGATGTTACATTAATTGATTATGTTGCGGATTTGAGGGTTTCTACGCCAACGGCAGCTGCTGAGGCGGCTACACCCGATCAAAATGAAGTTAGGGAAACCTTATTAGATTTAGAGCAAACGCTAAGTGGAACAATTGAAGAAAAAATAAGATCGTATCGAGAAAAGATTGATTTTCTTAGTAAACGACAATTCTTCATGAAACCATCGACGATATATGGCGATGCGAAAGAAGATGTCTTAGAAATCAAAGAAAGGCTAGTCAAATCCTTAAAAAAGATAATCGAATCGGACGAAAAAGAAATCAAATCCTTGAAAGCACGTTTGTTATCTACAAATCCTGATAATGTAGTAAAAAGAGGATATTCAATAACAACTGATGATTCTGGGAAACCTTTAACATCGATAAAAAGCATTAAAAAAGGACAAAAGATTAAAACCAAGTTAAAAGATGGTATAATAACTTCTGAAGTCCTTGAAGGAGAGAAATAAATGAGCAAAGAAATGAATTTCGAAGAGAAAATGAATCGCTTAAATGAAATCGTTGATCGCGTGGAAAATTCCGTTCTCTCATTAGAAGAATCTCTCAAATTATATGAAGAAGGAATAGGGCTCGTTAAAGAGTTGGTGTCAACTTTAGATGATGCCGAAAAGAAAATTGAAAAACTTGCGAATCCATCGAATAATTAATTGATTTAAAAGTATATATTTAGTAGTTATTTAGTATATAAAATGAATAAATTTGATCTTAAAAAAATAAAAGGACCTGAGTTTGTTAGAACGCTTGATTCTGAATCATTAAAAGAGCTCTCTAGCCAAATTAGAGAAGAACTCGTTGAAGACGTCGCCATCAATGGCGGACATCTTTCGAGCAACCTTGGAATAGTCGAACTCACGATTTCTCTATATAGATCATTTGATTTTCCTAAGGACAAACTCATTTTTGACGTGGGTCACCAATGCTATACGCACAAAATATTAACCGGCAGGGATCTTTCAAAATTAAATACTGCCGATGGCCCCGCAGGTTTTATCAAAAGAAAGGAATCTGTTTATGATTGCTTTGAGGCTGGACATAGCTCAACCTCCTTATCTGCTGCGCAGGCTTTTGCTATTGCTAGAGACTTTAAGGGCGAAGACTATGAAGTTGTTGCCGTGATTGGCGATGCCTCTTTAGCAAATGGCATATCTTTTGAAGCTTTAAACAATATCGTATCTAGAAAAAATAAAGTAATTATCGTGCTTAATGATAACAATATGTCTATATCCAAGCCAGTTGGCGGATTGGAAACGGCTTTAAGAAATTTATCGCCTTATTACAAAAAAGAAGCGTTAGACAACACGGTTATTGAAAATGAAAAACATGATACGAACATCTTTGAATTTGCCGGATTAGATTATATCGGCCCTGTTGATGGACATGATATTAAGGCGTTAGATGAGGCTTTTAAAAAAGCTAAGGCATCTAAAAATTCAGTTATCGTGCATGCTTTTACTAAAAAAGGCATGGGATATAAGTACGCAGAAGAAGATGTTTCTGGCGATTGGCATCACGCTACTTGTTTCGATATTGATACCGGAATGCCGGTTAATGTTCATCCAAACACGCTTTCTCTTTCGAGATATATGGGCGATTTGGCATGTGATGTTTTGAAAGAACGTAATGATACAATTTTGATTACTCCAGCTATGATCAAAGGAAGCTTCTTAGATAAAGCTTTCGAAGAAACGCCTGAACGTTGCTTTGATTTTGGCATTTCCGAAGAACATGCCGCCATATTTGCTGGAGCGATAACTCTTTCGGGAATTCACCCTATCCTTTGCATGTATTCGACTTTCTTGCAAAGAGCTTATGATGAAATATCTCATGATTGCGCGAGAATCAACGCTGATATGACTATTTTAATCGACAGAGTCGGCTTGATTGGAACAACTGGCGACACCCATATGGGGATTTATGATGTCGCTTTCCTCAATAGCATTCCTAATATCATAATTTCGATGCCATCGACATTAAGCGAAGCAAAAGCATTGATGGATATGTCTTTAGAAAAAGGACATGGCGTATTTGCCATTAGGTATGTTGGCGCTTTCTTGGATGTCAAAGATATCGATAAAACGGAAAAAATCGAATTCCTCAAATGGAAAACAATTTTCAAAGGAAAAAGCAAAAAACAAGCTATTATCGCAGTCGGTCCCCATGGCAAGGAATTATTTGACAAACTTTTAAACGAAAGCGATTTTGACGGATTGCTCGTTAACGCCATCTTCCAGAATCCACTAGATGAAAGTCTTTTATCTGAAATTTGCACTTATGAAAATATCGTTATTTATGATGCTTATGGGACGGTTAACGGATTTACTAATTCAGTAAAAAATTACTTATTCGATAAAAAATATTTAGGGAACACATTTGCATTCGCTTTGCCAAATGCCTTCATTGAACACGATAGTTTAGAAAATCAAGAAAAATATTTCGGTGTCTCGGTAAATCAAATATTCGATTTTATCTCTAAAAAGTTTTAATTTTGTTAACATTTTATAACGCTCATTTTATAATAGTTTTATGAGTAAGGTTATAATGCATATAGACTTGAATGCGTTTTTTGCGACATGCGAAGAAATCAAGAATCCTTCACTTATAGATAAACCGGTAATAATTTGTACGGAGACATCTAGAGGGGTTGTTTCGACCGCCTCCTATAAAGCGAGGGAATTCGGCGTTCATTCGGCAATGCCTTATTATGAGGCAAAAAGACTGTGTCCAAACGGTGTTTTCGTTAAACCTGATTTCACCTTTTATGAGATGATGTCACGTTCTTTTTTCTCATTTTTGAAACGTTATTCACTCATTATCGAAGAAGCATCGATTGATGAAGGATATGTCGATATGACTCAAGCATGCAAGAATGTCGGTGACGCTAGATCTTATTTTCAATCAATCATGGATTCACTTAAAGAAGAAACGGGGCTTAAATGTTCGATAGGCGTGGCTCCAACGAAATTTCTAGCTAAGATGGCTAGTGACATGAAAAAGCCGATGGGAATTACCTTCATTTATCGAAAGAATCTAAACGAAACGATTTATCCTTTACCAATTGGAACGTTTTTTGGGATAGGTAGGAAAACATCCGCAAAACTCCAAGAAATGAACATAAAGACGATTGGAGACTTAAAAAAAGAGATTGATAAAGGAAATCAAAAAATCAAAGAACTCTTTGGGAAAACATATGAAACGATAGTTGAAGAAATTAACGGATATGGGAATGACACAGTTGACCCAACCCCATTCAATCCGAAATCATTAGGACATAGCGAAACATTTCCTTTTGATACAAACGACGAATTTCTAATAGAAAACAAAATAAAAGAACTGTCTTATGAAGTTGCCGAAGGAATCAAAAGGGACAAAAAGAAAGGAAAAACCATCGTTTTAACGATTAAAGACGCGGATTTTAAGAATCATAATAAGTCTATATCCATTTCCGAAGGAACCAATAATGGCGAGCAAATCTATTCTTTGGCCTCAAAACTATACGAGCAGAATTATCTTGGGATGCTTATAAGGCTAGTCGGAGTCACCATTCAATCCCTATACGATCCGCAAGAAGAGACCACTCAAATGAATTTTTGGAATTTTGGGGAATACGAAAAAATGGACCAAACAAAATTACTCGTCAATGAGTTGAATCGAAAAATGAAAAAACCTGCTTTGAAAATGGCAAGTGA
The DNA here is from genome assembly GCA_963623195.1 of bacterium. Taxonomy (GTDB): domain Bacteria; phylum Bacillota_I; class Bacilli_A; order RFN20; family CAG-826; genus UBA4951. The sequence continues at coordinate 48,678 of CAVFKA010000006.1, read as the reverse complement.
GGTCAAAAAGAAAAATGGAAATCAATGAATCGTTGGATTTATTCATAAAATATCTTCGTACAGAGCGTGGGATTAGTGAAATGACGGTAAAAAATTACCGAGAAGACTTTAAAATCTTTTTAGATAATTTTCCTGATGTTAAGGATACAAACGATCTTGATATCAATATGCTACCGGAATTTGTCGTTAAGCAAGATGAAATGTCGAGGTCATCCGCGACAATCCTTAGAAGATTTAGTTTTTTAAAAAATTATTTCTCGTTTTTACAAGAAGAAGGATATTTTGAGGGAGAATTGCTACAAGTCGATAAACCTCGATCTTCAAAAAGGCTACCTTTTGTGTTGTCTTCCGAGGAAGTTGATGAGCTTCTTGATGCCCCTGACATCTCTAAAGACAACGGAATGAGGGATAAGGCGATGCTTGAACTAATGTATGCAACAGGCCTTCGCGTATCCGAATTATTATCGTTACAGTTCAAAAACGTAAATATGCAAAACGGACTAATAAAAGTGTATGGCAAAGGAAATAAAGAAAGAAGCGTGCCTGTTTCAGATTTCGCCTTAGAATATCTTCGAAAATATATCGATGGGCCAAGAAAAAGAAACCCTGGGGCCAAAAAAAGCCAAATTATCTTCCTCAATAGAGAAGGCAAGGCGATCTCAAGAACCTACTTTTTTATGCAAATTAAACGTTATGCCCAAGAAAAAGGCATAGATAACGCAGTTTCTCCTCACACATTAAGGCATTGTTTTGCAACTCACTTATTAGAAAATGGCGCTTCTTTGCGTGCCGTTCAGGAAATGTTAGGCCACGCAAACGTCGCAACAACCCAAATATATACGGAAGTATCAACCAAACGCATTATGTCTGCATATGATTTGTATGCATCGAGAAAATAAAATATAATGTTCTGCTGGAAAACGCATTCATTCTTTATTAATAAGGAGACAAGATATATGAAATTCAAAAGAATATTCCTGATTGTCGCTGATAGCGCTGGCGTTGGCGAGGAACCGGATGCCGATAAGTTCGGTGATGTTGGCTCAAATACCTGGGCTCACGCAGCTGAATCAATTGGCGGATTGAACGTTCCTTTTATGGAAAGTTTTGGCATCGGGGAATTAGATGAAATCAAAGGGGTTAAACCGGTAAAAAATCACCGAAATAGTTTCGCTCTCCGCTGCCGTGAAGAGTCTAATGGTAAAGATACTCTCACTGGCCATTGGGAAATGATGGGCATTTTAACGAAAGAGCCATTTAAAACTTTTACCGATACGGGCTTCCCTAAAGAACTCATCGATGAGCTTGAGAAAAAGACAGGTCATAAGATAATCGGTAATTATTCATCGAGTGGCACAGAAATTCTTAAAGTCTTAGGCGAAGAACAAATGAGGGACAATTCTTTGATTGTTTATACATCCTCGGATTCCGTTCTTCAAATTGCCGCACATGAGGAAACTACGGGGGTTGATGAACTTTATCGTTGTTGCGAAATCGCCAGAGAAATCTGCTTAAGACCTGAATATCGTGTTGGAAGAATAATAGCTAGACCATTTATTGGAACCAATAAAGATAATTTCAAACGTACCGCGAATCGCCATGATTATGCTTTGCAACCACCTGTTAAGACCGATATGGAAATCCTCAAAGATAATGGCTTTATGACTAGTTGTGTTGGAAAAATATCCGATATCTTTGATATGGCTGGCGTAACAAAAACTGTTCATACGGTCTCGAATATGGACGGAATGGATAAAACCATTGAGCAAGTCAAAAATGAAGATTGGACAGGGCTTTGCTTTGTAAACCTCGTTGAATTCGATTCGGAATATGGACATCGAAGAAACGCCCCAGGATACGCAAGAGCTTTGGAAGATTTAGATAAAAGAGTCGGCGAAATGATGCAAGTCATGCATGAAGACGATCTATTAATGATAACTGCCGATCACGGAAATGACCCAACATTTAAAGGAACTGACCACACAAGAGAAAAAATACCATTATTGGTTTACTCTCCTAGTATCAAAACCGGAAGGTATTTGGATGAAAGAGCGACGTTCTCTGATATAGGCGCAACGATCTTAAAGAACTTTGGATTAACAAGGACAAACGATTTAATTGGAACGCCAATTGATGAAATTCTTGAATAGAATTGACTTGATTATTAAGCAATCGATGCAAAGATAATTTGCATCGATTTTTTTATTCTCCAATAATGTGACAAAAGATAAGAAATTGACGTTAAATATAATAAGTAAAAAATTACTGAATAAATTGGTTGAGGTTTTTTATTTAAATAGTAAAAAAAGAAAGTGGTCAATGATCGCTCTATTTAAAACCCCTAAGTTATTTTTAGAAGAAAGTCAGTGAATCGTTAAAATAAGGGTTTTACGTGATTTGGCTGAATTGAGATTCAAATGAATTCTTGGCTTGCAAATGAAGAAACAGATACGTTTGATTAAAATATGTGATTAGTAAATAATTAGTAGTTTTAAAAATATGTGAAAAACTATCAAAATCTATGTGGATAAATTTAAAAGCAAAAATAAAACATTATAAGAAACATTGTAAAAAAGGGTTTTACACTTCTTTTTGTTAACATAACGGACATTATGCGAAGTTATGTGTTTTTGAGTGAATTGAATATAAAACGAATACATGCGAAATAATAATTTTAAAATTGTTAGTGGTTACTTCTTCTTATTATGTGATGCTTTTATGTGCCATTGATACTTTTAAGAAAAACATTTTTCTGCATCTATTTTTAAATTTAGTCATTTCATTAATGCTTACTTATACTTTGATTTGATTTTGCTCTGTGTCAGCTTCTTCTTCTGATTTCGTTTATTTAGATATGATTTTGGAAAAAAGCAAAAAACGCAATCATATATTGACTGCGTTTTAATGAATAGTTTACTTACTTTATATCTTCAAGTTTAAATAGTTCTCTCTTTTCTTTTGTCATTAAATGAATGACTATGTTTCCAATATCGACTACATACCATCCGCTAGCTGCTGTTCCATCTTTTTTAGCAAAGGTCTTTTCAGTTTCGTAAATGTAATCGTCGACGGTTTGAGCGATTGCTTCGAGTTGCCTTTCGTTACTTGCGGTTCCAATCACATAATATTCCGAGAATGGAGTTCTGTCTTTTACGTCGATCTTTACTATATCTTCTATCTTCTTCTCATCTAACAGGCTTATTACATCTTCTACTTTAATCATTGTCTGCCCTCCTTGTTTAAATATTCAGCAAAACATTCTTTAGTTAATGGGATTGAAGTTGAATCTCCCTTGGCTGATAGAAATTTTGCATTTTCCTTAATTACATGCAAGAAGCCAACATAATAATCATCTAGACAATCTTTTATCAAAGATGACGAGTCATAACCTCTTGTTGGCTCTATTTTATCCGCGGCATAGATTATTTTTGCTAACTGAGACATATGGGCTTTACCTGTGCAGTGATATTTTATTGCATCTAAAATCGATATGTCTTTTATGCCGAACTTTTCTTTCGCTAAATAAGATCCAGTGAATTGATGCCAGGCGAATGAAGGATAGTCTTTGTAATCTTTAAAGAATTCATTCATTATTTTTAATGATTCATCTTTTGAAAGCTCTTTGCCTATATCATGCAACGCCCCGGCAATAAAGGCTCTCTCTGGCTTATCTATTTTGTTCGCTTTCGCAATTGAAAAAGCCACTTTTGCGACTGACAAAGAGTGATTTAACCTCTTGTCACCTAAAAAAGCGTGCAGTTTCTTCATAAAATATAGGTTGTTCTCAATTATGTAATTTAATACTTTAGATGATGTATCAATCGATTGAAGGTTTCTTATGGCACTTGATGAGACTTCTCCAGATTCAAAGAAGTTTAACGTAACCATCTTGTATTCGCTAACGATTTTTTGATCGATATCTATTTCTGGACGATTGGCAAAAACGATTTTGGCCATCTTGGATAATTCCTTGGCTTTATGCCAAGCCGGAAATTTATTAACTTCATCCGCACCGATGAGTAAAAACAACTCTTTTTTTGGATATTTCTTTTTGAAATAAGACACCGTATCGAATGAATAGTTAACCTCATCGTTCTTTTTTAATTCGTATTCGTCTATATAAAAAGATGATGAGCCATTCTCTTGCATGGCCAATTTCAACATTTTTAGCCTATCTTTCGATGAAGCCGTTGGCTCTTTCCACCTTGGCGATTTCGCTGGTACGAAAACGACGTCGGCATTTAAAACTAACGAAGCTTCTCTTGCGATTCTTAAATGACCATTGTGTATCGGGTCGAATGTCCCACCAAAAATAATTAGTCTTTCCATCTTATAAGATTATTTTGTGATTCTTTTCATTTACGCGATAAAGGATTATCACCCTTCCAATGATGGCGACTAAGTCAGATTTCGTGGCTTTGGTTATTTGATTTGCTAAATCGTTGCATAATTCATTGGAATTTTGTAGAACCTTTATCTTGATTAATTCATGGGCATCCAGCGAATTGTTGATTGAAGAGATAACTCCTTCATCGATTTCACCTTTTCCGAGGTTGATTTGTGGCTTTAAGTGATTTGCTAAGCCTTTTAAATATGCTTTATTTTTTGGTGTTAACATTGTTTTTGTGTCCTTTCGCCCTTCCGGCATAAATTCCAATTCCTTTCGGAACGTAAATTCTTAATTTAACTGGTGTCTTACTTTTGAATGAGATCCATCCTAAGCCTGATATGGCTAATTCTTGATGATTTGCATCTTCTAATGTTGCATCGAAGATATCGTAATCGCTGATTGATTCAATAAACGACAAATCTGGCTTCAAAGCTTTTTTCTCGTGGTATTTCATGAACAATTCATCCATGTTTTTCTTTGGTGAAACTATTTTTGTCTCAACCTTATGTGGCAAATGAAGATTCAATGAGATTTTCTTGTCATCGCCGGTATAATCAATTCTTAGCAAGGATGAAACGAATAAAGATCCGTTCTTTTCGATGGATACTTTTTTACCGATATAAGGTTTATCCGTTAGGAGATATTTTGCAAGAACTTTATCTTGTTTGGTGAATTTGTAGAACGAATTTGATAATTCCGACCCTGGAGTATCATATATATAAGAGGATGAATCTAGGGGGATTCTGAGAACGTCGATATTCGTTCCATAGTATCTGCTTATTCCGACAGCGTGATTCGATTTGTTTTTGTAATTTTTCAAGAAAGCATCAAGGAAAGTTGATTTGCCACTTGAAATGTCTCCGATAATATAGACGTCATGACCGTTTCTTTCTTTCTCGATATAATCGATGATTTCTGAAATGTCGCCATGTGACAAAAGAGATGTCAAGAAAATATCATTTGGGCCTATTTTTGCCCCGTATTCTTCATAAACATCGATTATGTATCTCTTTAAGTCATCTGCGGAATACTCTTTTGGCATCAAATCGCATTTATTCGCGACCAATATGTGTTTCAAACCTTTGCTTATTTCGAAAACATCAGCGTTGAAGGAACATTCAAAAGAAGTTAAATCAATAATTGATACAATCATCGAATCACTCGCCTTTGCATCCTTTAGCATCGTTTTGATATCATTTGATGCCTCATTTGCTTTTGGAGAGCGGTTATAACGTTGCTTTTTATAGCAGGAATCACACAAAACAACGGAGTTTTCGTCTAATTTGTTTGCTTGTGTTTCGTCTAGATATCCTTCTTTTGTTGGATCCTCGCTTTGAATTACGGTTCCACAATGACAGCAACGTTTCAAACTTTGAAATGTTTTCATAAAATCTCCTTCCACATATTTATATAAGGTTCTTTATATAGCTTTCTCATTTTGCCTTTTGCAAGGAAACGATTAATTTTTGTCCAAGGAGGATCAAGAGGGGTTAGAGGCTTGCAAAGTATTGCTCTGATGCCTGCACCATTAGCCGCATATACGTCAGTCAGTATCTGATCCCCTATCAAAATCGTTTCGTTTGGATTGAAACTTTCTTTTTCAATAACTTTTTTTAATGGGCCAGAGAATGGCTTTTTCATTGCACAATAGGCCGGAATTCCTAACTCTTTAGCGAAATTGTGAACTCTTTCGTTTGTGTTATTCGAGGCAATTGCAACGCTAAGTCCAGCATCCTTCAATGTTTTAATGAGTTCCTTAGTCTCCTTTGATGGAGTTTTCTCCTTATATGAAGCTAAGGTATTATCGAGGTCTAACAAAATGTGTTTTATCCCGTTTTCAGCGTAAAATGATAACGGAATTTTATAGACTGATTTTGCTATGGCGAAAGGAATTGCTTTTTTATTCATCGTTTAAATCATCGAATAAGGAAATTTGTTCGAATGTGCTGTTTGTTTCCGCTTTTGCCTCTTCGGAAGTTTCTTCTATTGGTTCTTCTTCTTGATGAGCTGGTTCATAAGATTTTATTGTCTCATCAATCAATGGAGATACTTCACGAGAAATTCTTAAAATATGGTTTTTGGCAGGGAAATCATCCGGACGTTTGGCATATTTTTCCATTGGCGTTAGATAGAAATCCTCAAATTTCACATCATATCTCGTTAAGTCATTCAAAATGGCATCAAGGGCATATGGTGGCTCTTTATCCCCTACCTTTTGCAAGAAAACCAAGGAATGAGGTTCTTTTTTGAACATATCATATAAAGTAAATGCTTTATCTAATCTATGTCCGCATGGAATTTTATTCATGTCAAAGATCCTTGTGTGGCAACGGTCTGTGACAAACATGACTTTTCCTAATTTTTCTTCAGGGTCATAGGAAAGTAAGCCAGCTAGCTCTTTTCCTCTAAATGATCCGGCTTTATTTCCGGATGTCTTAGGATTTGTGATGCTAATCTCGTTTTCGTTATAGAAAGCGGCCTTGCCTTCCTTAGAGGCAATAAAGATATTTGATTGTCCGCTCGTGAAGCAAACATCGATTAATTCATCGCCTTTTCCTAAACGGATAGCGGCAATCGCCTTCGATTTTCTTATGACTTCAAATGCTGATAATCTGCAACGTTTGATATAGCCATTCTTTGTGAGCATCACAATGAATAGGTCGTTACGGAACTTTCTAACGGCAAAGCCTCCGATTATCTTATCGTCAGGAACTACATTTATTAAAGAGGATATATGGAAACCTTCATCGTTCCATTTCGCTTCTTTTATTTCATTTACTGGAATATATAGGAAATTTCCTTTTGTTGTGAAAAGAATTAAATAGTCTGTCGTGACGCATTGAGCCTCGAAAACAAATGTATCACCGGTTTTTATGCCTGGACGAATTCCGTTATGTCCGCCGCTCCCTTTCCAAGATTTGAGCGATGAACGTTTAATATAGCCATCTCTTGTTGCGACAACGAAAACGTCTTCCTTTGCGATAAGATCTCTCTTATTTACGACAACGTTTTCTTCTTCGGCTGGTTTAATTTCTGTTTTTCTCTTATCTCCATATGTTTTGGCAATGCGGGATAAATCGGAAATTATTAAATCTTCTCTCTTGCTTTGATCGCTTAATAAGTCGTTTAAATAGGCGATATCGGCATTGAGGTCATCTCTTTCTTTTTCAAGCACGGAGACATCAGTGTGTGAAAGCTTGTAAAGAGGCATTGTTACGATGGCCTCGGATTGAGGCTCGTCGAAACCAAATTTGTTTTGAATGTTGATTTTTGAATCGGCTTTGTCTTTGGATTGGCGAATGGTCGCGACAACTTCATCGAGGATGGAGATTGCTTTTATCAAACCATTAACGATGTTGATTCTTATGTTGTCTTTATCAAGATTGTAACGAGTGCGACGCGAAATAACATCCAATTCATGGGCGATATAGCAGTCACAATAATCGATAAGGTTCATCGTCTTTGGACGATTATCGACAATGGCGACCATATGGGCGCTATAAGAAACCTTTAACTCAGTTTTGTTAAGCAAATAAGCGATAATGGCTTCTGGCTTGGCTTCATTCTTTAAATCGATGGCGATACGGATTCCTTCTTTATCGGATTCGTCGCGAACTTCTTCGATTCCTGGGATTGTCTTGTCGTGTCTTATTTGATCGATTGATTTGACAAGTTCCGATTTGTTTGTTCTATAGGGGATTTCTGTGATGATTATTTGTTTTTGTTTTCCATCGTCCACAAATTCATATTTGGATGAAATTGTGACTTTTCCCCTGCCGACTCTGTATATGTCTTTCATTGAGTCGTTATCGTAGATGATGCCACCTGTAGGGAAATCTGGGCCTGGAAGATAATTTAATAAGGATTCTAAGTCACAATTTGGATGTTTTATCCTATGGGCGACGGCATGAGAAAGTTCACCTAAATTATGAGGCGGGATACTGGTTGCAATGCCAACCGCGATACCTTCTGTGCCATTGGCGAATAAGTTAGGGAAATGACAAGGGAGAACGGTTGGTTCTAGTTCTGTATCGTCGAATGTTAGCTCCATATCGACTGTATTTCTATCTAAGTCAGCTACCAATTCATTCGAAAGAGCACTTAATCTTGCTTCTGTATAACGATAAGCAGCCGCTCCATCACCATCGATTGAACCGTTGTTTCCTTGGAAATCGATTAAAGGATAACGATACCCCCATGGTTGAGACATATGGACTAATGCTTCATAGATTGAAGAGTCGCCATGTGGGTGGTATTTACCCATGACGTCTCCAACGATGTGAGCGCATTTCTTTGTTGGCTTATCTATGGTGTTGCCGGTTTTCGCCATATCAAAAATGATTCTTCTTTGAACTGGTTTCAAACCGTCTCTAGCATCAGGGATGGCACGATCTTGAATAACATCTTTGGCGTAGATGGCGTATTTAGCGCCCATCATTTCATCGAGTGTGTCAGAAATTATGTTTTCGATAATTATTTCTTCTTCTTTTATTTTCTTTGCCATAATTACTTTCCTTTCTCGATTTCAGCAAGGAAGGAGTCTTCCTCGTTGAATGTCACGTTTTCTTCTATCCAATTCCAACGTGCACCTGAATCTTTGCCCATTAAAACGCTGATTCTTTTTTCGACTACGAGTGGGTCGTCAATTTTGACTCTCATGAGAACCCTTTTCTTCTTATCCATTGTTGTTTCGGCTAATTGAGAAGCGTTCATCTCACCAAGACCTTTATAACGATTGATACCATATCCTGCGCCAATCTTTGCTTTTGCTTTCTCTAAGTCTTCGTCATTCCAACAATAAATGTGATTTGCTGGATTGCTCTTTTTGTATACGCGGTATAGAGGAGGCTGGGCAATATAGATCATTCCTGCGTCGATAAGAGGTTTCATGAAGTTATAAAAGAACGTTAAAAGCAAGGTTTGAATGTGAGCTCCATCAGTATCGGCATCGGTCATAATAATGATTTTTCCATATTTAGATGCGGAAACGTCGAAATCTTGGCCAACTCCTGCGCCAATTGTTTGTATAAGAGTTGAAAATTCGGTATTAGCGATGATTTTGTCGATTCCCAAGCTATCAGTATTTAATGGTTTACCTCTCAAAGGCAAAATAGCTTGATGCATACGATCACGGCCTGTTTTTGCGGAGCCTCCTGCGGAATCACCCTCAACAATGAAAAGTTCGTTGTTTTTGTAATCTTTTGATTGAGCTGAGGCTAACTTATCCGAAATTATGTAATCGACGACTTTCTTTTTCTGAGCGCCACGAGCTGCTTCTTTAGCTTTTCTTGCGGCATCACGTGCTTCTTTTGATGCTTGGCACTTCTTTATCAAATCTAAAGCGAAGTCTTTATGCTCGTTTAAATAATAAGTAAGGAAATTTTGAAGGGCATTAGAAACGATTGGAGTTACCTCTGTCGAACCTAATTTGCCTTTTGTCTGTCCTTCGAATAATAAATCGGCAGCCTTGACCGATATGATGGCGGTTAGGCCTTCACGAATATCGGATCCATCAAGGGTTTGATTTGGCTTTATGAGTTCGTTTTGCGAAGCCCATTCATTCAAGGTTTTAGTCAAAGCTGATTTGAACGCGGTTTCATGAGTACCACCATCTCCTGTTTTTACGTCATTGGCGTAAGAGACGATGTTCTCGTTGTAATCGCCAACACACCATTGCATGGCAATTTCGACTTCTATTGGGTTGTTCTTGTCAACAAACCAAAGTGTTTCACCGAGTGGATTTTTACCTTGAGTCATCGATTGAACGAATTCTTTTAAGCCATGTTCTGTGTAGAAATCGTGAGTATTGCCGGTCTTTTGATCTTTTAAGATAAAATGGACCCCAGTTAACAAGTAACTCTTTTCCTCTAAACGGTTGGCGATTGTATCCCAAGAAAACTTAACGTTAGGGAAAATGGTTGGATCTGGTTTGAAATGAACTAATGTTCCGTGTTTATTCGTTGTTCCAATAACTTCTAATGGTTGAGTTAACTTTCCGCCATTGCTGAATGCAATATGGTAGATTTTGCCATCGCGGCAAATTGTTACTTCACAAAATTCCGATAAAGCGTTGGTTACGGTGGCGCCTACGCCATGAAGACCGCCAGCGACTTTATAAACGTTACTATTGAATTTGCCACCAGAGTGCAATGTTGTATAAATTAATTGAACGGCTGGAACTTTAGCTTGTGGATGGATATCGACAGGAATGCCACGTCCTTCATCTTCAACGGAAATAGAACCGTCCCTTAACATAGTTACGGTTATTTTTTTGCCCCAACCGTTGATGGCTTCATCGACGGCATTATCTACTATTTCCCATACTAAATGGTGAAGCCCACTTAAACCGGTGCTTCCAATATACATACCAGGGCGTTTTCTAACGCCTTCTAATTCGCTTAAAAGCTCGATGTTTTGAGCCGTATAATTGTTTTCTGCTTTTGTGATGTCGTCCATAATTTCAATAAAATACCGTTAACTTTTTAAGATTATAGCAAACTTTCATTGAAAAAGTAACCTTATCTATAGATAATATTTAAGATTTTTGTGTTTTTTAGGAGCAAAAAGTTATGAATGATGTTTGGATGAATGTGATTGTTGCCTTATCGGTGTGTGTGATCGGCTTTTTAATGGGGAGCATACCGAATGGGGTTTTGATTGGAAGAATATTCTTCCATGATGATCCGAGAAATTATGGTTCGCATAATTCAGGAGGCACTAATTCCGGCCGTGCTTTCGGGAAAAAAGCTGGCGTTGCGGTAATTACTTTAGATATTTTGAAGGCCCTTGCTACATTTTGGAGCATATGGGCAGTTTTGAGATTCTCTGGAATTCGTCAAACCTGGAATTTGTTCGATGATGGTGTCTTTTATAACTATTTAGCGTTATTGTTTGTTGCGTTAGGACATTGTTTTTCCCCATGGATTCATTTTAAAGGTGGAAAGGCCGTGGCTTGTTTTATGGGGGCAACTGGTGGACAAGGCTTTTTAAACTTTGCTTTGTGCGTTGGCGTTTTCGTTGCTTTATTTAAGAAAAAACGTGTAATGTCTGTAGCTACCATCTTCTCTAGCATCATTATTTCTTTAATTCAATGGATTCTATTTGTGGTTAGAATTTTGTTGCCTACAGATGGTCAACGAATAATGGACTACTTCATGTTTAACTTAGGATATGGCGGTGGAGCCTTTTATGGATGGGAATGCGCCTTAATAAGCACATTAATTATGTTTATCCTAATATTAAGACATGCTTCAAACATTCAAAGACTTAAAAAAGGCGAAGAAAAGCCTGTTGAATGGAAATAGTTTTATATTAGTAGTTATTTAGTTGTTTGATTTAATATTGATAATTTACTCAAAAATGAGTATTTATCAATATTTTTTATTAAGAATTTATGCTATATTAAATATTTTTATGCATTTAAACATTTTTTATGGTTATCAACCAAAATTGATGTATGCAGTGACTGTTACTCATAAGCTTAACAAGAAAAAGGGATCGAAAGGAAAAAGTCCACCACAAACGTCTACCGCTTTTCTTATGACCTGGGGCTTCCATCAGGATATCAAAGTATAATTTTTAGTCTCATTTACAGTCAATTAACGGTTCAAAGAATTAAAAAAAACGAAGCATCCATTAGAATACTTCGTTTTAATTCAAGTTCTATATCTTTATAAATTCTTATTCATCGAATTCATGATGTTTCTGACTTGAGCTTCAGATGGTTTTCTTCCCATTTGGGCAAACATTGCTCTGATCATTTTTTCATTGATTGGTGGGTTCTTCTTCAATTGGCTCTTAATCAATGCACGAGCACCGAAGAAACCTGCAATGCCACCGACTATCAAGGCAAGAACAAGATATAAGACGAATTGCCAGATTTCGATTGTCATTTTATTAGGCTCTCTTGTCGTATTTACCAGTTGTGGTATCAACCATGACTTTCTCACCTTCATTGATGAAGAGAGGGACTCTGATTGTTAAGCCAGTTTCTAATTTTGCATCTTTGCTGCCGCCGTTGCTGATTGTATCGCCACGAACACCTGGTTCTGTTTCGACAACTTCAAGAGCGACTTTTGCTGGTAATTCAACACCAAGGATTTCTTCTTCATAAGAAATCATGACAACGCTGCCATTTGGTGCGAGGAATTGAGCTTCGTGGGCAAGTGTATCTTTTGGAAGTTCAACTTGTTCGTAGGATTCTGGATCCATGAAAACTAAAGTTGTTCCGCCATCGTAAAGATATTGCATTTCTTTCTTTGTGATGCTGACTAATTCGACATCATAACCGCTGTTACGAGCGATTTCTGTGATAGCGCCTGTACGGACATTTTTGACTTTGACCTTAGCAACCATCTTTCTCATGGCTGTTTTGTTAAGTAAGATGTCAATAACTTGGAATAAAGTGTTTTCATCTTCAAAGTAATTGCCTGGGCGTAATTCTGTAACGTTCATGTTTTATATTCTCCTTTAATATAACCTATAGGATTTTAAACCAATTTTCTTTAAGTATCTACTTAAAAAACGCTTTAAAGTATGTATTATAGGCAAATTCGTTCTCTAAAGTCGTATTTTCGCCATGTCCTGGGTAAACTTTCGTCTCTTTTGGAAGAGATGTCAGTTTCTTTAAGGATGACATGATTGTTCTTTCAGAACCTGTCGGAAGATCGCTTCTACCGATTCCTAAATGAAAAAGAGTGTCTCCGCTGAATAAGGCGTTTAATTCTTTTATATAGAAACAAACGCTTCCGATTGTATGGAACGGAGTTTCGATAACTTCTATATTTAATCCATTTAAAGAGATGTTTTCTTTATCGTTTAATAAGATCGTATTGAAATCGTCTATGATCAAATCGTCATGTAAATATGAGGTTAGATTCAAAGTCGGGTCAGAAAGAAAGTCTTCTTCTTTATAATCAATGTAGACTGGCGCTTTATTAACAAGCGTTTTCAATCCATAGATATGATCATAATGGCCGTGTGTTATTAAAATAGCGTCCAAAGATGAATGATGTTTGCTTAAATAGTTATCGAGACATTGATTTTTGTTTGAACCAGGATCGATAACGATTGCTCCTTTGCCTTCATCGCCTAAAATGTAAGTGTTGCAGGATTCTTCTGGGGAAAAATGTAATTTAGTTATTTTCATAAACATAAAAAAATAAGGCCGAAGCCTTACTTTTATTATTTCTTTGTTTCGATGTGAAGGGTTTCTTTCTTGCAACGTCCACAGAACTTCTTGATTTCCATTTTGTTTGGATGAGTCTTTTTGTTTCTTGTTGTAATGTAGTTATGCTCACCGCACTCACTGCAAGCAAGGATTACTTGATCACGTTTAGATTTTGCCATATTAATTCACTCTTCTTTCTTTAAGCGTTGGTAATATTAACATAGTTAAAAGAAAAGTGCTACAAGAAATGTCTTAAAAAGTTTAAAATTTTAATATGTTTACTAGAGAAAAAACAAAACAGATCAAAATTGGCAGCCTTACAATGGGCGGAAATGATCATATCATCATTCAATCAATGACTTCGATAAAGACGTCAAAAATCGAAGAAGTTAGCGCACAAATCAACGAATGTGCTGCTTCTGGAGCGGAGCTTATGCGTTGCTCTTGCCTCGATTTTGATGACGCTAAGGCTTTTAAGGAAATAAAAAAGAAAGTCAGTATCCCTCTTGTTGCCGATATTCATTTTGATTACCGCTTAGCATTAGAAGCGATAGAATCAGGCGTGGATGCGATTCGCATAAACCCAGGAAATATCGGCGATGATGAGAAGGTCAGGATGGTTGTCGAAGCATGTAAAAAACATAATGTTCCTATTAGGATTGGCGTAAATGGCGGTTCAATAGATAAAACGATTTATTCAGGGAAAGAAAAGGTAAAAGGCGAATTTTTGTTTGAATCGGCAAAAAAGCATGTGGCCTTGCTAGAAAAACATGATTTCCATGATATTGTGATTTCGTTAAAGGGCAGCGACGCTTTAGAGACGATTGAGGCATATCGACTCGCGGCAGATTTTTTCCCATATCCACTTCATTTAGGCGTTACGGAAGCTGGCCCTATGGAGACTTCATTAATTAGATCAAGTGCCACCCTTTCTCCTTTATTATTAGAAGGAATAGGGAATACCATAAGAATTTCTTTGACGGAGGATCCAGTTGAAGAGGTTAAAGCGGCCTCTAGATTGCTTCATGATTTGGGGCTTATGAAGAAATGGCCAACATTCATTTCCTGTCCGACATGCGGAAGAACTCAAGTTAATTTGTTGCCTTTGGCGAAAAAGATTCAAAAATATCTCGAAGATAAGAAAATTTATAAAACTGTAGCAATTATGGGGTGCATAGTTAATGGCCCTGGAGAAGCTAGACATGCAGATTTAGGTGCAGCTGGCGGAAATGGCCGATGGGTTATCTTCAAAAAAGGCGAAACAATAAAAACGGTGGACGATGCCACCGTTTATGAAGCTCTCATCGAAGAAATAAACAAACTTTAAACTTATTTAACGCCACGATTCTTCTTGGCGTTTTCTTTATATTGCTTATCTAGTTCTCTTCTAATGGATTTTTGAATAGCTTTTTTACGATATTTTTTCTTGACTTTTTCGATAGCGAATTGCTTTTTCTTTTTGTACATTGGCTCAACATGTTTTGGCCTTGCCATTGCTTTAGCGATCGCTATTTCTTTTCTTTCTTCTTCAGGAAGTTCTTTCTTCTTTTTTAATTTTGTTTTTGGCAAAAGACCCACTGGATCGAGTTTTAGTTCGTTGTTTCTTAAGGTATAGAAATCAAATACGACCCCTTCATCCATGATTCGCTTAGCCTCTTTGATGGAATCAGAGTTGTAAAAGACCCATGAATCGCCTGTTTTTCCGAATCTTCCGGTTCTTCCCGCTCTATGATGATAAAAATCAATATCGGAAGGGAGATCTACCGAAATAACATCGGTAACATCAGGTATATCGATTCCTCTTGATAAAAGATCGCTAGCGACAATGACGGAATATTTATTTGAACGAATCTCTCTTATCGCTTTCTTTCTTGAGCGATCGTCAAGAGAGCCGCTGAAATATACAGAATCTATGCCAAAAGCTTTTAAGCCTTTTGAAACTTCATTAACCGTTTGAACTGTTGAAGCAAAAATAATGCATAAATAAGGCTTTCTGATATTCAAAAATGAATATAAAGCGTTAACGGTTCCTTGATGCTTGACATCGATCAAATGATGCTTAACAGTTGCCGCCGTTTCCGTTTTCTCACTTTCGTATTCAAAATCAGAACGGACGAATTTTGATAACTCATCGCGAAGGTTTTGCCTTAATGTAGCTGAAAATACCATTATTTGAGGTTCATTTAGAACCGTGAAAATATCCTCGATATCTCCAAAAAAGCCCATATCAAGTAACATATCCGCTTCATCTAAAACAACGGTTCTAACGTTTTGAAGGGTTGTAATGTATTTAGTCACTAGTAAATCTTTCAATCTTCCTGGAGTGCCAATTACTATTTGTGGAGGAACGTTTGATCCTTCCTCGTTTTGGCTAACGTCCATTTCTGAGGAATAAAGCCTGATGCGTAGATTTTGATAAAAACGTTGGAATTGACGAGCGAATTCATATGTTTGCCTTGCTAATTCACGTGTCGGAACGATGATAATTGATTGGACACGGTTTAACGTCATATCGGTTTTTTCGATGATTGGAATTAAATAAGCGTGGGTTTTGCCTGAGCCAGTTTCGCTTTGAGCAAGCAAAGAAACATTACGTAAAGCCTTAGGTATAACCGTGCTTTGGACCTTTGAAGGGGTCTTATATCCCAGCGTATCAAGTGCTGAGACCATTTTTTTAGATAAAGAAAAGCCATTAAAACTCATACGCAATTATTATAAATAATTTTTAAGGCAAAAATAAAGAACGGCTGTATAATTTGTTTATGGAAATTAAGATTGTTGAACCTTCTGGATTCTGCTTTGGGGTCAAAAACGCAATTGAAATCGCGAAAAAAGCGCGGATTGAAAATGGCGATAAAACAATATTTATCATCGGATCTTTGGTTCATAATGAAGATGTCGTAAAACAACTTGAGTCCGATGGATTCGTCGTTCTTGACGAAAGGAAACGTCCCTTGGAAGAAAGCCTTTTAGATTTAAAAGATGGATCTATTATCGTATTTTCGGCTCATGGACACGCCCCTTATCTTGATGAAATAGCGAAACGGAAAAACATGAAAGTATACGATGCAACGTGCGTTTTTGTGAAAAACAATGAGCGTAGCGCTTTAAATGAAATAAAAAAAGGAAATGAAGTCATATATATAGGCATAGCAAAACACGCTGAAACTATTGGCGTTCTTGGAATAGACGAAAAAACTATATACCTATACGAGCCTGGCATGCCTTTTGATTTTAATAAAGTAAGATCGACCACCCCCTTGGTAATTTCACAAACTACAATGTCGGAAAATGAGATATCCTCTTCAATTGCCGATATACTTGCACATATGCCGAATGCCAAGATTGTTGCAAGACAATGTTTTGAAACTGAAAGAAGACAAAACGAAGCTATCACGAATGGGAACTTTTATGATTGTTTTGTTGTTATTGGAGGCAAAAACAGCAACAACACAAAACGTTTAGAAATGATATTGAAAGAAAATTATCCGAATAAAAAATGCATATCGGTTTTGAATGAAAAAGAGTTGGAACAGCATCTAGCCGAGATAATAAACTTTAATAAAATTATGCTTGTTTCCGGCGCTTCAACTTCTGATTCTACAATTCTAGCTTGTAAAAATCTTATTTCGAGAATTGATTAGTATTTATCGGAATAATCCTAATTTTAATAGTAGATAATTAGTAGATTTATAGTCGTTAATTCAAGACTTCGTTTATTAAATTTATCGATTTTTGATACTGATCTTTTTTGTTGTTAGGCAATTTATTGTTACTTATCAAATTGGACAATCTTGATGCTTCGTTTTTCCAATATGTTTTCCAAGGCTCAGACTTGTTTATTAAATTCAAAGGGCCAAAAACGAGTTCGTTGTCAGTATATGGATTGAACGGCTTCCCCTTCACCCATTTCATGACGTCATAAGCTATTCCACCTTCATAAAGGAACTCATTTTTGTCTATATGGTATCCAATTGATTCCATGTATTTTATTAAATCTGGCCTATCATTGTGTGCATCGGTAATTATCGTTTTGATATTATCGAGCTTCTCTTTTCCTTTTTCTAAAATTGAAATGATTAATTTTCCGCCCATTCCGGCTATGACTAATGAATCTACTTTTTCATTTAATTCGTTTAAACCATCTGATAGTGAAGGCTCTATAATCGAAGAAAAACCGCTACTTTTTATAGCGTTCACCATTCTGTTGTAAGGCCCTTTTTTATTTTCTATCGCTTGCGCAAATACTATTTTCTTTTGCTTTGCGCAAATTATAGGAACGTAACAATGATCGCTTCCAATATCGGCTATAGACGAATCGAAATCAACCATATTAGCGATGGCTTCTAACCTTTTTATATTTTTATTATCGTTGATAGATGACATTATTTCCCTCTTTCGGTAACTGTTTTGCCGTATTGCTTCATCAATTCGCCTTTTCCTTTGTTACCGGTCCCTTTTAATTTGTCTTTGATAGATAAACGGGCATTGATCTTAACCTTTTCTTCTCTAATGAGTTTTGCACAATCAGCTATGTGCTGCTCACTATAAGGCTCATAAGCGACTTCCGAATCAGTTAACGAAGCAATGATTTGATTAAGCTTCTTCTTTTCTTCTTCATCTTCTTCTGATTGATCGATTTCATTATATAGAATAGCGATATTAACCTTTTCGTTTGTTCTTTCTACATAATCAACGACCAAACTAGCTATCTTCTCATAACTTTCAATGTAAAAATTGTCGATGTTTTCTTGGAAATATTTAACTGCGTCAGTATTTTGAAGCATATAGTATAGAGTCTTTTTTTCGGCTGTTTCCAATCTTTTTATATAACGTTGGACTGTGATGGATTGGTTAAAGTTAAAATGCCCTCCACGACTGTATTGAGTAGTTTCTAATGAATCATCTTCTGATTCGACTTTACCGATTTGCTCTTTGATAATTTCGGGTTCGTAGCCAGTTATTTTAGAAAGCTTAACGATATTATTTTCTCTATCTAAAGGGTTTTTGATCGTTTTTAAGAACGGTATTAAATATTGAAGGACTTTTATTTTATCCTCTTGTTTAGTGAGTTTTTCGACATTTTCGTAATAATTTAATTGAAATTGGAATGGCTCGACTAAATTATTCATGCTTTCTTTTAATGCGTCAGGACCTGATTCTTGCAAAATTTCATCTGGATCTCTTAAATCCTTTGGATTACAGACTAATCTAAAAGGAATGTCGGCTTTATTAAGCTGTAAGATTATCTTCATCATTCCTCTTTGCCCTGGATTATCGCCATCAAGGCAGAGCCTTATTTCACAATTAAGACGCCTTAAAAGCTCGATTTGTTCAACACTTAAAGATGTTCCCATAAGGGCAACAGCGCTTGGAATGCCCGCTTTATCTAAGGCGATAACATCCATGAATCCTTCTAAAACATAGATATAACCATCTCTTCTTGCGGTGTTTTTCGCATTATCATAGTTATATAAGTTAAGACTCTTCTTGAATATTTTCGTATCAGGAGAATTAACGTATTTTGGAGATTCCGTGTCAGCGGGATCTATTTTTCTAGCACTGAAGCCTACTACTTGTCCGTTTGGATCTTTCAAAGGGAAAATCAAACGTCCGGAATTCGCGTCCGAATTTGCGCGTGAACTTACGATGCCAATATCTTTGATTTTATCAAGAGAGTGCGTTTTTCCTTGCAAATAAGCGATGGTTTTTGTTCCATCTTTGATTGAATATCCAATGCCGTATTTTTTTACTTGGTCTTTATCAATGTTCCTTTTGAGGAGGTATTGTTGAGCGTCTTTTCCTTCTTGGGTATTTAAACAATATTGATAAAATGTCTGTAAATCGTTTATCGTGTCGAATAAAGGCTGTTTTACTTGGTCTATCTTAGGAGTAAAACTCTCTTTTTCTAGCCTATCATCCTTAAAACCGACGATTTCAGCCACTTTTTTTACAGCATCTTGATAAGAAATACCTAGGTGTTTCTGAACGAAAGAAATTGCGTTGCCGCCTGTTCCACAAACGAAACATTTGAAAATTTGTCTGTCTTTTGAGATGCTCAATGAAGGATTTTTGTCGTCATGAAAAGGGCATATGGCTACATAGCCACGGCCTTTTTTCGTGACTGGAATAAATGCGGAAATGACCGTCACGATATCGGCTTCTTTTAAAAGGCTTTCGATTAGGTCTTTTGAATACATTTATCAATCCTTTTAAGCGTTTAATTTGCTTTCGATATATGCGACAACTTCATTTATTGGAAGTCTGATTTGTTCCATTGTATCGCGGTCTCTAATCGTGACGCTGTTATCTGTTTCAGTGTCAAAATCGATGGTGATGCAATAAGGAGTTCCAATTTCATCTTGACGACGGTAGCGTTTTCCAATTGAACCGGTTACATCTGTTGTGCAGCTGAAATGTTTGCTCAATTCTGCGAATAATTCATCGGATTTTTCAACTAACTTCTTTTGCAAAGGCAAGATAGCGACTTTATATGGAGCCAATGATGGTTTCATATGCATGACGGTTCTGACGTCTCCATTTGGAAGAGTTTCTTCATCATATGAATCGACCATGACCATCAACATAAGTCTATCCAAGCCCATGGAAGGCTCGATAACGTATGGTAAATATGATTTTGTTTTGGTTGAACCGTCTTCATCCGTATATGTTTCTGTGTATGTTAAATCTTCTTTGGAATATTCTTGATGACGTCCTAAATCATAGTCGGTTCTGTCGGCAACACCGAGAATTTCGCTCCAACCAAGTGTTGGGAAATCATATTCAACGTCTGTTGTGGCTCTTGAATAGAAAGCCAATTCAGCTGCTTCATGATCACGGAAACGTAAGTTGTCTTCTTTTATTCCTAAAGATTCAACGAATTTTAAGCAATGGTCTTTCCAATAAGCAAACCATTCTAAATCGGTTCCTGGTTGGCAGAAGAATTCCATTTCCATTTGTTCAAATTCTCTTGTTCTGAATGTGAAGTTGCCTGGAGTAATTTCGTTTCTAAAGCTCTTTCCTGCATTACAGATACCAAAAGGAAGTTTCTTTCTGCAAGCTCTTGCGACGTTTTTAAAATTCATAAAGACGCCTTGAGCGGTTTCTGGTCTTAAATAAACGACTGAAGAAGCATCTTCTGTTACGCCAATATGTGTTTTAAACATCATGTTGAATTTTCTGATGCCTGTGAAATCTTTCTTTCCGCATGTTGGGCAAACGATATCGTGTTCTTGAATGAATTTATCCATTTCTTCAAAAGTCATTGCGTCTACATCTGCTGTAGGAACTTCTTTTTTGATTAATTCATCTGCTCTGTAGCGTGATTTGCAGGCTTTGCAATCGACCATTGGATCGTTAAATGTAGAAACGTGTCCGGTTGCTTCCCAAACGCGTGGATTCATTAATATTGCCGCATCAAGTCCGACGTTTGTAGGACTTTCTTGAACGAATTTTTTCCACCATAAATCTTTAACGTTACGCTTTAATTCGGAACCTAATGGGCCGTAGTCCCAAGTGTTGGATAATCCACCATAGATTTGAGATCCGGGAAATACATACCCTGTCAAAATTAAGTGATTAGTTACTTTTTCAAAACTGAATTTATTTGCCATAATGTTAGGCTCCTTCTTTTATCTTAGAAATTTTACTTCGTTTTTTATAAAAACGATACAAAAATAAGAATATATTAGAGACATAATATAGTCAACACGGACTCATATTGCTCTTCTGAGATATTCGAGACTTTTTAACTTTAAACCTGTGCTTTCCTCATATAAGGTTGATAAGAATGAGATGACTTGTATGCATTCTTTATTTTCGAATTTTACTCTTGCCATATCTGATGGCTGGCATTTGAAACAAAAGCGAATGATTTTTAAGAATCTAGGCTCCTTCTTTTCTGAATCGTATTCGATGTCATCACGACAAATGAAACCGCCATTTGCAATCGAAATCCCGACAATATCGCTCTTTTTTTCGCAAAATACACATGAATCAACATTTAGGCCATAGCCTTCGTTTTTCAAAAATTGAGCGAAGTAAATAGTACAAAATGTTAACAATGGAGAAACATCATTTTTAGTGTTGGAAAGCAAAACATCTAAATATTCATATAAATGACTGCTTTGATCCATTATCTTCGAGTTCAATTCGTTGATAAATTGTAGGCAGATGGTTATCAAGAAATCATCTTTTAAATCAGGAAATGAAATTAAAGCAGATTCTTTTAGCGTGTATCTTGATGAATCGTTTAGCAAAGTGACACGCGCTTTGACTAAAAGAGTCGATAAAATGTGATTTTTGGATATAGGCTTTTTAATGCCTCTAGCTTGAAATGAATATATCCCGTCTTTGGTTATGAAAGTTACCATGCAATCGTTATCTTTATAGTCAGATAAACGAATTACATAGCCTTCCAAATCAATAGTCGTCCCCTTCATCCTCACTCTTTCCGTAACCTAATTGAGCCAATTTCCTATTGTCATTTCTCCAACCAGGCATGCATTCGACATCAGTGTATAAAGTGACATGTTTGCTCCACATGCTTTCGAGGTTTCTTCTTGCGGTCATGGAAACTTTTTTGATCATTTCCCCACCCTTGCCGATGATGATTGGCTTTTGAGTTTCTTTTTCGCAAACTATTGTGGCTTTGATTGTTACTTTGTCTTCGTTTTCTTTGAATGATTTTATAACAATTGCGCATTCATGAGGGATTTCTTGTTTTAAGAAATGAAGTAATTCTTCTCTTATGACTTCTTTCGCCATGAAAGATGCGTCTTTATCGGTATAAACATCTTCTGGGTAGAAAGGCAATCCTTCAGATAGGTGAGATTTAATCTCGTTTTTAAGGTCTTTTAATCCGAAATTCGTTAAAGCGGAGATTTCAATTTGTTTGTAATTAGGAAATTTTTCAGCATAATGGGCTTTAAGTTCTTCCATCATGTCCGCTCTCGCTAAATCGATTTTGTTAAAAACAACAATGATTGGAGCGTCGGTTTTTATAGATGAGAGCAAGGAATCATCAGCTGAGTAGTCTTTTACTGATGAATCAACCAAATACAAAACGACATCAACATCGGAAAGACTTCTTCTTGCTGAGCGATACATTTGTTTATATAAGGACTCTTCTCCTTCAAATAAACCTGGAGTGTCAATAAAAACTAATTGAGCATCTTTTTCGTTATAAACGCCAATGATATCATCTCTTGTTGTTTGAGATTTTGGCGCTACTATCGAAACTTTTTTAGATAATAAAGCATTCAATAAAGTCGACTTGCCGACATTTGGTTTTCCTAAAATAGTGCAGAATCCGCATTTCATTTTTGCATATCCTCCTTCTCAAAGGCATAAGGCAATAATTCTTTGATATAAGTGATTTTTAAATCTCCAGTTAGATTTGCCAAGTAAATTGGCGCATCAGCTGGGTATAATTCGGAGATAACTTGCCTACACATCCCACATGGCGAACATGCTTTTGGAGAATCGGCAACGATTGCTAATCCAATAAAGTCATCTTTCTTTTTTCCGTGCATCATCGCATTATAAATGGCGTTTCTTTCAGCACACATAGAAACTGGATAAGATGAGTTTTCTACGTTGGCTCCTAAGAAATATTCACCATCTTTTGTTAGGATGGCCGCTCCAACTTTGAAATTTGAATAAGGTGAATAAGATAGATTTCTAGCATCGATCGCTAGTTTAATTAGTTCTTCTTTATTTAACATCTTTTGCGTCCTCTTCTAATATCTTATCTTGCAAAGGGAACATAACTGCTTCATCTTCGGGTTTCATATGATCGTAGCCTAAAAGGTGCAACAATCCGTGTACGAACAAGAAAGATAACTCTCTTTGAAGGGTATTGCCAATTTGCTCGGCCTGTCTTTTTGCTTGAGGCAAACAGATTAATATTTCTCCAAGCATTCTTGGAACTTCGGGGTTCAAGATGGCGTTTGCAGGATCTTTGTCATCATTAAAGGCAAAGCTTATTACATCCGTCACTCTATCAACCTTTCGATATTCTTTGTTGATTTCATGGATCGTATCATCATCAACTAAAGAAACATCGATTTCATAGTTGATTTGAATATTGAGCATTTTAAAAGTTGTTGAAGCTAAATGATTGTAATGCTCGTCTAACCAATCGTATTCTTCGCCAAAAGGGTTTGTAAAATCTACTAACATATAATATAAATTTACCACATTTTAACGATAAAATCGCTTTTTATTTATTCTTTGTAGAAATATTCATAAAAATACATCACTTCCTTCTCTCTCTTTTCTTTGTTTGCTAGGTATTCAAAGAAATTTCTCAAGCATTCTCCAAGAGCATAGAGTGCCCCAAAATGAAGCAAATAGTAATTTAAAGAAATGTTTTCAATCGTGGCTAAAGGAATCAATGCTGCCATTATGACCACAACTACGCTTAATATTTTTTCAAAGCTCAAAAAACGGCCAATTTTGTATGTTTCGTTGCTGATATTCTTGAAAGCATCTAGTATTTGATCATCTGAAAGACCGTCTTTGAACAAGTTTGTTTCGATTTTTTCTAAAACGTTTTTCTTTGTTGATATTTTTCTTTCAAAAATAAACGTAGATAAAAAGGTGTACAAAATAATGCATGAGGAGGAAATAAGGAACATCGAATTATTGAAAGAGAATAAAACGATAATCGACAAAGAGAATATTGCCGAACTGATCAGGGTTAGCACGTCAGGATATAGTGTTTTCTTTAGCGCGTGATAATGCAGGTATCTTTCTTTTAGATATCGCCTTTTGAATGCAATTGAAGGCATCCAGGTTTCATCGAATTTTTTCATTGATGAAATAGTCAAAGATTTTCCTAATATTTCAAATATTCCATACAAAGCTAATAGTCCGATTGAAATTAAATAATTTGAATCGTTTTGCATGAAATAAAATGCGCCAAATATACAAAAGCACGATAAAAGGGTCGTGATTAGCGGAATTACAACGCTTTCTGACGGCCTGATTTTTGGCTTTGCATAAGGCGACTTTCTTTTGTTGAACATTTCAATGGTCCCCGAAATCAAAGTCCATTTTTCTTTCAATTCATCAATTTTTGCCCAATATGGTCCGAATTGCGGATCGTAAATAAGAAATTTCGTCTTTTTTCTTTTTGGAACGTAAACCATATGATCGT
Organism: bacterium; assembly: GCA_963623195.1. GTDB lineage: Bacteria > Bacillota_I > Bacilli_A > RFN20 > CAG-826 > UBA4951. The sequence goes on along the minus strand of CAVFKA010000006.1, from coordinate 23,958 downwards.
TACCGTTTTCCTTTAATAGTAAAAGACACGGAAAAGATAACGCCTCATTGATGCATTCTTTTGAATTTGCTTTTGAAAAAGTTAGTTTTCCTCCTTCTTTTGCCGTCGCTTCTTGTAACTCTTTCAAATTGTAAGGTGGATGTCTTTCTAGGCGCATATATTTGTAGTTTTTGTCGCCTGTGGCCTCAATCATTGCCATTCTAAGACTTGCTAAACCGCAGCCTTTTTCACTTTCTTGATAAATAAATTGTCTCATCACTTATATATAGACGTACTTTTTGAAAATGAGACAAAAAAATTTTAAAAAATAAAAAAATCCTCGAATTTATCGAGGATTAATTTTTACCATTTTTTACGACGGGCCATCTCAGACTTCATTTTACGTTTTAATGAAGTAGGATAGAAGCATTCTCTCTTACGGGTTTCAAGAAGAATACCGCTCTTATTAACGTTTCTCTTCCAACGACGAACTGCATCATCGAGGTTTTCACCTTCGCGAACGACAACTTTAACAGACATGGATTTCACCTTCTTTCCGTAACGAAGATTATTTTAAACGAAAGAATATTTTTTTCAACAAAAAATGAAACAATCTTAAGAATTCTCACTTTTTGTAGGATGAAATGCATTCTTCATAGGCTTGCTTCAATTGTTCGCCTATTTTGTCTAAGGAACGTTCAGAAGCTACTTGATAACCGTTTTTGAGAATTTCTTCTTTCTCTCCGTTATCTAAAAGCTCTTTGATTTGCTTAGCAAAATCTTCGTTGTTATCGCAAAAATGAGCATTAACGCCATCTTGAAGCCATGGTTTATATACACCAATATTTCTAACGACTAAAGGACATCTAGAAGCTAACGCTTCAAGAACGACTATGCCTTCTGTTTCTTCGTATGAAGGGAAGAACAAACATGTCGCAGTTTGTAAGGCTCCATGAATCAAATCTCCTTTGACATAGCCAGGCATAATAACGTTACTAGGCTTGTTTTTTATCGCTTTTAGCATTTTTTGCGAAGTTAGGATTTTAGCTAAATGCCCAAACCAAAAGAATTTAACATCTGGAAATTTCCTTGCGACTTCAATGAAATCATGTAGCCCTTTTCTTTCGAAAGGGAAGCCTATGCCCATTACAAATTTTTCATCTTCTTTTAAACCAAACTCTTTTCTGAAGGCATTTTGCGACTCTTTGTCTTCTTTATATTCTTCAAGGTCGATTCCGTTGGAAATCGCGATAACCTTTTTGTTAAACCCATAACCTTCAATCAATTCTTTCGAATATGGAGTTGGGGTGATGATGAGGTCAGCCCTTGAATACATGTATTTGATTTGATGATCGAATGTCGGTTCGATTAATTTCCAACATCTGAAAGAATTCCTAAAGTCTTCATATGTTGAATGTCCGTGGACTATTACAGGAATGCCCATTTTATGGCACTTTTTTAATGTCTTATGTGATTTAGCCCATAAGGTATTAATATGGGCCAAGACAAAGTCTTTGTCATTTGGATCGCAAGTAAAATCGATTCCGGCACTTTTGAGAGCCCTCATCTGATGGCTTCTTGCTCTGCCTATTCCTGAGGTTTTGATTCCTTCAGCGTCCTCGAAATACAATAGCGTTTTCATTATTTGCTCTCTTTGATAATTTCGATGGAGTGAGAGCATCCGATACGGTTCGCCCCTGCTTTGACCATTGCGTCAAAATCAGCTAAGGTATGGATTCCGCCAGCGGCTTTAACGCCCATTTCGCTTCCGACTGTTTCGCGCATGATTTTAACATCTTCTGGGGTTGCTCCACCTTTTCCAAAGCCAGTCGAGGTCTTGACGAAATCAGCTCCTGCTTCTTTTGAAAGTTTCGATGCAATCGCGATTTCTTCTTTGCTTAAATAACAACATTCAAGAATTACTTTCAACAATTTTCCATCGCATGCTTCCTTTATTGCATGGATTTCGTTTTTAACATAATCAAAAGCCTTATCCTTTATTGCGGCAACGTTAATGACCATATCAACTTCATCAGCGCCTTTTTTAACGGCATCGGCTGCTTCAAAAACTTTAGCTTCCGTGGTCATTTGCCCTAATGGGAAACCTATAACGGTGCAAACCTTTACGTCGCTGCCTTTAAGGGCTTCTTTTGCAATCCCTATATAATAAGGATTAACGCAAACGCTCATGAAATCGTATTCTTTTGCTTCAGCACAAAGTTTCAAGATTGCTTCTTTGGAAGCGTTAGCGGCCAATAATGTATGGTCGAAATATTTATTCATTTTCATATCAATTACCTTCTTGAATTTATTTTACATAATTTAAAGGAAAAGAAAAAGCGCACGAGGCGCTTATCTTGTCTTTTTTTGAACTTATTTGGATTCGTTATCGACTTTGATAACTGCTTTTCCATCATAATATCCACATTCTGGGCAAACCTTGTGTGGTTGGATCATAGCGTTGCAGTGTGGGCAAGCGACTAATGTTGGATATTTTAAATAGAAATGTGTTCTTCTTAATCTTTTTCTTGTTTTCGAAGTTCTTCTTTGTGGTACTGCCATAAATTTCTCATCTCCTTTTCAAAAGCCGGAATATTATAGATTAAGGGCAAAATCATTCAATGTTATTTTAGACAATGTCAAAATTATTAAATATTCATTCGATGAATGCTTAACAATTATCAGTCTGCGGCATTCTCTTTTGAATAAATAAGTTTTAGGATTTTTCCGTGAATATTCTCTTCAGAAGGTACTTTAACTAAAAGGAAATTGGAAGTGTGTCCATATCCGATTTTTTCTTTTTCATTATATTCTTCGATAAGGACTTCCATTTCTTTTCCGTAGAATTTTTCTCTATATTTTTCACGAAGTTCTTTAGAAGTTTCGATTAATGCTAAATTTCTTTCTTTCTTTATATTTGCTGGCAAATCCTTTAACGTATAGGCAAACGTTCCTTTTCTTGGAGAATATGGAAAACAATGAATTTCAGAAAGCTCGCATTTTTTTGCAAAGTTAACGCTTTCTAAGAATTCTTCGTCTGTTTCACCACAAAAGCCAGAAATCATATCGGTCGTGATTGCTATATCGGGCCTTATTTGCCTTATTTTTGTTAACGTTTGGAAATACTCATCTGCTGTATAAGGCCTTTTCATTCTTTTGAGAACGTTTTCCGAACCGCTTTGAAGAGAAAGATGCAAATGAGACGCAAAAGAAGGATAGTCTCTTATTACATCAAGGAAGGATTGATCCACTTCGGAAGGATTTAAACTAGACACTCTCAGTCTATATAAAGTGGGGTTTTCATCGAGTAAATCTTTTAATAGATGACCTAAACGGTAGCTGCCATCCCCCAAATCCATCCCATAAAATCCGATTTCTATTCCTGTGATGACGATTTCTTTATAGCCTTTTTCGACTAAAAGCTTTGCTTCTCTGAGAATGTTCTCTCTTTCACGGGAACGGGAATTTCCACGGACAAACGGTATTAGGCAATAAGAGCAAAAATAATTACAGCCATCCTGTATTTTCAAATACGCTCTAGTGTTGTCTGGTAATGCAAAAGATCCGAATTCTTCATATTTTTCTTGCCTGTTATTCTTATCAACAAGAATTATTGGAGTCTTTTTATCTTGATATTCTTTAATTAAGGAGAGTATTTCTTTTCTGTGACTTGTTCCAACGACGACGTCTGCGCCAATTGAGGCTGCTTCATCGTAGTTTTTTTGAGAATAACACCCCATGACTACTAATATTCCGCTTGGCGATACTCTACGGAACTTCCTAATATGTTGCCTGGATTTTTGATCGGCTGTTGCCGTTACCGAGCATGTGTTGATGACGATTAAGTCTACATTTTCAGGAGATGTCGATTCAAGGTTCCCTTCGGCAAGAAGCTCTTCACGTAATAAATCGTTTTCGTAGGAATTGACTTTGCACCCTAGTGAGAAAAGGTAAAATTTCATAAGATTTCTCCTTTTCTAGACGTTTTCTTGGCCTTTTTTGCATCGGCTTTTCTAATTTTTGAAATTAAAGTGTCCGAAATCAACATGTTTTTAGATAATGCTTCTAAGAGAGCTTCGCGGTCATTTGCAAAATAAGCATCGACGACTTCTTCGATTCTTGGAGTAAGATGAGTTAAAGCGGGATGAGTTAAAAATTTATCAAAAAGGCATATTTTTGCATCAAGTCTTCCTTCATCATTAATGAAATATATGCTTCTCGCATCGTAATCATATAAGGCTACGGATTCCTTTTCTTTCCTGATCAAAACTAGATTTGTGAAATAGGAAATGAAAATGTCATATCCATAATAATCAAAAGGATCGATTAGGATGGACTCATAAAGTTTGAAGATTTTTTTATATGGCATCTCGCCTAATCTTGCAAAATCTTCTGAATATATTGAAGAGACAGAAAAAGGAAAGACTGGAACGTATATTTTCTTGTCTTTATATTTCAAATAAGGCAAGGAAAGTAAGCAATTATCCATATATTTCTTAAAGGATTCTTCCTCAAAATTTTCGTTTTTTGCAAATTGCTTGTAGGCTTTTTCAATCAGTTTTTTGTTTTCTAGAGAACGAAGAATGATGTTTCCTCTCACCACGCCAAAAGAATCTATAGGATTGGCGAGATATTGATAGCTCTCCAAGCCGTTTAACCTATAGGAGTTTTCATTATAGTAAAGTTGTTCTTGGGAACGCGAAAATGGCGTGGATGCCTGATTTTTGGCGAGTATATCGTATAAGCTCATTTCTCTTCCTCTAACATCGAAAATACGCTGGCTAAATAAATAGATGCCGTTTCGGCTCTGAGGATTCTTCTTCCTAAAGAGAGATATGTAAATCCTTTTTCTTTTGCCATTTCGGCCTCTTTTGGCGAAAATCCGCCTTCTGGGCCAACTAGGCAAATAACATTCATATCTTTTTCAATGCTTGAGAATTCTTTTGGAAGATTGAAGGATGAATCAGAAACGTTTTCATATGCTAAATAACGCTTATCCGCAGCAAATGACAAGACATCTTTGTAATCGGCAATAGGCAAAACTTCAGGAGTTATCAATCTTTTTGATTGGCTTGCGGCACCACTGACGATTTTTTTGAATCTCTCTAGGCGCTTTTCTCTTTCTTTTTTATCAAGACGGATGATTGTTCTTTCAGAAATGAATGGCAAAAATGTCGAAACGCCTAACTCCGTTCCTTTCATCAAAACAAGTTCATCATGACCACCCTTTAATAAAGCAAAAGCTAATACTAAATGAGAATTCAATTCGGTTGGTCTATGGATGTTTTCGATGATTTCTATTTCTAATGGAGAAGTTTTGCTAACCTTGGCTAAATAAAGTTCCCCTTCATCTACGATTTCTATCTTGTCGCCGCTTTTAGCGCGCATGACATTTAATAAATGATGGGCATCTTCATTTGATAAAAACGCTTTATTGTCTTTGATTTGAGCGAAAAAACGTTCCATTTTACTTGAGAAGTTCTCCGTTGGAGTCAACCAAAGAATCGTTTTTGAAGTAACGAATTGAAATGATCGCGAAAACAACAAACATCAAAGCGAAAGGCAAGACGAATGCTAATGCATTCTTGAAAGGCTCAAGCAAGAAAAATAGAGCGCAGCCAACTCCTCCGATGATTATTAGGGAAGCTAATAATTCGAGGATACCTTTTTTAATGAAGCCTAAATAGAAATTGTGAATTCCTAAATAGCCTAATAACAAGCATAAAAAACCAGCTGTTTTACGAGATTTTGACTTATATAAATCACCTTCTACATGAGTTGTTTTGATAAATCCGGTGACATCTTTTGTTTGATAATTATCTTCTATTGGATTTTCCGTACCACAATATGGACACATATCTTTATCGAATTTTTGTATAGTTCTGTGACAGTTTTTGCAAATTGGCATAATAATTTTACCCTCTTAAAAATACTACCTTTAAAAAGGATTTTTTTAAAGAAAAAATCACCTTTTTTGAGGTGATTGTTTTGTTTAGTGTTTTTTCCACCAGGATTTTTTCTTGCTTTTTTCCTCTTTTTGGAATTGTTCAAGCAATTCTTTTTGCGCTTTGCTTAAATCCGTTGGAGTGTGTATCTTAACGTGCAAGTAATGATCCCCAGGTTTTCCAGAACGGAGATCCTTAACGCCTTTTCCTTTAAGTTTTAAGGTAGCCTCAGGCTGCGTTCCGGAAGGGATTTCGACTGAAACGTCGCCATAAACCGTCTTAACATCGACGTTAGTTCCAAGTGCAGCATCAGCAAAGCCTAAATCAAGGTTTGTATGGATATCATTTCCATCCCTTGTGAAGTTTTCATCTGGCGCGATCTTAATTTCGACATATAAGTCTCCATTAGGACCTCCGGAGATTCCTCTTTCGCCCTTGCCTTTGACTCTAATTTGTTGTCCAACGTTGATACCAGCTGGAATATTGACCTCGATGTTTTTGCGAACTCTATGATATCCTTCGCCATTACATGATGGGCATTTGTTACGGATGACCTTTCCACTTCCGCGACAATCTGGGCAAACTTGCGATGATTCGCTCATTCCAAAGATTGTTTGAACTCTTTGAGTGACGTATCCTGTGCCGTGACAATGAGGACATGAAGTGATGTCTGCATCGCTTTTTGCACCGGTGCCATGGCATGATTCGCACGGTTCATCATAAGTTAATGGAATGCTTATCTTTGTGCCATTGATTGCATCCATGAAATTGATCTTAACGCTATAAAGGGTATCGTTTCCTTTTTGAGGACCGCTTTGCGCTTGGCTTCTTCTTCTTGAACCACCGAAGAATGAGTTGAATAAATCATTAAGGTCACCAAAACCTTGAGAAGAGAAACCTCCTCCTTCGAATGGATTGCCACTTCCTCCTGTTGAACCGCCTTGGTTGAAGGCCGCATGGCCATATTGGTCATAAGCCGCGCGTTTTTGGTCGTCGCTTAAGATATCGTAGGCTTCTTGAACTTCTTCGAATTTTTTTGGAGCATCAGCGTCATGGTTGATATCTGGGTGATATTTTTTGGCTAATTTACGGTAGGCAGATTTGATTTCTTCTTTGCTTGCGCTTTTAGCTACGCCCAAAACTTCGTAATAATCTCTTTTTTCCTCAGCCATTTCTTTTCTCCTTTCTTAATGAGAATATAGAGGCGCCATAGCTGACGCCTCTATATATTAGTTAGTTGAATTAAGCCTTTTTGTCGGTGAAATCTGCATCAACGACATCTTGATCGTTATCATTAGATCCGGATGCGTTTTCAGATTGAGCACCGTTTGAAGCGGCTTGTTGTTGCTGGTAGGCGTTTGCGGCATTTGCAGCATCTTCCAATTTTCCAACAATTTCTCTTAATTTTTCGATATTGTCGTTTTGAATTGCGGCTTGGGCTTCATCACGAATCTTGATTAATTCGTTCTTTTGCTCTTCGCTCATTGTGGAGTCTTTTTCAACCAATGTTTGATTGATTTGGTCAACATAAACTTGAGCCTTATTCTTAACTTCGATATCGCCTTTTCTCTTTTCGTCGGCAGCTTTGTTTTCTTCCGCTTCTTTTACCATACGGTCAATGTCTTCTTTGGAAAGACCGTTGGATCCGGAGATTGTGATATCTTGTGTCTTTTGAGTATCGAGGTCTTTTGCGGAAACCTTAACGATACCGTTGACATCGATTGAGAAGGTGACTTCGATTCTTGGCTCGCCACGACGTGCTGGTTTGATGCCAGAAAGTTGGAAATGGCCAAGAAGTTTATTATCGTGAGCCATTTGTCTTTCACCTTGGTAGACCATGATGTCAACTGCTGGTTGATTATCTTGGGCTGTGGAGAAGATTTGGCTCTTTGTTGTAGGAATTGTGGTATTTCTTGCAATGAGTGGAGTCATGATTCCGCCAAGGGTTTCAATACCTAATGTTAATGGGGTTACATCGAGAAGAACGACATCTTTGACATCACCTGCGATGATACCGCCTTGGATTGCTGCACCCATGGAAACCGCTTCATCTGGGTTGATGGACATATTGATCTTTTTGCCAGAGACTTGAGAAACCATATCTTGAACGGCTGGCATACGTGTTGAACCACCGATCATAAGAACGTCTGTGATGTCATTATATGTTAAACTTGCGTCAGAAAGGGCTTTTTCCATTGGTTTCTTGCAGCGTTCAAGCAAACCTTTTGTCAAATCTTGGAATTTGGCTCTTGTTAATTTTCCTTCATAGGAGATAGGACCTGTGGAACCCATTCCGATGAATGGAAGAGAGATTGTTGTCTCTAAGCTGCTAGAAAGTTCGATTTTTGCTTTTTCGGCAGCGTCAAGGAAACGTTGTTGAGCCATTTTATCGGTTAAATCAACGCCTGTTTCGATTTGAATTTGAGCGTGAATCCAATCAGCGACTGCCTTATCCCAGTCATCGCCACCGAGTTCAGTATCGCCGTTTGTGGAAAGGACTTGGAAGGTTCCATCGCCAATTTCAAGGATGGAGACATCAAGTGTTCCGCCACCAAGGTCAAAGACTAAGACGGTGCCGCTCTTATCGGAATCAATACCGAAGGCTAAGCATGATGCTGTTGGCTCATTGATGATACGAACAACATCTAAGCCAGCGATTGTACCGGCATCTTTTGTTGCTTGTCTTTGAGCATCATTGAAATAAGCTGGGACAGTAATGACTGCTTTTTTAACTTCTTGTCCGATATTCTTTTCGGCATAGGATTTCATGTATGCTAAGACTTTTGCGGAAATCTCTTGTGGTGTGTATTGCTTATTTAAGCAAGAGATGTTGAATTTGTAGTCTTGACCGATTTTACGTTTTGCGGAACGTACTGTATCAGGGTTTGTGATCATTTGTCTTTTTGCGGCATTGCCAACGATCTCTTCGCCACTTGCTTTAAAAGCGACGACTGATGGGGTTGTATTTGTTCCTTCTGGATTTGGGATGACTTTGACTTTGCCATCGGCTTGTAAATAGCTGATGACGGAATTTGTTGTACCTAAGTCAATACCGACGATTAATTCTTTTGCCATAATGTTTTATCTCCTTAAGCTTTTTTAGCTTCCTTTGATTCGGCAGAATCGTTATTTTCTTTTGTTTCGACTTTCTTTTTATATACTTTCACGTTAGCTGGTCGAATAAGTTTTTCGTGAAGTTTGTAGCCTTTTGAGAAGATGAAGGCGATTTTTCCATCGTTACTTTCATCACCATCAACCGTATCAACGGCATTCATCTTCGAAGCGTCGAATTCATCACCTATTTTTGGAAGAATTTCGCTTACGCCCTCACTTTCGAGAGCATTTTGGATTTGATTGTATATATAGGTGAATCCTTGCTGATAATTTTTTGCTTCAGGCGAATTTGCTTGAGCATTTAGAGCAAGATAGAAGCCATCAAGTGCTGGAAGAAGGTTTTCTAGGAACCCTTCGGAACGATATCTGAGGGCGTTTCTATGATCTTCTTCAAGGCTTTTGCGAAGATTTTGCATATCGGCTAGTTGGGTGTAATACTTATTTTTCCAGTCAAATGCTTCGTCTTTTGCGGCTTTGAGCTCTTCTTCTAATTTCTTTGTAGAAGAATCGTTATTATCTTTTATTTCTTGGTCGTTTTCTTCGTTTTCTGAGAGGTTGTTGTTCTCTTTTTCGTTTCTTTTTTGCATTCTTCATCGTCCTTTCTATTGCAAACACCGAAATATTCTTCTAATTGCTCAGCGAAATATTCAAGTGTCGTGACAACTTTGTCGTAATTCATTCTAGATGGGCCAACAAGCGACAATTTAGCGCCCTTTTCACCAGGGACATCAATCTCGGCTGATACGAGAGCTAACTGATCTGATAGCTTATCAGAGTTAGATGAGCCAATCGTAATGGTGATGCCATTTTTGGTCTCGCCTTTTTCGATGACTCTAGTTATTCCTGTTGGATCTTCTATGAATTTAAGCAATTCGCGTATTTTTTTAGCGTCATTGGCGAATTCTGGCTGGTTAAGAAGTTTTTCTTTGCCATAGAATTCCATCCTTGAGGTAGCGAATGAACTGAATATTCCGAATATCGCTTGATAAATGAGTTCTTGCCCAACGACATAATCTGTTAAGGCAGGTTTCATTGCTTCCATCTTTGGAATGACATCTGAAACCGATGTTCCAGAGAGACGATCATTAAGAAGTTTAATCGTCTTTGCGACATCGTTAGGATCGATGTTTTCTTCAAAAACAAAGTTTTTCGATTCGACGTGGCCTTTATCTGTCAAGAAGATCGCGGTTGCTGTATTTGAGGCAATTGGTGTCAATTGGATTGAAACCAAATGTTCTTCTTCAAGAGCGTTTCCGACAATGACGGAGGTTAAATTCGTCATTTGGGAAAGAATTTCGCAACTTTCCTTAATTATTTCTTCAACTGATTTACTTCTTTCAGAAAGTACGCTTTGAAGGGCGTTTTTAGCTCTTTCATCAACACTCCCTGTTCTAAGATTATCGACATAATATTGATAGCCTTTTTCAGAAGGAACACGGCCGGCGGATGTGTGTGGTTTTTCAAGGAAACCATCATTTTCCAAAGCGTTCATTTCGTTACGGATTGTTGCCGTAGAAACTTCAAGATTGTACGCTTCTTGTAAGGTTTTAGAACCTACAGGCTGGGCCGTTTTGATGAAGTATTCGACAATGAGCTTTAAAATTTCATCTCTTCTTGTCATATCTTCCTCCTTTTTAGCACTCTTACCTCAACGGTGCTACACTAATTATATGTATTGATTTAGCACTGTCAACATTTTAGTGCTAAATTTTATTAAAAAAGTGCTAAAAGGATTCTATCTAAAAGCAAAATGCCTTTATCCGTGGGAAAAATCGATGATTCATCCTCTACTAAGAGACCTTCATTTTTTAATTTATCAAGTTGATTTTTGTATTTGCTAGAGAAAGAAAAGCCAAATCTATTTTGGAAATCGCCTTTTTTAAAACCGCTAGAAAGTCTTAAATTCGTCAAAAAATAATCCTCTAACTGGCTTTCTATGCTTAGTTCTTCTTTTTCGGCGATGTAATTTCCATTCAAGTATTCTTTTAACGATCTTGTATTAGTATATCGGATGTTTTTGAGATACCCTGAAGCACCAAGGCCCACCCCATAATATTCCTTATCATGCCAATATACGAGATTATGCCTTGAATATTGTTCATCTTTAGCAAAATTAGATACTTCATAACGGGTATAACCTGCTTCTCTTAACCTATTTAATATAAGCTCATACATCGTCGCGGATAACTCATCATCCGTTTCTTTATATCCTTTATTATAGAAAAGAGTTCCTTTGGAGATAGTAAGGGAATAGGATGAAAGGTGAGGAACGTCTAAGGCTAGCAATGCGTCGATGTCAGCAGATAAATCTTCAAGGGTTTGTTTGGGCAAAGCATAAATGATATCAACTGAAATATTGTTGATTCCGACTTTTTTAGCGAGATTTACCGCATTTTTTGTGTCTTCGTACGTATGTTTTCTTCCCATGAGATCTAAAAATTCTTTTTTAGACGACTCTAGTCCAATAGAAAGACGGTTCACCCCTCGTTTTTTGAGAATTGAAAGTTTCTTTTCGTTTATATTTTCTGGGTTTCCTTCAATCGTGAATTCCCCATCTTCTTTTAAAAGAGGGGAGACATATGCTAGTATTTCGTCTAAAAGCTCATCTTTTAGGCATGTCGGAGTTCCTCCACCAATGTAGATGGTTTCTAATTTGTGGTCAATATGGTAAGAGTCTATTTCTTTTTCTAACTCTTTAATATATTGAAAAGCCCATTTCTCATCGTAAAGGACTTTAGAAAAGTCACAATATGAGCAAATATGGGCGCAAAAAGGTATGTGAATATATAAGGAATTAGCCACTTTATTTATTGTTCTTGTCGAAATTTTCCATTTCTTCAATGGTTTTCTCATCTTCAACAGGCTTGATCATCCTGCTTAATTCATCTTCAAGAGCTTCCTCTTCTGTTGGCTTGCCTTCTTTTTTAGCTTTTCTTTCTTTTGCTGCTTCGTATTCTTCTTCGTTTAATTGTTGGGTTAAACGGGATACTTCTTCTTCGGCGATTTCCTTGTCTGTTTTTGGCTTTTCATCGTTTTTGAAAGGCTTAGCGTATTTTCTAAGCAAGAAAACACCACCTGCAATTGCACCAAAGAAGACGAGAATGAGTACAGGGATGAGCCAAACTGGCATTCCATCAAGAATTAAGATTGAGTTTTTCATATATTATTTTCCTTTCTTTGTTGGGGTATAGACAAATTTGTTTTTGAATTGAAGTTTCTCATAATAGCCTTCGGAAGCGAGTTTATCCATCGAGGTTCTCGCTGTTTCATAGACACATGAGGCGAACTTTTTATATTGCTGAATCGTGTAATATCTTCCTGGCGTATTGTGATTTGCAAGGAATATTGCCTGTTTCTTATTAAGAGTGATATTCGTTTCAAGCAAATATTGAATATATGCCTTTATTTCAGCTTTTGAAAGACCCTCATTTTCAATTTGGGAACTTCCTCCTTCTGGTTGAAGAGTTTGAATGATTTGAATATTTGGCTTAACTGGCGTCTCTTTTTCAATAGGCTTAGCCTTTTCTTGAACCGGTTTAAAGGTTTCCTCTTCTTTAGGAACTATCGGAGTTTCTTCAATTTCCTCTTTTTCTAAAGGGTTCGTTTTAATAGGTTCAGGAATCGGTTCTTCGTTTACCGGTTCTTCTTCGGTTTCTAATAAAGAAAGCTGCGTTGGCTCGATTGGTTTTTGCTCACGACTTTCTTCTAAGGATGACGCTCGGGACTTTTCTTCATCACTCAATGAGGAAAATTCTTGCTTAAACGTGCTGGTTCTAAGCTCGTTCAACTTATTTCTCATATCGCGCATATAGGTTTGGAAAATCTCCATTGCGCTAAAGATTACATAGGTAAAATCACAAGAATTTTTCGACTCTTTGTATGGTTGAGAGGTATAAAATGCCTCTGTTAGGAGATCTTCGAAAGGCAAAAGGAAGGATTCCTGATAACGATTAGAGTTGGCCAGTGTTTCTTTTCCTAAAAGAGCAGCCAACAAGGAGTTCCTTTGGGAAAATGGTTTAATGTAGTCTAAATATAGTGTTGCAATAACAGCTTTTGCAAAAGTTGGTATTTTATCGACATTTTCGTTTACCTTTAACCATTCCATCAAGTTATAGACACAGTCTTCAACCATATCATATGGAGCGTATGGGTATTCAGGATTTGTGCGATATTGAAGCATTTTCACACGATTATCGAAATCATTTTGGCGATAAAACTCCATCAATTCCCCATCGATAAGCATCTGCAAAGCGTTTCCTAAGAAATCCTCACTAGGCGTATCTGGTGTTTTATTTAAATATTCATCTAATGCAGACAAATAATTAACAACAGGCGTATGATTTGCGACGTTTTCTTGATATAAAGACTTCAATAACATCGAGATAGAGAGATCGTTAATGGATGATTTTTCTAGTATTGCGGCTTTTTTAAGAATAGGTGTGAAAAGAACTTCTCTAACTCCTTTTTGCCCATCAAGCCTAATATTTCTAGCAAAAGTTATGAAATCCGTGGTTTCTTTCTCAAATTTATGGATTTTAGCGATAATGCCATCAGTTAAGGTTAAATAATATTTCTTGCCTTTGATTTTGCCGATAGGAAGCTCGACTTTATACTGATCTCTATAGGCTAAAATCTCTTTCCAGAAATAATCTATGTTGAAAATATGTAACGCGCTGGCCACATCTTTTTGCATAGCATATATTTCATCTGTGAATTTTATGGCGTTTTCAGTTGGTTTGTTCATGAAATTATTATAAAAAGAGTTGATATTTAAAGCAACTAGAAAACTACTAATAATTTTATAAAAATTAAGTTTTTATCTAGTTTTTATCGTCATCATCTAGTGATAAGACGGCCATGAAGGCTTCTTGAGGGACTTCAACTGATCCGATTTGTTTCATCCTCTTCTTTCCTTCTTTTTGCTTTTCGAGCAATTTCTTTTTACGTGAGATATCTCCGCCATAGCATTTCGCTAAGACGTCTTTTCTTACGGATTTTATGGTGTTTCTTGCAATGATCTTCCCGCCGATTGCGGCTTGAACAGGTACTTCAAACTGTTGCTTAGGGATGATTTCCTTAAGTCTTGAGACGATTCTGATTCCTCTTTCATAGGCGAAAGGACGATAGACGATGCACGATAAAGCGTCGATTTTATCACCATTTAAGAGAATATCCATCTTAGATAATTCACTTGAATGATATCCTTCAATCTGATAGTCAAGTGAAGCGTATCCCTTGGAGATAGACTTTAATTTATCAAAGAAATTGAAGATGATTTCGCTAAGCGGCAAAGAATATTTAACGATTTGGCGAGTATCATCAAAGAAGACTAAATCTTGATAAATTCCCCTTCTTTCCTGACATAATTGCATGATGGCTCCAACATATTCTTTTGGAGTCATTATTTCCGCGTCAACAAAAGGTTCTTCTATCGATTTGATTTTTGATGCATCGGGCATTTCTGATGGGTTATCGATCATTTTCGAGGTTCCGTCGGATAAATTTATGCGATATTTGACCGATGGGGCAGTCAAAATGAGATTGAGATTATATTCTCTTTCCAGTCTCTCTTGGATGACATCCATATGCAAAAGGCCCAAGAATCCTACGCGGAAGCCAAAACCTAAGGCTTCAGATGATTCAGGTTCATAAGTTAACGAGGAATCGTTGAGCGATAATTTAGCGAGTGCTTCTTTTAAGTCGTTGTATTTCTGGGAATCAACAGGATAAAGGCCGCAATAAACCATAGGGTTTATCTTTCTGTATCCAGGAAGAGGCTTTTCGGCTGGATTATTCGCTAAAGTAACCGTTTCACCAGGGAAAACATCTTTGATATCTTTGATCGTTGCGCATAAATAGCCAACTTCTCCTGCATCAAGCTCATTTACTGGCAAATCTTTAGGCGTTCTTATTCCTAGTTCGGTAACCGTGTATTTTTTATTTGATTGCATGAGCAAAATTTCATCCCCAATTTTGACTTTGCCTTCTTTGATGCGTAACAAAACAACGACTCCACGGTAAGAATCGTAATATGAATCGAAGATGAGAGCTTTCAAAGGTGATGAAACCTCTCCTTCTGGGGAAGGGACCAATTCAACGACTTTTTCTAACATTTCAGGCACGCCTTGGCCTGTTTTAGCAGAAACTAATGATATATCGCTCGTTGATAAGCCTAGTTTTTCTTCGATTTCCTTCTCTGCATTTTTAACATCAGAGCTAGGAAGATCGATTTTGTTGATAACTGGCAAAATCATCAAATCATTATCGATCGCAAGGTAGGCATTCGCTAAAGTTTGAGCCTGAACGCCTTGAGTTGCGTCAACTAGTAAAAGAGCACCTTCGCAAGCGGCTAAGGAACGGGAGACTTCATAGGTGAAATCTACGTGCCCTGGGGTATCAATCAAATTAAATATGTAATCTTCGCCGTTTTTGGCTTTATAAGTAACCGTTACGGCATTTAATTTAATCGTGATGCCTCTTTCTTGTTCCAAAGGCATGCTATCGAGCATTTGTTCTGAAAGGTTGCGCTTATCAACTGCGCCAGTTTCTTCCAAAATGCGGTCGCATAGAGTGGATTTGCCATGGTCAATATGGGCTATAACTGAGAAATTTCTAATGTGTGATTTATCAAATGGCATAAGCAAGTAAAGATTATAGATTATTTTCCTACTTTTCGATAGAACGAAGATAAAGATTTGATGATATCTTCTTTTGAATTAACGATTTCATAATGACTCCAATTCTTCGAAAAGAGCGGTTTATAATCGCTATTTGAATATCTTTCATCGATTAAAAGAGCGCTGCCAACGTCTTTTTCGCTTCTGATTAAACGGCCAACGGCCTGCATAATCTTATTCATGCCAGGGTTAATATAAGCGTATTTGAAGCCTTCGCCATTTTTGTTGTCGTAATATTCTTTTATTAAATCGATATCTTTGGAAATTTGTGCCAAACCAACCCCAACGACTGCGACACCAATCAATCTATCGTCTGGCAAATCGATTCCTTCGGAGAAAGAACCTCCGATGATAAGTAGGCCGATGGTGGTTTTGCTTGGTTCTTTTTTGAAATGTTTTAAGAATTTTTCTTTGTCGATATCGTCCATCTCTCTATTTTGGATATAGACATCCGCATCATTAAAATTGAGCATTCCTTGTATTTTCTCTAAGTATTCATATGATGGGAAATAAATGAAATAGTTTCCTACCTTGCCTTGAACGAAAGCTTCTAAGTAACTGGCTACTTTTTCGTATGTTTTCTCACGATTTTTATACCTAATTGAAATATTAGAGGCAACCATTAGGTGAAAATTCTCCCTAGGAAATGGGGAAGGTAAGGATAAAAACGGGTATGAAGTGTCGTTTAGAAGAGACTCCATATAGTAATCTATTGGCGATAAAGTCGCAGAAAAGAGAGTCACCCCCTTAACTTTGTTGAAATCCGAAATTAAATATGGAGATGGATCAAGGCATTGAAATTCGAGTTTGAAATCCCCATGGTCAAGAAATGTGTAAAGGGTGGAATTTTGTGAGTAATTGCTCATCAGAAACAAAAAACGATAGACTTTGCGAGATAAGTCTTTAACACTTTTAGGGAAAGGCATAGACCTTTCTAACTCTTCTTTCTCTTTGTTTTTGGTGGATTCATCGAATCTATTTAAATATTTATCAACGGTTTCGTCGATTTTTTCGTAAACCTTGAAATCCTTTCCCTCATTTTCTAGGACCTTGAGTCTTTTCATGAGATTCTTAAGGGAATTTCGAACTTTTTTAAAAGGTGAACCGGCTAAATCATCATATGCTTTGTTTACTTCTTTTAAGGAGATGGTCTCACTAAACATATCACGAGTTCTAGTGTTGAGGTTGTGGGCTTCATCGATGAGGATTACGTATTTTGAAGAGTCTACTTCTTCTGAAAAATATCTTTCGAGTTTTACTAATGGGTCGAAAAAATAGTTGTAGTCACAGGTGATTACGTCGCTTAGCAAAGAAAGATCCAATTGAAGCTCAAATGGACAAACCTCGTATTCTTCGGCGATTTTAGAAACCGTTTCTTGATTATATCGATTATGCTCTTTTGATTCTTTTTCGATTATCTCTCGGAGTTTGCTATAGTAGTTTTTAGTGAACGGACATTCGTCTGGATTACATGATTTTCCGGGAGAAAAACACATTTTTTCTTTGGCGACAAGCAAAGAATCACGTCCAATTAAGCCATTTTCGTAACAGGCGGTCATCGCATCGTAACAAGATTGTCTTCCAGATGTTTTGGCTGTTAGATAGAAAATTTTAGCGTTATTTGTCTTCGCCAAGCTTTTAAGGGCCGGAAAAAGAGCTGAAATCGTTTTCCCTATTCCGGTTGGGGCCTCAAAGAAGAAAATTCCGCCTTTTTTCGAAACGGTGTAGACATATTTGGCCACTTCGCGTTGGCCTTTTCTAAACGTTTCATATGGGAAAGGCAAATTCTCAATTGACTTGTTTCTATCGATATAATGTTGTTTTTCTCTTTGAATGAAACTGATATAACGCTCAACTAAATCATGGACATATTTTTCTAGTTGTTCATAAGTGAAACATTTCTCTTTGATGAGTTTGCAATCAAAATCCTGTTGGGAAATATAGGTTAGACGAATGTTGCAACGTGGTAACCCCTCTTTTTTGATATACATATAGGCGTAGCATTTAGCTTGCCCATAATGCCATTCTTTTTGGATTTCATAGAATTCTTCTAAAGGAGAAACGGTTGTTTTTATTTCATCTATTACTGGGTTCTCATCGCCAATGATGATTCCATCTGCCCTTCCCTCGATTGAGACGATATAATCGCCACTTTCAATCTCATCTTTAAGAAAAACTTCAGATAAATAGGTGTTTTCTTGCGATTTTTGATAGGCTGAGTGGAGTTTAGAGCCAAGTTGCATCGTTTCTTGGTTATAAATTCGATTGTCGATATCGCCTTCACGCAAAAGAAAATCTACCAATTGGTGGACTGATAAGGATAGTCTTTCTTTCTTATTATTAGTCATTTATCTTACTTTTTCGCCATCGGGAGAAATTCTAGCGCCATTGGCAAAAGCGCCTGCATCCATGCGTTTTTTGCCTTCGTATTGGACTTCTTTAATCAATAAAGCGCCATTTGTCGTGCCAAGATACATTTTGCCTTTGATGGATTTGATAACACCATTAGAAAGGCTGATATTATCGACAATTTCAGAAGAAAATATTTTTAATTTCTTGTCTCTGAAAATGACATATGCACCTGGTTTGTCCGCTAAAGAGCGAATATATCTGTTCGTTTCAAGAGCATTTAAATTTAATGGGAGATGTTCATCTTCTTGAAGAATTTTTTTAGCAAATGTCGCCTCATCTTCATTTTGTGGAATCCCAAGAAGTTCATCGTTTACGTATTTCAGAAGGTCTTCCATAATCATTTCTTTTGCTAAATCGCCAAGTTTGGAAGTCAAAGTCGTGTAGTTATCATCTTTTTCGATTAGGATTTCACGTTTATCAAACATTTTGCCTGCATCCATTTTTTCGGCCATCTCCATTAAGGTTATGCCCGTTTTAGAATCACCTTCCATGATAGAACGTTGAATTGGGGCTGCCCCTCTAAGCTTAGGAAGCAACGATCCATGTAGGTTTATCGCGCCTTTTGGTGCTAAAGAAACAAAATCCATCGGAACAATTTGACCGTAAGCCATGCAGACTATTACGTCAAAATTCATGTTCTTGGCGAATTCAAAATCATTTTTTATGCGATGTGGTTGAAAAACAGGCAAATTAGCCTTCAAAGCCAACTTTTTAACTGGTGGCATTTCAACTTGGCCTTGCCCTCTGCCGGTAATTTTATCTTCTTGGCAAACCACTCCAACAACGTCAAACCCAGCTTCTAGCAAGCCTAATAGAGGTTTTATGGCAATTTCAGGCGTTCCTAAGAAAAGAACTTTTACATCTTTTGCATTAACATATTTCATCAATATTCCTCCTTAGACTTATCGCTAAAACATTATAACATTTTTATCGATAATTTCTTTTAAAGAAATGTTACAATACAATTTGTGAGGTAAAACATGAGTAATTATAGCCAAAAAGATTGTCAAAAATTCATCGATCAATATAAGCCTTTGATGGAAACGTCTTTGACTTTGAAAGATATATTTGAAAATTTCACTAGCGTCCACGCGGACAAGAAATGTTGCATATATTTTGATGAAGATGATAAAAAAAGATCTTACACTTATGCAAAATATAAGGATAACGTCTGGTTTTTAGCGAAAAGGTTATCAACTTTATTATCCGGAATACCAGCAGGTTCAATTGTTGGATTAAAACTTAAGAATTCCCCAAATTGGCCTTTAATGTTTTGGGCTTTGCTTATGACTGGCCATCCGGTATTGCTCATCGCCGCAAATCTTCCTCGCGATAATACTGAAAACTTATTAAAGGATTCGAAAGCCCAAGCGATTATCGCTAATGAAGAAGATTCGTATTCCGTTCCTTCTTTCCGCTTGAACAATGTTAGAAACTCCGATGAGGACAGGCTTTTCACGCCTAATTGGGCTGATGAGGTTCTCTTTTGCTCCTCCGGAACGACAGGCAACATCAAAATGATGGTCATGAAGGGAAAGAATCTTTGTTATCAAATCGCCGCTGCTAAAAATATCCCAGAAAAAGGGAATTGTTTGATGCATCCTGGAAAGATAAATATTTTAGCAATGATACCTTTCCATCATATTTTTGGCTTTGTCGCGGTATTTTTGTGGTTTTCTTTCTATGGGAAAACCCTCGTTTATCCAAATAGCATTGCCTCATCCGATCTCTTAAAGGCAGTGAAAAAAGGCAAATGCACGCATGTTTTTTCCGTACCAATGTTTTGGGATAGCGTTTCACAAGCTTTGCAACGCACCGTTTCTTTGCAAACCCAGTCAAAGCAAGACTTAATCAAAAAAATGTTGGATTTCAACAATAACAAAATCTCCCGTGAAGAGGCAGGTTTTGCCGCCACTTCTTTTTTCAACCATATCCTCAGAAACAAAGTTTTAGGAAATCAAGTTGAATTCTGCATATCTGGCGGTGGATATCTTTTGCCAAAAACATCCGCATTGATCAATGGTTTGAAATACCCTCTAAACAATGGTTATGGCATGACAGAAATCGGCGTTACTAGCGTTGAACAATCTTCTAAGGTGGATACGCGTCTTTTGGGATCTATCGGAAAACCTTTTGGTGATATCGAATATAAAATCATATCAAGCGATAAAGCAAATCCTAACGAAGGAGAATTATGCGTAAAATCTAACATAATTCACGTTGAAGAAATAATTAACGGGGTAAGGAAACCTACAGAATTGGATGATGGTTTCTTCCATACTGGAGATATTGCATCAGTCGATAATTCCGGACGTTATTACATAAAAGGCCGTATTAAAGACACGATCATTTCCTCAAATGGCGAAAATGTTTATCCGGATGAAATAGAAAGTTATTTCCGTGATGTTAAACACATCAATAACCTAGTTGTATTCGGAATAAGTGAAGACAATGCGGAAAAAATCATACTTGTAGTTGTTTTGGAAAATAACGTCAAGAACGAGGATATATCGGATATCAAGAAAGACATTGACTCAATTAATGCCACATTATCAAACGAGAAGAAAATTTCTTGCGCTTACATCTATAAAAAGAATCTTCCAATTGCAAACAACATGAAAGTTAAGAGATTCGTCCTTAAGAAAGAATTGGAGAAAAATCCTCAAGATTTCTTATCTTTTGACGGAAAAGAATTGAATAAGAAAACGATTTCTCTTGAGGGATACGATAAGAAAAGCATCGATGCTACAGCAAAGAAAGTTCGTAAATTATTTTCCAAAGTTCTCTATCTTCCTGAGTATAAAATTGACGATAATTCATCATGGGGAGAAGATCTCGGTGGAGATTCAATGAGCTATGTAACGATGGTTCAAGAACTCAACTCAATATTCAAAATTTCCATTCCAACTGAAAAATATGGAGTTCTTCTTACGGTAGCTGATTTCACCAAAGAAATCCTCGATATTGAAAAATTATCGAAAGAAAGTGTCAAAAATAACGAAAAATAGTTGTTTTAATTTTATATTAAATGTAAAATCGAGAACGCATAAGTCGAAAAGGATTAAAAAAAGATATATGGCAAACATTAAATCACAAATCAAACGTATTGACATTGGCGAAAGAAACAATGCTCACCATTCTGCTCGTAAGAGTGAAACACGCACACAAATCAAGAAAGCTGAAGCTGCAATCGCTGCAAAAAACAAAGATCTTGCAATTGCCGAAACAAACAAGGCTATCTCCCTTCTTGATAAGCTTGCCCAAGACGGAATCATTTCTAAGAATTCCGCAAACCGCAAGAAAGCCCACCTCCAAGGTGAAGTTGCTTCTTTATAAATTCAATTAAAGAAATGAAAATCCTCGCATAGACGAGGATTTTTTATTATATTTTTTTGAATGTGACGCCCACTTCATCTTTAGAAATGTCTAATACGACATATGAAGCGTAATCATCCCTTGGCTTTGTTAAGGAACCTGGGCAAATGATATGCATGTCTTTATATTTCCTGTTTTCTTTTACATGGGTATGACCGTGGATAAAGATTCTGACTCCTTCTTTATAAATCTCTTCAAGATCATTTTCGTAAATTATTGGGTGATGTCTTATTAAAAGAAGGCCATATGGCGTGTTGATTTTTCTTTCAAAAGGAAATGAAGATGCGTAATAATCGCAATTTCCTTTCACTGGAGCAAAAGGAGAAATATCTTCATTAGAAAAAGCTTCCACATCTCCCGCATGGAGATACATATCCGCCCCATTTTCAATCATTTTGACTCTTTTTAATTCAGAAAAAGAACCATGAGTATCGGAAATTATTACTATTTTCATAGTTCAAAGTTTGCCAAAAACAATTCAAAAGCAAGAATATCATTCATCTTGCCTTGAAAGACATATGATTGATATCTATATAATTGATTGATGGCACGATGTAAACAATTAGCAGACATCTTCCTTATAGAATAGGATGATGCCTTAACTCTTCCTGGAGAACAATTTAATTTAGCTGCTATATCAATAGGATCGTAGCCTCTTTTGTATAAAAATCTAACTTGATCTAGGAATATGAACTGATTAGATAACATGTTCATCAATGGAATGGCTCCGCCTGAACTTCCTTTTGTTTGCATATCTTTGAAAACGTGCAAGGCTTGAAGCTTATCACCTCTAGTCAAAGCGTTTGATAAAGCAAAAACGTCATCTTCAAGAGGAGCGGAAACCAATTGCTTTACTGTATCAACGGTTATCGTTTCGCCATTTGCGTAAGTTGCAAGTTTATTTCCTTCTTGTAAGAACAAAGCGTAATCCCCATTAATTCTATCTGAAAGTTCGGTTATTGCATCAGGAGTTATGATACAGCCTTTTTTAGAAAGGAATGTGGGTATATATTTTTGCCAGTCACTTTCATCAAAAGGCTTGATGCTAAAGAATTTACTACCGCTTTCTTTTAATGCTTTATAATAGGCACTCCTTTCATCTAACTTATCAGAATAAACTAATATATAAAGTTCGATGCATGGGTCAGGATTTTTGAAAAAATCAAGCAATGGAGCATCATCGTCTCCATTAAGAAGTTTCTTTTTGGTCTTGCTACTTGCTAAGTAATGGAAATTCTCCGCAATAACGGCTTTTTTCTCATATCCAATAGGCAAAGAAAGGCATTCGTTTGATAAATCTAGTATCTTAGAGGTAGACATATCAATTTTGACGAAATTCAAATCATCATGTTCAGGTAAGGACTCTTTTATCATCTTATTTAGATGGACCGTTAGCATTGCTGATTGTGAACTATTCAAAATATAAATCATATTAATTATTATAGTTTCTTTTCTTCTATAAATCACCTAAAGGCGTATTAAAAAATGTTTTGTACGTAATCGTCCCCTCTAAATCGGTTCTTCTATACTTCAATTTTAATTTTTTCAATCGATTGATTACTTCTTCGTTCGGATGGCCGTATTTGTTGTTTTGCCCTACTGAAATTATGCACATTTCAGGATGCAACGTTTCCAAGAAGGCGTATGACGAGGAAGTTTTCGAGCCATGATGGCCTATTTTTAAAACGTCGGTCTTTAAATTTGGATTGTCTTTCAAGATCTTCTTTTCGATCTCTATGTCCGCATCACCGGTAAAAAGAAAGTTCTTGCCCATAAAATCTAATGATAAGACCAAGCTTTTCTCATTTTCGTCATTGTAATCGTATATGTTATAGTTGTTAAACGTTAAATTGCCAACCTTTAGAGGAAAATCATCTCTGCTTTCGACGTATTTTCTTACACTGAAGTTAGAAATGAGGCTATTTTTCGCTCCAATGTGATCGTAATCCTGATGAGATGCGATAAGGCAATCAATTTTGTATATCTTTTGCTTTCGTAAAAATGGAATCGTCACTTCTTTTGCTAAATCAAAAGAGGAAATGCCACCTGTATCAATCATAACCGTGACATTTTTATCTCTTATCAATATAGAGTCTCCTTGACCAACATTAATGAAACTTATTTGTTGAACGAAAGCGTTTTCTAGCGGTAATGAAGGAAATAAAAGAGATGAAATTTGCAATATAGCAAACAAATTTCCAAAATTTGTTAAGCCGATATTGTAAAAATAAAGAAACATAAAAATTGAAAAATAATATAAATAGATGGATAAGGTAGAAAATTGTCCTAAAGGCACGCTTAGAGAAATTTTATCGATAAAAGACAAATATTCTTTCAAAAAAGATGAATATCCCTCCAGGATTTCAACAAATGGAACGGAAACAAAAGAAATAAGGGATAATACAGAAAACGAGTAAGTAAACGGCAACAAAATAAAGCTAAATAAAGGTGCCAAC
>CAVFKA010000005.1:0-12299 GCA_963623195.1 bacterium | reverse complement strand
TAAGCACCTCCTTGCTTGATCTTTGCTAGGTAAATCTTCAAATAAAAATCAAAAAGGAAAACAAATATGAAACTTAAAAACTTAGACCACATTCATAATACCAAAAACAATCTTGCTCCTTCAAAGGCATTACTAAATAAAGAAGAACAAGAGATATAAAGAAAGGAGGGAAAAGATATGAGCATAAACATAAGTGATTCTCTTTTAGAAAAAGCCCATCAAGACGTCATTCAAGAAAGAAACCGCACGGCTGAATATTACGCAAAGATGCATCAGGAAGAAGAAGTAACAATCCTAACCTTGCGTATCCACCATGATGATAAAGAAATGATGGAATTCTATAACTACTTACTGAAACACTACCCAACAAAAAGAAAGAACGGCTCAGTCAATATGGACTTATTCATCCGTTCAATCAAAAACAAAATAATGGAAAACAACTAAGAAAGAAGGAAAAAACACATGAAAGACACAGGAAGAAAAGACATCAGATTATGGAAAGCTAACTCCATAATTAGAAAATTCGTTAGCAAAGACAAAAACGTCGTAGACATCTATCTCACGGAAAAAGACGCCAACGATCTTGAAAGAGAACATCCAATGGATTACCTACGAATCCTTAGAATCTGGCAACACGCCCTCATGAATCAAGTCCATTACAGAATAGAGAACAACGACATCATCTTCGCTTGTTCACATTTGCTAGGCTTAAAAGTGAATTGGTTCGTATTCACCACAGAAAAGGTAGATGAAGACCTCTATATCAAGGACATCCACAACAACGAAATCCTCGAAGATGGCAAATGGCTCCTATTCAAGCAAACATCAAGAGCCAAAGCAAAAAGAAAATAAAAAGAAAGGAAAAAACAATTATGGAAAACAAAACAATAACAATCACTGGCAAAGGTAAGAAAAGCTATAGGCCAGACCAAATCATCATTTCGATGAATTATGAAAAAATAAGCAATGAATATGATGAAGCATTAGCAAAGGCCGCAGAATACACGAACGTTCTTAAAAAAGAAGCAATGGATGCAGGTGTAGAAGAATCAAAGATAATCACAAAGTCATTTCTTGTCTCACCTCATGAAGAAAGATACAAAGGCAAAGATGAAGAATATCATTACCGTTTCGCTGGCTATAGAACTAGCATCTCCTATGCCATAAAGATCCCAATGGATAACAAACTGCTCTCGAAGGTTCTCTTTGCCTTAAAAGATCATAAAGGGGAATTCAGGATCAATTATTCCTTAGAGAATCAAGAAAAAGCCAATGATGAAGTAATGGAAGAAGCAGTAAAAGACGCCATCCGTCAAGCAAACATCCTTACTAAAGTGGCAAATCAAACCCTAGGTGAAATCATCAATATCTCCCATTCTTATGGAAGAATTGAAGTTGAGCGTGAATATGATAGCGGCATTTGCCTTGAAGCATCTCATATGGATATTGAACCAGAATTCAGCGTTAATCCAGATGATATCAATGTTGCTGATACGGTAAATATCACCTGGGCTCTTAGATAGGGAGATTGGATAAGGAAAATAAGAACTTGAAAAAGAGATGAGCGATTTCATCAAAAATAGCAATGTGAAAAATGTGAGATTTACACATTGCTTTTATTTATCTTCATCAGGCTTTACTTCAAGCAAATCTTTATTGTCTGCGTTAAGTGGGGAGATCGCTTTTTTGCCAACTCTTTGCTCGTATGCGATTTTTGCTGTTTTTGCAACTTCGCCACCTTCTCTTGCGACTTGCTTATGCTTACTCATCGCGTCTGGCTTTTGTTCTTTGCTTATTGCTGTGGTCGTAACTTCTGCAAGCATATTAAGGACAAGTTCAATGTTGGTCATGTTATCTCGCAAATTCTCTTTTTTCAAACCTTTGAATTGCTTGTATTCTTGAACGCTCATTCCAGACCAAGCCTTTGTCATTTCGTTTGTGAGTATGGCATAGTCTTTCTCTCTCCTAATGCCACGATTTTGCCATTCATCAGTAAGCTCTTTTCGCATTTTGATGGTCATCATTCTTTGACTTATCCATTCTTCTGGATAGCCTTTTTGTCTGTATGTTTCAACGGCTCTATCAATAGCTTTTTGTGGATCGGAGATTTCATCTAGCCTTTCATTTCCGACTTGTGCAAGCCACATTTTGAAAGGTTCGGCTTTTTTGCTAGGGATTGATTGAATGAGTCTTAAGATGCCTTTTGTGTTTAAAAGATCTTGCATATAAAACTTTCCATCAGAAGATTGTAATTTCAGTCGGTTACAATTTGTAACCAACTCGCTTCCTTCTTTCTTTAATCGATTTTTAAGGACTTTCCAATAGTTTCTCGCTGTTTGATAGTCTTTGCTATCTGTTAAAATTTCAACCACATCAACAACGGAAAAATACCAATCTTCCTCGGTCTCATTCCATTGAGTTCTTATTTTCTTATCTTCAAAAACCTTAACGTTAGACATAACACTTTCCCTATGTGTTCTTTATATCATAAAAAGAAGGAAACTTATATTGATTTTTGGATTTTAAGACGTAAATTGAGTTGTTTAACGTACCATAATATAAAATGTGCCAAAGTGATAAAACCCCATAAGAAAGGAAAAGATATGACAAAAAAAGAATATGAAAAATTTATTAATGATTTACATGCGAAAGGCTGGAAAGACGAAGATATCGTAAAGATGTTTTGCAAGATTTTGAGGAAAAGAAAATATCAAGGGAACAGTTTGAAGGCTTTCTAGAGACCTTAGGATATTATCTTAACGATTCCCTAAAGAAGTTATCTGATGATGACCTTAGAAAATCCTTATTCAAATAAGCAAAAGGCCACTTAGCACCGGTTTCTTATTAGCGTTTTAATGCCAACTACAGGAATCTCATTAAAAACATCGATGAAAAGGATATTTTGTTAAGTGGTGCAATGCATTTCAAAATACAGACTTATTTATACCGAAATCGTTCATTTTTCTTTTGGAAAAAACCAATATTGTTACATCGGTTCTCTTTAATTACGGCGTTTGATTTATCTTTGCCCGCTTAAAGTAGCAAGAGGAATATCCCTTTCTAAAGTGTTATATTAATGTTATATTGAAAATAACATGAATATCCGTTCCTACCCATTTGCCGTCTCATCAAAAGAAATCCTCCTAAAAGAGAAGAAAGGCCAAGATTGGCCCGTTGTTTATCTAATCAACAACGAGAAAGAGATGTATATAGGCGAAACGCAAAATGCCGTAGAAAGATTAGGACAACATCTAGATAATCCGGAAAGAAAAGGCTTAAAGAACATCAACATTATCTTCGATGATGAATTCAACAAATCTGCTATTTTAGATATTGAGCAATCTCTTATCCAGCTTTGCGCGGCCGATAAGAAATACACCCTTCAAAATAAAAATACCGGCCAATCGTGTAAACATAACTACTATCAAAGAGAAAAATATTTAAATAAGCTTGACGATATCTGGATTTCTCTAAAAAAAGCAGGTCTTGCCAAACATGATATCGAAAATATCAGAAACTCCAATCTTTTTAAGTATTCCCCTTACAACACCTTAACCCATGAGCAATCTGAGGCGTCTAATTCCATTATCAGCCATGCCTTAAGATGTCTCTCAAATAAAGAAGATGGCACCTCGATCATTTCTGGTGGGGCAGGAACTGGTAAAACAATAGTTCTCATCAACATTCTTTTCAAACTGATTTCCTCTAGCAAGTATGAGGTTGATCCAACAAAAGAAGATGATGATATCAATGACTATATCCATATAATGAGTTCCATTCAAAAACTAGTCCAATCCCAAAGTGGCAAACCCTTGAAAATAGGATACGTATGCCCAATGACTTCATTAAGAAAGACGATGAAGAAGGTTTTTGAGCTAACGGGAAATGGGCTTAAAGGATCTTTAGTTATTGGGCCTCAAGATGTTTTCAAAGAAGATGATGTCTATGACATCCTCTTAGTTGATGAAGCACATCGTCTTTCTAGAAGGAAAAACCTTACTGGTTACGGCTCTTTTGATGCATGCGCTAGAAGAATTGGGAAAAATCCATCCGAGGCAACCCAACTAGATTTCGTGATTGCTCGCTCAAAATATCGAATTCTTGTATACGATGAGAAACAAACGGTTAAGGGCTCGGATTTAACGAATGCCCAATTTGAGAAGTCACTTGAAGGGTCATCCATTAACAAAGTCACCCTTATTTCTCAAATGAGATGCAAGGGAGGAGAAGAATTCACCTCATATATTGAGAAGATATTCGATTGTACCCAGGAAGAATTCGAGGAATTCGATCCGATAAAATATGAATTCAAGATGTTTCTTGATGTCGATGAAATGGTTCAAAGAATCAAAAAAACTAGACAAAACATACGGACTTTGCAGGAATGCTGCAGGATATTCTTGGAAATGGATCTCGAAACCATACGTCGAGAAAGGCTATCAATACATCGTCGATAACGGTTATCAAGACATTTCAATCGATGGCCATAAATATGTTTGGAACATGGTAAATGAGGAATTCATCATCTCAAAGAATGCCGTGAATGAGATAGGCTGCATCCACACTCTTCAAGGATATGACCTCAATTATGTCGGAGTTATCTTTGGAAAAGAGATCGACTATGACCCGATAAGCAATCAAATCATCATCGATAAGAACGAATTCTTTGATGCCAAAGTTAAAGCGGGCATTGATGAAGACACACTCAAACGTTATATAATCAACTCATATAAGGTAATGATGTCTAGAGGAATAAGAGGCTGCTACGTGTATGCCTATAACAAAAACCTCCAGAAATACTTAGAAAGGTTCATAAAGAAATAAAACTATGGAAAAGTTAGACGCTCTCTTAGCAAGGATAGATAAATTCAGCAAAGACAGGGATTGGGATCAATTTCATTCGCCTGCAAATCTTGCCAAATCAATCTCCATTGAAGGAGGAGAACTCCTCGAATGTTTCCAATGGAATGATGACAAATATGACATTAACGACGTCAAAGAAGAAGTTGCAGATGTTATGAACTATTGTCTCCAACTATGTCTTTCCCTCAACCTTGATCCAATTGATATCATCAATGAAAAGATGGACAAAAACGAGAAGAAATATCCTATAGAGAAAGCTAAAGGGGTATCGACTAAATACGATAAGCTTAAGTAGTTTAGACTTGCAAATGCACATTATTTTTTGAATTTTAGGGTGCATTTGCAAGTTTTTAGTCAAAATCAAATCATTGGTAAATGTCGAAAATATTTGAAAATGTTTTGGTGGATATCGTATTTGATGCCTAAATAGTTGAATATACAACATTTCCCATAAATGCTATACTTTCCTTATGGATAAGATTGCTGAGACGATATCTAAGGCCATCAAAGAAGGAAGATGGATTGATCTCACCTATTCCAACAAGAATGGTGAAACCACTTATTTTTGGATTGCAATCAATGATATCAACCTAGAACGTCGCCTTCTTTATTGTGATTGCTACAATCAAGCAAAATCATTTGAAACAAAGAACGTAAAAATATATTTCGATAGCATCAAAGAAGCCCAAATCCTTTTCTTCACCTCATATGAGGTACCTTCCTCGCTTATAGAGAAGTTAGAAAACGCTTCACCTGAAGATATTTCATGGCTGAATTACGATCGCTATAACTGCAACATCCTTTCATATTACCAAGAATGCTCTATTTTAGATAACGATCCATTCCAAAAAGAATTCTGCATGATTGATGGAATAGATTTAAGCACGCTAAGAAAAGAGAAGAAATTCACCCTTGATGAAGAGCAAGAGAAGAAACTAATAAAAAAAGTCTATCATAATGATTACGAAAATTACGCATATAAAGAGCTTGTCATCAATGTCTTCTCGATTGATAAAGGGGTTCATAAATATGTCGTTTGTTACTATCCTTTGACATATAACCCTAAAGAAAAGACGCTAGTTGTTGGGAAAAACCTTCTTTTCAACAAATCTTTTATGATCGAAGACAAGAAGAATTCTCTTTCTAGATACGTTGATGGAGATTTGGATTCATTCATCGAGAAATTCAAGGACAAGAAGAATTACAGCGAGTGCCGTGAGGAGATCGAATCCCATTTCAAATTTGCTGAGACGATTAATACCCGCCCAGATATCATGTTGCTAGAGAGAAACATCCCTGTAAATCTATCCGACACATATGAAAAAATACAACAACAATACGAAGAAAGAGAGCTTTCTAAGCCGCTAAAGGCATTCTTTGGAAATCTAACCAGAAAAAGAATTTTCAGAAAAGAACCGTCTTTAGTCATATACGACAATAAGATAAATATCGATCAATTGAGGGTTTTATATAACTCGTTGACCCAGCCAGTCACATATGTTCAAGGCCCACCGGGAACAGGGAAGACCCAAACAATACTCAATGCCATACTTTGTTCCTTTGTCGCGGATAGGACAATTCTCGTATCTTCATCAAACAACATTCCGGTGAATGGGATAATGGAGAAGCTCAAATTCAAATCTTTTGAGAAAGAGATGCCTTTTCCTTTTCTTCGCCTTGGAAACAATGAAGAGATCGCTAAAGCGACAAAACGCATATACGAACTCTCCTTATATAAAGAGGATAGGAATCTCAAAGACGAATTTGCTGATGAAATTCTTTCAAAGAACGATGAAACTAACAAAATTTTGAGGGAAAAGCTTGCTGATTATGAAAAAAGACTCGATTTGGAAGACCTCATTGAATCTGGAGAAAAACTAATCCAACGTTTCGGAGACAACAACTCTTTAACCATCAGAAAAATCAAAGAGAAGGTGAAGGAGAATAGAAAACTACATGACTCTATCCCTGAAGTGGATGACGAATCCGTTATCTCTCTTTTCAATCCAGTCTCAAAAGACCCACGTTTCCTCTCATACCTATATTTCCGTTCTATCAAACTCATTAAGAAACTCAAAACAGAGAAATATCAGCCTCTTATCGATATTTGTTCAATACAAGAAGACGATCAAAGAATTCATTCTTTCAACTCTTGGATCAAGGATGATGAGAATATGAAATTGTTGCTAGATGTTTTCCCAATCATTCTTACAACGAATATGTCTTCCTCTAGACTTGGCTCAGCCGACACTAAATTCGATTTGGTCATCCTTGATGAAGCGGGGCAATGCAACGTCGCCTATTCCCTATTGCCAATTGCCAGGGCGAATAATCTTCTTTTAGTCGGAGATACAAATCAATTAAAGCCAGTCATCATCCTTGAGGATGCGATAAACGATCTTCTTTTGGATAAATATAACGTTGACCCATCATATTCTTATAGAGACAATTCGATTCTTTCGATCATGAAGAACCACGACACCGTTTCAAAAAGAATCCTTCTTTCCTACCATTATCGTTGTGGAAGAAAGATCATCAACTATTCCAACAAACGTTACTATAATTCTGAATTGAAGACCTCAAAGGTAAATTTCGATGGAGAACTTGAATTCTTAGATGTTAAAAATACGGTCAAGGCAAGAATGAGAAATCAAAATGTCGACGAATGCTTAGGGATTATCGATTACATTAAGAGAAATAACGTGAAAGATGCGACCATAATCACGCCATTTGCCAATCAGCAGGAATTGATGAATGAACTCTTAAAGAAAGAGAAGATCGATACCGTCAATTGCGGCACTGTGCATTCTTTGCAAGGAGCCGAAAAAGATACGATCATTTTCTCTGCTTCGATATCGCCAAGAACTTCAAAGCAGACCTTCGAATGGCTCAAAAACAACGCCGAACTTATCAATGTTGGAGTCACTAGAGCCAAAAAGAAGCTTGTCGTGGCCGCCGATTACGACGCCTTAGAACGTCTTTCTGACAGAAGCGATGACCTATACGCTTTAGTCAAATACGTAAAAGACAATGGAGTTTGCGAGGTAATTCCGTCCACTCTCAACTCCTTATCCATCGGGAAATCGAATTCATCAAAAGCAGAAGATGAATTCTATTCAACAATAAGCCAGTTTTGCTCGACGAATCGAAATTTTGAAGCAAAGAGAAACGTTTCTTTTAAATCTATTTTCAAAGATGATCCGATTTTGTCTCAATCGAATATGGAATTTGACCTTGTTTTATATAGCAAAGCGTTCCTTACTAAGAAAGTGGCTATCGTTATAGAGATCAATGGTGGAGAGCATTTCGGAAATCTCGAAAGAGAAAGATCAGACGAGAAAAAGAGGGAAATATGTAAAGAAAAAGGTTGGAGATTCATCTCCATTCCTAATAGTTTCGTTAAATCCTATGAAGAAATCAGAGAAATCATTCTTACTAGCAAGGGTGGGGAATACGAACAAATGTCTCTATTCTAATTTGATATATTTAATGATTGTTGCTAATATTTAATTCCTAAGTTGGATGACCTCCTTTCTGTGGTATTGTTCCTTCTTACTTAGGCGTCTTATGTTGCATAAAAACATAATTAACATTCTTTTAACGATGTTAATTCCTTTCTTGAAGATGCGCGGCTGCCTTAGTCACGCATTTTCTTTATGGGTTTTTAACAAATTGTCAAATTTATTTAAAATTCTCTTCCTATTACAAACATATTGTCATATAATGAATGTGCCCGGTAAGTTGTCTCTCCAACATACTATAAAAGGTCTACTTACCGGGTCCTGATATGGCTTCCGCAGCCATTAATGCGGATTGGATGTCTCCCGACGATGTCCGAAAGGGCATATAGCCTGCATATGTATATGCCCTTATTAATATTGTTTAGCGATATAATGAGCGATAAATTAAAATAATGAGCGATATATTTAGCGATATAATCTAATTTTGTATACAATATAGATGCAGACATTTCACAGAAAGGAGAAAGCCTATGGACATGAATGAACTCAAAACCTTGATCTCAAAAGGAGAGACTCTATCACTTGAATGTAAAAAATCAGGCGACGAACTTCCTAAATCAATCTATGAGACGTATTCGGCTTTTGCGAACACAAACGGCGGTTATATTCTTCTTGGGGTTGTTGAGGATAAGGAAAGCCTGTTGCTTTCTGAAAGGTTTTCTCTCGAAGGCGTCCCAAACGCCCAAAAACTCATCGAGGATTTCTGGAATACAATCAATAGCGATAAAGTTAACGAGAATATCTTAAAAAATGACAATGTTTTTATCGTAGAAGAAAATGGCATGGAGATCGTTGTCATATATGTTCCTAGGGCTGAATATAACGTTAGACCTATTTATATAGGAGAAAATCCATATAAGGGTACCTTCAAAAGAAACCGCGAAGGAGATTATCACGCTTCAAAATATGAAGTTGATGGAATGATTAGAGACAGAAGTTCTGAAGGAAACGATGCAAGCATTCTTGAATACTATTCCATGGATGACATAGATAAAGAGACTCTCAAAAAGTACCGCCAAAGGTTCGAAGTCGTTAACCTTGATCACATCTGGAACTCTTTGCCAGATAAGGAGTTCATTGAACAATTGGGTGGATATAGAAAAGATAGAAGAAGCGGCGTTGAAGGTCTGACTGTTGCAGGCTTATTGATGTTTGGAAAAGGCAAATCAATAAGGGAAAGATTCTCTAATATATTAATGGATTATCAAGACAAGACTTTTACAAACTCAGATTTGAGATGGAATGATCGAATAACATATGACGGAACATGGGAAAACAATCTCTATAACTTTTTCTTCAAAGTTACCTCGAAATTAACGGAAGATTTAAAGAAACCTTTCAAACTTGAAGGTATTCAAAGAATAGACGATTCTTCAATTCATAAAGCATTGAGAGAAGGTTTTATCAATTCAATAATCCATGCCGATTATACGGTTGATTCAGGAACGTTGAAAGTAATTAAAGGGGATGATTATTTTGAGTTCGTTAATCCTGGCATTCTTAAATTGCCACTAGAATCTATCTACCATGGAGGAAATTCGAAATCTAGGAATCCACATATCCAAACGATGTTTAGAATGATTGGCTATGGCGATAATGCCGGATCTGGTTTTCCAACTATTTTAGAAATTTGGAAAAATGAAGGTTGGACAATGCCAAGCCTTTCTGAAGATACGATTATTAACCAAGTCACTCTTATTATGAAAATGGGCGAGGGTGATTTCGATGTTGATGAATTGAAAGACGGCAGATCATATCCTTTATCTAAAAAGGAAAAGGAAATGTTGCAAGCTCTCCGCAATATGTTTTCAACGCGTAAATGTTTAACGACAAAAATGGTTTCGGATGCCTTGCATATGAAAGAGTCCACGACAAGGAGATATATGGCAAAGTTCGTAAATATGGGAACATTGAGATCGAAAGGAAAAAATAAGGCCACCGTTTATCTAATGAATCGCCAATTTTAAAAATGGACATTTTTTGCTTTTTGTGTAATTTGAAAGATTCTTTATGACCAATAAACTTAATTACGTTCAAAGGAGGAAAGAAAATGAACACAGATAAAATTTATGCTGAAGCTGTCGCAAATGAGTACACGCCAAAAGACACTTCAAAGGTTGTAGCCCTTAAGAAACTTGATAAGAAGGTCAAACTCCCGCCAACAATCTTCACCTATACGTTTGGAGTTATCGGAGCCCTTATCTTAGGCGTTGGTATGTGCTTAGCCATGAAAGTCATTGGAGATGGATCGACATTGATGTTCGTTCTTGGAATCATCATCGGCTGCGTTGGCATTGCACTTGTATCCGTTAACTACTCAATTTACAAAGCATTACTTGCAAGAAGAAAAAACAAATATGCCAATGATATAATTAGATTGGCAAACGAAATCTCCTCAGAAGAAGAGGATGAATAATACTATATTAGAAAGGAGGACTCATCATGAATAAAAACGAAAGCAAATATTACAATACCTCGCTTTTAATGGATGAAGCCCTCCTATCTATCTTAGACGAAAAAGATTTTGAATATATTTCAGTCAAGGAAATCTGCAAAAAAGCTGGAGTTTCTCGCTCGACTTTCTATCTTCATTACGAAACTATGAATGACCTTCTCGATGAGACGTTAGATAGAATAACGAAAAATTTCTACTCATTTTTCCAAGATAACCCAACTTCCATAAAGGAAAAAATAAATGATGGCGAACTTGATGAACTAGTCTTCGTAAAACCAGAATATTTAAAGCCATATGTAACATTCGTCTACGAAAATAGAAAACTTTTCGCCCTAACCATAAAAAAGCCATTGAATTTTAATGCGTCGAACTATTTCGAAAAGATGTACAGATCGTTCTTTGAGCCGATCATGAATCGTTTCAATATCGATAAGAACATTCAAAGGTATGTCGTCTCTTACTATTGCGAAGGCATCATAGCCATTATTAAGAGATGGTTAAAGGGTTCTTGTAAAGAATCCGTTGATGAAATCTGTAACATCATTATGTGGTGCCTTGGTAAAAACGTAGAAAAAATCCAATGAAAAGAGAAATCAAAGAAAAAATAAACCAACTCAAAAAAACCAACGAACACCTAAAAACCTTAGGTGTTTTTGCTGTTTTGTCCGTTTTAGTCACCTTAGGGTTCGCACTATATAATGGCTACCTCGGAATTGCATATCAAATAGTTTGGAATTTCGCTATCGGCCTTTATTATCTAGTTTTATTGCTTGCAAAAAGCGTCTCGGTTATCGTCTATATCCACTGTCGTAAAAGAGACAAAGATTACCCTAAAGCGGCTTTTATTGTTGTCTCCATTTTGACTAGCGTCATTACTTTGGCCATGGCTTATCCTGCCGTATTAATGATCGCAAACAAAAGAGAAGTCAGCATGGGACTTATACCGGCCATTGCTATGGCGGCTTTCACGACATATAAAGTCGTCTCATCGATTAGAAACTATCTAAAATATAAAAAAGATAAGACTTTATACAATCAACAAAGCCTTGTTGTGAATGTTATCGCTACAATTGTCTCGGTTTTAACAATTCAGAACACTTTGATTATAGTAAATGGAGGCATGGATCAGGATATGACAACCTTATCGATGGTCTCAACAATAATCTTGTTAGTGTTCTCATTAACTATTTCCATATTATCTCCAATAGTTGGTTTAATTCGTGTGCATAAGGAAAAGCAAGTTCCAAATAACGAAGAAATTTCAGCTTAATACTAATTAAATATCTATATATAAATACAATATATATAAATACAGCAAAATAAATTTATAAAAAAAGACTAGGTTTTATCGAGTTTTCTAAAAAAATCAAAAATAATTAGTAAAAAAGTCTTGCCAAACATTTATAAAAGTATAAAATATTCCTCGCTGAACGCGCCGGCCATGCCGCTGCGTGAGGCCA
>CAVFKA010000004.1:0-57363 GCA_963623195.1 bacterium | reverse complement strand
TGGCGGAGAAGAAGGGATTTGAACCCTTGCTAGGCTTGCACCTACTAGCAGTTTTCGAGACTGCCCCCTTCGGCCACTTGGGTACTTCTCCGTAGCGTTATAAATAATATCGCTTTCAAGCCTTTCTCACAAGAAAATAAAAGGATGGACCCATATATTTATTTACGAACGAAATAAAAGACTTTTACTAATGGAAGAAATGAAGATATTTCTTTTCATTTGAAAAGTATCATTTGAAAAGATATGTTACAATTTCCTTGTAAAAAGGCAGGCAATAAACATGTCAGAAATAATTAAAGGTGTTGATGTCCTTCTACCTACAGGTTATCAGCTTTTAGATGTAGAAATAGAAGATGGCAAATTCAAAAGCTTCAATCCAAGCAAAGAAACTTCAGCGAAATATAAAATGATCCCTGGTTTTATCGACGTTCACACGCACGGGGCAAATGGATTAGATTTTTCAACTCTTAAAAATGTTGATGAAATTCTTTCTTTACTAGATTTCTACTCTTCAAAAGGTGTCACATCATTATTACCAACTCTCTTAACTGAAAGAGATGAAGTGATTTACCGTCAAATGGAATTAATATATGAAGCCTCAAAAATCAATCCAATGATCAAAGGCATCCATTTAGAAGGACCATTCCTCTCTAAGGTGTATAAAGGAGCCCAGCTTGAAGAATGTCTTCAACTCCCAAGCGTTGAAAAAGTTAAAACATTCATTGAAAAGTCCCATGGTCTTTTTAAATATATGACGATTGCTCCTGAACTTCCTGGAAGCAAAGAAACAATTGAATACATGGTTTCTAAAGGAATTAGGGTCTCCTGCGGTCATTCTGACGCCTCCTTTGATGACACATATATGGCTTATAAGGCTGGCGCAAGCTCAATAACACATACAATGAACGCCATGAAAGGCATTCACCAACATTCTCCTTCCATCCTTTCAGCGGCCCTCTATATTGATGGAATGTATAACGAAGTCATTCTTGATGGAATACATGTCGTCCCTGAAATGGTTGAATTCATTCGTAAAATCAAAGGGAACGACAAAGTCATTGGGATAAGTGACTCCCTTATGGCCGCAGGTCTTCCTGATGGAAACTATTTCATTGGAGAAACCCCAATAACAGTCAAAGACCACGATTGCAAAATAACTGCCACAGGTGTTAGAGCTGGTTCAACCTTGACGATGGATAGAGCCTTTAGGAACGTGAAATCTTTCTGTAATTTAGATGATTCAGAAGCAAGCAAAATGACATCTCTTAATGCCGCTAAAATGCTTGGAATTGATACACGGGTAGGCTCAATTGAAAAAGGCAAGGATGCTGATTTCATCTTAATGAATGAAAATTATGAAATATGTGAGGTATATATAAATGGCAGAAAAGGCTAAAAACATTCTTATCGCTCATGGTGGAGCGCCAACAGCCGTAATCAACGCTTCATTATATGGGGCAATCAAAGAAATCAAAGAGAGCGGCTTCAAAGGAAAAATCCTTGCTGCAAGACTTGGTAGCAAAGGCCTTTATAATGAAGATTTCATCGATCTAACAAACATTGATGATGACACATTAGAAAAACTTAAACTCACCCCAGGCACAGCAATAGGCTCCTCCCGTTTCCCTCTATATGAAAAAGAATATGAACATATAGTTGATATCTTGATAAAGCATAACATCGGTTACCTTCTTTTTACTGGTGGAAACGGTTCGATGGATACCATAGGCAATATCTATAAGCATGCCAAAGCAAGAGGAGTTGAAGTCTACTCCGCTGGCATACCTAAGACAATCGACAATGATTTGGGTGTTACCGATCATGCGCCAGGTTTTGCTTCAGCTGCTAACTATGTTGTACAAACCGTCAGAGATGCAGCAGAAGATGTCAAAGGCCTTCCAATTCACGTATCAGTGATAGAGATAATGGGAAGAAATGCCGGATGGCTAACTGCCGCTAGCGTTTTAGCAAGAGACAAAGAAGGAGATGCCCCGCATCTTATCTATCTTCCTGAAATACCTTTCGATGAAGATAAGTTCCTAGAAGACGTCAAAACTGAATGGGCCAAAGGAAAAGGCGTTATCGTATGTTGTTCTGAAGGCCTTAAAGACAAGGATGGAAATTCCATCGTCGAACCTATATTCAAGACTGATCGCGCGACATATTTTGGTGATGTGTCTTCCCATTTAGCAACCCTCATCATCAAGAAGCTTGGCATCAAAGCACGTTCAGAAAAACCAGGACTAATCGCTAGATGCTCCTCCTCCTTAGCCTCTAAGGTTGATATCGATGAGGCGATTCTTATGGGAAGAGTTGCCGCTAAAGCTGTTTTAGAAAAGAAAAATGGCGTCATGGCAGGATTAAAGAGAATATCATCTAATCCATATAAGGTTGAGCCAATCCTCATCCCAATAGAAGAAGTAATGTTAAAAGAGTCAACATTCCCTCTATCATATATCATCAATGGGAACGATATTTCTGAAGAATACGCAAAATGGCTTAGACCACTACTAAATGAAAATAAGGAATTCGTTTCATTTGTCGATAAAGAATAAGCACGATATCTACCTTCATTTTAAAGATGTTTCATAAACAAAAAAAGAACAAGAATTTGTTCAGGTGTTTTTAATTTTGTGATATTATCAATGTGTAAAAAACATTAAAAATAAAAAAGAAAATATCATAAGGAGAGATTATGAACATCACAAAATATATCGACGATTTCGTGAAAAACGTTAAATTGAGAATGCCTATTTATACTGATGATATTTACGCATACGTTAAATTGAATTTACCAAATGTCAGCAAGGCCACTTTCAATATGACCTTGCAACGTTATCAAAAAAACAATCCTGATTTTATACGTTATAGAAAAGGGATTTATTATAAAAGTATGCATACGCCTTTTGGCGATTCAGGGATCGATGTCGTCGAACTTATAAAAAGAAAATATCTTGAAACCCATGATGAAATCATTGGATATGAGTCCGGCCCATCTTATATGAATAAGATTGGATTAACGACCCAAATGCCAAATATGACATATATCGTTACTTCAAAAGCGAGATATGCCAAGAAAGATAAAGAAGTGGGAATATGTCTTTTAAAACCGGTAATAAGAGTAAGCAATGATAATTATAGGTATTTGCAATTGCTTGATATGCTTGAGAACAAAATGAACGTAAATATCGAAGCCCAAAACTATCGAGAGATTCTAAGGAAACAAATAATTTCGTACAATTTAAATTTCGAAAAACTTATCGGATATGCGAAATATTATGACAGTGTCAAAGTGTATAAAGGACTTTCCGAACTAGCTAGGGGCGTTTAGTGATATGAAGCTGCATTTTGATAAAATGGCCTTTCAAGTCATTATCGAGGATATCTCCAAAAGATTTCTAATTCGACGTGATATTTTAGAAAAAGATTATTATGTGACTCTTTTATTGAAGGAATTATCGTAGAAAGAGCATCAATCATACGCTTATTTTAAAGGAGGGACCGCACTATATAAGGCCTTGAAATCCATTCGGAGGTTTTCTGAAGATATAGATCTTACAGTGTTTATTGAAGATTGTCCTAACCCTAGCCAAGCGAAGAAACGACTTGAAAATTCAACACTTGAATTTACTAGTCTTGAACGAGGGAACATACTTGAAAATCGTCGTGGTAGCCTTACTTGTGAATATCTTTATGAATCGCTTTATTCATTAGACAAAAACGATGCGTTGCAACGTTTTGGAAGAGTAAAAATAGAAGCAACAAATTTTACCGTTAGCGAGCTGACTGAAAGAATAAAAATTGCTCCACATTTGTATGAACTTGCAAGCGAAGCGCAAAAAAAAGATAATGTCTGAGGTCTATGAGATAAAGCCTTTTGATATTGAAACCATTTCGCTTGAACGTATTTTTATCGATAAAGTTTTTGCCTCTCAATTTTACTATACGCGTAAAAAATATAGCGATGTTGCAAAACATATCTATGATTTAACGGTACTTTTCTCAGATGATAAAATTCAAAAATTCTTGCATGATAAGCAGCGTCTTTTGCAAATGATAAGATATGAGCGGAAGGAAGAATTAAAACGAAAGGGTGGAGTGGAGGAAGGTGAACTTGTTGCTGAGTTCGACTATTTTAAAGAACTCAAAATAAATCAAGAATTTGAGACGGCATTTGATGAAATGCAAAGGATTTATGTTTTTAGCAAAGAAATTGTCTATTCAACTGTCGCAAAGCTAGAAAAAGTGATGCTTTTAGCTGGAGTTTGATCGATTCTTCGGATCCCTTTCCAATAAAAAACACGGTTGGACATAAACCAATCGTGTTTTTTTGATAAGAATTATTTGATCAAATCAGCATCTCCAATGCATCCGAAGTAAGCATTGGCTGTGGCGACTATCTCTCTAACGGCCTTTTCCATTAAAGGAACGATATCTCTAAGTTCATCGTTGAATCCACGATTTGTTTCTAACTCTTCGATGTATTCTTTCAAATAGTAACGATATTCAAATGATTCTGGTTTTTCGACTAACAACTTATAGATCTTGCTGTTTTCTCTCTTTTCAGGATATTTGGTGAAATATTCGAGAATGTTTCTTGTTGTTGCTAAACGGATATCGGTATCCATGTTTATCTTAGCGATGCCTGCAGGAATAACTTCGTGGAGTTGTTCAAGAGGAATGCCATGTCCATGAACATTGCCGCCTAAAGCGTTGATTTCATTAACGATATATTCTGGAACAAGGCTTGAACCATGGGAAACTATTGCACAGTCTAAACCTTCATGCATCATATTTTCCATCGTGGCGATAACGATTTCCTTACGAAGTTTGACGTTGTCTCCTTTGACGGCACCATGTTTTGTTCCATATGAGATTGCTAGCAAATCAATTCCGGTCTTTTTGATGAAATCGATTGCAGTTAATGGGTTTGTATAAGTGCTTGATGCGGCAAATACATGGTCTTCAACCCCAGCAAGAACGCCAAGCTCAGCTTCAACTGAAACCCCATGAGCATGCGCATATTTAACAACTTTAGCGGTTGTTTTTACGTTTTCTTCATATGAGAGAGCAGATCCATCAAACATGACGGAGTTGAAACCTGCATCAACGCAAGCCTTACAAGATTCGTAGCTTCTTCCGTGATCAAGATGCAAAGAAACAGGAATGGAGGATTTCTCAGCTAAAGCACGAACATATTTTGCTATACGTTTAGCACCTTTCTTCTTTTCTTCTATGGTTCCATGGAGAAAATCAGGGTTCCCACCAATGTAAGCAAGTCCTGGCTCAGCCACTTGAATGATAGCGGCAGTATGCATAAGCTCGCATGTTTCAATGATGGCTTTTGCTTGGCAAAGAGCATTAACGTTAAAAGCTCCATGGGCAAAATGATTCTCTTTTGCAACCGCAAGAATGTTTTTGGTAGAAATGTATGGCATAAGTAGCCTCCTTTTCGTTTTCTTAGCCTAATTATGCGACAAAGAATAAAGAATTCTATTTATTTTATTAATAAGGATGAAAAAAATATAAAAAATGTTACGAACGAAAGTTTATAACGTTATGAATAAAAAATACTTAAAAAGAAGAACGCTAAAAAATAACGGAATCCATAATTTATTAAAAGTAAGCGTTTACAAATTTCAAAAAGAATAAAAAATTTTATATTTTGACTAAATTTTCAACGATATTTGTAAAATAACATCATTGAAACGCGTACAAAAAATAAGTCATATCTAACTCAAATAACCATTACGAAAGAAAATATAATAATTTACGAACGAAAGGTTTTAACGATTATTTTATCTTTTTTTCAACTATCGCATTGTTAAATATTTTAAATAGGTTAATATTTTGAAAAAGAAAGGGCTTTCATAAATGAAGCATATCTACTTAAATCTTAAAAGATTTGACGTTCTTCCAGAATTTGGGGGAATTAATAAAATTGGTGCAAAAGAAGAATATGCAAGCACCATAGTTAACGGTATTGAAAGAATGAATCTTTCTTTGCCAATCACCATTTTCTTCCAAGAATCCAATTTATTACCTGCTATTAATAATAAGGATAAAGTAACAATTGGTTGCCAAGGTGTTCATTTTGAAGATACTGAAGCAGGAAAGAACTTTGGCGCTTTTACGAGTTTAAGAACTGCCAACTCCATGAGAAGCATTGGCGTTGAAGCGGTTCTTGTTGGTCATTGCGAAGAAAGAATGTATCTCAACAAGCTTCTATCTTATGGAAATGCCCAATCTCATGTTAATGAAATTCTTAATGCTGAAATAAAAAGAGCCCTTGCAGCAGGCTTGAAAGTCTTATATTGCATCGGTGAAAAATCCGAAGAGCAAGATCATAAATACGAAGTCTTGAAAGAACAATTGGAAACAGGCTTAAAAGATTGCCCTTTGGAAAATGTCTCAATCGCCTATGAACCTGTTTGGGCTATTGGTCCAGGAAAGGTTCCGCCAGATAGGGAATATATTCAAGATATCGCTAAACATATCAAGAGCGTTGTCCCTTGCCCGATTGTCTATGGCGGAGGCTTAAAACTCGAAAATGCCGAAATGATCGCCTCAATCCCTGAACTTGATGGTGGATTGATCGCTCTTACAAGATTTGGCAAAGACTTCGGATTCTTCCTTGATGATTTCGAAGCAATAGTTAAAAAATACGAAGGTGGATTAAAATGAAGAAAGTTAAATTAGAATATGGCGATGGCCAAGTTGAAGTGAATGTACCTGATGATGCTGACATTTTTGAAACTGGCGTCACAGTAAAAGACCCAGAAGGAATTAAAGATGTCAAAGCCGCAACTTTAGATGCAATCCTTCACCCAATGGGCTTAGAGCCAATCTCCAAACAAGTTCATCCAGGCAGCAAAATCACGATCGTTTTCCCTGATAAGGTCAAAGGTGGCATGCAAGATGATAGCCACCGCAAAACATCAATCCCTCTAATCATTGATGAATGCTT
Source organism: bacterium (assembly GCA_963623195.1). Lineage (GTDB taxonomy): Bacteria > Bacillota_I > Bacilli_A > RFN20 > CAG-826 > UBA4951. The sequence goes on along the minus strand of CAVFKA010000004.1, from coordinate 50,396 downwards.
GAAAGCTGGAGCAAAAGAAGAAGATATCATGCTTATTTGCTCAAATGGCCTTCATAGAAAGAACAAACCAGAAGAAATTCGTAAAATCTTAGGAGATGAAATTTTTGATCGTTTCTATCCAAAAGGTCAAATCATCAACCACGATTCTGAAGATTGGGAACATTTAGTCGATTTAGGAAATGAACCTAAGTTCGGCGCTAAAGTCGTTCTCAACAAATACGTATACGATTCCGATATCTGCTTCCTTATCGGACATAGCCAAGGAAACCCATATGGTGGATATTCGGGTGGCTACAAACATTGTGCGACAGGCATCTCCAACTGGGAATGCATCTCCTCTCACCATTGTCCATCCGTCATGCATAGGAATGATTTCGTTCCTGTCTCCTCCCATTCCCTCATGCGTCAAAAATTCGATGCAATAGGTGAACATATGGAAAACAAGATGGGAAAGAAATTCTTCTGCGTTGACGCAGTCCTTGATTCTTTCTCCCATCAAATAGCCGTCTTTGCCGGTGAAGCTCACGAAGTTCAAAAAGAATCTTGGAAGATTGCCGACGAAAGAACATACGTCAAATGGGCCAAAAAGAAATATGACGTCATCGTCTTTGGCCTTCCAAACGATTTCCAATATGGCTCTCGCCAAGGAAGAAATCCAATTCTCGTCGAACAAGCCATCTCTGCTCAAGTCATTCGTTTAAAACGCGTAATGTCCGATAATCCTGTCATTATCGCCCTTGCCCAATGCGATGGAGACTTTGGCGATGATGAATTCCCAGCAATGAAAGAAGTCTATGACTATTTCCAAGCCCATGGAAACACATTACCAGATATTGAAAATTACTATCATCAAATGAATAACGAAGAATATATCCGTAAATATCGTTACGAATATGCCTTCCATCCATTCCACGCTTTCTCGATGATCTCTTGCGCTCATATTGCTGAAAGAGATTGCAAAGCTGTCTATATCGTTGGTGCAAAAGCCCCAGGAACAGCAAGAGAAATGGGAATGAAAACAAGAAACAGCGTTGAAGAAGCACTCTTGGATGCTAAGAAATATGTTGGAGAGAATCCATCTATCCTTGTTCTCCCAATGACATTCAAACGTCCATCTGTTCATTTATGCATGGAGGATACAAAAGAGTTATGAATAACGAATCAATTCTTGAAATCCACGATGAGGGATTAACAAAAGGCAAGGTGCCTATCGATATCTATAAGGATAAAGAGACAACCTTCCTTGAGATGGCTAAGCTGATGACTTCAACCATCAAGGAAAACAACAAACAAGGCAAAAGAACCCTCTTCATCGTTCCTTTAGGTCCTGTTGGTCAATACAAATATTTCGCGGAAATCGTTAATGAAGAAAGAATATCGCTTAAGGATGTCACCTTCATCAACATGGATGAATACATGATTGACCGTAATACCTTGATCTCTCCGAAACATAAATTGTCCTTCCGCAAAACGATGTATGAGCTCTGTTACAACAAAATAGATCCAGAACTCATCATGAAAGAAGAACAAAGAATCTTCCCATCATTCGAAACAATCGACTTGATCGATAAGGTCATCGAAGACCATGGCGGAGTCGATATCTGCTTCGGAGGAATTGGAATCACCGGGCATATCGCCTTCAATGAACCTCCAATGCTCATGTCTGAAGAAGAATTCAAAAACACGAGAACACGTGTGGTGAAAATCACCGAAGCGACAAGAGTCGTCAATTCGATGGATGATTACCAAGGCGCATATTACTTCATGCCAGAATATGCGATAACAATCGGCATGAAAGAAATCCTCAATTCAAAGAAAATCCGTCTATATTGCTTCAGAGACTGGCACAAATCAGTCATTAAGAGAGCAAGCTTCGGAGATAAAGATATCTCCTTCCCTGCCTCTCTCTTACAAGAACATCCTGATGCAAGAATCGGAATCTCTGAAGAAGTGGCCGCCAAATAGGAGGAAAATTAATGAAAATCAAATTTATTGAAGAAAGAAAGGCAAAAAAGCAAGAGGAAATCGACGCTATCGACGTTGAAGGCCTCTCTCGCCCTGTCAACGACGTTCAAACTTCAGGTCCAAAGAAGATGAAAGATTTCTCTCCTTGGGCTTTCTGGAAATCCGCTCTCGTTGGTGTAGGCGGTGTCGTATTCGTCTTCCTTTGCTGGCAATTATACGCCACGATTTGCGAGATGAATCAACAAACAAGCTTCCTCTCATCCCCTCTTAATGTCTTCCAAGCAATTGGAGCAATGGCTACAACATCCCTTAAAAAAGGCGATGCTCCGTTACTATTCATGCATATGGGATTCACCTTCTCCCGTGTCTTGGTTGGATATTGCATCGCTCTAGTTTGTGCTATACCTGTCGCCTTCTTGATGGCTTGGTACAAACCAGTTCGCTCATTCATCGATCCATTCATCCAATTCCTTAGATGTATTCCACCAATCGCCTATGTTCCGCTTGTCGTTGCGGGAATGGGCGTTGGCGAACCAGCTAAATACTTCATCATCTTCTTAGCCTGTTTCTTAACAATGACAGTCACCATCTATCAAGGCGTTAGAAATGTTGATCTCACCCTTGTTAAGGCAGCTTACACATTCGGCGCAAGAGACAGAAACCTCTTCTTGGATGTCATCGTTCCAAGTGCCTTCCCATTCATCTTAACCGCTATGCGTTTAGGTATCGGCGCAGCCTTGACAACAGTTGTCGCGGCCGAACTTACAGGTACGAACTATGGCTTAGGCGCCCTTGTTTCTAACCAAGCGGCAAACCTTCAATTCAACTACGCTATCGCTGGCATTCTCATCCTTGGCGTATTCGGTATCCTCTTAGATAAGCTTCTTCTCTTTGCGGAAAAGAAACTCACAAGATGGAAATAATAGTAGGAGCAATCAAATATGTCTGAAACAGTTATCAAAATTGATCACATTAACAAAGTTTACCCAGTTGAGAATGGTGACGATGTAGTTGCTCTTAACGATGTAAACCTTGAAATCAAGAAAAACGAATTCATCTGTGTCGTCGGTCCATCTGGATGTGGCAAAACAACCCTTCTAAATATCATTGCCGGACTTGAGCAACCTACCTCAGGTGAGGCAACAATCCATGGCCGACCAATTCTTGGCCCAGGCCCTGATAGAGGAGTCATCTTCCAACAATATGCCCTCTTCCCATGGCTGACCGTCAAAAAGAACATCATGTATGGCACCAAATTCATCAAACATGAAGTCCCAGTGGTCATCAAAAACAAAGAAACCGGCGAAATAGAGCAAGTCTATGACGTTGATGAAAACGGCAACAAGACTCCAAGAATGAAAAAGGTTCATTATACAAAAGCCGAAAGAGAAGCAATCACGCAAAAATATATCAACATGGTTCGCTTGAATGGCTTTGAAAAGCATTATCCAAAGCAACTCTCTGGCGGTATGAAACAACGTGTAGCCATCGCTAGAGGATATGCCCTCTCATCTGATGTTCTTCTTCTAGATGAACCATTTGGCGCTTTGGATGCCCAAACTAGATCACAACTTCAAGAAGATCTCTTAAAAACATGGGAAAGCGAAAAGAAAACATGTTTCTTCATCACTCACGATGTTGATGAAGCCGTTCTTCTTGCAACACGTGTCATCATCATGTCAGCTCGTCCAGGAAAGGTAAAAGAAGTCATTGATATCGATCTTCCTTACCCAAGAAACCAAGGAACGAAGCTTGATCAAAAATTCCAAGATTACAGAAACCACATCTGGGACGTCGTCTATAAGATGTATGTCGAAAGTGGACTTCACTAAGGTCATTAAACGAAGAGATTCGTTTTAAAAATAATATCTAAATAAGGAGAAAAAGAAATGACAAAAACAAAATTGTTAGCCTTAGCAGGCGCTTCATTGCTTGCTATTGGCGGTCTCGCCTCTTGCGGTGAGAAGACGGATGACAAGGTTCTTGAAACCGTTAAAGTCGGTTTCCAAGGAAACTTTGGCTCAGCAGCTGGTATGACAGCTGTAAATGAAGGCTATTTTGAAGAATTTGGCATCAAAGCCGATTATTCAATCGCCACCGGACCAAACCTTGCTGCATCTGTACTTTCCGGCAACTTAGACGTTGTCTTCTTAGGAAATGGCGTTGCATGGAACTATTTCACAGAATCTTCTACCATGAAGCTTATCGCTCTTGATAACCTTACTGATGATGATCGTCTTATTGCAACAAACTCTGGCAAAGGAAAAGACTTAACACTCAATTCCACCCATGCAGATTTAGTAAAAGCCCTTAAAGGCTCAACAGTCGCCCTCGATCTTTCACAAACCCCTGGTACTTTCTGGGCTTCATTAGTTGGAACACTCAACAAAGAACTCGCTGAAGGAAGCAAGATTTGGTACGATGATGGTGCTACAAGACTTCCATCAGATCTTGATGAATCTAACTATGTCGATGCTAACAAGGTCACAATCCTTAAAACAACAACAGCAAACCTTCCAACAACAATGAAACAAGCTGATGCAGCTGATTTCTGCGTTGCATTTGCTCCTGTTGCAACAACTCTTGAAAAAGACACAACGAATTTCAAGACAGTCGCAAAGACTTCCACCCATATGTCTGAATCCTACACACCTTCAACATGGGCTGTTAACACAACATTCTTAAAAGAGCATGAATCCACCTTTAAGAACTTCATGAAAGGCTTAGTCAAAGGTATGGATAAGAGAGCATCTGATCCAGCAGCAGCTGCTACAGCAACCGAAGTTTGCACAGCTCAAGCAACTCTTGCAAAAGATATTGCCACCGACATCGCTGTCTGGCTTGGCATCGATAAGCAAATCGAACTTTGCGGCACCGCGACTGGCAAAGGCTACTCCTATGCAGAAAACATCAGAAATTCTGCTTTAAGTGGCGCAAATAAAGACAAAGTTAAGAAGACAATCGCTGAAGCAGTTGATTTCTCCTACGTTGTCGAAGCAGCAAAAGCCCTCAAAGCCTAATTGCTTGATTCCTAATTAAGAAAATGGACGCCTCAAATGAGACGCCCATTTTTTGTTTGTTTATGAATTACATGACGGTAATTAGCTTAATACCATGTTTAACAAAGAAGCCTTTAAGATCGTCGCTGATACCTTTGTCGGTGATGATTTGATGGATTTGCGGCTCACGGAACTGAACGAGAAGGCCTTTCTTGTTGAATTTAGATGAATCCGTAAGAATGATGATATTTGATGCGGATTCGGCCATTGTGGTGATTGCTTCAGTTCTAAGGGTGTTAGAACCCATGAAACCAACGTTTTTCATATAGCCATCCGTGCCTAAGAAGATTTTGTTTACGAAATATTGCTTCACGCAATTTCTAACAAGCGGGCCAATCATTACTTGAGCGTCTTTTTGATACTCTCCACCTAACAAAATAACTTTGTTGTTTCCTAATTTAGATACGTGATCAACGATGTAAATTGAATTGGTGATGATTGTAACGCCTGGCTTGTTCTTAGCTATTTCTTCGGCTAAAAGAGCACAAGTGGAGCCTGAGCCGATGATGACGGTTTCATTATCATCTATTAAAGAACATGCTTTTTTAGCGATTCGACATTTCATATCATAATTGATGGAAAGTCTGTTAGTGATATCGGCTGTGTTCTTTTTAAGGGCGTAGCCATGATGACGAATGATGATTCCGCACGATTCCAACTTGTCCAAGTCTTTACGGATTGTTACTTCAGAAACGTTTAGTCTTTCAGCCAAATCTTTGACTAAGATTTTTCTTTCTTGATCAACTAGTTGGACGATCTCTGATTCTCTGGCGTTAATTTTCATATGTTTATCCTCCAAAACATTTATGTTTGAAATCTGAAAAACTTACAAATGAAAGAGTTTTTCAAGTTGAAATAAATATACTTTAAATATCGAAATAAAACAACTAGAATAAATCTATGATTTATTACTTTGTATTCTCTCTAATCATACTTGCGGCTGCGACAATAGGGGCCTTAGCTGGCATTGGCGGAGGCGTTATCATTCGCCCAGCGCTTGATGCTTTCTCATATTTTGAGAATTCTTCAATCACAAATACTATCTCTTGTTTCTGTGTTCTTTTTGTTGCATTGACTTCAATCACAAAGAGAGTCATATCGAAAGATAAAATCCCTAATTACAAAACATCTATTCTTTTAGGAATCGGAGCGGCAATAGGAGGGGTTATTGGCCAATTCCTTTTTGGACTTCTTAAGGCGAATTCTAATAAATCAATACTTATCATTGTTCAGTCAATCATTCTCATTATCTTGTTGATTTTTGTCTTTATTTATATGCAATTCATGAACCCAAAAGGCATTTGCATGAATATCAAAAATCCTATTATGAAAGTCTTTATTGGACTCATGCTTGGCATCATTTCCGCTTTCTTGGGCATTGGTGGAGGGCCAATCAATGTCGCTGTACTCGCTCTTTTCTTTGCGATGCCAATCAAAGAATCTTCAGTCAATTCATTAATTGTTATCATTTTCTCTCAATTAGCCAAAATAGGATATTCATTATGTGATGGATCCCTTATTTCCTTATTCAATGTTGAGGCGTTAAACGGAAACGATAAAACCTGGTGGATTTTCTTGCTTGTTTTAGTTCCAATTTCAGTTATTGGCTCATTGCTTGGCACATTCTTGAATAAAAAGTTGCCAGCTAAAGCTATCTCAATGATGTACATAATCACGATATTCATCATCATCGGAATTAATATATACAACATCGTAAACCAATCCATAATTCTACTTTCATAAAACAAAATACGTTTATGTTTTTTAAAACATACCTATAAGTGCTAAAATACTTAAGACAAATGTTTTTTGTCCCTATTTTTGGTATGTTAACTCTCAACGCATTCACAGATTTCATCAACAAGGTCATTAACAAACTCAAAACTCTTGATTGGGCATCCCTTATTGGTTGGGGAGTTTTAGCCTTGATTATAATCACGGTTCTCATCATCGGAATCACTTTTTTGGTGATGAACATAAAAGACAAGCAATTCAAACGTAGAATCGCATATGAGTCCTCTTCGACAGTTGTCTACCGCATTAACAATCAAAAGGATGAGATAGTCTATTTTGATTTAGGAGACCTTTCGAAGAAGAAAACGACAAATAAGAAAGATTTCTTTGCTTCATTCCCTAAAGGAGAACAAGACAAAGTAGAAAAATGGGTTTTGGCTATCCTTGCTGGAAGACAGACATCGGAATTCCTTCAAACATCTGTATATATCAACAAAAACAAGGCAAAAACAAGTCCTTGCTATCTGAGAATCACAAAGTCAGATCCTGTTAATGGACTCCTTCATTTTGAAAACTGCATGATTCAAAGCTCTGTTAGAAAGAAGGCCGTAGCTGATTTGACTCCAATCATATCTGAGAATCAATTTGCTAACGCTCTCAAAAACAATGGCACAGCAAGAGGAACGACATTCTGTTTCAATATCAGAAGAAAGAAAGCCCAAGGGTATGACAACAACGTCCCAAAGCAAGTTTCCTACAAATTTAGGGTTGCCCTTGATAGGTATATACATGGCAACGTCTCATTGATGAAACTTTCCGATTATGAATTCTTGCTCTGTAGTTATGATATCAGTGACAACGATGAAGCCATCTCCTTCGCCCTTAAAGCGGTTAATGGCATCACCAATGCCATGCTTGGAAAGGCGAAAATAGGGGATTTCCCATATGTCATCAAAGCCGGTATTGTTGCAAATAAAGACACATTCGGGGATACTGAATCGATAATCGATTGTTCTCAAAGAAGTGCAATATCAGCCTATGAGACATCCTCTTCCTTATATGTTTACCATAAAGACGCGGATGCTTCAGTTTCAATTGATGTTGCAAAATATCGTTCAGAAGTTGAAAAGATCATCTTCGATAAGCGTATCGCCAATCTCTTCCAACCAGTATATGGCGTTGCAAGACATTCCGTTCTAGGCTATATCTCAGAACCCGTTCCTGACGCGGAAAGGACTTCCTTCTCAACGATTGAAGAACTTAAGAACTACGCCATAAGGGCCAAAGATCAAAACAATCTCTTCAATTATCTAGCTAAGACGACTGTTTCTCGCTTTGTCTCTGAGCGCCCATTACGTTCCCAAAGACTCTTCTATCCAGTGATGATTAGAGAACTCCAATCAATCCCTGCGATATATTCAAATCTTAGAGGAGCAAAAGACGCAAATATCACCTTCCTTATTCGTGAACCGGAGGCATTCTCAGCGATAAAGCAGACAAGTGAAGAAAATTTCCTTGCCCTCATAAGGAACATTCATGATGAAGGCTTTGAGGTTGGTCTTATCGTCCAAGGACAAGCCATCAACGTCGATGAGACGGTTCTAAAGATGATGGATATCTTCTTCGTTGATTTCAAAAATGAGAACATCGACTCGAAACATATGGACATGGTTATCCGTTCCCAACTTCACGCTTTAGTCGAAAAACTCCTCAAATATTCCAAAATCATCGTTGGTATTAACCTCCCTGATTGGAATGCGATAGAATTAGTAGTTGGTTCGGGAATCGATTATGTTTCATCAAATCAATTCGGACCATATCAAAATGGTTTTGTTCCTCTTAAAGAGAAGGATGAATTACGCTTAAATGAAATGAAAGGCTTAAGAAAATAATTATGGAAAAAAAGAATGACGCTATAACATCTCGTGATGTAGATTTTGCAAAATGGTACACAGACGTATGCCGTAAAGCGGATTTAATGGAATATTATGCCGTTAAAGGCTTTATCGAATATCTCCCTTATTCATATGCGATGTGGGAAGAGATCCAATCTTATCTCAACATCCGTTTCAAAGAAAATGGTGCGGAGAATGTCTATCTCCCAATGGTCATTCCTCAATCTTTATTCGCAAAAGAAAAAGAACACGTTGAAGGATTCGCTCCAGAATGTCTTGTTGCCACAATAGGCGGGGGCCAACCTTTAGCTGATCCATTAGTCATTCGCCCAACCTCTGAGGTTATTTTCTCCGAACTTTTCAAAAAGAGACTTACTTCATATCGTGATTTGCCTCTTTGCTACAACCAATGGTGTTCCGTTGTGCGTTGGGAAAAGACGACCCGTCCATTCCTTCGTGGATCTGAATTCCTTTGGCAAGAAGGACATTGCATCTTCGAAACAGAAGAAGCAGCCATCAAAAATACCCTTGATATCCTCAATGTCTATAACGAACTTGGTCGTGATTTGCTTGCTATCCCATTCTTAGTTGGTGAAAAGACTGAGCATGAAAGATTTGCTGGTGCAAAAGCAACCTATACAGTTGAAGCTCTTATGCATGATGGAAAAGCCCTACAAAGTGGCACATCCCATTATTTAGGACAAGGATTTGCCAAAGCCGCTGAAGTGTCTTTCCTTGGAAGAAAGAATGCTCTTGAGACCCCTTATCAATCTTCATGGGGCGTTTCAACAAGACTTTTAGGCGCCATCATCATGGTTCATGGCGATGACAATGGCTTAGTCTTGCCTCCATATGTTGCTCCAATTCAAGCAGTTATCGTTCCAGTGAGAATGCAAACTCCAGGCGTTCTTGAAGCATGTCAAAAACTTTATAAGGAAATCAAAGCCTTAGGCATCAGAGTCAAGCTTGACGATGATGAAAACCGCACTCCTGGATGGAAATTCGCCCAATATGAGATGAAAGGCGTGCCTCTCCGTATTGAAATTGGTCCACGTGATTTAGAAAATGGCATCGCAATCCTCACAACACGCGTTGATGGAAAGAAAGAAAACGTCAAGATTGATGAACTTGCTTCCAAGATGCCTGAAATTCTTAAAGACATTCACCAAAGAATGTATCAAAAGGCCCTCGATAACCTCAATGCCCATATAGCAGAGGCATCTTCCTTAGAAGAATTAACATCAATCTTAGATAAACAAGGTGGCTTCGTTAAGATGGCATATGATGGAAGACCAGAGACAGAAGATATCATCAAAGCTAAGACAAATGGCGCCACAGCACGTTGCATTGCAAAGAAACTTCCAGAAGATACTGAATTGAAAGACCCAACAAACGGCAATAAAGCAACCCTTATCGCCTACTTCGCACGCGCTTATTAATATATGAATGAGATAGATTTCAAAATCGATATCATTTGTGAAATCTCCTATTTAAATGAAGATGCACTTTCCTTGAAAGAGAATAAAACCTCTTTTGAGGAACATTTTCATAAAACCATCGATCTCTTAGAGAAATGGGTGAAGGAGAATCTTTATCGCTTGTGGGATGAGGATGACGTCAACTTTCTTAACTTCATTCTTAACTCTAGATGGCTATATAAGGATGAAATGTTCAACGATTACTTATCCTTATTGAAAGAGATGACCTCAAAAGTGACTTACCCATTATTCATTTCATTAAATAAAGAAGATCCGTTTTTCTCTGATGTTTCTTATTGGTTCATCGCCAAAGGAGAAAACATCTTTAACAAACTTGAACTCCAAAAAGAAAGAGAAGAAATCTCCCTTCATTTTGAGAAAGAAAACGTCAATAAAAAATAGATGAGAAACGTTTGAAAATCATGCAAGTGATTTTCTTGTTTTTCATGCTAAAAAAATATGTAAAAAATGTTACACTAAAATATAGCTAGAGGGAGCAAATATACTTATGTCAGAAAAGTCCGCATCAATTGAAATCAAAGCCGAAAAAACAATAAATTACGTAACCTATCAAGCCTATCTTTTACAAAAAGAGGCGACCCATGCATCAGAATTCAATCCGTTTGCCTTCCTAAAGTCCATACTTATTAAGAACCTTGGAGAAGAAGACATCAATGATGTTACCCTTAAGTTTGACGTCGTGCCTGACTTCATGCATATCTCTAATATTCACCTTGCTTGTCTAGAAAAAGGAGAACGTGGCACCCTTGTAAATCGTTTTGAAATTTTTCTTGATCCCCTTAAGCTCTACGAAATCACTGAAGCAATCCCTGGATCAATAAGAGTTACCCTCCTTTCTTCAAGTGGTGAAATATTAGGCGTTAATAGCGTTAATCTTCGTTTTGATCCAATTGAAGCGAGTGCATCCGATAATAGAAACGAGGAAATACTTGCCTCCTTTGTCACACCAAATGACGATAAGATGACCGAAATCATTGATTTGGTAGGAAAATACAAACAAGAAAACTTTGGCGATTCATCTTTTGACGAATATCAATCCCATGACCCAAATGAGGTATTAAAAGATATTGCATCAGTATATGAAGTCCTTGCTAGAATGAATATCCGTTATATTACCGCTCCGGCCTCATTTGATAAGATCTTCCAAAGAGTCAGGCTTCCAAGAAACGTTCTTCTTGATAGATATGGAACTTGTTTAGATACCTCCTTATTACTTGCCTCCGTTTTTGAGGCAATAGGGCTTAGAGCCGTATTGATTTTGCTATATGGCCATTGCATGGTTGGCGTATGGCTTGATGATGAAAGTTTCACTCAAACCGTAGAAGAAAATTCTCAAACCGTCATTAACGCAATATCAAAAGGCTTCGATCATCTTTGCTTAGTTGAAACAACCTGCATTACATCAGATTCACACGTTTCTTTCCAAGAAGCAAAAGATGAAGCGGTCAATAGAATCAACAACCTACCTTTCGATTACGCTTTGGATATCGAAAAATGCCGTGCGGATCTTTTCTGGCCAATTCCATCCGTAAAAGAGGAAAATGGCGAAAAGAAAATCATCGTCCCATCCTTAAAGGATTTCATGGCAAATGAATATTCGCAAATCGACGTCTCAGCTAGAAGATATCTTCCAGAAGACGCAAGAAAAGCCAAATCCAGATATGATTTCTGGGAAGACAAGCTTTTAGATTTGAATCTAGGAAACAAACTTTTGAATTTCAAATGCAAGGATTCTACGTTACAAATTCTCGTTAGCGATCCTGAAGCGTTCGTGAATTTCCTCTCAAATAACGACAAGATAACGGTTGGAGAAGAGGAGCCTGCATACCCATTAAATGTCAAAGGACTTGTCAAATTCGATGGAATAATAAGGGCAACGACCATAAAAGAAGGATATGAGAAGAAACATATATCCGTTTATTCCCATGCCGGAATCAAAAATGAAGGCACGAAGAAATTATCAAGAAAAGCCAATACATCCCTTGAAGAAAGTGGTTGCAACCCTCTTTTCATCTCAATTGGTTTGATACGTTGGTTCGATAATGAGATATCCGCGGCCCATTACAAAGGAGAGATGTACGCTCCTCTCTTGCTTTTGCCTGTTCGCATTCCAAGAAGAAAGAGTGGAACATATTACACTCTAGAATATGACATTGAAGATTTAGCATTCAACCAAACTTTATTTGAATATTTCAAGCAAAACTACAATCTTGATTTCTCTTCCCTTAACGTCATGCCAAAAGACGCAAATGGAAAGGTCGATATTCGTATCATCTTCAACGAAGTAAGGAAAATCATTGCCCCAATGAAGAATTGGCAACTCCTTGAAGAACCTTCGACTCTTTCTTTATTCTCTTTCTCACATTTCGTTATGTGGTCGGATTTGAAATACAACCGTGAGAAGTTCATGGAGAATAAGATTGTCTCCTCTTTTGCAAATGGCGAAAGAAATTTCATCAATGAAGATAATGAGAAGAAAGACGTCCATCATATTTCAAATAGTGATGTAATAATGCCTCTATCTGCCGATTCAAGCCAAATTAAGGCAATATATGATGCTGAAAAAGGCGAATCTTTCATCCTTGATGGCCCGCCAGGCACAGGTAAATCCCAAACAATTGCCAATATGATTGTCAACTTCCTATATCATGGAAAGAAGGTTCTTTTCGTTGCTGAAAAAGAGGTTGCCCTTGATGTCGTTAAACGTCGTTTAGATGATCTTAATTTAGGCCAATTCGTATTGGAGTTAGCAAACATCCAAGAACCAAAGAGCCAAGTCCTTGATACATATCAGAAATTACTTTCTTTAGGAGGCCCAGTCGCTGAGGCGGAAAACTTCAACGAACTAAACTCCAAGATTGAAGAAAAACAAGCTGAGCTTAATTCCAAAATCGTTTCTCTTCATGATAAAAAGGATTTCTTATATTCCCCATATCAAGCAATTCTTGTTTACTTAAAAAACGAAAATAGCGGGGACGTGTATCGATTTGGAAAAGAATATCTCTCATCTCTTACTTTAGATAACTATGAAAGAGCCAAGACTCTCCTTAAGGAGATATCTGGAACATCTCTCTCTTTTGATACATATTTCTCATCACCTTTCCGTGCTTTCCAAAAACGTGAATATTCGATGGAATATCGTGATGAATTAAAGAAAGAATTGGAGGATTTCCTTCCATTCCTCGAACAATTCAAGCTCGATGTTCATAATGTTTTGAATCCAACGAAAGCGTTAGAACAAACAGCTAATAACGCGGTGCATGTAGCGAATATCCTTTCTATGCTTCGTGATGGAAAAGAAAGCTGGTCTAACCTTTATGTTGATGAAACCTTCCTTCAAAAAGAAGAAGAGATTGAAAAAGCCTTATCCATTCAATTAGAAATCGCTAAAGAAAAAGATAAGCTAGCAATCTCCTTTACTGACAAGATTTACGAGAAAGACGCAGAAACATTAGAGAAGCAATTTGCTGAAGCAAAATCTCAAGGTTTCCCTAAGCGCATTTTTGCTTTATCTTCTTTCAAACGTCAGTTCAAATATATCGCCTTAGATAAAAACGCCTTGAAAGATAAGAATCTAGCTGAACACATTGCTTCTTTAAAGAAAGTTCAGGCTCTCTCTATATCTCTTGAGAATTTTGATCCATACATCAAATATCTCCTCAAACAAGTTGAATTCAAGACATATCCAGATGGAGAAGAAGTCTATAACGTATTCGAAAATACCGTCTATATGGCTAAAGAAATGTCTTCTCTTGATTATCTTGAAGGCAAAAAAGAGACATTCGCTAAATATATTTCCGATATGAGCCAATCAACTCTTTTCTCACCAATAATCAACAAATTCATCGATCATTACAATGAATATCTAGAGAAAAAAGACTATCTTTTGAATACATATGAATTCAATTTAGATCTTTATCCTGATACGAATAAGTTCTTTGGCGTCATCTATTCAAAGATTCGTTCCGCCATTGGCATGATTGGTAACCTTGCTGAATGGACGACTCTTCTATTAAAGATGGATGAAGTGTCTAAGATAGTCACTGATGATTATTTCACTCTCTTCAAAGACGGAGCCTTAAAGGAGAAAGACCTTTTAGGCAATTATGAAAAATCCGTATCAGCCTCGATAATTGGAATTCGTTTTAAAGACGATCAATTGGCTCTCCTTTCTTCTAAAGAAATGGATAACCTTGTTCATAAATATGCAAAAGACATCAAAGAGTTCTCTAATCTTTCCACTGTTATGACAGCCGCAAAGATTTCCTCTTCCTATCCATCTGATGCTTTCCATTTTGCTGAATCAACAACCTACAATCAACTAGCGAAATTATCAAAGAACGGGGGACGTGGTGTTTCTTTGAGACAAATCTTCCATAATTACAAGGATGTCATTCAAAATCTCACCCCATGTTTCATGATGTCACCAATCTCCGTTTCTCAATTCCTTGATGTCAATGATTATCAATTTGACGTTGTTATCTTTGATGAGGCTTCGCAAATCCCAACTTCTGAAGCAATTCCATCGATTGCAAGAGCAAAGAACGTCATCATTGCCGGCGATGAGCAACAGATGCCACCGACATCTTTCTTCACCACCACCATCGGAAGCAATGAAGGAGATGGTTTCTCCTCTCTTGATGAAGACCTTGAGTCATTGCTTGATGACGCTATCGTCTTAGGACTTCCTAGAAAGAGACTTCTATGGCATTACCGTTCACGTCATGAATCCCTTATTTCTTTCTCCAATAATAAGTTCTATGACAACTCTCTTCTTACCTTCCCATCCCCAAAGAATGACATAGGGGCCATCTCCTTTAGACAAATAAAGGGAACATATGAGAAAGGAAGAGGGGTCAATCGTCAAGAAGCAAAAGAGGTCGTCTCTGAAGTAATTCGCCGTCTTAAAGATAAAGAACTCCGTACCCATTCAATCGGTATCATTACCTTCAATGAAGCCCAACAAAACGTCATTGATGACATGCTTGAGAAAGAAATGTCGAAGAACTCTTTGTCAAACCTTGAACCAGGTGGAGAGAAGATATTCGTCAAGAACCTTGAAAATGTCCAAGGTGATGAAAGAGACGTAATTCTCTTCTCTACAACATATGGTCCTGATAAAAATGGCACAATAACGCTTAATTTCGGCCCTCTCTCACTCAAAAAAGGTGAAAGACGTCTAAATGTCGCCATTTCCCGTTCACGCGAGGAAATGATTGTTTTCTCCTCTTTGAATCCTGATGATATCAAGGCAGAAAGAGCTAAAAACAACGGTGCTCAATGTCTCAAAGATTTCCTTTCCTTTGCTAAGAATGGCTATGGTTATCTCCCACATAACTCCATAAACCCATTCTCCAAAGAAAAAGGCATCGAGAAATATCTTGCTGAAGATCTTAGGAAACTCGGCTATGAAGTCAAAGAGAATATTGGCGAATCATCTTTCAAGATTGATATAGGGGTTGCCTTAAAAGACTCTCCAACCGATTATGTTCTTGGCATCATCTTAGATAATGAGCAATTTGCCCATATGACATGCCGTGATCGTCATCTGAATGAACCTTCAATCCTTGCGCGTCTTGGCTGGAATATCTTCAATGTCTATTCAAACGAATATCTAGACCATCGCGCTGAAGTGGTTCAAAAGATCGTTAATCGAATCAATGAAATCCTTTCGGGCGATAAAGAGGAAACTCCTGAAGAAGATTCCCTCAAGAAACCTTTATTCGTTAAGCAAGTCGTTAGGAAAAACTCCATTCCTTACACACTTAGCGATGAGAAATATGTTGAAGGGAAACTAGTTTCATACTTATATTCTCTAATCTATTTCGAAGGACCTATCTCATTAGAACTCATCAACCGCAGATATTGCGAAGCAACAGGCAAAAAACGCGTTGGATCAACCTCCCAAGCACAAATTGAGATGGCTTTATCAATGCTTGGTGATAGAACATACCATTTCATGAATGGCTCTAGCAAATTCTATGTGCCTGATAATTTCATCGAAGCGGAATATCTAAATTACCGTCTTGATGATACAAATCTCTCTAGACGTACTTTAAGTGATATCTCTTATCAAGAAATCGCTAACTGTGCGGCTGACATTCTTAAAGAGCAAGGTGAGATGGATATTGCGGATTTAGCTAAACAAATCTCTCTTGTCTTTGGCTTCAAGACTCTTCTAGCAAGTAAGAATAGCTACATTCAAAACGCGATAAAAGACTCTTCTTGCAAACGCAACAGAATCAGAGTTAGAGAGAATCGTGTCTCTCTTGCTGAATAAGACTTGTATCAACTTTTGGTTTGTATATTGCTAACATCATTGGAACAATCATCGTGAGCGTGGCAAATATCCATGCGCCAGGATCACCGATAGAAACTCCGACAAATGCCCATACGGATGCCTCGGAATTAATTGCTCCACCATTGATGATATTTGGTAAGAAAGAACAGATAAGCACTCTGGCTATTAGCTCGGCAATTCCAGCTAAGAATGGCCATAGTGCTTTTTCTAAACCTTCAAGACAATTCCTAAAGAGGAAAAGCAACAATAAGATAAACATCATCGGGACAGCCGTATATAAATAAGCGTTTCCCCATTTAATAGATTCAGGAGTTACTTTTGAAGAAGATAAGAAAAGATACTGATATGCGCCATTTATCGTTAATGGCAAGACTATGGCGTTAATCAAAATCGTGATGATCAAGCCATAAATAAGGGATACGTGGTAGCCTTTTTTGATTCTATCTTGTCTTCCAGCCCCTAAATTTTGAGCCATGAAAGAAATCATCGCCAAACCTAATGATTCTTGGAAACCCATGGCTAAATTGATGACTTTCGAGGCAACGCCATATCCTAATTGGGCAGGCAATGTTGGATTCATGCTTCCATCAGGCAATCTATCAAAAGAGATAACCGCACCTGTCATGATGATCGTGCCAATAGAAAGTATTGAGAAATTGAATGCTAAAGGAAGACCATTCTTAAGATGTTCAATGACATCTTTCCAAGTTATTTTCAAATCGTCTTTATGAAGTCTTAAATCCTTATAGTGGTAGAAGAGATAAAACCATGAAAGAAGACCCGCTAAAGCCTGCGCTGCTGCCGTAGCCCATGCAGCACCTGCCACACCCCAATCAAAGACGATGATGAAAAGCAAATCCAAAACGATATTCAAGACCGTTGAAATCATCAAAAAGACGAATGGAGTGAATGAATCGCCATATGCTCTAGTGCAAGTAACCGCCAAGTTATAGAAAATTTGGGAGAATGAAGTGCCAATGATAATCAATAGGTATGTTTTAGCCGCGTCATATTCAGCTTGCATATAGGCGTCAGTTTCACTTGGGTATATTCCAATCCAAGCAAGGAGATAATCAAGAAGAAGACAACCAGCCACAGATAAGATAATCGTGATGATGAAAGACAAAATTAATTGAGTGGAGATTGATTTTCTAGCACCTTCAAGTGATTTTTGACCTATTTTCTTAGACAAGACGACGGAGAATCCTGATGCACATCCTATAGAGAATTGCAAAATCAAGAAAACGATCGTCGTGGTGTTTGTAACGGCTGCAACCGCGGCATCAGGCAAGGTTTGACCGCATATGATCGTATCAATCAAAGAGTAAATCTTCTGCAATAAGGTAGATAACATGATAGGAAAAGAAAACATCAAGATATCTTTCCATATCCCACCATGTGAGAGATCGATAGGGTCGAATAACTTTTTGAATTTCCTAAAGATGTTCATAACGGGCATTATTGTAAACTCTTTTATTTTGAATAAAAGAAGAAAGTGTTTTCTTTTAATCTTTTTACTATGATTTGCCACTAAAGTAATGATATTTGCAAAATAATTCTTTCTTTAAAAAATATTTAATGCGAACTTTTCTAAATTAGTGTATATTATTTCACGCACGGAGGCGTACCCAAGAGGCCGAAGGGGGCAGGTTGCTAACCTGTTAGTAGGGATTCATCCCTAGCTCGAGTTCGAATCTCGACGCCTCCGCCACATTACAACGATAGGTATGATACAAAGTCATACCTTTTTGTTTTCTTTGCGGAAAGGGGATAATATTCCTTATCCGCAAGTAAACATTTTATGAATGATGCCTAGAAGTTGTCTGTTTTAAATGATTTTCTAGGCTTTTTTATTTGGCTTAAATTTCAAATTACACAAACTTTCCTGCAAGTCTCAATTATTGGAATAATATAAAACGTTTGCGGAACAATATTTTGATGATTAACGGAATAATACACACTTTTATTCATATTAATGGAATGAAATTAAAAATATCGGTCGCTCAACATTGAAAATATCGGTCATTTTGATGAAAAAATGGACTTGTTTATAAGAAGATACTCTTTTGATAGAATCCATTAAATATAGACTTGCATAAAGAAAAAACACTCTCGAAATTGAGAGTGTTTTTGGAATATTCTTTAGTCTTATTCAGCTTTGTTTTCTTTTTCAACAATAACAACTGCTGTTGGGATGTTGATGAATGTTCCTAAAACCATGAAAATGCCATAGATAGTGACTAAGATACCAAAGATGATAAGTTGAGCACCACCGCTAATGACATCAGCTAAGCATAATGCGCCAAGAACGATAGCGGCTGCAGCAATGATGTATCCGACGATGACAGATGCTAAAGCGTGCTTGATGTTCTTTTCCATGATGGAAGACACTAATTTGAATGTTGCATCGATGAATAAGATTCCTCCGATAACAACCAAGACAAATGGAACAAAGCTAAGTAAAAGTTCGATTAATCCGAATGCTGTTTTCTTAACGACGAACCAAATGCCAATGGCCATAGCGATACCGGCAACTCCAACGCCTGAAGCAAATCCCTTCTTTGCGAAGATTGATCCGCCTAAAGCTAAGATGATTCCTAATGATCCGACAACGATGAAGGCAATACCCAAAGTGAGGGACATAGCGTTAACTGTATCAGAGGCACCTGAGCTAGCATTAGAGAATTGAGCACCTGCAACAATGCAAAGTATGCCAATTACCATAACGATGATAGCTGTAATCCATGTGCTAATAGATTTCTTAATAAATTCCATGTAATTAAATCTCCTTTCCGAGGGAAGATTATAGCCTTTTTATTTAAAAGGTGGGATTAATTTTTAATCTTTTTTTCCAGGTATATAAAAAGGCCTCAATAAATCGAGGCCAAATTTATGCTTATTAGAGTTCAATTCCGTTTAGCTTAAGTAGTTCTCTAGCGGAATCGACTGAGTCAATTCCGTGGAGGTTCTTAATTGGGGCGAATTCTTTTTGCCTATCAACTTCAAATGATAAACAGGTGTTAAGGAGCTTAATCATATCAAGGACTAACATTTCATATTTGTATGCGTTAGGCTCGCTTGGGTTGATTAGCTCTCCTTTTTCGTTGATATATGCGGCTTTCTTGAATGCCTTATGGAGAGGGAAGGAAGCATCAAGTATCTTAACTAGTTCCTTAACTTTGAAGAGATAGTTAAGAATAACGCCGAAGTTATAGAGATACTCGCCATTTTCGTCTCTAGCATTTCTTAATTCATCAGTTAATTCGTAATATTCGGTGATTGATGGATGACCATGGTCATAGCAAATAACGCCAACTTTCTCGTCTGGATTTGATTTTCTGATGACTTTTGCGCCACAATCGCAATCTCTTCTTATTGTTGCACCAACAAAGACTGGATCAGCGATTTGTTGCAAGACATTATCTACCGCGTATACATTGATATATTCGATATGCTCTTCCTCGATGATCTTATAAAGCCCAGCATTGCATAAAGAGGTGAACCAACCGCCATTTCCATTTGGGGAGCAAGCGATTGTATGTTTTCCTTCAAGCAAGACTTTGCCATCGTTACCAACAATTGGAGCCATGTCCTGAATGAAGAAGTGCACATATTCTCCTTTATAGCCAAAATAGTTCTTTTCCTTGAAGAAGGCTCTTGTCTTAGCATCATTCTTTGGGGAAGTCATGATGAAGAGATGGATATAGCTACCGCATTCATCAACTCTCTTGAGCAATGTCTTCATTTGACATTCGAAAATATATAGTTCGTGAGTCAAACCGACATTGTACATGCCTTTTGGATTTTCTGAACCAAGTCTAGTTCCCATTCCTCCAGCAAGAAGAAGCATTGCGACCTTGCCTTCTTTTAGAGCCTTGAGTCCAACCTTTCTATCTTCCTCCTCTTCCTTAGCGATTTCATCTAATGTTAAGGTTTTCATAGGAGAGACATCTGGTTCGTTATGCTCTTCTAGGGCTGCTTTCTCTAAAACAGAAAAATCCGTTGATTCAACCTGAGCAAGAAGATCTTTCTTCTCTTCCTCACTTAATTCATCATAAAAACTAAGAAGTTGGCTTTGACCATATTTCTCGAGTTTTGCTTTAGCCTCGTTATAATTCATGATAATACATAATCCTTTCTAAAATAGTCTTTGAAAAGTATTGCAATTATATTAGTTGATATTGACCTAAAGTTAAAGACTTAAGAAAGAAATAACATTTAAAATTTTTGCCTCATAATAAATCAAAATAATGCAAAAAGAATGTTATTGCTTGCTATATGCTTCAAAAATACATATATTTAAGTCAAATAAAGAGGAAGAATAAATGAAAACAATTAGCATCAGATTGGATGATTCCATCTACGAAAAACTTGATTCCATGTTAGAAGCTATGGGTCAAACAAAACAAACATTCTATGAAACGTATACAAGGACCGTCATAAATGAAGGCTGTATTCCATTCATAATAAAAGCACCAAGCTCACTTACAAAGGAAAAAAATGGCAAAATGGAAGCTTATGCAAAACTTGAAAGTCTTAAGAAGACTTCCCCTGTTGATGCTGACTTCGACAAAGAAAGAGAGGAAGCAATGAATGAGAAATATGGTGTTATTAATTGACGCCAACGTCATTCTTAATTACTTATTACAAAGAGATGACAAGGATTTAGATGGATCAAATGCCATCATTAAGAAATGTGCGACTGGTGAATGTGCCGGGTATATAGCCTTTCATACTCTTTCGACTCTTTGGTATGTGCTCAGAAAGAAAGACGAGAAATTACGTAGGGAATATTTGAAGGCTATCTTAGAGATTTTCGATGTTGCTAGTGCACCTAAAGAAGAAATACTTGCCGCAATCGAGAATGGCAAATTCATTGATTTTGAAGACTGTTTGCAAGATAAATGCGCTAAGGATGTAGGCGCTAATTACATCATTACATATAACGTTAAGGATTATTGCAATTCAGAAGTAGAGGCTATCACCCCTTATGAATTTATCAAGAAAACAAGTTTTTAAGCGATAAGCGATTCAATAATTGAAAATGACAATGCAAACTCTATCTAAGGAAGTTCAATAGTTTCTCTTTGTTTTTCTTCAAAAGGACATAGAAATCCATGCTTGCATCAGTATCAAGTATAGGAATCGCCTTCCTATTTTCGATAATATGATGGTCTTTTGTGATAGATGAAACGAAGGATGGAATGCTTGAATATTCAGCTAATTCCTTAAGATCGTCTTGGGAAGAGAGACGAACGAATCTTGAATTTTTTAGATGAAGTTTTAATATTTCGTCCCAAACCCCTACATAACTAAATAAAAGGAAGGTTTGCTTATCGATGTCTTTCCAATAGACTCCATCGTTTTTCTCATATAGGAAATGAGTGTTAGGAACATAGACATATAGCCTTTCATTCATAACTTTCTTGCAAATGAATTTCGTATCATTATATGGATGGTTAATGAAGATGATGTCGTAAACGTTATTGCTTAACCCTTTTATTAGGTTTTCCTCATTATCAAGTTTAGAGATGATTCTAGAAACATTTTTCGATGGAGCGAATAATGATTGAAAACGATATAAAGGACCAGGTGCACTATAACCAATAGAAATAGTGTTTTCTTTGTCTTTCAACTCTTTTGCCTTTTGATATAGCCTCTCATCCATCTCCTTGATGTCTTTCATATATGGCAGAAGCTCTTTTCCTATTTCATTAAGAGAAATCTTGTTTGCTTTCCTTTCAAAAAGACACACGTCTAACTCGTTTTCTAGTTTTTGCATTGCTTTTGATAAGGATGGTTGAGAGATATGCAGTCTCTCAGATGCCTTCAAAAGGGAACCTTCCTCGTAATAAACTAGCAAATACTCCAATAAATTGTTGTCCAACATAACTATCTCCACTATTCGATTTGATTATAGTGGATTTCGATATTGATATAAACATTTTCCTTGCATGTAATCTAAAATACATTCAGGAGGAAAGAAAATGAAAAACTTACTTGTATACTTCAGCTGGTCAGGAAACACTAAGAAACTAGTTGAAACAATTTCTAAAAACATTTCTCTTGATATCGTTAGGATTGAAAGAGAAAAGCCTTATTCCTTAGACTACAACGAATGTGCCTACCATGAGGCAAAAGATGAGATCGACACTAGGGCGCATCCAAGAATTAAACCACTTAACATCAACGTTAATGATTATGAGAAAATCTATATCTTTTTCCCTATTTGGTGGTATACCTTCCCAATGCCTATTGCAACCTTCATAGAGTCTTTGAAAGAATATAAAGGAAAGGTAGTCCTTTTCGCCAATTCCTACACAAACGATCCGATGTATATGGAGAACTCCTTAAGAGATTTCCAAGGAATTGCCCCAGGAGTAAAAGTTGAGAAAGGATTATTCAACAAATCATACGAAGAACATATCAATTTCCTAAAAAAGGAGGAGAAATAAGATGAAAGAGATAAAACTATATAACGATATAAGGATGCCTCTTGCTGGCTTTGGCGTTTATCAAGTATCCAAAGAGGATTGCAAAACATCCGTTTTATCTGCTCTAAAAGCTGGATATCGTCATATTGATACGGCTCAAGCATATTTCAATGAAGAACAAGTTGGAGAAGCTCTTGAAGAATGTGGGGTCCCAAGAAACGAAATCTTTTTGACCACAAAGGTCTGGATTGATAACTATGGCGAAGGAAAAACATACCGTTCAGTCATTGAATCAATGAGAAAACTAAGGGTTGATTACCTTGATTTGATCCTCCTTCATCAACCAATTGGCGACTATTATGCCGCATATAGGGATTTAGAGAAACTTTATGAAGAAGGAAAGGTCAAAGCGATTGGCGTTTCTAATTTCTATCCAGATAGGCTTGTTGATCTTTGTCTCTTTTCAAAGATTAAACCGATGGTCAACCAAATTGAAGTCAATGTTTTCAATCAAAGAATCATCGATAAGGAATGGGCTGATAAATATGGGGTAGTTCTTACCGCTTGGGCTCCATTTGCTGAAGGAAGAAACAACATGTTCCAAAACGAAACGTTGCTTTCGATTGCTAAGAAACATGATCGTTCCGTTGCCCAAGTAATACTTAGATGGCTTTATCAAAGAGGCATCGTTTCTTTGGCTAAATCCGTTCATGAAAATAGAATCAAAGAGAACTTCGATATCGAATCTTTCGCTCTTGATGAAGATGATATGAATCTCATTTTAACATTAGATAACAAGACGTCGTCTTTCTTTGATCACCGTGATCCGGCGATGATTGAATGGTTTGGAGAAATGATCATCAAAAGAAGGGAAATGAAATAAAGGAGAAAAAATATGAAAGCAAAACATTTAATTTTAGGTTTAGCAAGCACTCTTTTGCTTGTTTCTTGTGGAGAAGAGAACTCCTCAAGCGAGATTTCAACAAATCCTACAGAAACCTCCTCAAGAGATACTTCCGATAACCCTCAAACTTCAGCCAAAGCCTTAGTCGTATACTTTTCTGCGACCAACCACACAGAAAATGTTGCTAACTATATCGCAAACCATTTAGGGGTTTCCACCTTCGAACTTGAACCGGTTAACCCTTACACTTCATCAGATCTTAACTACGGCAATTCAAATAGCCGTGTTTCACTTGAACATAATGATCCAAATCGTAATGTTGAATTAAAATCGGTAACAGTAGAAGGCTTTTCTGAGGCAACCCATATCTTCCTCGGTGCACCTGTATGGTGGGGAGAATTAAGCTGGGTCATCAATAACTTTGTTTCCCAAAATAATTTTGAAGGGAAAACGATCATTCCGTTTGGAACCTCCGCCTCATCCTCCTTCACGACAAGCAACCTAGAAAAACTTGCAACCAATGCGACTTGGTTAGCAGGACAACGTTTCTCCTCAAGCGTATCAGAATCAACTGTTACGACTTGGGTGGATTCACTAAATCTCTCACTATAGTAAAACGAATAACGTTCACCTCATCTTAATTGATGAGGTTTTTTAGTCAATAGAACATTTCAAATAATAAAAGTTATCTGTAAAAAACATTATTTATTTAAGTTCTTTAGATGAAATAACGAAAACCAACCATGATAACGAATTTTTCGAAAAGATTAATACCGACGATTTTGCATTTATGAATTTTAGTCAATAAACAACCATTTTCGTTTAGAAAATTAGAAAAGTTTAAACCCCCTCTCTAGGTGATAGTTTACTCACAAACCCATCTAAAAAGAGGGGGTTTTAACATACTTAAAACATTTCTTTGAATTTTCTTGAATTATTTTGAAATGCAATGTATCATCAAGGTATGAAAGGTGAAGAAAATGATTAAATGGTTCTCTAAAAATGAAAAGAAAGCCACTGCAAGCATCTATCCAACAAATATCACCATCAACAAGACTGGTGCAGATATGATTGGGGATGCATATGCGGCAATGGTCGGACTTGATAGCGATGATTCAAAGATTGCAATTCAACCAATAAGCAAAGATGAATATGATTCAAAAGCATACCCTGAAGATAATATGTTCATTCTTTCAGGTGGAAAGACATATACAAGAATATCTTCAACTGATTTTGTGAACATGGTCGGGGATTTTCTTAACTATGATTTCAAAAAGAAACCTAAGAAATATTCTTGCTATTATGATCAACATGAGTCCTTACTCATAATTGATTTGAAAAAGGAGGTAGCCTAATGGATATAAATCTAATAATGATAATAGTTTGGGCTTCTATCTTCTTAATAGCCCTCATCGTTGAAATATCCACTGAGGCGTTAGTCTCGGTCTGGTTCTGCATTGGCGCGATTATCGCTGCCGCCGTAACCTATATTCCAGGCATGCCATGGTGGGGAGAACTCATAATATTCCTTGGCGTTTCTCTTCTTTCCTTCTTAATAATAAGACCGTTAGTGAATAAGAAACTTCAAAGAATAAAAACAAAAACAAACGTCGATACCATCATAGGAAAAAGAGGAGTTGTCACTAAAAAGATCACCACTTTGGAAAAAGGAGAGGTCAAAATCAATGACGTTATCTGGAACGCCATCAAAAGAGATGGCGACAAGGATATAGAAGAAGGGGATATAATTGAGGTAATCTCAATCCAAGGAAATAAATTATTGGTCGAAAAGGCCAAAAAGGAGGAAAAATAATATGCCAGCAGGAGCAATTGTCGGAATCGTCTTCGCGTGTGTCATCATCTTTATCGCACTCGCCATTCTCATCACGAGAGTGAAAATCGTCAAACAAACAGACAAATATGTCGTTGAACGTTTAGGAAGATACCTAACAACTTGGGAAACAGGCGTTCATTTCCTTGTTCCATTCGTTGATAGAATTCAAAAGAAAGTCTCAATGAAAGAGCAAATCTACGACTTCCCACCTCAACCAGTCATCACAAAAGATAACGTCACGATGCAAATCGACACGGTTGTCTTCTTCAATGTCACCGATCCAAAACTCTATACATATGGCGTTGAAAATCCTATTGCCGGTATTGAGGCGCTTACCGCCACAACATTAAGAAACATCATTGGCGATCTTGATTTAGATGAAACTCTCACAAGCCGCGATATCATCAACACTCGTATGCGTCAAATCCTTGATGAGGCAACCGATCCTTGGGGAATCAAGGTCACACGTGTTGAAGTTAAGAACATTCTCCCTCCAAGAGATATTCAAGCGGCCATGGAAAAACAAATGAGAGCCGAACGTGAAAAGAGAGAAAAGATTCTTATCGCCGAAGGTGAAAAGACATCTGCAATCACCATTGCTGAAGGTAATAAAGAGGCAGCAATCTTAAATGCCGAAGCTGAAAAGCAAGCGGCAATCAAGAAAGCCGAAGCCCAAGCTGAAGCAATCCTCAAAGTCAAAAAAGCCGAAGCAGATGGCGAACTTCTTGTTAGAAAAGCTGAAGCAGAATCCATAAGGATGATAAATGAAGCAAATCCATCTCAAGCCGTTCTTACCATCCGTTCCTATGAAACTTTAGCAAAAGTCGCCAATGGCAAAGCAACCAAACTCATCATTCCATCAGACATTTCTAAGATAACAAGCTTAGCTTCCGTTATGACCGAAACCGTCGAAGAGATGAAAAAGCCAGCTGATGATAAAGATGAAGTCGTTCTTGAAAAGAAGGCTCAGCCAGCCATCAGCAAAGAAAAAATGGTTTCTTCAGAATATAAACTTCATGAAGAGATCAGGAACGACCATAAAAGAAATAGACATTAATTGAAAAAGAACCACATCAATAACATGGTGTGGTTTTTTCCTTTCCATAAAATGATTTGAAGATAAAGGTATGTAAAGAACGTCTTTTCCATCAACGTGAATCCATCGTTTTATTTCTTGATATACCTCCCTTTTCTAATCCTTTACGCTTCTTTTGTGACTACGTTTTCTGGATGTTTTCTCCAAATATACTTCGTATGGATTACGCAACGTCACTAAGTAATTTTAGAAGATAACAAAATAATAAAAAACAAATAATTGTTCGCAACTATTTGTTACCTAAAATATTCTTGTTTACAACCTTAATTCAATAGTTACAAGAGGGCATATTTTGTTAATACAAAGTCTAATAAAATGTCGTCTACAAAGGTAACTAAATGAAAATTAGGGTTTATAATATTTCTAGAAGAAAAACGTATAGAAAACACATACGATTTTTCGTAACAGTAGCATATATAAATAGGAGGAAGAAAAGACATGAAAGAAATCAAATGCCCACACTGCAACAAAGTCTTCTCAGTTGATGATAAAGACTACGCCTCGATTCTCAATCAGGTGAAAAATGAGGAATATCACAAAGAACTCGCCGAAGCTGAAAAAAGAGCTGAAAGCCAATATAACGACAAAATCAAACTCGCCGAAGCTGAAACGAAAAACAAATACGAATCCCAAATCAAAGATCTTAAAAATCAACTCACGCAAGTTGAATCATCTAAGCAATTGGAATTAACGAAATCAGAATCAGAAAGAGATTCTAAAATCTCTCGTTTAGAAGAACAAATCAAGTCCTTAAAGGCCGAAAATGAGGCAAATCTCAAAAACAAAGAACTCGAAGCAAAAACAAAATATGGGGAAGAAATCGCTAAATTAAAAAACCAAGTATCAAACTTTGAATCAGAGAAAGCCTTAGCCATTGCTAAAATCGACATGGCAAATAAAGAAGAGCTCAATAAAAAAGAGAATGAAATAACAAATCTTAAGAATTCCCTTCAGAACAAAGACAATGAGGCATCCTTAAAAGAAGATACAATCAAGAGAGACTATGAGAACAAACTCAAATTGAAAGATGAAGAAGTCGCCTATTACAAAGACCTCAAATCAAAAATGTCCACAAAGATGATAGGCGAAACCCTTGAGCAACATTGCTAT
This sequence comes from bacterium, assembly GCA_963623195.1. GTDB lineage: Bacteria > Bacillota_I > Bacilli_A > RFN20 > CAG-826 > UBA4951. The sequence continues at coordinate 22,565 of CAVFKA010000004.1, read as the reverse complement.
AACTCATTTGAACAAATTAGAGCTGCCGCCTTCCCTAATGCCTATTTCGAAAAAGACAATCAAGTTTCTGAAGCGTCAGGTTCCAAAGGAGATTTCATCTTTAGAGACTTTGCTGATGGAACTGAGTTCATCTCCATCATGTTTGAGATGAAAAACGAAGCAGATTCTACAAAAACCAAGCACAAAAACGAAGATTTCTTCAAAGAACTCGACAAAGATAGAAATGAGAAGGGATGCGAATATGCAGTCCTTGTCTCTCTCCTTGAACCAGAATCTGAACTATATAACGGCGGCATAGTTGATGTCTCCCATAAATTCCCTAAGATGTATGTCATCCGTCCTCAAATGTTCATTCCAATCATAACTCTTTTAAGGAATGCAGCCTTAAAGACAGTTGAAGATCGTCGTGAACTTGCAATGTATAAGCAACAAAACATCGATATCACTCATTTCGAAGAGAACATGGAAGAATTCAAAGATAAATTTGGCTATAATTATCGCCTTGCATCAGAAAAATTCACCAAAACGATTAACGAACTCGATAAAGCGATTGAGAATCTGCAGAAAATGAGAGAAAGCCTTGTGGGAGTTGAAAAGAATCTCCGTATTGCCAATGATAAAGCGCAAGCTCTTACCATTAAGAAACTCACGAAGGACTCTCCAACAATGAAAGCTAAATTCGACGAGTTAAATAACAACAACATCATCGATCATAAAGAAGACTAAGAAGGAGCCTAGGAAACTAGGCTTTTTTTAACGAGCAAAAGAAAGCTAACTTATATGAATAACCATTGAAATAAGACGTTTCCGTTCATTATTTTAATATGATTAATGTATATTATAGTGGACAAAACGATAGGAAATTGTTTACAATAGTAGAAGTTAAAAGGAAAATGCAACTATGGAAAGAAGAACGGCAAACGTTTTGCCTCAAACGCAAAAGATATTAAGACAAATGGGCGAGCAGATAAAATTGGCAAGACTCAGAAGAGATATCTCCATGGATTTAGTTTGCGCTAGAGCGGATATTTCTAGAGCAACCCTTTCAAAAATCGAAAAAGGTGATCCTTCTGTTGCAATAGGATTCTATGCCGTAGCCTTACATGCAATAGGTGGAATGGACAAAGATTTAGCCCTTGTCGCTAAAGACGATATATATGGAAGAACCTTGCAAGATTTAGGAATACTTGCAAGAAAAAGAGCATCTAAGAATTAAGAATTGAAGATGCTTTTAAATATTCGCTAACATAATTAGTGACATTCTTTCTTTTTCCTATTATTAATAAGATATGGACTCTTTTTCTAAGCCTGCTAACAATACTAAAAACGTTGATATGACCAAGGGTCACCCCTTAAAGGTCATAATTCTATTTACTTTGCCATTATTGCTTGGCAATCTTTTCCAACAACTATATAACATTTGCGATTCGGCAATAGTCGGGCAATTTGCTGGCGATGATGCAATGGCTGCGGTATCTTCCTCTGGGTCTTTGATCAATCTTCTTATTGGCTTAGTTCAAGGGATATCAGTTGGCGCAGGTATCGTAATTGCCCAGCATTTTGGGGCAAAAGATAAGGAGAAGATGTCTTCATGCATTCATACGACGACCCTTTTTTCTCTAGTCTTAGGGATTCTTCTTTCTTTTGTTGGATATTTTCTTGCTCCAGTATTGCTTCGCTTAATGGGGACCGATGAGAAAATCCTTCCTAATTCGATATCCTATTTCCATACATATTTCATTGGCGTCATCTTCAACGTTCTCTATAATGCCGGTTCTTCCATACTTAGAGCCGTTGGAGATTCAAGAAGACCTCTATATTACTTAGTTATTGCCACGCTTGTGAATGTTGCCCTTGATTTCTTATTCGTTGGGGCCTTCTCTTGGGGAGTGATAGGCGCAGGGGTGGCAACAATAATTTCCCAAGCCGTCTCTTCAATGTTAACCTTTGCCCAACTATTCTTAACAAAAGAAGACTACAAAATCGAGATTAAAAAACTCCGTTTCCATCAAGATGAACTCCTTAAAATCATCCGTTATGGAATACCTACAGGATTACAAAACTCCATCATTTCTCTTTCGAATGTCTTCATTCTTTCAAATATCAATTCTTTTGGAAAACTAGCGACGACATCATATGGGGCGTATAGCAAGATTGAAGGTTTTGCGACCTTACCATCTGGCTCATTTTCGATGGCGTTAGCAACATATACTGGGCAAAATGTTGGTGCAAATGATTACTCTAGAGTCAAAAAAGGTGGATTCTTAGGCATCCTAACATCTGTGCTTTTTACGGAATTCTTAGGTTTGCTCATCATTCTGCTAGGAAGATATGTTGCAATGTTATTCACCCAAACAGAAGAGGTAATTGAAAACACTCTCCTAGAGATAAGAATTACGGCACCTTTCTATTTCTTATTGGCCTATTCCCATGCTTTATCGGGAGTTCTTAGGGGAGCTGGATATTCTAAAACCCCAATGATTGTTATGATTCTATGCTGGGTTGTAATTAGAATTGTCGGAATCCCTCTAGTTTTGAACTATATCTATAACGATGTGACGATGGTCTTCTGGTTCTATCCAATAACATGGACATTATCAACTATCGTTTTGACAATTATTTCCTTTATTTGCAAGTGGTATAAGCCTAAGAAAGTAAGTTTAGAATAAGAAAAATGAAAAAAGTTTTTAAGCCTAGAGTGGAAAAACTTTGCGAAATGTAAGGAAAAACGAATACAAAAGCAGCAAAACTATTTCAAAAAGGTGAAAAATCATTTTGATTGATGGATTACCATTAAAGACTCTTTTTTCATAAAAGTTGGAAAAAGTTCAATTTTGATATGTTTTAAGGTTGGAAAAAGTTCAAAATACTTGATTTTGATTTATTGAAATGCATCTTCTCTAAGACTAAGAACCTCCTATTTGATGCATTTTGGTATTTCTTTTTTAGAAAAGAGTCTGTAAGACCTTGAATGATGATTTTCTGTGGTTGCCAAAATAGGTAATTCCCTTACGGAATCCCTCAATAATTTCATTGATGAATTTCATCCTAAAACATCTTTCAAATTCATTGGAGGGAGCCTTGCTCTACTTGATGATAAAATCATCCTTCCTCATTACATGATCATGTTCATATATGTAAATTCATAAAAATATTTTTCTATGATTTTCTAATGACTTAATTTTTGTGATATTCAATAAAGCTAGATTTCATCGATATTTAGTTAATATTTAGTTTCAAAAACGATAAATGCTTAACTTTTTTGAATTTGTAAAAATCTTTTTATGTTGTTGAACCTAGAATATATTGAGTGTTAAAATCCTCAAGGTTAGAGATATTATTCATAAGGAAAATATCAAATCTAATTAGAGAAGAGAGGAACAACACATATGAAGAAACTAATTATTCTTAGTGCTCTCGCCTTACTTGCAGCGCCTTGTTTTTCTACCAACAATACCATCTCTGATATTGCTAAAGATAACAAGGCTTTTTTAAATGCAGGAGGGGAGACCACTATTGCTGAAGAAGGGGATACCGTATCAAGTAATCCAACGATTTATTTTGGAGATAAAATCGGGAACTCCTATAAAAGTACAGCGGAATCTAAATGGGATTCTTTAAACGCAACAGTAACTGGTTTGGAAATTGACTCCAACAATTGCTCTTTGACTAACTGCTATATAATGAGCAGCGATGGCTACGCTCTTAAAATGGGTGCATCAAAAAAAAGTGGTTCTATGACAATCACTTTTGCAAAATTGAACATTAAGAAGGTGAACATTTATGCCTCTGATTGGAGTGCAAATGAAGCTCCTCAATATAAGCTTAGCGCTGAAAACGGATATGATGGAACTGCTATTGCAGTTACGACCGTAAAATCGGACACAACTGATTTTCAGTTACTTTCATGGCCAACTGCCGATGAAGAAACGACTTCAATAGGCGAAACCACGAGCATAACATTTGCAGGAATGTTAAACAAAAGCAATAAATGCAGAATTTGCGTTCAAAAAATAGAATTTGAACTCGCTGAGTCAACAACCAAATATGCCGTATCATACGATTACAAAATGGATGATATGGAAAACGTCACCGAACAAGTTGAATCTGGAAAATGTGCTACCGGAGGCTCTTTAAAGGAAGGTGACAAGCATAGCACATGGGATACGACTTATGAATTCGCTGGTTGGTATAAAGAGGATGAAACAAAATTCGATTTAGCTGAAACGATCACGGCCGATATAAAATTGCATGCAAAATGGAACAAAGTTTCCGAGTCCGAAAACATACTTAATTTGCAACTCTCAGAGACAAAAAGGCAATTAAGCTATACATATGATGTAACAACGAGCGAAAATTCAGATGATAAAATCTATTCAATCTCCAACATCGCTTTAAGATTTGGCGGAACTCTCGAAGAATCTCTTTATGAAATTCTTGAATCGCATATTAAGACTTTCGGCATAGTGTATACGACTTCTTTACCGGATGGTTACGAAACATTGACCGATGCTTTGGGTGCCGGCATAAGCGAGAGCGAATTTACAGTCAAAACTCAAGACTTTACCGAGACAATGAAGCCAGTTAAGACTACGATAAGCAATGAAACTTACTATTTATGGAACGTTTATCTTAATGTACCAAGTGAAAGCATTAAAAAAACTGTGTACGCAGTTGCTACACTTTCCCTTGATAATGGAAAGTCATATTATCTACAAGAAGGATCCGCATCCGTTGAAACTTTAGCTTTCGAATATTTCGATTCTACAGAATCTGACAATTATACAGAAGATGAACTTGAGACCCTTATGTTACTGGCTGAAGGCAAAACAAAAACCGAAGTCACATCAAGCTCAGAAACCGAAGGAGAATAAACATGAATAACGAAAAGAAATATATCACCCCAGAAATGAATGTCATCTCATTAGAGAATGAAGACATCATATGCACAAGTAACGTTAACAAATTTGGCAACGAATATAACGCTGACAACGGTGACTTCTGGAAAGATACAATCTAATAGGCAACATATAACACTAATTAGCGTCTCAAAATGAGGCGCTTTTTAACTAAACAGTCTCAAAACACTTGTTAAAATAAGTAAAACGGGATGAAATAGTTAAAGAAGTAAGCCATATGAGCATGATTGTATTGATTCTATATTTATGCACTAAGCCATCAATAAAGATAATAGATAATGCAAAAAAGTATTAAACTACTCATCATCATTTATAATATGGATATGAAAAGAAATCTTCTCGCATTTGTAGCACTCACCATCTTATCTTTGTCTTCATGTATTACTAGAGATGGCGGATCAACGACCATTAAAGCGGATTCGATTTCTAAGATTGCAACAAAAGAGGTTAAGTCTTTTACCTACAAGGGGTACAAGTTTAATTATTATAATGTTTATAATGATGGCTCTGGCAATTTCGTGATGGCTGACAATACTAGCTATATCACTAATTTCAAGATTCAGTTTGGTCTAAGAGTGAAAACCCCTTATGTATATACATATAAAGAAGATGATGAATCTTCCAAAATGGAATCGTTACAATCTAATTCTTCAAGTGATTATGTAGGATATTACAATTTCTCTATCATTGAGCCTGGAATTATGATTAGAGGTTCAAACATAGATGATTCTTCAGAAATAAAAGACATTAACATTGGACAGATTACTACCTGGTGCTAAGGCTATTTTCGAATCTATTCTAAAAACGCAATGCTTATTTAACAAAGTTATTTGTTCTAGAAAGAGAGTTTATATGAATCTTATAGACTTCTAGGACGGCATTTTTCGCTATTCGATGCTGTTTGCTTTACCTTATATATTTGGCAAAAACATATTCAAAATGGCAAAAATGGCAAAAATGTTTGAGAAATGGCAAAAATAAAATTTAATATTCAAGAGGGCAAATAATATATGTTGAATCTAAGATTCGTGTATCAAAATGGAAATGTGTCGATTCCACTCTGTGTGATATAGTGGTTTTTTTGAACACTAATGACGAATATATTCTATGATTTGAGGGTAAAAAAGATGATATTCAAAGAAAAACCCCGAATCATCGGGGTTATTCTTTTATTTCGAATACTTGCTTGTTGTTAAGGAAATATTCCTTCATGAATGGGTTTTGCTTACCGAATGAGAGATGGCCAACAGCCGTATTGCAAGAAACGACGATTGGTTTGGAATTGACTTTGGAATATTTGCATATTTGGATCTCATCGCATCCCATGCCATTCCCTGTTCCAGGATTGAAATATCCCATATCGACCCATGTCTCCCTATCAAAGAGGATCGCGCCAATGGAGAATCTTATTGGGCATGTTCTCGTCTCATATTCATTTTTGCTTAGCATTCTATCTAAGTCATCTATTTGAGGGACGAAATTATCTTTTCCCCACATGAACTTAGCTGTTTCTGGGTTGTTTTCTATCTGACGTTTTGGCCCACACTCCATGATGACTGGCTCAAAGAGCTCTTCGTATTTCTCTTTGAGGTTGAGTTTCTCTAATATTACCGTATGTCCAAAGCCATTGATTGGAATAAGTGGAGCGATGAACGTTGGATTCTTCTTGAAATCTTCCTTATGTATCTTTTGATAAACATTAAGCAAGGAAGAGAAGAAGTTCTTAGTGATGAACATATCTTCGTCTAGTTTGTAGATGAGCTTTGCGTCCTTGAATTCATCTATGGCAATATTTAAGGCCGTGCAAACGTTATTCTTACTTGTGGAGAGATATGACCAGCCATTATTTGAGGCTAGCTTTGAGAGATCTTCTTTGTATAAGCCAGAGGAGATGATACAAATATCCGCGTCTGTTGGCGCGAATCTCTTGATTCTTTCAAAGACGACATCTTTGCAAAAATCCTTATATCCAGCAAGGATAAGAACCAAGGTGGATGAACCTTTCTTTCTTCCTTCAAATTTATGTTCCCCTAGAAGTCTTCCGTTCAATCTTTTCTCTTTCAACTTTCCTAAAACCGTTTTTATTGACATACCTTCTCCAAATTACGTTATTTATTTGAAAATAGTTTAGCATTTACGCTTATTTATTACAATCTTGACGATTTAATACTTGAAAATGTTATAAAGATAATTGAGACGAATATCTGATGGGCATTTAATGAAAATGCTAAGGCTTTTCTTAGATTGTTTTTTGAAAATTCTCCTGAAACGGATTCGCATTGAAAGAGCAAGAACTTGAGCATATAATAAAAATGTAAAAAAGAATTTCAAGTTTTTGAGGTGAATTATGTTATTAGACTATATCAAGGCCAATTTTTCTGAGGGGGAACCGATTTTCCTAGAGGAGTTGCCCGGAAATTCGAGGAATTACGTTTCCCAAGAGGTTAAAGCTTTAATTGATAAGGGATTCCTAGAAAAACTTTGTAACGGAGTTTATTACCTTTCGTATACGACTCTTTTAGGGACGAAAGGGCAACTCTCAATCGATAAATATGTTTCGAAGAAATACCTTTCAAAAAATAATGACGTCATTGGATATAGGACAGGAATAGAAATATTGAATGAAAATGGCTTTACTTCTCAAAATTCATCGACCATTGAAATATGTTCGAATTTAGCTAGCACAAAGCAAAGGAAATTTAATATCAACGGAAGAAAGATAATTGTCTATAAGCCTTTAGCTAAGGTAACGAGAGACAATTACAAATCATTGCAATTTCTAGATATGATGAACGTGATCGATAAATATAGCGAAATATCTTTTGACGAAATAAAGAAAAAAATCAAAGAATATGTCAAAGAAAATTCCATAGATTTCTCTCAAGTAAGAGAATATCTACCTCTTTACCCAGATAGAGTGTATAGAAATTTATACAATGGAGGGCTGATGAATGAACTACTTTGAGGAGCATATGAAAGAGTGGAGAAATATAATAGAAACTGTCGCAAATTTCTAGTCTAAGGATGTCAAAATGATTGAGAAAGACATTCTTCAATCCGCATTTTTGTTTCGATTATCAAAAACGGATTTTCCACTTGTTTTCAAAAGAGGGACTTCTTTATCAAAGGCGTACAAAATAATTGATCGCTTTTCAGAAGATATTGACTTGTCCTCCTCAAGAAAACTTACGTCTAGCGAAAAGAAAAGGCTAAATCAATCGATAATGGAGACAGCCAAAGAACTTTCTTTAAGAATAACAAATGCCGATAATATTAAATCGAGATACGATTACAACAAGTATGTTTTTCCTACGATTCCCTGTTTTCGGATAAGCAAATGAGCATAATTGTTGAAACTAATTGCTATATTCCGGTTTATCCTATCAATAAAAAGAAAATTTCTAGCTATCTTGGCGATTTCTTGGCAAAAAATAATGCCAAAATGCCTTTTTCTTTTGAAGAGATCGATTTTGAAATGAATGTTCAATCGTTAGAAAGAACATTCATAGATAAAGTTTTTGCTGTGTGCGACTATTATTTGCAAGATTCTTCTGGCCGTGGTTCTAGACATCTTTATGATATTTATATGATCATGCTTAATATCAATTTTAACGATGATTTGAAGAAACTCATTAATGAGGTTAGAAATGATAGGAGTGCGTCTAAAAATAACCCTTGGGCAAATTTTTCCTACGATATTAATAAGCTTATTAATGAAATTATCAAAACGGGCTTTTATCAAAAAGATTTCAATGAACTAACGAAAAAACTCTTATACGAAGATATTTCTTATGACCATGTCCTAAAAGATGGCATTGGGAAATTGATAAAAATGAAGATTTTTTAAATGAGGCTGAATGGAGGGCCTCAATAATTCAAAGAATGAAGCCCCCCAGACTCTTCAATGAGTTTCGATTGTTAGAAATGGTAGATGTTTCTATTCGCCAGTTGAGGTGGATGGTTCGATGGTGAAGGTGGAAAGATCTGGATGGGTCTTAGTGACTTCGCCCCAATTGAAGACTGCGCCGTTTTCAGTTTGACTGTTTTTTAAGCAATAATTTATTGGCATGCAATCAACAAAGGCAAAAGAGATGTCCTCCTCTTCGCCTTCCTGAGTTGCGTTAACTTCGATTTTGATATCTCCATCGCCTTTTCCGACATAGAGTTTGTAACTATTGATGGTAATTTCTTCCTCTGAGGATGAAGAAGAGGAGGATACTGCATCAATGGCATTGACGACATATTCAAGCTCTGAGAATGTGCTCTTGGCAATATCTCTAAGACCACTTTCGCTCGTATCGGCTCCATATTGGGCAACTGTTGGGGTATAGACTTCATTTAAGAATGTCGCAAGGTCAGTGTATTTTGAGGCAGTCTTAGATTCTTCGGTTTTATCGCCATTGGTCATTCTTGTGTGAGTGGCGGAGATATATTCATCATTATCTTTATATAGCCATATTTCCATTTTGCTATTCGGAACAGTCATATTCATATCCACATGGTAATATGGGTCGGTAACGCCACGATCAAATGAGACCGTCATTAAGGAAGTTAAAGTGGCAGAGACCCCACCTGCATTTTCGACATTGACAGATTTCATTTCGATGCCACCCATTGATGGAACAGCATAGTCACCGATAGCGAGTTTGGCTTTGATTGTTTCGATCTTTGCTTTAGCGGTTGCTAAATCGCATTCGACGAATTGCTCCTCTTCGGAACTTGAACTAGAAGATGGTGTTTCTTTAGAACTAGAAGATGCCGTTTCTTCGGAACTTGAAGAAGGCGTTTCTTCTTTGCTTGAACTTGGTTTTTCTTCTACGATACTAGAAGTGGTTGCATCGGATGATGCGCTAGATTCCTTGCTTTCATTGTTATTTTCGTTTCCACAGCCAATTAAGACAAGAGCGGCTGGAATCATCAAGAATAATTTTTTGCTTTTCATATTGTTTCCTCTCCTTCAGGAAATTTTGTAAGGGCATTATATATGAAAAAAGTAGTCGTTTCTATAACGATATATATGAATCAAAAGTGCTTGAATTAAGACTGATTTTAATTATTTATGTTTATTATCTAACCAAAAATGTTGCTTTTTTAAAAATCTCTCGGAATGAAAATGCCAAATCTCTCGGAATGAAAATGTCAAATCTCTCGGAATGAAAATGCTAAATCTCTCGGAATAGGCGATATGACAATAGTATAAAATGTAGTATTTATCGGTAAAATGAACGTAAACTGAAATTATTCCTTAACAATGAAAGAAATCCAGGTATTTCCTCTGTTAAGTTTGTCTTCGTTCCTTGAATATGAGATAAGAGAAAGAGAAGATAGAGATAGTATGCCTTTCATATTCTCTAAGGTCATATCTTGGTAATATCTATCATCTCTTATGCCTAGGAATTCTCCTTCCTTGAAAGAGAGATAGATAACTCCATCTTTCTTTAAGGCGTCTTTTATCTTTTTTAGGGCAAGGATTAACTCTTCTCTATTTAGATGAAGAAGAGACGCGGAGCAATATATTCCATCAAATTCATCCTTATATGTTATGGAGAGGATGTCTTCTTTTTTGACGTTAAGCGCTAACTCTTTTCCATGTTCGATGAATTCATCGACGACATCGATCCCTAAAACATCATATCCATTTTTCTTAAAATAGAGGGAGTCTCTCCCTGAGCCGAAGCCTACATCAAGGATTTTCCCTCCCTTAGGGATATACGAAAGGAACTCCTTATAGGAGGAAGACATATCGACATCGAATGTCTTTTTGATATATTCTTTCGCGTTTTTCTTGTAATAGTTCATCTTTTTAGGCTCCTTTGGAGGCTAGATAGAATTGCTCGACATAGTCTTTCTCGATTGCCAAATCAAGTTTCTCAACATCGCTTGGGAGATGCTTGCCAGCATATTTTTCATGCAATGCTTTCTGAAGTTTCTTGTTTCTTTCTTTGAGTTCGTTGATTCTTTCTTTGCTTGGCGGAACGTTTGATTTGGAGGAGTTACAGCTCTTATGGACGTATACGAGGTTCCAAAGGTCATCAGAATACATGAAAGACCAAGGGATGACGTGATCTCTGGAGAGGTCTTTTTCCTCGATTTCCTTATGGCAGATGAAACAGATATGTCTCTCATTTTCCATATCGAGATATTTATCGAATCCTTTAAGAGATGATCTTTTCACGTCTTGCTCATCCATGATACGGACTTTCTTACCGATTCTAGGGGAGGAATTATAGTCCTCAAGCATGAGCGACCATCTGTAGTTAATAAGGTCAAATAGATCTTCTTGATGTTCGCTTAGCTCAAGAAGATATTCTCTTTTCATATAGATATTGTCGTTATCGTAACTATAAAAGGAGAACCTTCCTCCAGAAAGGTTGAGGAAGTAGTCCTTAACATATAGATTGATGTTTGAAACGCATTTTTTGAGGGATTTCTCGTATTCTTTCTTTATATTTGCGTCGAATTCATCTATTGCTTTGATGAATTTAACTGGGTAGGAATCTTTTCTTTTTGCCTGATATAGCTTGATTATTTTTTGAACCTCTTGAAGAATCACAGGAGGTTGATTTGGCGCGGATTGGAAAAGGTTGAAATATATCGTTTGATCCCAATAATATTTGAACATCTTTGTAGCGATTGAAAGAATGCTAAGAGTAATTGTGTCTTCCTCCCCGATATCAGAAGAAGATTCAACGATAGCCTTAGCCCATGCCATCTTGTAGGTATTGCTATAGGAGCATTCCCTGATGACCTTTTCAAAATCTTTTAAGAATGTGGTTGCCATAGGGATATTATAAGGGGTTAAAAGAAGAATTTTAATAATGATAGTTTTCAGGCGTTTCGATTAGATATAATAGGAGTGGTCTTGAATATAATATTTTGTGAGTTTTTTATGACGGAAATGATTTGGATTGCAATTGGAATATTTGCTGTAGCCTTCATAATTCTCTTGGTAGCGTTGGCGATTAACTTCACAGACACAAGCAACGTTAGAGAAAAACCACGGGATCCAACACCCATAACTAAAAGAAGAGGGATACAAGGCGAGAAAGCTGTTAATTATCATTTAAGACGTTTAGTTGGCGAAAATGAATATTTGCTGACTAATGTTTTATTGCCTCTTGAAAATGGCCATAAAACGGAAATTGATAGCATACTAATTTCAAAAAAAGAATTTTTTGCATAGAAATCAAAAACTGGGTAGGCCATATTTCAGGCGATGAGCAATCCCAATATTGGGTACAATCGTATGACGATCATCGTAGGCCAGAAAGACAACACAGAAACCCATTTTTGCAAAATGAAAATCACTGTTTATCCATAGAAAGAAAGCTAAATGATGAATATTTAGTTAGAAATATTGTATTGTTTGCCTCAATAAACGACAGAAGAAATCTACATTCCCCTTCAACGTATGAAATAGGGCAATTTATAAAATATTATGAAGGTTTGCCAGATGAACTATATCTTGAAGACTTAGAAGATATTTACAATATACTCGGTCAGTATCAAGCTACGGAGGAAGAACTCGAAGCTCATAGAGAGGATATTAAAAGATTACATAACAATCGTTGATGCTCTTTTAATGATTTTGCTAGGTTTTATGACTGATTAGCGGGCATAAAGAAAAAAAGCAGAAGTTAAAAAAGTTTGCAGAAAATTAAAACGTTGCGAACAACAAAATTAAACTATTTTTTGTAGTCAAAATTTTATACATTAAAATGGCTTACTTTTCTTGACATTTGTATGATTTAAGATAAATTTACCTCAATGGGAGAAAACGCCATATGACAATCAATGAAGTTGATTTCACTTCAATAATTTCTTACAAAGATACTGAGGTCAACCCTGTTTTTGCCATTTATAAGGATGAATGTTTTGAATTTCACCCCAATGACAAATCGTCTTGGCATGCGTTTCAAAAAATATTTTTCAATAAGATATATTTAGACAACCATGAATATATCGACTCCATATTGGAAAGAGATTATTTAAGAAGTGCTAATGGAGGGATTGTCGTTTTTTCAAAATATAGCAGAACATTTGGAATCGAAAAACTAGGCAAGGAGAAAAACGCTTGCAAATTTGCCAAGAACAGATTCGTTAGAACCTTTAGCAAAAGTTTCAGTTATCTGATACTTCTGAGTCGAATCCTTAAAGAAACTAACTTTTCTGGATTTAAGTTATATGTTGCAAAGACCAATGAAATTGATACCAGCGACTTCAAAAAAGATTTAAAAAAGTTCGAAAAAAGTTTCAGAAATAAGAAAAAAATTACTTTAAAACAAGCAAATCTTGTCGTATCTCACATTAATGGATTGATACTAACCGATAAAGAAAAACTTTTTAAGCGCATACGTAAAGAATACGATTCAAAGGTGCTAATTGGCGATATCGTCATAAACGAGGATGAAGAAAAAATTATTAAGGATTATCTAAGGTGTGAGCTTCAAAGCAATGGTCAAAGCTTTTCTAACGTCGAATATCCTAAAGTATTCGCATTTGCGGCGGTTAGGTATGCGATGGAAAATTATAACAGGAAGGGGAATGGTGAATTTTTTCAATATTTCAAAGAATATTGCGGTTATCCACTCATAAATTTAGCGGGGTTTCACAAATGTTTTAAAGAGATCATGCGGAAAACGGGAAAAGCTTATTCAGATAAAACAACTAATAAGATAGACAATATTACAATGCATTCTTTTGTCGCCAACAATTGTGCTAATCATTTATTTGATTTTTTGTTCTCTTTTTGGCGTTTGGATTTAGGAAGAAACGCGGCCACATTAAATGATACCGAAGAAGGCCAAGAGGCCTTTAGAACTTTGATTATTTTATTGAATGACACAAATCAATCGGTTAGGTCGCACACAGCATTGCTTGCTTCTTTTCCCGATAAGAACATTCAACGAATTTTCAAAAATCGTGTAAAAAGAATTTTAAAAATTATGGATGATTGCTTTTGGAACGGAAAGGCCGTTAATGAAACAGGAAATAGAATCAACCACCTTTTGAATATATGGATGAACAATCCAAAAAGTCCATTTATCAAAGAGAAGAAATTCGTCGAAAGACATTTGCTGTTAAAAAATAAGAATGAAATCCTATATAGGGCACCTATTTTCAAATTGGATTCTAAAAACGAAAGATTAAAGATGATTTTACCTATGTGCCGTTTGGTCACATGCGATAAAGACGATCGTCCTTTATGGACTGTTCAATCTGATTCCCTTGATTTCCCCATCGAACTAAGCCCATCTTATGAACATGATAACATTGGGTATTATATAGACAAAAAAGAAATAGAATTGCCAATTTCATCGATATTATCTGGATTTACTATTATTTTATCCAGCAACGGAAAAAAACTAAAAGAATATAATATCGCTCCATCAAAAATTAGATTCTTTGATACAAATGGTGGATATATCGATCATGAAACCAGAATTTTTCCAGAAGGCGATATAACTTCTTATTCGGATAGCAAGGAATATCCAAGGATACTGGGTGGAAGATGTGAAACGTATAAAGATGATTCCTTATACATTAAATACATGAGCGTTTTAAAGGGCGAGATTGTTATTCTAGATGGCAATAGAGGCATCCAGGTCGGTCAGAAAAAGAACATAGATGAGGGATACGGTGAGCATTATCCTTTAGAAGGATGCAAACTTATTTCTGATAGCATCGAATATCAAATTTATTCAAAATTACCAAAGTTGATCTTTAAAGCGACTCCTAATGAATTGGATGGAATAAGTTTAACCATCAACGGATCTCCAAATAAGATTTCAGCAAAAGTAAATGAATTTAGAATCGAAGAAGACCTGAAAAACATCGGTTACGTTCTTGATTTAAATGATTTCATTAAAACGAATGGACTTTACGAAGTTTATTTGAGTTATCCAAGATATCATAAAAATACCAATCACATTCATATGGTGTATCTTAGAAATTTTAGCTATGAATTTATTGATGCGCCTTATGTTTTCCAAGAATCATGTGAGATCTCCTTTAACATAAATGCCCGTTTTAAAGAAGAAAGCATCGAACAAGACAATTGGCAAAGAGGCTTTGATTGCAACAAATATTTCTTTAATTTTGCAGAAAGGAATGAAGAACGCGACGCTTTTTGCAAATATGTGTCAAATCAAGAGTTGGTTTTAACCTACCTTCTTAAAGAGAAAGAATGCAAGATTCATTTCGAAATACCTGCATTACATTGGAAATATAGTGAAGATGAAGAGTGGAATGTCAGCGAGCCTTCAAATATCACTCTTAAAGAATTGAAATCAAGTAAAAGAAAATTGTTTGTACATGGGCCATTTGATTTTTCAAAATCTTCCCTTTTCACAAATGAAGATGTAGAAATTGCAGAAGAAGAGAGCAAAATTGGCTGTGTTACTAACTCGAAAAAATCTTATTTTGAACTAGATAGGGTTTTTAACTGGTTTAAGGACGACAAAGAAAAAGTGTTTAGAAACGTTGATATTGATTTGGGCGTTGGAACCCATCATTTATTGAGTGTTGTATGTAAAAGCGACTTGAAAGACGCTAATTTAATCGGGGACTTTGATAACAATATTTTACGTGGAGAAATAGATATAGTTGGCAATGAAGAGTACACGGCAACGATCGTCCATAATGGGCTAACTCTTTGTGAAGATTTGCCTATCATCGATGGAAAATTTGATTTCGAAGTTGAATTAGAGAATGGTATTTATGAACTATATATCTATGAATCTTCCGAGGATGATGATGGATTTGATATAGAAACATCCTCGATTCTATTGGGAAAACGTTCAGTAAAATTGATTGATCTTAGACATTTACGTGACGAAAAAATAGAAATCAATGGATACCGAAACAAAAACGAAATATTTAGCCCCGTCTATTTAAACGGCGAACATCGTTATGTCTTGGAAGGATTTAAAAAAACTTCACCTTCCGAAATTGAAACCGATGATGGATTTGAAATTCTTGGAATCTGGGGCGAAGAAGAGCCTTTCTTTGATGAAAAAAGCGTTTGGTACAAATCGAATATATATAGATACGCTAAAGACGGAACATCCATGTTGTTCATGCATGCTCTAGTTATATTTACAGATACAAACGATAAGGATTCAATTCTTGTTTTAGAGAGAAACGATGATGGCGAATGTTACGATAGCCTCACTCTTTTCCCGAGATATAAACAAATTATGAATTGCAAGCAATGTGAAAAAGCCACAAAAGAAACGAAAAGACAGCTGACGATGTTGTTTGATGACACATATCGTTTAAGAACTACGATAAAGGAGAAATGATAAAAATGGGTTTCAATATAATAAAAGCATCCAAGACGATTTCAGATAAATATGTTAGATATTTAAAAACAATGTTTGACATAAATGATCCTGAATATAAGGAAATTTTTAACCGTAGACTTGCAGAAAATAATTCCTTTGCAAAAGGACCATATCTTGATGTCACAAGCTCTTTTGAAAAAGGAAGAAGCCTCGAGGAATTGATTCAAGCCAACATCATATCTCCTGAATTTAGAAAATTAAAACGATTATATGACATACCAAATCTTCATTATCATCAAGAAGAAGCCCTCCTTAAGACAATCGATGGCCAAAATCTTATCGTTTCTACAGGCACCGGCTCAGGCAAAACCGAATGTTTCTTGTTACCTTTGATTAATGAACTGATGAGAGAAAAAGAGACAGGAACGTTAAGTGACGGAGTAAGGGCTTTAATCATTTACCCGATGAATGCGCTTGCTAATGACCAGATTGACAGACTTAGAAAAACATTTATTGAATATCCAGATATTACTTTCGGTTGTTATACGGGACAAACAAGAAACCACGAAAAAACCAACAGCAAGGAAAAAGGCGCAATAGATCAATATATTGAATTGAATGGCCAAAGAATGGATGATGTTAGATTAAGAAAACCATTGCCAAACGAACGTCTTTCTAGGGATTCAATGAAATCTCGCCCTCCTCACATTCTCATAACCAACTATGCTATGTTGGAATATTTGATGCTAAGGCCTGAAGACAATGTTTTCTTTGATGGTGAATACGCCAAGAATTGGAAATTCGTTATTCTTGACGAAGCTCATACGTACACTGGTTCAACCGGCATCGAAGTCTCCATGCTTCTCAAAAGATTGATGGCGAAGTTGGACAATAAATCGCTTCAATATATTTTGACTAGTGCTACGCTTGGAAATGAAGACTCGAATGATGAGGTTATTTCTTTTGCGGAAAAACTTTGCTCAGCTCAGTTTAAAAAGGAAAACATCATTCGCGCTAAAAGGGTGGATATCAGGCAGGTTTCCACAAAATATGATTTAAAAATGTCATTTTACCAATACGTCGAATCGCTGATAGATGAAGGATACGACGACGCCTATATTATTTCCGAAACAGAAAAGAAATATGGTTTTGAAATCAATGAATCAACTCTAAGCGAGTATCTCTATGAACTTTTGCTAAATGATAATACTTTCTGGAAAATTAAGAATTATCTCTCAAAACCCAGAAGTGTAGAAGAAATCAAAGATAATACTGGTTTCAACGATGACGAACTTTCGTCTTTTGTCGAAGTTGCCTCTAGATCATCAAAAAATGGCTGCAAACTTTTTGACTCAAGATATCATATGTTTCTAAGAGCAACTGATGGTGTGTTTATCACCTTAGCCCCTCATAAGGACTTATTTTTGACGAGAAAAAAGATGGAATATTTTGAAGGAAAGGAATATTCCGTGTTTGAAGCGGTAACATGTAGCCAATGCCATTCTCTGTATTTGATAGGAAATATACAGGATGGTTATCTTAAGCAAAAATCAAATGCCGATGGCGATGAAATTAAATCGGCATTCTATATAGGTGACACTTTTAACGACAGTGATGAAGACAGTTCTTTGGAATCGTCTGAACAACTTATTGGCAAATATGAACTTTGCCCTCATTGCGGCTTTGTAAGAAATGCAGATGATGTCCATAAGCATGAACATACTTGTGGACATGATGAAAATGAATTCGTGACCCTTTACGAAGTAAGGACAACGGATGAAAAAAATGGGCGAGTCACAAAATGCATTTCATGCGAAAACGTCAATAGACTAGGAATTTTAAGAGGTTTTTTCACTGGACAAGAATCATCAACGGCTGTCATTGGGACGTCCTTATTCGAAGAATTGCCTAGCCACGAAAAGAAAATAGTCATTCACCAATCATCGGATGATGGATTTGATTTTGGCGAAACTGAGTCAGTCGAGGAAGTTTCCAAAGCGAAACAATTCATAGCTTTCTCTGACAATAGACAAGCTGCCGCATATTTCACCTCATATCTTTCCACCTCTTATAATGGCCTCCTTTATGGCCGTTTGATTATGAATCAAATGGAAAAGTTAAAGGAAAACGAGATAGAAGTTCCTACATTCGTCAATCAACTTACCGCCAGAATGCAAGATAACAAAATCATTCCTTTTGATGATTATCTATTCAATTTGAAAACCGGTTCTTTATCTTCGTATGATTATGAAAAAATAGCATGGCAAGCCATTTTAAAAGAATTTGTGGATTCTTCTAAACGCAACTCATTATTTGGACTTGGACTTTTAGCCATCGATTTTAATAAGAACATAAAATTTGCAAAACATACGAAATATGATTTAAGTGAAGAAGAAGTTAAAAACATATGTCTGGTTTTTGTAATGGGAATGTTGACCGATCCTGCGTTTTATTACCCAAAGGACATGACAATCGCAGATAAGGAATTTTTTACTCATGGCGGTGTGGAATTCTCCTACCTTCCACATGATGGCAATCAATACGTGCATTCTTTCGTTCCAAAAAGCGAGTCACTTTCTAACAAGAGGCTTGATTATTTGACTAAAATCCTTCAAAAAAATAATCCAAGCATCGCCAAAGATGACGTGATAAAACTTTTAGAAAAAATATGGGACGTTTTCTTTGCATTTAAAGATGGCAAGCCAAATATTATGTTCAAAACGAACAAAGCCCATTACAAAGTTAACACTAACAATTTGGTTTTAAAGAAAAACTTTAAGGTTTATAAATGTTCTAAATGTGGAAAATTAACTTCAATAAACGTTAAGGGGGCGTGCCCTTCTTACCATTGCGATGGCGAATTAAGCGAAGTTGATGTTGATGAGATGGAAAAAGACAACCATTATTATCGTTTGTATCACGATTTGGAAATCAAACCGTTGCGTGTGGTTGAACATACAGCTCAGCTCAACAAGGAAGAAGCATACAATTATCAAAATCTCTTCAAAGAGCAAAAAATAGATGTTTTAAGTTGCTCAACGACTTTTGAGATGGGCGTTGATGTCGGTGATCTGGAAACGGTTTTCATGAGAAATATGCCACCGTCACCATCAAATTATGCCCAAAGAGCAGGCCGTGCCGGGCGTAGTGCAAAATCCGCTGCTTTGGCTGTTACTTTCTGTAATAAATCAAACCATGATTTTCATTTTTTCGATAGGCCAACGGATATGATTAGTGGGGTCATCAATCCGCCTCATTTTAAAACGGATAATGAAAAAATATGCATTAGACACCTATATTCTTCGGCACTTTCTTTCTTTTTCAAACGATATCCGATGTACTTTTCAAAAGCTAAAGATTTGATGGAAAAGAACAAAGAAACTGGCCTTTGTGGTTTTGACGTGTTAAAGGTTTTTTTAACAAAAGACTCAAAAGAGAGAAAAGAACTAAAAGATTATTTACTTGAGTCCGTGCCAAATTCTTTATTAGAAAAATTCGAGATTGAAAATTATGGTTGGACTAAATGGCTCTTGGAGCCTTCTATAGGCGAATATCCGAGCTTGTTTGATGTCAGAGAAAGATATCTTGACGAAATTGAAATATTAAGGAAAGACTATGAACAAGCAAAATCTCAAGGGAACCCAGTCCAGTATAGCTTAATAAAACGCATTAATACCTATCAAGATGATTCCATCATTAGTTTTCTCTCTAGAAACAACATTCTTCCTAAATATGGCTTCCCGGTTGATACTGTTGAACTAGAAATCAACACCAATACTAAAGAGAATAATTTAAGCGGACTTGAATTGTCTAGAAATTTGGGGATGGCTCTTTCTGAATATGCACCAGGTTGTGAGGTTGTTGCTAATAATAAATTAGTTAAGTCTCGTTACATCAAGAAAGGAGCCGGTCTTGACTGGAGAAAATACGATTATGTTCAATGCCAACGTTGTCAAACTTTAAATGTTTGCATTCATCAAGAGACGAAAACAGAGGAGAACCACCCTCTTTGCCAATGTAAGCAATGTCATGGGGCCATAAAGCCAAACGCAATAAAGACTTTCTTGATCCCTGAATTTGGTTTCGTCGCTGAAGCGGCCGTGAAAAAGCCGACTCTTATCAAGCCAGAAAGGACTTACAAAACTGAGGCTACATTCTATAGTTATGGTAACAAAGAACAGATAGATTCTTATAAAATTGGTGATACAAATGTAAATGTCTCCATGGTGAGCAATGACGGAGAAATGGTTTTGCTTAATAGAAGCGATTTCCTTGTTTGCCCAATATGTGGCTATGCCATTGAAACGCCAGATGGATTGAATCCTAACATAAGGAAAATTACGGACAGAAAAGGTCATCGTGATCAAAAAGGATACCCTTGCAAGAATGCTGAATTAGAAAGATATTCTTTAGGGTATAAATTCAAAACGGACATTATCAAAATCCAAATTTGCGTTCCTTTAAATGCTTATGATGGTGATTTGCATAGCCAGGCTTACTCCATTTTGGAAGCTCTAACTTTAGCCTCTTCGAGAGTCTTAAACATTGATGCGACGGAGATTTCGGGCTGCTTACAAAAAACATATTATGATGACAATTTTTCGTCTAATTTCGCTTATATTTTATATGATACGACTCCTGGCGGCGCTGGCCATGTAAAGAGGCTAAACGATGAAGATAAGATTTATGAATTGTTACAAACCGCCTTTGAAATGACGCAATATTGCTCTTGCGATGAAGAATCATCCTGCTATTCTTGCTTGAGAACTTATGAAAACCAAAAATATCATGATAAATTAAAAAGGAAATATGTTTTTGATTATCTTGGTGGCATTCTGAATCATGGCAATGATCCTGATGACAATGGCGAATTTCAGGAGAAATACAACCAACTAAAAGAAGACGTAGCTAACTACATAAAGATGTATTATGTTCAAGAAGATTCTTCTAAGAACTTTTATGAAACTCATTTAAAAGAATGCAAGTCATTTTCCTTTTGTGCCATTCTAGAGGCCAATAATTCTCTTCTTAAAGATAGACTTTCTCATATAGACGACACCTTTCAACAAGCGCTGTTCCATCTCATAGATGAAAAAGGCTACAATGACGTAGACGTATACAAAAGAGCTCATATAGATAGAAAACTCTTTTCAAAGATAAGATCAAATGAAGAATATTCTCCAAACAAAAAGACTGCGTTGTCTCTTTGTATTGCCCTCAAACTAAATGTAGATGAAACCCTAGATTTGCTAGGTAGAGCAGGCTTCACTCTTTCATCCTCTTCAAAATCTGATGTCATTATCAAATATCTTCTTGAACAGGAAGAATACGATATGAATATGATAAATAGAATCCTTTTTGATTACGGAGAAGAGCCTCTTTATATATAAATAAAAATGTCGCCTCTGAAGCGACCAAATCATTTTTTACTCCTCCTAGAATATCACCGTTAAAAATATTTAGGAGGTTTCAAAAAATGAAACAAAATTTAACGGAATTAGTATTCATTCTTGATAAGAGTGGATCAATGAGCGGACTTGAATCCGACACGATAGGTGGATATAACTCCCTTCTTGAGAAACAAAAGAAAGAAGAAGGAGAAGCGATTGTTTCTACCGTTCTTTTCAGCGACGAGATTTATACCATCCACGAGAGGCTCCCCATCAAAGATATAAAGCAATTAACCGAGAAAGAATACTATGTGGGAGGCCGCACGGCTCTTCTTGATGCAATAGGAACAAGCATTCTAAAAATCTCAAAAATTCATGACGCCATGAAAGAAGAGGAAAAGCCCGCAAGAACCTTATTTATTATCACGACCGATGGAATGGAAAACTCCTCAAGAGAGTTTTCATATACAAAAGTGAAAGAACTCATCGAGAAAGAAAAGGAAAAAGGTTCCGAATTCATCTTTTTAGGCGCAAATATTGACGCCATCAAAGAGGCGGCTAGATTTGGCATCGAATCAGATAATGCCGTTAACTATAAAAACGATCCTAAAGGAGTCGAACTTAACTTTGTGGCTTTAGACTGTGCAATTAAATCCTATAGAAAACAAGGCTCCATAAAGAAAGATTGGAAAGAAGAAATTAACAAAGATTTCAAAGACCGTAAAAATAGTTAATTTTAAAAATAATTCAACAAACTTACAACTTAAAAAACATAGATGCTATCGGGTTTTTCCCTAGGGTACGGAAATCTCCGTACTTCGAAACTTGTTGACACCAATAGAGAATATTTGTGCAACGAGGGAAACCTCCTTGCAAGAAGATAACCCTAGCAAAGATCGCCTCCTTTCCGCTTTTCTAAGCACCTCCTTGCTTGATCTTTGCTAGGTAAATCTTCAAATAAAAATCAAAAA
>CAVFKA010000003.1:0-43889 GCA_963623195.1 bacterium | reverse complement strand
GCATTAATATGCAGAAGGTATCGAGCTTTTTTTCTTAATGCCTCTTTGTAGGAAAACATCTTTCCAAAAATTAATATATACGACGTTTTGATAGTTGTTTTTAGCAAATTCTCTGATTGAGGACGTCTTTCCACATTGTCTTACGCCTACGACAAGCAATGGAGATTTATTCTGTTTTTTACATCATTTTTTTCAATTCAATATCAATTTTTTCTATTTAAGTGCATTTTATCTACTTTTTTAAGTATTTCGCACTTAATTAAATCAAAGAATATCTAGATTATTAACAACATTTCTACCTTACAAAAACGGATATTCCATTAAACGTTCTGAATAGGAAGAGGCTCGGTCTCTAATTAATGTTTTCTCTATGATTTTGAGTTTCTTTAGGAGGAAATATCTAAATTTAGTGGTGCTTAGAATAAAGAGGATGGCATATAAAACGACTTCAATTGTGACCATTACTCATGAAGGAACTTAAAAGAAGACATTGTATGCATAGAAAGAGACTTCTTCTGCTTTCTAGCATATAATATCTACAATATTAGGAGGAAACATTATGTATAACAAAAATGCTTGGTTAAGTTATTCAGATGAAGAATTTAACAAGGTTATGGATTTCGCGGATGGATATAAGAAATTCTTATCCAAAGGCAAAACGGAAAGAGAATGCGTCAAACTTGCCATCTTAGAAGCGGAAGCTCACGGTTTTAAGGACATCTCCACATATAAATCCTTAAAAGCAGGAGATAAAGTCTATGCGACAAACAAAGGAAAGAATATCGCCTTATTTGTGATCGGAAAGAAAGATATCGAGGAAGGACTTAGAGTCTTAGGGGCTCATATTGACTCCCCACGTCTTGATATCAAGCAAAACCCTCTATATGAAGCAAACGGATTTGCCTTGCTTGATACCCATTACTATGGTGGAATCAAGAAATATCAATATGTCACAATCCCTCTTGCCTTAGTTGGCGTCGTTTGTAAAAAGGATGGGAGCCTCATCGAAATCAACATCGGTAACAAAGAAGATGATCCAGTTCTTGGAATCTCTGATTTGTTGATCCACTTATCTGCCGATCAATTAGGCAAGAGAGCATCAAATGTCATTGAAGGAGAGTCTCTCGATCTTACTTTAGGAAGCATTCCTCTAAAAGATGAAGATAAGGATGCAGTAAAAAAGAACGTTCTTAAGATTCTTTTAGACACATACGATATTGAGGAAGAAGACTTCTTATCTGCTGAAATCGAAGTTGTTCCAGCGGGAAATGCTAGAGATTACGGCCTAGATAGATCAATGGTCGCTGGATATGGCCACGATGATAGGGTTTGTGCCTACTCCTCTATGGAAGCAGTCATTGCTGCAGGTGAATGTGAATATACGACATGCGCCATTCTCGTTGACAAAGAAGAAATTGGCTCAGTTGGCGCGACAGGCGCTCAATCTAAATGGTTTGAGAATATCATTGCTGAGCTCATCAATTTAGAAACCGCTTATTCTGATTTGAAACTTAGACACGCTTTCACGAACACCTTGATGTTATCAAGTGACGTCTCTGCTGGATTTGATCCACTCTTTGCTTCAGTTAACGACCCAAAGAACAGCGCATATTTAGGAAATGGCATCGTTTTCAACAAATATACTGGTTCAAGAGGAAAATCTGGCTGCAATGACGCAATGCCTGAATACTTTGCTAAGATTAGAAATGTCATGGATACGAATAACATTCATTTCCAGACAGCTGAACTTGGAAAAGTTGACCAAGGTGGAGGAGGAACAATCGCCTACATCTTAGGCAACTACAACATGAATGTCGTTGATGCTGGCGTTCCAGTCTTAAATATGCATGCCCCAATGGAAATCGTCTCCAAAGCCGATCTCTATGAGGCCTATAAAGCCTATATTGCCTTCTGTAAGATTGCTTAACATCTAAAAGTTTAAGACCATCAAAATGATGGTCTTTTTCTTATATTCTCTAATATCTATCGTATCTTTTTGTTACCTAAATACTAGATAATTATTTCATTTAGGGCAAAAATTGAAATTAAATAAACATTGCCATATAAAGTGGCAAAGTAATTTTTGTGCCATTTACACCTATATTTCCTGTGATGAATTTGTATGCATAAGATGGGGCGTAATCTTTTATAAAATTATTTAGAGACACGCTAGCGCTATTACCAGCTTTGACCTCAATTGGGATTATCTTTGAGTTTTGTGTAATCAAAAATTCAATTTCTTGCGAATTGTTTTCCGCTTTATAGTAATGTGCCTTATATCCCCGAGCAGTGATCATTGTTGATATTAGATTCTCATAGATGGCGCCTTTTGCTGGTCCTGACAAAGAATTTTCTATGATAGACGCCTTCACATCAAATCCATACATTGCAACAAGTAGACCGACATCATGCAAATACATCTTGAAATATTCTTCTTTGGAATACGCTTCAAGTGGAAGGATTGGAGTTGAGACATTATAGACTGGCATAACGAGATTCGCGTCAATCAGCCATTGGATACTATCGCCAAATTTCCTAGACGTGGAACCTTTTTCAACGACTCCATATTGGAATTTTTTATTTTCCTTTGCTAATTGTCTAGGGATTGAATTGTAGCATTTTCTAATTTTGGCTTTTTCATTATTTTCCGCATATTTAACTATATCGTCATCGTAATCTTCAAGTATTTTGATTTGCGCCTTGTGGACTTCGTTAAAACTGTTTGTCTTAATAAAAGTGTTAACGACATCAGGCATTCCACCGACAACAATATATTCCCTTAGTTTTTTGAACATTTCGTCATTGATGCCATCTTCAACTTTTTCTTTACGCTCAAAAAAACCTTTGATGTAGTTAATGGCGTCTTCATTTGTACCAGTTGCCCATAGAAATTCTTCAAAATCTAATGGATACATCGTTATTTGCTTTTCATATCCAACAGGGATTGAGGATACGGATTTGTAAGAGATGCCAAGCAAAGAACCCGATGCAATAACGTCGTATTGATTATCTATTGCGAGAAATTTCAATGCCGTTCGTGCATTAGGACATTCTTGAATCTCATCCAAAAAAATAAGCGTGTCTTTTGGGACAAGTCTTAAATTCTGAACGTATAAGGACATCTTTTTATATATCTCAGCAGCTTGTAAACTGCCTTCAAATATATTTTTGAAATTTGGATTTTCGAAAAAATTTATGTAAATGTAGTTTTTGTAGTTCTCTTTGCCAAATTGTTCGATGATAAAAGTTTTGCCAACCTGTCTAGCGCCCCTGACAAACAAGCACTCCTTGTCTTTGGTGTTTTTCCAAGAGATCAAATCATTTAATATTTTCCTTTTTAACACGTTCATACCTCGCTTATGAATATATATTAACACAAAGCATCAAACTATTTGCATATTTTTGGACACTTGAAATGGATGTTTGTGCATATTTTTGGACATTGTTTTATGAACTTTTTGCATATTTTTGGACACTCGAAATGGATGTTTGTGCATATTTTTGGACTTTAGAATCCATGTTGAAAAATATTTTGCTTAACATTCAACATTGAAACGTTCTTTATAGCGGACTTTTACTTATATCCTTATAATATCAATTGATATCGTATCTTTTTGTTACCTAAATACTAGATAATCATTTCAGTTGTCCTCAATTTGATGACAACTGAATTGTATTTCATATCTCATTTCTACGTTAGTTATCTCTTTTCATTAAGTAAAAAGGAAGCAAATAATATGGCAGGTTTATTAAATCATCAACTTTTTTGTAATCCTTTGAGGATATCAGATACCTCTCTCCACATATTTTGGAATATCTCTCTTTGAATGCGTCGATGGATTCATGGTTGTTGATCTTGTTTGATTTAACTTCCAAGGGAGAGATCTTTCCTTTGCGATAATAAAGAAAATCTATCTCATAATGTTGAGTAGAGTTTTTCTTTGGGAACGTGTGATAGTAAAGAGGGCAGTTTGCCCCAACAAGCATTTGAGATACGGCATTCTCGTATAGATATCCAAGATTGAGGTTAAGGCCATTTGAGAGCAGTTTACTATAGATGTCTTCGTAGTCATTTGTGCCATTATTGAATAGCATGCTTACAAACAAGCCCGTATCAGCAAGATAGAGTCTGAATTTGTTTAATTCGGTGGCTTGAGATAAAGAAATACTCGGTTCTGCTACTCTATAACATATATTGACTATTTTTGAATCAACCAAATCGTATATTCTTTCATCGTCTTTGGATGTTTTATTCTTGATTTCGCTCGAGCCAAAACTGAAATTCCTTTTGTTTAGCACTAATTGTGATGGAATCGACTTGAAAATCATTGAGAGTCTTCCACTTCCATCTATTTTCTTTAGATCTTCCTCGTATAAATTAATTATTTCTTTTTTAACTTTATCTATTTGTGAGAAACTCAATTTTTGGGTATATGCTTCAACGGCTTGAGGCATTCCGCCTACTGCCAGATAGATTCTAAAATTTCTAATAAGAGTTCTATTAGTTGCCTCGCCTATTGGTTTCTTTAAATCATAAAGAGTGTTCAAAAGTGAATAATTAAAGCCAACCGCATCAGAGAACTCTTCATAATCCATCGGGTTGACTTGTATTTTCATCTCCTCCGATGGTATGAGGATATCTTTAACGTTCTTTTTTATGGAGATAAGCGATCCTGTCTCAATGTAATCATATCTACCATCCTTAACTAAATGCTTGATGGCTTGACGAGCTGGAGGAAATAATTGGATTTCATCAAAAATGATAACGGATTCTCTTTCGTATAAACTAATTCCAGTTTCGTTTTGCAGCCTAAAAAAGAACATGTCCAAATTGCTTATGTCTTCAAAACAATCCATTATCTTTTTATTCTTTTTGGAAAAATCAATCAAAATATAGGATTTATATTCATTTCTAGCAAAGTTCTCGGCTATTGTGGATTTGCCTACACGTCTCGCTCCTTCAAGTAAGACGGCATATTTCCCCGCCCATTCATTTTTCCATTTTAGTAATTCGTTATACGCTTTCCTTTTGAACATAAAAAATCCTTCTTTCGAAGAAATATTAGATTAAAAGTCCCCAAAATTCAAGGTAACATTTTTAAAAAAGTCCCCAAAATTCAAGGTTCAAAATCTCAAAAAGTCCCCAAAATTCAAGGTTAGCAATCTTTGTTGTTGCATCTTTTAAGCCATAAATAATCAATAAAAACATGTATTCGAGGGATACGTGTATTACTTTAGACTATCTTTTTCTTCTTTCTTTTTAGGGAAAAATATCGCCAAGAATGTTATCAAGCCAAGAATCAGGACGATACCGACCATAGAAAAGGAGATGATTGGAGGGAGGTTAACCTTATTGCCAACCCCTTCAATCAAAACGACATAAGTGCTCATCTTGTCATTTTCGAAACGGATGTATCTTCCATATCCACTAGAGGATATCTCTTCTAGGGAGTCTCCTACTAAATGGTACGCCTTAGCCTTATTCCTATCGTAATTAGGATTCGTCTCAATGTAATATTCAACATTGCTTGATAGATTTATTTCTTCTCCGTGGGAATTCATCAAAGATATGTTGATTATCTCGTAATTGCTTGAGATATCTTTCAGCAAAGAGCTTATCTTCTCATATGTGTTGCCTGATTCGATTCTTTGGCGTTGAAGAATATATGAGGATGGAAGAAAGTTGTTCTTATCATTTATTTTCATCATCGAGGAGAGGAAAGTACAATGAAGTACAACATTTTTTTCAAAGTACAATGAAGTACAACAAATTGTAAAGAAAATGGGATAGTTTTTAACGCGTTATTTGTCTCTCTTAGTTGAGTCTGAACTCATTTTATTTCCTTTAGCGGCATGTTTTTCCTAAGTTCTTTTAAGAGTTTGGTTTGAAATGGTTCTATTGGTTTCGAATAAGCTTCCATCAATTTAGAAAACTCTTCTTTCATGACCTTTAGGCCTTCTCCGTCATTGAAATAATGGGTTGAATTCTCTTGATAGAAAACTTCTATATTTGAATTTCCTTTTAACCACTTATAAGTCTTTTGAGATACTAGTTCATCTTTTTTTGAATGAAAACACATACATGGGTAGACTATTTTTGGAATTAGGTGTCTTGCGTGCCTCATTTCTTTGAAAAGTTCTATGTAACGAGGAATCCATAATAGGTACGCAAAAATGTTCTTTGTTAACTTAATGGAGCAGTTCTCTTTTATAAGCTTTGTTTGAAAATCCCATTTATTTTCTTTTTGAAAAACTACTTTAAGGCAACGGGTTAACATACTGAAGGTCATATGTGGTTTTAATGGAACATTTAGTAAAAACAATGAATCAATCAAATCTCCATTCAAAGATTCCTCTATTCCAAATAAGGTGCCCATAGAATGGCCCACATATATGACTCTCTGCTTCTTCTCTTTTAGAAAAAGAAGGGACTCATGTACGCATTTTCTCCATTCATTGATGCTTGATTTATGGAATTCCTTTGTTGTTTTGCCATGTCCTGGAAGAATGAGCTTCATTATAGAAAAAGACGGAGGCACAAGGTCATATAGATCTTTGAACCTCTCTGGTGATCCTAATATTCCATGAACGAATAGGACGGTCACCTTGGAATTTTCTTTTTCGATATATTCTGTTTCCATACATCAATTATAGGTTATTTTCTTATAGAAAAGATGTTAAAATTATCATACTTATGAAAAACAAAAAGAATCTCATTTTGCTTATTTCTGGATTAGTTTCTATGTTGATATCGGCAGTTCTGATATTTATCTGCTCTTTCCAAACTTTGGGAGGGAGAAATGTTACATTCCAATCAACATATAAAAATGATGATGTGACGATATCTGCTACATATTTTGAAAAGAAAGATGCGAAATATGCCGTTCTTATCTGCCCTGGCTACTCATGTGATAGAGCCAAATGGAGACCGATTGCAAACGTCTTTTTAGCAAATAACATGTCTGTCATGACTTTTGATTATTCCGGACAAGGAAACTCATTCGGAAGAATCGGCTTTGACAATGCCAAAACTGATGAGATTCCTAAGGAAATCGATGACGCGGTAACGTATTTACATAATATCTCATCCATTGATTATGAAAACATCATCCTCATGGGTCATTCAATGGGCGGAAGATCAATCCTTAGGCTCATGTATGATTACAATGTTGAAGGTGCAGAAACCACCGTTAGTAAGAAAAACATCAGGAACATTATTCTTTTCTCGCCTGAAGTTAACTACAAGCATTCAGCCCAAGCATCATTATTTGCTGCGACAGATGATGCAAATCAATATCCATGGAAAGATTATGGCCCTAGCGCAATTAAAGGGGTGAACGTGTATCTTTTTGGTTCAACTGCCGATGATGTCGTCTCTGATTATGACATTCTTAGAATATCCGAAAGATTAACTGGCAAAAACGTGCAAGAGAAAGGAACGGCTTATTTCACGGAAACAAATGAATTTGGGTCGAAGGTGACTGTTGGAATCACTAACGGGGTCCTTCATTCTTATCAGATGTATTCCCCAACATTCTCTCAATATGTCCTTAATTCAATCTCGGATATTACAGGGGTGGCCTCTTCTTATTCAAGTTTCATCATTTCTTTTGTCTATATGGGTTGGGCATTTGCTCTTGCTGGCATCTTCTTAGTCCTCTTCTCTTTGAATTCAACTCCTAAGTTAGCAAAAGAGGGCGAGATTTCTCTTGAGGATGATGTGCCTCTTATTGAAAACACGAAATCATATCTTCTTAGAAAGCTTCTTTTATGGTTGCCAGGACTTCTAATGGGTGTCCTCATTTGTTGTTTATGCGTGGTTTTGCCATTTGGCTCACCTGTTATGAACATACCATATATGTGTTGCATTGCCGGATATGGTTTAGTGATGCTCTTCTTCTATAGGAAGGGGACATTCAAAGGGACAAAAGGCAAACTTCCAAAGATTTCTTTCAAGATTCATTCAACTAAAAAAGACATTATTGAGTGTGTGCTTGTTTCTTTAGGCATCATTCTCTTCTCTTGGTATATCTTAAAGATGACCATGTATAACCTCTTACCATTTAACATCAGATTGTTCTGGCTATTCTTTGCCACCGCATTAATGAGTGTTGGCTATTACATTTCTGGCGTTGAAGGGGATATGTTAAAGAAAATCAATGCTAAGTGGTATATCTCCTTACTATATAACTTAGTTCAATATGTTGCCCTATTCTTATTTGTTCTTTTCTATTTGGCAATTCAATCATACTCAGGCTTTATCGGACAGATGCAGAATATGATTTTGATGTACGTTTTGACAATACCTTTAGGAAACTTCATCACAAGAAAGCTCAACAACAGAGTTTATGGCGCGATTATATCCGCTTTCTTATTCCAAGCACTCATGATTACTTCTGCTGCTATTATTGCTATATTCTAATAGAAAAAAGTTTATAATCATTCTCATGAAAGCAGTTAACAAACTAAGAAAAAAGATGATTGCGGTAAGTTTAGCTTCCGTATCTAGCATCATCATTGCCTTATTGCTCATCATCAATTCATATAACTTTTATGGCGTTACCGCTGGAGCGGATAGCTCTTTAGATGCAATCGCTAAATCTGGTGGATCTTTTAAAATTCATGATCCTAACAAAGGAGATGAGGGAAAAGAGCACGATAGGGAAGATAAATATTCAGTGAGGTATTTCACCTATGCTTTCAATGAAGATGGTTCTCTTGAAACTATCACTTTCAATATTTCAACGTTCTCTACCTCTGAAGCAGAGGAAATAGCCAAGACATATGGTAATAAAGAGAGTTCTAATGATTGGTACAAGTTCTTCTACAGATATAAGAATTACGAATATGGTGGCAGAAAATATTTCACCCTCATTGATCAATATCGTGAGCTTGAACCTTCTTTCCGTGTCTTATGGACTTCGACAATCGTTGGGCTTGCTGGTATCATCCTAACCTTCCTTTTACTTATTCCTTTCTCAAAGTTGATCGTTAGACCAATCGAAAACATGATAACGATGCAAAGAAGGTTCGTTTCTAACGCTTCGCATGAATTAAAGACCCCTTTAGCAATCATCTCACTAAATAACGAGCTTGAAGAAGTTGATAAGGGAGAAAGCGAAAACACTCAAAATATTGGCAAGCAAGTGAACCTTCTCTCTAAGATGATCAAAAACATGAATGATTTAGCAAAGATGGATGAAGGGGAAATCATCACCTTCTCCTCCTTTGATCTTACTAAGCTCGTGACGGAAATGTTCGATTCCTTTAAGGGAATTTCCACTCAATATAAGAGAAAAATGACCTGTGAGGTTGAAAAAGGAATTACCTATTATGGCAATCAAGACAAGATAGGCAGATTGTTTTCAATCTTACTAGACAACGCGATTAAATATTCTAAGACCTATATCGATTTGAAAGTGGAAACAACGGTTAAGAAAAATATCATCATCACTGCAACTAACGACACAGAAAAACTTCCTGATGGAAATCTAGATTCCGTATTTGAAAGATTCTACCGTCTTCAAGAAGCCCGTTCATCAAATATAGCGGGGACAGGTATCGGTTTATCGCTTGCAAAAGAGATTGTCACCTACCATAACGGAACGATCACTGCAACAGGCAAGGACAACGTCTTTGAGATTAAGGTTGTATTATAAAAAGGCATCGATGAGATGCCTTTATTTTTTACTTTGGCCTACTTATTCACCAATAGAGATTGCAAATGGAAGGGTACATGTGCCAATTTCAGATATTTGCAAATATGCGTTTGACTTTGTTTGGTAACCTGAGCCATTGATGACTGAGGCGATTGCAATATCGAATCCTGTCGTGGAAACGTTGCTAAGTTGAAGAGAGGAAACGTTGTGTCTAAGAGATTCCATGCTTGAAAGATTAAGGGCGTCATATATATAGGAAACAAAATACTCACCAATATATTGAAGACCATCTGTAAGTACTGAGTATGTCGAAGAATACTTGGATTTTGAGAATATGTTTGAAGACACCTCGTGCATCTTTGGAGCCAAATCGTCATAGGAGAATCGTTCTATGTACATCTCGCCTTCAGAATATTCTTCGCCTGTTATCCATTTAGAGCCGTCATACATATATAGATCAAGTTTTCCATCTTCAGCTGGGGTGAGATACATATCGAAGTCTTCGGCAGAGGTTCCGCCAACATTGAATGTCGCAAAGATGTTTGTTCCATCGAAATATGCTTCAAAGCCCATATCGGTGGCAGATGAGCCGTTTTTGATATGGAATTTGCCACCTTCTGCTGCTTTTAAGGCAGTTTCAAGATCGCTGTATCCTTTATCATTTTGAACTGATAAATGGTGGATTGATGTTTTTGCACCGATTGCAAGCTCAAAACTGACGGTTGTTTCTCTAGCATATGCATCAGAGCTAGTGTAAAGATAGTCATTAACCTTGAAATCTGTTGCAGAAATTGCACTAAATGCACCTTCGGTTATGGTGAAAGTAATGCTTCCGCCTGCATATGATTCATTTAAGGTATGGGCGACGAACATTTGGGCTTTTGCACCTGTAAGAGTGTATTTGTCTCCATCTTTCGTAAAATCAGCAACATTTAGTAATTGGAATGGGTTTTGGTATTTTGCATCAAAAAGTTCTTTTGTGCCATAGGTCAAAACAGGAACGATTCCAATCGTATTGTCTGCCTCAAGATATTCACTTGATAAGAAACCATCTTCATCTTTGAAATATGTCGTGTAATAGGTTTTATTGCCAATCCCATCATCAAGGGTTGAGAGATTCCATGCGTCTTTTTCAAATGATGTCGTTATGGTTGATTTTCTCGTAACGTCTCTTTCGGCAACCATGACGTTTTCATAGTGGTATGTGTGAGTCAGTTTGCCAGTAAGGGCTAATTTTTCAGCTTGAGCAGCCTCAAGTGCCATCTCTAATGGATTGGCTTCCTCTATTGATTCGCTAGAGGATGATTCTGCTACTTCTTCGCTTGATGCTGGTGTGCTTCCTTTTTCAGTGCAGCTTGCTAAGGCACCAAGAGCTAAGGCACTAAGCATTAATAATTTAGATTTTTTCATATTTTTTCTCTCCTGAAATATGAAAGAATTGTATTAACGGATCTTAAAATGTCAATTATTATCTTCTCTTTTATAATTCTTTCTTAATTAATGGTTACCTTTCTCTCTTGATAATAGTATTATTATCTAAGGGTAAAAAATCATGGAACTAAATTCAATTTTGCTCTTCTCACTCGGTTCAAATCCAACCTTGGCGAATAATGTCGCTAATCAACTTGGCATAAACTGCGAGAAAGCTAAAGTCATGCACTTTGCCGATGGCGAAGTATTTTCGAAACCTATGCTTCCAGTCAAGCAGAAGGACATCTTCATCATTCATTCGACATTCTCTCCAGCAAACGAACGTTTAATGGAACTCCTCGTCTTCCTAAATGCATTAAGAAATGCTGAGGCAGGAAGGATTGTCGTCTTCATCCCTTATTACGGATACGCTAGACAAGATCGTGTCATTGACGAAGGCGACCCAGTATCCGCCTTGCTTGTTTCAGACCTCCTTAAGGCAGCAGGCGCAGATAAGCTATACACCTGCGACCTTCATTCTTTGAAAGTCATGCCTAAATTTGGCATTGAAACAGAGAATATCTCTGCAATGGAACTCTTTGCAGAATCATTCAAAGAAAGACTCAATGCGGCAAATGTCCCTCTTAATGACGTTACCGTTGTATCCCCAGATCATGGAGGAGTTGCTAGAGCTCAAGCCTTCGCATCTCTTCTTCCTGGATCTTCATTCGCATATGCCGATAAGCATCGTCCAGTCCCTAACAAAGCTAAAGTATTAGGGTTGCATGGCGATGTTCAAAATAAACTTTGTATCTTAGTTGACGATATCATCGATACAGCAGGAACGATGTCGGCTGTAGCGGCAAAACTTCTTGAAGATGGTGCTAAACGTTGTTGGGTTGCAGCCACTCATGGTGTCTTCTCTGGTAATGCCCTTGAACGCTTAAATAACGCAGGTGTCTCTTGTTTGATGGTCTCTGATTCCATTGAAAACAAGAACCCTTCGATATCAACCATATCTATCGCTCCACTTATTGCAGATGCAATCAAGCGTGAGATGAATAGAGAATAAAGTTAATTAAAAGCTCCTTAATTGGAGCTTTTTTCATCTATTGATTATTCTCTCAGGAATCTTCCGAGAGATTATGAGAGATTATTTTGTTGGCAAAAGGATTCTTTCTTTCATTATTCTCACGGAAAATCGAATAATCTCACGGAAAATCGAATATTCTCTCGGAAAATAATTTAAAAATGTCGAAAAATTATAATGTCTCCATGATGTGTTCAAGGATGCTGACACATTCTTTAGCAGCCGTTTTGGATTTATCTGAGTATTCGTTTGCTCCACCAAAGAGAGTATCTGCAATGACTTTGATGAAAAGAGCAGGGACGTTATTTCTTCTTGAGGTCAAAAGAATGCCTGCCGCTTCCATTTCGCAAATATCACAGCCAAATTGTTTGTTAATCGCCTCTTTTTCCTTTGGATCGTCAACAAATTTATCGCCTGAAGCACATCTGACTTCCAATAGAGGGACGACTTCTAAAGCTTTCTTTCTAAGGTTTTCATCGGTTGGAATGGCTAAAGGAAGGTTTGGATGTCTTCCAATTTCAACGTGATCGATTGCCGAAGTGTCGAAACGGTAATCTACCACTTCTTTTACGATGCAGGTCAAGGCGTGCCCAAGTTTATTCGAAAGCCCACCGACTACACCATAGTTCAGTATCATTTCAACATCATACTTATCAATGAGATACTGGGTGCACATTGCAGCAGGTACCTCTCCTTCGCCTGAGGAAATTACATAGAGGGTATATTTATCTTTCTTATAAATAGATACCTCAAAGCCTTTATCATTGATTGTTTCTTCTGGTTCCCCATATGCTTCCTTGAATGGTTCAAATTCAACGGCGATTATCATTCCTATCTTCTTCATATTCTCTCCTTAATAGACCAGATCGAGGTCATCTTTCATATATTCGATACGTTTTTCTTCAACCTTCTCATAAAGATACGAGAGATTCTTAACGTCTTCTAACAAGGCTTGGCATTCTTTCTCATATGTTTCGTTGAAATCATCTTCATTAACGATATAGCAAAAAGAAAGATACACGTTATGGGCATAGAAATTCCTTTTATGAACAACGCTAAAGAGGATTTCATAATCATCTTCGCTAAGAAATGGCTCTTCCCAGCTTTGATCATATTCTTTTAACATATGAACGACTTGGCCAAGGGTGAGTTTCTCTTCCTCAAAACGGGCCATGTTTTCTTTAAAGCCTCCATCAGCCATAAATGCGTATATGCACTTAACATCATGTTCGATGCATTGGCAATACATCAATATTTCTCCAACGTGGGAATGAAATTCTTCTAGTTCCATAACATTAATATTGTGAATGGTTTTCATGAAAAAAGAAAGTTATCTTATCCTTTAGTCCAAAAATAATTAAAGTTTCAAAACAAAAGAAAAATATTTTTCGTTTTTTAGGTTATTTTTAGGTTCGTCATATATGATTTATGTGCTTCAAATTGTCCGCTGTTAAATCAGCAAAAGTTCCCCTCTTTCGACAATTTGGGGCTTTTTTATTACTTATATATCTTTACTTTAGCAATTAAACGGTCTTTTCTTGTCTTGGAAAATGAACCTAAATATATGAATTTCCCATATCCTTTGACGGATATTCTTTCGTTAATTGAAGGAAGGTAATCATTATCCGTTATCGTTTTTGCATTTATGAATACGGATTTACTTAGGATTATTTCTTGAGCATCTCCTCTAGAAAGGTTAAAGGTTTCGGCCAATATGTTATCAAGTCTTTCTGATGAAATGTTGATGGTTTTCTCGTTGAATTCAACTTTATAGGGGCAAGATGACGGAGGAAGAGAGACTACTTCTACTGTCGTATGTTTGATTTTGGTGAGCTCGTTTTTGATATTTGTAGCTATCTCTTCAAGAACAAAGACATAAATATCGTTATTTTTGATGTAGATATCGCCAAATTCATCTCTTTCATAGCCAAGATTCATGATTGAGCCTAAAACATCCCTGTGGGTTAATTTATCTGCAAACTTAGAATTCTTAGGATAAATATGAAGGCAAAAAATATTTGAAGAGTCTCTCTTTATTGTTTCTATATCGTAACAATCAGGTGTTAGATAGAGGCAAGATGACTCGCTCTCCTCTATTCCTCCAAAGAAAAAGTATGATAAATCGCCTATTTTGTTTGGACTTGTAATGATCTTTTCTTCCTTAAGGATATCGTTAATGAGAGATATTTCAGAATAGGAAAAGAACTTTGAGGAAACTGGCGAATAGTATTTGTCCGCTTTATGGATCAAATCGTAAATCTTCCCGCGCAATATATCTTTATCTTCCATATGCTAATTATCCTATCTTATAAAAGTCTTTTTTGCCTATTCTCGTTTTTAGTAAATGTTTCGAATCTTTCATCTTTTTTAGGAAACGATTTATTGTCGGAATGGAAATATTGCTCTTTTCTTGAAGTTCTTGAATAGGGCTACCAAATTTAGTGTATGTCGAACTTGAAACAAGGAGGGAATATAAGATTTTATCTGATTTGCTTAGTTTTCCTTTAAAAAGATTGTTTAATTCTTTCTCTTTTGACTCCAAAGCT
The DNA here is from genome assembly GCA_963623195.1 of bacterium. Taxonomy (GTDB): domain Bacteria; phylum Bacillota_I; class Bacilli_A; order RFN20; family CAG-826; genus UBA4951. Next base: position 29,184 of record CAVFKA010000003.1, on the reverse strand, counting down.
TTAAGTTCTTGGGTTAAGCGAAGGGTTCCATCTTTTAATATTTCAACAAAAGGATAGACAAAATGAGATAAATCTCCATGATTTATTGGGTTCATCGTTTCATAGAATCTAATTAATAAAAGTTCGATATTATCTTCTTTTCCCAATATTTGCCAAAGATTAAGAGCTAGAATTTCATGATTGTTGTTATAGAAATATAAAGTCAAGATATACAAGCCGATAAAAAGATTGTTAAGGATTCCATAATATGGCATGGTTAACAAATATTTAAAAAGGAAAATACCCGCCTTTACATAAATATCCAAATTTTCATCTCTTAAAACGTCTAAGGCGACATTTATGGATGAAACTATGTCTTCTTCTTTTGGAGGAACGTCTTTAAGAAAGGCTAAGTACTTTTTGTAAGAGCCATTTGAGAGATTATTAATCAAATTATCAAAGGAATCATTTTCTAATAACGGAGTATCTCTGAACTTATGGAATCTTTTTACGTTTTTCTTTTTGAATGCAATATTTCTTGGTCTAACGTATTTTTCATAAATGGAATTGAGAGAATCGATGTCTTTAGGAAAGCTGTTTTTATCATCTATTAAATCTTTGTATGCGTTGATCCAATAAGAATTTCCGCCAATTTCTTCATTAACCCACGCATTAAAAACATAGTATTTTGAATTGGTTGTAAAGCCTTTATCAAGAATGATTTCCAATTCTTTGATTGACGAATTTCTTAAATACAAATCTTTTTGAAAATCATCAAAAGTTTCAAAACAACTGCTCAAAAGTTGATTTTTTTCAACATTAGTCAACGTTAGAGCAAAGCTAGCAAAATCATAAGAGAAGAAATATTGCTCATCTAATTTATAAAACATCGATGTTTGCTTGCGTTTTTCTAATTCTTTTGCAATTTGGGCCTTTGTTGAATTCTTGCTTAACTGATAAATCGATTGGAACTTCATGATTAAAGTCTAGTCTTTGTTCTATCATTTTTCAATGTTTTGATATATTTACTATTTTATTAGTACATTTTATAACATAGTCACTATATATGTGTTTTAGAGCAAAAGAAAAGCGCCACTAAATAATGGCGCTAAACTCTTCTTATTTCGTCAATCAATATTGGTTAATAAGAGTTTCATCGTCTTAGTAATGAATGCTCTAGCATCAACTTCTCTATAACGTCCGCGTTCTTTCATGGCCGCAACTCTTTCCTCTGATGGGCAGATTATTGGGTAGATGCCATAAAGGGACGCAATGAACAAATCTAGGAATGAATCTTTATCTTCTTGAGTTGATTCTGGGAATTGATATGCAAGTACCGCCATAAAGTCGGTATAGAAACCTTTATCCCATTCATCACGATATTCCTTTAAGTGTTCAATCGTGGAATTCTCTTCAATGTTATTTTCATAAGATGAGATGAATTCTAATAGATAGACGTGTTTGAGGATGATGTCGGCTAATTCACTGGCTAATTCTTCTTTTTCAAGTTTCTTAACTGTTAATTTCTTTTTAAGACGAGCTCCGAAAGTGTTGTATTCTCTAAGCAAGATATCTAAGAAGATTTCTTCCTTGGAATGATAATAGTTATAGATGGCAGGTCTAGATAAGTGAGTTAATTTAGAGATGTTCAATAAATTAACATACTCATAGCCGTGTGCCTTATATAACTTTTCGGCAGCTTTGATCATGTCTGATTTGATAGTTAAGATTTTTTCTTTACTATAAAAGGTCTTCATCCTGAGCCTCCTCGATATGATTGTAACTGACAATGACATATTGTCAATGCTTTATTTTTTATTTATTTTTGCAAGTAAAATTTTTATTTTTTGTGTGAGGCAAAATAAGTCGCGATTTCATGCATTCTTTCTTTTTGAAGAACGTGAAATGGGCAACGAGAATTGCAATGGTTGCAAGAAACGCATTCATCAGCTTTATGCTCGAGCTTGTCATAATGGCCATAAGCTAGAGGATCTCCAGCAAGAGCTAAATCATAATATTTATTAACCAAGCCAATGTCTATTTTCTTTGGGCATGGGCGACAATGTCCGCAATAAGTGCAACGGCCTTCGGTTGCCACCTTATTAAAAGAGGATATTATAGAGTAATCTTTTTCATCTTCGCTTGCTGTTTCATATTTCAATATTCTTTCTAGTTCTTTCTTTGAGGAACATCCAGGAACAACAGTTATGACGGCAGGGTTAGCTAAAACGTAAGCCATGCATTGTGTTTCACTTAAGGCTTTCTTATATGGAGAGGTTTCTGGATCAAGCAGTTGTCCTCCAAAGAAAGGTTTCATTACAGATATTGGAGCACCCAATTTAATGGCTTTTTCGTATAGGTGTCCCCTCTCTTTGTAGTTTCCAACACCATATTCATCGCCAGATTCGAAATCATAGGCAGGATTAATTGAAAACATGAAGATGTCCATTACTCCAGTGTCGAGAAGCTTTTCAGCAATAGATGGTGTATGGGAGGAAAAACCAATATGGCGAACAATTCCTTTTTCCTTTAAATCCTTAACATAATCGAAAATGCCATTATTCATTACTTCGTTATAGTCTTGTTCATCATCGATGCAATGAAGGAAGCCAAAATCGATATAATCCGTATCCATATCATTCAAGGCGTCTTCGATTTGTTTCTTGATTTCGCTAAGGTTTCTAGACCAACCGTATTTATGGTTTTTATATACCGCTCCGAAATGTAATTGAAAATAAATCTTCTCACGGCATTGCTTTTCTTTGAGAATTTTGCCAAAAGGTTTGAAACATGTATCGCTTGAGCCAGCAAAATCAAAAAAGGTAATTCCATTATCGATGGCCGTACGATAGATGTCTTCCATCTCATTTTCATTGCAATTGAAGAGTCCACCGGCCCCTAAACCGATTTCCGAAATTATCTCATTTCCATGAGGTAATTTGTTGTATTTCATCTAACGTCCCCCTTATTTTCTATTATTTGAGACGACGAGTTTATTAATTTCTTTTGCTAAAGTTAAGTTAAAATCCTCTTCATTGAAACGATAAGACCAGTTATCTGTTGATAATGTTGAAGGGAAATTGATTCTAGCGGAATTATCTAGATGCAAAAGATCTTGCATGGAGATAATCGTTCCAAAAGATGGATATGCTAAAGCAAGCCTATTGATCGTATCGACAAGATCATCTAAGGTATCATCTTTGTATTCTATCTTGAGATAATCTGCACATTTCTCAATAACCTTTTTATAGAGTTTCAAATCTTCTTCGGTTAGTCCTTTTAAGGTACCCATGGCAGTTTCATTGTCATGCGTTCCGACATATGTGACGGAATTCTTTGTCGCATTCCAAGGCTTATTTGAATCTGGTTCATAATCGTTATTGATCGTGAAAAGAACCACTTCCATGCCTGGATATTTAGTCTCTTCAAGCAAGGTTATGACCCCATCATCAATAACGCCAAGGTTTTCGGCAATGATTGGTAATTGAGTTTTGTCTTTGAACAAGTCAAATTTAGGACCGTCTTCCCACTCACCTATTTTGGCATTTGTATTGCCAAATGGGATGGCGTAATAAGCGCTAAATCCTCTAAAATGATCGATTCTAAGGATGTCAAAGAGTTCAAGGTTTTTAGCAATTCTATTGTTGAACCACTTATAGCCCGTCTCTTTTTGGGCCTTCCAATCATATAATGGGTTGCCCCAAAGTTGTCCATCTTCAGAGAATGCATCCGGTGGAACGCCTGCTATCTTTGTAGGTTTGTGATTTTCATCAAATAAGAAGAGTTCCGGATATTTATACGCCTCAACGGAATCATATGCGACATAGATTGGCATATCGCCCATGATGGAAATTCCATTCTTATTGGCATATGCCTTAAGTTCTTTGTATTGTTTTAGGAATTCAAATTGTGTCCAAAGATAGAATTCATATAAGTCCTTGTATTCTTTTTTGATCGTTTCTTCTATTTTAGGAGAATAGTTTCTCTCTTCGCCTTCCCATTCATAGAAAGGATGGTAGTTGTTCTTCTCTTTTAACACCATGTATAAGGCAAAATCGTTATATTCGCCTTCTTCTTTGAATTTAGCAAATTCTGCATCGGTTTTAGAAAAACGAGAGAAGGCCTTTTTCAAGAGAGGGAGTCTATTATGAAAGAGTTTCTCGTAATTGACATGATTGGAATCATATTGCATCAAAGAGTCATCGATCTCATTTTCATTTAAAAGACCGTCTTCAACCAACATATCCAAATCAATGAAGTAATAATTCAATCCGGTTGAGGATGGGGATTGATATGGCGAGTCTCCGTAACTTGTCACGTTAAGTGGCAACATTTGCCAAACTTTTGCGCCAGAGGCTTTAGCAAAATCGACAAACTTATATGCAGCCTTGCCTAAAGTCCCAATTCCATGTTTCTCTGGTAAAGAGAAAATTGGCATTAAAATTCCAAAAAATCTTTCATTCTTATTCATAATTTTTACTCCGCTTTGATATTCTACAACTTATCTAAGATAAAAAGCATTAACCTTTTCTTTTTTTCTTAATTATGAATTGCCTTTTTGTAATACAGATAACACACTAAAACCATAAAGGATAACCATATGATAAACTTCACGGGCAAGAATTTATTGTATATAGAGATTTCGGATTTCTATAGAAACCTCATGGAAAGAGGGATTTTAAAAGAAGGCGAATGGTTACCATCGATTAGAGAGGTAGCGCTTGCTGAAGGAATTAATCCTGCAACAGTAGAAAAAGCATTCACTCTTTTAGTAAATGAAGGATATGTCACCAATATCCCGAAAAAAGGATTTGTTGTTGCTAAGAAGGCAAAAGGCGATAGGTTAGATCTATTGCAAGAAGACTTAGAGGGTCTCTTAGCAAAAGGGTATACAAAAGAAGAAATAATCGATACGTTAGAAAAAATGGAGGGGAAGAAATGATTGAAATTAGAGAACTAAATAAACCCTTTGATAAAAAAGGCGAAGCAGTTCATGCCGTAAACAATCTCAGTATCATCTTTGAGGAAGGCGTTACTGGTTTAGTTGGCGAAAATGGAGCTGGTAAGTCCACTCTTTTTAGATTAATTGCCGACATCATCGAAAAGGACTCGGGGAAAATCTTGATTGATGGAAGGGACAACTCAGAGAAAGAGGCGAAAGCGGACCTCTTCCTTTTGCCTGATGAACCTTATGCGCCAAGCTATTATAACGTAATGGACGTCGCAAAACTTTATGATATCTTCTATGGACTTGATATGGATAAATTCAACTCCCTTTTAGCAAGATCGTCTTTGCCGACAAATAGGGCGATTTCATCTTTCTCAAAAGGTATGAGAAGACAGCTTTTCTTGTTTATAGCATTCTCAGTTAAATGTAAAAACATCTTGCTTGATGAAGCCTTTGACGGTCTTGATCCACTCATATTGGAAGTTATCGGAAAAGAAATCATTCAGCTTGTTAATGATGAGCATAAAACAATCGTTCTTTCATCTCACAATATGTCTTCCGTTCAAAAAATAGCGGACTCCATAACGATTCTTTATCGCGGAGAGCTTTCTGAAAGCAAAGAAAAAGCCGATATGGGCACAGAACTAGTTAAATACCAAATGATAGTTAATGAGCCACTTAGCGAAGAAAAACTTGAAGAGTTAGGAATCAAGGTCATCTCTATAAATAGAGTAGGATCGATTACGACTGCCGTTTTCCTTAAGAAAGATGGCTTGGAAGACATCATCAAAGAAAATTACAATCCAACATTATTTGAACAATGTCCACTTGAAACAAGCGAAATCGTTGCTATGGAACTCTTATTAGCAAAGAAAGGAGACATCCGTGAATAAGAAGAAATTCATTTGGCAACAAATAAAAGAAATGTTGCCAGTTTATATCATTACCATCATTCTTCTTGCTGCGATCTTCTGGCTAACATCGATGAATTCAAGGTTAGCTCCTAGCTACTATTCAAATTATGATGGCGCCTATTATGTTTCTTATTCTACTGCCTGGCCTCCGCTTTTTGCGATACTGATTCCTTAGGAGAATATGCAGGTAAGGGCGTTCCGACAAACACATTTACCGCTTCATTCCCTCATGCTTGGAATTTATGTTGCCTCAATTGGTGCAATAACGAATTATGGATTGCTTTCAATCCCGAGCATTTCGATGAGTTTCATCATGTGGGGTATCGCTTATTATTTCTACATCGTTCTTACAAATGGCGGATTCCATTTCAATAAGAAACATTGGATTGCTTTCGGAAGTGTTGCAGGCTTTACCTTGATGCTCAGTGTTGCTTATATAATTCTTTATAACATTCAATGGAACTAAAAGAAGGCATACGTGTATCAATATTTGAAAAACCATACCTTATTTTTGTGGTATGGTTTTCTTTATGAATGCATCAATATCTTTTGCTAACAATTCCTTTTCTGGTTCACTAGGAAGGTGATGGGTATTGTTAGGATATATCTTATATGTTTTGATGTTTGAAGGAGATTCGTTTGCAATGAAATCAACTCCTTTTTTTCTTATGGACGTGTCTTTATCGGCCCAAGTCATCATGATTGGACAAAGGATTTTATTTACGAGTTTCTTTGCCTTTCTCGATATAACAACTAAATCTGCGGCGGATTTGATGTAATAGCCACTTTGGCCACGCATGTATTTTTCAGATTCATCAGGAAAGGAGAGGGTTCCATCCCATTGAATTTTTATTGGGAATGGTCGAAGGAATTTTGCGGCCCAAGCAAATGATGAGTTAGGAACTAAGGCCGGCTCACAAAGAATCATTCCATCAATGGTATGTTTCTTAGTTAAACTTATCGCAAGGCAACCGCCCATAGAATAGCCAAAGACATATACCTTTTTATATTTCTTTTTAGCTTCTTCATATCCTTTTTCGACTGATGCAAGCCAATCTTTAGGACCTACTTCTTTTAAGGCTTTTAAAGATTGGGTTCCGTGTCCTGGCAAGGCATGAACGATGATTGAATATCCTTTTTCATTTAACAAAGTTGCTAAAGGATAGAGTTCTGGAGCACTTCCAGTGAAACCATGTATCATGAAAATGCATTCGTCTGGATTCCCTTTTAATTCATATCCCGGAATCAATTCATCTATTTCTTTTTCTGTAAGCATACCTAATTATTTTTGTTTTTTAAGAAATACAGTGCAAGAGTTTTTTGTAAAAGTTTTCTCACAAATCAATTAAAAAGCCTTCATTTGAAGGCTAGTGAGATTATTGTTTTGTCTTAATCATCAAGCAGAGAAGATGGGCGATTTCTTTGATATTTTGATTGCTAGTATTGATCATCAAATCGTAATTGTCTTTATCTCCCCATTTTGTGTTGGTATAGAACTCATAGAAAGATTTTCTGCTCTTTTCGATTTTCTTAACATGTTTGATGATTTCTGCATCGGTAATGTTTTTGTCTTCATTTCTTTCACGACATCTTTTTACCTTAGAATCCATGTCGGCATAAACGAATATTCTAAATGGATTACGATCTTTGAGAATGTAATCTGCGGCACGCCCAATGATGACGCAGGAAGACTTATCAGCTAATTTACGAAGAATCTCATTTTGTTTTGCGTATACGTCCATACTTTGATTGATAGGCGTATAGGAGTGCCCCCAACTGATACCATAATGAATTGGGAAAAGTGCGGTTGGGCGAGATTCAGATACTTCTTGAAGATACGCTTTTGAATAATCAGTTTCCTTAAGTATCTCTTCTAATATCTCATTATCATAATATGCAATTCCGAGTTCATCTGCGATACGGCGGCCAAGTTCTCTGCCGCCAGAGCCGAATTCACGGCCGATTGTAATTAAAACGCTCATAAGGTATCTCCTGATTTGTTGGTATTATTTTATTATCTTTGTTGAAAAATGTAACTATTCTAAAATTTAAAAATATTACTTTTTGTTTTAATATTTAGTCAATTTATACACCTTTAATGTAAGTTTTGTTTCTTGAATCATAAAACTTGTGGTTTTTAGTCAATTTAATAATTAATAATTTATACCGCCTTTTTATTTATTTTTACTTTTTCATTATTGCAGTAACAAAAAAGAGGCCATTTCTGACCTCTAAATTTGTCTTTTAGACTAGTTGCCTTTGTATGCATCCTTCATGATTTGGATCATATCAGGAATTAATGGAAGGCGTGGGTTTGCAGGTGTGCATTGATCTTCATATGCAAGATATGCGACATCTTCAAGACGAGCGTTGTAGTTTTCTTCATCTGGGATAACAGATTGGAAGTTTGGATCGATGCCGATATCTCTCATAAGATCTGTGATCTTTGCAGCTAAGATTTCACCAGCCTTGGATTTATCTGGGCAATCAACTCCTAACATACGGAGGATGTTTTGATACTTTGCATCGCAGCAATATTCTTCATATTTTGGCCAAACGGAGAGTTTTGCTGGGGCTGTTCCATTGTATTTAACAACGTGTGGAAGGAGGATAGCGCATGTTCTTCCGTGGACTGTGTGGAATTCTCCGCCCATCTTATGAGCTAAAGCGTGAACTAAGCCTAAGAAGCTATTTGCGAATGCCATACCGGCAATTGTTGCGGCATTATGCATCTTTTCACGAGATACTAAGTCATGTTTGCCATCTTTGACAGCTCTTGGGAGATATTCAAATACGAGTTTGATTGCTTCTAAGCAAAGGCCGTCTGTGAAGTCAGAAGCCATGACTGAGGTATATGCTTCAATGGCGTGGGTAAGAACGTCCATACCAGTTTCAGCTGTTGATCTTGCTGGGAGGTTGGTTGTGAACTCTGGATCGACAATAGCGATTGATGGAGTTAAGGAATAGTCTGTTAATGGATATTTCTTTTGATTTGCTTTATCGGAGATGACAGCAAATGGGGAAACTTCAGAACCTGTGCCTGATGTGGTTGGGATGGCGATGAGTTTGCTCTTTCTGCCAAGTTCAGGATACTTGAAAGCACGTTTACGAATATCCATGAATTTTTGTTTGAGGTCAGCAAAGTTGACTTCTGGGTGCTCATAGAATATCCACATGCCTTTGGCTGCGTCCATTGGAGAACCGCCACCAAGAGCAATGATTGTGTCTGGTTGGAATTCTCTCATCAAATCGACACCGCGTTTGACTGTTGTTACATCTGGATCTGGTTCGACCTCAGCGAATATTTGATATGTGATTGGATTTCTTCTTTGTTCCAATTCATCGATGATTTTATTTAAGAAACCAAGTTGGACCATTGAGTGGTCGGTGACGATGAAGACTTTGTTGATATCTTTAGCGGAACGTAAATATTGGATGGAATTGCGTTCGAAATAGATCTTTTGTGGGACCTTGAACCATTGCATAGTATTTCTCCTTTTGCCGACTTTCTTGATATTTAATAAGTTAACTGCACTGACGTTGCCAGAAACGGAGTTATGTCCGTAGCTGCCACAACCTAATGTTAAGGATGGGGTGAAGGAGTTATAGACATTACCAATGCCACCAAATGTGGATGGGGAATTCCAGATGATACGGATTGCTTTGACCTTATCGCCGAATTTATCAGCCATTTCTTGAGTTTTGCAATGTATTGCAGCTGAGTGTCCTAAGCCGCCGAATTCAAGCATTGCTTCGCACTTGTCGAAACCTTCAGTGGAATCTTTGACTTTATAAACAGAGAGTACTGGTGAAAGTTTTTCTCTAGACATTGGCTCTTTGACACCGACTTCTTTACATTCGACAGCGATGATTGAAGCGTCGGCAGGAACGCTAAATCCAGCTTTTTCTGCAATCCATTGTGGTGACATACCAGCAACTGCGCCATTTAATTTAGCATTGGCGACATTTGGATCTTTGGCGGTGAAGCCAAACATGAATTTTTCGAGTTTCTCTTTTTCTTCTTTTGTGGCGAAGTAAACGTGGAAATGTTCGAGTTTCTCTTTGATTGAATCGTAGATTTCTTCATCAACGAAGATGGCTGATTCTGAAGCACAGATCATGCCATTGTCAAAGGCTTTAGAAAGAACGACGTCATTAACTGTTTGATCTTGATCGCAATCTTTGCAAATATAGCAAGGAACGTTACCTGCACCAACGCCAAGAGCTGGTTTTCCGCATGAATAGGCGGCTTTAACCATTGCGTTACCACCAGTTGCTAAGATGGTTGCGATGCCAGGATGTTGCATTAAAGCGGTGGTTGCATCCATTGATGGGTGTTCAATCCATTGAATGCAGTTTTCTGGAGCACCAGCTGCAACGGCTGCATCACGCATAACGATAGCGGCTGCTTTGGAACATTCTTGTGCATTTGGGTGGAATGCAAAGATGATTGGGTTACGTGTCTTTATAGATATTAAGGATTTAAAGATAACTGTACTTGTTGGGTTGGTAACTGGGGTGATACCTGCGACAACGCCAACAGGTTCGGCGATTTCTGTAATGCCAGTGACTGGATCGGAGCTAATGATTCCGACAGTTTTTGCATGACGCATATGATTAACGACATATTCGCAAGCAAAGAGGTTCTTTGTTGCTTTATCTTCGAAGCAACCACGATGTGTTTCATCGATTGCCTTTCTTGCTAAGATGCCGTGGTTATCTAAACCTGCAACAGACATTTTAGCGACGATATAATCGATCTTCTCTTGATCGTAGTCTGCAAAATCATCAAGGGCTTTCAAACCTTTTTTAACTAAAGCGTCTACTTCAGCTTCGGCCATCTCTTTTGGAGTGAGTTCTTTCTTTTCTGCCATAATTTTTCCTTTCGATAATGATATTGATTTAATCGGTATTTTCTTACCGGCAAACATTATATAGAAAAAATAAGTAAAAAATTATTGATAACGCTTACATTTTAAAATTTAACGGATTACCGGATATTAAAAATATCTAAATTCATTAGCAACTATCGAATGTTTTTTGAAATAATTAAATCAACATAAAAATACCGATATACCATCTTTATTTGATGATTTATCGGTATTGATTAATCGTGATTTACATCTGTCCGATGCTCTTGAGATATCTTTCAAGAATCACCATTGCGGCACCAGAGTCTATCTTCTTCTTTTGCTTTTTGGAATTTATACCATTTTGATGAAAGATTTGGGCGGCTTCGACTGTCGTATTTCTTTCATCTTGTTTTTTAATAGGAACGTTTGGAAAGGCGTTATTTAGCATTAGCACGAAATCATTAACGATTGGGGTCATCTCACATTCATCGCCTGAAGGAAATAAAGGGTAGCCTATGACAATATTTTCTACTTTTTCTTTTGAAAAGACGTCTTTTACAGCTTGAAGGGCTTCATCATATTTGCCCATATGAAAACGAACCTCTGGAAGGCCTGAAACAAACATCCCACTACGAGATATCGCTAACCCTATCGACCCTTTTCCTAAATCTATTGCTAAAATGTTTTTTTCCATGTCTATATTCTACCTTCTCTAACAAGAAAAAGCCTTATTTTTCTTTTATCTTTGCTGTTATATAATTTCTTCTATGGAAGAAAAAGTTTTTAATTGGAAAAATCTAAAAGAAAAGAGATGGTTCTCCCTTGTTCTTGACGGAATTATCTTTGCCTTTATCTTTTTCGTTACTTTCTTCTTATACGTAATGATATTCAAGGGACTTGGTTTCTATCCATTTGATGAAAATGGCTTAACAACCATGATGTCCGATCAAAGAGATCAATACGTTACATATATGAGGACATATCAATATGCCCTTAAAAATGGCGGGAACCTTATATATTCGTTATCAAAAGTCTTTGGCGGAGATTTCCAATCCCTTTTTACATATTACTTAGCGTCTCCATTTAATTTATTTGTTGTTTTCATTTCTTCAGCAGATATACCTGCCTTCTTCTTTTGGACATCGATAATCAAGATGTCCTTTGCCTCCGCAAACATGTATTTGCTCGCTAGATATGTCAGCAAGAAAAGAAGAATCGGCTTTATTGCTTTTTCTGTTGCATATGGTTTGATTAGCTACGCTTTAGTATATATGTTCAATTTCATGTTCCTTGATGGGCTTATGATTTTGCCACTTGTGACATTGGGATTTAGAATGTTGGAAGAAAAAAGAAAAGAGTGGCTCTATCCTCTTTCTTTATGTTATTCCTTATTTACTAGTTGGTATATCGGGGCGATGATTTGCATATATCTCGTCATTCTTTTTGTCTTGAGATTCTCCTTGATGAAAGGCAATATTCGTACACGTCTCGCCTATCTTTTAAAATTTGTCATCTTCTCCCTTATTGGAGGATTGATGGCTTCATGCATGTGGGTATGTGCTTTCTTGCATTTTGATGGAACAAAAGCGTCCCTTTCTTTGCCATCATCCAAATTCTTCAATTGGAGCGTTTTCATCGAAGGATTATTGGAAAACAACTACCTTAATGACAGTGCAATATCTAGAAACACTGGATACATGACAATGTTTGTATCGGTTGTCACCTTATTATTTGCTCAGATTTATTTCACAAACAAGAAATTCTCTTGGAGGGAGAAAGTCATAGATGGGTCCCTTCTTTTCATCTATTTCATCGTTTCGATATCGAGTATTTTAAATGCTCTGTTCCATGGCGGAAGAGAGCCAACGTGGTTTCCTGGAAGATATTCATTCATAATCGGTTTCTATCTTTGTTACATATCTTTGAAAGAAACATCGGAATTAGAAGACACCCCTATATGGTCTATGGGGATTGTGGCAGCCACAACAGCTATCATCCTCCCTATCATTTGTCTTGTTCAAAAGAACGCGTTAGAGAAGGCAGGCGAGGAAATCCTCTACCCATTATCAAGTGTTTCTCTAACGATATTCCTTGTTTCCTTTGGTGTCTTGCTCCTCTATTTCTTGCTGATACTCCTAGGGAGGAAAAAGAGCATCAAGATTCCTCATCATATTTCTTATGTTGTTGAAACGACAATTCTTGTTCTGACTATCATTTCTTCTTATCGTGGTGCATATAACGTCGTTAATGTTAATGTCGAAGATGGAAGTTATCAGCCATATCAAACATATCTTAGCGATGATAGGTTGTCCCCTGTTTTTGATTCCGTAAAGGAAAATGATTCATCCCTTTATAGAATGGAGGCAACCTTTAACCGTAATGGGTCGGGCAATTCAATCAACAACAACCCTCTCTTCTTTTCATATAATGGGTTGAGTCATTTCTCATCCACTGAGAAGAAAAGCATTGCTAATTACATGAAACGCATCGGTTTCCATAACAATGGTTTCTGGGAAGCGTATGATGCAGGATCAACCGAGGCGATGAATTCTTATCTTGGAATCAAATACCTTATTGATGATGGAACCTCTTCAACTAATAAACCTAACTTTATCTATAACACGTCCTCATTAAACCTTTTCAAGAAGATGGAGATGAAAAAAGAGACGAACAATGTAGAATACACATATTACGAAAACCAATATGCTCTGCCTTTAGGTTTCACGGTTGATTCTTCTTCCGCCACATTTGTGAGCCAAGGGAAGAAAGTTGAAGGGCACGAAAACACCTACTGGTATGATCATTTTGAATATCAAAACGAAATATATAAGAAAATGAATGAATCAATCCTCGATGAAAAAGGAGAGAAAAAAGATATTTTCCATAAGATAGAGACAACTCTTAAATCTAGCAATGATCAAGCAAATTTAATAAACGTGGATGAATTTGGAAAGTCCACCTACGTCTTATTTAAAGGCGCTAGACTAGTTTATAACTTCACCATTCCTGAAGATGCAAAAGACAATACCCTATATATCCACGAACAATCAGAAACTAGCGGTTTCTATTTCTACTTAGATGGCAAACCTATCACAATAAGAAACTATTGGCATGCGGGTATTCATTCTTTCAATGCAGAGGTAGGTTCAAGCCATAGATTAGAAATTGCCTACAACGATTCGGTCCCAAAAACCGTCGTTCTTAATCCTGAGGTATATTACGAAGATTTGGCAACATTACAAGAATATCTAGTCTCAATCAAAGAAGGTGGAGCAAATAACCTTAAGCAATCTAGTGGCATATCCTCCGTTTCCTTTGAAGGAGAATTCACCCTTAAAGGAAACAATAAAGAATTCCTTTTCACCTTGCCATATGATGAGAATTTCTCCATTTACCTTGATGGTAAAAAGAAAGAGACATTGACTCGTTTTGATATATTTACGGCCATTTCTTTAGATGGCATCGAAGAAGGAAAACATACGATTAAGATTGTTTATAACGATAAGGGGTTAACGGCTGGATTCATCATTTCTCTTGTATCTGTCGCCTCTTTCTTCCCATTAGTTATCTTCTATCAAAAAATCGAGGACAAAATCTTTAAGAAAAAGGAAGATGAATTAACATCTTCCAACTAATTAATAATTTGTTTCTCTAAGATACAAGAGATGGGTTTTGTTTTGTCTTTTGAAGAAATCCATAAGGAAATATCCTGCTTTCATGAGATATTCTCCTGAATATGTTCCTTTATCTTCTCCATCAAGATTGACCATGTATCTCTTTTTAGGATCAAGACCTTTGAGTTTCCAATAATCTAGGTGCCAGGTATGATTGCTTCTTTCAAAGAAGATAGCAAGAGCCTTGCTTTTATCTTTTGAGACGGAAATCATAGACATTTGATCTTCATCGTGAGGGTTTGATAAATGATAGAGGGTTCCGTTCATTATTACTTCATTATGGAATTTATTGAAGATATCCGTACCTGCATTAAGTGTTTTTAGATCATCTTCATTCAAAAGAGTTGGATTCATTTCATAGCCATATGTCCCAAATAGAGCTACATCCACTTTCGTTTTGTATGAAGTTTGCGGAGAAGCTGATACGTGAGAAGAAATGCAAGAGAGAGGATATCCTAAAGAGGTGAAATATTGAATCTCTGCCCTTGAAGCGCCATCTGTTTCATCTGATGTCCAGATTTGTGGAACGTAATAGAGACTTCCTAAATCAAACCTTGCCCCACCAGCTGAGCATCCTTCAAAGAAGATATCTGGGTATTTGTTACGGAGTTTGCTTAGCAATTTGTAATAGCCAAGAGTCATACGGTGACAGACTTCGCCTTGTTTCTCGTTTCCTAAATAAGAAGAAAAGTGCTCAGCCATATTACGATTATGATCCCATTTGACATACTTGACAGGGTATTCATCAAGGATTTTACACATCTTATCAAATATGCAATCAATTACTTCATCATTGGTGAAATCAAGCATTAATTGATGTCTTTCTAAGGTCATCCAATCTTTATTTTCGTCATACCCTAGCGCATATTCAGGATGTTCACTAAAGAGTTTGGAGTTAGATGAGATCATCTCTGGTTCAAACCAAATGCCAAAATCTAAGCCGATGGACGTTAGGTGATCAACAAATTTATGAAGATCGACTTTTTGAGTGTTTACTTCCCAATCACCTAAAGAAGATGAATCGTTTTCCCTTTGTCCAAACCATCCATCATCAAGGACGAATAGATTGATGCCAATCTTCTTTGCCTCATTTGAATAGGCGATAAGGGAATCTGTGTTGAAATTAAAGAAACAACCTTCCCATGAATTGAATATGAGGGGACGTCTCTCCTCTTTTTTATCCGTTTGAATGTTTTCTTTTACCAAAGAATGGAAAGATTGAGACATCTTATCAATGCCATCTTTTGAATAGGAAACGATGGCTTGTGGAGTAACAAATGATTCATTTCTCCCTAAAGAATATGTGAAATCTTCATCATTTATGCCATATACGATATGAAGGGTCCCATACATCGTCTTTTCAAGCCTTGCTTTCCAGTTTCCTGAATAAAGGATATTGAAGCCGAATACTTCTCCTGCATCGTAGTTGTTTCTTTCTTTGGAAATGAAGAAGAAAGGATTTTCTTGGTGGGATGACTTTCCTCTATTTGAGGAGATTTCTTGAATTCCATCATGAATGAGATTGATTTCTTCGTTTCTTTCTCTAGCCCAAGCTCCAGAAAAATGATGGAAATAATAATCAGATGTAGGTAAATCAAGTTGAAGGGAGAAAGCGCGTAATAATTTGATTTTCTTCCCTTTGTTTTCAATCTTAAAGGATTTTGCGATGATGTTCTTATCGCGATATATCGAGATATACTCAGTTAGATAGATGTTTGATGTAATGTCTTTGAGGATGATTTCTAAGGTATCAACGTTCTCTTTGTTATAGACATTTTCTTCACGGTTAAGTGGTGCGTCTAACGAAGGAAGAGAATCAAGAGGTTTGATTCCATGATATGTTTTATGCTTAATATACTCAAAATCAGTCAGGTATGAGCCATTTTCATGTTGAATTATGATTGGCGCGTCACGTTTATCAGCTTGTCCATGTGAAGAGATTTCTTGCAAAGCCTCAGGATAGAAATATGCCGGAGATGGGGTCATAATGGACATCTTTTTATCTAAATAAGTGTTGTCAGGATAAACGACCCTGCTTTTGGTGATATCGGTCAAATCATTTAGACGTTCACCAAAATAAAGGGTTTCTAAACGATTGAAGCCGTTTAAATGGATCACGTATGAGATATCTTTATTGAAAAGATGGAAAATGTTTGTTTCGGAATTGAAGTTAATCATAATTCTCTCCTCTAGGAGAAATTTTAGCAAAAAGGAAGATTTTTAGCATTAAAAAGAAGTTTCACATATTCAGGAAAATCATTAATTATTATGTTTTCATCGTATATATTTGTTACCTAATATCAAGTTAATATAATGCATAAACATCAATTTTTAAGTATTTTTCTTTCACTATATTTTTATTTTGTTAAAATAAAGCCCGTAGAATTTTAGGAGGCAATTTTATGAAAAAACATTCATTGCTCATTCTTAGCTTAGGTAGCATCATTTTGCTAGGATCATGTGTTGGAACAATACATGGCAGCATCAGAACCTCTTCTTCAGAGGAAAATTCAGAGGGGACATCTAGTAATGAAGATAAAAATTCATCTTCTTCATCCGATAAAGACGTAACATCTTCTTCATCATCGTCTTCTAATGATAAAGGATCCTCATCTTCTTCCTCATCTTCTTCAGCTTCTAAGAGCGATGGAGAATGGAATACGAACTATAGCGATGATAATGTCGATTTCAATTATCAAGCCAATAAGAACGTCTCCTTAACCGACATTGACGTAAACACTCCTACAACTGGCAATCAACCAGTGCTTGTTGTTCCTGTTGTCTTTACCGATAAAACATTTACTTCAACGGAATTAGAAGAAATCAAAACATTATGTGGTGGAACGGCTGAAGATACCAAATATTGGGAATCTTTAGGCTCTTTCTATGAGAAGTCATCATATGGAAAACTCACATTGGATTTCACATATTCCGATCCTGTTTCCATGGGCGTGACCGCTAAAAGTTTCTATAACAGCTATGGCAACAAGCAATCAGATTCTAATGCCGGAAAAATGGCTGCAGTCGCAATGAAGAAAGCCGTTAAGGCGTATAAACAAGCCAATGGCAACGATTCGACTAAGAAATTCGATACTGATGGTGATGGTTACATCGATTCCGTCATCATGATTTATGCCGAAACGTATACTCCTTCATATGATAGAACCACCGCCTATTGGGCATATAGATATTGGGACGTTTATTCAGATAACTACTCTTATACAGGCTACTTCCCTGATGGAGATACCTCATCCCCTGTTGGCTGCTCATATTTCTTTGCCTCCTTCGACTTCTTCTTTGACGGAACTGGCACAAGAAATGACCACAACGGCATTGATTCACACACATTAATTCATGAATTTGGCCATATGCTTGGCGCGGATGACTATTACAATTCCGATGATAATCCAACAAAAGAGCCAACCGGTGGCAAGGTAATGATGGCGTATAACGTTTTAGACCATGATGCCTTCAACAAACTTCAATATAACTGGGTCACCCCTCATTATGTACATGGTTCAGCCGAAGTTACCATCTCCTCTTTCGAATCAAGCGGAGATTGCATTCTTATTGCCGATCCTGATGGTTGGAATGGCACAGCATTCGATGAATATGTCCTTATCGAATTATTCACTCCAACAGGCTTAAATGAACTTGACTCCATTAAGGCATATCCAGGTCGTGCAAGCATGGGACAAACAGGTTATGACAACCCAGGCATTAGAATGTGGCACGTTGATAACCGTTTAGCCAAAATTAATTCTAATGGTACGGCAGTTTCTTATTATACCGATAAGGAAGTTACATCAGGCAAATTAGAGACGAATTCTTACTATCCTGCAATCGCGTGTTCTAATGGCGATGATTACGATACAGAGGTCTGTGCTGGAAAAGGATACGATTCCTTGTCGATGATTTCTGCTAAAGGATCATCTTTCACGACAAAAAATTACTCAACTGATTCCGACTTATTCCATGAAGGAGACGAATTCTCTTTGATTGATTCATCCGTTTCTAGCAAATTCACCAAATATTTTGCTAACAGCACTCATCTTAATAACGGCAACAAGCTTAACTACAAAGTTGAGGTCACTTCCTTATCATCCACTTCTGCGACAATTAGAATCACGGAGCATAATTAATGAAAGAGAAACTTTTAGATGACAAATATCTTCTTTTAGGTGAGGAAGACGAAATCCTTGCGGAAATCGACTTCCCTAAAATAAGTGAGAATGTCATCGAAATAACGCATACGATAGTTTCTCCTGCCTTACAAGGGCAAGGGATTGCAAGAAAGCTTGTCGAAAAGGTTCTAGAAATTGCAAAAGAAAAAGGATACAAAGTTAACGCATCATGTTCTTATGCAAAACATTATCTAGAAAAGAACAATCTATTATAAAAGGCGACCACATGGGTCGCCTATTTTTTTCATTCTTGCTTATTTTTCGAATGGTTTAAGATCGGTAACGCAATCTTTTGCGTAGATACGTTTTTCATCATTATCTAGGTCAATGAGGACATATTTCATATTGCCCATGCCCAACGCGTTCATATAGGTTAATTGGCGAAGACCTTTTCTTGTTTCAATTCTTTCGACAAGATCGTGATGCTCTTCTTCTTTCATGGCGTAGACGATATCGATGCAAGCAGTATCGATAGCGCAGATATCTAAAGATGCAAGGATTCCGACATTTGGTGTGACAACTGGAGCAGCTTCAACACCTGCGCAATCACAATCGACAGACATATTTCTCATGACATTGATATATGCAACATTCTCTCCAAAGAAATCGATTGTCGCTTTGGTTGATTCGGTGATTTTCTCCATGAGTTCTTCTTCAGCAATGGACCATTGGTTAGAGGAACCGTTTCTTGTATGAATCATTGCCTTTCCAATTCTTCCATCAGCGCAGCCGATGCCAATATTTTTATTAGATCCGCCAAAACCGCCCATTGTATGGCCTTTAAAATGAGTCAAGACAAGCAAGGAATCATAATTGGTCATATGGGAACCAACAGACATATAAGTGAAATGATTGCCACCTTTAACAGGTAAGGTGGTCGTTCCTTCTTCATCCATGATATCAACTGGGCAGAATGTCCAGCCATTGATCTTTAATGTTTCACGGTGACCCTCTGTCGTATATCTTGGGCTTTCATAATATACATTTGTTTCAACGATTGTTGCCTCAGGAAGTTCGTCTTTCAATAGTCCTTTCACCCATTCATGTGGCAATATGTTTGGACCATGAGGCTCTCCTGTGTGAAGTTTAACGGCAATTTTGCCTTTTAAGACTCCCTTGATTTTCTCATATGCTTTCTTTAAGCCTTCTTCAGATAAATCTCTAGTGAAATAAACGACGGACTCTTCTCCTAAACGTTCTTCATATGGTATGTATTTTGTTTCAGACATAATTA
Source organism: bacterium (assembly GCA_963623195.1). GTDB lineage: Bacteria > Bacillota_I > Bacilli_A > RFN20 > CAG-826 > UBA4951. The sequence continues at coordinate 9,398 of CAVFKA010000003.1, read as the reverse complement.
AATCCTCCAAAATTATTGTAACACTTTATTTGATATATGCTTTATATGAGGTGACATCAGGGACGACATCGCCATCAATTTGTAGAGCGGTTGGACGGGAGAAAGAGACTTCGATAACTTTTCCTTGAATGACGGATACATTCTTTTCTTTCTTTATATGCGTTCCTTTGAAGATTGATGGGAATATCATCAACGTTCCAAGTTTTCCCTTTCCATGTATTACTACGGATGTAAGAAGATTCGATCCTCTTTCTTGAGATGGGGCGACCATCATTCCCCCGCCATAATATTTGCCATTCATTGCGGCTGAAATGTAGGTTTTCTTAAAAGTAAGCTCTTCTTTTCCATCGACTTTGACCTTAGCAACAGGGGCGACATATCCTTTAAAGAGAAGACCAATTGTTATTTTTCCATAATTGAGGTTCTTCTTTCCTTTGGCTTTAAGCTCATCAGCTTTTTTGCAGCATTCTCCATCTATTCCATAGCCAATTCCGTTGATGAAACGATATGTTTTGCCTTTAACTTCAACATACGGAAGATTAGAAAAATATTCATTTAGCTTAACAAGATGGGTTTTCTTGTCTTCTTTATCTTTGACATCATTATAGAAATCGTTGCCTGTTCCATATGGGTATAAATAGAAATCACATGGAAGTTCTTCATCTATTGGCAATGTATTTATTTGATGATTCAAAGTACCGTCTCCTCCAATGAGGATAATTGAATCTTTGCTTGTCAAAGTCTTTAAAATGGAATTGATATCATTATCAATCAAAGACATTTCTTTGACTTCTTCTCCTAAGCTTTTTTGAAGTTCTTCTTTGATGGAAGGGATTTTTTCCTTAAGTTCTCCAGCAAATGCTAAATCATTGTAAAAGAGGTAATTCATATGTCATTTCCTTTCTAAATCATTAAGAATTTTCTCACGAGCCCTGTCGGATATCTCAGTCGTTGATTTAAGAGCGTATTCTTCTGGGGTTATGACATCAACTAAATCGATGGAGACATGGCAACTTCTCCATGGGATGCGTTTCTTGATTTCTTTTGTTCCTTTAAGGCAAATGACGACGATTGGAACGTTTGCCCATGTGGCCATCTTGAATGATCCGGCGTGGAATTCTAACAAAGGTGCATCAGTCTTGTTTCTAGTGCCTTCTGGACAAATACCCATGGAGCATTGATGAGTTTTAAGATATTCAACGCCTTTTCTTATCGCTTTGACGCCATTGATTGGATTTTCTCTATCAATTGGTATATATCCAGCATGATGAATGTATGGGCCAGCGATTGGGAAATTCATATTCTCAGGCTTTGAAACCCAAGCCATAGGCTGATTCTCTTTTTTTAACGCTGCGATAAGAACCATCTGATCAAAATTAGAGATATGATTGCAAACCAAGACATAATCGTGGTTTTTAGGCATCTTCTCAAAACCGTTCAACTTCCATCTTATTCTGAAAAGGTGGAGATACGCAGTATCGGTAACTCTGATAATGTGATAATAGAATCTTGAAAATTTCTTAACTTCTTTTTTCTTATTGAAGAATAATCCCCATATCGAAAGAAATAGAAGCCATAAGAAAAGCAAAAGGGCATATGCGATTGGTAGTAGCAATATTCCAATCCAGAAAAAATACCAATTCGTGGCCATACAAATAAAATAATCGCTTAAAGCGCACACTCCAATTGCTAGGAGCAACGTTACAATTTCTAAACTTACCATAGCAAGTAAATTTTAATGATTCCAGTTTATATAAACAAGAATGTTCCTTGATAAATATCAAAAAATATAAAAGAATATTAACGTTTATGAATGAAGACGCGTTAATTGATTATCTAGCTAAATACAACGGATTCGAGAAAGACTACAAAAATCTTTTCCCAAACAAAGAAGAGACCATCCATCTATTGATGAATGTTACCTTGCCTAATGATTTAGATGATGATTTTTTCAAGTTAGAGCAATCTTTCATCAAAGAAATGAATTCAAGGATTGAATATCTTCCAATTAGAAAAATCGAATTCAAGGACGGGATCTCTTTTATCAAGCACGATCCGCTAAGCATCAAAGGAGACATCTTATTAAATATGTCTCTTGAAGACCTTTTTGCCCCGCAAGATGTCATGAGGAAAAACATCAACGATGAAATTGTTTTTCGTGGCGGGCTTGAGATAAGAAAAGATTTATTGAGCGAGATTGCTTCTCAAAACCACCCACTTGAGCCTTGGGAAATCCATATTAGTGACGCCTATGCCTTACCTTACAAAAAGATAATTCATGCATATTTTAAGAAAAACTTAGAATCCGAGGGGGACGTGAAGTTATTTTCCTCTACGATTCTTGAATGCTTGAAGGAAACTAAAACACTTAAAGGCAAAACCCTTATCATCCCAGTTATCGAAAGAGACGAAAAGGAGATGGAACATATGCTTAGAATATGCAAATCATATCTTAGAACCTCTTTTTCATCCATCAAACTTATATTCGTCACCAACTCTGACGAGCTATATTCAAAATATCTTCCTTTATTTAATTAACACTTGTTACTTTTCGTGTTAAAATTTTTATAGATTTTTGGAGGAAGAATTCAAATGAAAAAATCAAAGAGTAATTCAAAACTCGCTGGTTTAATTGGCTTTCTTGGCGCCATTCTTGGCATTGCTGCCGTATGTATGGGTTTCATGAATTTCGTAGTTTTAACTGGCAAATTGTTTGGAAAAGAAGCTGAAATTGCATCAATGACAGGATTTGTCGGTGCCTTTGGTTCTAAAGCAGGAGAAGAAACACCATCTTGGTCTACCTTTGCTGATGGAACAAGTGATGGAAAAGCGACAATCAGCATGAAAGTTGGCATCCTTATTTTATTCATCCTTTTAGCCGCTGGTGCTCTTTTAAGTGTCCTTGGCGCTTTAGCAAAAGGAAAGGGTGGCAAACTCATCTTGACGCTTGGCGGATTAGCAATGATCGCCGGTGCAGTCATGGCATTCTTTGCCATTCAACTTTGTGCTTTCAAATCCGCTGGTGATGCAACCTTAGGTTACACATACTCATTAGGCATTGGCGCTATCTTAGCTGGATGTCTTGGCGGAGTTGGTGGACTTCTTTCCACTGGCGCAGGTGTCATTTCTTTACTTAAATAAGTAGGAAATAATTAATTAGGAGGTTATAAGTTTACTTATACCTTCTTTTTTTATGCTAAAATCTTGCCGTTATGATTTATTTTGATTCTGCAGCAAATAGACCTATCAAAGATGAAGCATTAAATGAACTCATCAAGGTCGAAAAAGAATACATGGGTAACTCAAATTCTCTTCATAAGGCTGGTAAGGATGCCCATGAGAAATATCTATCTCTTCAAAAGAGAGTCTTTGAATTGTTGAATCTTAATTCAGATGAATACGATTTGATATTTACTTCAGGGGCTACAGAATCTAACAATTTAGCAATCAAAGGCATATATGAATCATATTCAGGATTTGGAAACACCTTCCTCTCCTCTGAGTTTGAACATTCATCAACAAATGCCACTTTAGCGTATTTAAAAGACAAGGGGTCCACCATTTCTTTAATAGAAACGACATCAGAGGGGGAGATATCTCTTGAAGGAATTAAAGAAAAACTCAATGATGATTGTCTTCTTCTTTGCCTTTCTCTTGTTGAATCTGAGGTTGGCACAATTCAGGATTATAAGGAAGTTCAAGAGATTCTTAAGGGATCTTCATGCCGCTTGTTACTTGACGCAACTCAAGCTATTGGCAAATTTAAATTAGATCTGAATGGGATCGATATGATCTCATTTAGCGGACATAAGTTTGGCGGATTAACAGGGAGTGGTCTTCTCCTAAAAAAGAAAGAAATCATTCTTACTCCTCTTATGCATGGAGGAAAGGCTGAAAGTCAGTACCGTAGCGGTTCATTTCCTTTAGGGTTATTTGCCTCACTCGTTAAATCATTAGAGGTATCGCTTAATGAACTAGATACGAATTACGCATACGTGTCTGAGCTATCTTCATATCTAAGAGAATCTCTAACATCAATAAAAGGCATGCGTCTCAACTCTTTTTTGGGAAACCCATATATCAATAATTTCTCTTTAGAGAACGTCCCTGGCGGAGAAATGGTTAGATTCTTATCAGATAACGATATATGTATCTCGCAAAAGAGTGCTTGTAGCATCCCTCAAACACCATCAAAGGTAATAAATGCAATATATCATGATAAGCAAAGAGCATTAACAAGTTTCAGGGTTTCTTTATCCGAAATGAACACAAAAGAAGAAATCGATAAGTTAGTTAACTTAATAAGGAGTCGTTATGGCAAGTAAGAAAGAAAGAACTTTTTCAAGAGTTGAGGCAATCGAACGTTCTCTTGATATTGAATTCAAATATGAAATATGGAGAAAATTCATTGCTGCATTAGGCGAATATAAGCTCGTTTTGCCACACGATAAGGTTTGTGTTTGTATCTCCGGTGGCAAAGATTCAATGCTTATGGCTTTGTTATTTAAACATCTAAAGAAATATTCCAACGTACCTTTTGATGTTGAATTCCTTGTCATGAATCCTGGATATAACGAATTAAATCTCCAAATAATCAAAAACAACCTTCAAATATTAGAAATTCCAGCAAGAATAGTTGAGACAGATATCTTTGATATCGCCAATTCCACCTCAGAATCGCCATGTTATTTATGTGCCAAAATGAGAAGAGGGGCTCTTTACCGCATAGCTAAAAGTCTAGGTTGCAACAAGATTGCGTTAGGCCACCACTACGATGACGTCATCGAAACGACATTGATGAATATGCTTAACTCAGGTTCCTTCCAAACGATGTTGCCTAAATTACATTCAGACCATTATCAAGGAATGGAAATCATTAGACCTATGTATTTAATTAGGGAAGAGAGCATCATTAATTGGAAAAAATTCAACAAATTAACTTTCATTCAATGTGCTTGCCGTTTCACGGAAAACTGCTCTGTTTGTGATAATGGGTCAGGCGGATCGCAAAGACAAAAGACAAAAATGCTCATTAAGCAACTTATGGGAACCTATTCCCCAATGGTTGAGAAAAACATCTTCAAAGCAGGTGGCAATGTCGTTCTCGATAAGGTTCTTGGCTATAAGGAAGATGGCACATACCATAATTACTTAGACACATATGAGGAAGATGGCAAGAAATTAGACGAAAAGATTTCTTCTTATATGTTAGAAGAAAAAGCCGTTTCTAAAGCGGAATCAGAGCATCGTGAACTAAAAGAAGACGATACGTTCTTGAATAAGTTCAAAGATACGTTAAATAAATAAAATAGCTACACGGGGTAGCTATTTTTTAATCTTTTATCTCAATTTGTTTCTCTTCTAAGGCTTTCATTAATTCCTCATATGGAAGAGGCTTAGAGAAATAGTAACCTTGAAGTCTTTCACATCCAGAAAGACGTAAGAAATCAACATGTTCTTGTGTTTCAACACCTTCTGTTAATGTGCGAATGCCAAGCATTTTTGCCATAGCAACGATGTAATTAACGATAATCTTGGATTTTTCATTGAAAGTGCGTAAGAAGGCCATATCAATTTTTATTTCATCAAAGCTGAAATCTTTTAAAACGTTCAAAGATGAATAGCCTGATCCGAAATCATCCATCCAGACTTCATAGCCATTATTTCTAAATTGATCAACCGCCCTATGGATAAGACCTGGTTCATCCATGGTTACTGATTCTGTAATTTCAACGCAAATTAAATCGTGTGAGAGTTTATATTTAGCGATTGCCTTTTCAACTTCTTCAAACGGCTTGCAAGATAAGAAGTCATTTCTTGAAAGGTTGAAAGAGATTGGAACAACCTTATGTTTTTGATCAATTTCATGACGAAGTCTCTTGCAGATTTCGTTAACAACAAACGTATCAAGTTTATAAATGAGGTTGCTTTCTTCTAATGCAGGGATGAAATCAGCAGGCGAAAGGAAACCGAACTTAGGATCAATCCATCTAGTTAATCCTTCCATCGCGACAAGCGATAAATTCTTTGAGGCAACAACAGGCTGATAATATACCTTTATCCAACCATTCTCTATTGCATCATCGATATGTTCGATGACATATTTTCTCTTTTCGTTTTTGATTTTTAGTTTTTCATCATATTCACGATAAGATGTTAGAGGGTCTTTTTTAACATCTTGGCAAGCCAATTGAGCATAGTCAACTAAGATTGCAGGTTCCATTTCAACTTTTGGATAACATATACCTGCTTTGACGTCTATTTCATGCTCTGGGTCCATCGTTTTTGCACGAGCGATGGTTTTTTCAACTTTCTTTATGGCATCTTCTCTTGAATTAATGGCTCGATCTAAAACGACAAAATGGTCATCACCAAAATGGGCGATATACGCGTCTTGATAGATGTCGCGAAGAACTGAAGCAAATCTAATAAGGACCTTGTCTCCTGCCGATACGCCATATTCAAGGTTGAAGAATTTAAACTGCGTGAAATCGTAATAGATGACGGTGTCTTTCGCTTCTTCTTTATCTTTCAAAAGACGTTCTTGTGTTTCAGACATCTTTGCTAAGAAATGCGACATCGTAAGCAAGCCAGTCAAGCGGTCGTAATTAAGTGCTTCGGTGTAGGTAACATCCCTAACGAAAACCATCGCGTCTTTTGTATAGTCGTAAATTGAGGTGCTATTCATAACGACAACCGTTTCAAAACGTTTTGTTTCGCCGTCGATTATGAAATTTGAAGTCAAAGAAATGGAACGTCTATCTTTTCCGAGCGATTCTCTAAGATTTCTAGAATCTAAAATCTGTAAGAAAGAGTCTTTATTTTCAGGCGATACGAATCTATCGCATATCTTATGGATGAAATCATCGAAATGGTCTGTTTGTTCAAAACAATCACGGAAAATGTTATCCGCTTTGAAAAGAATCATCTTTCCCGAAAGAAGGTTGACATAATATTCGATGTGGTTGTTATCAGAAATTGTTTCTCTAAACCTATCATAACGTTTGAGAATATCCGCTTTTTCTTCGTACTCCCTCTTCTTTTGATCGTTCTTTTCAATCATGACCATGATCTCAAGAGGATTTCCATCTACGTCATCTCTGTTTGTTGTCAAAGAAAGTTGGTAAAAGGAGTTCTCATCTTTCTTAATTGCAAAGTTAACATAAGCGGAACGTGTATCTTTATTGACGGATTCAAATGCTTTGTTGATTGTCTCTACGAATTCTGGAGCGGCTAAGTCTTCAGAGAAAGAAGACGGTGCCTCGCGATATACGAAATTTTCGATGGAGAATTTGTCCATCGTGTTTTCAGGAACGATTATCAACTTAAGCTTTGGGTAATACCAGGCGATGCCAATTGAAGTCTTTTCAAGATTCTTTGCATAAGCGAATCTATCACTGACTTGTCTTTCGGTGACTAATGGTTTCAAAAGAATGCCCACGTGTCTAATGATTTCTTTTTCTTCTTCTGTCCAGGCTCTATTTTCATCTCCTTCTTGTGGTTGGAAAGAAACAAAGCCAATACATGCATCATCTTCGATATAGCCATAGGCTAAATTGCCAGGGGCGGTCGCATTTCTTTTTGCGGATACCATATCATCAAAGACAAATGTGTCATTTTCTTTGAAAACATTGTAGAAATTATGAACGTCAGAATCTTGCATGACGATAACGTTGAAACACATCGTGTTAAAACGCGGGCCATGAGAAACATATGGATATAGATAATGATTTTTCGCGCCTGTCGTTTCAGAAACATATACTTCAGAAAGATTGAGTTCCTTTGCTATCTCATCAAGAAAAGATATGACTTCAGCAGTCGATACTTTCTTTGAATTTTCCATTAATTTAGCGAAAGATTCTAATGTTTTAGAAACGTTTGCATCCATAAAAATCAAATCAACCTTATAAAGCAATGCAATTATACAAAAAATTGACTGACTTTTTCCATAAAATTTATTTCAAAAAGAAAAACATGCAAGTTGCCCTGCATGTTAGGAGTTATTAGAGAATGAAGATGAGAAGGTACATCGTTAGGGAGGCGACTGCAACAACTCCAGTGAGCGTATAAGCTAGCCATTTTTTGTTATCGAACGCTTTCCAGAAACACTTAGCAAGCAAGAATACAAGAACTAAAGCGCATACCCCTATGCCAAATAACTCAAATTGCATTGAGTCAGCACTCATGATGAATAAGCCTCTTTGGGAGATGATGAAGTTACCTGCTTCATCGACAGCGTTGTTGTATTGGTGCCAAGTGAGGAAATCGGCAAGAGCAAATATGGCAAAGTCGAATGTACATGAGCCAATCATGTTGCCAATACCTGCATCATAGTTTTTCTTCTTGAAGAGTTGAGCTGTGGAGATGATTTCAGGAACGGAGGTACCAATGCCAAGAAGGAGAGCGCCTGCAACAGATCCGCTGAGGACAGGTAGTTCTATTTGGATCAATTTCGTCAAATACGTTAAGGCAATTGACGTGCCAATCAAAGCAAGGGAAGAAAGAATGAAGAATATGACGATATTACGTAATGACATCTTAACTTCTTCTTTTTCACCATCTTCTTCAGGCTCAGATTCTTTTGGTTGGAAAATAAGGGTAAGGATATATAAGGCAAAGATGATAATAGAAACAACATTGATATCGCCAAGCATCAATTGGACATTAACTGGGGCAAAGAAAGCATAAGCCGCCAAAGCATACATTATTAAGCATGCGCCAGCATTGACAATATGGAACTTTTGAATCTTTGCAGAACGGAAATTCTTAACAAATAAGAAGGTTTCGAGGGCTAAGCAAACAAGATCGAAGATGATTGAGCCAAGCAAATCTCCAACGACATATTCAGGTTCGTTAACCAAGAATATCGATGATAATGCCGTGAATAATTCCGGAAGGGAGGTGACGGCTGCAAGCAAGACTCCTCCGATGAAAGCGCCAGAAATCTTTGTTTTCTTGTCTAACATATCAACAAGATTTCCTAAAACAAAAGAAAGAACGATCATCGCGATTAAATCAATCGCATACACGGGATAAATCCACCACATAAGTCTCCTCCAAGTGATACTTAAGAAAGAAAAACGAGACACATGACGGAAAAATAACTAGTATTCTCCGCCTAAGTCTCGTTAATTAATGACATGCCAGGTTATCTAACGATTAACCATTTTGTTGACATAGCCTCGTCTAATGACGACAACTACTCCCTCAAGCGAGATTAGTTTAATTTCTCAAATATCGGTTAGTCAATTCTAATATTAGGGAGATAAAACGGCCTTTTAGAAATTTTCTTTTTGAATTCTTCTTCCGCTTATATATAATAGTTAGGCTGCCCAGCTGGCGGAATGGTAGACGCAAACGACTCAAAATCGTTCGGGGAAACCCATGCGAGTTCGACT
>CAVFKA010000002.1:0-172478 GCA_963623195.1 bacterium | reverse complement strand
TTTCATTAAAAGAATTCTTGCTCGATGAGAACTTTTTGAACTCTTAGCAAGTAACCTTTTTTTGGCAACTTCATCATTTGCATGAATAAGCGTATCAAGATATTCAGTATCTCCTTTTGGTATCACACTTTTGACACCGAAAATAAAGCCGAAACGACATTTTTATAAAATCTATTAAATATAAATATCTCAAATACTTTTCAATTGGTCTTTTGAATTAAAAAGCCCGGCCAATAGGGGCCGAGCATGAAATCAAGTGGTGCGGACAACAGGACTCGAACCTGCACGGAGTTACCCAATAGATCCTAAGTCTATCGCGGCTGCCATTACGCCATGTCCGCAGCTCATTTGCACTTTCAGTGCGTGAATGATTTTACATTAATTGAGTGAAAAATTAAAGAAAAACAAGTCTTCTAGAAAAAATAAGGGAGGCATGTATTAATTAAGAAGAGATTTAGATGATTTCTTCTTCTGGTTTTTTCGTTTCTAATTTATATGGGGGAAACTATTAAATCAGGCAGATTGCAAGCTTCTTGAAGAAGATTGATCCACTTATCAAATCGCTACTTGCCATAAATTATTGCTTGAGACCAAAATAAAGGGAAATTCCAACAATTAGAGCAATGCTAAGCAAGGACAATACCCCTCCAATGATCATGTATTTAATTCTGTTTTTATTCATAAAAATGTTTCTAAATCAATACACGTATCAGCTATTTTCATTTATGAAGGCGTCGAATTCTTTCTCATAAAGTTCAGGATTGCTTAAATATGACATTGCATGTGTTGCGCCTAGAAAAGGAATGAATTTATGTTTGGAAGAACACACCTTATCGTTTAACTCACTCATATGGAACGGAACAAAGTCATCACTCTTACCATGAATCAAAAGAATTGGATAAAGAGAATTCTTTAATGTCTTTAGTGTCGAATATTTGAAAACGTTTCTTCTAAGAATTATGGAAATTATTAAGCAAACGGAGAATGTTGCAATATGAGATTTTGTAACTTTTCTTATTATCTTATATGTTGATGTATAGCCACAATCTCCAATGATGCCTTTGACATTTTCCATCTTCTTATTAGCAGTTAATAAAACAGAATTTGAACCCATAGAAACGCCATGAAGGAAAATATTAACTTTATGATTGTATATTTCGTTTATTTTAGTAACCCATAACATGATGTTTTCGTATTCGTATATGCCAAAACCAGAATGTTTTCCTTCACTTAGCCCATTCCCTTCATGATCAATAGCAAGGACGTCATATTTCTTTAGCTGAAAATTAGAAAATAGAGGCATATCATTCTTTCCAGAAGAAAGATGCCCATGTGAAAAGAGAATGACCGTCGGTGTATCTTTTTCTTTTTGAAGAGGGCTTCTTCTTAACTCACCATAGAGGGTTATTCCTCTTTTATTTCTTATACGTATGGCCTCAAATGGAATGTTGATATATTCCTTATATTTCTCTTTTACGCTTAAAGGGAAATTAAACTTTTCATCAGGAATCTTATCTACTTCAACTGGTTTTGTAGGTCTCTTGTAGATGAACTTATATCCTATTAAGCCTAGTATAGTTATTAGCAATATTATGAAGGCTATGGCGCTTAACGAGATAATCAAAACTAAATTCATATCGTTATTATAAACGAATTGTAAAAGAAATTCTCAACCTTTAGGTGTTTTTAAAGTTAATTTGAACAAAATGTTTTCCAGCAATTAATAAACAAGAATTAACTTTGAATAATTTTGTGAACTTTCAAAAAATTATGAACTTTTATTAAAAGCGGTTTTAATTGATACACGTACCCCTTTAATTTAAAAAAACGACCACATTGGTCGTTTCTTTTTTAGCAAGAGATTGATAGGCTTGCAGATCCTGTAACAGTTACCTTGTTATTATTAAAATCAATTGTTACATGATATACCTTATTATCTTTACTTAATTTCCATTTGAGTTTGTAGCCATCTGAGGATTCATTCTCAAATGTTCCGGAAATAAGTTCAGGATTTGCATTCTTGAAAGCGATTGCTTCCTTGATTTTTGCAAACGTAGATGAAGAGTCCTCCATTTGAGTTTCTGCATCTTTAACTAAGGTTGAAGAATTGATTCCATCCCATTTAACGGTTGCAGAGGATCCAGTAATGTTATATCCAGTCGTGTAGGAACCATCTGCCACTTCACCATCTTGTTTCCATTTCATTGGTTGGCGATAGGCTAAATCAGCATAATCAGATGTAGACGTCTTACCATTTTCAAAGTTCCCTGTCATACCAAGTTCATCACCATAATAGACCCAAGAACAGCCAGGAAGGAGAATTGCGGCTATCTTAGCGGCATTGGATTTTTTAGTGAGGGTAGCAAAGTTGGAAGTTGTTACATTCCCTTGCTTGGAGATTTCCTTTGTTGAAGAGTCAAAGGAGCCAGCAATACGGTTGATATTTCTAGCGATATCGTGGTTGGATGTGAATGATCCAGGCATAGCCTTATCTCCACGATATGTGTCATATGCCTTGTATAAGTCAGGTAAATTCCAACCATATTTGTTGTTAATTTCTCCATATTCTTTTGCACCATTTTTAATTCCGGATTCACTTGAATAAGACCATGTAGAACTTCTTTGCATGAAACCAGGTGCTTGGTTGCAATTGTTATTTGCATAGCTTGAAGCGGCAATATTCGTTAATTTGAAATAAGCATAGAAATCAAACATTGAATCAAACGCTTCATAATATGGGGCGACATGGAAAGCGTGTCCATCAAAGTTTTCACCGACAAAGAAAGCATTAGGATATTTTTTCTTAACTGAGTAATTAAGTTCCCTAAAGAAATTAAGATTCTTTGTTAGGTCGCTTGAATAGTCGCCACTCGTTGAAACATCACTGATTGTTGTGTCGTTTTTGTATCGATCTGCACCGATTTCATCAAGCATATAAATATGTTTAACGGCATCAAGGCGGAAGCCATCAACACCAATAGAACACCAATCAAGCGACATATCTTCAACTGCTTCACGGGTGCTTTGATATGAGTAATTAAGCTCAGGCATCGAGGAACCAAATTTAGCATAGTATGAGTAATCATGATCACCATATGGGTACCATGAATTGGTTTCATTTATCTTAGAATTCTTTTTATGATTGCCCCATTGATAGAAACCACGGTACTTATCATCAAGGGAGGCGCTCTTCTTGAACCATGTATTTGATGTTGAGGTGTGATTCAAAACCAAATCCATGATGACTTTCATGCCTTTTTCATGGGCAGCTTTGATAAGATCTTTGTAATCTTCCATGGCTGTGGCAGATGTGACATTGCCATTTTTGGCATTTGGTGATTTCTTTGAGCCAAACTTAGGATCCACTTGCGTGTAATCAGAAATATCATACCCATGATATGAATCTGATAATTGAATAGGTGTTAGCCAAAGGGCTTTTACGCCTAAATCATTAAGATAATCGAGTTTTTGTGTTATACCATAGATATCGCCAAAACCATCTCCATCAGAATCAGCAAAGGAAGAAACCATTATTTGATAGCCGACGCCAACTCCATTTAACCATTCAGAGGCTGTAGCCATCTTTTCTTTATCTTCCCAATCAGCGTTTTGATATGATGATTTGTCTGTCGTATTTGTTCCATCATCCTCTTCATATGGATCAACTATTTCAGTTATCGGAAGAGGTTGGGGGTCTCCTACTTTTTCTTGTAACAAGAATACATGGTAGGCATTCCCTCCATCTGAAGTGGTTAATGTCGAAACCATATCTTTATTGTCTAAAGAGAGATATACGTTTCCTCCATCGTTTTTCCAGAATGATGTTTTAGAAGATCTTCTTGCTGCAGAATATACGACTTGAATACCTACTTGAGTATCGAGAGTTGTCTTATCTTTATCTGCGTAAAATGATACAGGGGTCCCACCGATTTTATGTCCTTGGTTGGTTGTGCCTCCATCATATGTCTTCGTTAAATCAATATCAGCAACAACTCCACCAAAATCATCAATGACGGGATTTCCGGTAGCGTTTAAGTGGTCTTCAGATTGAGTTCTACCATTCCAATCGAATCTTGTTCCTTCTCCTTCTGAAGGGCGATATGGCCAGCACCAAAGATCCCAATCGTTATAGTCTTCAGCAGTATCAAGGAAACGATAATAGTGAACATATAAATGATTAGACTCGCTTGTTTCAGCAAGTTGATTCATATATGCGTCAATTTGGGATTGAGTATGCTCGCCTGCATCAGTTCTCTTATATGAGGCGTAAAGAATTGCATTTTCTTCTTTGAAAGTAAATTTGTTATCTTCGATTAAGTTATTCTCATCACCCATCTTTGTTTTTGCTGAGTATGAAGTTGACCAGCCAATGAAAAGATATTTATCTAATGTTGGAGTCAGTTTACTTAAGTCTACGCTTGAGCCACTCTTTCCTGTATAAGTTGTTGTCTCTAAGCTTCCCCCACAGGTATTTAACGTTAAAGTGTAGGTCGCAGATACTTGTAAAGATGAATCAAGTAAGAAAGAAGATTCAGAGTTTTCTTTGTTACCACATCCAACTGCAATTGCAGCTACTCCGCCAAGCATTAAGGCTATAGGAAGTTTTCTTTTATTCATACACGGATCCCTTTAAATTGAATCTTGAATCCAGAAAACGCCAGAGCCGTTGATATACATGTCATAGTATCCTGCGACAGTGCATTGGAAATTTTGACCGCCATATCCATCATTTGAACCAATGAAATTAGTAACACCTCTGTTGTTACTTGAAGATGCTGTATCAACCTTTTCGTATCCAAACCATGTTGAGCCTCCATCGGTTACCTTAAAGGTATCTCCGACTTCTAAGTTAACTCCAAGGATGCAGCCCTTATCTTGAAGGTTTGCTGGATTTGTATAAAGTTGAACACCACCAGCAACCGTCCAGCCATTGCTTGAATCCCATAAGGAGCCCGAGCCAACAAGATACCAACTTGTAAGGGTAGATCCATCTGGTCCATGACCGATTTGATCCTCTTCTTCAGAGGATGAACTAACTATTTCCTCAGAAGAGGATTCATCTTCAGAGGAAGAATTAGTATCTTCAGATGATGATTGATGGGTTTCATCTTCTTTCCATGAAGCGTATAAAGTCCAATCAGATGTGATTTGAGTTTCCCAATTAAAAGAAACGGTTAAGTATGTATCAACGAACCAATCTTCGAAAATATATCCCTCTCTTGTAGGGTTAGCCGGTTTTGTGGCAACTTCTCCATCTTTTAACTTTAATGGAGCTATCTCACTTCCACCATTGCTTACAAATGATATTGTCCAATCATAAACCACTTCTTCATCTTTTGAAGATGTTATTTTACCATCATTATTTTCACCACATGAAGAAATTAGAAGAATTGAACTTAGAATCAAAATAACGTGTTTTTTCATCTTAACGCCTCCATCTATTAAGCGGATTTTTGAACCCAGACTTGATAATACTGATTCAAATAAATATCGTATGTGCCAGTTTCATTTATTACGATATTGCCATCTTTATCAATCGTAGAAACTGAAGATAATGAATCATTGTAACCATACCAATCATTAAAGTTAGTGACTTTGAAAGCCTTGCCCGCTTCGATTTCCACATTGAGTTTCATGGCTAAATCGTTTCCATTAGGATTTGTATTCATTTGAATGGCACCATCTTTGCTCCAAGAGCAGAAATTGCCAGCAATCCAATAATCAACTAGTGTTAATGATGGCGTAACTGGGTCTGGATCAGGGTCAACTGTTCCACCTTTTGCATCCCATTTTGCAAAAAGAATGTAGTCCGTAGTGATTGGAGTTTCAAAATCAAACTCTTTCTTATAGGAAGAGGAAAGGAACCATCCGCCGAAAGTATAGTCATCTTTTGTTGGATCGGTTGGCCTTGTAGCCTTGCCTCCTTCTTCTATTGTTTGAGTTTCGACTTCACTTCCGCCCATCGAATCGAAGGACACCGTGTAGTGGTTTATCTCTTCTTCAGAGGAAGAATCTTCACTAGATGAGCTTGATTGATCCTCGCTGGAAGAGCTTGATTGATCCTCGCTCGATGAGGATTCTTCGCTGGAAGAACTTGTTTGATCCTCGCTTGATGATGAGCCTTCCTCTTCGGAAGAACCGCTTATTTCTTCTTCAGAGGAACTCTTATTTTCTTCAGATGAGGAAGAATTAACTTCATCTTCGGAAGATGATGTAACCTCTTCAGAGGAAGACGAAACAACTTCTTTAGATGAACTTGAAGTTATTTCTTCTTTGCTTGATGATTCGCTTGATTTATCTTCTTTTGAAGATGAGTTGCTTGAAGGTTTGCTTGATGATGAAGCGTTCCCTTTAGAAGATGTTTCACTTGATGTAACAGAATCAATTGGGCTTTCTGAAACTGAAGAATTAGTTTCGCCGCATGAAGCTAGCATTAAGGTGCTAACGGTGAACAATAAAGTTAACTTTGATTTTTTCATGATATTTATCTCCTAATTTATTTTTCTAGAACTATTGTTTCAAATGCTGATCCAGTTGATGTTGATGAGCCAACGTTAAAGGAAGAGCCAACAGCAAGACGCGAGGATGAGCAATAAACAACCTTGTACGTCCCTTGAAGAGAAGAAGAAACGTTGATTGCTCCATTACC
The DNA here is from genome assembly GCA_963623195.1 of bacterium. Classification (GTDB taxonomy): domain Bacteria; phylum Bacillota_I; class Bacilli_A; order RFN20; family CAG-826; genus UBA4951. Next base: position 165,829 of record CAVFKA010000002.1, on the reverse strand, counting down.
ATTACGGCCAGAGGTAATGACGATACGTTTGTTACCATTACTCGCAACAAATCCTCCGCCGATTGCTGAACCTCCTAAACATGTCGTTCTGCCATTTTCTATTTCTTTTTGACTCATTCCTAGATATTTGCCAAAGGAAGAGTTACGGAGAGATACCGCTTCTTTGAATTTGGTAAAGTAGTCTTCATTATCAACTTTTCTTGACCAGTCAAATCCATTAACGGCATCGCCATATTTGTAAGAATTACGAACAAGCCATGCTTTAGAATTGATTTTGATGCCATCTCCTTCAATCCATGATGAGGTGCCGTTGCTTGCACGTTTGTATGAATCAACAAGTGTTTGGAAACCTTCATCGGTATCATGAATGACTTTGCTACGGAAGAGTTCTTCTCCACCTTGAATGAAGCCCATTCCTTGACCCATAAGAGCATTTGCTTGGGCGGCTAATGCTGCATCTTTGGCATTTTTATTGTCTTTTTCACAATTAGAAACGCCATTCAAGAGGTAATTGAATTGATCATATAGAGTATAGTTATCGTGACATGTTAGGTAATTGACGCTCATGGAAGCTGGTGTGGCCTTGCCATCTTGTTTCTTCCACCTATTCTCGCCAATCATGCCAGTAGCGGCGTTCCAAATTTGATCATCGGATGGAGAATTTGCATTCATATATCCGCCAGTCGGCGTTACATCACCATATGTCGTGTTCCCTTTCATGCCATCACGATAGCAATCATTGAAAGAACCTATCGAACCTTTGCCATTATCTGTAAGTTTAGAGTATATGTTGTCTGTGTTTGCTGGGCTTGAAGCATGGCTTCCTCCACCAGTCCATCCTTCGCCATATACAACGATTTCGGGATCAATTTCATATAAGGCATCCTTTACTTCTCTCATAGTGTTTGTTTCAAGACAGCCCATAAGGTCAAAACGGAAGCCTTTGATTTTGTATTCTTTTGCCCACCATTTAACTGAGTTAACAATATAACGTGAAGCCATGATTCTTGATGAATTGATTGTGTTTGCACACCCCGTGTCATCAATTAAGGTTCCATCTGCAGCGTAACGGAAATAATAATGAGGGACGGTTGAGGAGAATGAGTGTGAAGAGACACTAGAGACATGGTTATAGACAACATCCATTATTATTCTGATGCCGGCATCGGAGTAATCTTTAACTAGTTCCTTGAATTCTTTGATACGTGTACTTGCAGTATATGGATCGGATGAGTACGACCCTTCAAGACAATTATAGTTAGCTGGATTGTATCCCCAGTTATATGCAGGCTTAGAAAGATTGCCATCCTTATCAGTTGTCGTTCTTTCGTCATTATCTTGGTCAAAGAAAGGCAATATTTGAACTGCGTTAACCCCGAGTTCTTTGATATGGTCAAAACCTGTTGTTACTCCATTGAATCCCGTTCCACTTTCATGGAAAGCGTTATAGGAGCCACGTTTGTTTCCTTTTCTAGAAACCCATGAGGAATGAGATGTCAAATCTCTTATATGGACTTCATATGCTGTTAATTCTGTTGGAGAGGAAATGCTTGGATAGGAAATGTTCTCCCAATCTGTTGGATTCAAGGAATCAAAATCAACGATGGCTGATCTTAAGCCGTTTACTCCACAGGCTGTTGCATATGGATCTGCTGTATCTGTATAGGTTCCGTTGTAATAAAGACGGTAGAGATAGTAATAGCCATTCCAATCTCCTTTAAGGGAACAAGTATATGTACCATGTCCGTCATATCTCATAGAAACTGTTTGAATGATGATATCGTTCCAACCACCTTTGTCTCCAGCAACAAGAGATTTAGGGGTTCCTTCTTTATATAGGAGAACATCTGCTTTAACTGAGATTGGACTCCAAACTCTCCAGGTGGTTCTCTCTTTTGAATACGTCACGCCTAAATCATCTCCAGAATATGTGTAGTCGGAGATAAATTTACTTGTATCGTAAAGCTTTTCGAAACTTACGGCTTTTGTTTTTGTCTTTTCTGGCGCATCTTCAAAATGACCAATAAGTTGATATGAAGTTGTTGGCTTAACTTGAACGGCTTTGCCATTTGAATAAGTCAATGAAGTTAAATCGATAGAGAAACTTGATTTATTTGGTGTGTCATCTTTTATGAGATATGAGTCAAGTTTCGCACTCGGATCTGTTATGGAAATCTTTTCGGCGGCAAAAGCTGAATCAAGAGCGTAAAGAGAATAGGAGACGCATTTGCCAGTACAAGTTATTTGAAGTGTTTTCCAATCTGACTTTATGTACGCAGAAGAGAAACGATAGCCTAACGCATCGGCTTTGTGATAATAATTCACATAGTTACCGCCACCTTCGTCGCAAGCAAAAACGTTGATTCGCTTTCTTCCGTCTGCAAGAGTTGTAACTTCTCCGTTTTTCAAAAAGTCAGAGAGAGAAACCTTGATATCGCTACTTTGGCCAGTCCATGTTCCAGGGTACTTGATAATGTAATAAAAATCATCAGTTACCTTTCCAACGAACTTGTCTTCAGAAAGATCAATGTCCTTATAGACACCATATCCGTCTTCTTCTCCATCCCATTCAAGTTCAACTCCATCTACTCCTGTAATCCAGCAATAAATTCTTTTTGTTTTTTCTGAACCAGCATCATCATGGAAATAAATTCTAACCACACCTGTGAATGTCTCTTCATCATCAGCGTTGTCTTCGTTTCCTTTCTCTGAGGAAGATGAATTATCTATATTGGTTGATGATGATTCATTTCCATCAGAATTTAAGGATGATTCAACTTCATCTTTCGAGATGTTTTCTGAACTGCCATCATTACTTATTGATGGCGAGCAAGAAAACACACTTAATAAGAGCGATGAGAAGATTAATACGTTTAATTTCTTTTTCATTTAATTTCCTCCAGCTAGATTTTTTTCTTCTTGGAAATGAACCGTTTTTGCTAAATTAAGGGGTAGCGTTGATGTGTTTTCGACAAAATCCCCTCAAAAGACATACGGTCCGTTAAATGCTTGATGATCATTTTGCCACGTACGGGTCAAAGTAAAATTCATCATTGTTTTATCGAAATATGAATTCTAAAAAATCCTTTCTCGATGTTATTGCGCTAGAAAGCGCTTTCATATACAAGTAAGAGTATACCGATATAGATTGGTAGTATCAACTAATTATTTTATTAATTATTTTATTTTTTATGAACCTTATGACAATGAGGGCAAATGTAAGAAAGATCAGATGTTATATCCGTAATATTTCGATAATGTAACAAAGACTCGTTTGCCCTATTCATTAGAAGAGTCGTTTTGCCTTCATCTTCTTTCTTTAGCCTGTACTTATAAATGTTGCTCACATAATATGCTTTGTTTGTATCAGGACAAATTTCTTTGCCAATTATTTGTCTGCACGTTAAACAATGATACATATCGATTTCTTTAATTAGTTCATTTCCACAGAATGGACATGTTTTGAAATTACTCGTGGAATATATCATACCTTTAAGTAAGAGTTGTTGGAGTCTTCTAAAGGAGTCGATGTTATTGATTGATATATAGGTTTCTTTAGTGTCGAAATCATCTGTTAGAATATGTGTCTCTATATCTGTTTCTATTTTCTCATTACCCTCAAGAGAAGGAAAAAGATACATCTTGTATTCAATATCACTTTTGAATGTTAATTGAAGAACTTTCTTATTTGAAACAAGAACGTCTGAAACATTGAGCGAATAGTTTTTAAATGAAAAATTTAGATTAAGATTTTTAAAGTCAATATGTTCATTCTTATCAATAGAAAAATTGAAATGCCCAATAGAGAAAACAAGGAGGTATTTACAAAAATAAAGATACTCCTCTTCTTTCTCTTTTGAATCTATTTCAACTAGCTCATCCTTATAGATGCCTTTAAGGAATCTATAGATGTTTCTGTAGTCTTTTTGCATGGAAAGAATGTTTGTTTTTCTTAGTTTAATTTTACCTTTGATTTTATGACATTTTGCATACACGGGTCTTCTTAATCTTGCTTGTAGCACCTTGTATATGAAGTCCATTCTATCAATAAGGTTGAGGGCAACATCTATATAGGTTGAGAAAGAACGAAGATGCCCTGTTTCTAATTTTCCAAGGGCAAGATAATAAGACATGTGGTTCTCTCTTTCTAAAAGATCTATCTCCAATTTCTTGTTTGTATAAATCATATCTTTTAGTAGTCTAGAATAATGTCTGACAAAATTTAAAGAATAGTCAACAGAACGTGTAAAAACAATGTTTTCATATATTGCGTAATTATCTTTGTAATTGTTAGTTAAAAGCTTTAATGGCTTGATGCCATCTTCCGTAATGTCATCCCATAATTCTGAGTGCGTGGACGCGTAGTTTATTGTTCGGTTGTTAATAAGGCGAACCGCTTCAACGTTAACTATCTCATCTTCATCGATCAAATGAATGATTGGCTTAGCAAAGATTCTTTTCATGGACGGAAGAACCTTTTCAATCTTACTGACCTCTATCTCTATGTCACGGAGATTTACATCTTCAAATGATGAAAACAAATTCAAAGAATGAACGGAATAATAATCGAATTCAGGATATGTGATGTTGTTATAGTCACGTAAAAAACGTAAGGAATCTTTATATCCTAAAGAATTGATCATATTAGATATCCTCGTTTAATTTGCTAATGAATTCAGCGCATCTTAATAAGCCAATCTTTTCGAATGCATGAACGAGTTCTTCCTTATTTTCAACACTCTTGAATTCAAGTTTTTGAACGACTTTCGTTAAGAGAATCTTCTCAAGCGCGTCTTTTTCAACACTTTGAGGATCATTGAAACAAGAACAATAAATAGAAACAAACGATTCGATTTGGTTAAGAATACGGTTACCAAACGAAATATTGAACGGTGCGACTATCTTTTCTACTTCTTTGACGATTGAAGAGGATTCGCAGTCGAATTTATATGAGTCTTTGGCTTTTTCAAGAATGGTTTGGAATTGTTGATAGGTTAAGAATTTTTGGTCGATAGGAAGATTGAACTGTTTCACTTTCGAAGCACGTTTAGTGAAGTTCATGGTCATGGCTCTATCGTAAACCTTGTCTGAAATCTCAAAAGTGGATTCATCTCTATTAGCTGTGCCAATGAACCAAACGTTTGTAGGAATCTTGAGGGTATGCCCTTCTTCAAGTTGCTTGAATTCTTTGATTTCTCCATCAACAACGGATTTTAATTGGACATTTAAGAGATTTATTTCTCTCTTATCTTCCTCATTTTCCATTAAAGAGAGGAAATCGGAGAAATAGTATTCAATTCTTGAAAGGTTCATTTCATCAAGAACGATGAAAGTAATTGCTTCAGGCATGAATTTCGCACGATACAATGCTTGGGTAAATTTCTTTGGGGTGAATTTAGAAGAGAATTCATTGTAATAACCAATTAACTCATTCTTATCTTTCCATGAAGATTCAACTTCGATGATGTCACAATTTCCTAATATCGCTTCAGAGAAAATCTTTGGAAGAGAGGTTTTACCTGTGCCTGACATACCTTGAAGAATGGACAATCTTGAAGAGCCAAGTCCGGCAATAAATTGAGCAATGTCTTCTTCCTTATATGAAAGATGGAGTCTTGAATCTCTTGCGTATTCAACAATGAAATGAGTTATGTTTGGAAGACTTGGATTTTCAAATAAAACATCCTTCCTTTTCTCAATATCCCCTCTAAAACCCTCTTCTTTTGAATCGATTTCGGAGAACGCAGGGCATGGATCGAAGTCTTTGAGTTTTTCTTCTTTTGGCTCGATTTCTTCCTCTTCTTTTGTTTCTTCTTCAGGAATGATTTCTTCTTCAACTGGTTGAGGAAGATTTGTATTCAAAGAGGAGAGATCGTTATTGATATTGACATCAAGCGCTTCTTCTTTGACTCTGTTGGAGAATGGTTTTATGAAAGCCATGATGGCCATCAAGCCTAAGGCTGCCATAGCAAAATAGATTGTTTGGCTTCTAATTGTTGATTCATAATCCAATGAGGTACTAATACCTTTGCTTTCAAGAATCTTTTTGATTGTCTCAATTTGGATTCCTTCACCAATTTCGTAATATTTTCCAAAGAAGGAAAGAGCAAGAATAAGCACGAATGAGGCGCATACGACAATAAAAGAGAATTTATAGAAATACATGCTCTTTCTTGCGAATAATGAAATGGAAATTACAAGGGCAACCACGCAATAGACGAGTATCAAATAAATGAAGAAGGCAAGGGTTTTATAGCCTGCTTCCATGTTTTGATAATTGCTTAAAACTTCAAAACCGTTAACTGTAACGGAGTTTGTGACCGAAGAGGACGTATACGTGATAACGAGAATGTTTGAGAAAAGAGAACCGACTAACAAGCCAACAAAAAGAACAACGAATAAAAGGGCGATGAGCCTATTTACAAGCTTAACGTTTCCTTTTTCGGTATTTTCTTCATCAAACTTCATGAATCTAGATGAAACGATTGAATTAATAACCGCAATAAGCGCCATTACAACAAGAGGGATGTATGAAACCGAGAATATGCTTGAAACAGTCGTTCCTTGATTGTTTTTGTCAATAAAACTAATCACGATGGTGAATAGATAATATGCAATTGAAAGGGCGAACTCCCAATAGATAAGGGTTCTGACTTTCATCAAGAACTTATTGATGTCTTTCGAATATATGAGAATTTGAGTGAAATAAATCAATAAGAATATATAAAGAACAAAGAAGGCAACAAAGGATATGAGATTCTCAAGAGTTGGGCTAGCGCCTAAGGCGTTCATCAAAGAGAAATAAGCTGTTCCATCATAAAAACAAACAGGAATGAAAAACATTGAGAAGAGAGCGATTAAAGAAATCGCAGAGATAACAACCCCAAAGATTGTGCCAGATTTGCTTGAAGGTTCGTTTTCACTAGCTTCATCGTCTTCATCTTTGTTTTTGATTTCATATATCAAAACATAAACAGCAAGAAGTAAATCAACCACGAATGCTGCTATAGGATAAATGATATTGATATCAGCGCATGCAATAGATAAGAGCATGCTAACGAAAGTAAAGACAACATTGAGGGTAACAAGCGCCTTTATCTTTTTGTTAGCAAATTGAATGCCACCGGATATAAGGGAGAAAATGATATTTAGAGCGTTGCATCCAAGAACAATCCATGCAATTATGCCTGCTGCTGTAGTTCCATTATCTAATGCATATGTATATAAGGCTCCACTAGCACTTCCGATGAAAATAATTAAGGCGCTTAAGGCGATAGAAATTGCAAAGAAAACAGATACGAATATTTTCTTAAAAGTCGAATTTGAGAATATCATTTTTAACCCTCCCACAACATTCTAAATTATAGGAATAATTTAACTCTTTGTTAATACGAAAAGGACTTAATTTTCTTTTCTTTATTAAGGTAATTTTTAGTATGGAAAAAAGCTAGAAATCAAAAATTCAACGGTAAAAACCAATTATTTTTCTTTGTGGATGATGGTTAAATTCTTATCAGTTTGAAGGACTATGCTATTTTCATCAACTGAATGGGTAAGATAAACATCTCCTCCTATGACAGATCCTTTATGAATGATCGTATCTCCGCCAAAGATTGCCGCATTCGAATAAATTGTTACATTATCTTCAACTGTTGGATGTCTTTTCTTACCTGCTAAATGTCTTCCTTTAGATAAAGAAAGGGCGCCTAAGGTGACTCCTTGATAAAGTTTGACATGCTCGCCAATGATTGCCGTTTCCCCTATGACGATTCCTGTACCGTGGTCAATGAAGAAATAATCGCCTATTGTTGCGCCAGGATTGATATCTATGCCAGTATGCCTATGAGCTTTTTCAGAAATATACCTGGCAATCAATTGAAGATTTGCTTTATAGAATTCATGGGCTATGCGGTAATTAAGGATTGCTTCAAATCCAGGATACATCAAAACTATCTGTTGCTTCGATTCACTTGCTGGGTCACCTTCAAGGATTGCTTCTATTGATGTATTCAAACTTCTTCTGATCTCAGGCAAAGAGGAAAGGAATTCATTCTTGAAAGATTCCTTTTCGTTTTGATCTTTCAAGATGGTTTCTAGTTCAGCAGAAACAGTCTCATAAAGGGCTTCTATATCGTCATGCGAATATCCGTCTTTTTGATAATCAAACATCAAAAGAAGGGATACGTGTGTTAAAAATGAATCAATTAAATTCTTATTAAACGATTTAATTGATGGATCTTTTTCAAATTGATTTTCTAATTCTAATAAACTCATAACTTATTCAAATAATTCAGGAACGGATAAATATCTTTCTCCATTATCTGGAAGAACTGTAACGATAACCTTACCGGGATTTTCTTTAGCGATATCTAAAGCGGCAGCAACGTTAGCGCCAGAGGAGATGCCGACAAAGAGCCCTTCTTCTTTTGCTAAAGCTCTAGTAAGTTCGTATGCTTTCTCATCTTCCATCGTTATTATTTTATCAACTACGGAAAGATTGAGCACCTCCGGTTTGAAACCGGCGCCAATTCCTTGAATTTTGTTAGGGCCTTTTTTGCCTGTCGTAACGAATGGTGATCCAGCTGGTTCAACACCAATGGAAATAAGGGACGATTTCTTTTCCTTTAAATATTTGGAAACTCCACTGAGGGTTCCTCCTGTTCCGAAAGCAGAGATAAAGATATCGACTTCACCATCTGTTTGAGAATATATTTCAGGGCCGGTGGTTTTGTAATGTGCTTTTGCATTATCAAGATTATCAAATTGAAGAGGGATGAAGGAATCTTTGATTTCTTTATGAAGGGCTTCTGCTTCTTTAATGCATTGAGCCATGCCACCTTCTTTTACTAAACGGCAATCAGCGCCAAAGGCTCTCATCATCTTCACTCTTTCAATTGAGCAATTTGCAGGCATGAAAATAACAACTTTCATCCCTAATGTTGCACCTATTGCTGCTAAACCAATTCCAGTATTTCCAGATGTAGGTTCAATGATTGTCGTGTTTTTATTTATCTTACCTTCTTCAAGGGCGGACATGATCATTTCTTTCGAAGCTCTATCCTTTATAGAACCTGTAGGATTGCATCTTTCAAGTTTCGCATATATAGGGCTTGGAGAATGATAAAGCTCCTCAATCTTTTTTAAGCGCACTAGTGGAGTGTTTCCTATCAAATCTATCATCGAATAATCTTTTATTGCCATGTTTGAATTCCTCATTTCTTAAAACGACAACATTATAAGAATGAAGAAAACTTGGTGCAAGAAATACGCCTTATAAATACACGTATGCCCTCTTTTTTATATTTTTGATGATATTTAAAACTCTTAGGAATAGAATTTTCTACGTGCGAAAATTAGATTTAGGCAATAAGAATACGTTAAGAAGCATAATGCAATTGGCTCTTCCAAGCATGCTGGCGCAATTGGTTTCGGTGCTTTATAGCATAGTAGATAGAATCTTTATCGGAAATATGTCCGAGATTGGGGAGATTGCCTTAATTGGGGTTGGAGTTGTTGCGCCAATTACGACTTTCATATCATCATTTGCCTATTGGGTTGGTTATGGAGGATCGCCTATTTTTTCAATGTCACTAGGGGAGAAGAATGAAGAAAATGCGAAAAAGATACTCTCAAATTCCTTCGTGATGTTGCTTACTTTATCAGTAATCATCATGGCTATTTTCTATCCGCTAGGAAAGCCTCTTTTGTATTTGTTTGGCGCTTCAGAAACGTCTTTCCCATATGCATATCAATATTTCCTTATATATTTAGGTGGAACCTTCTTCTCTATATTGACTTTAGGTCTTAATCAATTTGTCATCGCTCAGGGAAAATCTCTTTTGGCGATGTGTGTCACCTTAGTGGGCGCAATATTGAACGTAATCCTTGATCCTATATTCATTTATGTTTTCAATATGGGAGTTTCAGGGGCAGCATGGGCAACATTGATATCTCAATTTGTTTCTTTCTTGTTTGTATTGTTCCTATTATTAAAGGTCACCGACATCAAATTATCTTTCCAAATGATTGATTGGAAAATTGTTAAAAAGATAATCAAATTAGGATTTTCACCATTTGTAATCCTTGCTACAGATTCAGTTATTTACATTGCTTTGAATACATGTATCAAGTCTTTTGGTGGAAATGATGCAGATTTCTATATTGAAATAGCAACCATCACTCAGGCCTTTTTCTCTTTATTCACTGGTCCATTACTCGGCATATCAACTGGTACCCAGCCATTATTAGCATACAATTACGGAGCCAAGAAAGTTGAGCTCATAAAGAAAGCGGAGAAACAGTTAATTGCTTTCGCCTTGATTTTCACCTCGATATCCTTTCTTCTTTCCTTCTTTATTGGTTCGCCATTTGCTAGATTATTCATTTCCTTGTCTTCATCCACGCCAAATGAAAATGTCATTGTAACATCTGGCAAGGTTATCTCGATTTACATGTATGGAATTATTCCTTTGTCTTTTCAATATATATGTGTGGATGGACTAACAGGATTAGGGCAAGCAAACTATTCGATATGGTTGTCGTTGTTCAGAAAAATTGTTCTTCTTTTGCCATTAACGATTCTCTTGCCTCTATGTTCTGGAAACGCCTTCCTTATCTTTTATGCGGAGCCTATTGCGGATACTATCGCATCGTTTACTTCTTTAATTGTTTATCTCATATTGATGCCTAAGATATTAAAAAGAAGGGAGAATCAAACGAAGAGCGTTCTTGATTAAAAAAACCGACTTTCGCCGGTGATTTTTATAGTTTTTTAATTGGATCTTTCTTGGAAAGTTCATCCCAATTTTTGAAATCTTCTTCATCTGGGATAAAGACGTAAGGGATGTTTCTTCCAATCTCGTTATAGTCGAAGCCATTTCCAAGAAGGAACTTATTTTCATTGATTACAGTTCCAACATAATCGAGTTTAACTTCCACTTGTCTTCTTGGCGTTTTATCAACGAATGTTGCAACTTTGATATCTTTTGGATTCTTTGACTTAAGATATTCTTTGAGATATCCAATGGCAATGCCAGTATCAACTACATCTTCTACGATAACAATTGTTCTACCAGTTGGATCGAAACTCATATCTTTAAGAAGATTTACTTTTCCGGTCGATGAAGTTCCATCATATGAAGAAATATGAATATAATCAACGATAACTGGAATATCGATATATTTCATCATTCCGATTAGAAAGGTCATCGCACCTTTCATGACGCAAAGAAGAATCGGACGTTTTTCTTCACCTCTTAATGAATTAGAAATTTCTTCGCCGACTTTTTTGTAACAAGCTTCAATTTGAGCTTCGTTCATGATTATTTCACGCATAACGTTCTCCTGTTATTTATAGAAACATCGCTCTATTTTTTAAGGTTATACCTACCTTTACAATTTGGCTACAAAAAGATTGTAAAATTTTTATGAAAACGTTTTCAGTGAAAATTTCTCTTTTATATTGACTGAATATAGTTCAAAATAAATTGTCGAAAGACATTGTTCGTATAATTGCCGGATTGGCGGAAAGTTTCTACGTTGGACCTTAATCCAACACTATGAACAAGAAAAACTAAATATATTATCTAGCTTTTTTCATTTGTTGACCTAACTTTCTTCTCAATTCTCAAACAAGGGTTACGAGCAGAAATAGGAGAACACATGAAAAAGTGTATTAAATTAACAGCCTTAACAATCCTCAGCCTTACTGCATTAGCTAGCTGCACATCAAACAATGATGACACAACAATTACTGCTGGCCTCATTGCTTTACATGATGAAAACTCTACTTACGACAAGAACTTCATCGATGCTTTCAAAGCTGCTTGCGAAGCAGAAAACGTCAAACCTTTAATCAAAACAGGCGTTCCTGAAGCAGTTGACGCTTACGACAAAGCCATCGATTTAGTCGAATCCGGATGCAAATTCATCTTTGCTGACTCATTTGGACATGAAGATCACATCTTAAAAGCAGCCAAAGAAGAACCTTCCGTTCAATTCTCACATGCCACTGGCACAAAAGCCCACACCGAAAAAGTTTCAAACTTCCATAACGCTTTTGCTTCTATTTATGAAGGCAGATATCTCGCTGGTGTTGCCACTGGATTAAAATTACAAGACATGATCGCAAAAGATCCAACAACATCCAAAAAACTTGGCTATGTTGGTGCTTATACATACGCCGAAGTTATCTCCGGATATACTTCATTCTATCTTGGTGCAAAATCCATCGTTTCTGATGTTACAATGGATGTTCAATTCACCGGTTCTTGGTATGATGAAACAGCTGAAAAGACTGCTGCCGAAACTTTAATTGGCAGAGGCTGCTCCGTTATTTCCCAACACGCTGACTCTTGGGGTGCGCCAAGTGCATGCGAAAGTGCAAAAGTTCCTAACGTTTCTTACAATGGTTCAACCGAATCCCGTTGCCCAGAAACATATCTCACTTCTTCTAAAATCGATTGGCAACCATATTTCCAATATTGCTTGCAACAAATCAAAGCAGGAAAATCCATCGATACAGACTGGACTGGAACATTAGGCTCTTCCTTAACAAACGGTTCAGTTGCTTTATGTGGTTTTGGTGCAAAAGCAACAGTTAGCGGAACCGAAACAAAAATCAACGAAGTTGCAACTGAACTCAGAAACGGAACTCGTAAAGTCTTTGACACTTCCACTTTCACTGTTTCTGGAGATCATGTTACATCCGCTATGACAGTTGATGAAGCTGGCCATATCACTTCTTATAAAGCTGATGTCGATACAGATGCAGCCTATACTGGTGATACAGAAGTCATCGCAAGCAAAGGTGGAATCACATATTTTGATGAATCCTCCAAACGTTCTGCTCCATACTTTGATGTTCAAATTGATGGCATCAACTTATTGAACAGCAAATTCTAATTTTGAAAACTTAGCCCAAGGGAGTCTTTCTCTTGGGCTTTCTTCTTTTGGAGAAAGATATGGAAAAGAAAACTGTATGCGTTGAACTTAAAGGCATATCAAAAACCTTTGGTCCAGTTAAAGCAAATCACAATGTTAATTTAGAAATATATCATGGGGAAATCCTTTCTCTTTTAGGCGAAAATGGATCAGGAAAGACAACCTTGATGAATATGCTTTCGGGCATTTATTATCCTGACGAGGGAGATATTTTCGTTGATGGCAAAAAAGTAAGAATTTCTTCTCCAAAAGACGCCTTCGCTTATCGAATCGGAATGATTCACCAACACTTCAAACTTATCGAAGCGTTTAATTCTCTTGAAAATATCCTTTTAGGAATCAAACCTTCCGTCTCTTTTTGGAAAAAGACAAAATATTTCTTTACGAATTTCTATAAGAAAAAAGAGAACAGAGCAGAAAAAGAATTTGATCAATCATCTAAGAAAGATGCAAAAAAGAGAATCCAAGAAATTTGTGATAAGTACGGATTTGTGATCGACTTCAATAAGAAAGTCTATGACATGTCCGTTTCAGAAAAGCAAACGCTAGAAATCGTTAAAACACTTTACCGTGGGGCCGATATCCTTATTTTGGATGAACCAACTGCTGTTTTAACTCCAATCGAAGCAGATCGCTTATTCAACGTTATTCGTAACATGAGGAATGACGGAAAATCAATCATCATCATTACCCATAAGATGCAAGAGGTATTATCGGTTTCCGATAGAGTCGCTGTCCTTAGAAAAGGGGAATGCATCGGAACGGTTAATACTAAAGAAACAAACGAAGCTAAATTAACTGAAATGATGGTTGGCGAAAAGGTGGAATTGCAGATTAGACGCGATACGCCAAAAAATCCACAAGACAGAATCGTTGTCAAAAACCTTACATGTCGAAATGAAGAAGGCAATATCGCTATAAAGGACGTCTCATTTACTGCTAAAAGCGGAGAAATTCTAGGTATTGCTGGTATCTCTGGCTCAGGTCAAAAAGAACTTCTTGAAGCAATCGCCGGTCTTATCAAAGAAGATTCTGGAGAGATGAATTACATAAATCCAGAGGGGGCGTGTATCAATTTAAAAGACAAATCCGCTAGACAAATTAGAGCGATGGGTGTTCGTTTAGCCTTTGTTCCTGAAGATAGATTAGGCATGGGCTTAGTCGGTAATATGGATCTCATAGATAATATGATGTTACGTTCCTACTCCAAGAACGCAAAGAATCCATATCTAGACAGAAAAGAACCTACCCAATTGGCCGACAAGGTCGTAAACGATTTGGAAGTAAGTACTCCTTCTATTCACACATCCGTTAGAAAATTATCTGGTGGCAACGTCCAAAAAGTATTAGTTGGAAGAGAAATCGCCTCAATGCCAAAGGTATTAATGGTCGCATATCCAACACGTGGTTTAGATATCAACTCATCCTATATGATCTATAACCTTTTGAATGAGCAAAAAGATAACGGTACCGCAATCATTTACGTTGGTGAAGATTTGGATGTTCTTATCGCTATATCCGACCGAATCCTTGTTTTAGGGGATGGAGAAGTCAGAGGTATAGTTGATGGAAGAACGACTAACAAAAACGAAATTGGCTTATTGATGACAAAGAAGACGGAGGAAAAAGAGCATGAATAAATTCTTAGCTAAGCTTAAAGAATCTCCTTTCCATATCGTAAGAAGAAATGATCTGCCATTATGGCAAAGAGCTCTATATAAAGCTGGTGCAATACTTTTCGGATTTATCCTCCTTTGCTTACTCTTATTAATCTTTGCCCAAGCTAATCCTATAGACGTAATCACCAATTTAATACAAGGTTGTTTCTCCTCTCCTAGAAGAATATGGAGAACATTTAGAGAACTCGCATTGGTTTTGATGGTTGCTCTAGCTTTAGTTCCTGCTTTCAAAATGAAATTCTGGAATCTAGGAGGCAATGGTCAAATCATCATCGGAGACTTGGCCGCAATAGTTTGCATGTTCTATATGGGACAGGCGGGCGTTTCCGATTGGGTAATTATCCTTGTTGCATTTTTTGCTTCAACCATTTCTGGTGCTCTTTGGGCAGTCATCCCTGCGATATTTAAATCTTTCTTCAATACAAATGAATCTTTATTCACCTTGATGATGAACTACATTGCGGCTGGATTGGTTTCTGTTTTCCTTTCAGCGGCAGTTACTTCAGGTTCTGGCACATTGCCACTTCAAACGGCCGGAAATCTCCCATCGTTAGCTGGCAATGATTCCTTATTTACCATTCTTGTTGCGTGTGGAACTTTTGTTGGTATATTCATCTACTTACGTTTTAGAAAAGCCGGTTACGAACTTGAGGTCGTAGGAGAATCTCAAAGAACGGCGAAATACGTAGGTATCAACGTCAAATTAGTTACAATAAGAACTTTAGCAATTTCCGGCGCAATATGCGGGTTGGTCGGTTTCATGCTTGCAACATCAATCGATCATACAATTAACGCTGATTCAGCTAGAAATTTAGGATTTACCGCAATAATGGTCGCCTGGCTTGCTAAATTCAATCCATTCATGATGATTGGCACATCATTCTTAGTCGCATTTTTAACAAATGGCATGTCCGCAGTTCAAACAGCGTTTTCAATCACAAACGACTCAATCGGAGATATTTCGGTGGGACTTGTCTATTTCTCAATCATTGCGATTGAATTCTTCATCTCATATAAGATTGTAAGAAAACATACCGATAACAGCGTGAGCAAAACCGCCGAGGCAATTGCTTCAGTTGGTGAGCAAAATGAAGGAGGAAACAAATAATGATGTTCTTTGATTCTTTATTGCCTTCAGCAATTTCAATCGCTACTGTATTCCTTTTTGGATGTATTGGCGAAATCATCATGGAAAAATCCGGTCACCTTAATTTAGGTGTTCCTGGTGTCATGTGTTTTGGCACATTAGGCGGATGTATTGGCGTTTCACTAGTGATGAGCGCTTATTCTTCTTCACCAGAAAATGCTTCATATTTCTTATTGATGCTAGTTGCGATTCTATTCAGCGCGTTATTCTCCGCTATTGCCGGAGTCATTTATGGTGTACTTACCGTTTCTTTCCGTTGCAATCAAAACGTTACTGGCTTAGTCTTAACAACATTTGGTGGGGGAATTGCAGACTATTTCATGTCAAATGTCGATTCAACGCATTTTTCTCAAGCAAGCAAAATTATTTCATCTTATCCTGCATGGGCCGATAATTTGGGTGCCTTCGGAAAGATATTCTTTGCACATGGCTTCTTGGTTTATTTTGCCATTATCTTAGCAATAATAGTTGCCATCGTTCTTAAGAAAACAAGGGTGGGGTTGAATCTTCGTTCTGTTGGTGAAAATCCAGGCGCGGCAGACGCGGCTGGAATCAACGTTAACGCCTATAAATACGGTGCAATACTAAGTGGCTCTATGATTGCTGGTTTAGGAGGCCTCTTCTACGTTATGGACTACGTTGGTGGGTCTTGGGAGAACTCCTCTACCATTCAAGCGTTTGGCTGGTTAGCGATTGCTTTGGTTATCTTCACTGTTTGGAAACCATCTCTAGCGATCTTGGGTTCTATATTGTTTGGAATGTTATTCATCCTTCCTAACAAGATCTCTGGAATTGATTTCACAACAATGCAGGCATTTAAGATGATGCCTTATATCGTTACGGTTATTGTCCTTATCCTAACAAGCATCATCGGGAAAAAGAGCGTTCAACCGCCAGAGGCGCTAGGTCTTCCATACTTCAGGGAAGACAGGTAAGCGTTTGTTGAGAGATGCCAGCCTGCTTGACATCTAGCCTAGAATTAACTAGACTATAAGAGCTTTGATGATTGCTAGGACTACGTTGATAAGGCTTAACACCTTAATCAGCAGTTCTAGCTTTTCATTATCAGGGAGCTTCATCCATCACCTTTCTATTGAGAGATAACGGATGCAAGAGGCAGGCAAAACTGTAATGTTTCATTTTGCATGTCTCCCAACGTTGATGATTATATAACACTTTGTAATTTTATTAAAGCATTATTTACAATTTGTCATTTATTTAATTAGATTACTCTTCGATGGCTTGTTTTATGGAAAGGGATATCCTCTTTCTAGCGACATCTACTGCTATGACTTTGACTTTAACTATTTGGCCTAATTCTAATTCTTGAGAAGGATGAGAAACAAAATGATTGGCGATCTCGGAAATGTGAACCAATCCATCTTGGTGAACGCCAATATCCACAAAAGCGCCAAAATCGGAAAGGTTTCTTACTGTTCCATTAAGAATTAAGCCTACGGTCAAATCCTTGATGTCTTTAACATTGTTATCGAGAGTCGCGGAAACTATCTTCTCACGAGGGTCTCTACCTGGCTTCTTTAATTCTTCAATGATATCTTGGAGAGTGTATGTGCCTATATCTATTTCTTTTGCTAAAGATTCAATATTATCAATCTTGTTTAATGAATCGTTAGCCTTAGGGGTTCCTAAATCAGATAAGGAAATGTCTAATTTGTTTAAAAGTTTTAAAGTTGCTTCATAATCCTTAGGATGGACGGCAGTCTTTTCTAAAGGATTTTCGTTTTCAATACGAAGGAAGCCTGCGGCCTCAATGAAAGTCTTCTCGCCAAAGCCCTTAACTTTAAGAAGGTCTTTTCTTTCTTTGAATGGGCCATGTTCTTCACGATAGGAAACAATTGAGGAAGCACTTCTCTCATTCAAGCCTGAGACATATTTCAATAAGGATGAGGAGGCTGTATTTAACCACACGCCTACTTCATTTACTGCATCAATCGTGGTTGAGGAGAGAGTTTGTTTAAGCCTGGTTTCATCCATATCATGCTGATATTGTCCTACACCAATTGCCTCAGGTGGAATCTTTACAAGTTCTGCCATTGGATCAAGAAGACGTCTAGCAAGAGATACTGCACTTCTTTCATCAATATCCATATTAGGGAATTCCTTTATGGCAAGAGGAGATGCACTATAAACGGAAGCACCAGATTCATTGACGATAGTAAGTAATATATGTGTTAGATTGTTCTTCTTTAAGAAGGAATTAATGAATGCTTCAGATTCTCTTGATGCAGTTCCATTTCCTAAAGCGATTGCATCATATCCATGAGTTTTGTACATGCTTAAAAGTTTTATTTCGGCTTCTTTCTCTTTTCCGATTGTTGGATAAATGATACATGTCTCAACTACATCGCCATTTTCGTTTATCAAAGCGAGCTTGCAACCATTGCGGTAGCCAGGATCAAACCCTAGTATGCGTTTTCCTTTTAAAGGGGATGCTAAGAGGAGTTGTTTTAAGTTCTTAGAGAAAAGAATCAAGGATGAGTCTTCTGCTTTTTCGAAAAGCTCGTTGGTGATTTCGTTTTCTAATGATGGACCCATTAAGCGTTTGTAGGAATCTATGATTGTCTCACGTAAAATAGTTTCATATGGACTATTTCTATGAATTAGGTTCCTAGCGATGTAATTATGAATCGTTATTTCATCGTAAGAGAAAGAATACGAAACCTTCTTTTCTTTCTTACCGCGCAAAATCGCTAAAGTTTGATAAGGTTTTATTCTAGAAACAGGGACATCAAAATTATTGTAATTCTCGTATTTCTTATCTACGTCTTCTTTCGTTTCTTTTGATTTTATGTGACCGCTTTTGTAGATATAGCCTTTTGCAAAAAGATAATAGGAAGAATTATCGGAAATATCTTCGGCGATAATATCAAGAGCGCCAGATATTGCCTCTTTAGACGATTTAACCCCTTTTTCTTCATTTATGAATGTTTTTGCGAAATCTTCTAAGGATTGAAGAGTTCCGTTTTGCTTAAGAATGTATTTTGCAAGTTCTTCTAAGCCTTTTTCTTTTGCAATTGATCCTCTAGTTTTTCTCTTAGGCTTATATGGGCGATAAATAGTCTCTAGGAGGGTTAAATTATCACACGTCTCGATTGTTTCTTTTAATTCAGGCGTTAATTTACCTTGTTCTTCGATTGAAGAAAGAACGGTTTTCTTCCTTTCTTCGAGTTTCTCGAATTTTTCTTTTTCTTCTTCAAATTGGCGAAGAAGAACATCGGAAAGATTGCCCGTTTCCTCTTTTTTGTAACGTGCGATAAAAGGAATTGTTGCACCTTCTTCTAAAAGTTTAAGAACGTTTTTTGTCTGCCATTCTTTTATTTGTAAGCGGGTCGATAAATAAGAGATTATTTCCATGGTGTCTCCTTAAAAGTTATGGTCAGTATTGTATAGCGAATCTATTCTTTTTGCTAGAAATGGAAAAGAAGATCACCGTATGTAGGAGTTGGCCAATCTTTTTTAGAGACGAGAAGTTCTGCCTCATCGATGCATTTACGAAGGGTTTTCATTTCTTCCTTTAATTTATCTGAGGCAAAGAAAGCATGTTCTTTTTCTGAAACATTCATTTCGTTGTCTTCCTTGATTAGAGCATCAAGCCTCTTAAGTGAAGCGTAACTCTTAACAAGAACTGTTTCTAATTGAGATTGCTCCTCTTTGATTGTTTCAAGTGGATTCTCATAATATGAATTGAGCTTAACGATCTCTTTTAAAGATGAATTTATAGCAGGTAAATACAATTTATGTGCCATGCGTGACATCGTTTTGGCTTCAATTACTGCTTTGGAGTGATAGTCTTGATATTTGATTGCCTTACGTGAATCTATTTCAATTTCGCTAAGGATGTTGTTCTTAATTAATAAGTCTCTGTTCTCTTTTCTTTCAAGGGCTGAAATAGCCTCAGGGGTATTCTTAAGATTTGGAAGGCCTCGTAAGACTGCTTCATCTTCCCATTCTTTCGAATAGCCATTTCCGTTAAAGATTACACGTTGGTGTTTCTTGATTGTCTTCTTTGCCCAAGTAAGTGCGTCCTCTTTCTTGTTAGATGATTTTTCAAGGATTGTTGCAACCTCATTCAAGCCATCAACGATGATTGTGTTTAAGTATGTGTTTGGTTCAGAGATATTCTGTTCGGAGCCAACCATACGGAACTCAAAACGGTTGCCAGTAAAAGCAAACGGAGAAGTTCTATTCCTATCCATATCGTCTTTGAAAAGAGTCGGGAGAGATTTGCTACCATTGATAGTTTTGAATGTCTGCTCGATATTTTCTTCACCTGTAACAAGTTTGTTTAGATAGTCACCAAGATAGATTGATATGATGGCTGGCGGGGCTTCGTTAGCGCCTAAGCGGAAATCGTTGCCATATGAAGCGACCGACTCTCTTAATAAATCAGCATAGAGATCCACCCCTCTAATGACTGAAGCAAGGAATATCATGAATTGAACATTGTTTTTTGGATCTTTTCCTGGCTTGAAAAGATTGATGCCAGTATCAGTTCCTATCGACCAGTTATTATGTTTTCCAGAGCCATTGATTCCTTCGAACGGTTTTTCAGCCAAAAGACAAACCATGCCATGACGTTTAGCAACTCTTTTAAGAATTCTCATCACGAGTTGGTTTTGATCAGCCGCTAAAGATGAGGTTTCATAGATGCAAGCTAACTCATGTTGGGATTGAGCAACTTCGTTATGCTCCGTTTTGGCGGCTATTCCAAGTTTCCATAATGTGTCATTGACCTCTTTCATGTATGAAGAGATTTTTTCTCTGATTGGACCAAAATAATGGTCGTCTAATTCTTGGCCTTTTGGAGCGCTTGCACCAAAAAGCGTGCGACCCGTGTATACGATATCTTTTCTTTTGAGGTATTCTTCTTGATCGATTAGGAAATATTCTTGCTCTGCTCCTGCGTAAGAAAATACACGTTGAGTTTTATCATCTCCTAACAAACGAAGAACGCGAACGGCTGCTTCAGAAAGAATTTCTTCAGAGCGTAAAAGAGGGGTTTTTCCATCAAGTGCTTCGCCATTATATGAGCAAAAAGCAGTTGGAATATATAAGACGGCGCCATCTTCATCATCTTCTAGGACAAAGGCGGGAGAGGAGGCATCCCAAACTGTGTAGCCTCTTGCTTCAAATGTCGCTCTAAGACCGCCTGAAGGAAAAGAGGAAGCGTCAGGCTCGCCTTTAATCAATTCATTGCCTTTGAAATCGTATGTGATATTCCCTTTTTCATCAGGCTTTCCAATAAATGCGTCGTGTTTCTCTGCGGAAAGCCCATTTAATGGCTGAAACCAATGCGTGTAATGAGTCGCTCCTTTTCCAAGAGCCCATTTTAACATGCCATCAGCTACTTCATTCGCGTATTCTTTTGGCAATTGCTTATGTGAAGAAATCGCTTCATTCAAAGCGTTATAGGCATCTAAAGATAGATACTCCTTTCTAGCTTTGTCATTGAAGACATTTGAGCCAAATACGGTAAGAACATCATCCTTTTTTGGAGCATCAATCTTTTTCGTTGCCATAGTTTTGTTTTCCTTTTCTTTTGGGATGAAAAATTAACATCCTATGGTTCTTTATTTTCCTATATTTCATTTAAAATGAACATAGCTTTTTCATACATTGTTAGAAATTATTTAAGAAATTCGTTTTTCTTTTCTCTTTGAAGCAAGATTGAGGAAATATCTTTTGCGGATTTTCCATTGTTTACTATTTCATTGACACCATAAACAATTGGCATATCGATTTTGTATTTGTCGCAAAGCTCTTTTGCTGCCTTTAATGAGTTAACGCCTTCAACTACCATGCCTACTTTTTCTATTGCTTCAGAAATGGAGTATCCTTCGCCTATATAGTGGCCACATTGATTATTTCTAGAATGTTTCGAAGTGCATGTAACTATTAGATCGCCAATGCCTGCTAAGCCTGAGAAGGTTGTTGGATTGCAACCCATCGCGATGCCTAATTTTCCTAATTCGTGAACTCCACGAGTGATTAAAGCCGCTTTTGCGTTATCTCCATAGCCTAAGCCATCAGAAATACCACAAGCAATTGCAATGATGTTTTTGAAAGCGCCGCAAAGCTCGCAACCTTTTCGATCTTCGTTTGTGTAAACTCTAAATATTTCTGAATGAAAAATGTGCTGGGCCTTTTTAGCATTTTCAATATTTTGGCATGCGGCAACGATGCAAGTTGGCAAAGAAATGGAAACTTCTTCTGCGTGGCTTGGTCCAGTTAAAGCAACTACTTCATCTTTGTTTCCTAAAACGTCTTCGATGATTTCTGAAGTTGTTAGCAAGGAGTTTTCCTCAATGCCTTTTGCTAAATCTATTATCAACTGATTTGTGTAATACCTTTTTATTAGATTTGCACTATCTCTTACGTAAGAAGAAGGCGTAGCAAATACAATTACATCAGAATCCTTGAGACATGTATCAATATTGGAAGAAAAAAGAATCTTTGAAGAAAGGATTACGTTAGGAAGATTTTTATGAGTATGAGTCTCATTTAATCTTTTTGCCTCTTCTTCTCTATGAGAATAGCAAGAAATCTCATAATCCTTTTTGACTAAGAGATTGCATATTGCACTACCCCATGTTCCACTTCCTAAAACGCATATCTTCATAAAAATACCTCGCTACGTATTGTAACCGAAAACACCTTAAATGAGTATACGTATCCCCTCTTTTTTATTTAAGTACTTTTTTTGGAAAGAAAAAAAGGTTGGCCTTTCGACCAACCTAGTGTTCTTTGGGAATTGGAATTACATTCCAGGTCCGCCAGGACCTCCACCAGGACCTCCACCAGGGAATCCGCCGCCGCTTTCTGTTTTTCCTTTACCGGCTTTTGTTGCAGCAACGGAGACTTTAGAAGAGGCGACGCTTCTAGCGTAGACTGTTCCATCAGCAGTAATGCAAGCTTCGATGTAGTAAGTTGTTCCAACAACAAGATCTGTTGCAGCACTTGCAGTATCGACCGTTTCTAATCCAATCGAATTATTGATAGTTGTTCGACCAAACATAGTCGTTTCTGTATAGGTTAACGTATCTGTCTTAAGAGGAACTGTTGCAGTTTCTGAATCATAGACATTGATAGTTAAGGCCGTGTTCTTATAGAAATCAGAATAGTTGGTCAATGTAACTAAGATACCGCCATCTGTGACTGCTTCAGCAGTGATGACTGGAGTTGCATATGTACCATGCATGATTTTTGCAGAGGAGGTTGCAACAGCACTATCTTTGATATGTCCTTCATTGCCTAATGCTTGGACGGTGAATGCAAAGTAGTTTGGTTCAAATTCAGAGGCGACGTTATCGCTTAATTTGTAAGTGACTTTCTCGCTTCCTGAACCAGGAACCTTGAAGTTTGTGAGAAGCTTAGATTCATCAACACTTGCTTTTGCATCTGACTTATAAGCGAAGACGTTATAGTTTGTCGCATGTAAGTCACCTGTGAAGGAAATTGTCATTGTATCCCAATCGAATTCAATGTCCTTTGGTGTTGCAAGGGTAAGATCATCTGTGCGAATGCTATAGTCAATAGCCGTTGAACCATTTGAAGAGTTATAGTTAACGCCATCACCAACTGCAACAACTTGAATCTTATATGAACCACCATCTAATGGAGTAGGAAGCTCGATTTGAGTTGTGTCGCCTGTTGTGACTTTGGCTTTTGTGTCGCCTTCTTGATAGACATAGACTTGATAGCCTGATGCATTTTCAACAGCATCAAAGGTTACGTAGTCATCTTCGCTTGACCACTCATCATCACCTGTATGAAGGGTAACGTTAGTTGGAGCATCAAGCAATTTTCTTGCGACCTTCTCCGTTGTTGTTTCCCCACAGGAGGCTAAGAGGGCGGAAGCAGAGAGAAGAGTCACATATCTAAGTAATTTTTTAGATTTCATTTTTGTTTTCTCCTAGAAAATAAGTGTTAATAAGAGAATTGCGGCGAGGACGATGTGTCCAACCTTGATCTCTTTGAAGCGGAAACGAATAACTTTAAGAACGATATCGGAGATAACTCCAACAGCGATTGCTGTAACGAAATTCATTGTGAAGCCTGCAATGATGATTGCAAGGATTGCTGGTAAGAATTCACCCATATCATCCCAATTGACGTCTTTGATTTTAGCAAAGGCGAAGATTCCGGCGATGAAGACCACTCCATAAACGACCATGCCGTTGATGAATAAGCCTGAAAGAGCGAATGTGAAGGCCGAAGCAATCATGATGATGCCAGCAATGATTGAGGTTAAACCAGTTCTGCCACCTTCTTTTGATGCGACAAGGTTTTCTTCTCTAGCAACCATTGGTGGAACTCCGAAGAATGCACCAACTACAGAGAGAAGAGCACCGAAGCTATAGACGTTAGCGTAATCGCCAACTGGACCAAATAAATCAGTTTCTCTAGAAACGATATATTCACCGTTTTCGTCTTTTTGATCTGCAATGGCTGCATGAGCTTGCATAACAGATCCAGTTTCGGAAATGCCAATGAGCAAGAATGACATGAATGTCGTGAAGAAAATCGAGAAGACAGCTAATCCGCCATTGCTTCCTTCTGGGAGAGCCTCAATGTATTTTGAGAAATCAAATCCGGAAGAGAAGATTGAGCCAAGGTATGAAGCGTTTATTGTTCTCCATGACATTGTCGCGGATTGGGTGTAGTAATATGAACCGCCATATGATGGGGTTAAGAATGAGAAGAAATAATAATCACGGAAGTTTCCTCTGATTGCCCAGGAAATTAGATAGATAAGTAATCCAAGGCCGAATGCGTCGATGAGAGGGTGTTTGAAACTCCATCCCTTGATTTTGATGTTAGCTAAGACGACATAGATTATTAATGTCACAAAGCCAATGATGACTGACATATAGCTATAGAAATATGTCGCATCAGAGAAATCAAGATTAAGGGTGACGTATGTTAATGAATCTCTTGGAATTGAATCACCAGCGCTCATCTTAGAATTTAAGATGGAGGCAATGTTGAATTCATTGACATTGAGGATTCCAAGTTGAACAAGAACATAGACGATCAACATTAAGCCAACCATGGCAGGCATTGCTTTTTTAATGCTGCTTGGAACGGCATTGAGAACGAAGTTTCTTGTGAATGGGATGGCCATTACTAACAAATAGACGACGTTTGCGACAAAGGAGATGGCTAAGACATTCCAATATGTCAGACCCGTATGAGCGCCCATTATGCTAATGAAGAGAGAGACCACACCCATGCTCACGGAATGAGCGAGAGGGACATTCGTGATCAAACCGATAAGGATGCTAGAGATGCCAGAGAAGAGAGCGATAAGGAAGTAGAGTGTGTATCCAAATGAATCTTCTGTGGTCAAACCTACCTTTCCGCTTAAGAGGGTTGCTAATAAGACGGAGGTGCAAGTTAGAGCAAGACCAGCAAGTATACCGGCGAATAATTCTGTTTTTGTGTTTGTTCCTTTCTTTTTGAAAAGGAAGATAGAGTCAAAGAAAGCGTAAACTGGATTAGGTTTCTTTTCCTTGATGGTGATATCTGTGTTATTTTCCATATAACGCCTTTCCCCTAAAGGGAGATTTCTCTCCCCCTAGGTGTTGCTAAATTATTGATTATTCAGCTTTTTCTTTACGTTTCTTAGAGCCGAAGTACATTCCAACTCCAAGACCGACAACAACAACTCCACCGATAACGGAACCAATGATGATACCAGTGTTATTTGATCCAGCTGTTGTTTCTTTGATGACGGTGTCTGTTTGACCTGTGAGGTTAGAGACATCCATCTCTTCATAGTTGTAGGATTCGCCCATTTGCCAATCAGAACCATCAAAGAGAGTTCCCTTGCAGATGATGTGCGTATCGTAATAGAGTCTGTTCTTTGCGATTTCTCTTAATTGATATGCGCCATAGTAGTCAGCAATTGATGTAAGATCACAAGCTGTGCCGCTGTTATAAGAGGAGACGGTGAAGATTGAGCCATCGTTGATTTCAGCATCAGAAACTTTATCAACGGCGTTGCTCCAAAGAAGACATGCAACTCCGGAGAATGCTGCTTTAACTTCACCAGAATAGGTGACGCCGTCCATACCATCGGAGATGATAAGTCCGTGCCAATCATATTCTTCACGAACAATACCAGTGTATAAGCCACGGTTTGCCCATGTGATACCAATTCTATTAAGTGAGGCCATCATACCAGACATTGGGGCTTCTTTTGATTTCATTGAGCCTTCCCATGCACGGATATAGATTTCACGGATGGCTTGTTCGGAGCAATAGTCGATTTGTCCAGAACGTCCACCATCAAGGTCATTTAACATGAAGTGTTTGTTGAATGTGCCAATTCCTTCAGATTGGATACCGGCAGTTTCAGCCATACACATTTGTCCAGAGAGGAAGCCATCTTCAGAATAGTATTCGAAGTTTCTTCCGCCGAATGGAGAACGGTGTGTGTCCATAGCAGGTCCGAAGCAGGAATCTTCGCCGATTCTAACGCATTGCTTACCATATGCTTTACCAACTCTTTCGATGAGTTCTTTGTTCCATGTTGAAGCCATGACAACTTCAGATGCCCACCATGTGCAATCATCTTGATTACCTGTGCCAGCTTCGCCTGGGCCGTCAGCTGCGCTCTTTTGTTTAAGACCCATTGAATCAAATCCGCCAAGATATGATGTACCTTGAAGTTTGGCATAATCGGCCCATGAGCCTTGATCAACCCAGTTATCCCAACGGGCATCGGTAAATGGAATTTCATCCCATCCATATGATGTCTTTGGATCTGTATCGGTGGTTGTTGCATCGCTTGCGGAGATGCTTGCACCTCTTACGAAGCGTGTATCTGGGGTGTATTTTGTTGTTGATTTGCCAACATTTGCGACTGCATCCTTATAGGATTGATCGTTGTTGTCTTTTCCCCAATAGTTGCAGGTATTGCCAACAAATTCAGTTGAGGAAGCAAAGCCGTAATTGTAGGAGCAATCCTTTGTCGTATTTTGATATGGGACTTTGTAGGTGACAGATGTACTTCCACGTTTTTCAGAAATTTGGGCTTTGCCAGTTGTCTCGGCTGGAAGAGCACGTGTTTTGCCATAGACTTCGTCTTCTCTTCCGCCTTTTTCAAATCCGGTTGCACCTTTATTTGCAATTGTGTCCCAATCGGTTGAGATTGTGGAACGATGCATATAAATCATGCCTGTGCCATCGGTGGCGTTGACGTCATTTAATTTATTGTAGGCTTGAGTTGCGTCTTGATCTCTCTTGCCATCCTTATCTTCAGTATAGATGATATCTTTTGCGACAGTTGACTTGATAGGGTCGGTCATTTGAGTATGGGAGTCTTTTTGGAGACGAACCTCATATTCACCTGCTTCAAGAACAAAACCACCCCATTTTGGATTGCCAGCATGATCGCTTCCATCGGCTGTTGCTTTGTAGCCTAAATAGTCGTATGAAGCAATATCATCGGTTGCAAAGGTGATAGTGACATCTCCGTCTTCGCCTGGTTTTAAACGGCCAGTTTTTGCAAATCCAGCAAGAACTACTTCAGCTTTATCGATTCCACCTTTTGTATATGGAGCGTGGACATAGAGTTCAACGACATCTTTACCAGCATAGTCACCGGTATTCTTGACATTGACAACTACTGTGTTTGTTCCACCTTTTTCAAATTTGACATCAGAAGATTTAACAGTCCATTCGAAGTTTGTGTAGGATAAGCCTCCACCAAATGGCATGACAACAAGATCGTTGTAGTCATTCTTGAAATCGTATGTCTTTGCTTCTTCGGCAATCGTGCCATCTTTTGCATAACGTGGTGTGCCAGTTACCTTAACGCCATCGGCGAAGGCCGTTTCATACCAACGATATCCAACGAAGATATTTTCTTCATATTGGTTGTAGTTAGGAGATCCACCCCAGTTGCCACCAAAGCCGTTGGAGTAGGAAGATCCGCCATTGTTATAGAAAACAGGCATGGAATAGAAATCAGACATCCATGTGTCGGCGGTTCTGCCGGAAGGAGAGAGTTGTTTACCGGCAGAATCTTTTCCTCTAAGGACATTGCCAACACCGATGAGACCTGCTTCACCAGGTCCACCGATCCAAAGACATGCATCGGAATATTGGAGATATTCACCGATTGTCATGACGTTTGATGAGTTGATGAGAACGACGATTTTCTTATAGCCACATTCTTCTTTTAAATATTTAAGAAGATTGAGTTCGTTTTCAGTTGGATCAAGATAGGTGCGATCATATGCGCCTGCTTGTGTGCCGTTCGTATCGATGGTGTGAGAATCCATATGTTGAGGAAGCTCAGCGCCTTCGTGGCCTTGTCTACCAAAGGTGACAACAGCGATGTTGTCTGTTGGATTGGCGACTTCTTTTGATTTACGGTATGTCTCAACAGGTAATTCAGGGACGTTATAGCTTTGTCCATTGATGATGGTGCCGCCATTATCGGAAACCCATGATTCTTGAACAAGGTTGCCGCCATTTGGGTCACCCATCCAGCTCCAGAGCTTTTCATTAACTTTGAATCCGGCAAGTTCAAATGCTTCCTTCTCAAACATACATTTGGAATCCCATTTGCCTTTACCTGAACCGCCGCCGCCATGGATTATGTTGTAACCAACGTAACCATACAAATCCAAGCCAGCGCCACTAGTTAATGGAAGTGCGTTGTTTTTGTTTTGGAAAAGAACAGATCCCTCTTCTTCAAGTTCGGTATCGAGTTTGACGCCTTCCTCGTAAAGGGTTTGCACGTCATAACCATCTGCCGCATATGTTACGGATGGGCTAGAGAGCGAGGCGGCGAATATTGCCGCGATTGCCCCAGCACTTGCTAAGAGGGTCATGCCGCATTTAACTAATTTTTTCTTTTTCATGTGTTTCCTCCTTGAAATAATTAGTAAGCTTTATTCCGAACTGCTTAATCGGCTAAGTAAGCCCTTACATAAGACTGACTTAAATTTGAGTTGAACAATAAATGCGTTTGCTTAACTCGGTTGGCAATACTCTAAAACAATGTAAAGAAAAAATGTTGTGCCCGGGAATGAAATGACCTTTTTTGGGAACGAAACGACTTTCAATTGGAACAAAACGACCTTTTTTGGGAACGAAATGATTTTTAGAGTAATGAAAGAGGTTACACAAACACTTATAATATGTATATGGATTTCTTACGTTATTTCACCGATTTCTATATCAATTTAGCTAGAGGCTATTCTTATCCGATAACAGAAGTTTTTATGTATCTGGGGATCGTTGCACTCTTCTTCAAAAAGAAAAAACGCAAGATAGACTATCTTTGGTATCTGCTAGATATCGCTTGCGTCTGGCTTTCTGGAATCATATTAGCTTCATTCATATATTGGGCTACATCATTTACGGAAGCATATACGATTGAAATCATCTTGCCGATATTGATTGTTGCTTACGCTTTCATAAGAGGGAGATGTCCAATCGTTTTGCGTCTCATATATGGATTTATATATTACGCGGTTGTTTCCTCTTCTTTGGTTATCTCATCATACTTTGGCTCTTTGATATTTGCCGCAGGGGTCTCTATTAGCACCTTCCCATTAACTTTGGTCGTACAGATTTTACTCATCATACTTACCGTTTTGATTATCAAGATACCTAAGCTTGAAGAATTTGATCAAATCAACGTTGTTTATTCTTATGTCGTTTTGCTTATTCCAGTCATTCATCTCGTTGTCATATATGTAGTTAAGTTCATTGACGGAGCCGCATCTTTGCAAAAGACGATATACAACCTTGCTTTCGTAGTGTTGGAATACATTGCTTACATCTTCTACTATTTCATCATGAAAGAACATTCAAATAACTATGAACTACAGGCTGTGGCGATTAAGAAACAGCAAGATTCCGCCTTAGCACATATGGCAAAAGATAATGCGGCAATGTTATCAAAGGTTCGTCACGATATGAAAAACCATCTTGCATATATGGGTTCTTTATTGAGAGAAAGCAAATATGACGAACTGAATACATATTTCACCCAATATTCAACAGAAATATATGATGCGGTTAAATTCTCAAACTGTGGAAACTCTTCCGTTGATTACATCCTCAATATTGAAATACAAAAAGCAAAAAGACATGATGTGTCTTTAACTTATCTTGTATCCGTGGCTCCTACTTTACCAATCAAGAACACAGACTTGACCTCATTATTGATGAATGCCCTAGATAACGCGATCGAGGCTGCGGGAAATTCTGAAGAAAAGAAAGCGAGTTTCTCAATGAAGCAAGAAGGAATGTCTATCTTGATTAAAATCACCAATAGTGTCAAAGAAGAGAGCAAAATCAACTTCAAAAAGACAAGCAAATCTTCCTCTTTAGGACATGGTTACGGAATCAAGATCATGAAAGATATTGCAGAAAAATATGGCGGGGCCTTCGACATCAAGAAAGATTCATCTTCTAACGTCACGCTCTCTTGTATGTTATCTTTATATAAGGAGGACGAAGAGAATGGCAAATAAAATTGTTATGGCTATATGCGATGATGAAAAAGAAATATTGAACATCATCTCCTCTTCAGTCTCGAGTGCATTTACAAATAAGAAGATCGAATTTGAACTTCTCACATACACGGATCCCCTCTTTTTGAAAGATGACCTTCCAAGCAAGAATATTTCTCTTATCTTTTTAGACATCGATATGCCTAATTTTAGTGGGATTCAACTAGCCAAATACATCAATGACATGAATCTTGATATTGATTTCATATTTGTCTCAAATCGTGAAGATTTAGTTTTTGAGTCATTGAAAACAAGACCATTTGGGTTCGTTAGAAAATCCGCCTTCCTTTCGGATATCACTCCTGTCATCGATACATATATCAAAACAAAATTCCATAACGAGGACGCAGGCATTGTAGTTAAAACGAAAAACGGCAAAGAAAGCGTTGCCTTAAATGACATCACCTATATTGAAGCAATAGGCAAATCCCAATACATTCACTTAAAAAGTGATGCTGAGAGAACATTAGAGTTACATTCTTCTTTATCGATTCTAGAAAAAACATTAAAAGACAGGAATTTCGTTAGGGCATCAAAGGGATTTATCGTTTCCTTAAGATACGTCAAAGCCGTTAACTCTGATGAGGTACTCTTGACAACAGGCGAAAAAATCACCATTTCTAAAGTCTATAGCCATGATGTTAGAATGGCCTATATGGATTATCTCCAACAGCTTGAATCAGTTATTTTATGAGCTACATATTTATTTCGAGCAAGAAAAAAGAAAATGATTTAGATTTCGCATATCTAGAAGCGGATGATTCCTTAAATGTAATTAGGAAAGATCTTTTATCTATCTCAAACGATAAGGATGAGATTTATGACATCTTGACCAATCCAGATAATGGCATATTTGGATGGTCTATTTACGATGATATGTTCGACATCCTTGAAGCGTTTAATAACGCAGGGGTCCCTCCTTTTGACTTTCAAGCCTTTGATGTTAGATATATGCTCAATGTCATATTGGCTGATAGGGACACTTATGAATTGAGAAAATATATTCCTTTGTATCTCCAAGAAGACGAAAATGATCCTAAAGTAGAAAATGATCCTTATTTGATTCTACTAGCATTAAAGAATCTTTTATTTGTGCTCGGAAACAATATTGATGAATTCTTAGATAGAAGGGATTTCGATAGCTGTTTCTATTATTCCTTAGATGCCTATTATGGCGAAAGACCTCATAGCGTTAATGAGTTACGAGAAAATTACATCAACGAATTAGAGAAAAACGGGTTGACCCATTATGTGTTTTTCGATTTTGAATGTGCAAATTGTCTAAATGGATCAGGTAAGATTTGCGAGCTTGGTGCAATAGAGACCGATTTGAATTTCAATATCATCAAAGAACATCATTTTCCGATCAATCCTGATAGCAAATTCCTTCTAACAGATAGAGACGGGGTCAAAAGGATTCACCTATACTGGGAAGCAAATGATTACAAAGCATATAACGAGGCGCCTAAATTAGAATATTTCTACGACTTCTTCAAAGAGCTATTAGAAGATCCTCATTCTTTAAAGTTTGGCCATGCGGTTGAAAATGATTTGTGGTTCCTAGCAAGTGATTTAAAAAGAAGCAACCTTCCACCAATAAAGGTTTCAGCGGTTGATACTCAAAGCATGTATCGTCTTTTAGTTGATGAACATTCAGTGTCTATCGCCCTTCATAAAGCGTTAGTTTCTCTTTGTGGAGAGGAAGAATTAGAGAAATACGACCACCACAACTCATTAGATGATTCAAAAATGACCATGAGAATCTTACAAGCGATGTTAGAAAGAAACGAAACCAGCATTATCGACTTAATCAAAAATAGACCATCTTTATTAAAAGTCATTGAAGATACAGAGGGAGTAGATAGAGAAGGCAACACCTATAAGTTTCCTCAACCAGATAGATTCCGTCACGTTGAACTTGCCGTACCGGAAAGAATATATACAGGCATATTCTCTATGTCTTTAGGCGATAGATTAATCAAGGAAGCAGTTCATCAAGACTATGATAAAGCGCACATGGGTGCCTTCGATGGTAAAAAATATATGTTCTCAAGCAATTTTGCTAATCTAGACGAGAATGTCATAAAAGAAACAATCGCAAAATTAAAAAGCGAAGGAAAAATCATTACAAACGATTATTCTCAAGCTAATTTTATGATAATGAAAGATGGCGAAAAACAAATTCATCAAAGCAAGAAGAAACATTATTGATATCGTTTAAGTTTTTCTTTTTAAAAGACTATAATCATTAAGTTAGTATTTTAGGAGAGGGTTATATGTATCAGGAATTGCAAAAAGGTTGGATTGAGCTTATTGTCGGACCAATGTTTGCCGGCAAAAGCGAGGAATTGATTCGTAGAGTCAAGACATTATCATATACAAAAATGAAAATCATCGCGTTTAAGCCTGCGATTGATGATCGTTATGATAAGACGGCCATATCCTCTCACGATGGTGCTAAATATGAAGCGTATGCCATAAAAGATGCTAAATCCATTATTGAATTAGTCAAAGACGACACTCAAGTTGTAGCAATCGATGAGATTCAATTCTTTGATATGTCTATCATTTCTATTTGTGAAACTTTAGCAAATAGAGGGATACGTGTAATCGCGGCAGGATTGGATTTGGATTTCAGAGGAGAACCATTTGGGCCTATGCCTGAATTACTAGCTAGAGCAGAATTCGTCACAAAGCTATCAGCAGTGTGTGTTTGTTGCGGATGTGCGGCCACAAGGACACAAAGGCTAATCAATGGGGAACCAGCTTATTATGACGATCCAATCATTCAGGTTGGCGCGAAAGAAAACT
This sequence comes from bacterium, assembly GCA_963623195.1. Lineage (GTDB taxonomy): Bacteria > Bacillota_I > Bacilli_A > RFN20 > CAG-826 > UBA4951. Next base: position 132,692 of record CAVFKA010000002.1, on the reverse strand, counting down.
ACGAAGCTAGATGCAGGAAACATCACATAGTTAGAGTTAGAGGGAAATAATTCCCTCTTTTTAATTAATCTGATCTTTTTTTGAAGAGGCAATTGATTGTAATGTTGAAACAGATGAAAAGATTAAGGTTAAAGCAACAATGATTCCAAATAATAAGAACACGGTAGCTGCGTTTAATGTAAATACTCTTATTCCAATAATTGAGTTAAGAATGGCAGAAATAATCCCAATTAAGCCAAGGGACAACAACCATTCAATAATTGTTATAAATGTCATTTGTATCAAAGATAACGCGAAAATATGTTTATCATTGCACCGTTCGATTTCTATAAAATTCAAATCGTTTTTTGCTTTTTCGACGTTGGAGAAAGCATAGAAACATGCGACGAACAAACTAACGAGCACTAACAGTGATGAGATAATCCAAGCATATGCTTCGCACCCTGAATTAAACGCACCAACAAGTTGGAAAAATCCATTGTATTTGTTATAGACGTTTAATTCGTAATTAGCATTGTGAAATGATTTCACAAAATTCAAATCATTAGAATAATTACCCGTCAATTTTGCATAATAAAAACTAACTTTAGAGATGTTATTAGCCTCTGCAAACCCCTCCTTCACATAAACTAAATTTGCAGGAGAATAGCCCTGAGCATATCTACGTATTATTTTAACGTCTTTTTCAGACGTCTTTTCTGGAAAGCCTTTGATATATGGTTCAAAATATTCACACATACCATCATTACTCGAATATATACCGCTTATTTTAAGACCGTTGTACGTCTTCCTTCCAATCAATTCATCTATCGTTTTTGGCCTATAAACGGAAACCACAGAATCATCATGTGAAAGCCTTTCTTCTACTAAGCCATAAGAAAGCATTGAATATGCCATCAAAGAACTTATTGCTATCTCATCATAACTTGTTGGAAGCCTGCATTCAGTTGATGGCAAAAGTTTTTCGCATCGATGTATCTGTGCCATTTCTTCGCCATCCTTTTGATTTAACTCCATAGCGGACGTGGTTTTGCTTAGATATGTGCTCACGCAACTATGGTCCCCCAAAGTATTTGTAAAATTGATCATTTTGGTAAATTCAAAGTTGTATGGTGTGCATAAACTAGTTAACGAATAACATTTTACTAAATCTCGATTAGTGTAATTTTTCACTCGATTTAATTCGTTTTCATCAAAATCAGTTACTTGACTATCGATTATTTTACTCCCGTCATGAGAGCGATAATTATGTTTATACTGTAAAAAGCAATATTCTTGACCATTTTCGTTTTGAGTTCTTAAAAGAGTCGAAATTTCATCGTAAGTTTGAAGCATGAAAACCGATCCAAAAGAAAATCCAGAAAGAACAGCAAGTAATACGCTAATTATCAAAAGTGCCTTTTTGCATTTTAGTAAAGCAAGAACTCCTTTAAAAAAATCAAATAGTGAGAGGCTTGACTTTGAACTCGTATTTTCCATAATTAATCTCCAATGTATTCAATTTCTAATTTTTAGTAGGAACTATGCTGTAATATTTGCTCATAGTATTAGAGGTTTCACTAAGATTGTCAGCATAAGTAATGTATCTATAGTCATTTGACACATAAGAAACAGCTACGCTTGAAGCTGCATAATTCTCAGTTATCAAAATAGTAGTCGTGCCATATGGTGATAGGAAAGTTTTCTTTATGTCGGAAAGTTGGATCCAATCCTTTGCGTGATTTGAGAAACACATTTTAGAATTGTATTCTATAGTTAACGATTGTGAAATGTTGTTATGCACATACAAAATCCATGTATTTCCATTCTTTCTAGAAATCGATAATGATAAATGCCAATTCCTAGGCATATTGAGAAAGCAGGTATTATAAGTTTCCTGAATATCGGATGGCAAACAGCCTAGGGTTAAATATGCATCTTTTCCTTCTGCGGTTTTTTTCACTCCAATATCTATTCCAGCCGATTTCCAAGCGGCATACGTAAGTTCAGAACAATACCATTCTTTAGAATCAACGCTAGTATTAAGTCTTACCGTATTCAAAGAATAAGACTTACCTACTTGTTTTGATGAAAAATCAATCGCCTTTTGAGCATTGTCATCATTACGGCCGACAACTCTTAAAATACTGCAGCAAAACCTAACCATTCTATAGTCATCTAAAAAGCCTCTTTGTACACCGCCATCAGCAACCGCTTCGATAGTTCTAATAAAATTACCATATTCAGATTTTGAAGACGTGGTTTCAATAATAGCCGTATGCCCGCAATCTATAAATCCGTTCTCGGTTTCATAGATAATATCTCCAGTTTTTATCGAAGAATAATCATATACTCCACCATAAAGTGGTTTCTGAGCAAAGTAGCTTGATGGGGTAAAATATATATCGCTGCTATTTTTCAAAATATAACAGGCGTCTTTCTCGTTTTTTCCACCACCATTATTAGTAGATGTAGTGCTGACCATCGAAATTTGCCTATCTCCTAGAAAAGAAGCAACAACATCATAATTATCATTTTGGCTAGCAAGCAACAAAGTGCTTCTATATAAATCTCTATCACTTTCATCAGAATAAAAGTCATTAAAGAATTCAGAAAAAGTCATAGAAGGCTCTTTTGAATCTCCGATTGCTAAGTAATAATAAGATTTCAATACGGATTCATAAGAAAACACTTCTGCATTTATGCCATCATTTATTAAATTTGCATTCAAAGTCTTTGTTTGTGCAAATGAGTCAAAGTTGATTTTGTTTTCGTTTGTTTTTAAGTTGAAAATTGAAGACATTAAAACGAATATAACAAATAAATTTCTAAGATTGTGAAATATCTTTTTCATATACCCTCTCTTTTCGTTTCAAATGTGCACATTATAATTTGTAACCCCTTACATATCAAGCATTTCGTCTTCTAGTGCTAAACAAACTTTAGCTACGCTACATAGAGTCTGGTAAAAATCCTTGCAATTAATAAATTGCCAATCATAAAGAAAAGTGGCCAAATTAATGACCACTTAGAATAAGCACGTTTTTATTTGCTTGGATAGATATAGTCAACGCTTCCCCATGTAAAGGTCAAATCGCTAACGGTCTCTTCGTCAGAACCTGAAAGTTTTGTATAAACTTTAGTAGGAAGATAGTTTGCAAATTCTATCGTTTCTTCGATGTTGGAGTATCCTGCTGTGCTATCTCCGCTTGAAGCGGTCACAACAAGTTTGAAGGAAGAATCGTTGATCTTAGTAAAGCTAACATTGTAATCATAAACAACTTCGCCAGAAGACGATTGCCTATCTATTTCGGTATATAGCATATCGATTGCGCTCAATGTGTTATCAATGTCTTTCTTAAGGCCTTCTTGATCATAGCTAGAAGTGCCTAAGGCTGCATCAAATACGGTCTTGAATTCCGCTTCTGTTTGATATTCGGTTGATTGAGTTATTCCCATGGCCTTTGTAGCACTGAAATATTTGCCATCTTTTTCGTAATACCAATTTTCAGCAGTTACACCCATGAGGGTTCCTTTTGTATAAAAATATCTATTGCCTGTTGTCGTATCAAATCTGATATCAGCAACGGTATTCGTTGTTGTTTCGCCAGATTTGATTGAAATATTGGAAGTGGTCATGCCTTTATTTGGGACTGTGAATGAATCTTTGGCCACTTCTTCTCTCATTGAAGCAACTTGTGCTTTTGCGTCTGCTGCATTAACTTCTTTGCTATTGTCACACGCACATAGCATGAAGGCAGGTAAGACAAATAATATTTTTAAAGATTTTTTCATATTTATTTCCTCTCCTTTAATTGCATACATTATATTTAAATGAAGCCTGATTTTAAAGCATGAAAAAAGCCCCCTAGAGAAATCTAAGAGGCTAAATTGATACACGTATTAGATATTTTTTGAATATGAGACTCTTCTAGCGATAAGAGAATCTAAAGCACTAGAGAAGGTTGTGATATATTTAGACAAATTCATATCTGGCTTTGTTGAAACATATGAGAGATATGTTGAATTTGCTTCGCCGCTCAATGAATAGTGAGGATTTGTAGTAACCACTTCATTCATTCCTTGGTAAATGGCTTGGAATTGTTCAAATTCTGCATTTGTTAAGGAATGATCCTTATACGAGGCATCGCTTGTATCAACATTAGTCACATTAAGAACATCTTTCGTGAATGTAACTAAATATTTGGCAAATGATTCACAATATGGTTTTAATTCATACATGTCATCGTTTATGTAATTTGTTGATGTGGAGGTTGGAACCAACATGTTATAAGTCGCTTGGAGGGCTTTTAAAACAATCGCGTCATAATGAGCTGTATCTGTGCGATAAGGATATACGTAGGTTTGGAGGAATTCTGTTTTCCATATTTTTGCAGAATTGTTTCCAAGCATATATGCGATAGCGTTTTGATATTTCGTGAGATATTCGCCTAAAGTCAAACTTGAATAGTCATACCCTTCAGAGAAGATTTCGCTTAATGAAGTCCATTCTGTAGATGAGGTTACTTCATGATTGTATCCTTCCATAACTGCTTTGTATTTGGCGAATAACTTACTAAATTTTGAATGGGCGTTTGAATCAACATTCCCATTTAAATTGGATTCATTCAAAGTAACAATTGTGTCAAATTCTTCAGATATGACACTCTTGTAGTTATTTTCGGTATTACCAAGATTGTCGATATATGCGGCAGTTGATGTTAAATATGTTTTAACTTGGGATGATGCATATGTCGTTTCTATTTCATTTGTTAATTCATCTTTGAATGATTTAACGCCTTTGGAGGTTAACCATGTTTGGAATGAAATCTCGTTATCGGTTAATTCTGAGGAAGACAAAGAATGCTCGATGGTGAAAACTTGATCTTGGAATTCATCGTAGAGAGTTTCACTAACGCTTGATAAATCGGAATATTGAACGGAGAAATCCTTATACATCTTAGCAACATATGTATTTATTTCTTCTTTGAGGAATGGATTTGTCCATCTAGCATATAAATCTAAATTAGCGAAGACAGGTGTGTATTTTGTGTATTCGATGCCCTTTCTATCATTGGTGGTAAACCAGCCTTCAAAAGAGTATCCAACTTTTGATAAAGGCTCTAAATCAGAGATCGTTTTTCCCTCAATGATTGTTTTTGTAGATGAGATAACACCATCTTCATAGAGATTGACAGTATACGTAGTCTCATCTTTACCAAATGAGTAAATTTTAGACCAGTTTGTTCCGTTAAATGAATACACGTCCCCGCTATCTGTGTCTAGATAGAGGTCACCAGTGTTAGCTGTAGATGATGGGACGCCTTGGCCAGTTAACCATGTTGCACCGTCTTTACCAGCATCACCCTTGTCGCCTTTTTCTCCTTGAGAACCTTGGGCGCCATCATTTCCGTCTTTACCATTAGTAACTGTAAATGTCGTTGATGTACCATCAGAGAAATAAATGGTATATGTATCAATATTTTCAGAAGATGATGTTTTAGAGATTGAGGTTATGCTGACGCCAGTATCGCCTTTGTCGCCTTTTTCACCCTGAGAGCCTGTCTCACCTTGCTCGCCTTGTGGACCTTGCTCGCCTTGTGGGCCTTGCTCGCCAGTGTCACCTTTTTCTCCTTGAGATCCTTGGGCCCCTGTATCGCCTTTCTCACCTTTTTCACCTTTTGATGTTGTTGTATTGTCTGCTAAAGCGCATTTACCGATGAACATGCCTGAGACTAATCCAGCTAAAAGAATGACAGCTGCAATTAAACTTGCTTTAACGATTTTTGATTTTTTGCTTTCATTGTTTTCTTCTTTTTTATTCATTTCTTTATTTTCGGACATAGTGCTTCTCCTTTTTCACACAAGCAAAGATTATACGCCTAATGTTGGCTACATTTAATATAAATGTAAAAGAAAAGCCTTAAGGAGGCACATCCTTAAGGCTTTAGTATATATGGAGGACAATTACTTATCTTTGAACACGGCCAGAGCCATCTCCACCAGCAAGTTTGTTGACTTCATCAACGCTGACAAAGTTGTAGTCACCTTCGATGGAATGTTTTAAGGCAGAAGCTGCGATTGCAAATTCGATTGCGGCTTGTGGTTCATAATTATTCATTAAGGAATAGATTAAGCCACCGGCAAAGGAATCACCACCACCAACACGATCAATGATATGGAGGTTGTATTCTTTTGACATATAAGCGTTGCCGTCATATATCATACCGCACCACTTATTGTCGGTTGCAGAGATGGAAGTTCTCATTGTGATGCAGACATATTTGAAGCCAAATTTGTCTTTTAATTGCTTTGCAACGGAGACATAGCCATCTTTGTTGAGCTTGCCGCTAGATGTATCGGTTGCTTCGGCTTTGATTCCGAAGACATCGTTTGCATCATCTTCGTTTCCGATAAGGACATCAACGTATTGCATGAATTCGCTCATGACTTCTCTAGCCTTTTCTTTGGACCAGAGTTTGCTACGGTAATTAAGGTCGCAAGAAACTGTAACGCCATGTTTCTTACATGCTTTTAAGGCTTGGCGTGTGATTTCAACGACATTATCGCCTAAGGCTGGTGTGATGCCGGAGAAATGGAACCAGTTGACGCCTTCTAAGATGCTATCCCAGTCATATTCATTTGCGTTAGAGAGAGCGAAAGCACTATTGGCACGATCGTAGATAACCTTTGAAGGTCTTTGGGAAGCACCTTTTTCAAGGTAGTAGATTCCTAAACGATCACCACCACGGACAATCTTTGTTGTGTCAACGCCATATCTTCTTAAAGAATTAACGGCAGCTTGACCAATTTCGTGTGAAGGGATTTTAGAGATGAACGCAGCATCAATGCCATAATTGGCAAGGGAGACCGCAACGTTTGCTTCTCCACCACCGAATGTTGCTTCTAAGTGATCGCATTGGACAAAACGGAGATAGTTGTCTGGTTGGAGACGTAACATTAATTCGCCTAAAGTAACAGCTTTCATTTTATTTTCCTCTTACAAGCTCAACAGCTTTTTTAGTTTTTTCTTCGATTTCTTCGAATGTTCCTTTCATCATCCAGGAACCACCACATGCAAGGATGTGAGGATATTCAAGATATTCAAGGATATTATCTTCATTAACGCCACCAGTTGGCATGAAGGTAACTTGTGGGAATGGGCCATTTAAGGCTTTGATGGTCTTTAAGCCACCATAGTTTGAGGCAGGGAAGAACTTGAGGGTTGTTAATCCAAGTTCTAACGCTTCCATGATTTCTGTTGGAGTGACGCAACCTGGAAGATAAGGGACATTATGAGCCTTGCAAACGTTATAGACGGAAGCAGATAAGCCTGGGGAGACGATGAATTTTGCTCCGACAGAGATCGCTTCTTCGGCTTGAGTTGCATTGATGACTGTGCCAGCGCCAATTAAGGCTTCTGGGAATTTCTCAATTGCAACTTTGATAGCGTCTTTTGCACAAGCTGTGCGGAAGGTGATTTCAGCAACTGGAAGTCCGCCTTTGACTAAGGCTTCCATCGTTGGAAGAGCATCTTCGATCTTGTTGATTGCGACAACAGGAACAACACGATATTGTTTGATTTGTTCTAATACTTTTTCCATTTTTATTCTCCTAAGAGATTTTTGATGTTGTTATATGCAACATTCTTTGCAAGTATTTTGGCGTTTTCTAAGGAATATTCACCTGCATCAACTTTTTCGCCTAAGAAGGTCGAAAGTATTCTTCTGAAGAAATCAAATCTTGAGTATGATGAGAATGATCTTGAATCAGTTAACATACCTAAGTTTGTTCCAAAGAGGGAATATTCAGAGATGATTTCGAGGTTTCTTCTAATTCCTAAGAGGGTATCATTGAACCACCATGCAGCACCAACGAGGACATTGCGGAATGCGCCAGTTATTGTTGCTACTTCTCTAAGCATTTCAGGATTTAAGGAATAGAGAATGATGGTTGGTCTTTCTTCATCGCTAAGAGCATCAAGGAAGGAAATCATATCTTGGAGGTTAACACCTTCAGAGATGACATCGAATCCTGCATCTGGGCCAACTTTCTTGAACATTGGCGTATTGATGTTTCTAGTGACTGAGAAGTGAATTTGAACGATGAGGTCTCTCTTCTTATATTCTTTCATCAAGAAGACGAGGAGATAGCCAAAGAGGGAGTCGAGTTCTTCTTCACTAAGGGAGTCTCTCCTCAAATAAAGAGCTTTTGCTTCATCACGAGTTGCAATCGTATGTGGGAAGTTTCTAAAGCCATGATCGGTAATTCTGCAGCCTTTTGATTTGAAGAAATCCAATCTTTCTTCTAAGGCTTTCTCTAATGCATCTAAATCAGAGAGGGGAAATCCGACAACTTCACCTAATTCCTCAAGATATTTTGAATCGAAGGAATAAAGCTTATCAGGTCTGAATGTTGGAGTGACATTTGTTTCTCCAATATGTCCATGATCACAAAGATCTTCGGTTGGATCGTTTGTTGTTGCAACAAATTCAACATTGAAGAGCTTTAAGAGTTTTTGGACAGAGAGGGTTTTAAGAACCTTATTAGCCTCAGCATAGATTTCTTCTGCGCTGTCGGCATTTAATTCTTTGTTGATTCCGAAGACTTGTTGAAGTTCGAAATGGGTCCAGTAATAAAGAGGATTCCCGATTAAGAGAGGCATGATAGATGCGTATTTAACGAATTTATCATGGAAGGAGGCATTGCCAGTGATGTATTCTTCTGGAACACCGGCCATTCTCATTGCTCTCCATTTATAATGGTCTCCAGCTAACCAAAGTTGACCGATATCTTCGAAGGTAGAGTCAACTTTGATTTTATGTTGGTCGAGGTGACAATGATAGTCGATGATAGGAAGATTCTTAATCTCTTGGTATATTTCTTTGCTTGCGTCTCCTTTTAAGAGAACATCTTTGCTAAAGAATTCCATAGATCATACTCCGCTATAAGCGCTGAATCCGCCATCGATTGGGAGAACGACACCGGTGATGAAGGAAGCAGCTTCGCTATTGGAAAGGAATAAAACTGCGCCTAAGAGTTCGTCTGGTGTACCAAATCTGCCCATTGGTGTGTTATTGAGAATCTTGTGGGTTCTTTCGGTTGGTGTGCCATCTGCGTTCCATAATAAGGCAGCATTTTGGGCTGTTGAGAAGAAACCTGGAGCAATGGCGTTAACTCTAATACCGGTTTTTGCAAAGTGTGTTGCTAACCATTTTGTGAAGTTAGAGACACCTGCTTTTGCAGAGCTATAAGCTGGGATCTTTGTTAATGGGGTGAAGGCATTCATGGAAGAGATGTTGAGAATTGAGCATCCTTCTTTGCCAATCATATCAACAGCAAAGATTTGTGTTGGTAAGAGAGTTCCTAAGATATTGAGGTTGAAGACAAATTGGAAACCTTCGCTCTTTAAATCAAAGAAGGAGATTGTGGTTTCATCAACTTTTTCTTCATAGAATTCTTGGGTTGTGGAAGCTTTTGGAGAGTTTCCGCCAGCACCGTTGATGAGAATGTCGCATTTGCCGAAATCAGCAAGGATTTGTTGATGGGCTGCTTCGAGAGATTCCTTATCAAGGACGTTTGCTTCATATCCTTTAGCATTGCCACCGAGTTTTCTGATTTCCTCAGCTTTTGCTTCAGCAGCAGATAAGTGTAAGTCTAAGAGAGCGACTTTAGCATGGCAAAGGGCGAATGCTCTAGCCATTTCGGAGCAAAGGACACCGCCTGCTCCAGTGATGACGACGACTTTGTTTGTGTAGTCGACGAATAAAGGTAAATTCTTTTCCATTATTTTTAACTCCTATTAAGTTATTTATTTCCGAAGTGAGTTGCCGCTTCGAATAATCCATTGATATATGCGCAACCTAAGGCTCTATCATATAAGCCATAGCCTGGTTTTTGATCTTCGCCCCAGATGTTTCTGCCATGATCTGGTCTAACATATCCATCAAATCCATTATCGACTAAGTTTTTGACGATTAAGGCCATATCAAGTGAACCATATCCTGAGAAATGTCCGACTTCTGTGAATGAATCTTTGTCATCTGTATATTTGATGTTTCTAAGATGGGCGAAGTAGACACGTCCTGCTTTGGCATATTTAGCAGCCATATGTGGGAGGTCATTGTTTCTTCCTGCGCCAAATGAACCAGTGCAAAGGGTCAAACCATTGTGGATATCTGGAACGGCCGCAAAGAGCTTATCGAGATCTTCTTCTGAGGAGATGATTCTTGGAAGACCGAAGACATCCCATGGTGGATCATCTGGATGGATGGCCATGTTGATGCCATATTGATCGCAGATAGGCATGATTTGTTTTAAGAAATAAACAAGATTCTCAAATAATTGTTCATGGGAGATGTGCTTGTATGTCTCTAACAATGTTTGTAATTCGTCTGGTGAATAAGATTCGTCCCAACCTGGTAAGTGAAGGTTATGTGGATCAACCTTATCGAAATCATCACGGGAATATGAGAGAGCATTTGAGCCATCAAATAAGACGTGATGCATGTCGGTTCTTAACCAATCGAAGACAGGCATGAAGTTGTAGCAGACGACTTTGACACCGTTTTTAGCGCATAATTCAAGGTTCTTCTTGAATGCTTCGATGTGTTCGTCTCTTTTTGCTGAACCCATTTTGATATCTTCAGATACAGGGATGGATTCAATTACTTCCATCTTAAGACCATTCTTTTCGCAAGTTTCTTTTAATTTAAGAAGAGAAGATTCTTCCCAAACTTCACCTGCTTTTTTGTCATAGACAGAGGTAACTATTGTCGACATGTTTGGAATTTGTCGAATGTGTTCTAGAGGTATGGAGTCATTTAGGCCATACCAACGGAATGAGAGTTTCATTTGTTTTTTCTCCTATAGTAACCGAGTATATTGTAACCCTAAATGTAAGCACTTAAATTGCAAGATTTATTATTAATGTTTGCAAATTTTGTTTTTTGATAACGCTTACATTTTTTTAACGGCTAAAAATCGACAAATTTAGGCTACTTTTTATCAATTTTTGCAATAATCATTATTTTATATTGCATTTTATATTTTTGGGGTTTATCTTTTTATTTGTAAAATAAACGAGGAAGAAATATGTTTTCTTTTACTGACAAGGATATCGACATTGCTCACAAGCTCGATTACGCTTCATCGCCAAAAGATGAATATAACAAACACATGCATACGTTCTATGAACTTATTCTTTTTGTTCGTGGAGATGTAACTTATCATGTTGAATCTGAATCAAGGCATCTTCAGCCTGGCGATATCATCCTTATGAGTCCTGGCAAATTTCACTTTGCAACAGTTAATAAGGATGTCTCATACGAAAGATATGTTTTCAAATTTCCTACAAGCCTTGCCCCACAATACATCCAGGATAGGTTGAAAAACTCTATTGCCTTCTATTCTTCAAAGAGAAACGTCGAAAACTGCGTTAGGTCATTTGATACGTTATACGATTCTTATAACGATCAAGATTTATATCTTCTTTCCGAATGCAAAATCAAAGAAATACTTGTCTATCTTGTAAATACACGCGAATCAGCACCTGAATATGAGAAAAATGACGTGATGCGTGTGTTGGTTGATTACATCGAGGAACATATCAAGGAAGATTTGACTTTAGAAAATATTGCAGCTAATTTGCATTATTCAGAATCTTATCTTTCCAATCAATTTAAGAAAGCGATGAAATGCTCTCTTATGAAATATATCCGCTCGAAAAAAATTATTATCGCTCAGCAAATGATTAGGGATGGAATGAAGGCGGTAGATGTCGCCGAAGAACTCTCTTTCTCTGACTACTCCACCTTCTATAGAAGTTATAAGAAGGTCGCCAGCGTCAATCCTAATTGCGATAGGCGAGTAAAACGAATGTAATTAAAATTGCAATAAAGAGTGATAGTTATTGCAATTAAAAGCGCTTACTTTATCACTTAAAATCAATCTACTTGTTCTAAATCTCATATATAAAGACGAGTAATAAACACTGAGGAGGAAATGTTTATGCGTAAGGAAACCTTATTAAATGATGGCTGGCTTTTTAAAATTGCCGGCAAGGAAGAAGAGAAAGTCTCCATCCCTCATTCCTGGAACGGAAAAGATGGACAAGATGGTGGAAACGATTATCTTCGTGAAGTTGGTCTTTATCGCAAAGAATTCAGCTACAAATTAAAAAAGAGCGAGGACGTGTATTTGATTTTCAATGCCGTTAACTCTCTTTGCGACGTTTATCTCAATGGTGAGCATATCATCCATCATGAAGGCGGCTATTCTATTTTTGGCGCATTAGTTACTGATAAGCTCAAAGAAAACAACGAATTAACAGTATATGCCGATAACAAAGAATATTTACGCGTATATCCTCTTGCCGCAGACTTCACCTTCTATGGCGGAATCTATCGTGATGTAAAACTCGTCAGCGTTCCTAAATCTCATTTTGAATATAACGATGATATGTCATCCCCTTTAAAATGCACAGTTACAGTTAAAGATGGCAATGGCATCCTCAACGTTAAAGCAAAAGCCAATACGGAAGATGAAATCATCATCGAACTCATTGACAATGAAGGCAATGTTGTTGTTTCTGGCAAGCCAAACGAAGATATCATCGTTAAGAATCCTCACCTATGGGATGGCTTAAATGATCCATATTTATATACGGTTAAGGGAAGACTTGTCAAAGAGGAGAAAACCCTTGATGAAGTTAGCGTCAACGTTGGTTTTAGATCTTTCTATATTGATCATAAGAAAGGCTTCTTCCTTAATGGCAAAGCATATCCATTAAGAGGAGTCGCAAGACATCAAGATAGACCAGGACTTGGCAATGCCATAAGCAAAGAAGACATGGATGAAGATATGGCCCTTCTTAAGGAAATTGGCGCGACAACAGTCAGATTATCTCATTATCAACACGACCAATATTTCTATGATTTATGTGACAAGAACGGAATTGTAGTTTGGACCGAAATCCCATACATCTCCAAATATTCCCACGAAGCAGACGAAAACGCCGAAAATCAATTAAGAGAACTCATCCATCAATGTTACAACCATCCATCAATCGTTTGTTGGGGTGTATCAAACGAAATCACGATGTTCAGAAAACAATTTGGAAAAGACTGCCGTCAAGACCACAAGAAGCTTAACAAGTTCTGTCATGATGAAGACCCAAATAGAATCACAGGCATCGCTTGTTTCTCTGTCATGAACATCTTCAATAGAGTCGCCCACATCACTGATGTCGCATCATATAACCTCTACTGGGGCTGGTATGTTCCATTCACTCCAATGACAGGCTGGATTCTCTCATGGTGGCACTTCTTCTACCCACATGGCCCAATCGGATTAAGCGAATATGGCGCAGAAGGCATGCCAAATCTTCATTCTTCAAAACCAAAGAGATTCGACAATACCGAAGAATATCAAGCTTTGTACCACGAAAGAATGCTCAAGCAAATCAATGCTAGACCATACTTATGGGCTACCCATGTATGGAATATGTTTGATTTCGGATCTGATGGACGTAACCAAGGTGGTGAAAAAGGTATCAACCACAAGGGCTTAGTCACATTTGATAGAAAGACAAAGAAAGATGCTTTCTATGCCTACAAAGCATATTGGTCAAAAGACCCATTCGTTCATATCTGCTCTAAGAGATACGTTAATAGAACCGATGCGAATGCGACTATCAAAGTCTATTCCAACCAAAATAGTGTTTCTCTCTACAATAATGGCAAATTGATTGCCACAAAGAATGGAGATAAGATCTTCAAATTCAAAATCTCTTTGGCAGAGAAAAATGAAATCAAGGTTGTCTCTGGAAATCTTGAAGACAATGCAACAATCATTCGCGTCAAAGAACAAGACCCATCCTACATCTTACCAAAGGGTGGCAATAATATGTCTTGGCAAAAATAATATCATTCAAAATCAAAGGAAAAGGCACCCACGGGTGCCTTATTTTTGTTTATTTACTTAATGCTTTAGAAAGTAACTACCAATAACATCTTAAATCTTTCAAGGCCATAGACAGCATGAGGATGATGAGCTGGCATAACGATTGTTTCTCCTTCAGAAATGATATGCTCAACTCCATCAATGGTTATTTTGCCCTTGCCATCTAAACAGATGACCATTGCGTCTCCGCTTGATTCATGAGTGCTGATCTCTTCATCTTTCTCAAAAGAGAAAAGAGTCATGCTAATCGAGGAATTTTGCACAAGTGTTTTTGAGACGACTTGCCCCTCTTGATAAGAAATCTCATCTTTTAAGGATAGGACTTCTGCCATTTTAATGTTTTTCATTTTTGGTTTGTTTTCGCTTATTTGTATTTTCATATAAATCATTATATATCCTGCAATAATTTTTTCAAAAAATAATGACATAGTATTGAATACTAGATATACTAGAGAACGTAAAGAGGAGGTTCTTTTTATGCAAAACTTTATTTTATCTTGCGAATCAACGATCGATATGCCTTATTCCTATATTGTCGGAAGAGGATTAAAGGTGCTTTTTTACTCATATACAGTGAATGGAGAAACTTATCCAGACGATATGGGAAGAGATCCTAAATCATTGCCTGCGTTTTATGAAAGGTTATCATTAGGCTATATTCCTACAACATCTCAAATCAACGAGTTCACTTATGAGGAATTTTTTAAGAAAACGTTGGATGAGGGGAAAGACATTCTCCACTTATGTTTTGGAACAGGCATGACCCAATCATATGCTCAAGCAGTTAACGCGGCAGAAATTCTTAAAGCGAATTACCCAGAAAGAAAGATCATCGTTATTGATACGACATGTTCTTCTTCAGGCTATGGCATGATTGTTGATGATGCGGCTGATTTATACGAAGAGGGTAAATCAATTGAGGAAATTGCTAAATACGTTGAAGATAATAAATATCACATCCATCATCAGTTCTATACGACTGATTTAAAATATTTCAAACGCACAGGGAGAGTATCTGGTCCAGCGGCTTCAATTGGGGCAGTCCTTAAGATTTGTCCACTTATGCATCTAAACCATGCAGGCAAAATCATCGCCTATTCAAAAGTCATGGGTAAAAGAAACGCCCTTAAAGCGACTCTTGATTGGATGGAAAGCCATGCAGATGGTGGAAAAGACTACAACGGAAAAATATTCATCTCCCATTCAAATTCTTTAGTGGATGCTGAAAATACTAAAGCTGAAATTGAAAAGAGATTTCCAAATCTTGTTGGAAAGGTAAGGATATTTGATATTGGAACCATCATTGCTTCACATACGGGTCCTGGCACTGTTGCAGTGTATTTTCACGGAGACGAAAGGCAATAAATCAATCAATAAGATGAGAGACGAGCATACGTGTCGCCTCTTTTTTGTTTTTTTGACGAGACGAACATAATATTTTCTTGATTAAAAAAGTCAATTGTCTTAACTTTGTTAAGTGTTTATTGGAGGCACTTATGACAAAGAAGCAAAAAATATTAACTATCGTTTCGCTTATTTATAATATAGCAATCGTTGGATTCGTCGCTGGAGCGTTCATTTATTCTTATTTCCCTAGCAATCCTGATGCCGCTTTAATGGCAAAAGGAATTCAATCTGTTCGTTTCTACACCGTTTTATCGAACCTTTTGCTGGCTTTATTCACTTTACCTGCTTTAATTGGAGACATCGTATCTCTTGTTAAGAAGAAATATTTATTGCCATCTTGGGTTGGCGTTCTTAAATATTTAGGAACAGTTGGAACAACGATTACATTTTTGACGGTTGTTTGTTTCTTGGCTCCTGTTGCCGCAAAAAATGGTCAGGGGTATTTCTCAATGTTCCAAGGACCAAACCTCTATTACCATTTAATTGTTCCTGTCCTTGCCATTCTCTCTTTTGGTTTCATGGAACTCAATCTTGTTGTCAAAATGCCTCAGACACCTATCGGTTTATCTAGCGTTATTGGCTATGGCATCTTTTATGTCATCAACTACTACTGCCATTTTATCGATGACGGTAATGGCTCATATGATTGGTATGGATTCATTGGAGATTCAAAAAGACCAGTATGGCTTGTTGCAATCATTATGCTTATTGCCTCATATGTAATTTGTATCGCTCTTTATTTCTTACATCGTTTGTTCACTGGCATCACGGTTGGAAAAGAGATAATGCCAATCGAAGAAAACTCTTACATGGTTGATGATCCTCATTATGATTATGGCTCTACGCATAATTTTCAACCAATCTACGAAGAAGACCAAATTCATGATGAAACAGTTACCGAAGAAGAAACAAAAGAGGAGCCTGTGGTTGTAGAAGAAAAGAAAAAAGCGCCTAAAACAACCAAGAGAAAGCAAGTCGCAAAGAAAGCCGAAACTCCTAAAGAGGAAAAAGAGGAGACCCCTGTAGTGGAAAATAAACCTGTTGAGGAAACAAACGAAGAAATCGACATTGAGGTCACCCCAGGAAAAGAAAAGGTTTCTAAATCAAACGATTCAAAGCAAAACGACTACAACGGCAAAGCAAGAACGTATCATATTTCCAAAGTGCCTGAAAAAGGATGGCAAGTAAAATTAGCGACAGGTAAGAAAGCAATTAAATTCTTCCCAACTCAAAAAGAAGCAATCGCCTATGCTAAATCCCTTTCTGAAACACAAGGCGGTTCAATTAGAATTCATTCCAAAAAAGGAAAGATGAGAAAATAATTCAACGTTAAAAAAGTCCTCTCCATTTCAAAGAGGACTTTTTCTTATATTTCTATTTCTTGATCTTTTTAGCTATCCAAAGAATAAAGACGATTATTTCATGGAGAATCAATGGGCTGATTCCTAAGCCGAATACCCAAGCGTAATCCCATCCTTCAAGAGGAACGACTTGGAAGACTGTATTAACTCCTGGGGTGAAAATAACAAAAAATTGAAGGAGAATGCCAAGGACGAAAGAAATCCATAATAACCAATTCTTATCCTTGAAGATGTGAATGAAGCTCTTCTTGACGTTGGTCATACCAAGCATATGGAAGAGTTCACTCATGGATAACACGCAGAAGGCCATTGCTTGCGCTTCTTCTAATACTTGAAGGCTTGCTCCATCATAGAAGGCCTTGATTACACTTGGATCAAGAGTGAATCCTTGTTTCATCCAAACTTCAGAAAGGAAGGCAACCAAGGTTATTAGTCCAATCCAAACGCCATAGCCAAATGTTATTCCATAACCACCATGACTAAAGAGAGATTCTTTTGGATCACGTGGTTTGTCATTCATGATGTCATCAGGTTTCTTATCAGCGCCTAAGGCAATAGCAGGCAATGAGTCCGTAATCAGGTTAACCCAAAGCAAATGGATAGCGATAAGTGGAGATGGAAGACCCATAATTGCAGCAAGCAACATGCATACGACTTCGCCAATATTAGAAGAAAGCAGGAAGAGAATCGTTTTCTTGATGTTTGCATAGATTCCTCTACCTTCTTCAACCGCTTTTTCAATCGAAGAGAAATTATCATCGGTTAAAACCATATCGGCAGCGCCTTTAGCGACGTCTGTTCCAGTGATTCCCATAGCAATACCAATGTCAGCGCTCTTCAAGGATGGCGCGTCATTTACTCCGTCTCCTGTCATTGCGGCAATATGTCCATTAGCCTTGATTGCTTTTACGATTGAAACTTTGTTTTCGGGAGAGACGCGGGCAAACACACGCACGTGCTCAACCTTTTCTTGAAGTTCTATAGGAGAACATGCGTCTATTTGATCGCCGCTCATTGTTTGAGAAACATCTTCTGCTATGCCAAGTTCTTTAGCGATTGCAAAAGCTGTGTCCTTATGGTCGCCTGTGATCATTATTGTTGTAATGCCTGCTTTCTTAAGGGTAGCAACGGCTCCTTTAGCACTTTCTCTTGGAGGATCGACCATACCGACTAATCCAACAAATATTAGGTTCTGCTCTTCTAGTTCCTCATTGAAAGAGATTGCAAGTGCAAGAACACGTAAGGCATCAAAGGACATACTTGTAGCGGCTTCTTCAATCTTCTTGATATCTTCTTCGTTTATAGGTCTAGTTTCGCCATTAATTAATATATGGGTCGTGTGTTTTAGTATTTGATCCATCGCACCTTTTGTATATGAGATGGTTTTATCACCATCTTTATGCATGGTGGACATCATTTTTCTAACTGAATCAAATGGAATTTCATTGATACGTGGAGTCTCATTTTCAAGATCACCTTTATGCATATCAAAGGAATTAGCGAATTCAATTAATGCGACCTCTGTTGGATCGCCATATATTCCTCCATCGACTTTCGCATCAGAGCAAAGAGAAAGGCCTTTTGCCAATAAGGAGAGTTTTTCTTTTGAGAATTCTTCTTGTTTGTACGTGTTTTCATTTGTATAAACACGAACTACGGTCATCTTGTTTTGAGTTAACGTTCCAGTCTTATCAGAACAAATTACAGATACGGCTCCTAAGGTTTCTACGGAAGCTAGACGACGAACTATGGTATTTACCTTGACCATCTTTGTCATACCCATTGCAAGAACAATCGTAACAACGGCAGTAAGGCCTTCTGGAATGGCTGCGACAGCTAATGCAACAGAATCAAGAAGAGCGCTTGACCAAGCGGTTCCGATGTTGTTATTAATCAATGCCCAGACTATTTTTACGCCAAGCATGAGGATGACTATTATAATCGTTAAGATTCCTAAGAACTTAGAAAGGCCGGAGAGTTTCTTTTGCAAAGGTGTTTCTTCTTCTTTATCACCTGATAGCATTGAAGCAATTTTGCCAATTTCTGTATTCATCCCTGTGGCGATAACCACGCCTTCTCCATGGCCATATACGACAGGGGTGGACATGAAAACTTCGTTAATTCTATCGCCAACCCCACTTTCTTCAGAAAGAACGATCGATGGATCCTTTTCAACTGGGAGAGATTCACCAGTGAGGGATGATTCGTCTGTTTTTAGGGAAAACGCTTTGATTAAACGTAAATCAGCAGGAACCGTTCTTCCTTCTTCAAGAATGACAATGTCTCCAACGACAAGTTCTTCTGCTGCAATTTCGATTGTTTTGCCATCTCTTCTAACTGTGGCAGTTGGTGCGGACATCTTCTTAAGGGCTTCGAGGGCTTTTTCCGCTTTCATCTCTTGAATTGTTCCGATTAACGCGTTAATTATGACAACACCGAAGATAATGAAAACATCCGCCAATCCTTCAGCTCCTTCACTTTCCCAATTGATAATCGCTAAGATGAGCGAAATTATCGCAGCTAAAGCTAATATCAAAGTCATTGGGTCTGCGATATTCCCCCAGAATATTTTGTACCAAGGGTCTTTTTTCTTTTCCTTTAGCTTATTTAAACCGTCCCTTTTTCTTCTTTCATCTACTTCAGTAGAAGATAGCCCTTCTTCCTCAGACGTCGAAAAAGATGAAAGAGTTTCATTTACATTTTTGTTTTCAAACATATTTTTGCTCCTTATCGAAAACTTCGGTAAGGTCTTGCGAGGCAATTGCCGCTTAGCTCCGGCCTAATAAGGCGTGCTGACGAAGTCTAAGCTTAACGCTACTCTCCTTAACGGAAGTATTCTAGCAAAATAGCCATTAGATATAAAGATTGATTATTGAATATTTTTAGTTCAAAATTCTTTTGCGATTATGAAAAAGAAAATTGTTTTATATACATCAAATACATGTGGAAAATGCAAGTTGATTAAGCCTCAAATAGATGAATTGCTGAAAGATATGTCCGATATCGAATACGTTTTGTTGAATACAGACAAAAAAGACGGATTCAACTCTGCGTTAGAGAATAATGTCTTTTCTTTGCCTACGTTGATTTATTTTGAAAATGAAAAAGAGACTAAACGCTTAGTCTCTTCATTCAGCATTGATGATATTAAAGGCTTAATTTCCTAGCACCATTTCTTTAGCGTATTCAAGTTGTTTCTCTGTGACCTTTCCACCAGAGATTAGATAGGCGATCTGTCTTATCTTTTCATCGATTGTTAATTCTTTTACGGAAGAGAAGGTTCTACCACCTTTGACTTCTTTTGAAATCAGGATATGGTGATCCGATAATGATGCAACCTGAGGCATGTGGGTGATGGAGATGACTTGGGTTGAAAGGGAAATTTCTTTGATTTTTCTAGCTACCGCTTGAGCAGTTTCTCCAGAAATGCCTGTATCTATTTCATCAAAAATTATTGTTGGTATTTTGTTTGCTTTAACAAATAAGGCCTTGAAAGCTAACATGATTCTTGATGCTTCACCGCCAGAAATGACCTTAGAAAGAGGTTTAAGGCCTTCGCCGATATTTGTTTCAATCAAGAAATCAATGTCGTCCACACCATTTTCTTTTAATGATGATTCATCGTTTTTATTTTCTTTGAATAAGATTTCAAATTTCACGTCTAAAAGAAGATCTTTTAAGGTATGGGTAAGCTCTTTTTCTATGAGTTTGGCATTTCTTTCTCTTATGAGAGTGAGTTCTTTTGCTTTAGAAAGAGTCTCGTTTAATAAGGCTGAGCATTCATCTTTCTTTTCTTTTATGGAATCTTCAAAAGATGAATTCTTTCCAATCATGTTTTCTAACTCATCCCTATAGGAGATTAATTCAGGTATGGTCTTCTTGTATTTTCTTTTCAAAGAAGACAATTCAGAATCTCTTTGTTCTAATTCATCGAGCCTATTTGGATCGTAATCTAGATTCCTAAACTCTTTTCTTAAAGATGAGAGGATATCGTCTATCGCATAATAATGGTCATCTAGTTTCTTATATGTTTCCTCATATTGTTTTTGATAAGAAGACAATTTGGAGAGATTTTGATTTAGTGAGTAGAAATCATCCATGAATGAACCGTTAAGTATCTCGCTAGATTCATTGATAAGAGAATAAATCTTGTCGTAGTTCTTTAAGAGGGCTAGTTCAGAAGAAATTTCATCCTCTTCATTTTCTGAAAGGTTCATTCCTTTGAGTTCTTTATATTGATATTCATAGAAGTCTCTTGCTTCATCGATTTTTGCCTTCTTTGAAAGAAGATCGTTATATTCATTTTTCTTCTCTTTGTATTGATTTAGGAGGGACGTGTATTCATCTTTGAGTCTTTTTGTTAACTCTGAAGAGAAACCATCAAGGATATCAAGATAATTTTCAGGATTGAGAATCTTCTCAAAATCAAATTGGGAATGGATGTTGGCTAAATATTTAGAAACATACATAAGATCGTTAAGGGTAACGACCATAGAATTAATCTTTACCGTATTCTTGTTTCCAGAAATGACTCTTTCAATGATTATCTCATCTCCATTTAATGGGACGTTTATCTTGCTAAGGTATGCCATTAATTCAGGCTTATTGGAGGAAAGATAGCCTCTAACAAGCGCTTTAGATGTTCCTTGGCGAATTAATTCGGAAGATGCCCTGCTACCTAATAGAAGGGAAAGGGAATCAATCATCAAGGATTTACCTGCACCAGTCTCACCCATTAAAACAGAAAAGCCATCCTTGAAGGATATATCAATATTCTCAAAAATGGCTAGGTTGTTAATTACAAGACGGTTCAACATGTCTCTAATTATAAATGAAATGATTATTTTGTTAAATTGCTATTACTCTTTAGTGCCAACGATTGCGAAGATGCCAGCTAAGAATAAGAAGATGTTTCCACCTAAGACAGCAACAATGATTGCAACGATATGGGCGGCAACCTTTCCTGTCTTGAGTGAGGCTTTTGCCCAACGATAGAAGATGATTGAGATAAGTTCGACAACGGCCATATAGATACCAGTGCCAAGCATTGTTGTAGCTGCGGCTGCAACAGTTGCTGGATCAGACCCTTCAATCATACCTGCGTTGAGGTTATAAATAATGCCAAGAGCGATAAAGGCAATGCCAACAACGAATCCAATGATTGTCAAAACCAAACCGATCGTATAAAGAATATTTGAAGCTTTTTTCATAATGTTATTTCCTTTCTTTCTAAATTAGTTGATTGAACCATATTTTCTGACAACCCAGAGAATAAATTTTGAATCAAGTTTGCCGATCCAATTGTTTAAGGATGGTCCATAAACTTGGAAACGACGAATGATCATCTTATATTGCTTTGGATTGCTCTTTTTCAAGGAGTCCTTGAACTCCTTCTTCTCTTTCTTTGATGTGGCTTTATCTTTGAATGAAGCGTACATAAGAGGAGAGGTCACCATCATGCAGAGTTGATGTCTTAGGATGTAAAAGAGATGCTTGTTCTCTTTTTTCATTTTCAATAGATCAACGCTTTCGAAGGCTAATTTGGCTACTCTTTCAAGATTTTCAGTTCTCTTGATGAGATTGGCCGTTTGCATGCTTTGTCCATCTCTTCCGAGGAGATATTGGTAGAACTCCTTATCAAGATAGATAAGATGCTTGACGTATGTTAATGGGGCATAGATGAAATAGTTATCTTCATAGAAACAATGTTCTGGAAGAACGATTCCACATTCTCTTAGCATCGCAGTCTTATAAATGACGGAATGCAATGTGAAGTTATGGGAATAATCGAATCTTGTGACTCCACTCCAATCAATGACTTTATTTGGAGTTATGAAGGAATCATATTTGATTAATCTTCCTAAGCCTTCTTCGTCATATGAATGAACATAACGATATGGCATCAATATTAAATCGATGTCATAGCCAACTTGGAGACATTCAATGTATTCAAGAAGATGTTCTAATCCTTCTTTGTTGACCCAGTCATCAGAATCCAATACTTTGAAGTATTTTCCTGTGGCTAAGCCTAATGCTGTGTTAATTGCACCACCATGACCTTTGTTTTCTTGGTGAACGGCTTTGAAGATGTTTGGATATTTCTCTTCGTATTCTTTGGCGATCTTTAATGTATCATCCTTAGAACCGTCGTCAATAATCAAAACTTCTATCTTTTCTCCACCAGGAATCAAAGAGTCTAAAGCATAATGCAAATACGCTTGCGAGTTGTATGAAGGAATACAAAACGTAATTAATTTTTCAGACATTTAAGATTTATTTCTCTTTCTTCCCCTGGGCTTTCTTCTCTTTCTTTCTAAGACGTCCCATTTTGTTGAAATGATGGAGTCCTTTCCAGAAATGGCCATTGAACATCATGATGAGGCCATCGAGTTGAGCCATGCTCATTGCTCCACCTGTCATTCTAGATAAAGCACGAACAGGGTTGTAGTATACACCCATAACGAGGGTATTTGCAGTAGTTCTTTTACCAATTTTGCGTAAAAACTTAATCGCAAAGCGAATTGCGCCAGCAAAAGTTCTTCCTGCAAAGCCTTTTGCGTAATGTAAATCTGATATAGATGAGTTGTAATCAACCTTGATACGATGTTTCTTGACGTAGGAGGATTCTTTAGCTGGAAGTTCTCCACCTAAAAGTTCCTTGAATTCATCATCGCCGATTTGTCTGACTTCGCCAGAGAAATAGTGAGGAAGCTTTTCTTTCTCATATACGCCTGAAGCATCTTTTCCTTCGATTTCGATCTCGCCAGTGAGTGGGAAATCTTTCGATGAAGGTCCGACATAGATTTGATATGTGCCGCCTTCAGTTTCGAATTTATTTTCTTTAACATCCCAATAACGGAAAGAATATTCATCGAATGGAATGGTGACTTCAACTGTTTCATGAGCCTTGATGAAGACTTTTTTGAAACCTTTTAACTCATATGTTGGGCGGAAGATTTTTGAATCTTTCATGCCGATATACATTTCGGTGATTTCTTTTCCATCGACATCACCAGTATTTGTGACTGAGAATTTAACGCCTTCTTTGCTAACTTGAAGGTTTTCATATTTGTAAGTCGTATAGGATAAGCCATAGCCAAATGGGAAACGGGCGCCAGTCTTATCTCCATTATAGTAACGGTAACCAATGAAGAGGCCTTCACGATACTCAATGTTTTTATCATTCTTGCCAAAGTGGTCGGCAGATGGGCAATCAGCATAGCCATATGGATATGATTCAGCCAATTTGCCTGATGGATTAACCTTGCCTGTAAGGATGTTAAGGATTGCTTTAGCACCTGCTTCACCTGCTAAATAAGCATGCAAGATTGCATCGACTCTATCAGCAAATGGCATTTCAATTGGAGCACCGCATTCAAGGATGAGAATAATCTTCTTGCCTGTATGATACAAAGCAGAGATAAGTTCTCTTTGGTTGCCTGGAAGACGGATGTTGGCTCTGTCAATGCCTTCAGCTTCAGTGACTTCATCTAAGCCACAGAAAAGAAGAACGGTATCAGCTTTTTCGACAAGCTTGAGGGCTTTATCAATTAAGCGTTGGCTCTTTTTGCCATAACGTTTGAATCCTTTTTCGTAACCAATGATGTTCAAGTTATAGTCTTTTAAAACATCATTGATTTGATCAACTTTCAATGGGTTGACAACGGATGAACCTGCGCCTTGATAACGCATGTTTTCAGCAAAGTCACCAACGATTGCAATTTTCTCACCTTCTTTCAAAGGTAAGGCATTGTTTTTATTCTTTAAGAGAACAAGAGATTCTTCTGCAACTTTTTGTGCAAGATCATGATGTTCTTCTTTATTGAATTCTTTTGGACATTTTTTAAGATTTTCTGTTGTCTTAAGTACGACATCGATTATGCCATCGGCAAGAAGATCGACATCTTCTTCTTTTAGGCGACCATCTTTGACGGCTTGAACAACTTCTCTATTTGTTTCGCCATCGGTTGTTGGCATTTCAAGTTCGGATTGAGCCTTAACCGCTTCGATACGGTCATTATCTCCACCCCAGTCAGAAACGACAATGCCATCAAATCCCCATTCATCACGTAATATTTCTTTTAATAAGTGTGGATTCTCATTTGCATAGACTCCATTCACCTTATTATAAGAAGACATGACCGACATAGGTTTTGCTTCTTTGACTGTCATTTCGAAAGCTGTCAAATAGATTTCTCTAAGAGTTCTTTCATCAACGATGGAGTTTGAGGTGATTCTTCTGATTTCTTGGTTGTTGGCTGCAAAGTGTTTCAAACAAACGCCAATGCCGTTTTCCTGAACGCCATTTGTGTATCCAATTGCAAGTTTACCTGCAAGATATGGATCTTCTGAAAAATACTCGAAGTTTCTTCCACAGCGAGGATTTCTTTTCATATTGACGCCAGGCCCTAAAAGAAGGGAGACATCATTCGCGGCCGCTTCTTCACCGATTGTTTTACCAACGATATGAAGAAGATCTGGATCCCAAGAAGATGCTGATGTTGCACTTGTTGGCATACAAACAGCAGGGATGGATGGGTTGAGGCCTAAGTGGTCGGCAGCCTTAGCCTGTTTTCTAAGACCGTTAGGACCATCGGATAAGAACATGCTAGGAACGTTAACAGATGGAATCTCTTGCGTTTGCCAGAAGTCCTTTCCCGATAAGAGGGAGGCTTTTTCCTCCAAAGTCATCTTGTCTAAAATGTCTTGATGTTTCATTTTAATTCTCCATTATGAAATTCAAGGATGACTTAGGCGGCTAAGCCAGATTGTTGAGCTTTTTCTTTAAGAACGGCAAATTCAGCTGCAATTTTCTCTTCTTGAGATGCTTTCTTTGCTAAGATTGCATTTCTCTTTTCTTCTGGAAGAGCATCAAATTTAGCTTGTTTTGCTGCTTCTCTTTGGGCTTTCTTTTCTTCAGCGGCGGCTTTCTTGGCTGCGGCTGCTTCATCTTTCTTCGCTTTCTCGACAAGGAACTTATTGTTCTCTGCTTCGAAATCGAGATGTTTCTTTTCGCAATCGATCTTTAATTGAGCGACACGAGCTTCTTCAACTAAGCGAGCGTTTTCAGCTTCTTCTTTAGCGGCTCTTTCTTCTGGTTCTAACCATTCTTTTCCTTCTGCTAAAGTTTTTGCTTTTTGATCAGCGATGATTGTGACGTTGTCAATCTTGGTGAATTTTTCAACGTTCATTGCTAAGAACATGATACCCATGATGAGGTAGCAACCACCTTCGACGAGGTAGCCAAGGATTGTATGAAGGACTTTTCCACCTTCAGGGAAAGCAGAGTTAAGACCAACGATAATACCATTACAGACGCCGGACATAGCAACCATGATGGAACCATAGATGGACATTGTAAATCCGTCAGTTCTCTTGCCATATAAGGCTTCTTGGTGATCAAGAACGTTAGCAAGAAGAGCTAAAGAGATATACATAGCTGGGGCTGTGCCTAATGCTTTGACCATGAAGGAAGTAACTGAAACTCCCCAAATGACACCGTCAGTAGTACCTGGCATTAAGCAAACAAGGGAAATGAGGGATGCAACAAATGCAAGGGCACATCCGCCAAGGATTGTTTTTGATTTTGTGAATTTATTGGCAAGAGGCCAAACAAGTAACATACCAACTGATGTTGGAATGGCACCTAAAGTATTAATTAATGATGAGAGGGAAGTTCCTCCGGTAAAGGCTTGTGAATAGAATGAAAGGTCGTTGTTCTTCATTTGACCACCAAATTGGTAAAGGAAGAAGAATATCATGATGATCCACCAATATTTGTCTTTCATACAAATCTTGATTTGTTCACCCATGGAGACACCTTTTGCAGGTGCAGCATTTTCTGAACCACTTTCGACTTCTTGCATTTCGAGAGTCTTGACGTTTTCTTCCGTGATTCTTTCACGTGTGAAGTAATATTCAAGTAAGCAGCCAACGACTAAACAGGCAATCATGATAATCATGAGGATTGTCCATTTGCTGTTAGCTTCTGCTGGAGTGATTTTTGTAACGACATCGGATGAGATGTTCTTTGCTGCTTCAAGAGCTTCTTCATAAGTTGAGAAGTTCTTGCCTAAGGATGTGACGTGATAGACAGGTAATAAGCCAATCAAGTCAACTAAGAAACCACCGGCCATACCGGATAAACCGGCAGCGCCAAGTTGGGCGGCCATGATACATGTGGAAAGAAGTCCACGTGCACCGCCATCTCTTGTAGAAAGGTTAACTAAAGCAGAATGGGATGTGTAGTAAATTGGCCATGCGACAGCATAATAAAGGTTGTAACCAACGGCAATAAAGATACTAGCTAATAAGTTAGAGTTTTCTCCGCCTGCGCCTTGTGGAAGAGGAACTAAGAATAAGACCAATAAAGCAACGGCAACAAGAGGCATTCCTAAAAGAATGAATGGTCTTGCTTTACCAGCAATTGTTGGTTTTCTTTCCATCAATTTACCAACAACAAGATTGCCTATAACGATAAGTATGGCAGATAAGATTGGTAAGAGGGTTTCAAAAATTGGGTTCCACTTGCCAAGCATTAAAACCTTGTCCCAGTACTGGATGAGCCAAATGTTGACAACACCGTTTGAGATGAGGGCAAGGATTGGTCCGAGAAGATAGCCAAGAGCCGCTTCAGGGAAGAGCTTCACACCGTTACTCTTAATCTTTGTAGATAAGAGAGGGGTAGTGAAGATTGATTTTTTAGATTTTGTCTTCGACATATAATTGCTCCTTAATGTAAGCCTTTACATATATGATAAACCTTTTTCAAAATAATTTAAGCATTTAGGTACGAAATGATGTTTTTGAAGCACAAAATGACATTTTTTACCGAAATATTGATTGTTTTAAGCGTTTTTTAGCAAAATTTCATCATTTTTGGGCTACAATAACAAACACAAAAAAAGAAGGAGTTATAAAATGGCAAAATATGTAGCTAAAAAAGTAGGTGAAGCTCCATTATGGTATGCGATCGTTTTGATGGTCGTAGGAATATTGTTGATTATTGGCGGATCTAGTGCTGCCGAGAGCATCAGCAAATGGATGATTACGGTTATTGGCATCGTCCTTGTGGTCTTTGGCATTCTATCAATGCTTGGAGGTTTGATAGGCACAGGCATTGTGATAGTGGCATTTGGTGCATTGATGATTACGTTTGCCTGGTTATTTTACTGGCTAGCATTCCTTATATTAGGCATCAGTTTATTGGCTTATGGCATAAGGGGGATTGCATATCACTCTGGTTGGATTCTCACTAACATCGTTGATTTGATTATCGGTGTAGCAATCATCTCTTTATCATTAGGCTTCAGATTCAACTGGGCTTCAACAATTATTGAAATCATCTATATTGCATCAGGTGCGTTGATGTTTGTCGATGGTTTGCTAATTCTTGTTAGGAAATAAGCAATTATCAATAAGAAAATGGCTCTCAAACGAGAGCCTTTTCATTTATTTGATGACTTTGTAACCTGCTTCTTCTACCGCTTTGATCAATTCCTCATCAGTTACATTATCAACCTCAAGGGTCGCTTTCTTTTCTTTCAAGGAAACTTCAACGTTAGATGTTCCGTTTAATTTCTCTAAAGCGGATTTAACATGAGCGACGCAATGTTCGCACATCATTCCTTCGATTTTTAATGTTTTTGTCATATTCTTTTCTCCTTCATTAAATATATCTGTTGGAAATTCTTTCTTTGATTTTCTTTTATGCTTTCTTGAATCATAAGGGTTAAAAAGATTGATACGTAATGCGTTAAGGCATACCGTTACTGAGGAAATGGCCATTGCGGCGGCACCATACCACGGTTTAAGCGAATTGAGGCCAAATCCAGTTAAGGCACCTGCGGCAATCGGAATCATCACGAAGTTATAAAAGAATGCCCAGAAGAGATTCTCTTTGATGTTTAAGAACGTATGTCTTGAAAGACGAATGGCCGCCGATGCATCTTTTAAGGAAGATTTCATCAAAACTACATTTGCGGAATCTATTGCGATATCTGAACCAGCGCCGATAGCAATTCCAATATCGGCTTGAGTTAATGCTGGAGCATCATTGATTCCATCACCTATCATTCCGACCTTTCCGTATTTTTGAAGTTCTTTGATGATCTTCAATTTACCATCAGGCAACAAATTAGAAACAAAATAGTCGAGCCCTGCATCTTTTGCGATGCGTTTTGCTGTATTTTCATTATCGCCAGTTAACATTATTGGAACGATTCCTAATTCTTTGAATTCCTTGATTGCCTCAGCGGAATCTTCTTTGATTTCATCGGCTATTGCAATAACTCCAAGTACTTCTTTTCCTTTTGAAAATATCAGAGGAGTCTTTCCTTCTAAAGAAAATTCAGTGACCACGTGTATCAGTTCTTCATTTGTGAGGCCTCTTTCTTCGAAGAGTTTTAGATTTCCAGCCAAACAAGTTTCTCCATTCAGAGTCGCCTCAAGGCCAAATCCCGGAAGGGCTTTGTAATATTCTACTTCCCTTAATTGAAGATTTAACGTGATAGCCTTATTTTTGATTGCTTTAGCTATTGGGTGTTCTGATTTATTTTCCAAAGAATAGGCAAAGGAAATGAGTTCTTCTTCGCTTATATTATTAAAAGGATATATATCCTTTACGGCTGGGTTTCCTTTCGTTATCGTTCCAGTTTTGTCTAAAACGATGAAATCAAGTTTTCCAGTCTCTTCAATTGATATGGCATTTTTGAAAAGAATACCATTTTTTGCGCCCTTTCCTGATCCGACCATTATGGCAACTGGCGTAGCTAAGCCTAAGGCACAAGGACAGGCAATGACGAGAACGGATATTGCTCGATTAAAGGCGTATGTAACAAGGTCATCATTTGGAAGGGTTTCAACGACTCCTTTTCCAAATATTAGCCAACAAACAAGAACAATAAGAGAGATTGCAAGTATGGTTGGTACAAATATGCCTGATATTTTATCGGCTAAAGCAGAAATCTTCGTTTTTGTGTTTGCAGCATTCTCAACCATCTGAATTATCTTGTAGATTGTCGTTTCATTGCCGACGTTTGTTGCCTTGCAAGTGAGTGCACCATTTACATTTATCGTTCCAGACGATACATGGTCGCCTTCTTTTTTATCTATAGGCATTGATTCGCCAGTCAAGGCGGATTCATTAACCGAAGAGGTTCCTTTAAGAATGAGTCCATCAACAGGAAAGGATTCTCCTGGTCTAACAAGAAAGATATCATCACGAAGAACTTCTTCAGCCAAGATATCAATTTCAGTATTTTCACGGAGGACGTGTGCTTCTTTAGGTGCTAAATTCATTAAGGATTTGAGCGCATTCGTGGTCTTCCCTTTAGAAAAAGACTCTAAGGTTTTGCCAATAGTAATTAAGGTTGGAACCATGCCGGCTGTTTCAAACGTGAGGCACATCGAATAATGCATGAGTTTTTCATATTCAACGCCGTTTGAAGAGACAAAGGAAGACATTATGAACATGATAACAATGCCATAAACGAAGGCAACTCCACTTCCTAAAGCAACAAGGGTATCCATGTTTGGGCCACCATGAAAAAGAGCTTTAGTTCCAGAAATGTAGAACTTCTTGTTTATGATCATGATAATAAGAGCAAGGATTCCTTCAAGAAGGCCAAACATTAATGGATTCTCACCAATTACTCCTAAAGGCCAGCCCCATGACATATTCATATATCCCATTCCAAAATAAAATAATGGGATAAGCAAAATGATGGATGCAATTAGTCTTCTTAGCAATATAGGGGTCTCTTTATCTTTAAGTTCGTCTTCTAAAGACGATGTTTTTTCTTCCTTACTTAAAGATAGTTTTGCTTCATACCCAGCATTCTTTACGGCATTAGTTATTTCATGAGGGTTTGCTGGCGAATCGTAAGTCACAAGCATTGAATTAGTTAAAAGAGAGACGTCGACTTCTTTAACGCCAGGAACTTTTTTTACGGCTTTTTCAACATGAGATACGCATGAAGCGCAGCTCATTCCGTTTACAGAATATTTTTCGTTCTTAATCATATTACTTAAGTTTCTTCATCAATTCGATTGCTTCATCGAGACTATCGGTTTTGTTATTTTTCACGTCTTCCACTACACATGTGTCGATGTGTTCTTGAAGGATTACGTACCCTAAAGAGCGAAGAGCTGCTTCGGAGGCGGCAATCTGAGTGAGAATATCTGCACAATATCTATTCTCATCTAACATTTTTGAAACGCCATTTAGTTGACCGACTATGCGATTAATTCTATTTTTGAGATCTTTTATTTCTTTTTCATCTCTTGGCTGAGATTTCTTTCTTTGACATGCTTCACATGTATGTTCCATAAAATTACCCCCTATAGGTATATTACGAATATAAATATATACCTAGGAGGGGTATATGTAAAGATTAGCCGAGAGAAATATCTAGAGCCATCATTATCACAAAGCCAATGATGAAAGCCCAAACCCCGCCATGACTTGTTGGGTCACCTTTTGCATCAGGAATCATTTCCTCAGCAATGACATAAAGCATGCATCCGGCGGCAAAAGAGAGGGCCCATGGCATAATCGGTTCAATAAAATATGCTAAGAAGAGACCGGCTATTGCAGCAATTGGTTCAACTATGCCAGAGAATGTTCCAAATAGAAAAGCTTTGTTCGCATTACCTGTCTCTCCTTTTATTGGAAGAGAGACGACCGCTCCTTCTGGAATGTTTTGAATTCCGATACCTAAAGCAAGCATCAATGATGAAAAGAGGGCACCCGTTAGGTTGTTATCTGAAATATTTGCTAAAGCTACACCAAAAGATATGCCAACCGACAATCCTTCAGGCACATTATGAATTGTAACTGCCAAGAACATCTTGCCTGTTTTAGACATTCTTGATGGAAGGCCTTCTTCTTTATCTTGTTCGATATGGAAATGTGGAATGAGTTTATCTATTCCCCAAAGGAAAAGAGCTCCAAGCACCACAGCTATGGAAGATATTAGCCAAGATGGCATATAAGGAATGTCCATCTCTATTGTTGGCATGATCAATGAAAATATCGAGGCGGATAACATGATGCCTGCTGCAAAGCCAAGAAATATCTCGTTTATTTTCTGAGATATCTCCTTCTTCTTGAAAAAGTAGACAAAGGAAGATCCTAGGGTCGTACATAGGAAGATAAAGGCTATTCCGAGTGCTGCATATAAGTATTTATTCATAATTCTATCAGTAGTTAGTTTTATCTAACTGATAATAGAATACGCTTTTGTTCTCAAATATCAATCTTTTTTAAAAATTCGATAAATACTTACTTTTCCCACAATTGAGGAAGTTGGCTGTTAAAACAAAAAAAGAGTCGCAGCTAAGCGACTCTAGTTTGTTTTTAAACTACATTGATTCGTGTGCGTTACGAGCAATGACGTCTAATTGTTGTTCTTTTGTTAAATCGATGAACTTGACAGCATAGCCAGAGACACGGATTGTGAAGTTGGCATATTCTGGTTTCTCAGGATGTTCCATTGCATCTCTTAACTTATCAAGGCCGAAGACGTTGACGTTGAGGTGGTGGGCGCCTTTTTCAAAGTATCCATCAAGGACGTTTGTAAGAGTGTTGACTCTTTCTTCTTCGCTCTTGCCTAATGTGCCAGGAGCAATTGTACATGTATTGGAGATACCATCGAGTGCATATTCATATGGTAACTTAGCAACAGAGTTGAGGGAGGCAAGTAAGCCGTTCTTTTCTGCGCCATAAGCTGGGTTTGCACCTGGAGAGAGTGGTTCACCTGCTTTTCTTCCATCAGGCATAGCACCTGTTGCTTTACCATAGACAACGTTGGAAGTGATGGTAAGGATGGAAGTTGTTGGTTCGGAATTACGATATGTGTGATGTTTCTTGAGTTTTTCCATGAAGACTTTAAGGATTTCAACGGCGATATCGTCTGCACGATCATCATCGTTACCATATCTTGGGAAGTCTCCTTCGATTTCATAGTCAACGCAGATTCCTGTTTCATCACGGACGGTCTTAACTTTTGCGTATTTGATAGCGCTGAGGGAATCAACAACGTGGGAGAAACCAGCAATACCGGTAGCAAATGTTCTTCTGACATCTGTATCGATTAAAGCCATTTCAGCAGATTCGTAGTAATACTTATCGTGCATATAGTGGATGAGGTTGAGAGCGTTGACATAGACTTCAACGAGCCAATCCATCATCTTGTCATATTTGGCAATAACTTCATCATAATCGAGATATTCAGAAGTGATTGGAGTATATGCAGGTCCGACTTGTTGACGGGTCTTGACATCAACACCGCCGTTTATCGCGTAGAGTAAGCATTTGGCCAAGTTGCAACGTGCACCGAAGAATTGCATTTCTTTACCGGTTTGTGTTGCGGAAACGCAGCAGCAGATAGAGTAGTCATCACCCCAAACTGGACGCATGACATCATCGTTTTCATATTGGATAGCGGATGTATCAACAGAGATCTTTGCAGCATACTTCTTGAAGTTTTCTGGAAGTCTCTTTGTGTAAAGGACAGTGAGGTTTGGTTCTGGAGCTGGTCCCATGTTCTCTAATGTATGGAGGAAACGATAGTCGTTCTTTGTAACCATGCTACGGCCATCTTGTCCCATACCTGCAACTTCGAGGGTTGCCCAGACTGGGTCACCAGAGAAGAGTTGGTTGTAAGAAGGAATACGGGCGAACTTGACCATTCTTAATTTCATAACAAAGTGGTCAACGAGTTCTTGTGCTTCTTCTTCTGTGATTGTGCCAGCGGCTAAATCACGGGAGACATAGATATCTAAGAAGGTGGAAACTCTACCGACAGACATAGCTGCACCGTTTTGTGTCTTGATGGCGGCTAAATATCCGAAATAGAGCCATTGGAATGCTTCGTGGGCATTTTGAGCTGGCTTGGAGATGTCATATCCATAGGAAGAAGCCATAACTTTCATTGCTTCGAGTGAACGAATTTGTTCGGCTAATTCTTCTCTTAAACGGATGACATCATCAGTCATAGCGTGTCCGCCACAGTTGGCAAGATCGATCTTCTTTTGTTCAACGAGGAAGTCGATACCATAAAGGGCAATACGACGATAGTCACCAACGATACGGCCACGGCCATATGTATCTGGAAGACCTGTTAAGATCTTAGCGTGACGGCATTTCATGATTTCTGGTGTATATGCATCAAAGACGCCTTGGTTGTGGGTCTTGTGATACTTTGTGAAGATCTCATGTAATTCAGCACTTGGTGTGTAACCATATGTGGTGCAGGCTTGTTCGGCCATTTTGATACCACCATAAGGCATAAAGGCTCTCTTTAATGGCTTATCTGTTTGTAAGCCAACGATTTTTTCTGTGTCCTTTAAGGCTTCATCAATATAAGCGGCTTGGTAAGCTGTGATTGAGGAAACGATTTCAGTTTCCATATCGAGAACGCCACCTTTAGCACGTTCTTGGTGTTGTAAGTCTTGAACTTTGTTCCATAAATCTGTCGTGGCTTTTGTTGGTCCAACTAAGAAATCAGCATTACCATCGTATGGGGTGTAGTTTGCTTGGATAAAGTCACGGACGTTAACTTCTTTTGTCCAGTGTCCGGCTTTAAATCCTTTCCATTCATTTTCAAACATTAATTTTTTCCTCCAATTTAATGCAATATTATTTTATGAATACTATGTATTGAAACATTGATTTAAATCAAATTTTATATGTTTTTTTGCTTCAGAGTTTTCATAGATGGTCCCTTTAGTAAACACATCGAACATAAATTAAAAAATGAGTTACAACTATCTTAATCGGTTGATCGTCTTATCAATAAAAAACGTTCAACCTTATTAATTCGGTTGAACGTCATCAATTATTTCAAATCGCTATCTCTTTTTCCATTCAATATATCAATTGCGTTTTGAATTCTTTCTTTACTTGGAGGTTCTACTTCTTTTAGTTTGTACTCATATCCAAGTTTTTGCCACTTGAATTCACCCATCTTATGGAATGGAAGAACATCGATTCTTTCAACGTTTGATAATGTTTTTATAAATTTCCTTGTTTGATAGAGATATTCGTCTTTGTCTGAATAGCCAGGCAATAGAACATGTCTGATCCAGATTGGTTTATGGATTTCATCGAGGTAATGAAATAAGTCAATGATGTTGTCGTTAGGACAAGAGGTTAATTCAAGATGAACTTTTGGGTCAATATGTTTGATATCAACTAGAAGGAGGTCGGTATATTTCATTAATTCCTGAAATTTGGAGAAGAACGGTTCTTTTCTACTGAATGGTTGACCTGCTGTATCAATGCAGGTGTTGATTCCGTTCTCTTTTGCTTTCCTGAAAAGTTCAATCATGAAATCCATTTGCAAAAGAGGTTCTCCACCAGAAACGGTAATTCCACCTTTATCTCCCCAATATGGACGGTAACGGAGAGCTTGTTTGATTAAATCGTCTGTCTCTTTAAGGTCTCCTCCTTCTGCTTTCCATGTATCTGGATTGTGGCAGAAAAGGCAACGCATAGCACACCCTTTGACGAATATGACAAAACGTATTCCTGGTCCATCTACCGAGCCGAATGTTTCTATTGAGTGAACGATTCCTTTCATATCTCTCCTCCTTAGCAAAAAAGATTATCAAAATAAAACTCTTGCATAACATTGATTTGAATCAAATTTAGCTTTGTCTCCATTAAAATAATGGGTACATGTATTAGTTTACGATTGTGAAATTTCAACAAGACGCGGATAGTTGACTATCTTGAAAGAAGATTGCCCCACTTTTTCGATAACTCTCTCATTCATTAGTTCTGCAAGTTTCCTTGAAACTGTTTCTGGACGAAGAGATACGTGTGCGGCAATGTCTTCGAGTTTTAGTTTTACGATATTGCCATTTATGTGATTAAGACGATAAAGGAAAAGACGAGCGATCTTTGCTTTAGGGTCAGACATAGAAAGAATGAGGTTTCTTTCGTTTGCGTCATGAAGTTTCTTAGAAAGAAGGCCAATGATTTCTAAGGCTGAATGAGTATCCTGAATCAGGGATTCGAAGTCTTCTCTTAACATCTTTCCAACAATGACGTCATCGAGACAAACTCCAGAATATGGATATGTGATTGCCTTCTTTCCTTTAAGGAAGACGGAAATCCATAATGTATCTCCAGGAGAGAAGATAGAAACGATTTGTTCTCTTCCTTCACCATCATATGTTGCTAATTTGATGTTGCCTTTGCGAATAATGTATAGGGAGTTGGCTATTTCGCCTTCTTTGAAGATCATTTCACCTTTTTCATAGGAGGTGAAAATCATCTTCGAAAGGATTTCCTTCCTGACATTGTCACCAAGTTCTTCAAGAAATGAAGGGTTGAACTTGGCATATTCTTCTAAGGCTTTTGCATCAATGAAGGTTTTCATAATGATTTGATTTCCGTGTCGGAAGAAAAGAACTCCTTCATTAATTTAGACATGGTATCGATGTCTTTGCTTCCACAAAGCTCGTTGCAGGAATGCATTGCTAATTGGCCAATGCCGATATCTACTGAATTGATGGATACTTGGTTGTTAGAGAGATTCCCTAAAGTGGAGCCTCCTCTAAGATCTGAACGATTTGTGAAATCTTGGAATGGGATATTTGCTTTTCTGACAATATTTTTAAGCGTTGCTGCACTCAAAGCGTCAGTCGTATATCTTTGATCGGCGTTGTATTTGATAACAATACCTTCATTTAATAAGACTGACGTGGTTGAATCGGTTAATTCTGGATGATTTGGATGATTTGCGTGGGCATTATCAACTGAAACGAGCAAGGATCTTGCGACCATTTCTCTATATGGCAAATCTAGTGCGACTGAAATCCTATTTAAGGTATCAGCAAGGAAGGTTCCGTATGCGCCTTGTTTGGTGAGGGAACCCACTTCTTCATTATCGAAAGCGCAATAGATGTTGAAATATTTAGGTGAAGCGTCTAAGAATCCTAAAAGAACGCTATACGTAGAGCCTAAATCATCTAATTTAGGGGATGAAATGAATTCTTTGTTAAGACCAACTTTCTTTGCTTGGTCACGGTTATAGAGGAATAAATCAAAAGACAAGATTTCTTTTGCGTCGTCTATTTGTTTCAAGAGATAGTTGTTGAAATTGAAGTCTTTCTCAATTCCAAGCATTGGTATCATGTCTTTTGCTGGATTGAAGGTGTATCCATTATTGATGTTTCTGTTGAAATGGATGCAAACATTTGGGATAACAAGAAGATCCTCATCGATATTCAAGAGGGTATTCTTCATTTCACCATTTTCATTTAGATAGAAAACACGTCCGGCAAAGGAAAGAGCCCTATCAAGCCATGGTGCATCAATCATTCCGCCGTATGGCTCAACATTCAAAGAAACAATGTTCTTATAATTGATAACAGGATTAGGTTTGATTTTAAAAGTAGGCGAATCCGTATGCGAAGCAGAGATTCTAAAGGCAGAGCTCTTTGGGGAAGAAGGGACATTGAAAGCAATAATAGCCGACCCATTACGTATTACATAATAGTTTTCTCCTTCTTTGAGAGAGAATTCTTGGTCTTCTTTTAATTCGATGTAGCCTTTCTTATCTAATTCATCTTTGATGTTTTTAACAACATGGAAAGGGCTATAGGATTTGTTCAATAATTCGATTGTTTTTTCAATATAATTCATACATGTACCTCTTATTTCATATCTTGGAAGACGGAACGAAGAACCTCTTCTCTGAATTCATCGTCCATACGATGTTTCTCACTTTTGACGTTATTGGCAATATCTATCTGTTCTTGAATGACGCAAGTAAGGACATCTATTGCTAAGTTCTTGACTCCATCATTGTTAATGATCAAGTCTGCATATTCGCTAGATGGCTTAACTATTTCATCATACATTGGTTGAACGGTTGAGAAATATTGAGTAACGATATTTTCAAAACTTCTTCCTCTTTCTTTTGAGTCACGAATGATACGTCTAAGGAATCTTCTTTCTGCGCCAGCTTGAATAAAGACGCTAAGATCGCCAAGGTTTCTTATTTGTTTATCAACAAGGGCCATGATACCTTCAACAAGGACTACCTTCTTTGGGGTTATTATTTCTGTTTTGCCAGATCTAGTTAAAGTAACGAAGTCATATATTGGTTTTTCAATTGGCTGGTCGTCCTTTAACATTCGTATTTGCTTCCTCATCAAAGGCCAATCAAATGCTTTAGGGTGGTCATAGTTGACCTTATATCTTTCAGCAAGAGGCATATCAGTTTGATCAAGATAATAATCATCCATGGTCATTCTAGTGATATTTTCCTCACCAACATTCTCAAGAACTTCTTGCGTGACAAAAGACTTGCCAGAAGAGGAACCGCCGCCAACTAAGATAATTCGTGCCATAAACTAAACTTCCTTTATTAACGTTCTTTATTATACAAAATATGAATATAAATGTTGATTGAAATCAAATTATTCGAAGAAAAATCCCTTAGAACTAACTAAGGGATTAAATCATTTACATCTTTTCGACTGGAAGAATTTCTTCATCAATTGCTTCAGCTTTTTCAATGATTACTGGCTTATAAGGTTTGTCAGCATGGTTTTTATCAACTGCAGCAATCTTATCTACGACGTCCATTCCTTCAACTACTTTGCCAAATGCGGCATATTGTCCATCAAGGAAGGTATCGTCTGCATCGCAAATGAAGAATTGGGATCCTGCGGAATTGAACATTTGGGAACGAGCCATAGAAAGAACTCCTCTCTTATGGGAAAGGGTATTCTTAACTCCGTTTGCACGGAATTCTCCTTTGATGGAGTATCCTGGTCCGCCTGTTCCATTTCCAATTGGATCTCCGCCTTGAATCATGAATCCTTTGATAACACGGTGGAAGGTTAATCCATTATAGAAACCGCTAGAAACTAATGAAGCAAAGTTATTTGCGGAAATTGGAGCGTTGTCTCTATCAAGTTCGATCTTGATATCGCCGAAATCTTTAATGTGTAAAATGATCATAATATGTACCTCTTAAGTATTATATTGATATAAATCGAAAATATTTCAATTCTTTTTTGTTTTAAAAAGAAATATGTTGATTCAATATGCGATATGAAACTTGTCTAAACATTTCTTCATTTCATCTTGTGAAGAAAGACATGTATCAATGAGAAAGCCTTTTTCGTTGTTATACTCTCTTAAACCTCGGTAATAATATTGTTTATATTCATCCTTGATTAATATAGGGACTATATTGTGTTTTAGACATTCTTTAAGCATGATTAACCTTCCGACACGTCCATTTCCGTCTTGAAAAGGATGAATCTTTTCAAATTTAGCATGAAAGTCAATGATGTCTTCTAATCTTATATCTTTCTTTTTGTTATATTCATCAAGCAATTCTTTCATTGCTTTCGTTACTTCTTTAGCGGGGGTCGTTTCCATTCCTCCCACCTCATTGTCTAAAATTTTGTAATCGCCAACTTTAAACCATGTTTCTCTAGCATCGCTTGTGCCGCCTTTAAGAATAAAATGAAGTTGTTTTATCAAAGATTCGGTTAGTTTGCTTTTTGCTGAATCAATCACTAAATCAATGCAACGGAAATGATTTGCCGTTTCGATAAGATCATTTAAATTTACGTTTATCCATTTCTCGTCTATTTTTAGATTTTTTGACTCAAATATATATTTAGTTTGATCATGTGTTAGAGTTGAACCTTCTATATGGTTTGAATTATATGCCATATCTATTTGAAGACGATGGTATATTCCACCAGGAAGTTTTGACTCTTTTTCTCTACGTAAAACTGACAGTAGTTTTTCTTTTTTGACTACATGCCTCCCCTCTCTTGCTGGTTTGTTGGCATTATTGGGTATTTTCCAAGTTTTTCCTTCTAGAATGGCCCCAACTACTCTCCCTTTTTCGCAATAGTTACGAACAGTCCTTTCGGAAACGTTCCATATTTTAGATATTTCAAAAGAACTCAAATATTTCATATCGGCAATATTTTATCATCTATCGGCAATTTATAAATTAATTATTTGTTTGTTTTTCAATTTTATATTTTGCCGATAGATTTATTAAAAAGATTACTGATGTTCTCGATAACCCTAAATCTATGTTAAATTTTATTGTTTGAAACATTTTTAAATTTTATGTGCCATACATATTGAAATGAATTACATTCTATATTATTATGTTTCACGTAGATGTAACAATTAATAGAAATTAGTTACTTTTGAGTTCAGGAGAAAGAATAATGAAACAAAAAGAGATTGAAAATGCCATAACGAACGCGTTGCTTGAATTGATGAAGGAAGAAGATTACGAAAAGATTTCTATCACCGATATTGTTAACAAAGCAGGCTTGAGCAGAGTTACCTATTACCGCCACTTCAATAGTAAAGAAGACATCCTCATCCGTTTCTTCAACAATGCTAAAACAAGATTCCTTGAGATTAACAAAGCGGCCGGTCCTACAAGCAACGAATCAATGATTCTTAGCCTCTTCATCTATTTCAAGTCAAATATGGAAGTTAACAAAACGATTGTTAAGGCTAAATTAGATTCAGAACTTCTTAAATTCTTATCTTCTGAATTCCTAGATAATCTTCCAACCAAGATTGATAAGTATTCCGCTTATTTTGTTGCTGGTGCTCTCTTTAATGTCTGCATCCATTGGTTAGAGAATGATTGCAAAGACTCAATCGAAGAAGTCTCTAGGCCATTTATCAATATCGAAAAAGCAATCTCTGCTTATAACAAATAAATCAAATTACGTTACCACCAGCCATCCATCTGGTGGTTTTTATTATTCATTTATCTTCCAATAGCCGTAACGTTTTCCATTAACTCGTTCAATTTTGCCATCATTCACTAAGACTTTGATCTCGCTTTTGATAGTCCTTGGAGAAACGTTAAGTTTCTTTGCCAATTCTTCGGTTTTTATATGTGGGTTGTTCTTTATTTCAATAAGAAGTTTTTCTTCTTTTTTTGTAGTGCGTTCATTTTGCATAGGCAGAATACGTAAATCTCTGTTATGTAACTCATTATTTTCATTCAAAAGAAGATTCCTCAAAAACTTAATAATATATAAACGATCCTCAAAAACGCCCTTAATAACGTTATTGTAATTGGCTCTAACTAGAGAATTTCTAAAATACCAGGCATTCTTTGCAAAGGAATCGTTTGAAACATCGAAGCCTAAGTTTCTTAGATATTTAATGAAGAATACAGCTGTCGTTCTTGTGTTGCCTTCCTCAAAAATATGTATTTGCCATAAATTACTAACGAATATTGCTAAATGTTCAATAATTTCATCCATCGAGAGATTTTTGTAACTGAACTTTTTTCTTGCTCAAAATCATATTGCAAAGTCATTTCTAAATCGCGAAAATCGCCATATGTCACCGAATCTCCCTCAAGAACCCATTCTTTATTTCAAAGTGCAATTCCAAAGTGCAATTTGCACTTTGGAAAGATTAAAGAAAAACAGGACCATTTGATCCTGTTAAT
The DNA here is from genome assembly GCA_963623195.1 of bacterium. Classification (GTDB taxonomy): domain Bacteria; phylum Bacillota_I; class Bacilli_A; order RFN20; family CAG-826; genus UBA4951. The sequence goes on along the minus strand of CAVFKA010000002.1, from coordinate 91,504 downwards.
TTCAAGTGGTGCCGTCTAGAGGACTCGGACCTCCGACCTGATGCTTACAAGGCAACTGCTCTACCAGCTGAGCTAAGACGGCATTTGGCATGGTGGGTGTTATAGGTGTCGAACCTACGACCTCTTCCGTGTGAAGGAAGCGCTCTCCCGCTGAGCTAAACACCCTTATAATACCCTTATTTAATAATTTAGCCCCGCGCTACACACGGGGCATTTAATCCACATGGTGGGCCTTAATGGACTTGAACCATCGACCTCCCGCTTATCAAGCGGACGCTCTAACCAGCTGAGCTAAAGGCCCGTGGGCTTTGATAGTATATATCTAGAAGAAAAAATAAACAAGAAAATTAATGATGTTTTTTTATTTTCTAGCATTTATCGAACAAAAATATCAAAAATTATTTCATATTCTCGATTTTCTTTTTGGCTTTTGCTTCCATTCTCTTCACAATGAATTTGCATAGCGCTTCAACAAAATAAAAACCGCATACTACAACGCCAATAATATAGAGAATAATAGATGGAACGTTTAAGCCATTGCATTCAAAGAAATATCCTAAAGCAAGATATACTATGGCTATCGAAACGAAGACGTTGATCAAAGGGATGATCAATGAAGATTTTTCAAAATGAGACAAAAGAAAAATTGCTACACCAGATAAGGCGGAGATAAGTAACAGCACATAAAAGATGATTAACACATTCACGTATGCCTTATTTGCGCTTTCCAAAGAGAAATATTCAATTGGCGTGTACTCATATAAAACATTATCTAATGTATACCTAACCACCTTAAACCATGGTGCAAAAGTTAGAAATGAAATAAGGGAGGATATTATTAGATAGATTCCACAAATTTTCCCTTTGGTGTATAAATCAAGTTTTTTCATAAGTGTTTCCTCCATTTATTCTATCATAAAGATGAAATGACCGTGGAAATTGTTTTATTGATACACGTATGCCTTATTTTTGCTTAGCAAAGAAAAAACTCGGGCATAAACCCGAGTTTGAATCCTTTTCTGAACAAACGATTAACGTTTGGAGAATTGTGGGGCGCGACGAGCACCTTTGAGACCGTATTTCTTTCTTTCTTTGGAACGGGCATTTCTTGTTAACATGCCAGCGACCTTTAAAGTCTTACGATCTTCACCAGCTTCGAGAAGAGCACGAGCAATACCTAAACGGATAGCTTCGGCTTGTCCGGTGAATCCACCACCGTTGACGTCAGCGATGATGTCATATTTTGTTTCGGAACCTGTTAAAACTAATGGTTGTTTGAGGTTTTGAACTAATGTTGCATAAGGCATATATTGTTCAACAGCGATGCCATTGACAGTGATTGTGCCTTTTCCAGCTGTGGCCCAGACACGAGCGACAGAGCTCTTTCTACGACCAGTGCCATAGTATTTCTTTTCTTCTGCCATCTTTGTCTACTCCTTATTTGATTTCAAGCGCAACAGGTTGTTGAGCTTGTTGTTTGTGTTCAGAACCTTCATAGACGAAGCATTTCTTCATCATGGCTCTGCCTAAACGGTTGTGTGGAAGCATTCCGGAGATTGCTCTTTCGACCATTTCAACTGGGAATTCACGTTTCATAACACCAGCGGAACGGGTTCTTAAACCACCGTTATAGCCGGAAACGTTGTAATAATTCTTCTTGTGTTCTCCGCCTTCTTTACCAGTTAATTTGACTTTGGCGGCATTGATGACGATGACATAGTCACCGCAATCTTCATTCTTTGCAAAGATTGGTTTGCCTGATCCCATTAAGATACCAGCGACTTTTGTGGATAATCTTCCGAGAACTACATCTGTAGCATCGACGATATACCATTGTCTTTTAATCTCAAGAGGCTTGCAAACAGTTGTTTGACGTTGCATATTGTTTTCCTTCTTTCTTGATTTGAAATCTAGCGACGCTATCTAAGCGCGCTGCAATATTATCATCAATGAAAAATCAAATGTCAACAACAAAATGGCAAATTGTAAAGATTTTGGGTGGCAAATTGTAAAGATTTTAAATTTCTAAGCGTTTATCGATGTTTTTTCTTGTTTCTTTACAATCTTTTTTTCTAAAAATGGTAAGAAAAATGTACTCATCAAATCAAAAAAGAGAAAACCGAAAAAGAAACCGCCTGTTACGTCAGTGGCAAAATGAGCTCCAGCCATAATTCTTGTTAATGCGGAAAGAATCGCCCAGATGTAGGAGATAATTCTTAAACGGAGAGCACTACTTTCCCAAGATGGAAGAACATAGCCAAGCAAAGAAATGCAGATGACACTTATGGCATTCATCGTATGGCCTGATGGAAAAGACGCATAATTGCTTGAAAGCGTTCCGTTGCAGTTTAAGTGATAAACTGGCACGAAATATGAATCTGGATCGCCTTCAAGAGTAATGATGTATCTCCACCTTGGACGATGCCAGAAGAATTTGAGGGCATTCATCATGATAAGAATTAAGAACCACATCACAATAACGAATATTCCGAATGCTAGGATTTTCTTTCGATCATTAATTGGAGTCTTGTACGCTAAGAAACCAGGCAAAAAGAAATTAACCAAGGCGAAGACCGCTGCTACTATCCATCTAACAATAGTGTTCCAACCATAATTAGGCGTATATGAGATTACTCTTCCGCCACTATAGATAGAAAGCCCGATTGCAAAGAACATGAATAGAATTCCGAAACCGATATTCTTTGCCTTAGTGTCTTTTGAACGTATTCTAAATAAGAGGATCGACGCGTAAACTCCAATTAATTGGAAAGGATATTCCGCAATTAATTCGCCGATTCTAGCGATTACCATATTTGAGTTGTATAAGGTATGGGTGATGTCTAGATCAAAGAAGGCAAAAAGAACAAGTAATCCTAAAAGCAAAGGATAGATGATAAATCTTTCATATTTAGTTATTTTCATAGCAACTAATTTTAACCTACATATATAAATATATAAAGTTTTTAGTGACATTTTCTTTTTAATGATTATTATCAAGCACGGACTGAAATTCAAAAAAAGGAGAAAGTTATGAAATCTACATTAGAAATCAAAGATTTAGAGAAGTTCGCAAAGAACTTTGAAAGTGACAGAGAATTAAGCGTTGCAAGAAGGAGCGTAGCAAGAAACGGCATCATCAATTCAGCAGTTGATCCAGATGAGGTTAACGCCTTACAAAATACATTCTCAATCGATGTCGATGCAGGCGATATCACAAATCAAAAACAATCAGGACGTTGCTGGATGTTCGCAGGTTTAAATATCATGAGAATGGTCGGAGCAAAAAAGCTGAATCTCAAAACATTAGAATTATCCCAAGCATATTTGCAATTCTACGACAAACTTGAAAAAGCCAACTTCACCTTAGAGAAAGCAATCGAAATCATCGATGAGCCTCTATCATCACGTTTGAACACATTCTTATTAGATGGTGGCATTGAAGATGGTGGCCATTTCGTTATGTTCACCAACCTCGTCAAAAAATATGGTGTCATACCTTCTGAGCTCATGCCTGATAATGTCGTAAACTGTGGCACGGGTGAGCTAAATTCACTCTTACACGCCTTGATTGGCAAAGACATCGTTACTCTTCGTGACGCTCATTCAAAAGGAACATCAAAGGAAGAACTCTTAGCGAAAAAAGAGGAAATGCTTGCGGAAATCTATAACGTTTTATGCGTTACCCTTGGTGTTCCTCCAAAATCATTCACTTACGAATTCAAAGACAAAGACAACAAATTTGTCCGTTTAGAAGAAACCACTCCTATAGAATTCTATGAAAAATACATTGGCGTCAATTTAGATGACTATATCGTTTTATCTGATGCACCAATGGCAGGATACAAGCCAAACCAAAAATATTCTTCCTCCTGGGTCAATAACGTAATTGGAGGGGATCCTGTAATATTCTTCAATGTTGGAGCAGAAGAAATGAAGAAAGCAACCATTGCTTCTCTTAAAGGAAATGAACTGGTTTGGTTTGCTGCAGATGTCTCATCCGAATCTCTAAGAAAACAAGGCTTACTTGGTTATAACCTTATCCGTTACGACGAACTCTTCAAGATTTCTCTTCTTCAAGATAAGGGGGCAAGAATGGATACGAGAATCTCATTCTGCAACCACGCTATGACATTTACTGGCGTTAATCTATTAGATAATGAGAAGCCAAACCGTTGGAAGGTTGAAAACACATGGGGAAAAGAGCCAGGAAATGGTGGATTCTTCGTTATGGACGACGCTTGGTTTGATAATTATGTCTATGAAGTCTTCGTCAAAAAAGAATTCGTTTCGCCTGAAATCCTTAAAGCCTATGAAGAAAGCACGCCAATCGATGTTGAACCATGGGCAGTCATGTGGAAAGACGCTAGATAAGCAAACAATAACATCAAAGATCGCACTTAGCGGTCTTTTTTTCACCTAATGGTTACGGTAAAACGGTAATGATATTCGCATTTTTTGTGTGGGCACACACTTTTTGCGAATTTGTAATCTAAAAAAGAAAAAGTCACCAATTAAGGTGACTATAAGATTTCTTGTTTAACTTATAAATTAGAAACGTTTGTGTAGACGTTTTGAACATCTTCGCATTCGTCTAATTGAGCTAACATATCTTTGACTTTTTGGAGGTCATCTCCACCTAATTCGATTGGCTCATTTGGAACCATTGTAGCTTCAGAAACATCGAAATCAGCAACATTGATGCCTTTTAAGATTTCTTTTGCCTTGTCTAAATCGTTTGGTGCGAGGACGACTTCAACTTCTCCCTCTTCGAAATCAACAGATTGAACGTCGATATCGCCTAAGATTAAGTTTTCTTCTACTGCATCTCTTAAAGCTGCATCGCCTTTGAATTGAAGAATGCCTTTGTATTCAAAGTTATAAGCGACTGAACCCATCTTACCGCCTTTACGTGTGACGATAGTACGAACACCAACTAAGGCACGGTTAACGTTATCGGTTAAGGTATCAACGATGATATAGCTTCCGCCTGGGCCAAAGAATTCATAACGGCCGGCGATATATGCGGTTGCATCTCCGCCTTTTGCTTTTTCAATAGCACGATCAATGACGTCTCTTGGGCAGGTTTTACGATATTTTTCAATTGCACTTCTTAAAGCGAGGTTGCTCTCTGGATCTGGGACACCGCTTTTAGCAGCGGCATAAATCTCCTTAGATGCACGCATGTAGATTGCGCTTTTTGCTTTTGCAGTGGCTGCCATAGCTGCAGCACGAACTTCAAAGTGTCTTCCCATAATAAAAACTCCTTTTTGACTTTGGTATTTTACCACTAGGTAATTAAGGCTAGTAGATTTTTTTTAATTTCCTTTCTTAAAAGGGACGCTTAGACGGTCTAATGGGTGAAGATTGTGACGTTTTATGAATCTTCTCATCCAATCATATGGCGTTACGGTATTATCGAGTTCCCATGGGCGGTGGTTATCTATGCCAACAATGCATGGGATATTTGCTTCGGAGACTAAATACCAGAAATTTTCATCTGGGTAATAGACATCAAAATCTTCTTTGTCAGAATTCTTTCTACCCCATCTAGATGGACCCATATTGAGCTCAAAGATTATTCCAGTTTCTTTAGCTACCTTGATGAGTTCTAGGGTTATCTCTTTTGCAAATTCATCCCATTTTCCATACCACTGCATGAATAAATCTGGATGGGCAACATAGATGAAATTTCCAGAACGAATGCCATCAGATAAGTCTTTAAGATACATACGTGTCGCTTCTTTTTTATCTTTTAGTTGGGCATAGAAGATAATTTTGTCTAATTCCTCATCGATATAACAATGTTGTCCGATAATCAAATAATCAACAACTCCATCTCTTAGAAGATGGTCATAATATGAAGAGTAATGTTCCCCATACCATTCTGCTTCAAACGCTAAATGTATTTGTATTTGATCCTTGTACTTCTTTTCTAAAGAGCGAATGGAAGTAACATAATCATCAAAATCTTTTTCATATGAGCCCCTCATTCCTTTTTGCTCTCTTCCTGGTAACATCACGTGATCTGAGAAGCCATATACCTCATATCCGTTTTTGATGGCGGATAAAACAAATTCTTCATCTTCTCCTTCAGCGTGGCCGCATCTTTTTGTATGCGAGTGATAATTCACTTTGAATGGTTCGTTACTCATATAGCACCTCCTCTAACATAAGTCCGATTGGATCGGCCTTATACGAAATGATTTTTCTCTCTTTTGCATTGAGGGCATTCTCTACTTCTTTTAAGGTCATCTTTCCTAATCCAACCCTAAAAGCAACGCCCATCATGATTCTAATTTGATATGTCATGAACCCGTTTGCAGAGAATAACACATACACGTGTCCGTTCTTTTCTTCCGAAACGATCTTTTTGATGTTGCGGATATAATTATCAACGTCATGTGGTTTCGAAGTAAAATTCTTGAAATCGTGCTCGCCTAAATAAAGGTTTAGGCATTCCACAAATCTCTCATATGAAAAATTAGGTATTTGTAGTTGATATTCAAATGGAGAAAGAACATCCCTTTCGCCAAAATGAAAAGAATACGAATACACCTTACCGCAACATGAGTGTCTTGCATCAAAGGAGGAATCAACTTCCTTTAATGAAAGGACAAAAATATCATTTGGCAAAAGACGGTTCATCGCTACCCTTATCTTTTCGATATCTTTAATTTCTTTATGGGTTGAAAAAGAGAACGTTTGTCCTTTTGCAGAAACTCCTTTATCAGTTCTTCCGGCACCATGAATGATGATTTTATGAGCAAAGAGGGATGAGAGAACTTCTTCAACTTTACCCTGAATTGATGGATATTCCTTTTGTTTTTCAAAGCCCCAATAATGTTGGCCGTTATATTGCAATATTCCAAAATATTTCATTATTTGAGCGTTAAATTAAATAAAAGAGCAAACAAATCAGTTCCAGTGATAGAAATATAGTAGAAAGCGGCGCAGAAAAGAGAAACAATGACGAATTCAAACAGATCCCACCATCTAAAATGGAGCTTACGATACTTGCTTCTCTTTCCCATTGGGTCGTAGCCTCTACATTCCATGGCGTTAGCAAGTTCATCAGAACGGACGAATGATGAGACAAAAAGAGGGATGATCAAAGAAATGATTGCCTTGAATTTGGCAAATATATGTCCATGCTTGAAATCAACTCCGCGAGATGATTGAGCATTAAGGATTCTTTGAACATCTTCTAAGATTGTTGGAATAAATCTTAAAGCAAGGGTGATAATCATTGCCAAAATCGGAGTTGGAACCCCTAAAAGACGTAAAGGAGTCAAATACCAATCAAGGCCATCAGTCAAAACAAGAGGTTTTGTCGTTCCTGTCAAAATCATCGATAAAGATAACATGATTATAAGTCTTAAAAGAACCTTTCCTGCTTCAAGGAGAGACTCATAATAGATTTTGAAAGTTCCGATTGTGAAATACCAATCTTGATTTGCTTCGGTGTAACGCGGAACAAGAACGTAAATAAGCAAAAGGAAGATGACCATAAACCACATCCCACTAAGAGACTTAAGCAAAGAGAAGAAAGACATTCTTGCACATGCAAAAAGAATTATCGTCACTAGCAAAAGAATTCCGAGCATCGTGAATGTCATCGTCCAGGTCGGATAATTGATAAAAATGGCGACCATCAAGATGACGAGAGAGTAAATCTTGAGTCGAGGATCCATTTTATGGACGAAAGAGTTATAAGGAACGTAACGACCTAATGTAAAGCTAGCCATTTTTCTTGCTCCTTATAATCGCATCAGCTAAATCAGAAACTGTACGCATGTTGCTTGTATCTAAATCAAAACCGCTCTTTTTCAAACGTAGAGCAAAATCAAATATATGTGGGTTTTGAAGAGAATATTCAGTCAAATCTTCACCAAAAAGCTCTGACGGGGTACATACTTTTTCTACTTTGCCACCCTCCATAACGACTACTTTTTCCGCATATGACGCGACCAAGTCCATATCATGGGTGACCAAAATGATTCCTGTTCCGTTCTTTTGAATTTCTTGGAAAAGCTTCATTGTTTCCTTAGCTGCAGCAGGATCGAGACCAGCCGTAGGTTCATCAACAATCAAAATATCTGGAGATGCGGCAAGTATGCCTGCAATGGCAACTTTCCTTTTTTCTCCTCCAGAAAGTTCAAATGGACTTCTTTCAAAGAAGGTTTCATTTAAACCGACACGAAGAAGAGCCTCATGAGCAAGTTTGATGGCTTCATCTTTTGAAACTCCGAAGTTTCTTGGACCAAAGGCCGCATCTTTTTCGACTGAATCTTCAAATAATTGATATTCAGGGAATTGAAAAACAAGCCCAACTTTCTTTCTAAGATTTTTGATATCTTTGCTTGAATGCTTTTGGTGAATTCTTTTCTGCTCGGCTTTTGCTTTAGCCTTATCTTCCTTGCTTAGGTGTTTATCGATCTTTTCTTTTTTATTGGAATGATTAATGAAATCATCTATTTGCAAATAGCCTGATGTCGGCGTTAAAAGAGCGTTGATTAGTTGAATCAAGGTTGATTTACCAGAGCCTGTACGCCCAACTATTGCAATAAATGAGTTTTCTTCAAGATTTAAAGAAACGTTTTTCAAAGCAGAACTTTCTAATGGGCTCTTTGGATTGTATGTGAAGTAAAGGTCGTGGAACTCTATTGGCATAAAAATTCCTCCAACTTCTCTTCTGTGTCTATTTCTTGAGGTATCGTCATTCCTTTAGCAATTAAGGCATCTTTCAAAGAAACGAAGAATGGTGCGTCGAGTCTGATGGATTTCAATTCATCTTGATGGGAGAAAACCTCTTTTGGCTCTCCTTGAAGAATGATTTGTCCGCCACTCATAACCAAAACATAGTCAGAACGATATGCTTCTTCTACATCATGGGTGATTGATAAAACGGTAAGCTTTGGATTCTCTTTTCTTAAGGAGAAGGTGATATCGAGAATATCTTTTTTACCAACTGGGTCAAGCATTGAAGTTGCTTCATCGTATATTATCAAATCCGGATGCATGGCTAAAACTCCAGCAATAGCAACTCTTTGTTTTTGACCACCCGAAAGATTCTCAGGAGCTTTGTCTAATTGATCAAACATACCTACTTTTTTGCTATATGTCTCAATTATTTTATCCATATCCTCAGTTGGAACTTGTCTGTTTTCCAAGCCGAAAGCAATGTCTTCTCTCACCGTTGAACCAACGAATTGATTGTCTGGATTTTGGAAAACAAGACCGATTCTTTTACGTAAAGAATGTATGGAGTTTTTATTTAATTCCTCGCCAAAAAGACAAATCTTTCCTTCATAATTGTTGATCAAACCAGAAATCAATTTAGCTAAGGTCGATTTACCAGAGCCGTTATGTCCAATTAAAGTGACATATTTGCCTTCAGGTACGTCAAAAGAGACGGAATTAACCGCCTTGATTTCATCTTTATCGTATGAATATGTCAAATCCTTAACTTCGATAACGTTCATTTTTGTTTTATATCCAAAACTTTTCCTTCGTATTTTGTTATTTTTACTCCAGCCATAGTAAGGAGATTTCTTGATGCTTCATAGATTGTGTCATTGGAATGCTTGTCATCAAGATAAATCATTTCCTTAATTCCAACTTGAACGATGGCTTTAGCGCATTCATTGCAAGGGAAAAGAGTTACATAGATTCTACAACCATTAAGGTGTCCGCCATCTCTTGTGTTTAAAATGGCATTGAATTCGGCATGGCAAACATAAAGGTATTTGCTATCAAGTCCTTCACCATGTCCCCATGGAACAATTTCATCATCAACTCCACGAGGCATTCCGTTATAGCCAATGGAAACGACTTTGTTTTGATCATCAACGATGCAAGCGCCTACTTGGGTGGATGGATCTTTACTTCTAAGGGCGCTTAATTGAGCGATGCCCATGAAGTATTCATCCCAGCTAATGTAATCATCACGATGTTTCTCTGCCATAACAAAAACTCCTTATGCGTCCTAAAGTATATCTTTTTAGGAAGCCTAATTCACCTAAAATAAATTTTATTTATTTAATTTTGACGATTAATGATTCGTATGGACGTAAGCGTTTCTTATATGCAAAACCTGAATGAGGATAGTTTGAAAGGAGGACTTGGCCAACCAAAGAAGCAATTTTATGGGGTACGTGTATCGTTTTAGAGGTGAGATTGATCAAAATGAATAACATCTCTCCTTCATAGGAACGATAAAACGCCATCATCTTTCCGTTTGTTTTTATTGGTTCAAATGACCCATATAACAAAGCTGGTTGTTTCGATCTGAATTCGGTTAACGTCCTATAGAAATTAAGAATTGAATCAGGATCCTCTTCTTCTTTTTTAACGTTGATGTCTTTGTAATTTGGATTTAGAGGGAGCCATGTTTCATCCCCAGAGGAGAATCCGGCATTCTTGCTATCATTCCATTGCATAGGAGTTCTAGCATTGTCGCGATTTGTATTGTGAATGAGTTGAAGAGTTTTCTTCTTTGAAAAACCAAATCTAGGTAAGAGATCTAGCAAATAAAAGTCCACGGGGTCCTTAAATTGATCAGGTTTGAAGATTGGATAGTCACACATGCCGATTTCTTCACCTTGGTAAATGAAAGGAGTTCCTCTCAAAGTAAGGATAATCATTGCAAGCTCTTTGGCGGATTCTTTGTAATATTTCTTTGTGTCGCCAAAACGATTTATTGAACGTGGTTGATCGTGGTTTTCAAGGAAAAGAGTATTCCATTCAAGTTCTCTTTGCCAATCGAAAAGAGTCTTTTTGAATTTCTTAGGCTTAAAACGTGTCTTGAATATTGGAACTAAGAACTTATCAGAGTTTACCGTATCGAATTGGAAAGCTAAGTCTAATTCTTGGGTCGTGAATCTTCTAGCATTTTGGAAATCGACATTATATGTTTCTCCAACGACCATGCAGTCATACTTGGAGAAAACGTCTTCGTATATCTTATGAAGAATGAGATGGTTGTTGTCTTTCATGAGATATTTCTCTTGTCCAGTAACCCATAAAGATTTCTTTCCATCATCGAGATTTTCTTTCCATATTTGATTGATGACATCGCATCTAAAACCATAGATGCCTTTATCTAGCCAGAAACGTAAAATCTTTTCTACTTCTTCTAACACTCTTGGATTATGCCAATCTAAGTCAGGTTGTTTTTTGTTGAAGATATGGAGGTAATATGCCTTTGCTTCAGGAACGTATGTCCAAGCTGATCCACCAAAATTGGATGTCCAGTTGTTAGGTGGCTCTGTATTGTTTTTCTTTCCTTCCCTCCAATAGTAAAAGTCTCTATATGGGGAGTCTGGATTTATTGATGACTTGAACCATTCGTGCTCATCTGAGGTATGGTTAACAACCAAATCCATGACGATACGTATGCCTTTTCTTTTAGCTTCATCTATAAGCCTATCCATGTCCTTCATCGTTCCGTATTCAGGATTGATTGAGTAATAGTCTGCGACATCGTAGCCAAAATCAGCATTAGCAGTCTTGTATACAGGTGAAAGCCAAATGATGCCAACACCTAGTTTTTTAAGGTAATCCAGCTTCGAGATGATGCCAGGAATATCTCCTATGCCATCTCCATTTGAGTCACAAAAAGAACGAGGATAAATTTGATAAGCGATATGATCGTGAAAATATTTGAATTCCATACTTTATTATTTTACAACAAAAAAGAAGGGTTGAACCCTTCAATTTTTAAAATCTATTGAGCATCAGCAATCGATATCCTTGTCCATAAATGGAATCGATCCTTGCTCCTTTGATGTAATCTAGTTTTTTTCGGATAGAAGAAATGTGCACATCAATAGTTCTAGTCGGGTATCGTTTACCTGACTCTTTGAGTTTTTCATATTTGGCTTTCGAAACATCCGTAGACCATACGATAGCTACCAATTCCTCTCTTTTGACGAATTTTGGTCTCTCCTCATATAACTTTTTGATTATCTTCCATTCTAAAGGCGTGAACTTCACGTGGTAACGGAAGTAAGAGAGTGTGTGTTTGTCTGTATCACATTTAATTATGGAGTGATCAGACCTTTCGATGTCGATGATAGCCATAAAAATATCTCCTTGATGTGGTTATGGGGTCACTATACGCAAAATCAATGAAATTTCACCTATTTTTTTCAAATTTAACAATTTTTTTGATGAAATGCGGTCTTTTTCTTAATTTGTATGTGCTTTTTTTGAATAAAGTAACAACAGTGCTGGTACGATTGCGTCAATCAGCAAGATGTCTAATGGAGCCGAGATGCATAACATAGAAACTATGACTTCGTATGCAACCTTATATCCTGTTGAAGAAATGAGAATGAAATATAAGTAATACGCTAAGCCCTTAAGGAATACCAATAATCCAACAACCAAGAAGAAAGATATAAAGGCCAACTCACCAGGCTTAGGCATAGAGGAGAATTTCTCTTGCTTGTTTTTGTAATATTTATCGGAAAGTATGAGTCCAACAATGGTGACTATATCCATAAAAGCGGATAGGCATAGAATGATTATTTTGATATATGGCGTGTAATAAGAGAGTCTCTTATCTAAGATATCGGTTCCATAGAAGAAATAAATTTCTGTTCCTAGAACGCATAAGAGAAGGAAAATGACAACATACGTAAACGGGAAGTTGTTTCTTATTTTCTTTGTTATCTTTTCCATCAACCAAGGAAATATTCCAAGAAGGATGAAAACGATTGTCAGTAAGAAATTGTATGCCCCAGTAGGCATGATAAGCGCAGGGATTAAGTCCGCTAGTCCTCCAACAACCGCTCCATAAATTGGGCCAAGAACCAAGGAAGCAAATACAACAATTGCAGGCGTGAAGGAAATACTTATGAAAGAAAGGTGGGGTATGGAAATCATCTTAGTGAACATCCCCAATATTACGGATACGGCTAAAAGCATGGCCGCAAGAGTGACCTTCTCAACTTGTTTGAATTCTTTTTTCATAAATGAAGAACCTTTGAGAGATATTCCCTTGCCATATATGCAAATTCGCGGGACCCAGTAACCAATATAACGTCATCTTTATGTGTATTGATAAGATTGCTGAGAGCTATTTTCCAATCAGCTTGATAAGAATAATCGGCGATATAAAGGAAATAATCCATTTCATCTTTTGCGTTTGGATTATCAAACGTCGTTAAGACTATTTCAGCACCATCTTTTCCTAAAGAAGAAAGCATGCGTGAGATGTTTTTGTCACGCAATGTAGCAAACAAAACATGAAGTTTTTTATCTTTTTGAACGTTTGGAAGAGAAGCCATTAAAGAATCTATTCCTTCTGCGTTATGGCCTTCATCGACAAAGACGTTATGAAGCTTCTCCAAACGACATGGTAAAGGCTTTCTTTCCATGCTCTTTCTTAAGTAATGCTCATCAATAGGATAGGTTTCTTGTAGGATCTTTATGGTTTCTAGGGCTAAGGAGGCCGCATCTAAGACCGATTTTGAAGGAGAAAGAATCTCGATGTTTTGATATGGGGTGTAGGTAAAACGATAATGAGGATCGCTATATGTCTCAAAGTGGTAAGAATCAACAATCGTTAGCTCGCTTTGTTTCTTCTGACATTCATTACGAATTATATCTGTCGCATTCTCATCGAACTTAGAAATCAAAACCTTGGACCTTTCTTTAATGATGCCCGCCTTTTGAATAGCAATCTCCGACATCGATGTTCCTAAAATATCCGTATGTTCCAATGAGATCGATGAAATAATAGACAAAAGGCATTTGTTTGATGGAACATTCGTTGGATCATATAGGCCACCTAGTAATGTTTCAATGATTCCAAGAGAAACGTTTTCTTCATTGAAATAAGTGATACATATAAGAGTCAAAATCTCAAAAGAGCTTAGGCGTGTATCAATTATCGCCTTTTCATAACGATTAAAAATCTCTGTGAAGGATGCTTCAGGAATATGTCCACCAGATATTTTAATTCTTTCAAGATATGGGGTTTCTTTCTCGTGGGTAAAATAACCGACGTTGTATGTTCCATTGTCATATATGTGAAAAAGATAATTGGAGACATTCTCCTTATTATTGCTGCCAGTAATATGAATATATGGGAATTGAATTGATATATTGTTTTTCCTAACAAAGGATAACCAAGCGGAGTTATCTCCTAGTTCATCTTCCCCTTCTACTGTTTTTATGTATTCAACGATTTCAGGGTAATTCATAAACTAGTCCAAATAATCTTTTATTGAACGTCCTTTTTCTTCTGAACGTTTTAAATCTTTTTCTTTTAAAGCGTCACGCTTATCGTGAAGTTTTTTACCTTTAGCAACCGCTATTTCAAGTTTAGCGTATCCATGAGATAAGAAAAGTTTAGTTGGAACGCATGTATTTCCTGTTGCAGTTAACTTTCTTTTTAGCTTAGCAAGTTCCGTTCTTGTTAACAAAAGCTTACGGTCTCTAAGATGATCGACATTGAAGATATTTCCTTCTTTATATGGAGCAATATGCATGTTTATGACGAAAGCTTCGCCATTCTTAAGCATGATATATGCATCAGTTATATTGGCGTCATGTCTTCTTAATGATTTGATCTCAGTTCCGGTTAGGACTAATCCGGCACTCATGAAATCGCTTAAGAAATATTCGAAACCTGCTCTTCTATTTTCTAATAATACGGAATTATCTTTCTTTTTGCTCATAGCTACATCCTAGCCTGGTTATTATAACCATTTTAGGGTCATAACTAAATATTCTATTTAGATAACGTAGAAATAAATGGAGAAGAACATCAACATTGTTCCAACTAATACGAATAGATGGAAGATGAAATGGAACCATTGGTTCTTTTTGCCACCAATACCATATAAAACGGCACCAATCGTATAAGAAATTCCACCTAATAAGAGTAAGAATGTTCCGTTCATAAAGCCAATGGAGGCGGTTAATGGATAGAAAGAAATGATGATTGCCCAACCAGTGAAAAGATAATCAATCATCGAAAGAATGGCGAATTTCTTAATATCAATTGCATTTAATATAATGCCTGCAATTCCAAAAAAGATAACCACTCCATAAATGGAGAAAGCCCACCCTAAAGAATAATTTCTAAGAGCAACAAGGCAATATGGAGAATACGTGCCAATAATTAAGAAGAAAATGTTGCAATGATCCATGACTCTCCAGACTTTTTTTGCATCGCATTTAGGGAGACCATGATATATTGCTGAGCCTAAATATGTAATCAATGCGCCAAAGAAAAATATCGATGATGCAACGATAGCCCATACGTCATGGCTTTGTGCCGCTTTAACGATGAGGAAGGGAAATCCTAATAAGCAAAGAAGAACTCCAACGGCATGGGAGAGTGAATTAGCGATTTCTTGGTTTTCTGTGTAATTTGGTAATGTGATTTCTTTTGTGCTCATGGCATTATAATAAGGTGTTCTCGTTTCAATTGCAAGCACATCTCGTATTAAATACTAGATTTATTATTTTTCACTCTTTCTATATAATGTTTTCATATGAGCAAAGCGTTGGTTTTATGTGGTGGAGGATCGCTAGGATCCTATGAAGTTGGAGTGTGGAAATACTTCGAAGAAAAAAATATTCATTTTGATATAGTGACTGGTACTTCTATTGGTGCCTTAATCGGTGCGATGTATGTTTCCGGCGACTATGATAAATGTTATGACCTTTGGGACCATGTATCGATGAATGATGTCATGAATAATGGTATTAACATTGGGAGAAAAGGTTTTGAAAACTTTACGCCTGCACGTGCTTTAGCCTTTGCTGGTTCTTATATCAAAAATGCAGGTGCCGACAATGCACCATTTATAAAGCTTCTCAATCATTATTGTGATGCTAAGAAAGTGAAAAACAGCAAAGTTAAACTTGGCATAGTAACAACTAAATATCCTTCAATGAAACAGGTTAACTTAACAACAGATGACATGAAGGAAGAGGAAATCATTCCTTTTCTCCAAGCATCTAGTGCTTGTTGGCCAATCTTCCCTGTTACAAAAATAGGGAAACAAAAATATGTTGATGGAGGATTCTCCGATAACCTTCCAATCGATTTAGCAATCAAGATGGGTGCAACTCAAATTGTCGCAGTTAAATTGAAATCCTACCCACCTGTTCCCCAACATCTAGAATTAACAGAATTGCCATTCGTTAAGACGATTTCATCAGTAGTTGATCTTGGATGGATCATGGATTTCAAGCATGAAACTATCATGAATAACCTCCAAATAGGCTACTTCGATGCAAAGAAAGCCTTTGGCGATGCTTTAGGAAGATACTACACCTTCTCCTCTTTGGAAGGATTCGAAAATATTGCGGACGACTTCTTAAGAGAGTGTGTTGAAGATGACCCTCTTTTATGGAAAAAGATAAATAAGCTTCTTCTTAAAGAAGGATACGATTGCAAAACATCGAAAGACGCCTTTATTGCTACATTAGAAATTGTCGGAAAGATTTTAAAAGTATCTCCGTATGTCGAATACGACATCGATGCCTTTACAAAAGAATGCAGAAAAGAATGCATGAAAATCATCAAGAATGAAAAGGATATGAAAAAGTTCTTGGAAGTCAAAGGCAACAGGGCATTAAACAAAAACGAATATCCTGCATTCATTGGGTATTTATATAACTCATATAAAGCAGGGCACAAAGCTAAACATGCCCGTTATTTCTATAATTTAAGTCCACTAACAATCCTTATTAGCGTGGCTATGAAGGATTTGCTTGGGAAACTTAAATCTTTCAAATAAGAAAAAAGCCTCTCATTGTTATTGGTGAGAGGCTTTAATGATTTCAAAATTATAAATAGTATTTATTTAAGACTTTGAGGTCTTTTTCGTCTAATTCATAGACAAGTGGTTTTCCTGTTGGGATTTCAACAGAAATGATTTGCTCTGGTGTTAAGTTTTCTAACATCATAACGATTGAACGTAATGAGTTACCATGGGCAGCGATTAAGACCTTTTTGCCAGCTTTGATTTCTGGAGCAATCTTTGTATCAAAATATGGTTTGACACGATTTGCTGTATCAATTAAGCATTCTGTTAATGGGCAATCTTCGATTGTCATTTCGCCTTTGGCAATTAATTCTTTGTATTTTTCTTGATTGCCTGGCCATCTTTCATCATCTTTTGTTAATGGGAGAGGTGGTACGTCAGCACTTCTTCTCCAGATATGAACTTGTTCGGCACCCCATTTTTCAGCAGATTCAGCTTTGTTTAAGCCTTGTAAAGCGCCATAGTGACGTTCATTTAATCTCCATGTATAGGACTTAGGAATGGATGTTTCGCCCATTTCTTCTAAGGCATAATCCATCGTATGATTTGCTCTCTTTAAGACGGAGCTGAAAGCAAGATCGAAAGAATATCCTTTTTCTTTTAAGAGTTTTCCTGCTTCATGAGCTTCTTTAACGCCTTGTTCGCTAAGTTCGACATCGGTCCAACCAGTGAAAAGGTTTTTTAAATTCCACTCGGATTGACCATGTCTAATTAATACTAATTTGACCATTTAAAATTTTCCTTTCGTCAACATCAATTATTATAAACGATCTTTTTAATAGGATAAATTTCTTTTATTTATAATAACGAATTACCTATATAATAAGCCTATGGAAAACAAAATTTATATTGCATCAGTAAACCCAAATGAAAAATTAATCTCATCATTAAAAGATGGCGGATTTGAAATTAATTTAGTTGAAAAAGAGATAAACGATAACGATCTTTATTTCTTAGATTTAACCAATGTCACATTAGATGAATTGAACGAAAAGTTCCCTTGGATAGATAGTGAGTTGAAACGTTCAAGTACTCCTCATTTAAGGGTATTGCCTCTTCTAATTTACGATTCATCAAAAGAAGATCCATTTAAGAAATGGGAAAATGGGGCAGATGAGATATATGAAGAATTGTTCTCGGAAGAGTTCAAGCCATTCGCTTATGATTTAGCAAACCCCTCCTTCTCCAACGAAGAATTGAAACACGTTCTCTCATTATATTACGTTCGTTAGAATCCTCCGCCTGTGAGGATTTTTTCATATCAAAATTACAAAAAGAGGGGATGCGTGTATTTATATTTCATCTAAATTGCATCTTTTTTCTAATGATGAATTAACCTCTTCAACAAGGAGAGGAAGATAGAGTAAACAGAAATATGCCGTACCTGAGTAATCAAGATACGAAAGAGTATCATTTTCAGTGAAAGTGCGTCCTAAAAGGCAAAGATAAACCGCCAAATAAAATAAAGCAAATTGTTTGTTCCTTCTAAAAGACTTGTAAATCAAATAAGGACCTATAGCCCAAAGAAGCGATCCATATGCCATTCCAAATACACCATTTTGAGCAAACATTAAGCCCCAAGCGTTATCAATAATTGGGAATATATTTGAATCTCCGAAAGCATAAGCGCCTAAGGCATGATATTCGTTTCCATATCCAAAGCCAAAGAAAACGGAAAATAAAGATGTGTTACCTGTAGCATCCATCGGTAATGTCCAAGACGTCTCCCTTGAATGCATCGATGCGCTAAACATATTGAATAATTCTGACTTCAAAAACGTCGAATAATTTGTGATAAAAGCAAATGGCGAATCACTAAAATTAGCAAAGAGACAAACCACGATAATTATCGACAAAATAACAATATAAATTCCTAAAAATAAGGCATGCGTGTAGTTGTTTTTCCTTAAATTCATAGTTAGGGAATAAACAAAAATAAAAGCCAAAAAGAAGGTTCCTAGAATCATGCAAGTTTTAGAGAAAGTAAAGAATTGCTGCAAAAGGAAAAATGACATTAATGGAAGTCTCCACCAATGAGGCTTTTCTATTTCTAGGTATCCTTCTCCAATCATTCCAGCAAAAAGAATAAAACCATATACATTTCTATGTCCTGTAAAGCTTTGTGGAACCTTTAAAGCGTAAACTGCTTCTTCTACATTGTTGTTAAAGAAATCATTATAGATTTGCCCTTCAAAAATAAACGAATAAATTATTGCGATAACCGCTATAAATATTGCTAAATAGAATACAAGTTTTATTATTTTCAAATCTGCTACATACCTTGGAATAATCGAAAGAATAATGTAAATCGAATAGAACAAAAGGAATGACAAGAATACAGATCTTAATTTGGAAACAAAGCCAATTTTTCCAATTATTTCGCCTTCAAAATTAACGCCTGAAAATCCAATTATAGAAATCAAGGAAGTCAAAAAGAAAAACAAGCAAAACATTGCAAGCCATTTGTTTATTTCTATCTCTTTTATCTTGATTGAAACAAACAAAATTGCTGAATTAATACATAAAAGTAAACATCCAAAAATAAAGAACTCAATATCATTGAAATAAGGGGCTCCATTGGCGCCATATGAGGCTTTTCCAAGAAAAAAATAAGAAATTGCGAACAAAAATAAAGCGACTAGCCCAAAATCAAAAAGCTTTTTCTTGTCAGATAAGAACCCCCTAAACATAAGTGTTATTCAACAGTCAAAAAATCAGATAAGACTTTATAAACCAAATGTTTGTCTTTTTCGTTATGGATTTCATGGCGCATATTTGGGAACATGAAAATTGTTACGTCTTCTAAGCCGAGTTTGTTATACATCTTCTTCAAACGTCTTGGGCCTTTTCCCATCTCTCCAACAGGATCATCTTCTCCAGACACAATAAGAATTTTTTCTTTCTTAGAAATTTTCTTCAAATTCTTTTTCTTGTAGAGTTCATTCTCTCCACGAAGGAATTCCTTCCAGAAACCATGAGTATTATCTGCTCCACAATATGGATCATTTATATATTCTTTAACGTTGTCTTCATTAGCTGAAAGCCAATCCAAATCAGTTTTTCTATTTTTAACGGATTTTATATATCCGCCAAAAGCAGCATTCGTTATAAATGGAGAAGGTTTATCCCAATTCTTTTTCGTAGTGAGTAAAGATGCTAATCCGAAAGATAAAAGCATCTTCATTCTACATGGCCCATTAGAACCCCAAATAACAACTTTGTCTGCTGAATCAGGGAAAAGTTCAAGATACCTTTGTGTCATAAAAGAACCCATCGAGTGTCCCATTAAGTATGTAGGTAATTTAGTCTCTTCTTTTAGCTCAATTATTTTTTGATGAGCAGCGGTTACATTGGTATCAAAAGCTCCCTTAAACCACTTCTGCTGATCTTCAACCTTTGGTGCATTAAGTCCTTGTCCAACGGCATCTAAAACATACATTGAAATTCCAAATCCATTTAAGTATTTGGCCATGTCATCATAACGTTCGGAATGTTCTTGCATACCTGTCATCATAACAAGGTTTGCCTTAGGCGAATCGGCTTTCCAACAGTTTCCTTTTTGGATCCATTCGCCAACTTTAACGCTAAATATTTCCATAATTTTAACTCCTTATGGTTCTGCTTATTAAAGATTATACAACAACATTGTATTTAAATCATTCACGGG
Organism: bacterium; assembly: GCA_963623195.1. Classification (GTDB taxonomy): domain Bacteria; phylum Bacillota_I; class Bacilli_A; order RFN20; family CAG-826; genus UBA4951. The sequence goes on along the minus strand of CAVFKA010000002.1, from coordinate 71,047 downwards.
GTTCAGATCAGCTTTTTAAAAAGTTGTATAGCGGTTGTATTGCTTTTTTATATGTTTTTCATTGTTTGTATAGCGTTTTGCTAGTATATTTATAGTTGCAAAGGAGATTTTATGGAAAAAACGATAATTACAGTGCGAATTGATGACAATTTAAAAAACGATGCTCAAAAACTTTTTAACGATATAGGCATGTCTATGAGCACAGCCATAAACATCTTCTTAAAGCAATGTGTTAAGGAAGGAAAGATACCATTTGAGCTAGCTGGAAAGCCTAAAACTTCCAATGCTGGTAGAAAAATCAAGCCTTTGCATAGCTAAAAATAAAAGAAAAAGCAGGTGTAATATCGATTACATCTGCTTTTTTACTGCTTTTTTGACCTTTACGTTTTTGGCTATTTTATGCCTTCTGGATTATTCTTTTGGAAGTTATAGGCATCTCTGCAGGCATCTTCAATGGTGTATTTTGCTTTCCAGTGAAGTTCATTACATGCTTTTGTGCAGTCAGCATAGTTTTCCGCAACATCCCCTGCACGTCTTCCAACAATCTCATAAGGAATCTTAACATTATTGGCTTTTTCGTATGCATGAACAAGTTCAAGAACGGATGTTCCTTTGCCAGTTCCTAAGTTATATACGACATAACCTGGGTTTTCTTCGAGTTTTTTTAGTGCTGCAACATGTCCATTAGCTAAGTCAACGACATGGATATAATCACGGACACCAGTTCCGTCAGGTGTTGGATAATCATCGCCAAATATGCGTAAACACTTAAGTTTTCCAATAGCAACTTGGGAAACATATGGTAATAAGTTGTTTGGCAAACCGTTTGGATCTTCGCCTAATAATCCAGATGGATGACCACCTATTGGATTGAAATAACGAAGGATTCCAACATTTAATGATGGATATGCGAATTGAATATCTTTGAGAATTCTTTCGATCATTACTTTAGTTTCACCATATGGATTGGTTGCTTCAGCAACTGGATCAGATTCATATAGAGGAACGCGCGTAGGAACACCATAAACTGTCGCACTTGAAGAGAAGATGATATTGTTAACATCATATTTCTTCATCAACTTTGCGATAACGATTAAGGTTTCTAAGTTGTTTTCATAATATTCGATAGGTTTAGAAACTGATTCGCCAACAGCTTTATAACCAGCGAAATGAATAACTGCATCGATTTGATTTTCTTTAAAAACCTTTTCTGTTTCTTCTTCGTTTTTACAGTCAATTTGATAGAATTTTGGTTTGATTCCAGTGATAGTTTGAATTCTATCTAAAACAGCTAATTTTGCATTATATAAATCGTCAACGATAATTGGTTCATATCCATTTTCAATAAGGCAAATAGTTGCTTCAGATCCAATGAATCCCAAGCCACCAGTAACTAAGATTTTCTTCATTTCTTTTCACTCCTCTTTTCTTTTTTTGAAGCTTTTTTAGCTTCTTTATCAGCTTTCTTTTGCTTATGCTTTGTTTCGTTTTCTTCTTTCTTTTTAGCTTTCTTGTCTATTTCTTCAGACTTTTTGCATTCTTCAAGATAGCGATACAAAGCCTGTGATACGGATTGATAAACACTAGCTTGTATGGACATTCTAAAAGCAATCAATCCGATAGAATCATCGAAAAATTGCTCAGCTTTCTTTTTGTCTTCGAGTTTTTCTTTCTCGTAGTTTTCTTCAAATCTATCAACCCTTATTTTGGCTCTTCCGGCTACATCTTTGAAAATGTCAGAAGACATGCTCTTAAAGAATCTATAAAGAACAGCTTTGTCGGTTGTAACATCTTTATCCATGTCGATTATCAAAGATAGATCGTTCATGTTTACGACATTCTTTAATAAAGATATAGCTAAAAGATAGCCAAGATGGTCGACATTATATTTTTTCTTATTAGGTTCGGAGATAATCTTAGCCTTAACATAGTTGTTAACCATGAAAGACGTAAGTTTCTGTTTATCAGATACAGATAAAGGCTCAAGAATAGAGTTAACATAAGAAACAACCTGTTCCATATATAAAGGAACGGCTGGTAAATGATCATAGGTAGGCAATTCAAAATTAGATGCCTTATCAAGATATTCTTTTAATTTAGTTAACTCTTCTTGTTTCATCTTTTATTTAATTCCTGATTTAAGATTTTAGAGACTTCGGCTGGATTGACCTTGCCATGACTTGCTTTCATGATTTGGCCAACCAAGAAGCCAAGAACTCTTTGGTTTCCTGCCTTGTAATCAACAATTGATTGAGGATTCTTATCGAGAACTTCGTTTACGAAGGCAAGAATTGTTCCAGAATCGGAAACTTGAGCAACAATATTCAATGCTTTCTTTGCTTCTTCTGGAGAACATCCGTCCGCAAGAACTTTATTTAAGATATCAACGCATTGTTTGTGCGTTAAACCACCCTTTTCTTGGAAAGAAACTATCTCAGCTAATGTCGTAGGCGCTAATTTAAGTTCGTCGATTGTAATTTCTTCCTTATTTAAATAAGTATTTATTTCGACAATTAAATAATTAGCTAAGTTTTTAGCGTTGCTTACTTTCTCTAATCCAGCCTCAAAATATGCGGCCATTTTAGGATTGGAAAGAATAACGTTGGCATCAGTTTCAGAAAGACCTGCTTTGAGATATCTTTCTTTCTTTGAGTCATATAATTCAGGGCATGTATCGATAGCGTTTTGCACAAATTCATCAGATAAATGAATAGGTGTGATATTAGGTTCACAGAAATATTTATAGTCGACTGCATCAGTCTTTACACGCATAAGGATTGTGCGTCCACTTGCTTCATCCCAACGTCTTGTTTCTTGTTGAATCTTAATTCCTTGTAAAAGGAGTTCGGATTGACGTTTGATTTCATATTCAATGGCCAATTCAACGTTCTTAAAGGAGTTGATATTCTTAATTTCAACCTTAGTTCCGAATGCTTTTTGACCATATGGGCGGATGGAAATGTTAGTATCACATCTCATTGAGCCTTCTTCCATCTTTCCATCACTTGTTCCGGAATAAACAACAATGTTTCTTATTGCTTCAGCATATTCTCTTGCTTCAACGCCATTAGAGATTTCAGGCAAGGAAACGATTTCACAAAGAGGGACACCAGCACGGTTGTAGTCTAAGAGAGAATAATCCATGAAGTGTTCTTGCTTACATGTATCTTCTTCCATATGAATTCTTTCAATTCCGATGCGTTTTGGTCCATTTGGAGTGGCAACCATAACGTAACCATTCTTTCCGATCGGTCTTCTTTGCTGGGTGATTTGGAATCCCTTTGGAAGATCAGAGTAGAAATAGTTCTTACGATCAAAATATAAAGTATGGTCAATCTCCATATGGAGAGCGTTTGCAACACGAATTGCGTTAATAACGGCTTGTTTGTTTACGACAGGCATTGCACCTGGGAAACCCATATCGAGGGGGGACGTTTGTGTGTTTGGGTCACGAGAGAATGAATTTGGGGAAGCAGAAAACATTTTAGATTTTGTTTTTTGCTGAACGTGAATTTCAAGACCGATCACTGCTTCAAAGTTCATAAATTTCCCTCCTTTTTGTTATTGATTGATAGGTTGGCTAGGCCAGATATATTTTCAAATGCTTGAGCGATTTGGAACAATTTCTTTTCCTCAAAGGCTCTACCCATGAAGTTAACGCCAAGAGGCATTTCTTCTTGGAATGCTAAAGGCAAGCTGATTGATGGAAGCCCTGCGAAATTTCCTAAGCAAAGATGGTTATCTGCAAGTAAGTATTCATCCGATAAGCGATCAGAGGAATCATCGAACTTAGGTGCAATTCCAGGAGCGGCTGGAAGATAGATGAAATCATAATCTTTTAAGATGTTATTAACTGTTTCAACAATCTTCGCTCTATTTCTTTGAGCACGTAAGAATAATTCATCTTGGTTTTCAGCCATAAGGCAATATGAACCGATAACGAAACGACGTTTAATAAGCTCTGAGAAACCTTCATTACGAGCATTAAACATAACTTCTTGATATGTTTTTCCACCTTTGAATGGACCAAATTTAATACCATCTAAATTGGCATCGTTTGAAGTTGCTTCAGCACAGGAAATAACCATGTATGTTGCATATAATGATTCAAGTAATTTGATATCAAAATTCACAAAATCCACCGTAATTCCCATCTCTTTTAATTTTTCAACGGAATTATCAAAATGTTGTAAAAGTTCCTTATTTGTAATGGAATCATAGATTTCTTTGATGATGGCAACCTTCATTCCGGAAACGTCTTTATTTAAATCTGAAGTGAAATCTTCAACTGGCTTAACGGAGGAGGTTGAGTCATGATCGTCGCGTCCTGAAAGAACGTTCAATAAAGCTGCGGAAGCGTAAACGTCTTTTGTGAAATATCCAACATGATCAAGAGATGGAGCGAATGGGAAAAGACCAAAACGAGAAATTCTTCCCCAAGTTGGTTTCATACCAACCAAGCCTGCAAATGAGGCAGGTTTACGAACAGAGTCGCCCGTATCAGATCCTAATGAGAATGGAGCAATGCCAGCAGCAACCGATGCGGCAGATCCACATGATGAACCACCAACTTGTCTTGTATGTGATGGATCATAAGGGTTGTATGTCTTTCCTAAGTGACCTGTTGTACCAGTGCCACCCATAGCTAATTCATCTAAGGTTGCCTTTGCAATCATGATGGCTTTTGCATCGTTTAATTTATTGATTACTGTTGCATTGAAAACAGGCACGTATCCGTTTAAAACGTTACTAGATGCTGTTGTAGGGATATCTTTTGTAGAGAAATTATCTTTTGCAACATATGGAATTCCCCAGAAAAGATTGTCTTCTTCTGGTTCAGTAAGAGTTGAAGCAAAAGCGATAGCGCCTTCATCGTTGATGAATTCAAAAGCGTTATCTTTATTTTCATGCGCTCTCTTAAGTGCTTCTTTTGTTAATTCGAGAGGTGTGACCTTTTTAGCCACTAATGCTTCATGCATTTCTTTAAGTGATAAATCTAAATAGTTCATAAAACAACCTTTGGTAATTTGACTTGATTATCTTGTTTGTTTCCAGCGTTCTTTAAAGCAACGTCTCTTGCTAAAGGTTCAACTGGTTCATCTTCACGGAGGAAAGATGTTTCGCAATCAAATGGGAATGTCATTGGCTCATATTTGTCTAAATCTGGGATCTCACCGATTTTGCCCATTTGCTTGATTAATGTCTTGAATTCGTCTTCGAGAGTCGCGTATTGCTCATCCGACATTGTGAAAAGCAATCTGTTAGCGGCATCTGTTAATACTTCTCTTGTAATTTTTTTCATAATCTAATACCCAAAAAATGTTAACACTTTCGAGAGAGTATATAAAGCACATTAAAATAAAAACACCTTTTTAAAGGTGTAATTATGTATAAACTAGTCGTGATACTTAATTAATTTTCTAAAGCGGTGATTTTTGCGACCCTTTCAGTATGACGTCCGCCCTCAAATGGAGTGTTCAAGAAGAGATCGACACGTGGGAGAACTTCTTCAACGCTCATAAATCTACCAGCAAATGCGATAACATTTCCGTCATTATGCTGTCTTAAGAGTTTTGAAACTTCATCGTTATAGCCTATGCCGCAACGAACGCCTTTGATTTTATTTGCAGCAATAGAAATTCCTTCGGCCGAACCGCAGCAAACGATGCCAAAATCCGCTTCTTTTGCTACAACTGCTCTACCAACTTTTGCACCATAATCAGGATAATCAACCCTATCAGGAGTAGATGGTCCCTCATCAAGAACTTCGTATCCTTTTTTAAGAAGATATTTCTTGATTTCTTCCTTTAATTCAAAACCGGCATGATCAGAACCTAATGCAATTTTCATTTTGTCTCCTCCCAGACTTTCATTATTTCTTCAAATGGGATTGGCCCATTTCTAACCAAAGTAATTTTGCCTTCCTTAGATAAATCAACTATTGTGCTTGCAACTTGTGAGACACATTCTCCTGAAACGATTCCACCAATTTCATTATCAAAATAAGATAGAACTTCGTCATAGTTTCTTGATGTTGGCTGGCCGGAAATATTTGCTGATGTAAGCAATACTGGTTTACCAAATTCATCTAACAAATCAGTTATGAATTTATATGCAGGAACACGTATTCCAATAACGTTTGTACCAAGGGTTACGTGCCATGGTAAATCTTTTTTTGCATTGACTAATACAGTTAACTCTCCAGGAAGGAATGTTCTCATCACGTTTTCGATGTGTTTATCAACCTCAATATAGTTTAAGGCTTGATCAACTGAGGCGCATGCTAGAGCAAATGGTTTGTCTGGAGACCTTCTTTTGACATCAACCATCTTTTGAAATGCGTCTTTGGAATCATAAGCAACGCAAATTCCATAAACAGTTTCGGTTGGTAAAGCTAGCACTTCATCATTTTGAAGGACTTTTACCGCCGATTTTACGTTTTTTTGATTTAAATATTCCATTTTATATCTACCTTCTACTCTTCATATATAAAGAGGAAACGAGTAAATCCATTTAAATCTTTTTCAAATGAATATTCAGGTTTATCCATGTATTTTTTAATTAAATCAGTAAGATATTCTTCAAGATCTGGAGATATTTCAAAGACCATGAGAATATCACCTTTTTTAACTTTCTTATAATCCCTTAATATTGACTCATAAACTGAATGATTTTTATCTAACCATAAAGCGCTTGAAGGCTCATATCTTCTTACCGATTCTTGAGCGTCTTCTTTATTTAGAATATAGGGTGGGTTAGAAATGATGATATCAAGATTAACTTTGTTCTCTATATAAGGAGTTAAAGCGTCGCCTAGCATCGTTTGAACATTGATGCCATTATCGTGAAAGTTCTTCTTTGCAACAGCAAGAGCTTTTTCAGATATGTCTGAAGCGGCAAGTAACCAATTAGGGAAATACGCTTTTAAAGCAAGAGGAATGCATCCGGATCCAGTTCCGATATCGCCACAGACCAAATACATTCTTGGGTCATAATACTTGCTAATCTTTTCGGAGAGCATTGCAATCATCTCTTCAGTCTCACCTCTAGGGATTAAGACGTTATTATCGACGTATATCTTTTGCCCTAAGAAATCAGCCTCATTGATGATGTATTCAACAGGCATATCTTCGTCAATCAAAAGATGGTACTGTCTTCTAAAGAGATCATAATTTTTCATCTCTTTGTCTTTGTTGATGATAACGTCAATTTGTTCAGAGAATCCTTCGTCTTTCATCGCAAGTAAACGTAAGTCTAAAGAATCGACTTCTTCTTCCTTGCCATATTCAAAGGCTTCTTTAAGTGCTTCACTTATTGTTGGCATCTTTAATTCCACTTTCTAAAAGTTTTTGTTCTTGGTCGAAATGTATCAACGCATCAACGATAGGTTCAAGATCGCCTTCCATTACTCTGTCTAAACTGTTTGTTGTAAATCCAATACGATGATCGGTGACACGGTTCTGAGGATAGTTATATGTACGGATCTTTTCACTTCTTTCACCTGTGCCAACTTTGAGTTTTCTTTCGCTATCACGAGCGGAATCTTCTAAAGATTGATAATAGTCTTTAACTTTCGCTCTGATTGTACGCATACAAATTTCTTTGTTTTGAAGTTGAGCTTTTTCTGTTTGGCAAGAAACAACGATACCGGTTGGAATGTGTGTAACACGGACGGCTGATTCTGTTTTATTAACGTTTTGTCCACCTGCGCCTTGAGAACGATATGTATCAACTTTCAAATCTGCTGGATCGATTTTGACATCAACTTCTTCAGCTTCAGGCATAACAAGAACCGTTGCAGTCGAAGTATGAATACGTCCTGATGCTTCAGTCTTAGGAACGCGTTGGACACGGTGAGCACCACTTTCAAACTTAAGTTTTGAATAGACGTTTTCTCCTTTAACCATGAAGGAAACGAAGGAATATCCGCCAGATGATCCTTCTTCACCATCGATATATTGGAGTTTCCACCCTTGCTCTTCGCAATAACGGGTGTACATACGGAAAAGATCACCAGCAAAAATGTTGGCTTCATCTCCCCCTACGGCTCCACGAAGTTCAACGATGATGTTCTTTGAATCGTTAGGATCTGCTGGAATAAGTTGGATTTTAAGTTCCTCTTCCATCTTCTCCATTTCATTGAGCATCTCTTTTCTTTCTTCTTTGAGTACCTCAACGAGTTCAGGGTCTTCACCACTTGAAATGAGTTCTAAGGCGTCTTTGGCATCGCTTTCGAGTTTTCTATATTTTGCATAGGCTTCATAAGGTTTTTCTAATGAAGCTCTTTCTTTAGATAAATCTGTGAGTTTTTTAACATCATCGCCAATGGCTGGATCCGCTAACTCCTCTTCGATTTCTTCATATCTTTTTTTAACGACTTCGAGTCGCTTACGCATACTATCTTCCATAATAGTTCTCCAATCGGCGATTATTTTATCATAAATGAGCCGCACTTGTTAGGTTATAAAAAAGGTATCTTCTAACTAGTTAGAATAGAAAGAAAATTGTATAATGATAAAGGTAATAAAATATGTCATACAAAGCACTCTATTTAAAATATCGTCCTCAGACCTTCGAAGAAGTCGCAGGACAAAGCGTTATTGTTAGAACTCTCAAGAACGCAATCGCTAATGATAAATTAGCGCATGCCTATCTTTTTGCTGGGCCTCGTGGAACTGGCAAAACTTCCATGGCCCGTCTTTTAGCAAAGGCATTAAATTGCGAAGAAGGCAAAGGTCACCAATGCGGACACTGCTCAAATTGTCTTTCAATTTCAGATGGCTCCCATCCTGACGTCATTGAAATCGACGCCGCATCAAACAATGGCGTTGATCAAGTCCGTGATTTGATTGAAAAAGTCACATACGCCCCTCTTAAAGGAGAATACAAAGTCTATATCATCGATGAAGTTCATATGATGACAGACGCTGCTTTCAACGCTCTTTTAAAAACCATCGAAGAACCACCGGAGAGGGTAATATTCATTCTATGCACAACTGAGCCTTACAAAGTCTTACCTACCATTCTTTCCCGTTGCCAAAGATTTGATTTTGGCAAGATTCCTGAAGATGACATGGAAAAGAAGCTCATTGAGATTCTTCAAAAAGAAAATGCGACATATGAGCCTAAAGCATTGCGCTTAGTTATGAAACTAGCAGATGGTGGTATGCGTGACGCCTTATCAATCCTTGATCAAGTCCTAGCATTCTCATCCTCTTCCTTAAATGAGGCGGATGTTTTGGCGATATATGGTTTAGCATCTGATGATGAAAAAGTTGACTTACTCCTTTCTTTAAGGAATGGAGATGTCGCTAGAGTAGTTGGCAAATCTGAATCTTATCTAGCTGGTGGAATTGATATTAGAAGATTGGTCGCGGAATTGATAACTTTCTTAAAAGACTTATTAATATATGAAAAGACCATAGATCCATCCTTAATGGATGAATTAAGTGTCGAGCATGCAAAGGAACTCTCAAAAAAGATTGGACCAAAAGATTGCAATGCCATGCTTCATGAATTCATCGAAGCACAAAACGATTTCAAAAACGTTTCTGATATCCGTTCCCTCTTTGAACTAACTCTCTTAAGAATTGCTTCTAAAGAAGATAAGGTCGTTGAACAACCTCAAATCAAAGAAACACCAGTAGTTAAACCTACACCAAAACCAGCTCCAAAACCTGAAGTTAAGGTCGTTGAAAAACCAACTCCTCAACCAGTCATTCAAGAAAAAGAGCCTATGCGTGTATCAATTAACAATGATCAAGCACCTGATTTCTTATTCGAAGAAGATAAGCCAATCGAGCAACCAAAAGTCGTCACTCCTCAACCAAAAGTGGTTGTCCAAGAAAGCGTTCCACAACCAGCTCCAAAACCAATTGAGCCTATTGATACTTCAAAAATCACTAGACCAAATATCGTTTCAGATGGCCCTACATTCAATCTTGAAGATGAACAGCTTATCAACATCATGATTCTTGCCGACAAAGCAGAAAAGATGAATTTGATAAACAATTGGAAGAGACTCGAGGCCTTACGTTTAGATCCTCAATTCGGTGCACTTGCAAACCTTCTTTGGGAAGGTAAACCATATGCCTTATGCCATGAAGCGTTAATCATCTCATATCGTTATGTCGCAAAAGCAAAGAAAGCCAACATCGTCGCAAATCAAATTCCAATGCAAGAACTCTTATCGACAATTCTTGGCCGTAAAGTCTTCATCTACTCCATTGATCCAGAAGTTCAATCAAGAGTTCAAAAAGACTTCTTCGCAAAACAACAAGTTTCAGCTCTTCCAAATAAGAATGAAGTTGAACTTAAATTACCAATGTAAATAAAAGGAGAAAAAATAAATGAATCAAATGCAACAAATGCTTATCCAAGCACAAAAAATGCAACGCCAACTCAAAAAAGCTCATGATGAATTAGAAGCAAAAGAGTTCAAAGTTGAAAAAGCTGGTTTAGTAACAGTAGTCTTAACCGGCAACAAAAAGGTCAAATCAATCGAAGTCGATAAAGACGCTTTGACACCAGATGATGCCGAGATGATTCAAGATACTATCGTTTCCGCAATAAATGAAGCAATAGATCAAATCAGCGAAGAATCAGCTAAGATCGACGAAGAAATAACAGGCCGTTCAAACGGATTATTCTAATGAGAGAGTTAACTTCGATACAAAATCTAATCGATTCCTTTTCTAAACTTCCAGGAGTAGGCTTCAAATCCGCCGAAAGGATGGCTTATGCCGTCTTGAATTTCTCCGAAGAAGATAGACAAGCTTTTGCTAAATCTCTTTCTAGCCTCTCGGAAAACGTTCATAAGTGTCCAATATGTGGCTTATACACAGAAAATCCTGAATCCTGTGAAATCTGCCAAGACGAAGAACGCGATCACAACATCATTTGCGTGGTCTCTGAGGTAAAAGATGCCTACGCCATCGAGAAAATGAATTCTTTTAAGGGAATCTACCATGTCTTAGGCGGCTCTATTAATCTAGCTAAAGGGATCGGCGCTGAGGAACTAAGTATTGCACCATTGCTAAGACGTATCGAAGAAAACAAAATATCTGAAGTCATTCTAGCAACCTCTTCGACCATTGAAGGGGAAACAACAGCTTTATATGTTGCTAAGTTGCTTGAAGGAAAAACAAACGTCACAAGATTAGGCTACGGGCTTCCAATGGGCTCATCGCTTGATTATGCTGACCCACTAACATTATCAAAGGCCTTTGAAGGCAGAAAGAAAATCTAATTATGTTCATTACATTCGAAGGCGGAGAAGGCTCCGGAAAAACAACATGCATCAACCGCGTTGTTGAAACTCTAAAAGAAAGTGGCAAAGAAATAGTTCTCACTAGAGAACCAGGTGGCACACCTATATCGGAAGAAATAAGAAACATCATCCTCGATAAAAAGAATACCGATATGGATCCACGTACTGAAGCTCTTTTATATGCAGCTTCAAGAAGACAACACATCGTTCAAAAGATATTGCCTTCCCTAAAAGAAGGAAAAATTGTTATTTCTGATCGTTTCTTGGATTCTTCTTTAGCTTACCAAGGTGTTGCTAGAGGCTTAGGTATCGATGAAATATATCAAGTCAATCAATATGCGACAGAAGGATTAGAACCTGATATTACCTTCTTCTTTGACATAGTCCCTGAAGAAGGTTTAAGAAGAATTGCCGCTAATGCAGGAAGAGAAGTTAACCGTCTTGATGTAGAGAAATTATCATTCCATCATAATGTTAGAAATGCTTTCTTAGAATTAGCAAAACGTTATCCAAATAGAATCGTTGTCATTAACGCCGGACAAGATAGAGATAGCGTATATAATGACGTAATGAAAGAAATCAATAAGAGACTGGACAAATAATGAATTTCGAAGAGTATTTGCATACATATCAACCACTCGTATATCAAACGTTGAAGAATGCTATAAGCAGTGGAAAACTTGCACACGCATACCTTCTTTCTGGAGAAAATGGTATTCCGTTACTTGAAACAGCGACGTTTATCGCCAAGTCTTTAGTATGCGATAATCCATCTCCTTTAGCCTGTGACGAATGCGTTTCATGCAAAAGAATTGACCATAGAACATATGCTGATTTTGCCATTCTTGACGGAAGAGAAGGTCAAATCAAAAAAGGTGACGTTCAAGATATAGTTGGCGATTTTTCAAAAACGGCAATGGAGTCGAAAGGGGTAATGATCTACATCATAAATCTCGTTGAGAATATGAATGTGCAAGCCATCAATTCCTTGCTCAAATTCTTAGAGGAGCCTCCAGCAAAAACATATGCAATATTAACGACCGAGAATGAAACAAAGGTCTTGCCTACAATCATCTCACGCTGCGAAAAATTAAGAATGGTCCTCATTCCAAAAGATGTTGTTAAAGATGAAGCAATATCCTTAGGTGTTCCAGAAGATGACGCAGAATTATTGGTTCCTTTCTTCAATAACTCCCAAATATTAAAAGAAAAGAGTCTAGATGAATCTTATCTTAGTGCAAAAGCTATCTATCTTGAAACCTTGGATTCTTTCTCTAAAGATATGGATGAAATCGTCTTCGATTTTGAAAATAGAATCCTTCCAACAATTGCAAGCAACAAAAAAGGTGTTGAATTCTTAAATGCTCAAAACTTCTTAGATATGCTCGCTCTTGCCTTTAAAGATGCCATCTCATATAAAGAAGGTCAGCCTATGGCTTTAAAAGCATTTCAAGATAAAATAAAAGCCATGGCAGATAACTTGCCACATCTAAACGAATCATTAACAGAGGTTCTTAAAGTTAGGAATCTCCTTAATACGAACATCAATACTTCACTAGTCTTGATGCATCTCATCTTATTCATCACGGAGGTAAAAAAATGATTACCAATTTCACACACTTTGTACCAGTTAAGTTTCCTAATGGAGATAAAGCATATTATTTTGGAACAAACGACCCTGAGCTTGAAGAAGGAAACTACGTTATCGTAGATACAATTTCTGGCTTTGAGATGGGAGTCGTAACATCCAAGCCTGTGAGCATGGACATGTACCGCTCTCAATTAGAACTTAAAGCCGTAGTTCGCAAAGCTTCCCCAGATGACCTTGAAGCATACGAAATGGCCAATATCCAAGCCGCTTCTTCTTTAAAGATTGCCGATAGAGAAGCAAAGAAATTAAATTTAGGCATGACCTTCGTTGATGCAAGATATTCGCTTGATGGAACAAAAATCACAATCACATATACCGCTGAGGGACGTGTTGATTTCCGTGAACTTCTCAAAGTGTTAGCCGCTCAGCTTAAATGTCGTATTGAACTTCACCAAATCGCTCCAAGAGATAAGGCGAAAGCCGTTGGCGGAATGGGCATTTGTGGACTTCCTTTATGCTGTTCAACCTTCTTAACGTCCTTTGATGGAATTTCAATTTCACGTGCAAAAAATCAAATGTTAACTTTAAATATTCCAAAGCTTTCAGGACAATGTGGAAGACTTAAATGTTGTCTTTTGTTTGAAGATGATATGTATACTGAAGCAAAGAAAGCCTTCCCACATATCGGCGATAAAATCAAACTTGAATTAGGGGAATACACAGTTTCTTCATTCAACGTCATGTCTCGCTCAATTAAGGTTGTTTCCGAAGATGATGTCCAATTCATCAGTTTGGACGATTACAACAAAATAACCCACCCGTATATCAATAAAGAGAAGAATTTCCATCAAAACAAAGGAAATAATAACAACAATTCTCAAGGAAAAGACAATAACAACCGTCAGATTCAAAACAACAATAAAAACAAGAAATTCAACAACAAGAAAAACCATGCTTAAACGTGAATTAAACTTTTCCGGAAATACTCCATTACTTTATTTAATTGCAACCCCAATAGGAAATCTTGAGGAGTTTTCGCCACGTGCATTAAGCGTTCTTAAAGAAACGGATTATGTAGCATGTGAAGACACAAGAAATTCCGGGATGTTATTAAAAAGATTCGGTTTTGATTTGCCTCTTATTTCATGTCATGAGCATAACGAAGAGAAAGCAACCGAAAAGATTCTTTCTTTGATGTCCGAAGGAAAAAAGATTGCATATATGTCAGATGCGGGATATCCAATTATTTCCGATCCTGGAGAAAGGCTTTCTAGAAAAGTTCTTGAAGCAGGTTATAAAGTATCCGTCATCAATGGTCCAAATGCGGGGTTATGTGCCCTAGTTGGTTCAGGAATCCCAAGCAAGCATTTCTACTTCTACGGATTCCTTGATAGCAAACCATCCGCTAGAAGAAAGCAACTTGAATCCCTTAAAGATTTTAAAGATACAATCATCTTCTATGAATCGCCTCATAGAATCATGGATACCCTTACTGATATGGCTAAGATATTAGGTGAAGAAAGACATGTATCTTTAGCAAGAGAATTAACAAAAACTCATGAGGAATATCTAAGAGGAAGTCTTCAAGAACTGCTAGACGTACCCCCTGAATCCTTAATTGGAGAGATGGTAATCGTTGTTGAAGGCGCAAAAGAATGCATTAAAGAAATTACTGATGAAGACATCATCTCTTACTTAGATGAGAGCTTAAAATCATTAAAGAGTAAGGATGCAATAAAAGACGTTGCAGCTAAGTACAACATCTCTAAGAATCGCGTCTACGATATCTATTTAAAGAATTGGAAGAATTAAGCCAATTCTTTTTTTCTTTTCCTAATTTGATATACGAATCTGCCAATAACGTAAGCGGAAAGAACAACAACAGCCGAGGAAGCTAAAATCGCGCCTTCTTTAAGATATGGCGTTTGATATTTCATGACATAATTTGTTTTGCCAGCTGGAGCAACGAAACCAACAAAACCGCCATCTAATTTGAATGTCTTACATTCTTTTGAGGAACCGTCTTCCAAACTTGCATACACTTTCCATCCAGCATCGTAGCCTAAAGTTGTAACAACAAGCTTTTGTTCAGAGAAATTAGAAGAGAAAGTTGCTTTATTAGTTGAATAAGTAGCGTCAGTTAAAGCGTATTCTTCAGATTTATATTTATTATAGAAAGATTCGACATCGCTACGATTGGTAACATATACGCCAAATGTCGTAGGAATACGTGCTGCGTCATTATCCACTCCACTACCAGAATAATCTGATGGCTTAGCGTTTAAACAAATGTATTTAACCTTGCCTTTTGGATAGAATCCATACACGTCTGCGCTAGATGCGCCAGAAATCTTACTAGATGTATATGTCGTTAACGTATTGTAATCATAAGATAGAATTTGATCTTTATGTTCAACACCGTTTTCATCTGTATAATCGCCAATCATGAACACCCTTGTTTTTGATGTGCTAGACATATTGAACATTAACGAAATATAAGCACCGGAATTATCCGTATTGAAATATGTGTCGCCATTTGATGGAGTATATACGACAGTCTCATAGTCAGGAACATACGTGCTAGTGGCATCTGCCTTTATCGTATCGTAATGACTCAAGAAATATGTTGGACCATACGTTTCTTTTTTAGAAGATGAATAGCCAAGGAAGTTCAAATCACTATGGCGATAAACGACTCTATTAAGAGAAACCTTCTTAAGCAATGTCGATTCATTTGGAGTACTTGAGAAAGTGAATCCTAAATCATTTAACGCGTCAACATCACTATCCTGGATTATAGCCCCTGAGGTATAGACTTCTTCATTTCTATTGATTTCGTTAAATGTTCCACTTGAAGAAGTTGCTTTATAGAAATCATCTTTATAAGTTGATTCTTCATCTTTGTTTTGCTTGTATAAATAATCTACGGCATGGCCAAAACTATTTTCGTTAATTAAAGACGATTTATATATTCTCATCTTAGATTTAGCGGACCCGTATACTAATTCCGAATCCCATGGGACATTATCAGAGTTTAAATATTTGTCATATTTCTCGTTGGTTAAGCAATTCTCTAAATCGCCATAACCTTCACGTTTGATTCCATAATATTTGATATTAAAGGCAGTATCGGCGCCTAAACGTTTATTTCCATAGAAGGCCGACCATGATTTGCGGTAATAGGTTTGTCCATACGCTTCCCCTTCATACTCATGTCTATTCATATGAGAGTACAAAGAAAGTTGATTAACATCGTAGTTGAATAAAGAATGGAAATTGCTTGTTCCATTGAAATTGAATACTTCCTGAGCATTCTTCTCTGGCATGCCTTCCATGGTCGCACGGAAATAAGAAGAATCTGAGGAATTAATCTTTTCAAATGCTTCAGTAACGTTATCTCTATATTCTATTCCGCCATTCCATCCGTTATAGTTCCACGTCCCCATATAGGCAAAAGAGATGTTGCCATAAATGACTGTTTCAACCATAACAATTCCGCCAAGTATTCTTAGTAGAATTTCTTTTTTCTTAACAAACAAGATAAGAAGGGCAACCAGAGCATCCATGCCTAATTGGAAATATACAATCCATAACGTTGAATGTCCTGATACGACCGAAGGAACACTATATTGGGTTACCCAGTATGTCGTTAAGCTTGTTTCAAAAGTCTTATCTTTAAGGACAACGATGCAAAGAATCCAAGTTAACGTAGCCAAGAACAAAGATGTTGCCGCACCAGATATAGGAACCCATTTAGGTTCGTCTTTGAGCCTATCAAATTCTTGAGCGGCGTAATAGATAATTATTGGAATGAGAACAATATACCATCTTCCATAGCCATCACCCGTGAAAGCATAGAAGAAATAATATGCGAAATCAGTAAAGACAAGATATGCGATCAAGGCAAAGGCAACAAGATGAGAAACCTTCTTTCTTCTTATGGAAGAAACAAATGCTATCCAGAAAAGAATAATCATAGGCGTGTAGCAAAATAAAGACGCGACCCATGCGTCATATTGGATGCCGCCACTAGAATTCATGCCGCTTGCAATTGGTAATGCAAGATATCCATATGTTGGATAGAAGAAACCAATCAAGCCTTGAAGTTCTCTACCAGGATGTTGACCAACGAGTTCAAATAGTCTTGAGAACAATGTTGGGAAATCTAAAGTTTTAATAGATGTCTTAAGCGAATTCCAATATGCCATGCCAATTGAAATGGTTCTTCCGGATAATGAAGATTCTCTTAAGGATGGGAAAAGAGACCAGGAGCATAGCAAAATTCCGCAAGCAAAAGCCATAACCCCAAGCAAAGGAACGAAAATATTGTCTTTCCAATTTCTCTTCTTGATGGTCCAAAGATATCTCCATATGGCATACAAAACGCCAAAAATGCATACAACGACAAGGAAGAAGAATGATATAAGTCCTAAAATGGCCAATGAAATAGATAAAGTTAAAACTTTCTTCTCTTTGATTACCTTTTCAATTCCTAAAAGAATAAAAGGCACCATTACAGTTGAAGAAACAACTGATGGGAAACCAACCATGAAATTAAGATAGCCATTGAAAGCAAAAGCCACGCCGCCTAATCTTGACGCACCTTCAGAACAGCCTAAATATTTAAGATAGGCTCTACAGCCTAATGCACCAACAACTCCTTTAAGAAAAGTCGCAATCGCGTAGGTTTGAGGAATTATTGAACGAGGCAAAATGTAGCAAATTATCAAAAATGGATCAAAAAGGCCGTAGTAGGAATTTGAACCAATATTATCAGATCCTAAATAAGTGTCAGTTGAATAAAGTTCAAATACGCCAGTTCTAAAGAATTTTCTCCATGTATCATGAAATGAGTAAGCAAAAGTAACATATTGCCCTGTGTAATCAGTCCATGGATAGAATTGAGTGAAATGGTTGCTAACTAAAGAATAGGCACACCATAACATGCCTAAAATAAAGACAATTAAGCCATAATAAAAGAGAGAATATTTATCAAATAAGAAAGGAAGATGAGCCTTCATCCAAGTTGAAATAGGTTTATCTTTCTTTCTAAGTTCTGATAGAGAAACGTTTTTATTTTCGTTTGCTTCTGCTGCCATTTTTATTTGTCTTGGCCTTTCTTCTTCTAGCTTTAACTTGGTTCTTTCCTAGAGCCTTCCCTTTGGCTTGTTTCTTATCTAATTTGATTTCGATATCGCCAGTAGGTGATGCCATAAGTTTCTTAAAGGCAGGTGGGATTGGACAGTTAAGTTTGTACTCTTTGTTGTTAAGAGGGTTCTTGAAATCTAATTCATATGCATGTAGGCCTAATCTCTTTATTGGGTTTGATGGATCACCATAACGATCATCACCAATGATGTTATAACCAATATGTCCTAGTTGAACACGAATCTGGTTCTTTCTACCTGTAGAGATATTTACATCAAGGAGAGCATATTTTTTATTTGAGGTGATTTTCTTATAGTCTGTGATACAAAGTTTGCCTTTTTTCTTGTCCTTTGTGACATAAACGTTAAAGGTAACTTCATCATTAACCAAATAGTTTTCTAAGTGACCCTTTTCTGGGATATCAGCTGGTTCAACAATGGCATAGTAACCACGTTTCTTAACAATATCAGACCAATGGTTTTGAAGAGCTTCCTTAACTTCAAAAGATTTAGCGAAAATAAGAACGCCGGATGTATCTTCATCAAGTCTATGAACAACGAAGATTCTTGAGTTACGGTCTCTTTGGGTCATGTAATCGTTAACTAAACGATATGCCGTCCTTCCTTTTTCTCTATCTGAGGCAATTGAAAGGAGGCCACTAGGCTTATTTATTGCAATGATGTCGTTGTCTTCATAGATGATTGGAAGGTCTTTTCTTTGGTGTTTGGCTATGCGGTTATAGGAAACAATAACCTCATCATCTGGATAAAGTTTGTATTTGAAAAGAGATACAGGGGCTCCACCGACTGCAACTTGGTGATTAGCGATGATTCTGCAAATATTGTGTTGTGATTGTCCTGGAATCTTCTCTTTAAGGAAATCAAGCAAGACAGTTTCTTTGTTAACGGTAAAAACTTTCGTCTTGTTTAAATCGATTAATCCTTTTTTTCGTTCTGTTTTTGGTCTATTACTTTTTCTATCGTTCTTATTCATACTCAATCATTCTATCAAAGTTTATTCTTGAAAGATATTTTTATATCTTTTTATTCTTCGTCATTCGTTTTTAATAATGGGGAATATAAATCTACTCTTCTATCACGATATACACCCCATGAATAACGTTCTTTAGCAATCTCTTTTAGGTCGAATTCGACTACACGCATGCCCTCTTCTTCACGATTCATCTCTGTAACGAAGTCCCCATGTTGATCGGTAATAAAGGATGATCCGAAGAATTTCATAGAGGAATTTTTAGCTTTTTCAATACCAACTCTATTGGAGGCTAAAACAGGCATGATATTTGCGGCCGCATGTCCTTTCATAACATTTTGCCAATGGGATTTAGAATCTTTATCGAGTACTGGTTCAGATCCGATTGCAGTTGGGAAAAGCAACATCTCCGCTCCTTTAAGAGCCAATATTCTAGCGGTTTCTGGAAACCATTGGTCCCAACATATTCCAACGCCAATATTGCCAATGCTTGTTTTAAAAACTTTAAAACCTGTATCCCCTGGAGTGAAATAGAATTTCTCTTCATAACATTCGCCTGTTGGAATATGTGACTTGCGGTAGAGATCAACAATCCTTCCATCAGAATCAATCATTACCAAAGAGTTATAGAAACAGTTTCCTTTCTTCTCAAAAAAGGAAATTGGCAGGACCATGTGTGTTTCTTTTGCCAACTCTTGGAAATGTTTGATGGTTTTTGAAGTTGATAATTCTTCAGCCAAAAGAAAATTATCGTAGTCTTCGACTTGGCAAAAATAATGCCCTTCGAATAACTCAGGGAGAAGAACAAGCTTTGCGCCTTCTTCTTTTGCTTGGCGTATTAAAGAATCTGCCTTAGCGATATTTTCCTCATATTTTTCCGACATTGAAAACTGGGTGATTGCTACTTTGACCATAATTATTTCTCCTTTGGCAATTGCATCGTTATGCAGTGTATATTTCCACCACCTAACAATATTTCATAAGTGTTAATTTGGTGAATTTCTTTATTTGGATAGAGCTCTAACATTATTTTGTATGCTTCTTTGTCTTCTTTAACGCCAAATGCAGGCATGATAACGAAATCTTTGCCTTGATAATAATTGACGTATGATGCGGCAAGTCTTCTACCATTTTCCCTTGTGTCTAGAGTTGTTTCATCTTTAATAAGGCCTTCAGCTTCTTCTTTGCTTAGATACATAGGTTTTGGTAAAGGAAGTTTGTGAATTATTAGCTTTCTTCCTTTTGCATCTGTTGCTTCAGATAAAGCTTTATATGTTTGTTGGCAGAATTTATATTGAGGATCTTTTTTATCTTCGCTCCAAGCCATGACGACCTCGCCCGGACGGATAAAGGAAATCATATTGTCTACGTGTTCGTTTGTTTCATCTTGATAAATTCCATGAGGTACCCAGATGATTTTTTCAACGCCAAGATAGTCACGGAGGATCTCTTCAATTTCTTCTTTTTGATAATATGGGTTGCGTCCTTTTGAAAGAAGGCATGCTTCAGTTGTAATCAAGGTGCCTTCACCATCTATGGCAATCGATCCTCCTTCAAGGACGAAGGAAGGAAGATAATACGAAAGTAATTTTAATTTTTTAGATACCAAAGCACCAAGATTGTCATCATCTTGATAATCGGAATAGAGTCCGTCCACCTTTCCACCCCAGGCATTGAAACGGAAATCAACTGTTCTTAACGTTTCACCATTACTCACAAACAATGGCATATTATCTCTTGCCCATGCATCGTTATAAGCTAGTTTCATTGTAGAAACGTTCTCCATTTCGTTAAGTCTATCAATCAATTTCTTTCCGATTGCCTTATTGACTCCAACGATGACTGACTCATGCTTGGCTATGGCTTTGATAACTTCGATGAAATTTTCTTGGCCTGGTTTAGCCTTATTTCTCCATGTATCTAAACGAGAAGGCATAAGAATGAACGTGGCTTGATGCTCGTCTCCTTCAAATGGAAAATGAAAACCGTCAGAAGAAACAGTCGTGATTTTGTTTTTGTAATAGTCTTCAAGATTCTTTTGATAGAAAGAGAATCTTCTCCATTTCTTTGTATCAATGACCTCATATAGACCTTTGTAGGATGATAGAAGCTTGGTGTGCGTTTCTTTTGAATTTTGGAAGGCCTTAACTTGCTCAACAAGTTCTTTTGACCAAACTTCGCCTGGGGCAATAAGAGGAATTCCAGGTGGATACATCATGATTTGTTCCTTGGAAACTTCTCCTTCACAATCTTCAATTTTGATCAATTTACCGGGGGCGTTGAATGAAACACGAGGTCTTACCAATTGGAAAGGGGTCGAAGAATCGTAATGAGCTTTCTTTCTTGTGTGTTTGATATTGTAATGAGCTTTTGAGATATCTTTTAATGCGGATATAAGTTGATCGACGTGTTTCTTTTTAGTGCCAATCGAAAAGATCGCCAAGACTTCATTTGGTTCGGCAAGTTCCATTTGAACATCATATTTTTCTTTTAGAAGGTGATAAAGCTCGAATCCATCCAAATCAAGATGGTCTAGGCCAATTACCAATTTTGTTTCGTCATAATCATACGCACCATGGGCAAGGAAATGATTTTTGTCTTCATTGATGAACCCAGGTATCTTCTCGATTTTCTTTCTAGCATATGAAACTAAATCATAAACATTGTCCATTGCTTTCTTACCTTCAGGAGATGCCATAAAGGAACGTGCCCCATCGATTGAAGCGATCAATAGTCCTGATGGAGATGTCGAATTGATGATATTCAAAGAGCGTTGAACATCTTCCCTTGTATAACGATTGCCTTTAAGCAAAAGGACGGAGGATTGTGTCAAAGAGCCATTAGTTTTGTGAAATGATGCGGCGGACATATCAGCGCCTGCGTCCATTGCGGTCATTAAAGATTTGTTTGCATGGAAATAATAATGAGCCCCATGTGCTTCATCAACCAATACGGCCATATGGTGAGCATGAGCGAAGTCAACAATTTCTTTCAAGTTTGTTACCGCGCCAAAATATGTAGGATTGATGATGAAAACCGCTTTAGCGGATGGATTACGGATGATTGCTTTCTTCCATTGCTCAACTGATGGCTGATTGGCAATGCCTAAATCTAAATCAATTTCAGGCATGACGTAGGATGGTCTAGCGCCTGAAAGTATCAAAGCGTTAACGACAGATTTATGAATATTTCTAGGAAGAATGATTTTCTCGTTAGCCTTAACTGCAGTTAATATCATTGCAATGATGCCAGAGGAGGTTCCGTTAACTAAGAAAAATGCTTCATCGGCATTGCAAGCTTCAGCAAGATATGAGGCCGCCTCTTGAATAACGCCATGAGGATTTCCTAAAGTGTCTAATCCAACAGGCGAATTAACATCTAATCTATATGTTCCTTGTCCTAAAAGTTCAGTTGCCTTATTTTTAATGTTTCCCATATGATGTCCTGGAACATCAAAAGGAGCTACATCATCTTTGATATAGGAACTGAGTGCGTCTACGTATGGTGTTTTGCTTTGATCTAACTTTTTCATGGAGAAATGATACTACTATCTATTAAAGATAGTACACAAATTTCTCATTTAAGAAAATCTTCTTCGTTTATTATCTTTTTGATAGCCTTAGCTACGCCTGAATTCCACACTTCATCGGTAATGTAGCTTGCAACCGCTTTAACTTCTTCTTTAGCATTGCCAAGTGCAATGAAATATTTAACGTTTTCGGCCATGCTTATATCTTGAAGATCGTCTCCGAAAGCTATCGCTTCATCTTTCTTAATTCCATAATAATCCAATATGACTTTTATAAGGTTCCCTTTTTGATGCTCAAATGGCATTACGTCAACTGATGTTGGCGAATATCTCCAATATCTAAGATTAGGGAATTCTTTTAGGAAAAGCTCATCAAGGGATGGGTCGCAAAAGAAATTGATGCCTTCAACATCTTCGCCTTGATATGGTTCAACATTCGGGATGAATTCTTTGAAATGGGCGTAATGATCTTCTGCTTCTTTGGTTAATGGGGCTATCAGCTTTCTTGTTTTTAACTCGACAAGTTCTAAAGTTGTATTGTTCTCTAATGCCAATTTTATAAATCTTTCGACTTCATCATTTTCTATTTTACTTGTGAAAAGGTATTTGCCATCAGCAAAGCAATATCCACCAGCGGAGGCAATATAGCCATCCCAATCAATTCCTATCTTGAAAGCGCCAAGCCATTCAAAAGAGCAATATGGTCTAGCCGTGCAAATGAAAACTTTCACTCCAAGTTTTTGAAGTTCTTTGATAGCTTTGATTGATTCCTCATCCCACTTATCATCTTTGTGGTTATATAGAGTCCAATCCAAATCGAAAAATGCTGCCTTAATTTTTAACATGTTTTTTGTCCTTTAGATACATTGCCTGATATTCTTTTGCGATTCTCTCGTTGATGTCTCTCATTCTTTTTGAATCAACTTTAATGACTTTCCTATCATATGTGACTAGGCCGTTAACTTCTTCCTCAACATCACTCAATTGCGTGTATATTGCGATGCATAATCTTGCCTTTTTCACTCCACGCATGACCTCTTTTTCAAAAAGATGGGCCAAACCGTCTTGAAGTTTTTCCTTGCTTTTGAATTTCTTATAGCCAAATTCGATATCGCTATAAGAGTGATCTTTTATGTAGCAGGAATATCCGCCAAATTCAGTTAAAGACATAAGACGTCTCTTATCGTTAACAAGCCAAACTGGTCTGAAATAAATATGTCTGGAACGGAAGTCGCCAAGTTTCTTATCATACCATCCACTTGTCGCATCAATGAGTCTAGTTGAATCGAGCCTCTTTAATTTTTCCAAACACTCTTTTGTATCAAACTGTCCCCAGCCTTCGTTAAACAAAGTCCAAACAAAAATCGAGGAAACATTATAGAGATCGTCTACCATATCTTGCATTTCAACTAAGAATTGGTTTTTTGATTCATCGTTTATTCTTCCAAGGATTGGATTCTTATCTGAAATCTGTAAAGGCAAGAACGGGGCAAGATTGATTAAAGTTTGAGAATATTTAGCTCCTCCATTAAGCATATCTTGCATGATGACGATGCCTTCTTTATCACAAAGATAGTAGAAACGACGTAGTTCCATTTTGATATGTTTCCTAATGCAATTAAATCCACAATCTTTAGTCAATTTAATATCATCATATAATGCGTCTATACTTGGTGGAGTTAATCCTCCATCACAGAAATATCCCTGATCAAGGACACCATTTAAAAAGATTGGTTTCTCATTAAGCAAGAGATACTTATATCCATTAAGAGTCTCATATGAAACCTTACGTATTCCATAAATAGAATGCACTTCATCATTTTCAGTTGAATAGACAATATCATAAAGATCTGGAGATTCAGGTGACCAAGGATGAAACTCATTTGATATATCGATTTCCGCATGACAATTTTCATCAAAAATGTCATGTGAAACTAGCTTATTTTTATAGAAGATAGAAATATTGATATTTTCAATTTTCCCATGCGTTTTCCCGTCGAAAATTAATTTTTTATTATCAAAATCCCCTGTAATTTTAACTGATTCTAAATAAGAAGAATCTTCAAGGAATTCAAGATACACTTCTTGCCAAATACCGCTTGTTGGATGATAGAAAATACCTTTTGGTGTATTCGATTGTTTGCCTCTAGCATATTTGGAAGATTCTGTATCGTCATGAACGATCAACTCGATTAAAAGTTTATCTTTTAGAGTTGGAAGGAATACAGAAAAAGGAACATATCCGCCTTCATGGTAAAAAACATGTTCTCCATTGATATAGACATCGCATTCTTGATCAACTGCCATGAACCTTAATAAGGCATTTTTACCAATATGTTTTTTGTCAATCAAAACTTCTTTTCTATAATGAATATAATCATCTTTTTCTATTTTTCTTTCAATTCCGCTTAATGGAGTTTCTGGTGAAAATGGAACGAGTATTTTTTCTAGATATTCCTCTGGTAACTCTTTCTTTTTATCAATTAAGAAATCCCATTGGCCATTCAAAGATAAAAAATCATCCCTTCTCCAATATGGATCAGGATGACCATCTAATGGGCAACTTCTATTAATGCTTGGTGTGTATTTGCTTTCAATATTCATGAATACATTTTAAACAAAAATCATTAGTAATGGTAAAATTATCTTAAGAGGTTAGCTTATGGATAAGTTCGATATTATTAAAAACCAATTGAATAAGAATAATGTAGACGCATGGATTCTTGTTGATTATGAAAATAGAAATAAGACCGTCGTATCATTTTTAGGGAATAAGATGTTAACAAGGAAAATCATTCTTGTTTTTCCTAAAAATGAGAAACCATATATCATCACTCACTCAATAGATACAGTCTTTTTAAACGACCCTGAAATAACAAAAGATTTCGATCTCAAGGTCTATAACAGATGGCAAGAAATGTTAGAAATAGAAAAAGAATCATTCAAGGACTATAAGAGGGTTTATATGGACATCTCTGAGGATGGTTTATTGCCAAGAATTTCTCTTGCGGATTACGGATCCGTGGCATACGTTAAGTCGTTAAACATCGAAATCCTCTCTTCTGGAGATCTTCTTCAACAATTCAATGCCGTATATTCTTCTAGGGCACACGAACTTCAATTAAAAGCATGTGAGTTAGCCCTCAAAATAAAGGATGAAGCATTCAAGAAAATAAAAGATGAAATATTAAGGAACGAAGAAGTTCAAGAATATACCATCCAAAAATTCATATGCGATAGATTCCATGAAGAGGGGATGGTATATGATGACCCTGCGATTGTTGCAGTTGGGAAAAATGCGTCAAATCCTCATTATGGACCGGATGAACATACTTCTTCTCCAATTAGAAAAGGCGACGTTGTTCTTATTGATATGTGGGCAAAGATGGACGATCCTGAAGGAGTATATGCGGATATAACTTGGATGGGATACGTTGGAGAAAGTGTCCCTAAAGAAATTGAAGAACGTTTTCAAATATTAAAGGTTGCCATAGACAAAGATATTGAATTCCTAGAGAAGAATCTTCCTTTACGTAGAGTTGAAGGATACGAAGTCGATGATGTAGGTAGAGCATATATAGAATCTAAAGGATATGGCCAATATTTCACTCATAGAACAGGACACTCAATTGCAGTTGATGTTTCTCCTCATGGCCCTGGAGTAAATATTGACAATTACGAATCTCACGACACAAGAGAAATACCTAATGGCGTTACCTTCTCTTTAGAACCAGGAATCTATGCGCCAGATTTTGGTATGAGAAGTGAGACAGACATATATATTGAAAATAGGAAGCCCATTGCAGTAGGCGGAAGACAAGAACACGTCATTGCAATATTGAAATAATTATGAAAAGAAAAGAATTGCACAAAAACCTATACATGCTTAAAGGAAGCTACACCAAGAAAGGCTATGATTGGTGGTGGCACTCTTTTACGGCAATAAACGAAAAGAGCGGGGAAGAAAAAGCTTTTTTCGTTGAATATTTCTTCATCAACCCCCTCCTTTCTCCCTCTAAAGTCATACACGGGGCCGATGGATTGCCTTCATACATGATGTTAAACTGCGGATCGTGGGGAAAGGAAGGAAAGTCTCAACTTCATCGTTTTTACCCATATAACGAAATCAAAATAGCAAAAGATCATCTAGAAATATCAGGTGAGGAGTTCTTGCTAACAGAGAATCATATCAAAGGTCACGTTAACGTCAAAAATCCAACTCCAGGAATGTTGTCTGACGAAGGAGAAATGTCTTTTGATATCAAACTAGATAAGAAGATTACCTACGATGTTGGATACGGAACTTCCCCATTATTTAGAAATCTGAAAGCGTTTGATATGTACTGGCATGCTCAAGGCGTTAAAACAGTAATGTCAGGTGAAGTCACCTATAATGGAGAAAAATATATTATCAATCCAGAAACATCATATGGATATTCAGATAAAAACTGGGGAAAGGATTTTACCTCCCCTTGGGTCTGGCTATCATCTTGGGACCTTGTAAGCGAGAAAAGTGGCAAGCGTTTAGAGAACTCCGCTTTTGAAATCGGAGGGGGACGTCCACGCGCTTTCGGTATCACTTTTAATAGAAAACTACTTATTGCTGCTTTCTATGAAGGGAAGAAATACGAATTTAATTTCTCCAAATTCTGGACATTTACAAAGACCAAATTTGATTGTTATGAAACTGACGAGAAAATCATTTGGGATATCCAAACAAAGAGTTTCAAGAATAGAATGATCACCCATATTGAATGTCCAAAAGAAGAAATGTTGCTAATCAACTATGAAGCGCCTGATGGAGAAAAGAAATTCCACCGTCTCTTCAATGGAGGAACCGGTAAAGGGTATATAGAGCTTTATCATGGCAAGAATCTCATAGATAAGATGATTACAAACCATGTTGGATGCGAATACGGAACATACCATTCTGAGGGAGACAATTACTACAAAAAATAAAAGAAAACACCTAGACGCCCTAGGTGTTTTTGCTTTTTAAGTGATTTTATTTAGCTTTTGCTTTGATATATTCATCAATGGCTGCGGCAGCATTTTTACCTGCACCCATAGCAAGAATGACGGTGGCTGCACCAGTGACAGCATCTCCACCAGCGAAGACTCCTTCTTTTGTTGTAGCACCACTCTCACCTGAAGTAACAATGCATCCATGTGGATTTGTCTCTAAACCCTTTGTTGTATTTTTGATGAGTGGGTTAGGTGAAGTACCAATTGATTGAATGACAACATCGACTTCGAGATCAAACTCACTGTTAGCAACCGCAACAGGTCTTCTTCTGCCTGATGCGTCAGGCTCTCCAAGTTCCATTTTGATGCAACGCATGCCCTTAACGTTGAATTTTCCATCATCAAGGATTGCAATAGGATTGTTAAGAAGCTTGAATTCAACTCCTTCTTCCATTGCATGCTCAACCTCTTCTTTACGAGCAGGAAGTTCTTCTAAGGAACGACGATAAACGATATATACCTTCTCTGCACCAAGTCTTAAGGCAGAACGGGCCGCATCCATAGCAACGTTGCCACCACCAATGACGGCAACTCTCTTTCCATGGACCACAGGAGTTTCTGGGTCATCTTTATATGCTTTCATGAGGTTGATACGTGTTAAGAATTCGTTTGCGGATAAGACGCCATTCAAATTCTCTCCAGGAATGCCCATGAAACGTGGCAACCCTGCACCAGAACCGACAAATATTGCTTCATATCCATCATCAAGAAGTTCATCGATTGAATGAATCTTTCCAATGACTTCGTTTGTTTTGATGTTAACGCCCATCTTTTCAAGATTAGCGCATTCTTTTTTGACAATATCCTTCGGTAAACGGAATTCAGGAATACCATATGAGAGAACTCCACCAGCAACATGTAATGCTTCAAAAACAGTCACGTCATAGCCAAGTTTTGCTAAATCTCCAGCACATGTCAATCCAGAAGGACCTGAACCAACGATGGCGACTTTATGTCCATTGCTTTCAACTTTAGAGAACTCAACTAAATTATTTTCTCTTGCATAGTCAGCAACATATCTCTCAAGTCTGCCAATAGCAACGGCTTCGCCATTTCCTTTAACGACCATCTTGCCTGTTTCGTCTTTTTCTCTAATTGGCATCTTGCCTCTTAAGCAATTCTTCTCACATTGAGATTCTTGTGGGCAAACACGGCCACAAATAGATGATAAGGAAGATGATTTAAGAAGAACGTCGTTTGCACCCTTGATATCATCTTCACGTATTTTGGCAATAAAGCCAGGAATATCAATATGAACAGGGCAACCTGGAACGCAAGCAGGTTTAGGACAATCAAGGCAACGGAACGCTTCATCAATTGCCATTTCGTGAGTATATCCAGATGTAACTTCTTTAAAATTATGAGCTCTTACAGAAGGTTCTTGGGCTGGCATCGGATTTTTATCCGGCCTCATATTAACTTTGTAGTTTGGCATACTTATTTAGCCTCCTTCTTGAATAAATTGCATGTTTCTTCGTATTTATGCTTTTCCCATTCACGATATATTCCACCACGGCAACGGGCTTCATCAAAATCAACTAAGGCGCCATCAAAATCTGGGCCATCAACGCAAGCGAATTTGGTTTCTCCACCGACTGTGAGACGGCAACCGCCGCACATACCAGTTCCATCGATCATGATTGGGTTCATAGAAACGACAATCTTGATGCCTTTTTCTTTGCACATAAGGGCAACAAACTTCATCATCACGATAGGTCCGATAGCAATGACTTCATCATAGACGTTTCCTTCAGCTAAAAGAGCCTCTAAAGCATTCGTGACTAAGCCTTTTTCGCCAGCACTTCCATCATCTGTCATGATTTTGAAAACATCAGAACATGCCTTGAATTCATCTTCGAGAATGACTAAATCTTTGTTTCTAAAACCTACGATTGAGTGAACGGTTGCTCCTCTTCTATGGAGTTCTTGAGCGATTGGCATTGCAATTGCGCTACCTGCTCCACCACCGATAATACAGACCTTCTTAAGTCCATCTAATTCAGTTGGTCTTCCTAAAGGACCGACAAAGTCTTGGATATATTCTCCTTCTTCTTTGAGAGAGAGTTTGTAAGTTGTGGATCCGACTATTTGGAAAATGATTTTAACAGTACCTTTCTCAACATCTTCACCAGCAATTGTTAATGGAATCCTTTCTCCATCTTCATCAACTCTAAGGATGATGAATTCCCCTGGCTTTGCTTTTTTAGCAATCTCTGGAGATTCGATTTCCAACTCCACGATTGTCGGGTTTAAAACACGTTTTTTTGCAATTTTATACATATGTTTCCTCCTTTAGAAACCCATTGTCTTTTTTAATCTTGCCACGAAAGGATCTTTCTCCTTTGAGTAACAATGAACTTTTATATTAGATATCTTGATAGAAAATTCTTTTGAGACTTTCTCTTCAGTAAGAATGTTATCGATTAAGAGACTCCCAGGACGATTGTTTCTTTCTTTGAATGTTAAGGTTCTCTTATTTGATAAAACGAGAGGGGAGCCTATTGCTTGATATGCCTTAGAACGGATGGCGGCTATCTCAGTTAAAATCATTCCGTCATTATCTATATCTACTATCGGGCCATTAATTGATCTGTTGTATCCCATCGAGCCAGTTGAGGTTGAAACAACAAACCCCATGCCGAAATATTGTTCGATTTTCTCATTATCGAGATAAACATCGTATTCAACATTATGAATGAGACCACTGATGATGAATTCGTTGATAGAGTAATAAGTATTTTTATTGTCAGAATATTCAAGCAAGGAAAAATCTCTTGTAGGAAAGGAGTTTTCTTTGATTGAATTCAAGATATTTACATAATCATGTATATCAAACTCATTGTAATATCCGATCGTTCCTGTATTGAAAGAAAGGAATGTCTTGTTTTCTAAGTTATGCTCATATTGATGGAAGGCGGCTAAAAATGTCCCGTCTCCGCCAATTACAATAACTAATTCAGGGTCGTCTTTAGAAAAAGAAAAGAAAGGATCAACGCTTAGAAAAGATTTAACTTTCAAAGCCATTTCTTTAGAAAAAGTATCATCACGATTAAAAATACAGTAACGCATATACATTATTATTGTTTGTCTAAAAATTTATTTCAATAATTATTTATCGATATATAAATAATATGGCTTTGTAAACAAAAAGGTGAGCCCCATAAACTCACCTTCTTGTCCGTATCTTTATAGGAATTAAAGAATGGCAATTTTAGTCTCTTTTGCTTCTTCAGGAACTGCTTTAGGAGCAAAAAGATTCAAGACACCGTTATCAAATTTGGCTGTAATGTTCTTTTCATCAACTTCGCCAATATAGAAAGAACGGCTTACATTCTCGAAATATCTTTCTCTACGGATATATTTAGATGTTTCGTTTTCCTTCTCTTCGGATTGGGATTGAACTTCGATCTTTAAATATCCATCTTTGAAAGAGACGGAGATGTTTTCTTTTTTGACACCAGGAAGATCGATATCGAATGTATATCCTTTTTCATCTTCCTTGATATCTGTTCTCATTTGAAGACCTCTGTACTTGCTCTCCTTATAAACAGGTGCAAAGAAGTCGAAGAATGGATCTAGTAATCCGTTGCTGTAGTTTGTTAATTCGTTATTCATAATTTTTATCCTCCAAATTGGTTTAGCACTCTTTTCTCACAAGTGCTAATACTATTGTAATCATTCCTTTAGCACTGTCAACACATAATTGCTAATTTTTTTTAAAATTTAGTATTTATCGGATAAAAATTTGATTATTTTTTCAATCTCTTAAAACATTTCTGATTTTAGCACTCAACTTTTCTTGGAACACTTTGAAGTTAATCAAATAGAAATTTCCATCAACCGTTTTAGATAAATAATTAAATAAATCATCGTCGATTAACTCACATATCTCATATGATGTTTCATGAATAAGAGCCTCTCTTTGGATTTCTTCTTTATCTTTTGAATCTAAGATACGATCAAACACCTTTGAGATCTTCTCATGCAAATCTTTTGCCTGATAATGTCCTTTTGCTTGATGGGCATAAGGATATAGCTCCGTTGATAATAGATAATTTAGATAATCGAATAATTCATTTTTTCTGTCGTTTTTAACTGTTTCTAGCATAAATTAAAAACCTCCTTCACTTATATAAAGGAGGGTTTTTTGAAAAAAGGACAAAATTAATTCAAAATATCTATAAATTTTGCATTCGTATATTTAGCTAAATCTAGAGGAGAGAGTCCCACTTGGAAACCTCTTTTCCCACCAGATATGTAGATTTTGTCGAATATCTGAGCCGTTTCATCAATGAAAACTGGCATGGTTTTCTTCAAACCTATAGGAGAACAACCTCCATGGACATACCCAGTCAGAGGCAATAATTCTTTTTGAGGAATCATTTCTATCGATTTGGATGATGTGGCTTTAGCGGCTTTCTTAAGGTTTAAAGTGCAATTGACAGGGACTTCAAAGATGAAATGTTCATGTTTCTCATTCTCTACGACAAGACTTTTAAATACACATTCTGGATCTTCATTAAGAGCGTTTGCAACTCCATTTCCATCCACAATATTCTCATCGTATTGATGGGATGAATATTGTATATTTGCTTCATCAAGAAGACGCATAACATTCGTTTTGATAATCTTAGCCATAATTATTTCTTCTCTTCTAAAACGCTTATCGCGTCTTTTCTAGCCTTAGGCCATATAAACATAGAAACAACGCTTAAAACGATGACTAATACCACTAATATCAGAGATGACAAAACATAAATGAATCCCATAACACAGGCTTTAACAAAGCCGGTTTTCAGGACATCTTGAACATCATTTTCCGCTATCTTTTTGAATATAGATATATAGGAAGTCTTGCAATATGAGCAAATAAGCTCATGCATCCAATTCTCACGTAACAAGAAAGTGTAAACAAAAGAGAACACCAAATATCCCGTTAACAATCCTGAGAAACCAACTAGGTATGTAATTAATAGATTTTTAAGGAACAAATATAAAATAAACGCGCCTAAGGCAGTTAAGCCCATCGTTAAGATTCCAGCAAATAAGGACACTCCGCCAGCCTTAGAGATACGTCTTTTCTCACTAAGGTATTCCTTTTCTTTTTCATCGATACTTAAAGAAAGGATTTCCTTGCAACATTCATCACAAAAATATTCGTCTCCAGATGGATCTTTAGGATCGTATGAAAAGACTTTCACACCTTTCTTATTGAATGCGACCTTTCCCATTCCGTATGCATTATTGGAATAGATGCTTTTGCCACATCTAGCACATTGACCAACTAATTTGCCTTTGCTTTCATAAGAATAAACAGGAATGATTTTCTCTTTTTTTTCGCTAGAAGCATCTAGCAGTTCATCTTTGGATATTCTTAAGAAAGAGGATATCTTCTCAATATTCTCACTTGAGGGTTCTCTTTCTCCTTTTTCCCAGGAGATAACCAAATCTTTCGATACTGAAAGATAACGGGCCAATGCATCTTCTGATAAACCCTTTTTCTTTCTGAAATATTGAATGTTTGATCCTAAAGTCTTCATAGTGAGAAAAGGCCCCAATTGAGGGGCCTTGATTGTATCCTATTATATATAAGATATATTAGGCAGCTTTGCCAAATAAGCCTTTAACGCCAATAACTAAGCTAGCTAAAGCGCCAACGCCAGAGCAAGCACCTGCAATGATGTAACCCCATCCTAAGGAAGCACTAGTATTAAAGCTTGAGGCCCAGACGTTTCCAACCATGATTGGAGAAAGGAAGAACAAGACTGCGCAAACTAAGCAAATAACACCAGTTAAGAAAGAGAAGAATGCACCAACTTTTCCACCAAAGAAACCTGTGATGGCTGCAACAACTCCGAAGAAGGCGGCAATGAGCAATAAGACAAACCATGCAATCATCGCACCATATGGGTCATTGAGTTGAAGAGCTTCGTTTCCAAAGACAAAGTCATATCCTTTTGCTGCTTCAGCAAAGGAGTCCTTAGCAATTAAGCCTGGACCTAATGGGAATAATAATGCACCAATTATCGCGATAACTGCGACAATTCCTAATATTCCTGGTAATAATGAGTTCTTTTTTGAATTCTTTTCCATAAATAACTACCTCGAATTAACAACGATAATATTACTAGTCTTGTTTCTTTTCTTCAAGAAAAGGAAAATATTTCTTAAATTTGTTTTCTTTGCATTCTTTATGAACCGAACATATTGTTTGTAAAAATTTAATCAATGTACATATAAAATCAGCACAATATGCAAATTTGTAAAAATAATCATTGAAATTCTTTTCACTTGGTGTATGTTAACACCTGACTTGTTACAGGAGGGTCACTATTCTATGAATAAGAAAATTAAATTAATTACAGTATTAAGTGCTGCTGCATTGGTCACAGGCTTAGTATCTTGCGGAGAAGTCGTCAATTCTTCTTCCGCTGAAGCATCATCATCCGAAACACCAGTTTCTTCTTCAGTTGCTAAAGTTGCAACTAGAATCCAACATGATGCTATCGATTATGTCGTTGTCAATGAAGAAGTTGACTTAGACACATATATCACCATCAAATATGATGATAACTCAACAGACAAAAACTACAACGTCACTTGCACAAGCGAAAACGTTTCCATCGAAGGACATAAGGTCAAAGCTGCTGCACACGGCGAATACGTATTAACAATTTCTGCCGGAACGGTTAAGGCTAGAATCACTTTGAGTGTTGTTTCCGAAGAGCACAAAGAATTAATTGACTTCCTTGCTCCATTAAGCGAAACTCCAGGGAATTACACCTTAACTCAATGGGATATAAACGACAATAATAGGTTAGAGTATGGCCAAACATACGTTCACAATGAAAACTACATCGCTATCTACGATGAAAATGATCCAGGTGCCGTTTATGGCTCAGATACAGCTTATGCTGGCGAACCAACATCTACACTTCTCGCTAAATTAAGCGATGGCCACACCTATTGGGGCAGCTTCGAAGGCACAAAAGACGACTACAAGCCAGTCTTCGAACCTGGATATGCCAACTGGTCTGGTTACTACATCACAGGAGATTTAAATCTTGATGCAACAGACGTCTCCTATGAGACGACCGAAGCTGGAGAAGAATATATCTTAATGGGCAACAGCTTCGAAGAAACTCTTCTCAACTACGGTATGTCAACCTTCCCAGACAACTACGGTTACAGCTATGCTGGCGCTGAATATGGTGGTTTATACGATACCGATGGCGATGATGAAGGCGATATGGCTCTTTTCACCTGCTATGTTAGCAACGGAACCCAAACCGGTTACTGGACAATTGTTGGCATCCAAGATATCGGCACTTCTTCAATTGATATCATGGAGACAGCCATCAAGAGCGCTTCCTATCTCCCAACAAAGATTCAAGCTCCTGAAATCTCCACAGCATTCTCTGCTTTAGCAACCGGCAAGAACTACACTGTCACAACAGAATTAACTTCAGTTGATTCAAGCGGAAATGCCCTCAAAATTGATGATTATTCCTCTGACGCTTTAGCAAACATCACTGGTTGCACACACGTTACAATCACAACAACATTCACCGAGAATGGCGTTATCAGCACCTATACAGGTCTTCCAGTTGAAGAAAACGAAGAAACTGGCAAATATCTCCCTGCCGAAGAAGAAGAATTATTAGGAACCATCGCTTTCTGGGATGATGGCACAAATACTTATCTTTCTTCCTTAAACAATGATGGAAAGATGAGTGCTAAAGAAGTCGGCGCAGAAAATAAGACCGTCTATGAATCTGGCTTAATCTCCGCCATGACAGCAGATAATGTCACATTAGAAGATGCCAATGGCACAATCTGGGCTTCCAAAAAGACAAGTGGCACAACAGTCACATATGCCGGCCAATGTGGTGATAATGACGAAACAGATGTCACCAACTCCTTATTTGGCAAGATCTTCGATATGAACGGCTATGGCTTCTCAATCATTGCCCAAGGAGCAGGTCTTGGAACAAACCTCGTCACACCAGTTGAATTCACCGGTGGTGACAAACACGCCTTAACTCTCTATTCCAACTACGAATATTTCACAGTTAATACTGCAACAAACGAAATTTCTGTCGATGCTCTCGTTTACTTACCAATTGGCTTACAAGACTATATCGATATGAAATTCTCAGTCTCAAACGTTGGAACAACAACAAACGACTTCAACTTCGACTTTGCTACAGAAACAAGCTCTTCTAGCTCTGCCGAATAAATCAAAAACGCTTTGTTCTTTATATACGAAAGGAGAATTTTATGAGAAATACTAAATGGAAATATGGTATCGCATCAGTCGCAGCCATTCTCACAATGACAGGTTGTGGAAACACCACCGAAAATACTGATGCTGAATACACATACAACACATATTTATCTACCAGCCCTAGCAACTGGAACGTCCATAACTGGCAAACCAACGACGAATCTTACGTCACTGGTTTCACCGAGATGGGTTTCTATGATGCCGTTTTGAATGACACAAAAGATGGTTACAACTTTGTCACTGAAATGGCCGCAGAAATGCCAATCGCAGTTGAACCAGGCAGCTTATCCGATGAAGAATTAGACACATACTATGGCGAATCGACCGGTAACGTCGCATCCAACATGGTCTGGGATATCAAGCTCAACCAAAATGCCGTTTGGGAAGATGGAACAAAAATCACCGCACAAGAGTACGTTGATTCAATGGAACTTCTCTTGAACCCAAAATATGCTAACTTCCGTGCCGACTCCTACTACAACGGCAACATGATCTTGGTTAATGCTGAAAACTACTATAAGCAAGGTCGTCAAACAATCGAATCCTTCTATAAATACATGGCCGATACTGATAAAGGCTATGTTAAAGATGACTCTGGATTCTACTTCCTCAACCTTGGTAAGGGTTCCGAAGATGGTGACTATATCTCCACTATCTTCAGCAATTCTGATTCTTCCACAAGCCTTTATGATGTTTTGTACCAATATTCAACCACAAGCGGATATGAATCAATCAAGCTCCCTGCTGAACGTATCATCAACGCTTATGCCTACTATATGTGGAAAGCGCTTGATCACAGTGGTTCAAGCGACAAAAATGATTGGGCAAAGGTCAAAGATCCAACAAACGTCTCTTCAACAATGATGGAAGACGATCAAGTCGACCTTGATCTTGATCTCCTCGATAATGGTTTCAAGATTGTCACATCCACCGATGAAAGTGAAATTGGCACAACAGGCAAAATCATGACCATCAAGAGCACCAACCCAGGTAAGGACTCTGAAGGCAAAGAAAAGAGTGTATGGAATGAGGATAACATCGAGGAATATTCTTCCGATGACTTAAAAGCAGACCTCAAAGCATGCGTTAAAGCCATTTCTTCAAGAAACACATATGCCAACAAATCTTGGGCTTGGAAATTACCTTTACGTACATATGTTTATACATATGAAGGTGCCGCAATCGATGCTAATGAAATTGGTATCAGAAAGGTAGATGATTACACAATCCGTTTCTATCTCACAAAGGCCATCACACCTCTTAACCTCAAATTCAGCTTAACAAGCAACTTCTTGGTTAATGTTGATCTCTATAAGAAATTAACAACAGACTTAGCAAACGGCACAAAGGCCACAACTTACGCTTCAAATAGCGTTAATAACTATATGTCTTATGGCCCTTATAAGCTAACTTACTTCGAAACAGGTAAAGAAATCCGTATCGAACGTAACGAAAAGTGGTATGGCTATTCCGATGGAGCCCACGAGAATCAATTCCAAATGGACCGCATCGTCACAAATATCTATCCATCCCACGATACAGCCATGCAACAATTCCTTGCTGGTAAATTAGACGATATTGACTTAACAGTTAATGATGTCCGTCAATATGGTACATCAAGCCGTTGCACCACAACTTATGAGTCCTATACTCAAAAGTTGTCCTTCAACTCTGATAGAGCAACCCTCTTAGACAGACAAAAAAACACAGCTGGCACAAACAAGACAATCTTAGCTAATATGGATTTCCGTAAAGGCTTATCCTTAGCTTTGAATAGAACTCAATTCGCTGCTGCAGCAACTTCCGGTTCTAAAGGCTTCACAGGCTTACTTAACGACTTATATCTCGCTAATAACGCCACTGGTGAAACATATCGTAATACCGATCAAGGTAGGAGCGTCTATGGCAAGGTTTATGGTCATTTAGGTGGAAACGATATCGATGAAACAACAGGAACGGCATTAAGTGAAGATGCAGTTGGATACAACTACACTCTTGGCATCAAATATGTCACAAAAGCCATCGAAGAAGAGCTCAAATCTACTGAAGAAGGCCATATCAAAGCCAATGACACAATCGCCATCGAATTCCGTGTTTATGACGATACTTCCGAAAATACGATTGCCGCTTTCAACTTCCTCCAAACAGCTTGGACAGGAATCTTAGCAGATGTCACAACACAATTAATTGCTGATGGTGCTATCAACTCTAGCGACAGAATCAATATCGCAATCACAATGGTCAAGGACCAAGATTACTACACAACAGCCCAAAATGGCCGTTATGACATGATCTTCTCCACATGGGGCGGCGCTGCCATTAACCCTTATGGCTTAATGCAAGTCTATTGCGATAACAGCTTCACACAAACATGTGAATATGGTTTCAAAGGCAAACAATCCGAAACAAAACTCGACATCGACCTTAATGGTGACGGCACCATTGATCCAACAACAGAAACTCGTTCATTCAACAAATGGTATGATGATATGAACAATTCTGATGAATTCTCTGAAGCCGCATATGGTGATGAAGTTGCAAAAGATGATCCAAATTATGAAGCCTGGAACAAAGTCCACAATCAAAAGTTAACAGTTCTTGCTGGCTTAGAAGCAGGTATTCTCAACCGTTTCGAAGCAGTTCCACTTGTTGCTCGTGGTTCTTCCTCTCTCTTAGGATTCAAAGTTAATTACGCAACAGACACCTACGTTTCCTTAATTGGTTATGGCGGAATCCGTTTGATGACATTCAACTATACGGATGCTCAATGGTCTGAATTCTGTGCCAAATATAACAACAGTTTATCCGATTTGTATAAAGCTGCTTAATGCAACCTTTACAATTTAGGGTATAATACGAAGGCCGGCTCTTTGGGTCGGCCTTCAATTAGTAAAAGAGATTATGAAAAGAAAAAAGAAATTACAAAGTGAAACAGAAAGCTCACTAAACCAGAATAATCTCGATAATTTCGGTGATGAAGCCGTTTTAAATCGAGATGAACCTTCTCTTTGGGAGAAGTTTTGGAAAGGCTTTGTTGGTTTTTGGACCAGCAAATCCACCAAAGAGATGCTTATGTATATTCTTAAGCGTCTTATCCTTTTAGTATGTACATTCTTAGTTATCTTTTTGATTTGCTTTGTTTTAGTACGTTTACTACCAGTCTCCTTTGATGGTGGCATGAAAGATCCTGAAATCTTCTACAAGCAGATGGTCGCCCAAGGCCGTTATGTCTTTAATGAAGAAGACGGAACCTATTCTCCAATGCCAATCATGCAACAGCTCTGGAACTTCATCAAAAACCTTTTCAGCGGAGGTAGCAATCCTTGGGGCTTCTCATACAAAATCCAATGGCTTGCATCACCTAGCGATATTCTTGGTCAAAGATTGACTCCAACAATCTTGATCAACATCTATTCCATGATCATCTCCATCCCATTAGGTTTGGGTCTTGGTGTTTTCATGGCCTTAAAGAAGAACAAATGGGAAGACCATGTCTTAAGCATCTTGATCATGTTGGTTATCTCTGTTCCTTCATTCATCTATGCCTTCCTTCTTCAATATTTATTTGGCTATGTATGGCACGTTTTGCCACCTGTTGCTGAATCCGCAAAAGATGGTTACTTCACATGGAAATATTTCTCATCAATCATCTTACCAGTTCTCTCGATGTGTTTCGGATCTATCGCTGGATATGCCCGTTATACACGTGCTGAGTTAACTGAAGTCTTAACAAGTGATTTCATGTTACTTGCTAGAACAAAAGGTTTAACAAGAGGACAAGCAACCGTTAGACACGCTTTCAGAAATTCATTAGTTCCTATCTTCCCTATGATCCTTGGAGAAATCATCTCGATTCTCTCAGGTTCAATGATTATTGAGAACATCTTCGCAGTTAACGGTGTCGGTGGACTTTATCTTAATTCCATCAACACAAGAGACTACGACGTCTTCCAATTCGTCTCGATGTTCTACATTCTTATTGGGTTAGTAGGAACACTAGTCGTCGACGTCTCTTATGGTATCGTCGATCCACGTATCAGAATGGGGAGTAAGAAATAATGGAAAACAAAGAATTATTAGTTAATGAGCCCCAAAATAATATGGAGCTAACGAGTTTGCCAAAAGAACTCTTCAAGAAATCGAAAGTCGATGCAGAATCTTTGCATGACCAAGCTTTCGAAACAAAGCCAGTCTCATTCTTAAAAGGCGCTTTCATGCGTTTTGCTAAGAATAAGGCTTCTATCGTTGCAGCCGTTATCATTGCTATCATCATCCTTTACGCGATCATCGTTCCATTTGCTTCCCCTAAAGCATATGTCAACGCCACAGAATACCCAACAGGTTTCTCCGATCAAAACTTCTCTTATGCCCTTCCATACAATCCTATGTTCAAAGGAAGTGGTTTCTGGGATGGAACAGAAATTAGAACCGGTGTATCCGAACAAGCTCTTTCAGTTCTTCAATATGACGATTCTAACCATTCTAAATTAGTCAAAGTCGTCTCTACTAGCGAAGAACAAATCGGTGCATCAAAAATCACCATGTATTCCGTCCGTGTTGACTCCTATGCCGTTGGTAACAAGGTCATCACCATCAAAGAAGACGCATATAACGCTCTTGTCTCCTACGAAAAAGAACAAGGCATCTATAAACGTCTTGAATCCGAAAATGGTGAAAAGAAATCCATCATGAAACCTCTTTTGGATGTTGCAACCTATATCAACGAATATAAAGACATCATGGCTAAAGATTTAGCCAATGGACGTAATTTTGATGAACTTGGCAACACCACAGCTGACGTCTCCATCAAAAACCAAATCACCAACGTCACTGACGCAATGAATAACTATTACAACCAAAATGCCAATATTTATTACAAGCTCAGTGCAAAAACAAGCAAAGGCTATACGCAAAACTCCTTCACCACAATCAAGAACTCTGAAGGCGATCCTGATCCAATCTACAAAGTCGATGAAAATGGTGAATATGTCTATGCCAATATCTCTAATGGCATGGCCCAAATCCGTGTTGACTACTTCGACTATTTCGTCTATCACAATGGCTTTGAACCATATTACTTCTTTGGTGCAAACGGCTCTGGACAAGACTTATTCCTTAGATTAGCAGTCGGCGCTCGTTTCTCTCTCCTCTTAGGTGTTGGTATTTCCTTAATCAACATCCTCATCGGTGTTATTTGGGGTTCTATCTCCGGATATTATGGAGGAAAGGTCGACCTTGTCATGGAACGTGTCACTGATATCATCTCTGCCATTCCATCAGTCATTATCCTCACTATATGTTCAATCCAATTTGCCAATAACGTCGCTCTTAAAGCGGCAATAGGCGAAGCAGGCGTCATGGTACTTGCCTTCTTAGTCGCCTTCGTCTATTCAGGCTGGGTTGGAGTTGCTGGCACTACCCGTATGCAGTTCTATCGTTTCAAAGGGCAAGAATATGTCTTAGCATCAAGAACGCTTGGTGCAAAAGATAGAAGACTTATCTTCAAACACATTCTTCCTAACGCTATCGGTACATTAGTTACTTCCTCAGTCTTAATGATTCCTTCAGTCATCTTCTCTGAATCTTCATTAAGCTACTTAGGAATTATCAACTTCACCACAAGTGGCATCTCTTCAATCGGTTCACTCCTTGAAGAAGGCCAAACAGCTGGTTTAAGCTCACACCCACACTTACTACTATTCCCATGCATCATCATCTCTTTATTGATGATCTGCTTCAACTTATTCGGAAACGGTCTCCGTGACGCATTTAACACATCATTGAAAGGAAGCGAGTAATAATTATGGCTAAAGAAAATACACAATTAGAAAAAATCTTAGACGTAAAGAATTTACGTATCTCCTTCAGAACTGATGGTGGAACAGTCAAAGCCGTTAGAGGCATCTCTTTCCCTCTTTACAAAGGAAGAACGCTTGCTATCGTCGGTGAATCTGGTTCAGGCAAATCCGTCACATCTAAAGCAATCCTTGGTATCTTAGCCGGTAACAAGATCGTTGAAGATGGCCAAATCTTATTCGATGGCAAAGACTTATTACAAATCTCTGAAGATCAATTCTCCAAGATCCGTGGCGTTAAAATCTCCATGATCTTCCAGGATCCTCTTTCATCCTTAAATCCAATCATGATTGTCGGTAAACAATTAACCGAAGCCATGATTCTAAAGCACAAAGCCGATAAAAAAGAGGCCAACCATTATCTAACTAAGATCGATTCTCTTCTTAAAAAAGCAGACGAAGATGAATTCAAGATGGTCATAGAAGAACAAAAGATTGGCACATTCGACATCAAAGAACATGAAGATCTCTTCTTACATGCCGCAGCTATTTCAGTTGATGAGCAAAAAGCAGCCATCAGCGAATTGATGCCAAAGCTCCAAGAGGCATATTCAGAATTATTCTCTAATGATGAAGGATATGAGCCAAGCAAAGCCTTGAAAGTCCTTAGCCCACTCTTTGGAGAAATCAACAAGTGCGAGCTTTCCATTGCAAAAAACCCAGATAACGTTATCTCCGTCTTTGCAATTCAAACCAAGAACTACGTCACTGCAGCAAAAGACTCATTAAAACATGAGGAAATCAGAACAAAGAACTTTGAAAAATATAACGTTTCAGATTTCTTTGATCTTCCTGCTGAAGTTCGTGCAAAATCTCGTGAGACAATAGTTTCTCAAGAGGAACACAAAGAGCATTTCAAAGCAGCTTTTGATGAACTGCTCGAACATTTAGAGACTCTTCTTGCAAGAGATGCCGATCAAATTAGAACAATCGGTGAATCAGTTATCGAAGCATACGATAAGGCAATTGATGTTGCTAACTCCACTCTCACAAAGAAGGAAGTTACCAAACGCGCCATCAAGATGCTTGCAGATGTCGGCATTAATGAGCCAGAAAAACGTTTCCATCAATATCCATTCGAATTATCAGGTGGTATGAGACAACGTATCGTCATTGCTATTGCCTTATGCTCTTCCCCAGAAGTTCTTATCTGTGATGAGCCTACAACCGCTCTTGACGTTACAATCCAATCTCAAATTCTTGAGCTTATCAACAAGATGAAGGTTGAAAAGAACCTCTCCATCGTCTTTATCACCCACGACTTAGGTGTTGTCGCCAATATGGCTGATGATATCGCTGTCATGTATGCTGGTAAGATCGTTGAAATGGGTACTGCTACCGATATATTCTATGACCCAAGACACCCATATACATGGGCCTTACTTGGTTCAGTTCCAGACTTAAATACAAAAGAGAAGCTTAATGCTATCCCTGGAACCCCACCAAACATGTTACTTCCACCTAAAGGCGATGCCTTTGCAGCAAGAAACAAAGATGCCTTGGAAATTGATAACCTCTATCAAGCACCATTCTTCAAAGTTTCTCCAACTCATATGGCTGCAACATGGAACTTACATCCAGAAGCTGAAGATATCAAAGCACCTGAACTTGTTATCTCCCGTATCCAAAATGCCCTTGAAGAGCACCCTGAATACACCCCTAAGGCGGATAACATGAAAAACTCAATCTTAAATTACATCAAGGAGGAGAAATAATATGGCAAAAGCAAAGAAAGTAACCACACCTGATGTAAAGAAAGAAGAATTCAAGAAAGATTTCGATTACGAAAACGCCTCAAAGGTTCTTGAACTTTCTCACGTC
This sequence comes from bacterium, assembly GCA_963623195.1. Taxonomy (GTDB): domain Bacteria; phylum Bacillota_I; class Bacilli_A; order RFN20; family CAG-826; genus UBA4951. Next base: position 27,532 of record CAVFKA010000002.1, on the reverse strand, counting down.
AAACAATATTTCCGTTTCAAAAGCGGAGATGTTAAATACCTAAAAGCTGTTCATGACGTCTCCTTCAACGTCTATAAAGGCGAAGTCTTCGGACTTGTTGGAGAATCTGGATGTGGCAAAACCACAACAGGTCGTGACATCATGAAACTCTACCCTCTTACAAGCGGAGACATCTGGCTTGATGGTGTTAGAGTCTCAGCTGGCACACGTTGGAACGAAAAAGAAATCAAATGGACAAATGTCCGTGCCGCAGATCAAATAAAAGAGATCGAAGCAAAAAAGAAGGAAGCGGAAGATAACATTCGCGCTGAATTCGAAGAAACATTCGGCATCCAATTCAAAGTCAAATCGCTCAAAAACGACGAAGACCAAGCCAAACGTGCCTACTTCGATAAATATGAAGCAGCCATGAAGCCATTTGATGAAGAAATTGCAGCAATCAAGCTTCATCAAAAGGAAGTTCATGACGAGCAAATGGCCAAAATCAAACAAGCCAAGTACGATGACAAAAACTACAATAAGAATATTGCAGCCCATGAAGTCGAACTCGTTAATGAACAATACAAAGATTTGATCGAAAAAATCAATGCTGGAACTCCTCTTTCTCCTGAAGAAGAAACTCAAAAAGGAGAATATGAGAAGGCTCTTGATAAAGCAAAACACACGACCTTATCTAACAAGGTTCAAATGATCTTCCAGGATCCTATTGCATCACTTAACCCACGTATGACTGTTAGAAACATCATTGCTGAAGGTTTAGTCATCAATGGAGTCCACGATAAGGAATTCATCAACAACGAAGTCGCACGCGTCCTTAAGCTCGTCGGCCTTGTTCCTGAACATGCTAACCGTTACCCACATGAATTCTCTGGTGGACAAAGACAACGTATTGGCATTGCCCGTGCAATCATCATGAACCCAGAACTCATCGTCGCTGACGAACCAGTCTCCGCCCTTGACGTTTCTGTCCAAGCCCAAGTTATCAACCTCTTAAATGATCTTCGTAACTCCTTAGGCTTGACCATCATCTTCATCGCCCATAACTTATCTGTCGTTAAATATTTCTGTGACAGAATCGCGGTTATGTTCTATGGCAACCTCGTTGAGCTTGCCTCAGCCGATGAATTATTCGCTCATCCACTTCACCCATACACAAAGAGCTTGCTCTCCGCTGTTCCATTCCCTGACCCAATCGTCGAGAAGAACCGTCAAAGAATCGCCTATGATCCAACAAAAGACCATGACTATTCCAAGCAACGCCCAACATGGCGTGAATTAGCTCCAGGCCACTTCGTCAGATGCAACGACGAAGAGGAAGAAAGATACAAAAAGGAGCTTTCTAAATGAGCAAAATCCCTTACGCTGATCCCTCAAAGGGTCAGGAGGAAGGGAAAGAAGAGAAATTCTGGAATCCTCGCACAATAAGGAACCTCATATCTTCTCTAATCGTTCTGATTCTTACTGGTGTCATTATTGGCCTTGTTGAGTATTTCACCTTAACAAACGGTCCTGAAGGCACCGGTCAAGATAAAAACCTCATCATGCATATCCTCTCTGACTCATTCTCGTTGAGTGGCCTCTTAGGATTATGTTTCTTCGCCCTATCATATATATCTTCTAAAGGGGCGTTCGATATCTTAGCCTACTCGATTCAAACCTTATTCTTGGTAACGTTTAGACCTAAATATCGTCAAACAAGTTTCCCTAAGACCTATTATGACTACAAAGTCATGAAAGACACTAAGAGAAAGAAACCGATAAGCGTTCTTCTCATGTCTAGTGGAATCTTCTTCTTAGTAGGTATCATCCTGCTAATAATCTATATCAACATTTAAAGGAGACAGTTATGAAAAAACATTCGTTGTTAACACTCTCATTCTTGATGATTATCTCTTTAGCTTCCTGTGGGGAAGATAAGCCAGTTACTTCTTCTGAAGCAGGCGGAGATACAACTTCAAGTTCTCAAGCAGGCGGAAATTCTAGCTCAAGCCAAAACGAAAACGTAATCACAGAAAGCAATTTGGCAAAGGGACAAACAACATATACCGATACAAAGGGAAATCAACTTAACCTTACACGTTCTGGCATCTATAAAGCATCAGGTGCCCCACATGTCAATTCCCATCCAGATAATGGCGTTAAGCAAAAATTACTTGTTGCACCTATCTCTTTCCAAGCTGATTCAAGCGATAAAAACTGGATTGATCCAACAGACGCTTTATTGACGAAAATCAATAAGACATTCACCGCTAGCGATGAAGAATTAAAACAATTATCCGGTTCTGCAATTACTTCAGTTCAATCATTCTACGAACAATCATCTTTTGGAAAAGGTGCATTCGATGTCGTCGTTTTACCAACATGGATTGAATATAATGGCACTGCAGCCCAATTCCAAAGCAGAGCCAATGGCGGAGCAGGCGTTTCTATGTCCTCATATGTCCGCGATTGGTATATTGCAGAATATAACAAGACAGATCACGGCAAATTAGGTGCCGATTGGCAATATTCTTGGAAAGACTTCGATACAGACTATGATGGTTATCTTGATTTGATCTGGCAAGTCTATGCTTATAATTACAATAACAGCGACACCTCCTTCTGGTGGGCTTATGTCACATATACAAGCAATCAACCAAACTACACCGATCCTACAATCATGACCCTTGCTTGGGCTTCCACCCAATTCATGGATAGCTACAATGGATATGATCCACATACCTTCATCCACGAAACAGGCCATACATTAGGTATCAACGACTTCTATGACTATACAAACACATGGAAACCAATTGGTTCAGTTGATTACATGGATCAAAACCTTGGCGATCATTCAGCTTATACAAAATTCTGCTATGGCTGGATCAATCCATATGTCTTAAGGGAAGAAGATTTAGAAGGCGGAAAAACAGCCGAGATCACTCTTCGTGCAGGAACCACTTCAGGAGATGCTCTAGTCTTAGCTTCTCCAAACTACAATGGAACGGCATACGACGAATACTTAATGGTCGAATTAATGGGCCCATATGGTCTTGCAACTCGTGACTATAATTCAGGTTATTCCAACACCACAGGCTATAAAGAAGCAGGTATCAGAATTACCCACGTTGACGCAAGAATGTGGCAAAATAGCCATGATGAGACTGTCTCTGATCCAAATAGCTTAGGTGTCGATGGCGGAGATAACCGCACATGCAACACATATGGTGGACGTATGGGCGTTAAATATGACTCCGACTTCTGGCCAGCAGAAAAAAGCGGAAGCGTTCCAACAAATATCAAAAAGAACCATCCAGATGCAAAAATTGGTGGAATTGGAAAATTGAATGGTGCAAATAACTCAACCATCAACGCATATTTCACCGAAATCTCTTTGATGGAATCAACAATTGGCGCCACAAACTGGACCAACTCCTCCCACTTCAATGCCTCTAGCGATACAACCCTTTTCAAAGAAGGACAACGTTTCAACTTAGTGAATTCTAAGGGAGCCGCATCAGCTTGGGCAAAGAACTTCATGCCTTCTGGTAGCAACCTTTGGAACAAAGCCAAGACAACCTTAGGCTGGAGCGGAAACGATATGTATTATGAAATCGACGAAGATATTGCATGTAACTTCAATCTTAGAGTTACTGAAATCGACGAAGATTCCACATACGGCGCAGTAGCAAAACTCACAATCACATTGAACTAATAAGTTAATCTTGTGATCTAAAACCATTCGAAAGTTCGTATATTCTACGAATTAGTAGAGTGGTTTTTTATTAATATTTCAAAAACAAATCTTTATCATTTTATTTTGCAAGTCATGGCATACCTTTATATCCAGCACCAAGAGGAGGCTCAGATGAATTAACGCAAGAATACTTAGACGCATTCCCTAAAAACACTCTTATTGCCGTAGGCGTTCATGGCTTCATCAAAGAAAAACAAGAGCGCTATGAGTGGTACTTGTGGCTAAAGATTCTAATAGAAAGGCTGAATCCAACAGGAATAATTGTTGTCGGTCACTTGAATGATCCTATCTTCGACTCGTTAAAAGAGCAAACTAACTTCTACTTTTACGATTCCTATATGGAAGAAAGGGAGGCGCTAAGACATGGCAACTAAAAGGATTACAAAAGTATAATAGATAAACGGGGTTCAGCCTTAAAGACCAATTAGACCATGATGTGTGCCCAGTCTGCGGATTGGAAAACGACGGCTACGATGAAACGCCAGATGAAAGAATTGGTCCTTATCGTTTAACATTCAATGAGCGAAAGGCTTGGTTTGCCAAGAAACGTGAGCAAAACCCAAATTTCAAGGTAAGCGACAACGATTAGGAAGATTGTGGCGTCTTAAAAGAATCAAAGGACGAGGGTTGAATCACAAAATAAGGTCACATCGATTCAATATCTTGAATTTATTGTTACTATTCTCTGATTCTTGCTTTTAGGTTTAGATGGTATGGTGTAACGAAGAACTCCGTCTTTGATTAATGGAAGAACGTAATTGTTAATGAAATACGCAGGATGTTTTTCATCAAAGCCAAAATGGGATGCAAGAGATTCCTTGCTACGAGGTTCTTGACAATATTCCATAATTTCTTCAATTAGTTTATCCCCAGCTGATTGACCTTTATTAAAAAGGGTGACTTTGAATGTTCCGCGATAACTTTCAAATATTGGTGGCAATAGATGAGCTTTTTCCATCTCTTTATATATTGTTGGTATGCCTGAATAACGATTCTCGCTTATTTCTTCAATTTCTAAAATACTAGCCATAAAAGGGTTACGAATATCAGCACGCGTCTTGCCTAATTCGGCAATCCTCAAGCGTCCATAAAGACCACCTGGGTTACTTATTTCAAGGCGATCGTCATATATGTCTATCCTTATTGGCTCATTTTCCGTGAAGACACTATAGTCACGATGGAGGATTGCATTGATGATTATTTCTCTTAAGGCTTTTAGAGGATATTCTTCTTTGTCATCTCTCAAAGCAGTATATGGATCGACATATGTTGCTTTTTTGGTGTTATTCTGAATGAAAGAGATTGCTTGTTTGATCATTTCTTCAATCGTTCCATCTATTCTTTTGCTATCTATGAAACGAACACCATCTTTATTTTCTTCACCATATGTATTGGTTGCACATCTGACGGCCAAGATATCTAAATTTGGAGAAAACAATTGGGGGAACTTTCCAAAATTGAGCATTCCACACAAGGTTGGTTTTCCATCATTGCCGATAATTCCATTAAGTCTAAGAATATCGTCTTTTGATTGATTCATAAGATTAGGTTTCTTTGTAACCAACTTAGAAATAAATCCGTCCACTAAATATTGATTCAAATCTTCTCTTTTGATTCTATCTTTATTTCTTAGTTCATCTTCGGTTTTATATTTGAATGCGTCAAAAGAATAAATTTCATATTCATCCATTGGCAAATCCGCTTCGCCAATTCTTATATATGACCCTTTGAATTTACCTTTACCTTTGTAATAAGATGGTTTCAATATGGCATCTATTTCAGGAATTTCCGCAGAAAGGATCTTTTTGCCTTCAATTATGCAAATTGTAAATACCGGTCTTACTTGCGGTTCCATTTCAAGGCATTGTTCTGTGATATGTTTTTGAAGGTCATCTATATTCTCCACTCCTTCAATCTTGTATCCATGTTTTTCGTCTATGCCAAAAACGATTGTTCCACCACCGGTATTTGAAAAAGAAGATAACGTATCATAAAGAGCTTCAGGGCAACCAGTCTTCGCTTTCTTTAACTCGATATTTTTAGTTTCCGATTTTATGTCTTTTATTTCTTGAACCAATTCAATCAACTGTTCTTCTGTCATATATAGCCCCTTTATGATTATATTTTACGATTTACAAGTATATTTTACGAATATTTTTGTTGTTTTACGAAAATATTATATTTTTACGAAAATGTATTTTTGATTAAAAACATTATCTTCTTTCACAATTTTTGTTCGTTTTTCAATATTTCAATCAAATATGATAATTTTATACCGGTAAAGTTTTATTAAGTGCTAAACTAATTAAGCAATCATTCAAAAGAATGAAATAATCATAGAGAGGTACATTATGTCTTACAGATTCATGTTAAACGAAACTTCTTATCATGGACACGGTGCAATCGAAAACATCGTTCCTGAAGTCCAAGCTAGAGGTTTCAAAAAAGCTTTAGTTTGCTCCGATCCAGACTTAGTTAAGTTTGGCGTTACCGCTAAAGTCACCGATTTACTTGATAAAGCTGGCATCGCCTATAAGCTTTATTCCAACATCAAGCCAAATCCAACAATCGAAAATGTCACAAGTGGCGTTGCTGCTTGTAAAGAAGCTGGCGCTGATTTCATCATTGCTATCGGTGGCGGTTCCTCAATGGATACTTCCAAAGCAATCGGTATCATCATGACTAACCCAGAATTTGCAGATGTTAGATCATTAGAAGGCGTTGCTCCAACAAAGAAACCATGCTTACCAATCATTGCTGTTGCCACAACCGCTGGCACTGCAGCTGAGGTTACCATCAACTACGTCATCACCGATGTCGAAAAGAAGAGAAAATTCGTCTGCGTCGATGCTCACGATATGCCTGTTGTTGCCATCGTTGATCCAGATATGATGTCCACAATGCCAAAAGGCTTAACAGCCGCTACAGGTATGGACGCCTTAACACACGCCATTGAAGGTTATATCACACGTGGCGCATGGACAATGTCCGATATGTTCCATATCAAAGCAATCGAAATCATCGGAAAATCACTCCGTAAAGCAGTTGTCAATGATCCAGATGGCCGTGAAGGAATGGCTTTAGGACAATATATCGCAGGCATGGGTTTCTCCAATGTCGGTTTAGGTATCGACCACGCTATGGCTCATACGCTTTCTGCATATTATGACGTCCCTCATGGTGTTGCTTGCGCTATGCTTCTTCCAATCGCCATGGAATTCAATGCTGATGTTACAGGTGAAAAATATAAGGACATCGCTATTGCATTAGGCGTCAAAGGAGTCGATAATATGACTCAAGAAGAATATCGTGCTGCCGCTATCAATGCCGTTAAGCAACTTTCAGAAGACGTTGGCATTCCAACAAAATGCGAAAAGATTCTTGCTAGCGATTTAGATAACTTAGCAACAGATGCTCTCCACGATGCTTGCTATCCTGGCAATCCAAAGGAAGCAACTCACGAAGAAGTTGTCGCTCTCTTCAAGAAATTAATGTAGTCCGTAATAAGTGGTATTCTCCATTCCACTTATTCATATCATGCATTTCTATCTATCTCCCTCCTGTTTTATTGAGGAAATGCATGAAAAAAATCCATCCCCTTTCCTTTCCGGGATGGATTTTTAATTAACTACTTCTTCGATTTCTCGAATTTCTCTAAGTCAGATAAGCTAAGTTGGAACCCTTTAGTATCTTCTTTTGAGAGTTTCTTAAGCCTTTCTTTTTGTTTCTTAATTTCCACAAGGGATTTCTCCTTTGGGTAATTAGGATTGTTGAGATTGGCGTTAAGAACCTTATCAGCGATAGTTGCCTCAGATAGAAGAGCATTTTCTTTCTTTGGGGCACCTTTCTTTAGAAGAACTTGTTTTTCAGTTGGCTTTGGTTGAGAAGTTTGAGGTTTCTTTCTCCTACTTTCACCAACAACAAGGATGATACCTTCAGGTATGGCTGAGGAAGATCCGCCAGAGACAGAGCCCTTAACCTTCATGACTTTGACCTTCTTTTTGGAGAGGGATTCATCTTTTTTAGGTTTTGGAGTTTCTTTCTTTGGCTGAGGCTGAGCCTTTTTCTTTTCAGGAAGAGGTTTAGATTCAACCTTTTCTTTCTTTGGAGATGGTTTTTCTTCTTTCTTTAGAAGGGAAACAGAATACTCTTTGCCTTTTGTGAAGACATAGGTCTTGTCACCTTTCTTATAAGTGAATGAAGTGTTTTTAGCGCCTAAGACATCAACGGCAGTTAAATCATCATGCGTTAAGTCAAGTGAACCATGTATATCAGCAAAATAAGCGACGGATGGATCTCTTACAATCGTATGATAATTAAGTGCGAGACGTTTTAGAGCCTCACTAGGAAGTTTTCCATTTCCAGTTATGGAATTATCTTCTTTTGCTAGAGTTTCTTGCTTAGCGGGCGTTTTAGAAGCCTTTATGAGGTCTTCTTTAGTTTTGATTAGAGTTTCTCTTACATAATGAAGAGAAAGGTTCTTAGCTTGCTCGCCTGCTTTCTTTAACCTAGATAATTGATCGTCAATGTCTCTAAGTTTTTGTTTGAATTTGTAATTTTGATCTGTTAAGTTCTTGCTCAATTTTTCATCTTCTTGAAGCAATTTCTTTTGGATCTTAGTTAATTCTGTTGGTTTTTTGTTGTCTTTTTCTACTTTCTGAAAAGACGAAGCGTCACGTTTCTTGTTGAAAGATTGTTTTTGTCCGTTTTCCCCTGGATTCTTTTCTAGATCAGAATCTTGATTAATGCGGTATACGCTTAGGTATCTCCCCTTTTGTGAATCAAGATTGTTCATCTTCAATAAATCTGTCGTCAATGTCTTGTCTTGTGTGATGACTAACAATTTATTGTGAATTCTTAATCCGGACACTCTTGTGTAAATTGCGTTGTCTGCAAACGATTCCCCTAACGTTTTCGTAATAGTTAATGCATGGGTGTGCCATTTATCATGGCGAATGATCTTTAAGGCTCTTGCTGCAGCTAATCTTGATGATGCACGTTCTTTGCTTTTTTCTTTAGCGTGTTTCTTTAACTCATCAATGCATTCACCTAGCACTATTACTTGCAATTCTTCTCTCCAATATTCTTTTGAGGATACCAATTTATCCATGAATAATGGGAAGGTGTCTTCCATCAAGGAACAAGTGTCCACGAAGACATAGTCGTATTCATTTAAGAATTTGGCTAAGCTCGAGGATTGTAATTCCTCTTGGTACATATGTTAATGTTTTTACCTCCTTACAATCTTATTGTATCTTAGAAAGATAAGAATTGCTAATTATTACATTAACATGTTGTAAATTTAGAGATTTACATGATGGTTAAAAATTTAGAGACGAAAACATTTTTTCAATTCATCACACTGCATTTTGTTATAAAATAATGGGCACATATGAGAGACTTATCTAAAATCGTATCAAAAAACTTATCATCCCTTAGAAAAGCCAGAGGCCTTACTCAAGGTCAGTTGGCAGAAAGGTTTTCCTATAGCGATAAATCAATTTCCAAATGGGAAACAGGTGAAGGATTGCCAGATATCAACATTCTTTCAGAACTTGCATCATTCTATGGCGTAACGCTTGATTACCTCATCAATGAACATTCAATAGAAGAATTAGAGAACGATGGCAGAATGGATCCTAAGGACATCAGAAGAAACAAAATCATTGTCGTTGCTCTATCTGTCGTATTCGTTTGGACAATTGCCGCGGTCATATATTCAGCCCTAAAAATTGCAAATATCACTACATGGTCCCCATGGTTATCATTTATTTGGGCAATACCTTCATCATTCATCACCATTTTGTTCTTTGCTAAAAAATGGGGAAATAAAACTCATACATTAATTACCTTGATATCTATCTATTGGACCCTTGCCATAGCTCTATATATCGAATTAGGCATGGACGTGTCCATCGGATGGAATCTCTGGTTTATCTCATTAATACCAATCCCTGCAACAGTTGGATCAATATTCTTCCTTTATTCATCTAACAAAGATTAATGTGCCCACCTTGTAAGTGGGCCATTATTTTTTTAAAATATTCTCTAGTTGAAAGAAGGTAATATTATGGATTCAATTCGTGTCATAAAAGTTAAGCAAAGCGTATTTGCAAATAATAATGCAAGAGCCGAGGAAGTTAGAAAGAAATTAAAAGAGAAGAACGTCTATCTCGTTAATTTGATGTCTTCTCCAGGAAGCGGAAAAACAACATTCTTAGTTTCTCTTATCAACAAATTAAAGAACGATTTAAAGATTGGCGTCATGGAAGCAGACATAGATGCGACAGTCGATGCAGAAACGATTGCAAGCAAGACAGGAGTCAAAGCGATTCAAATCCATACATCAGGAGAATGCCATCTCGATGCAAAGATGGTTGATGATTCCTTAGATGGATTTGGCATTGATGAACTCGATTTAGTCTTCTTAGAAAACATTGGAAACCTTGTATGTCCAGCCGAATTTGATACAGGGGCCTCTTCTTCTTTTGAATTATTATCAATTCCAGAAGGAGACGATAAGCCTTTGAAATATCCTCTTATGTTTACTGTTGCTGATGTCGTTGTTTTCACAAAGATGGACGCAATATCAGTCTTTGATTTTGACATCAAGAAAGCCGAAGAACGCATCCTTAGATTGAATCCAAATGCTAAGTTCTTCCCTGTATCCGCTAAAACGGGCGAAGGTATTGATGAATTAGCTTCATATCTTCTTAATGAAGTTAAAACATATCAATCTAAATAACAAACACAAACGTAAACAGCTACACGTACCGCTTATTTAAACGAATATTCATATTAATGAATACGCTACCTGCTTTTTCCCAATCATTGAAACGGTTCAAAAATCAAATAATATTTCAGAGGAAGTTGTTAATAAAAACGAGCGGTTAAAAATTAAAGCCAAAGCATGGGTGGTAGCAACTGTCATTAAAATCAGAATCGCACTCAACGAAGCGTTACAAGTGACAAGTTATTTTGTTTCATCTTACCTAAACTCATTGTCTGATTTTTCAAAAGTAATTTCTTTGTTTACGGAAGATAAATTTAAAGAAATTGTTTGTTTGTCATTCGATAGTTTTAAAAATAACCTATACTCCTACCGACAAGGAATATTCACTTACTGGAATGGTGAGAGTGATCTTTCAAATTTAATCGAGTTAGTGAGAAAAGGAGCGCATACTGTATACGTAAAGAAAACGTTGGCATCATTTTATGCTGTCTACAATATTGATGGAGAGTCTTCAAAATCATTTAGATTCACAAGTATTTATCAAAACAGCACGACAGTTGAATCGCCAATAAAATATAGTACACAGTATATATATGGGTATGTTTGGAGAAAAATATGAGGACGGGTGCCAAGGTTGCAATAGGTGTCTTATCGGGATTTGCTATATGGATGCTCGCTAGCGTTTCAATCGTAGTTCTTGGAATTAAACTTTTCGTTGATGATGTAGTTTCTGCGAGGTTCCCGGAAACAAACTTTTCTTCATATACGAAATGGACTAGCGAGAACGGTTTAACAACCATGTATTGCATGAATTCTAAGTATGGTGGATACGGATATACAACAATAAATGATCAAGAGGAATTCTTCAGCTGGAGCAAATGCGCAAACAAAACTTGTTACAATGCTGACTTAATATTTTATTTTCCTTCATATGATAAAGCAGTGGAATTAACAGAATCAATTAAAGATTCGAGTGCCAATACAGCATTTCTAAAACCAGATAGTTCAAAAAGTATCATCTCATCAAATTGGTCTAGCGTATTCCACAAGCAAGATTTAAGCATAGATGAAATCGACATGCGCTACTGTTTTTTCACCAAAATATCGAATGCCGATATCAATCTTAAATTTAACAATGTCTTTTTATATGACAAAGCCTTAAATGGTTCTAAAACATATTCGAATTATGGGGAAAGGTCATTAGACGTAAGTTTTGAAAACAAATACAGTATGGTCCTGTCCTTAAACGAATTAACGGCCAAGGGTGTGTGGACATTCACAAAAGAAAATTATTATCTAAAATTAGAAAAAGATGAGATATTCGGCAAAGAAGGCGAAACATTAATTTTTAATGTGAACATTGAATATTAAAAAGATTGGCATTTTAACGCCAATCTTTCTTTTATTTTCTGATAACCATTTGATCATTATCGATATCAACAATGAATTTATTTTTTGTGTCGATCTCGCCTTTGATGATTGCTGTTGCGAGTATTGTCTCAATCTTATCTTGGATGAATCTCTTGATTGGTCTAGCACCAAAATTTGGAGAATAAGATGAATCAAGGACGTAGTTCCTGAGATTATCAGTAAACGTAACAGAGTAGAATTGATTTTCAAGTCTTCCTTTAAGTTCATTCAACATCTTATCGACAATCTTTAATTGAACGTCCTTATTGAGTGGATTGAAATATACAATCTCATCGATACGGTTAAGGAATTCAGGTTTGAATGTATGGTGTAAGAGATCTTCAACCTTAGAATTCTCGCCATTGAGAATATACTCACTGCCAAGGTTAGAGGTCATGATGATAATGGTATTCTTGAAATCAACTAAATGCCCTTGTGAATCAGTCAAACGACCATCGTCAAGTATTTGTAAGAGAATGTTGAATACTTCAGGATCAGCCTTTTCTATCTCATCAAAGAGAACAATTGAATAAGGGTTTCTACGAACTTTTTCAGTAAGTTGTCCTCCTTCTTCATAGCCAACATAGCCAGGAGCTGCACCAATTAAGCGTGATACGGAGTACTTCTCCATATATTCAGACATATCAATACGGATGATGTTATTCTCATTGTCGAAGAGAGCTTCAGCTAACGCTTTTGCTACTTCAGTCTTACCAACACCAGTTGGTCCTAAGAACATAAATGAGCCAATAGGTCTATTTGGGTTTTGAATGCCTGCTCTTTGACGAAGAATTGCATTAGAAACCAATTGGATGGCGTTATCTTGTCCAATGACTCTCTTTTGGAGAGTTTCTTTAAGATCAAGCACCTTTTCTTTATCTCCTTTAGAGATTCTAGATACAGGTATGCCCGTTCTTTTTGCGACAATCTTAGCAATCGATTCGGAATCAACGATTTCATCGACAAGTCTTTCTGTATCATTTGTGGAATCGGTTATTTCCTTGATGCGTTTCTCATATTCAGGAATTGTTTGATACTGAAGTTTGGAAGCTTTCTCGAAGTTGCCTTCTTGGAAATAGTTGGCAAGTTCAATCTTTGCTTCCTCAATTTTGTTCTTGAGTTCTTTTGCTTCACTGATTTGAGCTTTTTCTTTTTGCCATTCAGCAGTTAATTTAGCTGATTTATCTTTATAGTTAGAAAGTTCTTTATCAAGCTCGGTCAAACGTTTCTTTGAGGATTCATCGCTTTCCTTAGTTAAGGCAACACGTTCAACTTCTAATGAACGTATCTTGCGGTTTGTTTCATCAAGCTCGGTTGGCATTGATTCAATTTCAACTTTGATTCCAGCACATGCTTCATCAATTAAGTCAATCGCCTTATCTGGCAAGAAACGATTGGTTATGTACCTATTTGACAATGTTGCGGCTGAAATAAGTGCGTTATCGGTGATTCTAACGCCATGGAATGACTCAAATCTCTCTTTAAGGCCACGAAGGATTGTGATTGTGTCCTCGACTGTTGGCTCCTCAATCATGACCGTTTGGAAACGTCTTTCTAGAGCACGGTCTTTTTCGATATATTGTCTATATTCATTTAATGTTGTTGCACCAATGCAATCGATTTCTCCACGAGCAAGCATTGGCTTAAGCATATTTGAAGCATCCATTGCACCATCTGTTCTTCCTGCTCCAACAATAAGATGGATTTCATCGATGAAAAGAACGATCTTTCCATCAGATTGTTTTATTTTGTTTAGAACCGCTTTGAGACGTTCTTCGAATTCTCCACGATATTTAGCACCTGCAATAAGGGCTCCCATATCGAGTTCATAGATTTCTTTGTCTTTTAATGTAGCGGGTACGTCGTTTTTGACAATTCTTTCAGCTAGTCCTTCCACTATTGCAGTTTTACCTACACCCGGTTCACCAAGTAAAATAACGTTGTTTTTTGTTTTTCTTGCTAATATTTGAATGACCTTACGAATCTCTTCATCGCGGCCAATAACTGGATCTATCTTCCCTGCTTTAACATCCGCATTGACGTTGCGGCCAAATTTATCGAGGATGTTTTCATCTTGGGAATAGTCTTCCATTCCATTCATTTCGTTCATAATTTAAACCTCCTATTTGGATTCCTTTATTTGGAACAACATTATTATACTCATTCTTTTAGCACTCGCAAGTATTGAGTGCTAATTCTTGATGAAGTAGCCTCCCTATCTAAAGATAGAAAAATGTTAATTAAGTAATTTATTACTTGTTTTTAATCTCTTATACGGCTTTAATATTAAGCGAAACTTTTACGTTCGAAAGTCGAGTTGTATTTATGGAAAAGAAATTAATTATCGTCAGTGCTCCACCAGCAAGCGGAAAAACATATGTCTCAATGAAATTAGCTGAGTCATTAGCTCATGTCACATATTTAGACAAAGATAGCCTTGTACCTCTTAGCAATGTTGCCTACAAGATTGCAGGCCTTCCAGTTGAAAGAGAGGGGGAGTTCTTCAAGAAAAATATCCGTGATGTGGAATATGACGTCATTCTTGAAATGGCATTTACCGCATTACATTATGAAGATATCGTCTTAATCAACGCCCCATTCACATCTGAGCTTCACCATCCTGAATATATCGAAGGATTAAGAAAGAAACTCAAAGAAGAATATAACGCTCACTTAGTTATTGTCTGGGTTGTCTGCGATATTGAAACAGTCAAAGCAAGAATGATTGCAAGAAATTCCGATAGAGACGTCTTCAAGATTAAGAATTTCGATTCATGGGTGAAGACACAAGACTTCAATATTCCTACATATCTCAAAATTGAAGGCGATCCTTACTCATTAGTTATATTCGATAACTCCAATGATGAAGTATTTGCTAAATCAATGGCAGATACAGTCACTCTACTTGAAGAAAAATAAGAAATTTAGAGACATCGAAAGATGTCTTTTTTCTTCAATTGGCTGGATACGTGTATTAATCTAGAGCAGAAAATAAATAAAAACCGCATTAGATTTTCGCTAATGCGGTTTTCAATAGAATCATGCTTAGTCAATAAAGAGGGCTGCTGCACCTAAGATACCTGCATCATTTCCTAAAGTAGAAACGAACACTTTAACAGGGCTGGTACATTCAAAGCCGTACTTCTTATCTTCAAGTTTCTTCTGGATGGCATTTGTTAAATATTCTCTTTGATTGGAGAGGCCTCCACCAAGAACGATGGCATCTGGTCTAAAGATATTGCAGTAATTTAAGCAACCAACCGTGAGATAATCTTCATATTGATCAACTACTTTTAATGCAGTCTTGTCGCCTTGTTTTGAACATTCAAAGGCTGTTTTTCCATCAACTTTTGAGATATCGTATGCGACATAGTCCCACATGAGGGAGTTCTTGTCTTTTTCCATTGCTGCTTTTGTTTGGCGAATAAGAGCAGTTACGGAAGCGTATGCTTCGAAACAACCTTTAAGTCCGCAAGAACATTGTTCGCCATCCATTGCAATGATCATATGGCCCATTTCTCCACCTTTGCCTTCATTTCCGACATAAAGATGGTCGTTGATATAGATTCCTCCACCAACGCCTGTGCCTAAAGTTAATAAGACAAGGTTATGATAGTTCTTTCCAACACCGAATTTAGCTTCGCCAGCCATAGCTGCATTAGCATCGTTGGCAATTCTTGCTTTCATGCCTGTCTTCTTTTCGATCATATCGACGATTGGAAGATGATGCCAATTGAGGTTTCCGGAGAAATCACAGCACCCCGTGTCGGAGTTAATTGAACCAGGTGAGCCGATTCCAATACCTGTGAAATCAGATTTCTTGTAATCGCACTTAACGATTTGTTCGTTGATCAAATCCCCCAAACGGTTGATAAGTTCTTCTTGTGTTGCATTCTTATCAATTGGGAAACCAAAACGATTAAGGATTTCTCCTTCTTCGGAAACAAATCCACCTTTGATGGAAGTTCCACCGATATCAATACCTACGTACTTCATCTTCTTCTCCTTTTATTTAACTAATTTATCAAATAATTCTTTTGCGGCAACTATTGCATCATCCATATCGAAATAACGATAGAGAGCAAGTCTTCCTAAGAAATAGACATTTGGTTCAAGTTTCTTTGCTTCATCAAGATATTTCTTTGCCAAGTCATTGTTCTTAGCATCATTAACGGTGTAATAAGGAATCTTTCCATCAGAATATGTATCTGGATATTCCTTATAGATGATTGTGGAATGATGATTTTCACAATATGGGTCAAAATGTTTATGCTCTGTGATTCTTGTGTATCCGACGTCCTTTGAGGTGTAATTGACGACTGGATTTGATTGATAATCATCCATTTCAAGAGTTTCTTCTTCGAAACGGAGGGATCTCCATTCAAGCTTGCCAAAACAGTAATCAAAATATGAATCGAGTTGACCCGTGTAGATGATTACAGGTGCGACGGAGGCATATTTTTCTTTCTCTTGAAGGTAATCAACGTTGTAGATAACATCGATTCCTTTAGCAAGGTTCTTAGCAAATTCGGAATATCCTCCTTTAGGAAGGCCTTGATAACAATCATTGAAATAATTGTTGTTATATTCAAATCTCAAAGGAAGGCGTTTGATGATGGAGGCAGGTAGATCCTTGCAATCTCTTCCCCATTGTTTTTCGGTATATTCCTTGATGAGCTTTGTGTAGACGGTTCTACCAACCATGCTTAAGGCTTGCTCTTCAAGATTCTTTGGTTCGGTAATGCCTTCTTTTGCAATCTCTTTAGCAATGATTTCTTTTGCTTCCTCTGGTGTGTTTACTCCCCATAATTCATGGAAAGTATTCATATTGAATGGGAGGTGATATCTTTCGCCATGATAGTTTGCAATAGGGCAATTCATGAATGGATAGACTTCGGAATGCTCATTGAAGAAATTCCAGGCAAAATCATCAGATGTATGGAAAATATGAGGACCATATGTGTGTACAATGATTCCATCAATGTTTTCCGTGGCGATGTTTCCGCCTAAATGGTCTCTTTTTTCCAAGACCAAAACTTTTTTGCCAGCATCGCTTAATAATCTAGCGATACTTAATCCGGATAGGCCGGCACCAATAATTAAATAATCGTAGTTCATGAATTTATTATAACATAAGTTTGATGGTATAGAAAAAGCCATTAATGTTACTTAATGGCTCTTAAAATATTTTCTTATTTTGATTCAACGAATGCGGCTAATTTAGCGTTGTCATAGTAATCAGCACGTGCATATTCATAATCAGGAACGATGCCCTCATCGTTATCGGTGAGTTGACCATCTTTCATATATTCAAGACGTTGATCATTAGATATACGTGTGCACATTCCATCAGCCGTAACAGTTGATCTGACGATGCATGCTCCTCCGCCAGAAGTTTCACCAATCATCTTAGCAAGACCATTTGCTCTACATAAGGTAGGGAAGAGGTTAGCGCAAGAGAAGGAGAAATTTGAAGTTAAGACGAAGAAATTGTACTTGCCAGCAAATGAATCATTCTCATCGAATTTTCCATCAAGGTTTGTGTCGATAGAGTAATTGACTTCTGCATGAGATAAAGTGTTTGCGGTTGGGCTATCGATAGCCAACTTGATATCTCTTGATAAGAAACCAGTTGAGGCGATTAAAGCATCCGCGGCTCCTCCACCATTGACTGAAAGATCAAAGATGACGTTTTCGATTTCGCTATGTTTTTGGATTTCTTGGAAACAATTATAGAAGAGAGCGAATGTATCAAGTGCACTATAGTCGGCGATATTTTCTTTCGTGAATTTAACGCCAGTGTGTTCATATGAATCGAAACGGATGATAGCGGTCTTAGATGCAAGTGAGAGAGCGCTGAAGGAATCACCAAGAGTTTCTTTTCTAAGTTGAGCAAGTTCTCTTTGTGTTGCGAATAATTTTTGCTCACGTTCAGATGTTTGAGTTTTTTCTCTTGTGAGGTTATTGAGCTGGCCATTGAAAGAAGAATAATAGAGCGTTGACGTATGGCCATCACCAAATGCCCAACGATGGAGTTCATTGATACCTGTCTCATATATTTGAACATCGTTTGATTTCAAATGAGTGACGATTGTTGGGTAGTTCTTATTGAGATATGTGTTCAAATCGAAGTTCTCATATTTATCATGGAAGCCGTAGAAATTGTTGAAGTTAAAGCAAAGGGTGTCATATGAATATTCAATCATTGCATCCGTTCTTGTCTTTGTTTTTGAGTATGCTCCGGTGTAGTATGACTTGCCAAAGGAAGAAAGTTCAGCTTTAGCGGTTTGAGTGAGTCTTGGCTTAATGAACATGTCAGAAAGAGCCATATAGAAATCGTCTCCGTTGAAAACGATCGGGACACTCATTGATTCATAGAATGTTGAATTGATGACAGAGAATGGCAAATAAACATTATCGCCATTGGAAATGATATCTAATCCAGATTGTCCAACATCGAATGTCGTTGTTCCACCATTCGTATATGTGCATTTGTCTTTGTTCAATCTGACATACATATCATCCTTGCTTGTCATGGAAACAACGTTATTAGGAACTTTGACGCCAGTTAAGATGGTAATCAACATTGAATAATCATCAAAGCTGATGGTGTTCTTATCAGGATCGATTGAAATGGTGAAAGATTTGCCTGCTTCATAAGGGATGGTGTAGGTGAAAGTCTTATTTGAAATATCTTCAACATAAGTTCCTTCGCCAATTAACATCCTTAAGGCTTCGCTAAAGGAAACGTATGGGATGTCATCAATTGTTCTATATCTGACGATAGCAGCTTCTTCTGTGACATAATCAGGATCTGTTTGGCTTTCGTTAGAGACAGGTTGATAAAGTTTTGCGGTTTTGACTTCGCTTAAGTCTCCTGCCTTTGAATCGACATGACCAAATTGGCATGAGGTCAAAGTGCTAGAAAGAGCGGCTGCAGACAAAACAAGAGTCACTAATGGTATTAATTGTATTTTCTTTTTCATTACGAATAAATCTCCTCAATTAAATAACGAGGCATATTATATATGTCAAAAAAAATATTTAAAGTTAAATATTTAAACGCAGGTGTTCTAAAATCTTAAATTAATACACGCATGCCTTATTTTTTATTTATGCTTGGTAGTTGGCGTTTTCTTCTTTGACTAATTTATGCACATTTTTGAGTGATAGCATGCAGAATGTAACAGGAACTAATGGAGCAAGATTTGAAATGGTTTCTAGGATTGAGATATATCCTTCAAATGGAAGATAGTATTGAGCTATGCCAAAAGGGATGCTTAAGGTGATAAAGGAGATGCCAATAAGCATCAAAATTTCCCATATGAGTTTCTCTTTTGGGAAGAAAACGGTTATGGCAAAGGCGAATATGGCAAGGAAAAGAGAGCCTAGTTCAAGGAAGTAAAAGACGTTGCCAACGCTCATTGCCTCATGAATTTTTTCAGGAAGAACAATGAGTTCAGGCGTTAACATGGCTCCAGCGACAACCACCCATGCGAAAAGATAGAAGGTGGAAAGTCCTTGGACTCCAACAAGTTCTTTCTTTTTGACGATATCCGCTATTCCATCGACAAACGTGAATAAAATTATAGCAAATATAAGTTGAATTCCTTCATATGCGATAGCTTGATTGATATCTTGAACTTCTTCTGCTGTTTCAACCTTTCCTTTCTCAAATGTATAGAGAATGATCAAAGTGATTCCAAAAAGGATATGGAAGATATCAAAAATAGTGAAACCAAAGAAATTATAGTTTTTAATTGGATGTTTCTCGCCTTCATGGTGAGCTTGTGTTTTAAAATGTTCGTGACGAATACTCATAAATAATACCTAAAAATGATAATCCTTATTCTGCCTTTTTGGTAGGAATAATATATTCATTTAGGTCATTTACTTGATTGAGTTTCCTTGTTGCAAAGTAAAGTGGATAGAAGAAAAGCAAGGCGAATACGATAGTGACAATCGATGTAAAGAGAGCTGCAGGAAGCTTGCTAACGCTAGTGATAAATGCAGCATCAAAGCTCTCTCCTAAGGCCAAAGAGAATAAAATTCTAAGGAAGAATTCTCCGACAACATTAACCAATAAGCCACAAACGAGGGCGAACAATAAGCACTTAGTTGATGAAGGAAGCCAAAATGATGCAATAAGAGCAGTTAAAAGAATTATGGTGAATATCGAAGAAGCAATAACGGCAGTTAAGGAATAGCCAGACCCGTTTGTCAAATATCCATAAAGCAACCAACCGAATGCAATTAAGCCGACCCCTGTAGCAATTCCAAGCATCAACGTACCGTTTATTTTCTTTTTTAAGACTATTCTAAAGATGAGTCCAACGATAAATCCAAAAAGGAATTTTATGATGAAAGATCTAAGATACGTATTCCAACCATATCCCATTGCTAAATCACAAAAACCCATGCCTAAGGAACCGGCAAATCCACCAATGAGCGGTCCACAAAGAAGTCCTGCTAAAACGCAAAAGAGATTTCCTAAATGAATTTTGCTTGTGCCTAAAGGGATCGAAACAAAAGTTCCAGCAAAACAAAGGGCAATAAATATTGCCGTATAAATAATTTTTATCAATAACGATCTTTCTTTGCTCATGCTCAAAAATGTTAGATACATATATGTATAAAATCAAGTAAATGTTTTGTATTAAAGGGATGTTTTCTAACTTTTTTATTTTCAATATTTTAAGAATCATTTATTATGTAAAGGTCAGGTAAAAGAAACGTAAATGCTAAGTAACTTAATCCTCGAAAGTTCAACAAATTCAAACTTGCTAGTGCAAATCTTGTTAATGATTGGCGGATTAGGTGCCCTTTTTGTTGGCATGAATATGTTGCAAGCATCAACAGAAAAACTTGCGACAGGCGGGCTCAAAAAATTATTTAAGAAAACTGCAAACTCAAAATTAGCAGGTGTTGGAATAGGCACACTAGCCACGATGATCATGCAATCAAGCGGAGCCACGACAATCATGGTCGTTGGTTTTGTTAACGCCGGCGTTATGACTTTAGTACAAGCCGCTACCTATATCATGGGTGCCAATATCGGTACAACTATCACTGCTCAGATTGTCGCATTAGGCGGATTATCCTCCTCTTCCCTTCCATTAACTCAAATCATCATTTCGTTAACATTAGTTGGTGTCATTTTAAGAATGGTTTGCCACAAAAAATGGCCAAAGGTTGCTTTTGCTGGTGATATGATTGCAGGTTTAGGCCTTCTTTTCTTAGGCTTGAACACAATGACAACAAATATGAATGCCCTTCTAACGAGCAATGAAGCAATCAAAAACGCACTCACGTCCCTCACCAATCCATTCCTTCTCTTGTTAATTGGCATTGTCTTAACAGCTATCGCTCAATCTTCTTCCGCTATCACTTCTATCGTTTTGGCTCTTGCTATGGCAGGCGCAGTTGTCGGTGGCAGTGGCAATGGCGTTCTCTATTTGATTCTTGGTTCAAATATCGGTTCATGCTCTACTGCATTACTTTCTGCAATTGGTTCAACAACCAATGGTAAAAGAACGGCCGTCATCCATCTCTTATTCAATGTATTTGGCTCCGTCATTTTCTTCATCATTCTCATTTGTTGGCCAAATGCCATGGAAATGACTCTTGCTAAATGGTTCCCATCCTCTCCTGCAACGCAAATCGCCATGTTCCATACTTTCTTCAACCTAGTTGTCACATTGCTTTTCTTGCCATTCACAAAATTCCTTGCTTTCTTAGCTAGCAAGATTGTTCCAGAAAAAGCCAAAGATCCAGAAGAAGATCTTCTCGATGCAAGATTCCTTGCAACTCCTGAATTAGCCCTTAACCAAGCAATTTCTTATTATCACATCATGGCTAAATCCGCTCTTGATGATTTAAAGATGGCTTTAGACGCATTCGTTTCCAAAGATGGAAATAAGAAAACACAAATCGATGAACTTGAAAACAAGGTTCTGCGTATGTCAAAAGAGCTTAATGGCTTCATTGTACAAATATCCGCTGCTGGCGTTTCTGAAGAATCATCAAAGAGGATCTCTAGAATGCAATTAGATATTGCCGACATTGTTCGTTTAACTGAGGTTGCTGATAACATCACCGGCTATACAAATCACGAAATCAATGATGAGTTAACTTTCTCTGATATTGTTTTTGAAGATTTGAAAACAATGAAGACAAAAATCGAAGAAATGTTCAACGAAGTAGATAAGATAGTCGACAAACCAACATTAGAAAGTCTTGCTATTGCTCGTAAGATGGAAGACGGAATTGATGATATGCGTACTTCGATGGTTCAAGGTCATTTAAAAAGGTTGGAGAGTGGGGAGTGCAAACCTCAAAACTCCAACATCTTCATCAACTTAGTTGGAAACCTTGAAAGATGCGGTGACCACCTTAACTTCATTGCTGAACGTTCATGTAATGATCTTCTTCCTAAGGATGAAGAAAACAACATTACATTGCATCCTTAATCAAAAATGTATTCTTGACGGTTCGAGTAACCGTCTTTTTTTAATGAAGAATCAAGGAAGTTATAACTTGCTGGGATCAATTTAATTAGATGGAAAGAACCGCCCATCTTCTTTATTGCATCGATGTTGATTCCTTTTCTTTTAGCAACATATGAGAATTCTTCTGAATCTTCTTCAATAATTTCTACTCTTCCTTGAATTTGTAGTGAGTGAATCGAAGAGAAGCCGGTATATCCTTCAAAGATAGACGCAGCAACGTTTCTGTTGTTTTCTAGATACTTGAATTTAAGTCCACCTTCAGAGAAAAGATAGAAATTTCCATCATAATAGTTATATTCAATTGGCGTACATCTAACCTCATCTTGATAACCTGTGGCTAATGCCATCGTGTTATGTGAGAGGATGAAGGCTTCGATTCTTTTTAGGAGTTCTTCTTTTTCGACCTTTTTAGATGTCTTATCTTTCTCTATCCAATACTGACTTGCTTTCTTATAATCCATACACGCATGACCTCTTTTTCTTATTCTAGCACTCCTAGAATATCACGATGAGAAATTAATTGTTTTAATTGTTAAGGCAATAAATATACAATTTATTAGCCTTCAAGGAGGTAGATTTATGATTTTGTATTATATCCGTCATGGCGAACCTAATTATGAGCTTGATTGTTTAACTCCTCTTGGAGAGAAAGAAGCAATTGCCGTTGCTGAATTATTGAAGAAAAAAGGTGTCGATAAGATATACGCCTCAAGCATGGGAAGAGCGATTGCAACCGCTACTCCTACCTCTAAGGCATTCAATCTTCCTATTATCACTTGCGATTGGGCAAGGGAAGATAAGGCGTGGGAGAATTACACTGCGTCTATAGGAGAGGAAGGCACTACATGGGTCTTCTGGATTGATAGATGGGTAGAGGAATTCATGTCTGATGAAAGTATGCAAGCAGGATACGAATTCTATAAGTTGCCAGTATATGATGAGATAAATATTAGGAAAGGAATTGAATTCACCGATAAGGCCGTAGATGAGTTCATGTTATCACTTGGTTACGAGCATGACCGCAAGCATAAATGTTACAAAGAAATTAAAAAGAGTGGGGACCATGTAGCGTTATTCGCCCATCATGGGTTCGGAATGGCCTTCCTATCCTCCCTTTTAGACATACCATATTCCCTCTTATCTTTAAGAATTGATATGGGTCATACGAATTTTACGGAAATTGAATTTGTCGCAAAAGAAAACGGACTTGTATTCCCTAAGATTCTGCATTTAGCAGATGACGCTCATTTATATAAAGAGGATTTAGCATTTAACGCTAGACCTACCGCACTATATATCGAGGAGAAAAAATAGCATGGAAGAAATAGCTGAAGAAAAGAGGCCTTCATTTTTGAAAGTTCTCAAAGATAAGCTGATGACCACCACAAATGGCATGGCCATTGGTTTGTTTGGTACTTTGATCATCGGAACGATCTTAGATTTGTTTGCTCAAATACCTTTCCTTTCATCATTATCTAGCTGGACAACAGTAATTAAGGGTTTGATGGGGGCAGGTATTGGTTTAGGGGTTGCCCTTTCTCTCAAAAAGAGCGGTGTGGTCGTTGTCGCATCAATGGCCGCTGGCATGATTGGTAACTATGCATTCTCATTTGCAGATGGTTCAGTTACATCAATAAGCGATCCTCTTTCTTGCTATATAAGTTCAATCCTTTGTCTTTTAGCAATCAAATATATCATGAGGAAGAAAACGCCAGTCGATATCATTCTCCTTCCGCTTGTTGGATTAGCCTGTTCTCTTCTTTATTCTTTCTTACTTGCAACATATGTTCATTACATTACAGTTGGATTAGGCTGGATTATTGAAAAAACATTCACCGTTGTCCCATTCCTTATGTGTATCATCATTTCAGTTCTTGTTGGTATGGCTCTTACTGCACCTATATCTTCGGTTGCAATATGCGTTGCAATAAAGATTGGCGCTACACCATTGGCAGCTTATGCAGCCTTGATTGGTTGTTGCACCCAAATGGTTGGGTTTGCCGTTCATACTGCAAGAGATAATAAGTGGGGTTCGGTTATTGCAGTTGGAATAGGTACTTCCATGCTTCAATTTAAAAACATCGTTAGAAAACCATTAGTTTGGTTACCAACGATAATTACATCCGCTTTATTAGGGCCTCTTGCTATGGTGATGCCAATACAAGATGTTTCCTATTATACAGAAAATGGATTTATATCTTCCTTATCTGTTGCAGGTGGCATGGGAACGTCAGGTTTGGTTGGACCGCTAAATGTTTTAGCCGCAAATAACTACAACTGGGTGCTTATCATTGAAGTTATCTGTTTCTGCATCATCTTGCCAATCATCCTAGTATTCTTAATCGATTTACTCTTTAGAAAACTTGGCTGGATTCAAAAAGGTGACTTCTCTTTGAATTCTGATCTTTAATTTCCATCTCCCTTTATTGGGAGATTTTTTAACAGCCTTTACCTGTTATTGAACAAGATGATCCGTTATTCATCTTAATCGGCTCAAAACCTTTATCTTTTAGGTATGTTTCCCAATCAGTAAATGGAATGTTATCTTCTCCAATAAGGGTTGGAAGACCTATGTCATGAATCTCCTTTAAATGATCAAATACGGGGTACGTGTCGCGATATATGAGAAATTCCTTTAGTGTTTTAAGCGATTCATTGATATCTAGATATTCATATTCAATATGGTAATAGTCGAGGTTTGCTTTACATTCGATGCAGTCTGGACACATCTTGCTGCCGTATACTTTTAACATATATAGTCTCCTTATTTATGAGTTAATATTACTTTGAATGTCAAATAAATTGCAAACGAAAAGGCACCTTAGAGAAGATGCCAATTCATTTTATTTTATGCTCTTTCGAAGGTAATTCCGTTTACGGAGTTTCCTATCGTTATTTTAACTGTATCTTTCTTGAAGATGGTGTTTGATCCGGTTGCGCTATATCCTGCGGCAAGGAGTTTTTCCTTCAACTTAGAGATATAAGAGTTCCAATAAGATTCATTTCCATATGCGTATCCTGAATAGATTTGGAAAGATATGACATTATAGTCATCATCCTGAGCCTTGGCTTGGAAATACCATTCGCCAGAAAGGTTTTCATCAAAGACATATGGAATTTCTTTAGCAACTTCTTCGCCATATACGTCGGTCATATACTCTTTGAGCTTGCTTGTTGCGCCCTCGTTTGGACTAGAAGTTTCTTCAAGCCAGTTAGATGGAACGCCTGCTTCAGTAATGGCATCAATCTTTGCTTTCAAAGCTGCATCAATTTCAACATCGTCATATACGAACTCTATTGTTTCTTGTTTACGAGAAAGATTGCTTAAATTGTAAGTATAGGAGAATGAAGATATTCTTCCATCATCGCCAAGATTGAACACTAAGGTATCATCTAAGGCAAAATCAGAGAAGAAACCAGCCGTTAAGAATGGAGCAAATCCCGTTGCTTCAGAGATAGGGGAGAAAGACTTCTGATCGCTAGAAAGTTCAAAGACGGCCGGAGAACATCCCCAACCAGTATGATTCATGAGCGTATCACCATCAACTGGAGGTTTCTCTGTTTTAACATTTCCATCTTCATCAACAACGAATGATTGAACCTTACCATTATCCAAGACGTGGTATCCAGAATAGGAATATAGGGTGGAGGTATCTTCACCAATCAACATATATTTAAGTAAGATCGTATCAGGAGTAACTATTGTTTCAGCATATGATTTATTTTGTTCATCAATATGTGAGGTGGCTTTGTATGTAACACCCTCTGTTGTGATGGCATCAATTGCTTTCTGGATGGTCGGATCAACCGTGGTTATTGGCTGAACTTCCCATGGTGAAGATGGATTCGAAGCAATATCAACTTCAATACGGTAAACTGTATTTCTTCCAATCGTATCTTGGCCTATGGCACTTGTTTTCAATATGGCTTTATTAACGAGGCCATTTGAAACAGAGAAATCAATGCTTGTAGCGTTTGAACCATAGCTAAGATAAGTTAAAGCTCCACCAATTTGATCAGCATGATAACCGTAATAATGATACACGCCCTCGCTCTTTTTCCTAAATGCGCCAGGTTCGGTGATTTCAGTAAAGCCAAAAGCTAATTGATCCCATGTCGCACCCGAAATAGTTTGAGTTATCTTTTTATTTTCAGGAGAGAGGCCTTCTTGGATGATAGCATTATTAGCGCCTTTAGTGTAGTGAGTCGCTTCTCTAACTCCATCGATGATGTTTGTAACTTCAATGGAAGAATCGGTGTATTTCAAGGAATAAGTTCCAATTTGAGAATCAACTCCTTCAACGGTGCAATAGATCTTTCCGTTAGCCTCAAAGTTCTTAGCGGTAAGCAAAGATAGAGAATCTTTAGAAATTTCTTCTTTTGAGATGGAAAACTTTGCTTTAGCGTCTTCTACTTCTTTTGAGAATGGATCGCCGATATTATTCAAAATACCGGTACGATTTAATGAGTCAACCTTATAGGAGGATGGAGTCATCGTTGGTTGGGTTAAAGTGAAAACCAAACCATTTTCGTCATTATAATAGAATTCAACCGAATCGATGTAACCTGAAGAATATGTCTCTTCTAATTCAAGCAATGTTGAGAAAGCGGAGAGAATCCTGTCATTCGTTGTTTTTAAGGCGCCTTTCTTAGTTAAAGTGAAATCACTTTCCTTAAGGTGAGTAGCATTCAAATTATATAAGACATTGAACGAGGAAAGACTTGTTAAGTATGGAGATGAGTAGGAACCTGTTGGATAGATATCTTGGATTTCGACCTTACCTTCTTCATCGACAGAGAAATAATAGACAATCTTTCCATCGCTTTCTTTATATGAATCAAGCAAGATATAGCCTGATTTTGATGATGCGAATAAAACGTAATCTGAAGAATAATAGTCAGTTAGTTCATCTCCTTGAAGAGAATAAACTAATTCAAATCTTCCTCTTTGAGCGTTAGTAAGAGATTCTTTGACATTATCAAAGTTGGTTTCTAATTGTTCAAAGGAAGATGAACTTGAAGATGATTCTTCCACTGAAGAGAGACTAGACTCAGATGCTCCAGCTTCGGTTGAACTGTTCGTAGAATTGTTAACGTCTCCGCATCCAGCGAGCAATATCGCTAGTGAGAGAACGCCGACTAATT
>CAVFKA010000001.1:0-78521 GCA_963623195.1 bacterium | reverse complement strand
AAATAGCGCGCCGCCGGGCTTTTTTCTTTTTGGGGCATATGCCCCTTTTTATTTTTAAGCTTATATTATGTGGTTTGCATATCTCTCTTTTATATGAGATAATATTGCAGGCTTTCTATAAGAAAGCATAGATTTTTATGGCAGCAATTAAAGAAACCAAATACGGAGAAATCAAAATTTCAGAAGAAGCTATCGCTCAAGTAGCTGGAGAAGCCGCTACATCATGCTATGGTGTTATGGGCTTAACGACAAGTTCCTCTCTTGGCGGTGTTATTAGCGATGGCGTTAATAAACTTCTTAATAATGGTGACTACGTGAAAGGTGTCTATTGTCATAAAACTAAAGGCGGTTACCAAATTGACGTCTATTTGGTCATCGCATATGGGGTTAAAATTACAGAAGTCATAGGCGAAGTTCAAAAGAAGATTGCTTATGACCTTAAGAACGTTTTTTCAATTTCTAATTGGAAAGTTAACGTTTTCGTTCAAGACGTCCAAGAGATTAAATAATTATGAAACATATAGATGGACAACAATTAAAACAATTGTTTTTATCAGGTGCTAATAATCTTTATAACCATTACCCTGAAATTGATCAATTAAACGTATTCCCTGTTCCTGATGGAGACACGGGTATGAACATGAATCTTACTCTTTCTAGCGGTGCTAAAGAGGTTAAGAACAACAACGATGAATCCGTAGAGACTATCTCTCGTTTATTCTCTAGAGGCCTTATGATGGGTGCTAGAGGAAATTCTGGCGTTATTACATCTCAGATTTTCAAAGGATTCTCTGAAGGCTGCAAAGAAAAAGAAAAATTAAGCGTTACTGATTTAGCAAACGCCTTTGCAATGGGCAAAGAAATTGCCTACAAAGCAGTTAAGAATCCTGTCGAAGGAACCATTCTTACCGTCATTCGCGAATCTAGCGCAGCCTTGCTTGAAAAAGCCAATAAGTTATCCAGCATTGAAGACGCATTAGATTTCTTATATCTCGAAGCTAAGAAATCATTGGAACACACACCAGATTTATTACCTGTTTTGAAACAAGTCGGTGTTGTTGATTCTGGCGGTGCAGGTTTAACTGTCATCATCGAAGGTATGATGAAAGCAGCCCATGGCAAATTTGTTGAAAGAATTGAAAATTTAGCCGAAGGTGAAGCAATTTCTAGCGTATTATCCACGCCTAATGGCAAATATGCCGGTGCTGAATTATCCGAATCTGAAGAAGGATATGGTTATTGCACTCAATTATTGATCCGTTTAGGAAAACCTGGCGATGGAAAAAAAGCCTTCAACGAAGAACGTTTTAAAAACTTCTTAGCAAACCACGGCAAATCCCTCGTATTTGTTCGCGATGATGATTTAATCAAAGTTCACGTTCACACCTTAACTCCAGGCGTAATGCTCAATTTTGCCCAACAATATGGTGAATTCTTGACGATTACAATCGAAAACATGTCTGAAGAACATCACAATATCGAACACGGCAATGCTGCAACTGATATGGAAAGCAACATCGCTAGAGCAAAAGCAGAAAAAGAAGCACAAGAAGCTCCTCTTAAAGATTATGCGATAATTGCTGTTTCTTCCGGAAGCGGTCTTGATGAAATGTTCAAAGAACTCGGAGTTGACGTTATCGTTTCTGGTGGACAAACCATGAACCCATCGACTCAAGATTTCCTTGATGCAGTCGAGAAAGCTCACGCTAAAACGGTTTATATCTTACCTAATAACTCAAATATCGTTCTTGCTGCTAACCAAGCATGCGATGTCTTAGTTGAAAATGATAAAGTTAATCCATATGTCATTCCATCAAAGACAATTCCTCAAGGCTTATCAGCTTTGATGCAATTCTCTCCTGATTGTGATGGCGATGAGAATTATGAAGCAATGAAAGCCGCTCTCAAGAATGTCTCATCTGGCTCAGTTACATATGCCATCAAAGATACCGATATTGATGGAGTTCATATCACAAAAGATTATTACATGGCTATGAGAGACGATAAAAAAGTCGCCGCTTGTGTCCCTGATAAGATTGAAGCCTTAAGAGCATTGATCAAATCCTTGATTAACGAAAATTCTTGCGTTGCTACAATCATTGCTGGAGCAGATATCAAACAAGAAGATATCGAAACATTACAAGAAGAAATTCAAAATGGATATCCAGATGTTGAGATCAACATGTTCAGTGGTAATCAACCAGTTTATTCCTTCTTAGTTGGCGTTGAATAAAGATAAAAAATAAGGACTCTCTTGGTTGAGAGTCCTTTTTCTATTACTTAACGATGTTGTCTTTTTGCGTTTTGAATGCGTCTAATTCTTCGTTTTTTGCATCAGTTATAATCATATCGAAGTCTTCTAGATTGAACGTTTTAAACAAAGCGGCGCGATTGACTTTAGTCTTATCGACCAAGAGAATCTTGAATCTTGCGTTTTCTAAGGCTTTCCTTTTAATTGCTGCAGTATTTTCACTTGTTTCAAATGTTGCATGATCTATAACAGAAGCGCAGGAAACAATTGTTACGTCAAAACGGTAATTATTTAAATCGTTGAGTGCTTTAGAACCAGTTATCTCAAGGATATCTCCCCTCAAACGGCCTCCTATTGTATATGCTTCACATTTAGGGTTCATTGAGACGTTTCTTAAAGCGGTTAAACCATTAGAAACAACGATTTTGTTCGATAAATCCATTCCTTTTAGAAAGAAAAGAACAGTTGAGGAATTATCAACAAAGATTGAGCGAAATGTCGGACAATGAATTATTGCGTTTCTAGCAATCTTTTCTTTAGCCATCGCGTTTTCAGTTTCTCTTATGACCGTGGAGACTTCCTCTTGCTTATCTGAAAGGATTGCCGAACCGTGTTTTCTTTTGATCAATCTATCAAATTCTAGTTTCGCTAAATCTCTTCTTATTGTTGCTTCAGAACAATATAGATCCCTTGCTAGTTCACTGACCCTAGCTTGTTTGTGTTCCTTTAAGTAATTGATTATTTCTTGTTGTCTTGAGTAGTTTGCCATAATTTTAGTTTTGATTATTTTTGAGCGAATTGCTCATTTGGCATTATTTTAATAGTTAGAATATCTAAATATCAATCATTTTGAGCAAAAAACTTGCTTTTTAAATGATTAAATTTTACATTAAAGTTACTTGGAACCGCTTACATAGTGGTCTAATGTGAAAATGGAAAAAACTAAAAACATTCATTTAGGAGGACAACAATGAAAAAAACTAGTTTTTTAGCCGGTCTCACAAGTATTGCAGCATCAATCCTCGCAATCTCTTCTGTTGGAAAGGGATTCGCGATTAGTTGGCGCTCAACGCTTGATAGTGCTCTTGGAACAGAGAGCTACCGTCTTGTTACAGATGGCGAGGCAAGCAGATTCAAATCTGATTATGCAACAACTCAAGAATATGTTGCAGCATCAAAACGCCTATCCGAAAGAGAGGGCGAAGAAGGAACAGTTATTCTTAAAAACGATAACGATGCCCTTCCATTAGCAAACAAAACAAAGAAAATTGCTTTATTTGGTAATGCAGCATACAAGCCATTTATGCAATCAGCTGGCGACTTAAGAGCCGGGAACGCCGATAAGAAAGATATCGACACTGCTCTTATCGCAGCAGGCTACACTCTTGAACCAACAGTCAAGGCCGTCTATGACAAGATGCTTTCTGAAGAATACTCAACAACAAGAAGCTTCTTCGGAAATACAACCACAACATATTGGTTTGGCTTAACGACATCTCCAGGTGATATGACCAATTACAAAGTCAACGAACTTCCAACAACAGCCTGGACAGAAGATATCGATCTTTCAACCGTTAACGCTACTGCAACTGGCACCGTTAAGTTTGCTGAAGAAGGTTGGGAAAAGAAAATTGTTAAAGATGACACCATCGCTATTTGCGTTTTCGGACGTGGCGCAGGTGAATCAAACACATATAAACCAGGATCTGCAACCAATTGGAAAGGTGAAGAAACTGGCAAAGATCCATTAGCTCTTTCTGATGATGAACTTCAAATCGTTGACAAAGCAAAAGAAACTTGCTCAAAAGTCATCGTTCTCCTTAATACAGGAAACGCAATGAATATCTCTGAGATTTCCAAAGGCGGAGCACACGAAGTCGATGCTATCGCTTATATGGGTATCTTAAATGACTATCAAGCCACAGGTATCGTTAATGTTTTAAGTGGTGCAGTAAATCCAACTGGCGCTTTAAGCGATACATATGCAAAAGATTGGAAGTCACTCCCAGCCATGCAAAACTTCGGTGGTGCAGAATATAAAGATGCAGATATCGCAGCTAGAATCGCTGGAACTGATAGCGAAGACACAACTAGATGGCCAGGCGTCACGATTGGCAATGGCTCCACTGGTGATTTCGGTGGTTCAAGAGCCAATTATTCTGGCGGAAATTACTACGTTGAAGCAGAAGGTATCTATATTGGCTACCAATACTATGAAACAAGATATTTCGATTCCGTCGCAAATTCTTCCTTCAATGCTTCTTCAACAAAAGGCTCAACCACCTCAAGCGGTTGGAAATATGGCGATGAAGTTGACTATACATTCGGTCATGGTCTCTCTTATCTTCCATATACTCAAGAATTAACAAAACTCACTGTTGATAGAGTCAATGGCGGCAACGTTACAGCCGAGATCACTATTCACAATAATGGTGATAAAGCTGGTAAGTTCTTAGGACAACTTTATGTCAATTCCCCATACACAGAATATGATAGAAAGAACTTAGTCGAAAAATCAGCCGTTCAATTCCTCTCTTCGGCAAAAGTTGATGTCGAAGCAGGAAAATCAGCAAAAGTTGAAATCAAAGTTCCTGCAAAATACCTTGCTTCTTACGACTATAAGAACGCAAAGACCTATATCTTAGATGAAGGAACATATTACTTCACGGCCGCCACTGGTGCCCACGAAGCTGCTAATAACTTCCTCAAAGCTCAAGGATATAGCACATCAAATGGTATGGATGCAGATGCAAAAGGAACATGCAAGACATGGGAACTTGGAAAATTTGATAGCTCCACATTTGCTTCAGATAATGGCAAAGCAATCACAAACCAATTTGACAACGCTGATCTTAACTATTTCTTAGAAGATACAGTTACATATCTTTCTAGACAAGACTGGGAAGGCACATGGCCAAAGAATTACAACACAGATGTTGAAATTAAAATTGGCGATTCTCCAAAGAAAGAAGAATGGTTAAAAGAAATCCGCGGTGAACAATACGTTCTCAATAATAGCGGAGAAGAAGTTGAAAACTGGGAAGGTAAGGATTTAGGAGAGGATTATGACTTCGCCGCAAAGAACCTCACCTATGACAGAATCAACAACATCGAAGATGAATGGTGGGATAAGATGGTTAGCCAAATCTCGGTTAACGAATCAATCGGCGCTATCGTCCATGGTGGCGGTCAATCTGACCAACTTGCCAACATTGATAACCCAGTCGTCTCTCAACACGAAGGCGTTAATGGTTATGTCGGTGCTTATAACGAATATGCCTCTTATGATGAAACTGGCAAAGGCGTTGGCGATCCAACCTTAACCTATAAGACAAACATCAACTCTCAATCTCTCTTAGGCACATCTTTCAATCCTCAACTCGCTTATGAATGGGGCAAGATCGAAGGTGAAGCTGGCTTACTTCTTAAATACCAATCCGTTTGGGGAACTGGTTTAACACTCAGAAGAACTCCATATAACGGACGTAACTATGAATACATTTCCGAAGACCCAATGCTTACAAATAGAATTGGTGAAATGATCGGAAAAGGTTCATTAGAAAAAGGCTCTCTCGTTGGTCCAAAACATATGGGCTTCAACGATCAAGAACATAACCGTGCTGGTGTTTCTGCTTATATGAATGAGCAAAAAGCCAGACAAACAGATCTCCGTGGATTCGAAGGTATGTTAAATGATGCTAATGGCTTAGCTGTCATGATTGCCTTCAACCGTATCGGTGCAACAAATGCTTCACAATCCGTTGGAATGTTACAAAACGTCCTTCGTGGTGAATGGGGCTTCAAAGGACTTATCTCAACCGACCTTGCTTCAAGTGCTTACTACTTCAATGCAGAAGGCATGATCATGGCTGGTATCACCCAAGTTGCTGAATTTGGATCCAATAACTCCAACATCAACAGCAAAGATGGACATGATAGCAAGTGGACTTATCTCTCTCCAGAAAACTGCAAGAATGATAAGACTCTCGTTATGCAAGCTAGAGAAAATCTTAAATACCAACTCTATGCATTTGCAAATTCCGCTGTCGTCGATGTCACTTACGTCACATTGACACCATGGTGGGAAACCGCAATCAATGCTTCCATCATTACCTCAGCCGTCTTAACAGGCGTCTTCGCAGTTGCTTGGATTGCCTTAAATGCTATTCCTGGCAAAAAGAAGGAGGACAAATAATATGAAACCAACAATTAATAAGAAATTTAGCTTAAATCTTGTTCTTTCAATCCTTCCTGTCGTCATCGGATTGGTTGCTATGATCATCTATGGCGTCAACGTTGCTAGAGGTGGTTACTTCAATGGTGCAGCCGTTCCTGAAGTTGTTGCCTATGGCGTTTGGGGCTTGATTGTCTTAACTATTGCAGCCGTTCTTAACATTGTCAGATTCTCCGGAATCGTTGGCAAGGTTACAGACATGCTCGGACTTGCCCTTAAAGTTCTTGGCGCTCTCTTCTTCGCATTTGCTTTGATTTATCTCATCCAAGCTCGTGCTGAAGGTCTCTCATATATCTTCTTCTCAAACCAAGAAATCATCGAGGTTTTACAAAAAGATCCAGATAACATGATTAGCGCCGGTCTTGCAATCGCTTCAATCATTATTGTTGCTATTACGGTTATCGTCGCTTGTGTTAATGCCTTCTTTGGCTATAAGAGTGAAGAAGCCGCTCCAGCAACCGAAGCAGAAGCTTAATAAGCCAAATAATTAAAAACTTGAGGGGTTTAGCTATCTAAGCCCCTCTTGTTTGTAATTTGATTCAAAAACATTTCATTTAGTTGATTTGTTTTTAAATCTTGTTATAAATAAAATAATTTGGAGGAAAGTCAAATATGTTAGAAATTTTAAATTTTACGATTGAAGGAAAAGGAAAGGACGTACTTACAGACTCCTTAAATCCTATCTTTCAATATACCGCAAGAAGCGATAAGGAAAATGATAGAACGACATATCTCAAACTTGAATGCAACGGTTTCTCATTTGAAGGAAAGGATGATGTTTTCATCAAATACGAAGGGCCTGCATTTGAACCTTTCCACACATATGAGGCAAAAATAACAATCAGAAATTCATATAACGAAGAAGCAACTTCCTCCATTTCTTTTGAAACTGGGTATCTTGGACATTCCTTTAAAGGCAAATGGATTTCTGATCCTGAATATACCTTTACTGAAAGGAAGATTTCTCCATTACCATTAACATTCAAAAAAGAATTGAATCTTAAGAAGAAAATCAAAACAGCCTATGCCTATATCACGGCATTTGGCATATATGATTTGCATGTTGGCGAAAACAAAATCAACAAGAATTATTTTGCCCCAGGATTCACTTCCTATGCCCATGAACTTCAATATCAACGTTATGACATAAAAGAAGCATTGGAAAAGAATCAAACTCTATATATCAATGTTGCAGGAGGCTGGGCAGTCGGCTCCTTTGTCTTTACTAGAAAAAATAGAATAAGTGCAGATAAACAAGCGTTACTTTGCGACATCCACATTGTTTATGAAGACGGCACAAAAGAAGTTATTGGCAGCGATGAATCTTGGCTCGTTTCCTCTTCTGGGCCTATTTCTGAAGCAGATTTATATGATGGTGAAGTATTCGACGCAAGGAAAGAACTCTCTTCTTTGAAATATCATAAAGCGGGATTTGAGAACGTAAGATTGCATCCAAGATTATTAGCTGATTATTCTTCAGAAGTAATCGAACACGAAATCTTAAAACCAACCTTCCTTCATAACGACACAAAAGGTGACGCGATTTTTGATTTTTCCCAAAATTTTGCTGGTATTGTCCGCCTTCATATAAAGAATGCCAAAGCAGGCGCTAAAATCATTGTTAAACATGCTGAGATTCTTCAACCTGATGGTGATTTGAACACTCTTTTCCTTCGCTCTGCTAAGTGCCGTTTTGAATACACTTGCAAAGATGGGGAACAAACATATTCTCCAACTTTCACTTATATGGGTTTCAGATATATTTCTCTTCATCTAGAAGGAATTGAATTAAAGGATATTGAGATCGAAGGAGTTGCTCTTTATAGCGATTTGAAACAAATTGGATCCTTTGAATGCTCAAACGAAATGATAAATAAATTGAATTCTAACATCATTTGGTCAAGTAAATCCAACTTCATGGACATTCCAACGGACTGTCCTCAAAGAGATGAAAGAATGGGCTGGACTGGTGACATTGCCGTTTTCTCTCCAACAGCGACATTCAATTTTGAAATGTCTAGATTCTTGAAGAAATGGCTCTTGGATCTTAGAAAGGAACAAAATAGAGGCGGAGGATTCCCAAATACAGTCCCTGTTCAAGGATATGGCGTCCCAGCAACTATGCCTCGCCAAGCGATAGATTGGTGGGGAGACGCTTCAATTCTCGTTCCATATAATTGTTATTTAGCTACAGGTGACGTTTCTTTCTTAGGGGAGAACTACACCGCTATGAAAAAATATGTCAAAGCGTGTAAGTTCTGGGCCAACCTTTTCTCATTTGGCAAAAATAGATATATCTGGAAAGGCATTAACGCTTTCCATTTCGGAGATTGGATTGCACCAGGAGTTGATAATATGGGTGAGTGGCAAGCTCGTCATCCATGGACAGCGACAGCCTCTTTATATCACACTTCTTCCTTGCTTTCAAAAATTGCCGGAATTCTTAATAAAAAAGAAGATGAAAAGAAATATTTAGAATTAAGCGAAAAAATCAAAGATGCATATATCTCCATCTTCACAGATGGAAATGGAAAACTAAATAATGAGTTCCAAACCGCATACGTCTTGCCTCTTTACTTAAATATGTTCTCTCCAGAAGCCCAAAAGAAAGCCGTTAAGAATCTCGTCAACGTTGTAGAAAAAGCATCTTATTGTATCGGAACTGGCTTCCCTGGAACTCCATATATCTTATTTGCCTTAACCGATAATGGTGAAAAAGAAACGGCATATAAGATGTTAATGAACACAAAATGCCCTTCATGGCTCTATGAAGTTAGAGTAGGGGCCACCACAATTTGGGAAAGATGGGATGGATTAGATGAAAAAGGCGAATGCGAAATCGCTAACGATGGCACCGGATCAATACCGATGATTTCCTATAACCATTACGCTTCTGGTGCTGTGGGCGATTTCCTATATAAGCGTGTCGCAGGCATTGAAGCGCTCGAACCAGGCTATAAAAAGGTTTCCATCAAGCCCATTTTAGGTGGAGAACTCACTTACGCTAAAGCCTCTACCGAAACCCCTTATGGACATCTTTCTTCATCTTGGAAAATTGAGAAGAACGTTTTCTCAATAGAAGTCGAAATACCATATGGATCAGAAGGAGAGGTTACTCTTCCATCCGGAAAGAGTTATCAGGTTACTTCTGGAAAACATTCTTTCGAAGAAAATCTTTAATTAGAAAGATGGCCATTATGCTAAAATAAAGCGATGGCCATATCAAAGTCAAAAGCATTCAACCAATCACTTTCAACAATGGGCATAAACGAGCCCATTGATGTATTGAAACATCTTCCTAGAAGATATGATGATTTTACATATTCTCCATCAAAACCATATTACGAAGAAGGGGAACGTGTAGTTCTTTTAGGGAAAATAACTGGCAATATGCCACGTTGCTTGCATTTTGCAAAAAGGAGCGTTTTCCGTTTCACCTTTGAAACTAAAGATGAATATGTTTTTGAAATCGAAGCATGGAATCAAGCATACCTTAGCCATTTTCTCAACCTTCAAGATGATTTCACCCTCGTTGGAAAATTTGATAAGAAACATAATAAGATTTCTTTGATGAAGATGCTAAAAGGGAAAATCGAAAGCAATGCTGCCCTTAGACCAATTTATTCCTTGCCTAGCAATATTGAAAACCACACTTACCATGCGTTAGTTAAACGCATTCTTTTAGCATCAAAAGGACAGTTAGAAGACGAAATTCCTTCTGCTTTAATAAGCAAATATCGTCTTACAAATAAATGGGACGCATATAAATTTGTTCATTTCCCAAACAACCATAACGAGATTCATCAAGGAATGAGATATCTCAAATACGAGGAGGCTTTACGTTTTTCTTTACGTAATCAATTAGTGCGTGGAGAAAATAGAGCATTGCTTAAAGATACAAGAAGAAAAATTTCATCTGAGAAGATGGATAAATTCATCTCCATGTTGCCATATAAGCCAACTTCAGATCAAATGAAATCGTTTCAAGAATGTTTGAAAGACATGAATTCTAGCCAGGTCATGTATCGATTGTTGCAAGGCGATGTCGGAACAGGTAAAACTCTTGTTGCAGCATTATGCGCATACGCAAATCATCTTAGAAGTGAGCAAACCGCCCTAATGGCTCCAACGGATTCCTTAGCTAGGCAACATTATGAGAACCTCAAAACGATTTTCGAAGGAACAAATATCAATATCGCTTTGCTAGTTGGTTCCCTTCCTCTAAATGAAAAACGAGCAATCATTGAAGATTTAAAAGACGGAACGATTGACATAGTTGTTGGTACGCATGCCTTATTTTCTAAAAATGTTGAGTATGCATATCTTGGACTAGTTATCATAGATGAGCAACATAAATTTGGCGTTAATCAAAGAAGCCTTTTAGTTGGAAAGGGTGAACATGCCGATCTTTTGATGATGAGTGCCACTCCAATTCCTAGAACGTTAACTCTGACCGTCTACGGTGATTTAGATGTTTCTACTCTTTCGGAATTTCCAAATAAAGTAAGGGATGTAACGACCTCGATTTTAGATCCTAAGGATCCTAAAATTCAGAAAATCGTTCAAGAAGCTGTAGCGACAAATCATCGTGTTTTTGTTGTCGTTCCTCAAATCGAAGGCGGGGTAAAAGACAATACAAGCGTCATAGAAGTGGCAGACATGTATAAGAAAATCTATCCGAATAAGGTTACCATGATGCATGGAAAGATGAATGAAGAAGATAAAGAAGTGGCTGAGATGTGTTTTAGAAGCGGACTTTGCCCAATTCTTGTTGCAACATCTCTTATCGAAGTTGGAATAGACGTAAAAGAAGCCAATACCATGGTTGTTTATTCCCCAACACATTTCTCTCTTTCCTCCCTCCATCAATTAAGAGGACGCGTAGGAAGAGACGGAACTCCTTCAAAATTCATCATGGCTTATAAAAAAGGCGATGAGGAGAATAGCGAAGAGAAATTAAAGATTCTTCTAGA
Organism: bacterium; assembly: GCA_963623195.1. Taxonomy (GTDB): domain Bacteria; phylum Bacillota_I; class Bacilli_A; order RFN20; family CAG-826; genus UBA4951. The sequence continues at coordinate 67,063 of CAVFKA010000001.1, read as the reverse complement.
GACGAATGACGGTTTCAAGGTTGCAGAAGAAGACCTTCGTTTAAGAGGTCCAGGTGAAATCGTTGGCGTAAAACAATCAGGTCTCCCCTCTTTTTCCACTTTGAACATAATTGACGATTTCAAAATCTTTGAATGTGCAAGAGATGATGCCACGTGGGTCTTAAACAATTCAAAGAATCCTGAAAATTCTGAACTGATAAAAAGCGTAAATAAAGAGGATAGAACTTCTTTGTCCTAGTAAAAAAGGCTCTCTCTAGTTATACTAGAGAAGATATAAATCGAGGAGATACTTATATGAGAAAGATTGTTGTTGATATGATGGGTAGCGACTTAGGTAGTGCAATTACCGTCGAAGCTGTCAAAAAATTCCACGAAAGACATAAAGATTACGAAATCATCTGCGTTGGTAAAAAAGAAGAATTAACAGGCATTGATTTCGCAAGAATCATTGATGCTAGAGATGTCGTCCCAATGAATGCAGGCGCATTAGAGGTTCTTAGAAGAAAAGAATCCTCAATGGTCATCGCCTTAAATACTGCTGCACAAGAAAAAGCTGACGGAGTTATCTCCGGTGGAGCAACGGGTGGATTCCTTTCTGCTGCAACATTGATTTTAAAAAAGATTCCTGGTGTTATACGTCCGGCCTTAATTACCTCCTTTCCTAACCTTGGAAAGAATGCCGAGACATTCGTCACAATCTTAGATGTTGGTGCCTCAACCGAAAATAGCGCTGCTGAATTAGCTCAATTTGGCTACATGGGTAAGGTCTTTTCAGAATCTTTCTACAAAATAGAGAACCCTGTAGTTAAAACTCTTGCTAATGGCACAGAAGAAGGAAAAGGTTCCACAGTCGGAAAAGAAGCATACAAACTTTTAAAAGAAGATAAAAGAATCAACTTCCAAGGAAACATTGAAGCAAGTCAAGTCCTTGCTGGTGGAGCAGATGTCGTCGTAACTGATGGATACACTGGTAATGTTCTTTTGAAAACAACCGAAGGCACCGCTAAACAAATTGGAAAACTTCTTAAGAAAGGTTTTACAAAGAATCTCAAAACAAAACTCGGATACCTCTTTGCAAAAGATGTCGTTACGGATTTCAAGAAGATAATGGATCCTAAGAACGTTGGAGGAGCAATGCTTATTGGCATTAATGGCGTTGCAGTTAAAGCACATGGCAATTCTGATGCAGAATCTTTCCTTTCCGCCATGGAAGTTGAATATAGAATGATTGAAGCCAATATCACCGAGCAGATAACCTCTGCTTTCAAGGAAGAAGAAAAATAATGAGCCGCCCTGTTAAAGAATTACTAGATAAGATGGGAATCAAAGCCAACGACGAAACTATTTTCGTGCAGGCTTTGACTCACTCTTCGCATAATGGAGCAAAAAACTCTGTTAAACATTTCGATTACGAAAGACTTGAGTTTTTAGGTGACTCCATTATCGGATTCGTTGTCGGCCAACTTTGTTATCGCCTTCATCCTGAGATGAGACAAGGGGACCTTTCCGTTCTCCGCTCCCATTTCATTCGTACTGAATCTGAAGCGGAAATCGCTTTAGAACTTGGATTAGGCGATTATGTTCAAGTGGGTCCTTCATATACAAGTGATCCAAAGAAATCCTTACCATTGATGGAGGATGTCTTTGAGTCATTTACTGGTGCTCTCTATCTTGATCAAGGCTTTGATTCCGTTAATAACTTTTTGATTTCTTTATATTACGAAAGAATCAAGACGGGCAAGGTGGAAGTTGCAGAGAATCCAAAAAGCGTCCTTCAAGAACTTCTTCAAGCCGATTACAAACAAGCCGTAACTTATCAATTGGTTGATGAAGAAAACGAAGGCGATATTCATTACTTTGTAATGGGTGCTTTCTTCGATAACTTTGAACTTGGAAGAGGAAAAGGCAAAACAAAGAAGGAAGCAGAAGCCAATGCCGCAAGAGACGCTTTAACCAAAAAAGCATACGTTGGCTTAAAATAGGGGGTACGTGTATGGGTTTATTCGCTTATTTAAAAAATAAATTCTCAAAAAATAAAGAAGAACAGCCTGCAAAAGTTTCGACAAGCAAGTATCAAAAAGGCTTAGCGAAATCGCGCGCCGCTTTTGCTGATAGACTAGAAGAACTTTCAAAACGTTATAGTCAGGTCAACGCTGATTACTTTGATGAACTTGAACAAATTCTCATCGAAGCGGATGTTGGCGTCGAACTCACTTTAAAACTTTTAGACAATCTTTTGACAAAATCTAAAGATGAAAACATTCTTGAACCAAAGAAAATCAACGAAGAATTGATTGATATGATGTTCGTTGATTACCTCGAAAGCGGAGATTCAATTGTTAACGATGTCCAATTCCATGAAGGTGAAATTACAGTTTTACTCGTTATTGGTGTCAATGGTGTTGGAAAAACAACATCAATTGCTAAATTAGCAAAACGTTATCTTGATCAAGGAAAGAAAGTCATGCTTGCGGCTGCTGATACTTTTAGAGCTGGCGCAGTTGATCAACTTAAAATTTGGGCGAAACGTCTAGATTGCCCAATCATTACCGGTCCAGAGAATTCCGATCCAGCATCCGTTTGCTTCGACGCGGCAAGATACGCAAAAGAGCATAAAGTTGATCTCTTGATTGTTGATACGGCAGGACGTCTACAAAATAAGAAGAACCTTATGGATGAACTCGCCAAAATGAAAAGAGTCCTTTCTAAAGAAATACCTAATGCCCCACACGAAACCTTTTTAATAATCGATGCCACTACTGGCCAAAACGGTGTTACTCAAGCTTCCTCCTTTAAGGAAGTATGCGATTTGACAGGGATTGTTATCACAAAAATGGATGGCACTTCCAAGGGTGGAATAATTCTTTCAATACGTTCACAACTAGGTGTCCCTGTTCGCTTTATTGGCCTTGGTGAACAAATGGATGATCTTGAAGAATTCGATTTAGATGAATATCTACACGCCCTTTTGCTTGGAGACAAGAAAGATGAATGACCCTACTTTAGAAAAAAGAGAGGGGGCGTTAGTGCTTTTTGAAGAATACAAAGAGTTACTAACGAAATCTCAGCAGGAAATATTTTCTGATTATTATCTCTACGATCTCTCTTTATCTGAGATTGCAGAAAATCATGAAATATCTAAAGCGGCTGTCTCTGATTCTATTCATAAATCTTTAACGAAGTTGGATGAATATGAAAGCAAACTACATGTTGTTGCCTTTAAGAAAGAGATACAAAAAGGCATCGACAACAACGATATGAACCACATCAAGGAGGTAATGGAAAATGGCATTTGAATCATTAACTGATAAATTTAGCAACATATTTAAAAAGATGCGTCGTGAAAGCACTCTTACTGAAGAGAATATGGACGCAGCTTTAAAAGAAATTAGAATCGCTCTCCTTGAAGCGGACGTTAATTACAAAGTTGTCAAAGCCTTCACTAACGACGTCAAAGAAAAGGCGGTTGGTCAAGAAGTTTTCAAAAAGGTCAACCCATCTCAACAATTAATCAAGATTTGTCATGATGAGTTAGTTGAATTGCTTGGCGCCGAAAATACTGAAATAAGCTATAGCAAGAACGGATTAACGACTATCATGCTAGTTGGTTTGCAAGGTTCGGGTAAAACGACATCTGCATCAAAATTAGCTTACTTGATGAAGAACAAGCTACAGAAAAAAGTGCTTTTAGCGGGACTTGACGTATATCGTCCAGCCGCTATCGAACAGTTAGGAACGCTTGCTCATTCTATTCAGGTTGATTTCTTTGAACTTGGTACGGAAGTTGATCCAGTTGATGTAGCAAAAAAAGCAAAAGAAACAGCAATAGCGCAAGGATATGACGTCTTAATTCTTGATACCGCCGGCCGTTTACAAATCGATGACAAGCTCATGGATGAGTTAAAGAATATAAATTCCGAGATACACCCTGAAGAAATATTGTTGCTTGTTGATGCTATGGCAGGTCAAGATGCGGTCAATGTCGCTAGTGCATTTAATGCCAAGCTTCGTCTTTCTGGCGTCATCATGTCTAAACTTGATGGCGATGCAAAAGGCGGCGCGGCCTTATCAATCAAATATATTTCCGGCTTGCCAATAAAATTTGCCGGTGTTGGCGAAAAGGTTACTGACTTAGATATTTTCTATCCAGATAGAATGGCCGATCGTATCTTAGGCATGGGAGACGTGGTTTCTCTTGTCGAAAAAGCCAAAGAAGTCATGGATGAAAAAGAGGCAGCTAAAGACGCAAAGAAGTTAATGGCTGGCGATTTCACCCTTGAAGATATGCTTAAACAAATGAAATCCATCCAACGTATGGGCTCTATTTCCTCGATTTTAAAGCTTATTCCAGGTTCTCCGAAAATAAGTGATGAGCAACAAGAAGAAGCTCAGAAACGCATGAAAGATTTCGAAGTCATTATTTCTTCAATGACTCCATATGAAAGAAAACATCCTGAGATTCTTAAATTCTCTCAAAAGAATCGTATTGCAAAGGGGTGTGGCAAAACAAATGCCGATATCAATCGTGTTTTGAAACAATATGAAAAGATGAAGGATCAAATGAAACTTCTCAAACAATATCAGAAGTCAGGAAAAATGCCTCCGATGGGAGGCATGGGTGGCTTTGGCCGTTAATTGTCTTTCTTCTTGATGAATTTATGTCCTTTAGCAAGGGCATCTTCCTCCCATTTTGGGGTAATACCGCTCTTAGCTTCGGCTAGGAGCTTTTTATCTTGCTTGCTAAGTTCAAGTTTTTCAAAAAGATCAGGACGATATTTTTCAGTTAAGAGTAGAGATTCTTTTCTACGATACTTATTTATTGCTTCGTGGTTTCCAGAATAAAGAATGTCAGGAACCGTTTCTCCTTTGTAGTCATATGGTTCCGTATATTGAGGATATTCTAAAGCGTTATCGTTGAAGGATTCGTCTTTCAACGATTCGTTATTTATCGCGCCATCAAGCAAACGGATGACCGAATCAGCAACGCTCATTGCCGGTATTTCTCCGCCCGTGAGGATATAATCGCCAATTGAAACTAATTCATCCACGTATGAATTAACTCTTTCGTCAATTCCTTCATAATGTCCGCATAAAAGAATCAAGTGATCCATTTTAGCGTACTCCTGTGCTTTCTTTTGCGAATATGTCGTCCCTCTTGGAGAAAAGAGAACAACGTGAGAAGAAGGAGTCTTCTTATCTTCTATGGCATCAATTATTGGCTGACATTTCATTATCAGACCAGCCCCACCACCTATAGGAGGGGTATCGCATCTGCCATATTTGTCTTTCGTGTAGTCCCTAATTTGAACACATTCGATTTCAACGACACCTTTAGAGATTGCTCTTTTGATGATGGAGTTGCTTAGAAATCCTTCAAACATTTCAGGAAACAATGTCAAAATTGTTATTTTCATAAAAGTCCATCGATAACGTGCGTACGTATCTCTTTCTTTTCAATATCAATTGAGACGATGAACTCATCCATAACGAAAGGAATGTAACAATTCTTCCCGTTAACTTCCTTGATTTTGAAGTTGGATTTGGTTGAATACGTAATGACATCAATTACTTCGCCTATAAGTTGGTCAGTTTCGTTATTGATGACTTTAGAGCCAATCAAATCAAAAAGGTGATAATACCCTTCAGGCAAAGTTGCTTCAGCTTCATCGATTTCGATTGTATAACCGACATACGTCTCAACTAAATTGATATCTTCGAGGCCTTTAAACGAAACGAAGTAATAGTCTGCGGAATCTCTGAAAGAGGCGACTTCGACTTCCTTTAACTCGTTGGTTTTAGGATTTTTTAAGAACAACTTTCTTCCTTTTTTGAAACGTTCGGTAGCAAAAGAGGTTTCGGATTTGCAACGTAAGACTCCAACAAGTCCGAATGGTTTGATGATTTTTCCTAAACAAATAGTCTTCATATTGAAAAAAATGACGCTGAATTAATCAGCGTCATTCTCCTTTTCTTTGTCTTCGCTGAAACTTTCAAATTTCAAGTGGATGCGAACGTTGGAATTGTCAGCTTTGCCTGCGATGCCGATAGCTTCGCGTAAGGCGTTAGCGACAATGCCTTTCTTTCCGATTAAACGGGCTGTGTCATCATCTTCTGCGACGATAAGTAAGGAAACGTCTTTTTCATCGGATGATGGGAGTTCGCGAATCATGATGGAGTCACGATGCTCAACAAGTGGATCGATTAGGCCGTGAACGACCTTCTCGTAATCGATCATTATTTTTGCTCCTTGTTAGCTTTTTTTGCCTTTCCTTCGGCATATTTTGTCATGATGCCTTTGGAAGAAAGCATTGCACGGACACTGTCGGAAGGTGTAGCACCGTTATTGAGCCACTTTAAGGCTAATTCTTCGTTGATGTTGGCTTCTGCTTCACCTAAAGCTGGATCATATGTACCGATTTGTTCGATATAACGTCCGTCTCTTGGGGAACGGGAATCTGCGACAACAATACGATAGAATGGGTCTTTATGACGACCAATACGTGTTAATCTGATTTTAACTGACATAGTAAATTCTCCTTTTGTACGTGCAATATCTTATAGGAGCATTTTATAGGTGTCAAGTAAATTTGCTTAACGGATTAAAAATTAACTTGTAAAACTGTTTATACCTTGTATATAATATTTCACGCATGTTTTATGACATGCTACGCAAGCTCCGCCATCATTAGTCACTTTGATGAGAACTTGAAGAGAACGCAATTCATTCTAATTAAGGAGAAAAACACATGAACTTAAACTTAGTTAACGAAGTTACAGCTTCACAAATTCGTGATGATATCCCTGAATTCTCTGCTGGTGACACCGTCAGAGTTTCCGTCCGTATCATCGAAAACAAAAAAGAACGTATTCAAAATTACGAAGGTGTTGTCATCCAACGTCGTGGACATGGCGTTAGCGAAACCTTCACCGTCAGAAAAATGTCTAGCGGCATTGGAGTCGAGAGAATCTTCCCAGTTCAATCCCCATCCATCGCTAAGATCGAAGTCGTCAAACACGGCCGTGTCAGAAGAGCTAGAATCCACTATATGCGTGGACTTTCCGGCAAAGCTGCCCGTATCAAAGAAGCTAAATAGTTTCTTATTAAACATATTACAAAGTGACATAAGGCTCCCCAAAGGAGCCTTTTCTTTTATATTGAGGATATTGCTTTCAACTATTTTACCTCTTTTGATATAATCAAAAAGATGGCTGAAGTAGTAGATGTAAATAAAGGAGATCTCCTTAATCCATTAAACAAAAAAGGGAAGAAAAAGAAGAAAGGCTTCTTCTATACTATCTTCCAGGTTTTTTTGGTTATGGTTTTTGCTATTGTCCTATCGGCTTTTGGCCAATTGACATATGATTTCACGAGATACAACCGTTTTTATGTTAATGGTGAGTCGATGTATCCAACTTTGAATAAAGACATCAAAATCAAATTTGAAGGGAAAGAGAAGACCGACATTGGAAAGACATACCTTGTTGGAAGTTTTAACTCAAAGTCTCATTCATATTTATGCGATTATGGTTTGATGGACTCTTCAAAAACGTTCCTTAACGACATCAAACGTTTTTCGATTGTCGTTTCTTATTTCAATTCTGATATGGTCGGAAACTCATCAAGTGGTTATTCTCCAAAAGAATTAGCTGAATTGAAGATCAAACGTGTCATTGGCTTGCCAGGTGAATCTCTTTATTTTGATGATGCAGGCTCCTTATATATAAAAGGAAAAGGCGAAGACTCTTTTTCGCTTATCGATCAGACTTTCTATAATGTCTCTTCATGGAATGATGAATCTAAAGAGTTTTTGAATACGGTAAAGGGTCAAACTAATATTAATTCTAACTATGCTGATGGACTTGAAAATGCGTTAACGCTTAAGGATGACGAGTATTTCCTTGTTGGTGACAACCGTGTTGAAGGATGTTCAAATGACTCTCGCGCTGTTGGGCCAATTAAATCCTATTGTTTGGTTGGGCGCGTAGTTACAATCATTGGAAAATGCTGGTTCAATATTGATAAAGATGGCAACGCTAACGAGACTATTGACCCTTTTAGCCTTATAATGCCATGGGGATTAAAAATGTTATGAGTGAATTCCAACAACAGAAAAATGTTCATTACTTTCCTGGACATATGGCCAAAGCCTTAAATGCAATTGGCCCAATGGTCAAAGGTTGCGATCTTATTGTCGAGATAGCCGACGCAAGATCTCCTTTAAGCACACGCAATCCAATGCTCGATAAGCTCATAAACAATAAACCACGCATATTGTTGTTATCAAAATATGATAAAGCAGATCCAAACATTACAAAAAAATGGATCGAATATTATAAAAACCAAGGCATCATTTCTTTCTCTAGCGATATCAAACACCAAAAGATTTTAGATTTGCTAGTCAAGACGAGCGAACCGCTTGTTGCTAAAAAAAGAGAAAAAGAAGCGAAAATAGGCATGAAGAAACAACCTTTACGCCTTTTGATTCTTGGAATACCTAATGTTGGTAAATCCACTTTCATCAATAATTTAGCCGGAAAGAAATCCGCTAAAGTAGGAAACAGACCTGGCGTAACTAGGGCTGAGCAATGGATCAAGGTTTCCAATGATTTTGTTTTGCTAGACACTCCAGGTATCTTGCCTATGAACTATCCAAATAAAGATGAGGCCATACGTTTAGCCTTACTTGGCTCCATCAAAGAGGAAGTTTTGCCACTAGACGATTTATCCATTCGCCTTTTTGAGTATTTGAAAGAAGAATATCCAACATGTCTTAAGGAACGTTATGGTATTGAAAATATCTCCTCTTTAGAAGAAAAAGCCGTTTTTGAAGAAATATGCAAAAAACGCGGCTATCTTCTTCAAGGTGGCTTACCAGACTTATCCAAAGCCGCCCAATCTTTGATAAAGGATCTTCAAGAAGGAAATCTCGGAAAGATTTCATTAGAGAAACCAAAATGTTAACGAAAGAAAAAGAATTTTACAGCGATTCAGTGAAACTCATAGTTGGAATCGATGAAGCGGGACGCGGTCCTCTTGCCGGACCTGTTTTCGCTGCGGCCGTCGTATTTGACCCATCATACCAAAATGAGCTCATAAACGATTCAAAGAAACTTAGTGAGAAGAAAAGGGAAGAACTCTTTTTAGAAATAAAGGAACACGCTTTAGGATATGGAATCGCCTCAGTAAGTGCTGATGAAATAGATGAACTAAACATTTACGAGGCGACAAAGAAATGCATGCTCGACGCTCTTTCTCAAATCAAAGTCCCTTACGATATGATCATCACCGATGCGATGAAACTGAAGGTAGAGAAACCGCTTATTGCAATGGTTAAAGGGGATGCTCAATGCTTAAATGTTGCGGCTGCCTCAATACTTGCTAAAGTGTCACGTGACCACTATATGGAAGAGCTCGATAAGAAATACCCTCAATACGGTTTTGCAAAACATAAAGGGTATGGAACCAAACTCCATATGGACGCCATAAAAGAATACGGCCCAATCGAACACGTGCACCGTAAGAGCTACGCACCTATAAAATCATTTTATTTAGAACAAATTAAACTTTTTTAGATTATTTTTGGCATTTTTTGGAAAACCCCCTCTTTATATAAGTGAAGGGAGTAAAAAATGAATCCATTAAGTGCAAAGACCATTCTCCTATATTTATCGGTCAAATACAAAGGAGACTGGCAATCTATTTATGAAGCAATAAGAAGAAGGGAAAAGTTTTCTCACGAAGAGGCTCTTGAAATAGAGAAAAGTGTGAAATGCAAGGTTTTAGCAATAACTGACAGCGAATATCCTGATTCTTTAAAAGGATGTTTCAAACCACCGTTCATCCTTTATTATGAAGGAGATCTTGACTGTATTAAAAAAGAGAACATGTGCGTTTCTTACGTTGGAAGCAGAGAAGCCTCTTCCTATGGCAAAAAGATGGCCGAGTATATTTCAAGCGACCTAGCCTCAAGAGGATATACGATTGTCTCTGGCATGGCTAAAGGGATCGATGGAGCAGCGACTAGAGCCGCTCTTGATGTTGGAGGCAAGGCGGTAGGAATCTTAGGGTGCGGTTTGGATGTCTGTTATCCTATGGAAAACCAAGATATTTATGAAAGGCTTAAGAAACAAGGCTTGCTAATTAGCGAGTACCCACCAGGAACTAAGCCAAATAAAGACAATTTTCCACTTAGGAATAGAATCATTGCCGCTCTTTCTAAACTTACAATCGTTGGCGAAGCTGGTAAGAAGTCGGGAACCTTAATAACAGTTGGATATGCCCTAGAAGCTGGAAAAGAAGTGGCATGCCTTCCATATAGGGCAGATGAAGATAGCGCTTGTAATTCTTTAATCAAGGAAGGCGCCTTTATGATAACCTCAATTACTGACGTTCTCGATCTGCTAAAATAATACTGATAAAAATTTTTGAAGCGTTTATAAATATTCTTATTTATATATATGGATTAGTGTTTTTTTCGCTTTGACAAACAAAAAAATCCTCACTAATATGTTGAACGCAAAACAGGAGGAAGCAGTATGAAATTAGTTATTGTCGAGTCACCAAATAAGTGTTCTACCATTTCTCATTATCTTGGAAATGATTATAAAGTTATCGCCTCTAAAGGCCATATCAGAGATCTTGCCACTAGAGGCAAGGGAGGCTTAGGAATCGATGTTGATAATGATTTCAAACCTGATTTCATCATTAGCAAAGGCAAAGAAGCAACCGTTAAAATGCTTAAATCCGAAGCCAATAAAGCTGATGAAGTCATTCTCGCAAGCGACCCTGATCGTGAAGGAGAAGCAATCTCTTGGCACCTTGCTCAAGTCTTAGGCTTAGACGTAAAGAAAGTAAAACGTCTTGTTTTCCACGAGATTACTAAGCCTGTCATTGAAGCAGCTATTAACAATCCTACGCATATTGATATGAACCTTGTTCAATCTCAAGAAGTCAGAAGAATGTATGACCGTATCATCGGTTTCAAACTTTCGACTCTTTTGAAACACAAAATCGGTTCTCCTGCTGCCGGACGTGTCCAATCTGCAACATTAAAACTCGTTGTCGATAACGATGACGAAATTAAGGCCTTTGTCCCACAAGAATATTGGACAATTGATGTTGATTTAATCGTTGATGGTAAAAAATTAACCGTTTCATTGGATAAGGTTGATGGCAAAAACGTCGAAATTCATAACAAAGAAGAAGCTGATGCCATTCTTGCCCGTATCGGAGAGGAAATGCAAGTCGTTTCTGTTTCTAAAACAAAAAGAAAGGTCTTGCCAAAGTTCCCTTTTTCAACCTCGACAATGCAACAAGAAGCATACAATCGTTATAAATTCTCCACTTCCACGACCCAAAACACTGCTCAAAAACTTTATGAAGGTTTGGAAATCAATGGAGAGCATGTAGGTTTAATCACTTATTTAAGAACCGATTCCACGCGTCTTTCTAAAGAATTTATTTTCGGTGACGCAAAAGGATTCATCGAAAAGAATTTTGGCAAAGACTACATCGGAAATTTGAATAATACCTCCTCAACCGGAAAGAATATTCAAGATGCCCATGAAGCTATTCGTCCTACCTCTACTGCAAGAACTCCAGAATTGGTTTCTAAATACGTTTCAAAGGATGAAGCTAAACTCTATAAATTGATTTACGATCGTGCTATCGCTTCTTTGATGTCCGCTAAGGAAGAAGAAGTTACGACTGTTCTCTTCGAATGTAACGGTTTAACTTTCAAGACGACTGGAAATACAACCATCTTTAAAGGATATACCGCTATCTACGGCGAATTTGAGGATGATGAAAGCAAGAAACTTCCTGAATTCAAAAAGGGAGAAGACTATTCGATCAATAAAGTCGATCCTGAGCAGAAGTTTACAAAAGGGCCAGCACGTTTAACCGAAGCCAAACTTGTTCGTACAATGGAAGAAAAAGGCATTGGACGTCCATCAACTTACGCTTCGACAATCAAAACATTGCTAAGCCACAAATACATCACAAGCAAATCTGGCGTTTTAACTCCAACCGAATCCGGAATTAAGACAACCAAGGTTTTGGATAAGTATTTCCCAGAAATCATTTCATCTGGCTACACAGCTAATATGGAATCAACTCTTGATAAAATTGAATTAGGCGATGAAACACGTTCTAAAGCAATGAATGATTTCTATTACCCTTTCACCGAAAAATTCGAAGATGTTAAAGAAAAAATGTGGAAGGACAAACCAGAAGAAACCGGAGATATGTGTCCTCTTTGTGGAAAACCACTTGTCGAAAAGAAGGGCAGATACGGAATGTTTACAGCTTGTTCCGACTATCCTAATTGCAAGTATGTTCTCAAAATCCAACCAAAAGTAGAAGAAACAGGTGAAATGTGCCCAGAATGTGGTCACCCTCTAGTTAAGAGAAAAAATAAAAAAGGACAAGAATTTATCGCTTGCTCCAATTATCCAAATTGCACCTACATCAAACAAGACGAAAACAGCCCTAAATCAGCAAACAAAAAAGTTTATACGGAAGCTGATTATGTCAAAGAATGCCCATCATGTCACAAAGGACACTTGGTCATCAAGCATGGATCAAAAGTTGATTTCTTAGGCTGCACGAATTACCCAAAGTGCCGTTATCACGAATGGCTCTCTAAGAAAAAAGGAAAGAACGATGCCTAAACACATTAACGTTATAGGCGGAGGACTCGCTGGTTCTGAAGCGGCTTATTTCCTTCTTAAAAAAGGAGTAGAGGTTCACCTTTATGAAAGGAGACCTTCCTTTGACGATGGAGCCCATGTAACTTCAAATTTCGGCGAACTCGTTTGCTCGAATTCCCTTAAGTCAAAACAATTAAGTAACTGTTGTGGCCTTCTCAAAGAAGAAATGAGAAATATGTCTTCTATCATGATGGAGGCAACCGTTTCTTCTGAAGTTCCTGCAGGGAACGCTTTATCTGTCGATCGTGATTTGTTTTCTGAATACATAAGCGAGAAACTTAAATCTTTTCCTAACCTCAAAATTATCAACGAAGACGTTAAGTCCTTGCCAAAAGACGAAATAACCATCGTTGCGACAGGACCATTAACTAGCGCCCCTCTCTTAGAAGCCATAGGACAAGTGATTGGAGAAAAGAATTTTTCCTTCTTCGATGCTTCAGCTCCTATTGTCGCTAAAGATTCCATCGATTTTTCGAAAGCGTATTTCAAATCTCGTTTTGAACAAGGCGATTCTGCATACATCAATTGCCCTTTTACAAAAGAAGAATACTATAAATTTGTTGAAGAACTCACTCATGCAGAGAAAGCCCTTTTGCATGAATTCGATACACATTATTTTGAGAGCTGCTTGCCAGTGGAAGTTATTGCCTCACGCGGCGTAGACACTCTTAGATATGGCCCACTAACTCCTAGAGGGCTTTGGACTGAAGAGCATCCTCATCCATATGCTGTATGCCAACTTCGTCAAGACACGAAACTTGGCGATTACTATAACTTGGTTGGTTTTCAAACTAATTTAACTTATCCTGAACAAAAGAGAGTTTTCTCGATGATTCCAGGATTAGAAAATGCTCGTTTTGTTCGTTATGGCTTGATGCATAGAAATTCTTATATCGCGTCTCCAGTCGCTTTAAATGAGGATCTTAGCCTTAAGAATCAAGATAACATCTTTATTGCTGGTCAATTATCTGGCGTGGAAGGATATGTTGAATCTGCGGCCATGGGCATCATTGCCGGTATTAACGCATATAGAAGACTTAACGATTTGCCATTCATAAAACTTTCTAGAGACAGCGTTACAGGCGCTCTTATGGATTACATCCTTAACGCGAACAAGGAATACTTTGCTCCAATGAATGCTTCATGGGTTTTGTTCCCTGGATCTAAAAAAGATAATCGCGAACCAACTATAAAAAAGGCTCTAGAAACTGTAGAATCTTATTGGAAAGCAGTAAATGAATGAACCGTCCTGAAAGAGAATTTCTAGATTCTTTAATTGCAAAACGATACTCTAAGCACACTTTAGATTCATATCAAAGAGATTTGGATTTTTTCTTTGAGTTTTTAAATAAGAAAAACATCTTGATGACAAGCGTCACAAGAAATGACATACGAGATTTTATGGATTCTCAACTTCAAAAAGGAGTTGGCGCTAGGTCTTTGCAAAGAAGAATCACCTCTTGCAGACAATTCTATGCCTATCTGCAAAAGAATGGGCATATACTTACGAATCCTTTTAGGACTGTTAAAGCCCCTAAAAAACCAGTGAGATACCCATCGGTTTTAACGACTGAACAATTAACTTCGCTTTTAAATGAAAACGCAAAAAGAAAAGATTATCTTGCCCTTAGAGACCAAGCCATCTTGGAATTGATGTACGCCTCAGGCATGCGTGCTTCCGAAATCGTTACTCTTAAGGCCCGTAATATCGATTATCGTTCAAGAGTCATAAGAATCATCGGTAAGGGTGATAAGGAGAGAATGGTTTCCATCTCTAAAACTGCGGTTCTTGTCATGCAAGAATATTTTAAGAAACTGAGACCTGAATTATATGCTAAACATCATTCAAGCAAACCTGCCGATGCATTTTTCTTGAATGATAGGGGAGAGAATCTCACCGTTAGGGGACTTGAGTACATTCTTCGACAAGTTGAAAACAAAACGGGATTCTATTATGGTCTTCACCCACATATACTTAGACATACCTTTGCAACCACTTTTATTGACAATGGCGCCGATCTTCGCCTTGTGCAAGAACTTTTAGGCCACTCTTCAATAAATACTACTCAGGTTTATACGCACGTTTCAACAAAGACAATGAAGGAACAATATAAGAATTTCTTCCCTAGACAAGGAAAAGATAACTCCGATAACGACTAATCTTTGACATATTTTTTAACATTTATATTTCACGCATAATTTTTTGCTTTTTATTGACTCTTATTTGTTATATAATCTCTCTCGGCCTTTCTTTAGAATAGAAAGTGCTTATACGCACCTCGTGGATGGAGCGCCGTGTTCCTTGATGGGCGAAATAGCTTAAAAATCATCAGGGTGGTCAGTTCTTTGAAACGGGGGAGGCTAAAACAAATGGAGGTCACTAAAATGAGTGACAATGAAACAAAATTAGAAACTGTTGAAGAAACAGCAACTTCTGAAGAATCCATGGAAAGCTTGATTAGAGATCCAAATGCTCCAATCATGACCATGAGAAAACTTCTCGAAGCAGGCGTCCACTTTGGACACCAAACCAGAAGATGGAACCCAAAGATGGGCAAATTCATCTATGGCGCCAGAAATGGCATCTATCTCATTGATATGGCAAAGACTGTTGATCAAGTCAACGCTTCCTATGCCAAACTCAAGAGCATCGTTGATGAAGGTGGAAAAGTCCTCTTCGTCGGCACAAAAGAATCCGCAAAGCAAATCATCGTTGATGAAGCTACACGTTCCGGTTCCTTCTATATTGCCAACCGTTGGTTAGGTGGTACACTCACCAACTTCCGCACAATCCTTGGCCGTACAAAGAAGTTAAAGGAACTCGAAGAAATGGAAGCAAATGGCGATTTCGAAAAACTTCCAAAGAAAGAAGTTGCCGTCTTAAAGAAAGAATTAGAAAAACTTTCCCGCAACCTCGAAGGCATCAAAGAAATGAGACGCTTACCACAAGCTGTTATCGTTGATGACCCAACAGTTGAACATAACGCTATCGAAGAAGCTCGTAAACTTCACATCCCAACGTTCGCAATCTGCGATACTTCTGATGATCCAGATATCGTTAACTTCCCAATCCCATCAAATAATGATGCCCCAAGTGCCTTAAAGGTCTTACTCGGTGTCTTAGCTGATGCTATTGTCGAATCCAAAGGTGGCATCACCGAATATGCATATGTCAAAGACACAGCAGAAGAAGCAACAATGAAAGACGCTGTCCGCGCCGCTGACATTGCCAACGAACAACGTAAAGCCGCCATCCGTGCCCAAAAACAAGCACGTGAAGAACGCTTTAAGAAAATGCAAGCAGAACGCAATGCTCGTTTTGCTGAAAGAAAAGCTGCTCAAGCTCCAAAAGCTGAAACAGAAGCCCCAAAAGCCGAAGAAAAACCAGCTGAAGAAACAAAAGCAGCCTAACGAAAGGAAACATTTATGGCCGATCAAAACACCATTGCCGCAATCAAAACCCTCCGCGATCGTACCGGAGCTGGCATGATGGATTGCAAAAAAGCCTTAGAAGAAACAGGATACGACATTGAAAAATCAATCGACTATCTCCGTGAAAAAGGCATCGCCAAACAAGCAAAGCGTGCTGGTAGAACAGCTGCTGAAGGCTTAGCACTTGTTAAAGCCGAAGGCAACAAAGCCGCTTTAATCGAAGTCAACTGCGAAACAGACTTCGTTTCCGCCTCTGATAAGTTCCAAGAATATGCCAAGTATGTTCTTGATTACACTCTTGCTAACAACCCAGCTTCCGTCGAAGCTGCTCGTGAAGCAACTCTCCAAATGCATGACACAGTCGCTCTTGCAACTGGTGAAAAGACTGAATTCCGTCGCTTAGCCATCATCAACAAAGAAGATGGACAAGGATTCGGAACATATATCCACCAAAAAGGCCGTATTGCTGTCTGTGTTCTCTTAGAGAAAGAAGATGAAGAATTCGCTCACCATCTCGCAATGCATATTGCTGACTCTGGCGCAATCTATCTCAACTTAGAAGATGTTCCAGCAGCCGAAAGAGAAAGAGAACTCAATGTTGCTAAAGCTGAAGTTGCCACTGATGAAAAACTCATCAACAAACCAGAAGCCGTTAAAGCACAAATCGCCGAGAAGAAAGTTGACAAAGCATTATCCCAATATTGCTTAGTCAAACAAAAATTCTTGCTCGACCCATCTAAGACTGTTGAACAAGTCTTAGCAGAAAAAGGCAATAAGGTTATCTCCTTTGTCCGCTATCAAGTCGGCGAAGGCCTTGCTGCTTAATTGCTAATAAAACTAAGGATGTCCACGTGACATCCTTTTTCATATTCAAAATAATAATTTATTTTGTATAATATATGCATATGGAAAACAAAACTATTTACAAACGTATCGTTCTAAAGGTTTCTGGCGAAGCTTTAGAAAACGAACAAGATCATTCTATTTATGACGAAAAGAAGTTAAAGGATGTCGCCAACGTAGTTAAACAGGCTCATGAATTAGGAGTTCAAATCAGCCTTGTTGTTGGAGCTGGCAATATCTGGAGAGGACGTTTAGCTGATAAAGTTGGCATTGAACGTTCAACTGCTGACTATATGGGCATGCTTGGAACAATCATGAACGCCCTTGCCTTACAATCTTCTTTAGAAAGCTTAGGCTTAAAAACAAGGGTAATGTCATCAATCAACGTTCCTCAAGTTTGCGAACCTTATATTCGTAGAAGAGCAATTTCTCATTTAGAAAATGGCAACATCGTCGTTTTTGCTGGAGGAACAGGGAACCCATATTTCACAACAGATTCTTGTGCAACCCTTCGCGCTTTAGAAATCAATGCTGATTCCATCATCATGGGAAAGAACGGTGTTGAAGGTGTTTATGATTCCGACCCAAGAAAGAACAAAGACGCAAAACTTCTTAAGAAATTAACATATACAGAAGTCATGGCAAACAAATTAGCCGTCATGGATTTGACAGCCGTAGCAATGCTTGCTGATTCTGACGTAAAGATTCACGTCTTCAATATGTCAGACCCAAAGAGCTTGTTAGATGTCTTAAAAGGAGAAGATATTGGATCAACTATATCCAAGGAGAAATAAATTATGGATCAATTAGTAAATGAAGCAAAAGGCCAAATGGACAAAGCCATTGAAGCCTACAAAGGAAGATTAGCAAAACTTAGAACAGGTAGAGCCAATCCTAAGATGCTTGATGGCATCAAGTGCGATTATTATGGAGATAAGATGGACATTACAGCCCTCTCATCAATTTCCATGCCTGAACCAAGACAACTCTTAATCAAGCCTTATTCCCGTGAGGACATCAAAGCGATTGCTTCCGCAATTGCCGGTGCCAATCTTGGGATTAACCCACAAGTTGAAGCTAGCGACATCAGAATCATTGTCCCACCTCTAACGGAAGATGTCAGAAAGCAAATCGCTAAAGAAGCAAAAGTCATCGGAGATGAAACAAAAGTCACAATCAGAAACATCCGTCGTGACTATTTAGACCTTCTCAAAGATGATGATTCAATGAGCGACGATTACAAGGAACGTGTTGAAGAAGACATCCAAAAAATCGTTACTGATTCAAATAAAGCTGTTGATGATATCCTTGCTGAAAAGCAAAAAGAAATCATGACAATCTAATATCAAAAGATCAAAAAAAAGAAGAGACCCGTGTAGGTCTCTTTTCATTTTATTGTATGATTGATCCATCAGAACAAATGACATTTGTGATAGAAGAATCTTGATTCCAAGTGGTTGATTTTGTTAGGTTAGCCCAAGCAGCAACGCTCCCCTCATAATTTATTTTTGTTAGCGAAGTGCATCCTGAGAAGAGCTCGCTAGGAATAGAAGCGATAGATGAAGGTAAATATATTTCTTTAAGGGATGAACATCCTTTAAAAGCTTTCTCTCCGATATTTTGAAGTTTTGTATTTGAGAAACTTAACTTTTCTAGAGAAGTGTCGTTTTCAAATGCATTCTCTCCCAAAGTATGAAGGTTCTTAGAAAAAGTAATTGATTTTAATGAATGATTTTCTGAAAAAGCTTTCGAGCCTATTGTTTGATACCCGTCTCCTGAGCCAAATTTAACTTCTTCTAAATCAGGCATATTTGTAAATGTTGAGTTTCCAATGTTGGTATATATATCGCTAAAATAAACCCCTTTGATTTTTGTTGTGCTTGAAGCAAAAATGTTTGTGGCATTTTCTTCTTTTAGAGTAACGTTATCAATGTTATATGTCTTATTTTCTGAACTAATTGTTACCGCTGAAGGCATGATTAAATATTTATCTTCATCACTGACTTTTATCCCTGAAACAACATAACGCTCCCCCTCTTTTTCCAAAGAGAAGACATTTTCGTTCGTTCTGAAAATACCATTTTCCGTATATAAACCTGGCGTTTGATTATCCCAAGCAAATGAAGGAGACGTTTTCTTACTTGGCGATATTTGATCCGCAAAATGGCCAATAACAGGTATGGCGATTGTCCCTAAAAGAATAGCTGTCCCAATAGAGCAAATGATGATTGCATTCCTCTTTTCCTTAGGACTCATTTTCTTTTTTGTGTCATCCTTTATGACATCTACATCAATAACTTTTTCTTCATTTTCATTCATAACACTAACATTGTAGCAAAAATTACATAAAATACTTGCCTTTTTTATGTTCTAAATTTTCCTACTTATTATCATTTTTTATCATGTCGATTTAGGCTATAATTTTTTCATATGAAAAAAGAATTCGTTTTAACCAAGAAATTAACTCATGTCGCCTTCATTATGGATGGCAATGGCAGATGGGCAAAAAGTCGTGGCCTTCCACGGCATTTAGGACATAAAGAAGCTTGCAAGCGTTTGATTGAAGTTTTTGATACATGTATGGAATTTAACATTAAGTACATGTCCTTCTATGCGTTTTCCACCGAAAACTGGAACAGGCCTCAAGATGAAATAGATCATTTAATGGACTATTTGGAGGAGTTCTTTAACAAAGAAATCGACTATCTAGATAGCAAAGGAACTAGAATTCTTGTTTCTGGCGATTTAGGAAGAATTAGAGAACAAACTAGAAAGGTCTGTCTTGAAGCAATAGAAAGAACGAAGAACAATTCCACTTTCTATTTGAATGTTTGCCTCAATTATGGCGGACGTGATGAGATAGTTAGAGCGGCAAAGAAGATTGCTAAAGAGTATCAAGAGGGGAAAATATCGTTAGACGATATAAACGAATCCTCTTTCAAGAACTATCTTTGGAACCCTCTCTTACCAGATGTTGATCTTATGATTAGAACATCAGGTGAAATGAGGTTATCAAACTATCTTCTTTATGAAAATGCTTATGCTGAATTCGTCTTTACACCTGTCAAATGGCCGGATTTCCGTAGAGATGCATTGATTGATTGCTTAGAAGAATATCAAAATAGAAATCGTAGATTTGGGGGACTTAAGAATGAATGAGAATAAGAAAATAGAAATAGAAGTAAATACACCTCCTGAAGGCTTTAAGGCGTCTCTCCGCTCTAGAGTCATCGTTGGACTCATCTTGGCGGTTTTATTCATCCCGGCATTTGTTCTTGGCGGCTGGGTCTGCCTTTTCATGTTCATGATTGCTCTCTCGCTCATCTTGATTGAGATCCATCTTGCCCCACATAAGAAATATGGCTGGTGGGTGTGGGTAGCCACATTCGTGATAACCTTCTCTTATGTCTATTGGTTCATCTTAAAAAGCAACCTTGTTGGTTACAAAGCTGACCCAGATGGATATTCTTTCTCCCTTGAAAACTGGTATTCATCATTAGATGTTTCAATCATTGGCATAGGGACGTCTTTGATTATTTATTTTGCCATTTCGATGTTTGATAAGAACTTTTCATTCGACGATGTCATGTATTTCTTCTTGATGACTATCCTTGTTGGTTTAGGAATTCAAGGGTTCTATTTCATTAGATATTTCCCATTTAACGCATTCATCAATTCAACTGAAGTTGCTTCGATAACTGGTTTAATGGGCTCGGAATCGGTCAAAGGGGCTGCTTTCAAATTCTGGAATTCGGCAGAACTTGAACTTTATGTTTTAATCGGTGTAATTGCCAATGACATCTTTGCCTATTTTGGCGGAATTTTCTTTGGCAAACACAAAATGATTGAACGCATATCACCGAAGAAGACTTGGGAAGGCTTTATTTGGGGAATTGTTTTCTCTGTGGTCTTCTCATTCGCTTTTGGATTTGGTTGCGCACTCGGAAAATCGCCAATGCTTCCATACCTTGATATAAATCATTGGTACCGTATATTGATTCTTTCTTTGATAATTCCTTTGCTTGGCGATTTAGGCGATCTATCTTTCTCTTTGATAAAACGTCACTTTGGAATTAAAGACTACGGAAACATCTTAAGAGGACATGGCGGAGTTTTAGACCGCATTGATTCATCCATCTTTGCGATGATTGGCGTTTCTATCATCGTCGTCTTCCTCTCACATGGGTACAACATTTTATTATGAGAAAAGTATTGTTGCTTGGTGCCTCCGGAAATATCGGTGGGCAGGTTTTAGACATAATCGAAAAAGATCCATCATCATTTGAACTTGTTGGTATATCAATTGGCAAAAATGTTGAAAAAGGTTTAGAAATCGTTAAACGTTTCCCGTCAATAAAGTTCCTTTGCGTAAAAGATGAAGAAAACAAAGAAGTTTTTAATATTGGACATATTTATTCAGGAGATGAAGGCCTACTAGATTTAATTAGAGAATCATCGCCAGATATGGTCGTTAACGCTTTAGTTGGCTTTGCTGGCTTAATGCCTTCGATAACTTCCTTAGAGAATAACAAGATTCTTTGCTTAGCAAATAAAGAATCCTTAGTTGTAGGTGGAGAGAAAATCAACAAGCTTCTTTCTGAAGGACATGGAACACTTTATCCAATCGATTCGGAACACGTCGCCCTTGCTAAGTGCTTATCAAGAGTTAATAGGGACGACGTCGACAAGTTAGTCATTACCGCATCAGGCGGATCGTTTAGAAAATTGTCAAGAAAGCAACTAGAAAATGTAACCGTTGCCGATGCTTTAAATCACCCTACATGGTCTATGGGGAAGAAAATAACCATAGATTCTGCAACGATGTTTAATAAAGGGTTCGAAGTCATCGAGGCGTTCTATCTATTCCATTTCCCGCTTAGCAAGATAGAAGTCCTTATGCACGATGAAAGCTATGTCCACTCTGCCATATTGATGAAGGATGGAACATACTATGCGGACGTTTGTAAACCAGATATGCATGGCCCGATTGAATATGCCATGTATGAAGGAAAGAACAAATTTGAAGTATTCCATAAAAAGAACATCACCGATTTTGGCGACTTCCATTTCCATCATTTCAATCCTGATAGATATCCAGCAGTTGAAATTGCTACAAGCGCTTTAAAAGAGGGTGGACTTATGCCAACTATTCTTAATGCGGCAAATGAAGAAGCAGTATATCTCTTCCTTGCTGGTAAGATTCCTTTCTTATCGATTGAAACAATTGTCAGAAAAGCATTAAGTCATTTCCCAAATAAGAAAAATCCTACAATCCGTGACATACGTGCAATGGATTTCTATACTAGGACATTCGTTAAAGAAAAATACGGAGGAGAATAAAGATGCAAACATTCATTACAATCGTTCTTTTGCTTGTCATGCTTGGCATCCTTATTGGCATGCATGAATTAGGCCACCTTACCGTAGCTAAGGCTTTTAATGTATATTGCTTGGAATACTCTATTGGTTTTGGGCCAAAAATCTTTTCCAAAACAAGAAAGGGTGGAGAGACTGCCTTCTCTATAAGAGCGTTACCGTTGGGCGGATTCGTTTCCATGTATACGGAGGGAGTTGAACTTCCTTTAGGAAAGAGTGTTCCACAAGAAAGATCCTTAGAAGGTATCAAAGCTTGGAAGAGAGCTTTAGTTATGGTAGCAGGCGTTGCCGTTAATTTCTTCTTAGCCTTCCTTTTTTGCATGGTATATTCGGTATGTTTCCCTTCCTATTACACTGGTGCATATGTTGATACGGGCTTAACCAATGAACTCGTTTACGTTGATTCTAGCGACACAGAGTCTGCGACAGCTAAGCAATATTGCTTTTGGATAAACGGAAGCATCAATGGAGAACTTCTTGATTCGAATACGAACAAGCTTCTAGCTTTAGACGTAGTGGCGGATGACAATAACAATCAATATGGGTATCTACTTGATGCAAATGCGACAATAGGCGAGAAAAACTACTGTGCCGTATTCATGATTGACTCAGTTGTCAGCTCAAACGATCTTGTCTCATGCGTGACCTTCTATGAACAAAAAACTGGTTTCTTCCCAACGGGCGTCCAAAAAGAATTAGGCGTTACCGCTTATCCAGATAAGAATTATTCATATACTCTTAAAGATAATGAAGAAGCAACCATTCATCTAACCTTTTTAGAATGTTCCTCATATGACCTCTCTCCAACAAGGGCACAATATAAGTCCTCAAAGAACAACACGAAAAATTTTGTGATTAAAGGCGGAGAGAAATATTCTAGCAAAGACACCTTATCGGTTGATGCATATGAATATTGGGCTCCTTTTGGAAAGAGATTGCTTAACGGGTGCTCTTATTTTGCAAACTTCTTTGTAATGATTGGACAAGGATTGGCCGCAATATTTACGTTCAATTTCTCTAATGTTGGCTCGGTTGTTGCTATGGGCTCGGTTCTTTCAACGTCCTCTGCGCAAATTGGTTGGGGAAGAACTTTCTTCCTATATGGAGGATTCCTCTCTCTTAATTTAGGCGTCCTTAATTTATTGCCTTTCCCTGGACTTGATGGTTGGCAACTTCTAGTCACATTTGTTGAATCTATCCTCCATAGAAAAATCAATGATAAAGTGAAGAATGTCGTATCCCTTATCGGTATTGGCCTCCTCCTTTTATTCGGAATTGGAATTATTGTCAAAGATGTAGTGGGGTTATTTATCTGATATGAAGAACCAAAAGATGCAACGATTCCTCTTATCCATTGGAATCGAGAATGCTGATCGTTATGATATGGATTTTCTTTCTGTTACACGTGACCCAAGTGATCAAAAAACGGTTAACATGACAATAAAGAAAGACTCTTTGTGGGATTCAGAAACCATTGATGAATTCATGGCGGGCCTTTCAACGATTAAATATTCATACAAATTATTTTTCCAATATGAAAAATCCCCATCATTTGATGACATCGAAAGACTTTTCAACGATTATGTTCTAAGTCATTATTTTTCCTCTCCATCAAAATTATCTCCCGGAGAAGATAATAAAATCTATGTCCTTGAGGAGAAAAACAATCCTTCATTCGATAAGATGATCAAAGAATTCAACTCATACTTATCATTCCTTAATTACGATTTCGAACTTATTAAAACCGAAAAGGAAATTAAAGAAGAAGTTCAAATTGAATCTAAACCTATTATAGTTGAAGAGGCTCCTATTTTTGAAAAAGAAGAGACCCCTGTAATGATTAACGACATAGAAGACGATGATGAAGATGAATCGTCATATGAAGAAGAAAGAGCTAACTTAAGCGATGAAGAACTTCAAAGAGCTTATGAAGAGGATGAAGCAAATCGTCTTCAAGAAATCAAAGCAACAGAAGACCAATATCTTCAAACCATTCGTGAAGAAAACGAACGTATCGAGCATAGAAAGATATATATCAAAGGTAACTACGTCAAACTAGATTCGATCAAAGATTGCTATACGACTAAATCTTCAGCCGTTGAAGTTGAGGGATATCTTTTTGGCATAGATGAGAAAAACCCTATCCGAACAACAAAAAAAGGCACGTTAATGATGCTTGCTGGTGTTGGAGAATGGGAATATGGTGCAGCCATTAACATTCGTTTGGCTGAATCAAGAGGTTTGCTTTCCAAAGAAGACATTTCACAATTTAGTGCGAAATCAAATGGTTCAAGAGTTTTAATCAAAGGGGCCATAGATAAAGATTATCGCACAGGGCAGAAACAAATATTCGTTCATTATATCGAAAAACTTCCTGCCAAACCTTTAAGAGATGACAATGAACCTCTTCAACGTGTCGAACTTCATTTACATTCTAAATTCTCCGCCATGGATGGTTTAGGTGAAATAGGAGACTACATGAAGTTGGCAATCCACTGGGGCATGCCAGCTATAGCCATTACAGACCATGGCGCAATTCAATGTTTCCCTGCAGCTGAAAAGGCAATGGATGGCATCAATAAAGCAAGAAAAAAAGCTGGACTAGAGCCAAATCCAATCAAACTTTTATATGGTTGCGAGTTCTATATGTTTGATAGACCAGTTCCGACTATCAATAGAGGTAGCGATGAACGTATTGCAAACAAAACATATTGTGTATTCGACTTTGAAACCACAGGTCTTTCCCACGTCTACGATAGACCAATCGAATTTGGTGCCGTAATCGTTGGCCCTGATGGAATGCCAATCAAACGCATAGATCGTTTCATTGACCCTGAAAGAGAATTATCAGCTGGTGCTATGGAAGTTAACCATATCACTGCCGATATGCTTGTTGGCGCTCCAAAGATGCAAGAAGCAATCAAAGAAATCTCTGAATTCATCGGAGACTCCATTCTTGTCGCCCATAACGCCCAATTCGACTTAGACTTTCTTAACATCATGAGAAAATCTGCTGGAATGCCTCCAGTTAACAATGTTGTCGTTGATACCCTTCAAGTCGCAAAATATCTTTTCCCTGATGCTGGCGCAGTTAACGAAAAAGCTTTAGCAGGTAAACTCAACATTCAAGGTGAATCTGATAAGTTCCACCGAGCTGATTACGATGCTGAGCAACTTTCTAAGATCTGGCTAGCCATGATTCCTCTTCTCCAAAAGAAATATAACAATCCAGACATCACCTTTAATGACTTGAACAATCTTCCAATAGATAATCAAAACTTCTATCGTTTGCTAGTCTCTTTCCATACAACAGTCATTGCTAGAAACAATGAAGGCTTGAAAGCGTTATACAAACTTATCTCTGAATCTGAGACCACTTACTTAGCCCCTCAATCAAGAAATGCTCCTACCCCACTAGTTCCTAGAGAATTCTTAGCTGAAAATAGAGCAAGCCTTCTTGTTGGATCAGCTTGTTTCAATGGCCGTGTTTTCGAAATGGCAATGAATGGCACTCAAGAAGAACTTGAAGAAGAAATGAAGTTCTATGATTACATCGAAATTCAGCCAAAGGAAAACTATTCCTGGCTTATTGGCATGGAACAAATCGATGAAGAAAGATTGATGGACATCCTTCAAAGAATAGTTGATACGGCTAAACGTTTAGGCAAGAGAATTGTTGCAACCGGAGACTGCCATTACGTTAACCCTGAAGAGAAAATAACGAGGGACGTATATATAAATACGGCTGGTTTAGGTAAATCAATTCACCCTCTAAATCGTAGAAGAAGTGCTCACCCACCATTCCCAAATCCTGATCAACATTTCCGTAGTACACGTGAGATGCTCGACTCCTTTAGAACTTGGTTACCTGAAGAGGAATGCCAAGAATACGTCATCAAGAACACAAGAGAGATCGCGGACATGTGCGAACCTCTAAAGGTCTTGAAAGACAAACTTTATACTCCTGTAGCCAATCTTCCTGACTCTGATACTAAATTAAGAGAAATCTGTTATAGAAATCTAAGGGAGACGTATGGTGATAATCCAAACCCAGAAGTCAAAAAGAGACTTGATAGAGAACTCGACGGTATCATTTCCCACGGTTACGCTGTCACTTACTATATCGCCCATTTATTAGTCAAACACGCTGCTGAAGATAACGATAACCCTCAACATATGGGTTACTTCATTGGATCTAGAGGCTCGGTTGGATCTTCTTTTGCCGCCACAATGGCTGGCATCACCGAGGTTAACCCTTTGCCTCCTCATTACCTTTGCCCACATTGCAAACATTTCGAATGGGCAAACGATCAAGAAGAATTTAGAACGCTCCGTTCAGGCTTTGACCTTCCAAAGAAGAATTGCCCTGAATGCGGAACGGATATGCTAAGAAATGGCCAATCGATTCCTTTTGAAACATTCTTAGGCTTCAAAGCCGATAAGGTTCCTGATATCGACCTTAACTTCCCTGCCGATTACCAAGCAAGGGGTCACTTATACACACGTGAGGTTCTTTCTACTCCAGAAGAAAATGAGGCATACCGTAAAGGTGAGTTCGTCCACTCCCCTCACGTTATTAGGGCCGGAACGATTTCTGCCGCTCAAGAAAAGAACGCTTACGCATATGTAAGAGATTATTTCAGAGACGTCAAACATGAAGAACTCAATAATGATAACAGGTCATATTGCGCTTTCTTGGCCAATAGATGTGCAGGCGTCAAACGTACAACGGGACAACACCCTGGCGGTATTGTCGTTATTCCTGCCGATATGGACATATTTGACTTCACTCCATTCCAACATCCAGCAGATGACCCTGAAGCAGAATGGCTTACGACCCACTTCGAATTTGCGTCCATGCATGACTCGGTTTTGAAACTTGATGAACTTGGTCACGTCGATCCGGTTGCTTTAAGAATGCAATGTTATTTAACTGGCATTAACGTTTCGGATGCAGCTGAAGCAATTCCGCTTGATGATAAACGCGTCCTTTCTTTGTTCTCTTCTCCAAAGGAACTCAATCTTAAGAAGAACCCGTTAGGCTTGAAAACCGGTTCAAGGGCTTTACCAGAATTTGGTACGCCATTCGTTCAAGGCTTATTAGAGGAAGCAAATCCAAAGACGTTCAATGACTTACTTATCATCTCTGGCTTAAGCCATGGTACAGACGTTTGGAGCAACAACGCTCAAGACTTAGTTGTCAAGCAAGGACGTACGCTTGATGATGTCGTCGGATGCCGTGATGATATCATGAACTACCTCATTTCCATGGGTGTTGAACCATCAATGTCATTCCACATCATGGAAGATGTACGTCATGGCAAAGGCACTGGCGGTGATCCAAATTACGACGTTGAAATGAAAAAGAACAACGTTCCTGATTGGTATATTGAGTCTCTTAACAAGATCAAATACCTTTTCCCTCGCGCTCACGCGGCCGCTTATGTTATTGGTGCCGTGCGTGTCGCCTGGTTCAAGCTTTATCATCCTCTTGAATTCTATACGACTTATTTCACAACACGTTGCGATAAATTCAATATTAAAATCATGTCTGGACCACTAGAAGGAATCGTAGACCGCATCAATCAAATTAAAGGCGATCCTGAAGCATCTGATACAGACAAAGAAGAACTCAACTCTGATCTTGCCGCATGTGAGATGGTTGATAGAGGATATACCATTGAAAATATCTCCCTTATGGAATCTGAAGCGGAAATCTGGAAAGTCTGCAAAGAGAGAAATTCCATCATTCCACCATTCAAAGTCATATCTGGGTTCCCTTCTTTAGCCGCTGAAGGAATTGTCGAAGCAAGAAAAGAAGGAGAGTTCATCTCACAAGAAGATCTTATGGAACGTGTTAAGAAAACCGTCAATAAAGCCGAAAGCGAAAAACAAGGCTCGACAGTCTATTATTCGATTGGCACTTCCGCGATTGACTCTTTAAAAGAAGTGGGAGCTCTTGAAGGACTTTCCGAATCTAATCAGATGTCTCTGTTTGATTTTTAGAGTATAATAACGCTCGCTTGCAAAAGGCGGGCGTTAATTATTCGGGACGTAGCACAGCTTGGTAGTGCGTCTGGTTCGGGACCAGAAGGTCGTGGGTTCGAATCCCATCGTTCCGACCACTTAAACTATAGTCTGGTACATTGGTATCAGGCTTTTCATTATATTAGAGATAAAGACATTAATATTTGCTAACCGCTATTTAATTTCAAAAGGAGAAGGACTATTAGTTGTTCCAGAGAGCAAAATTCCCCAATTTAAGAAAACGATTCTTTAGCGATTATGTTTCTTTGAAGATTGTGAAGTTAATTGTTTACGTTATCAGGGTTCCTTCTTAGAAGATTTGATAATAAAAATAACAACACCCCTAGTGAGTAAAGAGAAGGCAAGGCAAAGAATAATATATCGATATAGTTCGTTGAAAATGAGGCGATAACTATCGAAGAGACAAGAAACGCTAACACAGCAAAATAGAAATAGATACGTAATACTTCATTTGCCTTTTTGCTTAACATGAAATACGTAGAGAAGGATAATATCAGTGAGAATATAGCAACAATCAAACGTAAGAAGTACCTGATAAAACCATTAATTGGTTTTTCGAATAACAACCAATCTCCTGCAAAAAGAGTTCGTCCTTCAATAAAAATGAAAAACAAGGAGAACCCAATTATCAATGCTGCCGTTATATAAGATATTATTTTCCCAACTATTTTCATTGTAGGTTCCTCTTATATATCGTTTCAGAAAGATCACTTGTTACAAAGTCGCTAACTATGATGCCTAAATTGTTTTTCTCTTCTAAAATGTCTCCTAGCCAAGGATTAATGATTTTAGCTCCGCTAGGTGCATATGTTGGTGGGAATGAATTAAGTAAATAGCAAGATGAAAAATTAAGGGTAAGGGTATCAAGGTTTTTAGCACTATAATCGAGGCAAGATAAGATTTCGCTCTTTTTCATTTCTATGTCTTTAACTTGATAATAATCTTGGACATGAAGGTGGCTATCTTCAATCTCGAATGTGTTTTCGGTATCTGTTTCCTTCTGGCTTTCCCAACCATCGTATGCCTCTAAGCCTATACTGTTTTCCCTATATCTAGAAATCAAATAAGCCTTTCCTCTTAATTTTCCTAATGTTTCAGGAAGAGTTCTATTTGTATCCCAATATGAATAAGATGACAATGCTCTCTTCAAGGCTTCATCAAAGGAAAGGGTGCTTCCAGTGTCTGAACTTTCTTTTTTGACGGATACGATAAGCCCTTCGCTTGGATAAGAAGAAAGGAAAGACTCAAAATCATTTAGCACACTTGAAAAATCAAGTTTTTGATCAACTATGCCATGAATAACCTTTAATTCGTCGTTTCTAAGTTGAAGACGTATATCAAAGAAGCGAATGCCCGCTTTTAATTGCTCAGAAATAGAAAGATCCTGACATTTTCCAGATACGTCACCAATGGAATGGAAAGAGCCGGAATCATGAGATCCAGGTATGGACATACTTGTTAATGAAGTGCCGTCTTCGACATTCTTCATCCAATCCGATCCCTTTGCCGTATTGTTTCTAGAAGATAATGGAATCATAGCAAAAAGCGAAATGACAAGAAATGATGCTACCAACGCTGAACCTATGACAATTCGTTTTTTCTTCATGAAATTTTTTATATTTAAACGATTAAAGGAAAGAGAAATTACCTATTAATCATCTTCGCTTAAATAATACTCTATTTTATAAAATAAATAAAAATTTTTCTTAGGAATTGTTAGGCTTTGCTTTTCTATTTTTTGGCTTGTATTGAACTAAAATCATCCTTTTACTTAAACATATTGGGTAAGATTAAACGATGGAAACTAAAAAGAAATCTTCAATAATACTTGGCATTTTCCTAATCATTACCCTTGTTTTGGTAATTTGGCTAATTCCATTTAATTTAAAGGAACATTGGGAAGCTCTTAAGAACAATGACGCAAATATTCCTGAAAATTCCGGAGAAATGATCATTGTCTTTTCTTATTTTGGTGCGATCGTTGGCCTCGGTCTTTTAATTGTTTCATATATTCCAGCATTCTTAGTCTTATTAAATTCTATTGTGTGTTTGGTATTTTCAATTAAAAATAGAAAATCATCTCTCAAATCAATAAGAATACTTAACATTTTTTACGATTTGATTTTTTCTTCTTTTATTATTTTTTCCGTTGTTAAAATAGTTTTATTCAGAACTGGAATAGCGTGAAAATATTGGATAAATTGTTAAATATGAAAGTTTTGCGTAGATGTCATTGGTGTAATCTAAATAACCCCTTATATGTCAAATACCATGATGAAGAATGGGGAGTCTTGAATCTAGACGAACATTATCTTTATGAAATGCTCATTCTTGAAATGTTTCAAGCGGGTCTTTCTTGGGAATGCGTCCTAAATAAAAGAGAGGCGTTTCGTAAGGCGTTTCTTGATTTCAACGTTAAAGAAGTTGCTAAATTCAGCGAAGATGATATTTCTAATCTTTTGAATGATAAAGGATTGATTAGGAACAAGTTAAAAATCAAAGCCGCGATAACCAATTCCATAATCTTTCTTGACATAGAAAAAGAATACGGATCATTTAAGAGGTACCTTCTCTCATTTACTGAAGGGAAAATAATATACGAATTTGATAAAACAACGAACCCATTATCTGATTTAATCTCAAAAGACCTCAAAAAGAGAGGAATGAAATTCGTTGGTTCAACAATCATTTATTCCTATCTTCAAGCCATTGGTATAATTAATTCACACGAGAAAGAATGTTATTTGTATAAAGGAGAATAACCATGAAAGAAATATCATATAAAGATTTGAAACTCAACCCAGTGACATCTATAGCAGATGAATGGGTTGAACTTGTCACAGGTAAAGAAGGAGATAAGGTTAACGCCATGACTCTTTCTTGGGGAGAGATAGGTTCTTTGTGGGGACATGGAACGGGCATGCCTGTTGTCACAATATATGTACGTCCCCAACGTTTTAGCAAAATCTTATTAGATAAAGAAGATTATTTCACCTTATGTTTCTTCAATGGCGAACATAAAAAAGAACTTGCATATCTTGGTTCCCATTCTGGGCGTGATGAAGATAAGATTGCTAAAGTTGGATTCACCTCGACTAGCGAAGAAGAATATTCCTATATCAATGAATCAAGCATGGTCTTTGTCTGTAGAAAACTCTATAGGCAAACAATGAAAGAAGAATGTTTCATCGATAAAAGCGTTATTGAAGATTGCTATCCTAAGAAAGATTTCCATGATATCTACATCGCAAAAATAGAAAAGGTTCTAATTAAGGAATAGCGAGTTAGCCTCTTTGGTGGTAACATACTAAAGATGCGCTCGTAGCTCAGCTGGATAGAGCGTCCCCCTCCTAAGGGGAAGGTCAGGAGTTCGAATCCCCTCGAGCGCGCCACTCTTGTAATGATTTTTAATATACATATCGGTAATTTAGGGTTGAATTACCGTAATTTTTTTTTTTTATAATTAAGCTTAAGGAAATAAGAGGAGAAAAATTATGAACAAAAAGATTTCCAAATATCTTGCTGTCTTTTTCTCACTTGCGATGTCTGGCGTTTTGATTGCCTCTTGTGGAGGCGAAACCAAAAACGAAAGCGCAAGCGAGAAGAGCGAAAGCAGCTTAACTCCAACTCATTCGTATTCTGAAGAGTGGAGTTTTGATGCAAGTAAGCATTGGCACGCTTGCACAATTGAGGGATGCAATGAAAAGAAAGACATTTCTGACCATGCTTTCGTTAACCATCCAGCCGTCGCGGCCACTTGCTCTAGCGAAGGCAACATCGAATACAAATCTTGTTCCGTTTGTGATGTTAAGGTTAACGTCAACGGAGAAATCGTCACCGACGTCAGCGTCGCCACCGTTTCTTCCAACCACAAATTCGGAGCCTGGCATGATGAGGTGAAAGCCACTTGCTCTGCCGCTGGCACCAAAGGATATAAAGACTGCGAATATTGCTTGAAACATTTCGATAAGGATGGCAAGGAAATCGCTGATTTGACCATTGCTATCGATCCAGAGGCCCATAACTACGGCGATTGGACCACCAAGACCGAAGCCGGATACCATCAGGACAAAATTGAACACCGCGTCTGCACTTTGTGTGGTAAAGAAGGTGAGACCAGAGAAGTCGCCGGCACCCAAACCCACCAATACGGTAGTGAATGGAAGACAGACAAGACGAGCCATTGGCACGAATGCGAATGTGGTGAGAAGTCTGATGTCGCCGCCCACACCAACGACGCCGATTCTGTCTATCGTCCATTGCACGAAGACACATGCATGAAATATTGCGGAATCTGTGACCAATGGGTCGCAAACTATTTGCATGATTATGGCACCCCGGTCGTAACCAAAGAAGCCTCTTACAGTGAGGCGGGTGAACAGACCGAGACCTGCTCTCGTTGCAATTATGTCAAAACCACCATCATTCCTAAGCTAAGCGCTAAGGATAGAGTCATAAAGATGGATCAGACTTACTTCAGCAAAGAATGGGATGGAGGTAAATTAACGGAAGCTACATACTATGCGAAGTGCCATGTTAAGAAAGCAAACAATTCCGATAGTGCAGTAACTTCTGTAGCATCCGGGCTTGTACAATTTTATTATCGCGTCGCCGGAACCACCGATGAATTCTCTCGAGTCAACATTCCAACGGCCGTTGGCACATACGAGGTTAAGATCAAACTTACAGCCACCGATGAATGGAATGCCGTCGAAAGCGAAATCTTAACCCTTGAAATCACCAAGGCTAAGATCACCTTGGAATCTTCCTATAAATTAGCGTTGACCGATGATACCATTGGCTTACCGGTCGCCAGCTTCACTTATAACGGTTATGATGGCACCGCCGAAGTCAATAGAACCGTCAAAGTTTGGGCCCCATCCCAATACAACCGCAGTGTCGCCATTTATCCTAACTACATCGGTGGGTTCTTCTTGACCGATGGAAACGGAGCCACGGACACTGATTACCTTTCTAACTTCGAGATTGAAACCAACGGCGCTGTCTCACTATATGTCAGCGACTACGCTACCTTCGTTAAGAGTGGCGCCGTCCAATCCTACTCCATTAACGATGACTACAGCGAAATCACTTTGACCTTCAGCGTCCAATCTGGCATCTTGTCGGTCGGCGATAAGGTCAAGAGAGAGGGCAGCAATTCCGCTCCATTCCTCCTTGTTACCTCGATTGTTCTTAATAATAACAAAAAGGACGCATGGATCAAGGGTTCCACTATCTTAACGGTTACCTTCACTCGTTGCGATAGTTTTGGTTCAAGCTTCGAGCCTTATAATACAGAAGATGGATGGGTTGGCTGTGTTCTCATTCCTGCCATCGCTGATTAAGCGTTTCTGAAATTAAAGGCGTCTTCGGACGCCTTTTTA
Source organism: bacterium (assembly GCA_963623195.1). GTDB lineage: Bacteria > Bacillota_I > Bacilli_A > RFN20 > CAG-826 > UBA4951. Next base: position 33,269 of record CAVFKA010000001.1, on the reverse strand, counting down.
TTTCTTTGGCATTTTATTTGTTTTAAGGACGAATGTGTGCCTAGTTTCCGATTTGATGATCTCCGCCTAAATGTATTAAGCAAGAGCAAAAGGCGCTTCGGTTCGAGTGACCTTCGTTCCTGAAGAGGGCAAACCTTCCCTTACCACGTAACCTCAATTAGAGGAAAAATACTCGTTAAGGCTTGAGGAAATATAAACACGTTTCTGAAATTAGACTAAATTAACCTTTAGAAATAAAATGACCTCCGATATGAAATTCATGTCGGAGGTTTTATTTTTAAAAATATCAGTAAGTGTTATCTATACTCAAACTCAGATTAAAAATAGCCGAGACATATATGAATTACCATAAAAATAAGCCAACCATATACTAATTTTGAAAAAAACGGTCAATACATGTAGTATTTATTTGACAAAACGCTAGCACGGTTCTATTCTTTTTATGTATGCGTTATTACTTTTTGCATAAGCAATAATCATATCACGGGTGCCCTAGATTCCTCTTAAAGCATACGTGTCTCCCATATTTTTGTGGGAAAAATAAAAATAGAGGATACATGTAGGAGAAAAAACATGGCAAAAGAAAACAAAAAGAGCTCATTGGTTATGGCCATTGTAGCAGCCGTGCTCATCATCGCTTCAGTTCTCTTAGCTGGCTTTGGTGGCTTGGCAGATTTCATTCCTGGCGGCAGTGGCTATGGCGTCAGAGTTAGCATCAATTACTACTTAGCTGGATTCGTTGGGAACTTCTCTTCCAAATGGTCCTTCATGGTTCTTGTCATTGATGTCGTTATTTTATTAGCCTCAATCGTCACACTCATTGATGTGATTCGTAAGAAGAGAGCATTCTTACTCCCATTTGCTGCAGCTGCCGCAATTGGTTTAGCTTATTTACCTTACTTAATCATCTTAGCTTATGGCATCATGTCCCATAATGCTTGGACATCCGTTGGTATCATTGTTATCGCTCTTTGCTTCGCCTTAGATGTCATTGGCATCTTCTTAATGCTCAGAGTCCTCTTTATGAAAGTCGCTGATGACGTTATGCCAAAGACTGTCGCACCACGCGATAATTCCTTAAGCGAAGATCAAATCCGCGAAATCGTTCGTGAAGAAATCGAAAAACACGAAGCCGAAAAAGAAACACCTGCTCCTGTTGAAGAAACAAAAGGCTTAACAGAAGAAGATGTTAAGAAGATCGTTGATGAAGCAATTGCAAAAGCAGTCGCCGATCACATTGAAGAAAAACACATCGAAGCTGCTCCAGCTCCAGTAGAAGAAAAAGAAGCTGAACCAGAACCAGTTGCTGAAGAAGCAAAAGAAGAAGAGCCAGCTGCAGTTGAAGAAGAACCAGCCGAAGAAGAGAACGTTATCGTCGAAGGTGGCGAAAACGATCCATTCGCAGCTCTTAGAAACAAACATCGTGCAAGCTTTGAAACACGTGTTAAGAATTCCGAATACGATATCCGTCACAAATATTATGATTTACGTGACTATATCAAAGATTACGGCCTTAGCAACCGTATCTCCATCCCAGGCGATACATTCTCTGCTCACCGTAAGAGATATGTCTTCATCACAATAAGTGGCAAACACATCAAGGTTTACTTCGCTGCAAATCCAGATGACTACAAAGATACACCAATCCCAGTAGAACGCCACACAACAAAGAAATACGAAGACTTACCACTCTTATTCAACATCCGTTCAGATCTTTCCTGGCGTCGTGCTCTCAAGATAGTTGATGACATGTTAACTAAAGAGGGCTTCACAAGAGAAGATAAGCCAGTCAAGAACACACAAAATCCTGAAGAGAAATAACTCAAATGGAATTCAAGGGCTCTAAATTGAGCCCTTTTTTAATTTTGTGTTGACAGTAACTCAATAAATCATTATCCTTAATAACGCACTTGATGTGCAACATGGGTCATTAGCTCAGTTGGGAGAGCGCCTCCATGGCATGGAGGAGGTCATCGGTTCGAGCCCGACATGATCCACCATCTTAGATAATAAGCGAACTCAAAAAGGTTCGCTTTTTTAGTTTTTTAAAATCAATTCTTTGAAAATATAAGACTGTCGAAAATGCCTTTCGATGCATTCATAATCAAATATCTTAAGTACTCTATTTTAAAATCAAATAATAGTTTTATAATGAAACTAAGGTAGGTGTTACTATGTCAAGTAAAAAACATCAATGGACTGAAGGCGAAAAAGCCTGCATGGCTAAGTACGAAGAGTACAAAAAAGAGCATCCGGAAACTAGAAAGAATCTAGTTAAATTAGTTAAGCATATGAACATGCTTAACCCTGTCGCTAACGCATATTCATGGGAATATATCTTTTTCGATCGCCTTTTGAATGATGAACAGGTCGATTTCCTTAACAAAGTTAAACTTCGTCATGAATATACCATTGATGAATTAACCAAAATCAGCGGTAAAGATTTAGTCGATACGGCAAAGTTTGTTAACGACCTCGTTAATATCGGTATCATGGAATACTGCACAGAAAAAGGGTCTAACATCGATAAGGTTAAACTTCCTGTCTTTGCGCCTGGCTGTATGGAAAATACCGCTTATACAGCCAAAATACTGGAACATAGTCCTGAAATAGCGCCTGCCTTTCTTAACTATATTTTAGATTTGCAAAAAATGATTGCCTGTTTTGTTCCCCATGGCAATGCTTTGATGCGTACTATACCAGTTGAAAAATCAATAGCCAACAATTCTAAAAAAGTTTCCACTGATGAAGTATCTCACTGGCTAGATTGGGCCGAGAAAGAAGGAACCATTGCGGTTGGATATTGTGAATGCCGTAGACTTAGAAGAATGGTTGGAGAAGGAACTGCCGATCTTGAAGGCGAATGGTGTATTTCTTTAGGCAAACTTGCTTCTAGTTTAGTCCGTGCTGGTAAGCATCGTGAAATCTCAAGAGCCGAAGCGGAGAAGATATTAAAAGAAGCTGAAGATAAAGGGTACGTCCATCAATTATCGAACGTTGATGGAAAAGATTATTCCTGCTTTATCTGCAATTGTCCTTGGGATACTTGCATGGCCTTAAAGACTAGCTGGTATACCTCCTCCCCTAACTTGTCTTCCTCTAACTACCGTGCTAAGGTTGATCCAAAGAAATGCGTTGCTTGTGGTGGATGCGTTGAGGTGTGCCCACAAAACGCAGTTAGACTTGGCGAAAAACTTTGCACCCAAAAGCATATACGAATCAAACCTCAGGAAATTCCAGCCAATCACTTATTCTTTTTCGGCGACAAGGTTTGGAAGGGAAATGACTTCTTAACAAATAGAGAGAACGTCTATCGCGAAACTGGTACAGCTCCTTGTAAGGTCGCCTGTCCTGCTCATATTGCCGTTCAAGGCTATCTTGAATTAGCAAAAGAAGGCAGATATGAAGAGGCCTTAGCTTTAATTAAAAAAGAGAACCCATTCCCTGCTGTTTGCGGTTCAGTCTGTCATAAATATTGTGAACATGTTTGTACACGTGGAAAAATCGATGCGCCTGTCTCAATTGATGAAGTCAAGAAATTCCTTGCTCTTCGTGATATGGATTCAGCGACTCGCTATATTCCTGAAAAATATTATAAGGAAGGTCATAAGATTGCGATTATCGGCGCGGGCCCTGCTGGTTTAACTGCCGCTTATTATTTAGCAATCCTAGGACATAACGTTACCGTATTTGATAAGAACAAATTACCTGGTGGCATGATGCGTTATGGTATGCCTGCTTTCCGTCTAGAAAAGAACCTTGTCGATAGTGAAATAGAGGTCATTAAGGCTTTAGGAGTCGAAATCAAATGTGGCGTTGAGGTTGGGAAAGATGTTACTTTGGCCGATCTTAGAAAAGAAGGATACAAAGCTTTCTATCTTGCCATCGGTTGTCAAGGCGGTAGAAGTTTAAATATCAGCGGAGAAGATTCTGATGGCGTTATCTCCGGTGTTGATTTCCTTCACGCATATAATGAAAATGGTTACTCTCTATCTGGCAATGTCGTTGTTGTCGGTGGAGGGAACGTAGCAATGGATGTTGCTCGTGCCGCTAAACGTTGTGGTGGCAATGTCACAATGTACTGTCTTGAATCAAGAGATGAAATGCCTGCTTCTAAAGAAGAAATAGAAGACGCCCTAAGTGAAGGCATCGAGATCCATAATGGTTGGGGGCCAAAAGAAATCAAATCAATTGATGGAAAAGTGGCTGGCATTACCTTCAAGAAGTGCTTGTCAGTTAAAGACGCCGATGGCAAATTTGCGCCAACCTATGATGAAAATCTAATAGAAGAGGCTGATTGCACTTATGTTTTAACTGCAATCGGTCAATCAGTTGTTCTTGGCGATTTAATCAAAGAGTCTAAAATTGAGACGCGTCGTGGAAATTACCTTATTGGAGATTCTTGGACTTATCAGAGTGGTGAGCCTGATGTATTTGTCGGCGGTGATTGTTATTCCGGCCCTAAGTTTGCAATTGATGCCATTGCTGCTGGCAAAGAAGCAGCAGATTCATTGCACCGTTACGTGCATGAGGGTCACTCTCTCACGCTCGGTCGTATCAAGAGAGACAATTATGTAGCGATTGATAAAGACAATCTTGCAGAATTTGACACTTATGATCATACTCCTAGACAATATGCAAATCTCGATAAGGAGAAGCTCAATAGTGTCCATGACCCTCGTATTGTTTTCTCGGAAGAACAAGTCAAGGCCGAGGCCTCTCGTTGCCTTTCTTGTGGCAGAGCTATTGTCGATCAAGGAATTTGTATTGGTTGCGGACTTTGCACTACGCGTTGTAAGTTTGACGCGATTCATATGGAAGCGATGGACAAGCCTAAATGGGGCCCAGATTACGAACATCTTGTCGGCGCCGTCTTAAAGGAAGAAGGGGCTAGAATCGGTAGAAGTATTGCTCGCCCATTCCAAGGCAAGAAGGACCTTAATAAATAATGCACGAAATTGGCGTCCTATCTGAAGCGATTAAAGTCATTGAGAATGTAGCTAGCGAAAACCATATCGAGCGAGTAAAACGAGTTACTCTTCGTGTTGGTGAAGCCAGCGGATATCTAACTAGCTTCTTTACTCAATACTTTCCAATAATCACTGAAAACAATCCTTTGTTTGAAGGATGTGAATTAAAAATTAATGTCACGAAAGCCGAAGCTCTTTGCAATGAGTGCCACGCCCTTTATAACGTCATGGCGCAAAAGGGTAAATGTCCTAAATGCGGTTCAAGAGATAAAACAATGATTGGTGGACAGGAGTTTTTAATTGAGCAATTAGAATACTAAGTGGTCTTAAATGACCACTTTTTATTTATTCAAGGCCTAGTAATGTAACCTTTAAAAGATTAAAAATGTTTTCTCTATTTAGACACAAACACTAAACTTTTTCTCTTAGAATGATTATCATATCAACGTTATGAAAAAGAAATTAGTTATATTAACTTTAGCTCTTGGAGGAATTCTCCTTTCGGCTTGCGATGATCAACAAGTCGTAAGCGAATCGTCAGAATCCTTTGAAACAAGTTCTTCTAGCCTCGTTGAATCCTCTAGCAAAGATAACTCTGATGTATGGAACGTTGATACAACACAATTTGGAAATGCATTCAGAATTACTCTCGAAAATGCAATAAAGGCAAAAAGAACAACGACCACGACATATACAAATTGCCTTGCTTTAGGCGCAAAAGCCGCCTCTTATCCTGAAGGCAGCAATACATTCGTCCCTTTCTATCATAATGAAAGCAAAACGACCACGACCGCATCTTGTAACCGCGAACACACTTGGCCAAAAAGCAGAGGAACAGGAAAGAGTGGCCCAGGTGCCGATCCATTTATCATTAGGCCAACATTAACAAGCGAGAATTCCTCTCGTGGTAATTCTTTCTATGGAATTTCTTCTGGAGAATGGGATCCTGCATCATGTGGTTTTGAGGCAGCACGTGGAGAATCGGCTAGGGTAATCCTATATGCCGCAAGCGCATATTATTCTTCATACAAATTTGAACTTTCCAATAATCCTAGCGATGCCACCTCTAAAAAGACCATGGGCACGCTTAAAACATTATTGGAATGGAACAAAAAATACGAACCAACAAAAATAGAGAAACAAATCAATAATTATCTTTCTAAGAATGGTTATGGTCGTAATCCTTTTGTCGATCATCCAGAATATGCCAACCGTATATGGAACACATCTGGAGTAGTCTCTTCAGTTGAAGCAATCGAAGAATTCTAAAATGGACATTGTAGTTTCTGTTTTAACAAATCAAAGTTTTCTTGGTGCGATTATCGCTTCCATCGTTTTCATTTTACTTGGCTTTTTGCTCAGAAGAATTGGCATCATCAAAGAAGGCGGACGCAAAGTTTTAAACACGATTGTCATGTATATAGCGATACCATGTATGGCTTTTTGCGCATTCATGAATGACTTTGATGTAGATAAACTCTCATCAAATTTAATCATTCTTTGTATCGACGTAGTTTTCTATGTTCTCTTTCTTTTGCTTGGCAGACTTATATTCATTAAGTTTGGGAAAGAAAAAGGAAAGATATACGCGATATTAATGAGCATTGGCCAACTTACCTTCTTTTCCATGCCTCTTTTATCTGCCACATATGGTAGTGATAGTGGAATTCTAATTACGACCTCGTTGATGTCTATTGCTTTTAGGCTTTTCACTTATCTTTATTCTTATGTGACCATTACTGGTGAGAAGATTGCTAAAGATAATGTTGGAAAAACATTAAAGAAAGTGTTTGTTAATCCGATAATGATCTGTATGTTTCTCGGATTGCTTATTTGGGCCATCCAAAATGTTATCTGGCAAGTTGAAGTGGATGGTGTTTTTTATGGCTTCCTTAGAATCGATAAAACATTGCCTGCGTTATATAAAGTTTTCCAATTCGGCAACAACATGGCCACCCCGTTATGCATGTTAACAATTGGTTTGACTCTTGGTGAAGGAAATTGCCTAGATGCCGTAAAGAACGGACTAGCGTGGTTCATATCCGCCTTAAGAGCATTAATTGCCCCTCTTATAATATTAGGCATTTGCATCCTTATCCAATTAACTGGTTGGGTTCATTTTGATGAAATCCAATTAGCCGCATTGGTTATTGGGAATGCCGCTCCAGTAGGTGCAGTTGTTGCAGTATATTGCGTCGATTCAAATAAAGAAGCATATGTTGCCTCCGATACCATCTTTTTATCTACCCTTCTTTCTCTAATCTCCATCCCTATTCTTTTTATCCTTATCAAACTGACATTGACCTTACCTATTTTTTAATAAAAAATAAGTGTTATATTTTCAATTAATGTGTATCATTACACATGTATTTTTACTAGGAGAGTTATTTTATGAAGAAGAAATTGCTAAAAACATTAAGCCTTGCGTCAGTGATATTTATCACTTCATGCTCAACAACTACAGATATCACCTCATCAAACGAATCTTCTTCTGAAGAAAGTACAAGTTCCTCAAGCTCAAGCGTTAATTCCTCTGAAGGTTTATATGCAGATTTCGTTTCAACTAATCTGACTTTAGGAAAAACCTTTATGGAAGCGGCCTCTCCAACCATCTATTTGAACGGAACGGAGATCGATATCGACTCTCTTAGCACGATTTCTTTGAAAAAAGGAACGGAGTCATTCTCCATTTATGAGCCTCTCACAAAGACTGGTAGCTATACATTCATGATTAGAAAAGGTGGCAACACTTTCTCTAAAGAGATTGAAGTAAGCAACGGAAACGCTACTAAAGCAACAGAAGGCAATGGCTACAATAAAGTAACTGATGAAAACGCAAAGAAATACGCCATCCAAAACGTTAAACAGGCAGGTTCTTTAACTTATGGCAAAATGCCATCAAGCGGTACCGTTAATATGATTGTCATTCCTGTTGTCTTTAAAGATGCAACAAGCGAATATCAATATACGCAAAAGGAATTAGACGTAATTCAAAAAGGGTATTTTGGCGAAGCAAGCGATACAGGATGGGAATCTCTTGCATCATATTATGAGAAATCTTCCTATGGGAAGCTCCATATCTCAGGTGAAGTGACAGACGTATACACATGTGAATACACTTCTAGCGAACTCCAAGAAAACTTCTCAAAGAATATCTTTGCCGTTAATGATGTAATGAAGGCTGCAGTTGAATGGGCCTTTAACAATAATCCAACATGGGATCGTCTTTCATTTGACAATGATGCCGATGGATTCCTTGATGGCATCGAACTTATCTATAAAACAGATAAGACATATGATTCACAAGATGGTGCAGGCGTATGGTGGAACTTCACGACATATGATTCAGATAGTGAGCCAAATTATCTTACTCCAACTCCAAGAAGATATTTCTGGAGCAATATTGATAAACTCCAAACTGGATACTATAAAACAAATATCGATACTCATACCTTAGTTCACGAAACTGGGCACCTTCTTGGCTTAGATGACTATTACGATTCCACATATTCGATGTATCCAACAGGTGGCGCTGATATGATGGAATTAAATATTGGCGATCATGACGCATACTCTAAATTCCTTTTAGGATGGGTCAATCCTTTAGTGGTTGATGGCAAACTCGATGATTTCGAAATAACTCTCAACGATTTTGAAAGCTCTGGCGATTGCATTCTTATTAGAAATACCACAACAGATCCATGGAATGGCACACCATATGATGAATATTTAATAATGTCCTATTACACTCCAACAGGTTTGAATGAACAAGATTCAAAAGGATATAAGGAATGGGATAATAGTGGCACAGGTGGAACATATACATATAGCGGTCTCCAAGTTTTCCACGTTGATGAAAGACTATATACAAACGTTGGCTCAACTTATAATCCAGTAAGCCATGGCGTCACAAAAGGAGTTCGTTCATACACTGATGACGTTCTTTCTGGACCATTTGAATATGATGAGCACAATATCATTACAAGCGATTATGCTTATCAAGCAACGAATAATACAGAAAAATATTCTTACTACGTAACTGATGATGGAAAATTATTATCTTCAACAACAAAAGAAATCATGCTCATTCCTGCTTCAGGAAACGGCAACCTTTTCAAAACATCATCAAGAGACTATTCTTGCAAATTAGGATCCACTGATGCCTTAATGGGCTTAGAAGAATTTGGTGCTTCATATAATGGCTATTCGACAGAAAAAATGAAGAGTTGCTACAAGAACAAAACACTCTTTAATGATGGCAGCAATCTCGAATATAACTTCTTTGTTTCTGCTCAAACAGATTCAACAATAACAGTTAGATTTGTAAAAAATTCTTAATAAAAAAGTTAGTCAATTAAATTAGAAATATTTTTTGAGTTCATCTAAAATATCTATGAAATGAGGTATGCGTAAGATGAACATACAGGAAATTAAAGGCCAAGAATGTTTTTGGCAAAAAAGAGAAAAAACGTCAATAGAAAAAGGAATCATTGAATTTGTAGATGAGAAAAATCTTTTGATATGCGCTATTGGAGAAGATTCCAAGAAGCGCTATTTTTCTTTTAAGGCTTTTAAGGAAGGAGGTTCCCTAAATTTGGTAAACCAGGATTTGCTTAATGAGGTTAGGACCTATCTTTTGGAAAACGAGAGAAAGAACAAAGAAAAACGCCAAGAAGAAATACAAGCAAGAAAGACTGAATTTTTAGCTAAATACGAGAAAACAAATAAGTCACCAAAGAAAATAACTACAAAAAAGCATAAATAATCTCACGTGCGTATGTTAAAACTATACAAATATGATATAATCATTTTTGTAATGTTTTATGGAGGGGCCATATGCAGCTTGCTAACAATAAAAAATATTTAATCGTAACCAGAAGAGAATATTTCCCGATTTTGTTTTCGTATAAGAACAAACACCCTAATTTGAATTTGAAACTAATTGATAAACAAGAATTCGCTTCGATGATCTCCTTCTCTTTTGCTAAAGACCCTATTCCCCTCTTGCTAAAGAAGAAGATTGATTATTCCGATGCAAAGAAATTTGTTCATATTTTCTTATTTGGCGATTTGGATAAAAACTCTAATGTAAAAAATATTTTTGATTCTATTCCAGCTGATTACATTACTCATGATGAATACGCCAATGAAGAATTAAAACGTTATGATAATGTCGTCTTCTTTGAAATGAATGAGGACAAGGAACTCATTGATTTAACTAATAGAAAGAACGTTTCTTTCGATTGTGCAACATTCCAAGATTTGTACTTTGAGGACGAACTCATTGAAGAAAAACTCGACGAAAACTATTTGAGTATCGTTAACTTCAAAAACAAATTTCTCCAATTCACCTACATTTATTCAAATATCAGAAAACTACTTTTAGAAGATTCATCTCTCCAAGATAAGATAACTATCGTCTGCGATGGTGATGGCGATCTTTATTACGCTAATTATTGCTCAAAACTTTTTGACATTAACACTTTGGTTGTAACAAAAAGAAAAATCCTAACAATCGAATCAATCAGAAAGAAGATGAGAGATATCTTCGATAAAAGATCTTTCTCTTTTACTGAAGAAGAAAACGATCCTGATTTGAAAATCCTTAAGAATCTCATCGATAAATACGAATTAAACACCTTAAATGATTTTGCTTTCGCTTATTCCTGCTTGACCGAAATTGTTAATTCTACTTCCTTCAACCAAGTTGATTCAAAAAGTGGCATCTCCATTACTACCGATTTCAACTTAAGCGATAGAACAATCAATTACATAACCAATTTCAAACATGGAACCTTTTATGAGATCTTTAGCGACAACGATGTTTTGTCGGACAAAGAATTAGAAGAATTGCACGTAAATACCTCCTATGTTAAAACCAAGATCGATAAAAGGTTCAAAGAAAACTACCTTCGTTATACCAATACGAATCTAGTCTCTAGGGTCACTCAACATTTATCCGATAAGTTATTCGATTCTGAATTCATTGAGGAATTTGATTGGAAAAAGAAGATTAAAAGATTTGATTATGAAGACTATAAAGACAGAGGAGAAATGGTCTTCACAAATAACGCTTCTGAAATCTTCACGGCTTATCTTTTAGATGGATTTTTCTGCACTAAAGCTCCTGATTTCCACTATAGAACATATGATAATTCTTATAAGCAAATAGATGGAAAAATCTTTGCTGACGATAAAACATATCACTTAACAAATTTAGAAAAATACATCGACTGTCCTTTCGCTTACTACATGAATAGGGTCTTGCCTATTAATGATTTTGACCCTCGCATTCGATATAAGGGAGACCTTGTCCATAAGCTTTGTGAGAATATCTTTGATAAAGGATACAAATTCGAAGCAGAATGGGCTAAAGCAGTAGATACATACAAGAAATGTTTTAAAGATGAGAACATTGAATATACCCCATATGATGACGTAATGCTTGATATCTACCATGCTCACTTAAAGAGAGTAATGCCTTTATATGCCGCTCACGCTCTAGAAATGGGATATGTCGATTCTCTTGCTGAGTTCCCTGTTTATTTTTCAATTGAAGACGAGAAAGGGAAGAAATATAAATTTAGTGGCAAGATAGATAAGATAGTCAAGAGCCAAACCGAAGATGAGAATGGAAACATGCAAAGCTTCTGGACAATCATCGACTATAAGACCGGTTCTGAATCGTTTGACATATTTTCAACAAAATATGGCAAATCAGTTCAATTGCCTCTTTATTACTATGCTCTAAAAACCATCAAAGAAAACGAATACCCAGATGAATCATTTAAGAATCCTTTAGAGGATGCAGACAAATTAAGAAACCTCATAGATGACGCAATCTTTGGTGGATTTGGAATTCAACATGTCTATGGAAATAGCTTAAAAGGCATATTTGGCAATAAAGATCAAAAACTAAGCGAAGATACCGTTAAGGCTAATTCAGTTCTAAAGGGAGTTAGTTTTTATAACTCTACATATTACAAATCTTTCGATTTAACTATGCCTGTAGATAAGAATGGCAAAATTAAGAGTGGAACATATCTAAACATCTCTTATAAATTCACAGATGACAATGCAGAAGAAAATGTCATTGGCGATAAGAGCGGTCTTGAAATATATAACCTATCAAATATTGTTAAAGATTCCATCGATGGCATGCTATACGCAATAGATAAGATAAACAATAACGTCTTCCCTATCGCGCCTGCTCCAAGGAATTCATTGAAAGACAAAGTAGACGAAAGCAACAACAACGGCTTGCCATGTGCTTTTTGCAAATACAAAAACATCTGTTATCACAAATCGTATGACAAGGCCAATTACTCAGAAGAAATTAAGAAATATTTCAAATTGAAGGGAGGCAAATAATGGAAAACTCAAAGAATTTAATCGTCGGAATAGACAAAAAGAAATTAGAAGGGAAAAACCCCGAGCAAAAAGAAGCAATCGAATCTTTGATGACCACCGACGTTCTTATTGCAGCAGGCGCTGGATCAGGCAAAACCAAAACCCTTTCCACAAGAGTATCGGTTCTTATTGAAAAAGAGCTCATCGAACCTTCCCAACTTTTAGTTTTGACCTTCACCGATAATGCTGCCCATGAAATGAAGGAAAGAATCATTTCCGAAATTAAAAAAGACGAGAAAAACGAAACCGACGAAAGCAAAAAGAAAGCGGATAAGATGTATTCCGCTCATATTCAAACATTCGATTCCTTTGCGGCATATCTCGTTAAAAAATACGCCTCAAAATTAGGAATTGGCAACAATATATTGAATGCTCCTCAAAACATCATTGATGCCAAGAGCAATTCCATTCTTGATGAAATATTAAATGGGTATTATTCAGACCCTGAAAAAAAGGAAAGAATAACGAAAACCTTAATCAAATTCTGTGCGCGTTCTGATGAGAATTTTAAGGAAACCGTGAGGGGCGTGTATGCAAAATTGAACACTTTCACGCCAAAAAGAAGAACAGAATTCATTGAAAAATATGACGAGAAATTCCTCAATAAGAATTTCTTTGATGAATGCCTTGCTAATTATGTTGAATCGAAAAAGAAAGCAATTAGAAAATCCCTTTATGAAATTTTCATCGTCACTAAATTTAGCGGATATTTCGATAAACCTTTGGAACATTTATCTGATATAAAGAGTTTGTTTGAAGAGAACGCCAAAATAATCTTTGATGGAGATATCTCAAAAGTCAGTTATGAGGAAAACAAAGAAGATGATGAATTTATTGTCTTAGTCACAGACGCTTTAAGTGAGTTCCTTTCCTATGAAGGATATGATTTTGTTAGCCATGCAAAAAGATTCTATGAGGAACATCCTGATTTTGTTGGTGCAAGAGCTTCTAATAAAAGAAGATGCATCCCTCTTTTCAACGCATGCATGAAAGGCGAGATCATACCAGAATGTTCTCTTTTCTCTGATACATATGAAGAAGAACTAAGCAAATACCTTTCCTTCTCCGATGACATCCATCTTATTCTTGATATCATCAAGGAAATGGATGAATCACTTTTAAAATACAAGAAAATGAATAATTTCTTTACCTTCTCGGATATTCAAGTGCTTGCCTTAGAACTTTTGACATCTGAAAAATACGAAGATGTGGCAGAAGAGATCAGAACACGTTTCAAATACATCATGGTTGATGAATATCAAGATACCAATGATTTCCAAGAAGATTTCATCTCATCATTGCTTAAACCTAATAAAAAAGGCGAAAGGTCGCATATATTCTGCGTTGGAGATGCTAAACAATCCATTTACGCTTTCAGAAACTCGAATGTTCAACTCTTTAGGAATAGGCAAAATGAATATCTGAAAGGTCCAAAAGAAGAAAGAAAGGTAATCGCCATGAATAAGAATTACCGTTCTGCTCCAGAAGTCTTGAGTGATATTAACTATATTTTCAAGAATTATATGACCCTTGCCCATGGCTCTATTGCATATACCGATGACATGGAACAATTGAAATATGATATCAATGTCGATTTATATGGGAAAACCCCATATGAGAATTTTGGCATTAAGCGCATCGTTTCTAAATCGGGCATTAATGATGACTATAAAGCAACATATGGAAAGAAAAGTGCATATTTCAAGTTATGGGAAGCTCAAGCAATCATTAACGATATCAAAAAGAAAGTTGAATCAGGTTATAAAGTTTATGATAGAGATCATAAAGGTCCAAACGGGGAAAAGACACGACCATGCAGATATTCGGACTTTGCAATCCTTGTAAGAACCAAGACTGGTTTTGAAGACTATCAAAGTGCTTTTAACCATGCAGGTATCCCTTTAAATGTCTCTATTGACGCGGATCTTCGTTCAATTGAATCGATAATCCTTTTAGAATCGGTAATCAAACTCATTGATGCGATACAGAATAATGCTTCAAACAATGAAAAAGCATATTATTTCGTTTCTATCGCTAGAAGTTACGCTTATGAATATGATGATCAAAAGATTTTTGATTTGTTAAATTATCATTGCAACAAACCAAGTAAAGTTATTGACTTAAGCAGGATTGAAACAGATCCTCTTTGGGTTGATTTTGAGACTTTCGTTAAAGAAAATGAAAAGCTTGCCTTCTCAGACATTTTCCTTAACCTTATCAATAAATTCCATATTATCGAAAACCTTTATAAAATCGGTGATGTGGATGACAATATAGCCAAAATCGAATCGCTATATTCATTAGTCCTTTCGAAAGAAGATTCTGGAGAAGGGCTAAAAGAATTCATCGAATTGTTAAACAATATCGACAAATATTCCTTAACGCTTTCTGATCAATCTATCTTCCAAACAAATAATGCGGTTGATATGATGACCATCCACGCGTCAAAAGGTCTAGAAAGAAAGATTATCTATATGCCTTGTTCGTATAACCAAATATGCACGGGTGGGAATCTTTCCAAACCATCTTATTTGTTTGACCCACGTTTTGGAATTCTTCTTCCTAATTACATACTTCCAGAAGGTAAATCCGGAGAAGGCATTTTGAATTTGCCATTCGTTTATTCCTCAAATGCCCCATCTGAAAATGGCACTGAAGCAGATGAGCATGTTCGCTTGTTCTATGTTGCCTTAACCAGAGCGGAAAATACCATTTTCATCGTAGGAGATGATACTAAATCGGAATCTAGCAACATTAACAATGAGACTTTATATGGAATGTTAGATTATTGCCCTCATTATCCAGTTTTCAATAAGGGTTATCTCTCACGCATGATTTCAAAAGGCATATTAAGCCAAGAAATGATTGATAATCTTAACTTATTAATTGATGGAGTTAAGAAACTATCAAAACCTTCTGCGAGCTTAAAGATGAATGATGAGGTAACTCAAATTCATAATGATTTATATGAAAAATATTATGCAAGCTTGATAAAGGAACAGTTGGAATCCGCTATCGAAGGGGTTTTTGAATACTTATTTGGAAAATACATCAATAAATACATCACCGGAACTTATGACGTTGAAGAGATGATAACTTTAAGAGAGTTAAAGGAGTTCACCAAGAATTCGGCGATTGATGATAGTGAGGATGAGGTGGAAGAAGCCTCAGTTATGGGAAGTGCGCCAAGCAAACGTGACCAAGCATTGATGGATTTCGGAAAGAATTTACGCCTTACTCAAACAGAAAAGAAAAAAGATGCTGAAGCAGCTTGGGCTGAATTAGGCTATAAGAGCGCGAAATCAATAGGAAGGAAAAACTTCATTCACAACGTCGTATCTTGTTTTGCTAAATACAAAGACTGCTGTGAAACGCTCTATAGGATTTCTTACTCTAATGATGACTATAAAGATGAGATAATCATCTCTGATGTTGATTTTGAACCTGAAGTAAAATCTGAACAAAATGACAGAGGTGTAGAAGAGGTAAGAAAGACTCCGATTTTTGTTAATGACGCTCAAATCATTTTCAAAGAAAGAATCAAAGCAAGAGCATCTAAAATAAAGTCAATAGAAGATGAAGAAAACGAAGTTGACATGCAATCAAAGATGACTTTTGGAATTAAGTTACACCGTTTATTAGAATTACTTGATTTCAAGCATCCTGATATCTCATATATCAAAGATAAAAAAGAAAAGGAGATCATAGAAAGATTAATCAAATCACCATTGATGCAAGAGGCTTTTGCTGCAGATGAGGTGTATACGGAATATGGTTTCTTTGATGAAACAAATAGGACAACTGGATTCATTGATTTGATGTTTGTGAAGGACGGACATTACACAATCGTTGATTACAAAACAAAGAATATCGATGATGAAGCGTACATTGATCAACTTCGCACTTATCAAAGGAACATCAAAGAAAGATTCGGCATTGATGATGCAGATATCTCTTTATATCTCCTCTCGATCATTGATGGAGAGTCAAAGGAAATCCCAACTATTGAAGTATGGCAAGCATAGTTTCATTAAAAATATATTTTCCTATGCCTCGTGGAGGTAATTTAAGTGAGATTTACGATGGATTTTTGGATTTTTCAAATAATAAATTAACATACAACAAAATTAAAATCCCCTCTGAAACCTTATTATTTTCATTAGAAATCCCCTACAACCCACTTGATTTTGATTATTTAATGAAAATTGCACTTGAATCTTCTTATCATCCAAAAATCATTATGTCTGATATGTCTTTAAGACGTATAGAAATCGTTTATTCTAACGGAGTAGTTGAAACTCGTTATAACGATGATCCTAAGTTTTGGGAAGTAGCCAATTCATATTTGAAAGGAATAAAAAATTAATTATGAAAATAATCATTATTAGACATGCTGAACCAGATTACGAGCATGATTCCTTAACCGAAAAAGGTTTTAGGGAAGCAACCTTATTATCCTCATATCTTAAGAAACATTATCCTCAAATTGATCATTTCTACGTTTCAACTCTAGGAAGAGCAATGAAAACATATGAGGTTTCAACTAAAGAGATTTATGATGGCGTTCCAACTGATTTTTGTTCTTGGCTAGTTGAATTCAAAGGCAAGGTCAGAAGAAAAGACAAAGAGAATTCTTTTTGGAGTTGCTGGGATCTTTTACCTTCTGTGATGGAAGATGAGAAGATTCTATATTCCTCAAATTGGAGAGATTCAAAAATAGTCAATGAAAATGGTGCGACCATTCTTTCTGAGTATGATAAAGTCATCGAGGAATTTGATAAGGTTCTTTTCAATAACGGCTATAAGAGAAACGACCTTAATTATGAAGTCTTGGACTCTAATCATAACGTTATAGTTTTCTATTGCCATTTTGGGGTTGCATCAGTTCTTATGTCACGCTTAATGAACTGCTCACCATATTCCATTTGGCAAAATACGGTTTTGTTGCCATCTTCTGTAACTGAATTCGTAAGTGAAGAAAGAGAAAAAGGGGTTGCCTCCTTTAGAGCAAATAAAATAGGATCCCTTGCTCATTTAGACTTAGGGAATGAAGATGAATCGTTTTTTGCAAGGTTTTGCGAATGTTACGATGATGACACAAGGCATAACTAAGGTTATTAATAACCTTTATTTTTACTGATAAGTTTGTAAAATATCTATAGTCACTAGATTGAGGCTACCATTATGAAAAAGAAAGAATATAAAAATAACATCGTTAATTTACCACTAAAAAAGAGGATTTCTCTTCTTTCAGGAAAAGGGAATTGGCAAACCAACGAGATAAGCAAATTCAATATTCCTTCTTTAACGATGAATGATGGGCCTGCTGGATTAAGAAAACCGGTTGAGAACCCTCAAGATAAAGCAAGAGAAGATATTCAAAACGACACCTTCCTTGCGACATGTTTCCCATCGGCTGCCCTTAATGCCTGCTCTTGGGATCCTTCTTTAATGGAAGAATTTGGTAAGGCCATAGCAAACGAATGTAAGGCTCATAACACCAATATCATTCTTGCTCCTGGCATTAACATTAAACGTAACCCATTGTGCGGAAGAAATTTTGAATACCTATCAGAAGACCCTATATTATCCGCAAAAATGGCTTCAGCATTTATTGATGGATGTCAAAATGAAGGCGTTGGAACATGCCTAAAACATTTCGCCTTAAACAATCAAGAAACTAGACGCTTCACCTATACGGCTGAGGTTGATTCACGTGCTCTCCATGAGCTTTATTTGAAACCATTTGAAATCGTTGTCAAAAAGTCTAATCCATGGATGGTCATGGCCTCATACAATTTGGTAAACGGCTTTCATTCAACTTCAAATCAATATTTGCTTAAAGATGTCCTCAAAGGTGATTGGCAATATGACGGGGTCGTTGTTTCCGATTGGGGGGCAGTTGATAGAATCGTCGATTCTCATAAGAACGGCCTTGATCTTGAGATGCCATGTTTTGATAATAAAGACCGTAACAAAGTTCTCTTTAAAGCGGTTAAACGCCATCAACTCCCGATGAGCGATGTTCGTGATTCTGCATCAAGAATTCTAAAACTCGTCGAAAGATGCTCTTCCACCAAAATGGGCGAAGAAGCCAAATATAAAGAAAACCATGAACTAGCAGTTAAAATGGCTGAGAAATCAATAGTTTTAACTCAAAATGATGGAATTTTGCCTTTAGCGAATTACGATGACGTATGCGTTATTGGCGCATTCGCAGAGAAACCACGTATTCAAGCTGGTGGCTCCTCGCATGTTGAAACAAAAAACAGCATTTCCTTTTTGGATGTAGTTAATAAAAACAGAGAAACTCCTGTTGCATATGAACCAGGATATTCATTAACGAAGATTAGTGAAGACGCCGAAAAAGCTATGAGATTTGACGCATGCGATCTTGCCTCAACTCATAAACGTGTAATTCTCTTTTTGGGCGTCCCTGAAACTGATGAATCTGAAGGATACGATAAAGAAAGCATGCGTTTAAGAACAGAGCAATACACTTTATATGAAGATATTGCCGCAATAAATGACAACATAATAGTCGTTTTGTGCTCTGGTTCTCCTGTTGAATTATCTTCAATATCCCATGCAAAAGCCCTCTTAATCACATATTTACCTGGTGAAGGCGGCTACGAAGCTCTTTCGAATATCATCCTAGGTGAAGTTAATCCATCAGGCAAGCTTGCCGAGACTTGGCCAATTAGATATTTAGACGTTCCTTCCTCTACGTTTTTCCCAGGAAATAACGATTTCTCTTTGTATAAAGAAAGCATCTTCGTTGGCTATCGTTATTACTTAACCGCTCAAAAGAAGGTTCAATTTCCATTCGGATATGGCATTTCATATACAAAATACGATTATCAAAATATCGTAGCTTCCACTAAAACCCTTGAAGAAGGCAAAAAGATTACCGTGACCTTTGATGTAATAAATATGGGCGGAAGAAACGGCGAAGAGATAGTTCAACTCTACGTTTCTCCACTTAATTCTGATTTGTATCAGCCAAAGCGTGTCTTGAAGGCTTTTAATAAAGTGGCCATTAAATCCTGGGCTGGAAAAAGTGTTAAATTAACGCTTGATTATGATGATTTTGCTATCTGGTCAATGGAACAAAATAGATTTGTCGTTGAAGATGGAGACTATCTTTTAGAAGTTGGTGCTTCATCAGAAGATATACGTTTAAGCGTTCAAATTCACCTTAAGAGCAACTATAAGGCCAAGTCGGAGATATTCCATTTGCCAAATTACTATAACTTAACCGCAAAAAGGCCTTTTGCCTTAGTTGATGACGAGTTTGCTTATTTGCTTGGAAGAGATTATGTTAACGATCTTCCAAACAGAAACAGAAAGATAACCATCAATTCAACTTTTGGTGAGATTGCTGATACAAAGATAGGGAAACTGGTTATAAAAGAGTTCAAGAAACGTTTTGAAACCCAGGCAATTAACGAAGAAGGAATGGAAAAAATGCTTTCATCATTAATGGAAACCCCTATTCGCTGCGCTTGTATGGGCGGGGTGAGCGACAAACAAGCTTTAGCACTTGTCTCTTTAGCAAATCACAAATATTTTTCAGCGATATATAACATTGCATTTGGAAGAAGAAAATAAAGTATGTGTATATTAAGACATGCATTAAATAAGGTGTTTTCACGCCGTTATGATGGCTATCCAAGCCTTCCTTACTATCACCCTGAAGATTTAGGAATTAAAGAGGAAAGATTCTCGTTTAAAAGTGAACATAATTGGACTCTTTCAGGATCTCGTTATTTTAAAAAAGACGGTGGTTTTAAGGGGATTATTGTGTTTTTTCATGGCTTAGGAGATGGAAGACTTTCCTATATAAAAACAATTTCTTTGCTTGTAGAAGACGGATATTTGGTTTACGCATATGACAATACCGGGTGCATGGAATCGGAAGGTAACAAAATTTATTCCTTAGAACACTCTGCAATAGACCAAGAATATTTCTTTAAATGGCTTGATAATGACCCTAAAGCGAAAGGATTAAAGAGGTTTGCTTTAGGCCATTCTTGGGGAGGATATGGCGCCGCAATTTCTTCAAAGAAGGAATATAAAATAGAGAAGGTTGTAGATATAGCTGGGTTTGATAATCCTTTACAACTTTTATTGGAGTACTTTCCAAAAGCTGCCAGACCTTTTTTGAAACCATTTATATGGCTTAACCTTAAATCTTTTTGCCCTAAATATGGATGTTTGAAATCATCAACTGTTTTGAAAGACTCTGATGCTAAAGTTCTTTATATCCAAGGCGATAAGGATACCGATGTAACTCCTGAACAAGGTTATTATCCGTTATATAAACAATTCAAGAACAATGAACGTTTTACTTTCATCCTTAAAAAGAATCGTAAACATTCCGTTTACAAAACCAAGGATGCCGAAGATTACGTCGCTTCGCTCATCAAAAAAGGAATTCTTTCAACCCATATCCAAGAAGACATAACGATGGACATAGTAAGAGCAACCAACGAAGATAAGGAACTTTGGAAAGAAATCTTTGCCTTTCTTGACAAATAATCCTTGTTCGACAAAAAGAACTCTAGAGTGTATATTTTAGGAGCTGCACTGGTGGCGGAACGGTATACGCGCTGGTCTCAGAAGCCAGTCTGGAAACGGGTGTGGGTTCAAATCCCATCCAGTGCACCAATATCTTGTTGAATCTTCTCTATTGGGAAGATTTTATTTAAATGGATATATTCTAAAGATATAATAACCAACGAAAAGAGGAATTCTTATGAAATATTGTTCACATTGTGGAAACGAATTAGACGATGAAGCATATGTTTGCCCAAAATGCGGTTATAAAGCCGCGACAACAGGCTCGACAAGCAAACTTGCTACTGATAGCAAAAGCACAATAAGATTTATCGCAAAAATCTTCATGATAATCGGTTGTATAAGTGTTGGATGGACCTTAATTCCATTGATCTGGTGCATACCAATGACGATCTCTTATTGGAAGGCTTGCGATGAAAATAGAGACGTAAGCGTCGCCTTCAAAGTTTGCTCATTGTTATTTGTTAATTTAATAGCGGGCATACTAATGCTTTGTGACTCAATTGAAGATTGAAATACTTATTAAGGGCAGGTTATCCTGCCTTTTTTCTTTTGCCTGATTAAGTTATATACTTATTAAGCATGTGGTTGTAGCTCAATTGGATAGAGCGCAAGCCTCCGAAGCTTGAGGTTGGGAGTTCAACTCTCCCCAATCACGCCATTTATTATTCGCTCCGAAATTAATCGGAGTTTTTTTATTAAAAAAGTATGAATTTTTCTTTATTTTTACATAGACAAAAGTCTATTAATAGAAAAAAGTCTAGAAAAAAGTTTCGAATTAATCTATAATTTTAACGTTATGAAAGCAAAAGACAGAAGATTCATTAAAACAGAAAACGTGATTCAAAAATCAATGATAAATTTGTTATGTGAAATGGATGCGGAACAAATTCAGATTGATGATCTTATTTATGAGGCCGATATCAATAAGTCGACTTTCTATCTTCATTATCAATCTTTGGATCTTTTAGTATCAGCTTTAGAAGATGAACTGATTTCTGGTTTGACTGTCGGTTTGAGTGATCTTCCTGGAAATTGCTCACGTTATACATTTTTTGAGAAAATTTTTGGAATTTTAAAAAATAATCAAAAATTAGCAAAAGCCGTACTTAATGCATCAACTTACCGTTTTAACATGAAAATTGAGGACTTTGGAAAAATGTACTTAATTCCTGTACCAGCAAAAAAACGCAATAAAATTGTCTCAACTGTTGAATTCCTAGAATCTTCATTGATCCAAAGCATAGTTGCTTTCTATAGAGTATGGGTTTTTGATTCATGCAAATTTTCAATTGAAGATTCAATAGAGTCATTAATTCAAATATCTTCAAATAATATATATAAGGATATATATAGATAGGCTTGCCTAACCAACTAAATTAAATTTGAATATATTTTTATAATTTTTCATTCAAAAAAACTTATGTTTTTTGTTTCAAACATTCTCAATATTTAATTTCTTTTCACTACAATATTTAGACTATATTTCATGATGGTTAATGTGGTTTATTTTGTCTTTCTGAACTTCCCAGCCAGCTTTTGAAAAGTCTAATAGATATATTTATTCTTTTTTTCTGCGAAATATTTTGTTTTCTCTACTTCCTTAATGGAGAAAAAAAGACCTCTTTCGAGGCCTTTTAACGTTTCTGTAACGCTTTTATTGATAACAACACCAAATAATCAAGAAAACGATTCCAATAGCTGCAAATATCGCTCCAACTATGAATAAGAATGCATAACCATGTATTGGTTTCTTGCTTTCAACATATTGAGCGTATGTTTGATGCTTCTTTTTTGTGAAAGGAATTAACATCTGAACGGCATGTTTTAACGCGTATCCGATTCCATTGAATGAACCCATATTTGCAACCGCAACAATGACTCCAAAACAAAGAAGAAGAACACCCGGTATAACAAATCCATCCGATAGGAACCGCATTATTTCCACAATTGATGTTTCAGCATATATATTTCTTAATCCAACTACCAGGAAGAAGATTCCTATCGCAAATGCACTTGCAAGAGAATATTTGATTAAAGTAACTACTTTTTTGTTCATTTTGTACCAAGAATCTCTTTGTATTTTATTTCTTCTTCGTCGTTACAGTAAACAAAATGTCCTGGTCCAACCTCTCTCATGCTTGGCTTATTAACTGAATAATCATGATCAACTATTGGATTATACGTGATACGTACACGAGTTTTTTCATAATCAGGATCAGGAAGAGGGATGGCACTCAGCAATGATTTTGTATATGGGTGAAGTGGATGGGCAAATAATTCTTCTGATGAAGCAAGCTCAACCATCTTACCGAAATACATAACGCCAATACGATCGGAGAAATACTTAACTACCGACAAATCGTGGGCGATAAATAAAATGGTTAAACCCAATTGATTTCTTAAGTCATTTAGAAGATTGATGACTTGGGCTTGAATAGAAACATCAAGAGCGGAAACAGGTTCATCAGCAATAATCATGTCTGGTTCCATGATAACGGATCTAGCAATGCCAATACGTTGTCTTTGACCACCAGAGAATTCATGTGGATATCTTGTCGCGTGTTCTTTGACTAAACCGACCAATTCAAGGACTTGATATACTTTTTCACGAATATATTTCTTATCCTTGATGCCTTTGACGATAAGTCCTTCGGAGATGATTTCTTCAACTGTCATACGAGGATTCAAAGAACCGATAGGATCTTGGAAAATCATTTGAATAGAGGTAACGATCTTCGTCTTTTTCGCGACATGATACTCCCTCTTGTACTCATTTTTGAGTTCTTTCAACTTTTCAGGATCGCTTTCTTCGGAGATAAGTTTCTCATATTTGGCTTTGACTTCTTTGCATTTCAAAGCTGAATAATCTTTGTTGCAGTTCTTTTGATCGTGTTCTGCTTTAGCGATTTCGACTTTCAATTCATCAATTCTTGCGTGAATTTCATCTTTACGCTCATTCGAATCGGTGGTTTTCAATTCCTCTTTCAAAGATTTGATTTCATCTTGATAAGAACGAATGCCAGCACCAATACGAATGCCTTTAAAGAAGATGTCGCCAGAAGTGATGTCATAGATTCTAATGATTGAACGCCCAGTCGTGGTTTTCCCACATCCTGATTCGCCAACCAAGCCGAAAACCTCGCCTTTGTAGATATCAAAGGAGACATCATCAACGGCTTTGAAATCTTTGCGTCCATTTTTGAAATATTGGCAAAGATGAGATACGGAAAGTAATACTTCCTTATTTTCTTTCGTTTCCATTGCTGTCTCCTTTCTTTTTCTCTTTCATGCGGGCAATACGTTCCTGAATGGTCTTTGGAATCTCGATTTTTGGAGCGCGAGGATCAAGTAACCATGTCGCGGCATAGTGGGTGTCGCTGATTTTGAACATAGGAGGCTGCTCCTCGAAGTCAATTTTCATGGCATATTTGTTTCTGGCTGCAAAAGCGTCGCCCTTTGGAGGGTAAATCATGTTTGGTGGGGTGCCTGGAATTGCTTCAAGTTTCTCTTTTGTGTCTAAATCAGGCATTGAAGAGAGCAAGGCCCAGGTATATGGGTGAGCTGGTGAGTAGAAGATGTCGTTAACTGTGCCGTATTCGACAATCTTGCCAGCATACATGACCGCGATGTCATCGGCCATATTGGCGACAACGCCCAAGTCATGGGTGATAAAGATGATCGAGAGGTTACGTTTGGCCTTGAGTTGGTTGATAAGTTCAAGGATTTGAGATTGAATCGTAACGTCAAGAGCGGTCGTAGGCTCATCGCAGATAAGGATTTCTGGCTCAGCAGATAAGGCGATTGCAATAACGATACGTTGTCTCATACCACCAGAGAATTCGAATGGATATTGGTTGAAACGAGTTCTTGGCTCAGGAATAGCAACTTCTTCCATAAGCTTGATTGCCTTCTCTTTTGCCATAGTCTTAGTAAGCCTATAAACCATGTCTTTGGCCTTCTCTTTAAGATAATCGACAAGTAAACGGGATACTTTTTCCCATTTTTGATATTTATGGTCATCAAATTTGGCTATGGTTTTCTCGTATTTGAGAATAACCGCATCAATTGAGGAAATCATATCAGAGATAAATGAATCGATTTCGATGATCTTTTGAGGGACGACTTTGTAGTCGACTTTTTTGCCTTTAGCAATCAAAGCGTCGTATTTCTTAGACTGACGAGCATAACGTTTTGCGTCCTTCGCATTCTCTTTGATTCCATTGAAATATTTGTCGTTATAGACTTTCAAAGAATCGCATAAAACGAATGCCATGCTATCTTTTTGCGTCTTTAATGGATCGATTGAAGCGTTAACAAGTGGTCTAATTTCTTTGATTTTCGTATTGACATATTTACGGTCAATCTCACGTTTTTCGAGGTAAGATTTGAACTCCTTTAATTTCGCGACTACTTGCTTTTTGTATTCAAGGGTCTTGTAAACGGAATGTTGAAGAGCGGCCATCGTATATTCATTGAAGAGTGGCATGAATTTTTCATCGAAGAAGGAGAAGACCTTTTCATTGATCTCTTTATAAGATAAGGAAGAAAGATCAGCCCCTTTGTTTTCGTGGACGTAATAGCCAAGTCTAAAGAAATCTAAAGACTCTCTAGCAAGTATCTTATCAAGCGTCTCATCTATCTTTTTGAAAGATGAGATTGCTTTTTCAATTTTTTCTGGGGATGAATCATCCTTAGTATTTCTAAAACGAGGATACAATGCAATAACCTCATTCAAAGAAGAACGCATATTTTCGACATCGTCTTCGATTCCAGAAAGGAAATATGGGTCTTTCAAACCTTTGAGATGACTTAGGGAACTTCTTGCTATGGCACCAACATCGACTTTGTATTTATGCTCAAGTTTCATCAAAATGTCTTTGCTTTGAGAAGAAACGAGCTCGATGTGATTGAAATCATTGCCATAGGAGTTGGCTAATTTGTTTGAAATGATGGAGAAAGACTTGAATGTTTTGATGATGTATTCAATATTCTTCTCATCAAGATTTGAAACAGACGCTGTCTCTTTCATTGCTTTCTTAAGCGAAGAGAGCATGGTGTTGAAATCTTTTCTTGATTCTCTCCTGTTGGCTTTGTTTTTTAATAACATAGCCTCGGTGATTTGCTTACCAATACGAACAATTGGATTCAAGGAAGAAAGAGGATCTTGGAAGATCATCGCGATCTTGTCACCACGAATATGGTACATGTCCTTTTCAGAACATTTCAAAAGATCGCGTCCATCATAGATGATTTCGCCACCTTCAATAATCGCGTTACCTGCTGAAATGCCAAGAATCGCACGAGAAGTGACTGATTTTCCAGAACCGGATTCACCAACGATAGCCAAAGTCTTACCTTTTTCGAGATTGAAAGAGATATCACGTACGGCTTTGACGGTTCCGTTATTCGTTCTGAATGATATTTTTAACTTTTTAACTTCTAAGATAGCCATAACTTTATTCCTCGCTTCCTCTTAATTGTGGGTTGAAAGCATCTCTAAGGCCATTTCCGAAGAGGTTGAAACAAATCATCAACAAGGAAAGGAAGATTGCTGGGAAAATGATGAGGGATGGGTAAGAGGTCCAAATGGATGAGGCATCGGAGAGCAATGTACCCAAAGATGTGCTTGAGGCACCGCCAAGCTTAACGATTCCTAAGAATGAAAGCATACTTTCGGAGAAGATAACGCCCGGGATGACTAAAACGGATGAGGTGATAAGAGTGCCTAAGGTATTAGGGAAGATATGTTTCCACATGATACGACGGTTTGAAGCGCCTAAGGTTCTAGCGGCCAAGACGTATTCTTGGTTCTTGAAACGATAGAATTGCGTTCTAACCGATGAAGCAGTCCCAATCCATCCAGTGGAGATATAGGCGAATAAAAGGCATATGAATGAGCCTACTTTCGCAGATAAATGTAACTGGAAGAGGGTAACAACAATGACGAATGGCACCTCATTAAGAACGTCTGATATACGTTCCATGACTAAGTCGGTTGCTCCGCCATAATATCCTTCAATCGCACCATAAATTGCACCGATTACGAAGTTCACGGCGCTGACTAATACGGCGATGATAAGTGATAGACGTACACCGGTTGCAAGTCTATAGATCATTGAATAGCCTTGTGAATCTGTGCCAAAGAGGTAGTTAGGTTCACGGCCATATAAATATCTATAGTAGTTGTAGTAGAGGATACGAACCTTGTATTGGGCGGTTGTGATATCTCCCCCACCTGTGTAGGTGAAGTAGACGTAATTTCCATTAGAATCCTTCATGTAATTTTCTTCAAGCACAAGATCTGTGCTGTAAGATTGCTTTTGAACCGTTCCATTATCGAGGATTTTAATAGGATCGCACTTACCTGTTGTTTTGTACCAATAGTTAGCTTCATCAGCAGTTCCTGCGCCAAAGGTGTATTTATTTGAGGCAATCAAAGGATAAAGGATCTTGAAGCCGTGTTCCTCTTCATAATCTTTGATTTTTTGATATTCGCTTTGCTCGATGGAAATATACTTGAAACCGACGGACAAATATTGGTCGACATTGCAAGTATAGGAATTGGTCTCAGTTCTTCCTGATTTAACCAAAGTTGGTTCTGATCTAGAAATAACTGGGTTGTAGTAGGATTTTTCTGACTCGCCTAGAGAAATGACTGGCGTTTCTTCAGAGAATTCCGCTCCTACGCCCTTGGAATATTCATATATGAGGGTTCTATCAACATATGAATTAGACTGGCCACCATTCAAACCCATTCCATATAGGGCGGTGTTTCTTGGACCCTTTTTAGCATAATAGGTATCCATAAGGGTTTGCATGTTGCTTGGAGTGACAAGTGGGACGAT
The DNA here is from genome assembly GCA_963623195.1 of bacterium. GTDB lineage: Bacteria > Bacillota_I > Bacilli_A > RFN20 > CAG-826 > UBA4951. The sequence goes on along the minus strand of CAVFKA010000001.1, from coordinate 5,461 downwards.
TATCGCGAAAAGGATGATAGCCGCAATAATGATAGATGCTACAACGCTAGCCTTGTTTTTAGTAAAACGAATGAAAGCGTCCTTAAAATAGCCACGAGGTTTTGTCTCGAGCTTTTGATCGTGTAGCTTTGCATTTTCTTGCACAAAGGTGAAACGATCGTCTTGTACTAAATTAACGTTTTCTGTAGCCATATTACTTTTGCCCCATCTTGATGCGTGGATCGATAAATCCGTAAGAGATATCAACGACGATACCGGCAAGCAAACCGATGAATGTATAGAAGATAGAATCTAACATGAAGATATCGTAGTCGAGTTGATTGATTGAGTTGATGTATAAGGAACCGATGCCAGGAATCGAGAAGATTTGCTCAATGACCATTGAACCACCAAGAATTCCGATAAATGATGAGATGATCATCGGAAGAATAGGAACCATGGCGTTCTTTAAGGCGTGGCGTACGGTTGCTTGTGATTTTGTTAAGCCCTTTGTTCTTGCTAATAGCATGTAGTCAGAGGTTAAGGTTTCGGTTAATTCAGCTCTTGTGAATCTGCATAATCCAGCGATTTCGCCAAAGGATAGAGCCAAGATTGGAAGAATCAAGCTTGTGAACATTTTCCAGGTGAAGTAGCTGCCGCCTGCATCATATAAGGAATACATGACATTAGTAGGAACCCATTTCAATTTGAAATAGAAGATGTATTGCACTAAGAAGGCATAGACATAGGAAGGAACGGAGACAAAGAGGATGACAAGGGTGGAAATGACGTGGTCCTGCCACTTGTTTTTTCTAATGGCCGCATAGATTCCAAGAAGTATGCCTAACGGTATGGAGAATATAAGAGAATATAAATTAACTAAGACGGTTGGAAGAATTCTTTCACCCATGACTTCGGTTGCTGGCTTCATAACGGAGATTTTCCATGATGTGCCAAAATCGAAGGAGGTGAAGATGTTCTTCAAATAAATGCCATACTGAACGATGATCGGCTTGTTGTATCCAAGCGATTCCCATCTAGCGGCAATGACTGCTTGCTGATTTTTGTCAGTTGGCATTTCCTGAGGCAACATACGAACAAGAAAGAAGCAGATTGTGACAATAATGAAAAACGTTACTAACATCAAAAGTAAACGTTTTAGGATGTATTTTAACATTCTCTTTTCTCCTTTTTCTTAGATACGTATAACCACTAAATGCAACGCAGCCAAAGCCACGTTGCATTTATGGTAGTTGAAACTTAGTTGATAAGTTTATTTGTAGTCGATATTTCCGCCATTATCTGAAACGTACTTATCCCATTCAGCATCGGTATAGTTATATTTCATTAAGCGGAATCCACCGAAGTCATACATGATGTTGTAATTTTCGGTGATGTAGCTGACTTGATAACCAAGTAAGAAGGCGCTTGTTGAGCCACAGAGAGGAATTCTGTAGTATTTACCAAGGAATTCTTCTTCCATAGTAGCGGTGATTCTTAACTTGATTTCGTTGTCGGCAGTGGCATATTTGCCATTACCAACCAAGCAATTTGACCAAGCTTGCCAGGTCATTGTGTCTGAGAAGTGCTCGCCATTGTAATCGAATTCGATTGTCAATGTTTCGGACTTTGGATTCCAGTCAGCGGCTTCGTTGATATCGTAGCTATCTGGATCACAATAGACTTGCATGTTACGGAATGGATAGAAGGCTGCACCACCCCATGCGCCGTAACCGATGGCATATTTGCCTTGTGGAACAGCGGCATAACGATCGGAGAGGTTACCGACACCTTCGAGGGTGATAGCGCCAAATCCTGAACCTTCAGCAGCAGCGTTGATGAATTGATTGAGCAAGGCGATTTGAGCTTGTTCATCGGATTGAAGGGCGCCTTTTGCATAAGCCATCTTGATGGTGATAGATTCACCAGCTGTGTATAAGCCTGCCGCAACTAATTCTTCGCAAGCACTCTTCATCAACTTCTTAGCTTCAGTTAAGTTATAGCCATTGATGGAGTTATATGCTTCTTCGAGTGTCTTATAAGCTTTTCCATCACCATATTCGACACCATAGAGGTCGACGATGGCTTGCATGGCTGGCTCAGATCCACGATAAGAGGAATTTGGATCATTCCAGACATCGTAGTAGTAGAGGTTATTCATGAGGGAATAAGCTGGTTTGTAAGCTGGTGTAGCCGTGACATATTTTGCACGGTCAATACCAAGGGAGAAGGCTTTTCTGAAGTTCGTGCTTGAGAGAACGACAGAGTTGGTGTTGCCCTCGCTCTTATCCATTTGTTGAAGTGCTTCGACATTTGTATTGAAGAAGAGAGACATTGTGTATGTTTCATCAACTTGGTAAAGAGCATCTGATAAGGTATATTCAGAAAGTTCTGATGAGGTTGGGGCGTATTCGGTTAATTGGCCTTTGAGGAATTGTTGCTTAGCGGCAGCATCATCCATTTGGTTGATGACAACTTTTGTTGTTTGATATTGTCTGACCTTTGCTCCATCAACCTCGAAGTTGGTGTAGGAAACGAGTTGTCCGTTAACCTTTTCGTATCCGTGCCAGTTTTCGTTTGTCTCAAAGACCATTTGTTTCTCTGCTTCAAGGGAAGTGAGTTTATATGGACCATATGACATTGTTGTGGCAACGCTTGTACCATATGTGCTTGTCCATGGAGTCTTGCTCTTGTCTAAGAGTTTTTCGTATAACTCAGTATGAACAAGCCATGTTTCTTGGAAGGAAACGAATGTTTGAGATTCATCAAGCGGAGTATTCATGACGTAGCAGAATGTTAGATCGTCAACTTTGTAGATGCCAACCGAATCAAATGAAGCGGCTGCATAAGTGACATCAACATAGGCATAGCATACCCAATAGCTTCCATCTTCACCCCATTCTGGGGAATTGTTGAGGAAGGTTTTCATCAAAGCTAAGGAGGTTGTTGTTAATTCAACTAAGCCATCATCGTTTGCTAAGGCAGCTAATTGATCGAATGTTGCTGTATCGAACATTTCATCGCCATAGGAGTCAACATAATCCAAAAGAGAGTAGCCACTAAGATATGTTAAGGAAGAATCGATAGCAAGATAGACTGTTCCACCTGTTTCTTTGGAGACGTATTTGCCATCTTTGAGTTCGATATCATCATCGGATGAAACGTAGGTGAAATCTGAACCATCATAGTTTTCAAGAGGAACCGTTGAACCTTGATAATAATAGTCTGCACCACCGGCGATTGCGCTTTCACCAGAGACGTAGAGATTTGCACGATAGTTCTTTGAATTTGGCTCAAGAAGATATTTCATTGAGTCGATGTATGATTGAGCATTGATTGCTGTGCCATCTTGCCATTTGAGATCATCTCTGAGGCTGATTTCGTAGATATATCTTCCTGGATCGTTTTCATCGAGACCGTCGATATATTCTTGTGCAGCTTCAGTTGAGTCAAAGATACCGTATTGTGCTAATTTAGCAGCGTTATCTTTTGTGACGTCTTTAATGGAGGTTGCAGCATCATAGGCCCATTGATAGATGCCTTTTTCTGTGTCTGATGGTTGCAAAGAGACAAATCCTTCTTCGAGGTAGCTAAGAGCTGAGCTATCAGCATTTGTTTCCCAAGCACATGGGTTCCAGTTAGTAGCAAGAGCGCTTGTGTAGGATCTGTAGGTGTAGTTAGCAGCTTCAACTGTGCCATCTGAAGAGGATTGGCTAGTGCCGTCGGATGAACCGCTTGGAGTTGAACTTGTTCCTCCGCCATTATCACAGGCGGCAAGAGTTGTAGCAAGAATGAATCCAAGAGATACGGCAACCAATGATTTTTTTGATTTTTTCATATGTGTATATGTATCCTTTCCATCACTTCAAGATCCGTCTTAAGTGTACTCTGCGCTTGTCACACTCAAGATGAATCTAAGGGTGATTTAACCGATAATCGCTCGGTTATGCGTTGAGTATAATAAGGAGTGGTTACATGTCAATTAATTTTTGTTTTTTTCACGATTTTTTTGTTGAATTGTAAAGAAAACGGCAATAAATTAGCGTTTTTTAAGTTATTTTTAAGTAGTAATGAATACTAGGTTTAATAAATTAAAAGTCAATTGTAAAGATTTTTGAATGTATTTCAGAAAACATTTTCATTTCATTAATGTAGTTGAATATTACTTAATAATTTGCAATATTGAAAAGAAGAAAAAAATGAATTTTCAGATTCGATTATTCTATCAAATAGCCTAATTATTTATTTTCGCAGGATAATAGTAGGTAAATCCCTACTTGTAGGGCAAAGATTTCTTAGATTCAAAACATCAAGAACCCAAAATGTATCAAAGCTTAAAGATTATCTTCATATATAAATATGTAATTTAAAACCGCACCATATCGCTATCATAAGTGTTACGATTTTAAAATTTTATCGAGATTGTAACACGTTTTTGCATTATAAACTCATTGTTCGATTACATTATTCATTTTCATATTCCCTTTTTATAAGTTTTATAAGCATTTTTAAATTTGTTTTATTGTATAAATTAGCAAGACGTAACATTAATTTAAAACCGCATGAAGAAAATTCAATCTCATCTATTCTTTTATCAATAAATAAAAGCTCTTTAAGGTCGTTTATGTTTTTTACAACTCTCCATTTAGATAATGAGTCACAAATGGCTTTTTCTTTTGTTGCAATTTTTACTGTGTAGCCTTCGCTTTCAATATAGGTTAATCCTTCTGAAAAAACATCAACCGAAACATCACTATATTCAAATCTTCCAAATTTATTTTCAAATGTTTTGTTCTTATGATTATTTAAAGTAGCAGATGTTATAGCAAATACCTTTTCTGGTATTAAATTATAATATGATAAAGCAAAGTCAAAACTAAGATAAGATGGCGAAAGAATAGATGAAGCTAGTAAATAAGGTGAAACATTTTTGTTAGTTTCATAAATTCCTTTAGTTAATCTAAAAATAATTCCTTTATCAGTATCTCTTTTAATTTTATCCAAAGGATTAGCATAATTTGAATATTTTTCCTTAAGCATATTGGTTGTAATTATCATATTTGCACCTCTAAATACAATTAGATTGGATTTTGTGGAGTAAAACAAACAATACTTATAGATATAAAACAATTAAGGTAGTATCAAACAAATGAAAGTCTTTCTAGATACAAACATTTTATTTTCAGCGATATTATTTCCAAACTCTGTTCCAAATAAAACCTTTCAAGAGCATTCTCTTTTTGTGAAACAATTACATGTAATTATGTTTTAGATGAATTAAGAAGAAACGTTGCTAAAAAATTTCCAAGCAAAAGATTATCTTGATGACTATTAATATAAATATTAGGAATAGGTAATTTAAAACAAAAAAACTCTAGGGATTTATTAAACCTAGAGCTTCGCTTTGTCTTTGGTGCCCGGCGCGAGAGTCGAACTCGCATGGGTTTCCCCGAACGATTTTGAGTCGTTTGCGTCTACCATT